>JAGLIF010000001.1 GCA_023143095.1 Candidatus Altimarinota bacterium
TAGATCCCGTTTCAAGAACGGGAAGACAATGTTTTAATGAGGGAGGAGAACATGAATGAGGGTGGGAGAAAAATGTTTTGTACTTTCAATGAATAATATGCTCTAATAGCGGTAGGTTTTAAGGAAACACTGATTTAGTCAGAAAAAAATAAAAAAACAAAAAATATATAAAAATGAAAAAATTATTTACTGCGACAATTTGTCTTTTGCTTTTATTTGGATGTGAACTTCCTGAGAAACTTCCAAAGAAAGGGCTGGAAATTAGTTCCAATATTCAGAGTGAAAATATTAAAACAGAAGAAAATACAAAACTTGTGTTTGTATCACCAAGTAATAATAGCACAGATGTTTTAGGAAAGACTCCCGTTACTTTTATGTGGGATAAACCGATTTTTGTGCTTCAAAATGCAGAAAAATCACAGAAATGGCTCAAGAAAAATATTTCTATAACTCCTTCTATGAAAGGGAGTTGGCAAATACTTGGGACTATGGGGATTCTTTTTGAACCAAAAGAAGAGTGGAAATATTCAACTCGTTATGAATTTAACATATCGAAAGAATTGGGGGGGGAGATAATTGAATATGCTTTTGACACTCCGCTAGTAAAACTGAAAAAAATTGAAGCTAAAGAACTTATTTTTCGAAAACCTTTTTTAGTATATTTAAACCAATCGATACCCCTTGATGAAGCAAAAAAGTTTTGGGTTAAGCCTGAAATAGAGTTTGTCGTTCAATATCATGAAAATGAAAAAACTCGCAAAAAAGATAAAACAATAATTGAGCTTATTCCTAAATCAGATTGGATAGAAAATACTCATTATACGCTAGGTATTCCTAAGTCAATACAGGGATTAGAAGGAAATCTTTCAACTTCTGTCGAGCAAACAAAAGATTTTAAAACAATTTCTCCATTTACCGTAAAATTTGGAAAAGGTTCAGGAACAGATGTTTTTCAAGATTTAAATCTAAGGTTTTCTTCTCAGGTATCTTACAATGATTTTTTAGATTTTATTCAGCTTGTTCCTATAGAAAGTTCTGAATGGGAAAGTTATATTGAAAAAGAAAAGGAGGAAACGGTTTCTCGTTTTGGAGAAGATTATAAATCATACTATTTTAGAATACCTTCTCCATGGGCTCATTGGATACCGCAGAAAGAACAGACTCTTACTATAAAAAAAGGATTAAAAGATAAATATGGTCGAGTACTTAAAGAGGATAAGATTTATTCTTTTACTCCAAAATTTCCAAACACGGTTCGTTCAATTTTTTTCCCAAATGAAATAAAAACTTATCAGTTTGGGACAATTCCTAAATATTATATTTGGTATTCGGGAGAACATCGTAATGTTTCTTTTAAAATCGAACGAATTCCTCCAAAAAATTTCACTTTTGAAAAAAATGTTTTTCATAAAAATTTCACATGGGAATCTCGTTTGGAAAGACGGCAAGTGGTGGAGTTTGATTTTGCTAAAGAATTTCCAGAGTTGGTAGATGAAAATAAATTGCTGGCTCCTGGTATATATAAAGTACAGCTTTTTTATACTCCCAATGGGAACAGTTATGCACGAACAATAACTTCAGAATTTGCTGTTTTGGATTTTCCAGTGGAACTCAAACAAACCGCAAACAATGAAATGATTGTTTATCCTGAAATTATAGAAGAAATTGTGGATATAGATATTTTTGTAAAACATTGGAAATCAAGTTGTAATTGTCAGGTAATAGAACATGAAAGTTCACATAAAAATGTGACTGTACCGTTCAAATTTTCGATTGATAGAAACAAAAGATATGTTTTTGTCCGTAATGGTGATCAGATTGGAATTGGTTCAACCGAGTTTGAAAAAGGAATTCGACCTTATGATGCACCTATATCATTCAATCCATACAAGTATGGAGAAATTCTTACTAGTGAAGTTTTTTCTGATCGTCCGCTTTATCGTCCAGGAGATAAAGTATTTTTTAAGTCGATATTTCGTGAACGGTTATTTTTTGAAAAGGAATTCCCTTTAAAGGATATAGATTTGGATAAAGAGTATTCCTATCGAGTAAAAGTATTGGATGCTCAATACAAAGAAGTTTATTCAGAAAAATTTAAAACGAATGGAGGGAGTTTGAATGGAGAATGGATTATTCCAAAAAATGGAGGATTGGGGCAGTATCAACTCATAATTGAATTTTTAGATTCAAAAGAGAAACAAATATTTCAGAAGCAGGTAAATTTTTATGTGACAGAATATCGGAAACCAACATTTTTAATTGATGCTGAATTTGATGATCTGCGTGCTATATGGAAAGATGATATTTCTGCTGAAGTCTCTGCTGAGTATGCTTTTGGGGGAAAAATGGCAGGGAAAAAAGTGTCTTATCAAGTTTCTCTTTTTGGTCAAGAACAACAGCAATGGTACTGGCATAGAGGAACAAATAAAGATAAAATTTTAACGAAAGGAGAAACAATTTTAGATAAAAATGGAAAACTTTTTATTCCAATAAAATTAGACTTTATTTTGGATGAAAAGATTGATTGGAATTTGGTAAATTTAAGTGTAACTGTGGAAGCTAGTCCTAGTGAAAAAAGTTCAAAAACTATATCGATTCCTTTTTATAATTCATCAGAAAAAATACAACTTGATAATGGAAGATATTTTTATAAAGCTGAGCATGAAAACATTGATGTTTTAGGGAAGATTACAGATTTGGATGATAACTTTCTTGAAGATAAAGATATTACTATTCAGCTTTTTCAAACAAAGTGGGTTCGTAATGACAGAAGAAGTGGGAATGGTGATTTTGTTGGAGAATGGCAGAGCACAGAAGTATTAATTCATGAAGAAGAAATTGAATCAAACGAGCAAGGGAAATTTTTAGCTCAAGTAAAAGTGCCAGAAGAGTCTGGGCAGTATTTTGTTCGTGTTATTTCCGAAGATAGAAAGGATCGGTTAGCAAAAGTAGAAAGACATTTCTGGGTTTGGACTGATAAACATGAACAGTTTAGTATGAGACAAAATGAAGTTAATCGTATTTTACCATTATTTTCTGATAAAGATGATTATCAAGTTGGAGAGGATATAGAGGTATTGTTTCCTCATAATAAATGGAAAATTGATAAATCTCATATAACTATTGAAAGGGGAACAGTTTTGGAAACATTAGAAGCAAATTTAAAAAATAATACGGTTAGTTTCAAAGCGGAATCATGGATGGCTCCAAATATATTTGTAAGCATCCTTATAGAGGGAAAAGATGAACGAGGAATTCCTCAAATAAGATGGGGTGTAATCAATGTTCCAATTTCTGATCCAAATCATGAGCTTTCAATCAAACTTACTCCAGATAAGAAAGAGTATCATCCAAAAGAGATTGTTTCATTGGATATTTTTACCGAATCAAATGGAAAACCAGTTAGTAGTGAAGTTACTATTGCTGTGGTTGATCAAACTTTACTAGCTTTAAAATCTCGTCCAAAATTGGAACTATGGAAGAAATTTTTGGCAGAACTGCCTTTGGGTGTTCGCACTTTCCATAGTTTAGCCAACTTTTTGTCAGAGGTTGAATTGTCGGATATATATGAAAAGGTTGAAAAAATTAAAGCGGCAACAGAGAGTCCTTTTGGAGGGGGAGGGAATGAAGAGAAGGGAGGAGAATTTAAGTCTCGTGGGGATTTTCGAGACACAGCAGCTTTTTTAGCGACTATTCAAACAGATGAAAATGGTCACGCAGAAGCTCAAATTCCATTACCAGATAATTTGACTAAATGGCATATTTGGGCGGTAGGAAGTACGGCTAAAAATGCTTTTGGAGAAGCTGAAACAGAAATTCAAACAAGTCTTCCAATTTTAATTTCACCAATTGTCCCTAATTTTTTTAGAGCAGGAGACAAAACAAATATTGGTTTGCTTGTGCGAAGAAATATAACAATTCCAAAGGAAGAAGAAATAAAAATAACTATGCATCTTCCATCTGAAATTGAATGTAAAATTTTAGAAAGGAATGTTGATATAAAGGAAGAAAGTAGAGTATTTTTTCCTGTTTATGTTCCATATGAAAAACACTCAATTCCTATTGAGGGATTAGATATTGAATTTCGATTTGATATAGAGGGAACACAATCTGGATTAAAAGATTCTGTTGTATTGAAAAGGAAAATTTTCCCTCCAGTTATTTCAACATCGGTAGCTGAATTTTTGGAAGTGAAGGAATCGACTAATTTAACATTACGGACAGATGACAGATCTCTAAGATCTATTCTTGAGGTGAAAGTATTTGGTACATTATTGGACAGACTTCAAAAATTTGTAGATATAGCACGAGAAATGAATTTGTTTTGTACAGAACAAAAATTTTCCTATTGGACTTCTCGTATGCTTCAATATGAATTATTTTCTTCTATTGGAAAGGAGATTGAATTAATAGATATTGTTAAATTGGAGGAAGCAAGAAATGATATTTTGAAAGCACAAGGACATTCTGGCGGATTTAAATTTTGGTCAAATTCTTGGTATGAAAGTGAATGGCTCACAGCACATATTCTTGAATTTGCTCCTTTGTGGAATGAATTTGGTGTGAATTTACCACAAGAAAATCTTGAAAAAGCAGCTCACTGGCTCAGAAAAAAAGTACTTTCCCCTTGTACTCCGTATTGGTGTATTTCTGAATCAACACGACAACATGCAGCTTTTATACTAATAAAAGAAGGAATACTCTCTTCTCAAGATTTAGATTTTCTTGTTTCTTATCTTGATTCAACAGAGGCGAAAGCTTGGTGGATTCGAAGTGTTGATTTAACTGAAATTAAGGCTGGAACATTAAACACAAAAAGTATTATTTCTCCGAAAGTTCAAACAAAGAAAAAAGAAGTGACGGAAGAATTGCAACGACTTATGAAATTTCGTGATCGATACGCTTTTTGGGAAGAAATAAATCGTAGTTTTTATTCGCAAAATGAACGCTTAACTTCTATTCTTTTTGAATGGGTAGTAGAGAATGAAATGTTAGAATCTGCTCAGTCAAAAATAGCTCGCTATCTTGCGGATACAAAATCTCGTTTATCTGGGAACTCTGCTTTACGAGTTCTAATGGCTTTAAAAAATTATTCTGAGGTTATTCCTGAAGATAACTGGCCAACTCATTTTACGATGACTAATCTTGAGAAAGATGAATCGAAGGGTATTCAAGGGACATTGAAGTCAGGGATAGACAAATTTGAGGTAAAAGAGTTTCTTCCAAGAAGTACAGAAAAAACTATTAATTTTTCTTCTTCAAATAAAAAACAGTTTTATGCGGATATCCAATTGCATGAAGTGTTTCAAGCGGTTGATCTTTCTCCTGTGCAGAAAGGATTTTGGATAGAGAGAGAAATATTTGAAGTGAATGATAAAAATTTCGAAACTCCTGTTACAAATCTAGAAATAGGGGAAGCCTATCTTGTTCGAATTAAGGTAGTTACAAATACTTCTCATCGTCAAGTTGTGGTTGAAGATACTGTTCCTTCGGGTGCAGAAGGAATAAATTTTGATCTTGAAAATGTGGATCAAAATTTACAACAGTTTACAAAAACAGAAGAGGATAATAATTGCTATGGATGGTGTAGACCTCGAATTGAGCATAAAGAATTTTATTTTGATAAAACAAGATTCTTTGTTCCTGAAATGCGAGCAGGTGCTCATGAATTTAAATATCTTATTCAAACAAGACTAGAAGGGGAATATGAATTGTTGCCGCCAAAGGTTTTTGAAATGTATTATCCTGAAGTTTATGCTACAGGAAAAGGAAAACGAATTGAAATTCAACAATGATTTATTAAAATTTTTTTCCAATACTGATTTAATTACATTAAAAATTTATATTTTTTAAACAATAATTAAAAATGACAGAAATTTTTTCTCTTGATTACAAAGCAAATGTTAATCGTGGTTTTTCTTTTGTTGAAGATAGCTTGGAAGGTTGCGAAATGATAGTACAAACACCAGAGGGAGTTGTGATAATTACAGGGTTTTCATTACCAGATGTACATGAAAAAGCAAAAATATTATTTGAAGAGGAACCAGAGACTTGGAAAATGTTGAATGAAGATTCAGTATTCTCAAAACTGAATGATTCTTTTGTGCAGAAAGGGGATGTTGTATTTGATGAAATAGTAACAAGTAAATCGAAGCAAGTGACAGAAATAATTTCAGATTAATTCAAAATTTATATAATTATATCAAAGTCCAGCCTTCGCTAAAGCTACGGCGGACAGTCTCCGCATACACTTTCTTGTATTTCAAAAACACCAATTGGAGTAAATTGGCTTGCCAAGCGTAGTCTCGAAGAGGTGTAGATTGGAGCGCGTGGTGGGAATCGAACCCACGTCATCGGCTTGGAAGGCCGGGATAATAAGCCATTATACGACACGCGCGTCGTTGATTGATTTCTTGTTAAATCTTTCTTAAGAGCGAGTAAAATTTTATGATAAAAACGCTTGGGGTCAAATTTTTTTTGTGATAATTTGAAGGAATCTCTGATAAATAACTTTATTTCTATAAAATTGATTGTTTTGTCATTTTTGTTTTTTTCAGTGTTTTCTTAATCGATTGATGAAAATATATATTATTTGGAAAAAGAGTTTTTTTAGTTAGAGTTTATTTATCAGAGGTTTCTAAAGTTAGAAAAATATCAGTAATAAAAAAACATGTTTGATTTTGGAGAAATTTGGGCTTTTCCAACCGATACCAGTTTTGGTCTTGGGGTGAGAGCAGATGATGAGGCAGGACTTGAAAGGCTTTATGCTCTTAAAAAAAGACCTGCTGGGAAGTTCTTTTCTCTTGTGGTTCGAGATTTTGAGATGTTAGAGCGATTTGCAGAGATACCAGAAGGGGTAGATACCTTTTTTTTCATGGAACGACCTAGAACGGCAATACTAAAACCAAAAAAATTATTGCCACAAAGTAAATTTTGGCCAAGGGGACAGGTGGCTTTTCGGATAAGTACTATTGGAGAGATAGCGAGAAATATAAATTTTCCAGTTACGGCTACTTCGGCAAATTTTTCTTCAGAAGATCCTATTTTTGAAGTAGAGGAATTACAACGAAAATTGGGAGATCAGATAAAAATTTATGACAAAATAAAAAAACTGCATTTTTCTGATCCATCAGAAATTTGGGATTTTACGCAAAAAATCCCAAAACAAATTCGCTAAAATTTCCACCACCATTATTAAAAAATTTCCATATTTGGTGTCCAAAAATAGTGAGAATTGATACTAGTAATGCACTAAAAAGAACTCCTAAACCAACGATAGCGATGGCTTTTTTGTATGGAATGCCAAAAAGATAAGCAATTAGAACTCCACTCCAAGAGCCACTTCCAGGCATAGGGATAGCTACAAATAAAATGAGAAAAATTTCGCCAACAACTGCCATCTTATGAGAATGTTCATGGCGTGTTTTTTCAAAAATCTTTTTCATTATCCGATCGAATATTGGTAGGTGATTTTCAAAAAAATGGACAAAGATAGGGAGAAGTTTGAGAACGATAGAGGCTGTTAGAATGCAACCTAAAGAGGAAATAAGAATTGCTTCATAAATAGAAAGACCAAATTGAAGATATCCAAGTGGAATAGATACACGAAGTTCTAAAAATGGTATAGCTGACCAAAGGAAAGTACAAAAATAACCAGAGTCGAAAGGACAAAACGAAGAATCTATCATCTCGTGGATTCTAGGCAGAATTTGAATTTTATAAAGTATTTTATCCTGAAATTGTGAAGAAGTATGTTTTTTCGTGTATAAAATGTGTAGAACAAAAAAATGTATCAGATTGAACAAAAAAATAAAACACAACTTCCAGAAGATCAATTAAAAACTGGAATAATACTTGTTTAAATAAAAAATGTGTTCTAGAATTGAGCTAAATCTGTGTTTTTCCTTATAAATAGGGTTATAACACATGAAATTGTTTTACACTTCTTGTGCACAACTTTTGCACATTGTATCAAAAATTGTTCAAACAATGCCACTCATAGACTTAGTTCACGAGCCTGTTTTAAAAAAAGAAGTTATTGGTGTCTTGATGTCTAAAAAAATAAAAACAGTTTTTGATGGAACTTTGGGGTTGGGGGGACATGCCAAGTTGATTTTGGAAAACTTTCCGCAGTTAGAAAAATATATTGGAGTGGAATTAGATATGCAACATTTGGATTTTGCACAAAAAAAACTTAAAAAATGGCATAAAAAAACAGTTTTTAAAAATCAAAATTTTTCAGAGATTAAGGAGATTTTGCAGACAGTAGGTTTCTTTCGTCCCTTAGTGGTTTTGCTTGATTTAGGGATTTGTTCAAATCAAGTGGATAATGGGGAGAAAGGTTTTTCTTTTATGCAAGATGGACCTTTGAATATGGCTTTTGATAAGAAAAATAACGGGAAATGTTCAGAGATTATAAATAAGTTTTCAGAAAATGCTTTATCGGATATTTTTAAAAAATGGGGAGAAGAACCAATGCATTCTAGCTTGGCGAGAAAAATCGTAGAAGGACGAAAACAAAAAAAGATTGAGACGACTATGGAATTAAAATCTATTATTGAAGCAAATGTTCCATCATATAAAGTGAAAAAGATTTTAATGCGTATTTTTCAGGCTTTGAGAATAGCAACGAACGATGAGTTATGGCATTTGGAAAAGGTTCTACATGAAACAGTAAATTTATTAGAATTAGGAGATCGGTTTGGGGTAATGTCTTTTCATTCGTTGGAAGATCGAATGGTAAAGCATTTTTTTCGGAAAAAAACAGAGCCAAAAACAGAAGAAACAGTTTTTTCATTACATACTCAGACTGAACCAGCGGAGTTTAGGCTTTTAAGTAAAAAACCGATAGTACCATCACAAGTAGAACAGGAAGAAAATTCACGATCTCGTTCAGTAAAATTTAGAATTATAGAAAAAATATAAAGCCAAAAAATGAATATTAATAATTTCCCAGCTCGCGAAAAAGAAATTTCCACACAAGTGGAGAAAGGACAAACGAGAAATTATTTAAAATCTTTTTTGTTTGGAGGAACGATTATAAATTTAGTTTTGGGTTTTTGCTATCTTATGATGCTAAACTCACTGTCAACGCGTGGTTTTGACCTGGAGGAGTTGAAATCGGAAAAAATGAATCTTCGGAAACAATTGGAAGAAATTGAAATTAGTTTGGCGATTCCAGTGAGTCTGTATGCGTTGGAAAGTGATGAAGGTGTGCAGTCTATGGCGAATGTGAAAAAAAAGACTTTTATGGAAGTATCAGAACTCGGATTGGCGTTTGTGAAGAAAAGAAGGTGAAATTAAAGACAGTTTACTTCAAAAATCTTACAATGAGAAACATCATGTTTTTTAAGACTAAAAAAACAACTCCCACTTCCACACAAGTGAAAGTTTTTTAGAGTTAGTTTTTTTAAAATCATTTTGTATTTTTCCTCTTTTAAAAATTGATCAAACCCATTACCACATTTTTCAAGAGAAGGGTTTTGTAAAAAATCTTGTGTGAAATGAGTTCCCAAATTTTGAAGCGTTTGGTACATTTGGGCTGTAGCATTTTTAAAAGTTGGTTGATATATAAAGATAGGTGTTTTGGAAAAATTGAAATTCAGAGGATTGATATCTTCTCCAAAGCTATTTCCAAGAGAACAAGAAGTTTTACCAAAAAAGAATGGAATATCTTTTCCAAACGACTTAGATGCTTCAATGATAGAATTTGGAATTTGCCCCATATCAAAAAGTTGAAAGTAGAGTTGAATGAAGGTTGCAAAATTAGAACTGCCACCTCCAAGCCCGCTTTTTTCGGGAATGTTTTTTTTGATTTTTACTTTTACGGATTTTGCAGTTGAATAATTTTTTTGTACAAGTGAGAATGCCTTGTGGATTAGATTTTCTTCCATTTTACAAGAAAATTTTCCTTCAATTACAAAGGTAGAGTTTTCCACAATTTCTACTTTATCTACAAGCGAAATTTTATGAAAAATGGTTTTAAGTGGATGAAAATTTTCGCCTGTTTTTTTTCTAAAAACATCAAGAGTGAGGTTTATTTTTGCAGGAGAGAGTCCTTGTATTTTTTTCATATATTTGATTTTAAAGACCGATTTTTGTAAAACAAGGTTGACTTCGCATATGTTAAGTTAAATAGTAATTAAGATTTCAACTAAACATTGAATTCCGAGTCCTTTTCCTGCATCACTCAAACCTTCTCCACTAGTATAAGTTAGTCCAATTTTGTCTTTTGAAATAGATAAGATTTTGGCACAATGATTGACAATGTTCTCGTGCATTGGGGATAAGTGTGGTGTTTTACACTCAAGAGAACAGATGACATTTTGAATTTCAAAGTTTGAAAACTTTTTTTGAGCAGTTTCTAGAGCTTTTTCAATATATTTTTGAGAATTAGTAATACCTTTTTGGCACATATTTGCGGCAAAAGTATCAAGTGTTTTTTCTCCTACTGCACTTAAAATTGCGTTACATAGTGCATGTAAAATCACATCTCCATCAGAATTGGCATGGAAACTTATCTGTTGTGGAAAAGTAATACCTCCCAAGATAACAGGTTTATGTGAATCATACTTTACAGCAAAACGATGAGAATCTTCGCCAACACCTATTCTAAAAGAACGGTTTGAGTCTTCTTTAAATGAGCTAAAATCTTGTGGGAAAGTGACTTTTTGATTATTAGGGTAACATTCATATACGAAAATTTTCTCATCAATAGTTTTAAGCAATTCAGCCTCGTCTCTTGGGATGTTTTTATCTTTTCTATCAAATGCTTCAAAGGCTTTGATAAAGGTTTTTAAATCGGAGATTTGTGGCGTTTGTGTTTGGAATATTTCGTCACGGTTCAGTATTTTCACTACTTTTCCTTTGTGGACTTGTTTGATTGAATCTTTAGCAAAGAATCCAAAAATTATATTTTTTTGTTTTTCGGCTAAGGCGATACCGGCTTTTAAATCGGAATTTGTTAAATTCGGATTGGCGCCATTGTGTACGATAATACGACAATTTACTTTCTTTTTTATGTATTCAATAGCGTTTTTAAGTGAAAAAAAGCGTTGAGTACCGCCTGGCAAAATTTTTGAAATTTTTGGAAACTGTTTTTGTAATAGTATGGCATTTTCTTCAAAAGAATGTCTTCCTAAATTTGTTTCAGAATCTACTATTTTTTTAGTGCTAATTATCACAAGTATTTCATCAATTTTATCACATTGTTGAAAGGTTCTACAAGTTTGAAAAATTACAGGTTCGCCAAATTTGTTAGTGAATAATTTATCAAAGCCACATCTGACGGAATTTCCAGCAGCGAGGATGATCGCGATATTTCTCATTAAAGTTTCCTTATGAATTTTTGGGCGAGTACTCGCGCATTTTTATCAATTTCTAGGATTTTTTCCAATGAATCTGGATTTTCGAGTTTAGTTTCATGGATTGTTTGTTCTAAAACATCAAAGATTTGGGAGAACAAAATCTTTTCGTTGAGGAAATTTTCTACGGCTATTTCGTTTGCAGCATTGAATACAATCGGAAAGTTTTGCATTTGTTCTGTACAGATTTCTAAGAGTTCAAGTGTTCGAAAGACTTTTTTGTCGGGTGTGCGGAAACTTAGATCAAGATTGGAAAAAATTTGTCTTGGGAGATTATAATTTTCCCTTTTGGGAAAATTTAGTGCTAGGGCAATAGGGAGTTTCATCGTTGGTGGTGAGAGTTGTGCAATAATGGAACTATCAGGGAATTCAACCATCGAATGAACAATCGATTCTCGGTGAATGACAATCTGTATTTGATTTTTTGAAGCACCAAATAGATGCATGGCTTCAAAAAATTCTAGACATTTATTTGCCAAAGTAGCTGAATCAATAGAAATTTTGGCTCCCATTGACCAATTAGGATGTTTGAGAGCTTGAGCGATCGTAATTTTTTCAAGATTCTTTTTTGTTTTACCCCAAAAAGGACCGCCAGAACAAGTCAAAATAATTTTTTTAAAATCAGTATGGGGTGAAGTATTAAGACACTGAAAAATGGCAGAATGTTCAGAATCAACTGGTAAAATTGGAGTTTTATTTTCTTGGGAAAGTTGCATGAGTAATTTGCCGCCGGCAACCAAACTCTCTTTATTTGCAAGGGCAAGTGGTATCTTTTGTTGGAGTGTTTCTATAGAAAACTTTAATCCTGTGAAACCTACAATGGCATTAAGCACGATATCTGGTTCACACTTTTTCAAAAAATCTGCATAATCAAAGGATTCTTTGGTATTGAGAAGATGGGGAATATTAAATTCTTGGGCAATGATTTCAAGTTCTGGAAAATGGGCATGTCCGCTTGCTCCGACAATTTTGAATTTATCGGGATTTTTTTTAACCAATTCGAAAGTAGATTTTCCAATAGATCCAGTGGCGCCAAGTAAACAAATTTTTTTCATAATGTTTTTATGAATTCATATTAATGGAATTCTTATTTTTAATCTTTATACTTTTCTTTGATATAATCTTCTAAAATTTTCAGAAATTTCTCTTCAATGTCATTTCCTTTGAGATTGCAGAGTTTTTTTCCATCTTGAAAGACTACGGCAAAGTTTTCTCCTCGACCAGGAAGTGAAATCCCAATATCACAGTGAGTGCTTTCTCCTGGTCCATTGACGACGCAACCCATGACTGCGATTTTGAGGTTTTCTATGCCTGGATATTTAGTTTTCCATCTAGTCAATTCTTGATCAATCTTTTTGTTCACACATTGAGTTAGTTTTTGAAAATAATCACCAGAGGTTCTGCCGCATCCAGGACAAGAAATCACTTTTGGTCGGAAATGTTTGAGTTCCAAGCTTTGTAAGATCATTTGAGCAACTTCCACTTCTTTTGTTCGTGAGGATTTTGGGGTGGGAGTGAGGGAAACTCGAAAAGTGTCGCCAATACCTTGTTGTAATAGAATGCTTAACGCAGAGGTGCTTTGGATAATCCCGGATTCACCACTACCGGCTTCGGTTAAGCCTAAATGCAATGCATAGTCAGATTTTTGAGCTAATGCTTCATATACTGCAATCATTTGCTGTGTTTGTGAAACTTTTCCTGAAAGCACTATCTGATTTTTGTTCAGACCTATACTTTCGGCTAATTTGGCAGAGGTTAAGCAGGATGCGATCATTGCTTCTACAAAAATTTCTTCAGAAGATTTAGTTTTAATATTTTTTTCAGTGAGCTTATTTAAAATTTTCTGATCAAGACTGCCCGAATTAACTCCAATTCGAATTGGCTTCTGATTTTTTAGGGCTATTTCGCACATTTCTCTAAAGTTTTTGTTATCAGCATTGCCGGGATTGATACGATATTTATCTAAAAGTTGAGCACATTCGGGTACTTTTTGAAGTAACAAATTGCCATTGAAATGAAAATCTCCAACTAACGGAACGCTAGACTTTTTTCTGACAATTTCAATGATTTTAGGTACGGCTAAAGCGGCTTTTATATCATTGATAGTAATTCGTACGATTTGTGCTCCAGCAGCGTTTAAATCTAATATTTGTTGAGAAGTTTCTTTTACATTTTCAGTAGGTGTATTGGTCATGGATTGTATCGCAATAGGAAAGTTTCCTCCGATAGAAATCGTACCAATATTTACTGTATGACTTGTTCTTTGTTTTATCATTTTTTTTGTTTTTTATGGTCTTCGTTCAAAAACACTTTGTGGTACACCTACTTCTTCTGGAAAGTCTATATTATTTGGTTGTTTTTTCTTTTTCTTGGGTAAGAAAAGAAATACGGCAAGCAGAGGCATAAAGAATGAAATAATAATAACGGTGATAAGGAGAGAACCAAGATTATCATAATTTTGTGTTGAAAGAATCTCTCCTGCTTCATTTTGGACTTCTCGGGTAACGATAAAGATTTTATTGAGATATTTTGTAAAGAGGCTGCCAGCTGTCAAAGCTAGATTGGTGAAGCTGGCTCCAATTGCAAACCAAGTACCACGGTAGCCTTTTGGGGCATAAAACGCGATTAAACTGAGTATCAAAACCATAGAAATATGGACAAGAGGACTAGAGAGTGCGGTATCAAATAATGCGATAGTTTGAGCATTCATACCAAGATATTCGTGGATACCAAAGTACAATCCGAGTTCAGGCAAACTCATAATAGTTTCCACGAAAATAAGAAAAATAAGTACAGTTCGAAGTGGATATTTGGTGATAAAGCTAGAAAAAAGCCATAAAATTGCTAGTGCGGTGGCTGCTCCAATTTGTGCTAAAACACCGAAAAATTTCTGATCAAATTCGAGGATATCGATGGTCCACCAGTTGAGTCCTGGACCAACTGAAGGAGTTGCTCTATAGAGAAAAATGGCAGCCATAGCACCAAATAATACTTTCCATTGAGAACGCGGCAAGTGTCTGGCGACGAAAAAGAGCATGGTAGATAACAGTATAAAGGAAACGATGAATACGATTTCTTGTGAAAAAGGGAAATCATTTATTCCCATAAATATGGAAAAAGCACCAAAAGCGATTCCGCCGCCGAATATTTTATAGTCGAGAGGGGGAATGAGTTTGTCTTCAAATTTTTCGAGTTTCACAAAAAGTGCTCCCAAAATAGAAATGATTGGAATGATAAGTGTAGACCAGAAAATAGATTCATACGAAAATGTTGCGGCTAACCAACCTCCTAGTCCTGCTACGGCGAATCCAGCTACCGATAATGCTAAGCGACCAAGAACCTGCACCATAGCGATTTCAGACTGTATTTCTTCTTCTGTTTTGTTTTCTGTTTCTACCACTTCTGTTGTCATAGTATCTGCTGTCACATCTTGGATCACAAATCCGAGAGTTGAAAAGAGCAGAGAAAGTAAATATAGGGAATATTCTGAACCCAATGTCATGAAAAAAGAATATCTTCCTGCGAGTCCTGCTAGCAAAATACTTCCCAAAATCATGAAAAAAGCACCAATTAAAATATAAATTTTTCGGCGAGAACCGAAGATTTTAACTGAATCCACCATTTGACCAAAGACCATTTTGACAGTCCAAGGAATCATTATCCACACAGAAATAGCAATAAGTTGCTGTGCAGATAAGCTTATAGTTTCTTTTTCCCAAAAACTTAGAGCAATAGCTGAAAAAGCCGAAGCACCATAAGAAAAATAAATAAATAGCAGAGGAATATAGCGTTTTTTGCACGCACGAATAGGTGTTAAAAGAGCTTTGTCGAGTGCATGTAGGAGAAAATTCATAGTTATTTATTAGTGTTTGCTATATTTGAGGGAGAGGGAAGGTAACTGTTTCGTCGAAAATTTTTATTTCTTCTATTTTTAAATGATCTTGTTTTATTTTAAAGATTTGGATTATATTTTCTACTAAAATTTCTGGTACGGAGGCACCAGAAGTTAGACCAATCTTTTCATATTGGAAGATTTGGTCATTGATGGATTCGGCATTTTCAAAAAGTTGAGAAGGACATCCTAGTTGTTGTGCGGTGGTAACGAGTTTATTTGAGTTAGAAGAATTTTTTGAGCCAATGACAGCTATAAAATCGCAAATTTCAGCCAAATTTTTGACTGCTTTTTGTCGATTAGTAGTGGCATAACAAATATCTTCTGGTGTGCGGACATGTGGAATTTTTTGTTTGAGTGCCTTTAAAATCGATTGTGTATCATCGACAGAAAGAGTAGTTTGAGAAAGACAAACTACGCGTGTGTTTTTAAAATTTTGAGATTTGAGTTTTTCAACACTTTCAAGGTTTTCTAAAAGCTCAATATTTCCGATTCCCTTAACGCCTAAAAATTCTTGATGGTCTTTTTGTCCGATATAAAATATTTTTTGTCTTTCTTCTGCAAACTTTTGAGCTTCCCAATGGACTTTGGTTACGAGAGGGCAAGTAGCATCAATGATTTTGAGTTTTTTTTCTTCCGCTTTGATTCGAAATTGTGGTGAAACTCCATGAGCTGAAAAGATATAAATAGAATGAGAAGGGATTTCTTCTAAATTATCGGTAAAAATAACGCCTTGGCGTTTGAAATTGTTCACCACAAATTGATTATGAACGATTTCGTGGTTTACATAGAGAGGTGTTCCGAATTTTTTAAGGGCTTTTTCAACTGTCAAAATCGCACGATTTACGCCAGCACAAAATCCGCGAGGAAAGGCAAGAAAAAGTGTTTTAGAAGACATTAAAGTAATCATTATTTAAAGTTAGTGGAATTATAGGGTTTTATAAATAAAGGTCGACCTTGGAAACATTTTTGTTTTTTTTCAGTATTTCTTTAACATATTTCTATATTTTGAATTATTCATTAAGCTATTAGTGTTTATGAAAGATGCTTCAAATATTTTGAAAACAGGAACCTATTTGAAAAAAATAGATTTACCAGAAGATTTGCGAACTTTTAAAGTATCGGATTTACCAAATATTTGTGCTGATTTAAGGAATTTTATCATTGATAATGTAGCAGATAATGGAGGGCATTTCGGATCTAGTTTGGGAGTGGTGGAGCTTACGGTGGCACTTCATTATGTGTTTAATACACCAGAAGATAAGATTGTTTGGGATGTTGGACATCAGGCTTATGGACATAAAATTTTAACTGGGCGTCGAAAAAAGTTTCATACTAATAGAAAAAAAGGTGGTTTGAGTGGTTTCCCGAAAAAATCAGAAAGTGAGTATGACAGTTTCGTGGCAGGACATTCTTCAATCTCGATTTCAGCTGCATTGGGGATGGCAACTGCTTCGTGTTTAAAGGGGGAGAATCGCCGACATATTGCTGTGATAGGGGATGGAGCATTGACGGGAGGGGTAGCATTTGAGGGTCTTAATAATGCAGGGGTTTCAGAAGCAGATTTATTGGTTGTGCTTAACGATAATCAGATTTCTATTGATCCAAATGTAGGTGCTTTGAAAAATTATATGTTTAAGTTAACGAAGTCAAAATCCTTCAATTATCTGCGTCGAAGTATCAAAGATGCCTTACAAGGAACGGGGAAAATGGGTGGGAATGTGGACAGATTTGCTGCAAAAATTGAGCAGCAGTTTAAAAATCTTTTGTTGAAGGAGCATAATTTTTTTGAAGTACTTAATTTTCGATATTTTGGTCCTTTTGATGGACATGATGTTGAAAATTTGGTGAAGGAACTTGAAGTTATCAAAAAGTATCCAGGTCCCAAAATTTTGCATATTTTGACGACGAAAGGAAAGGGTTTTATGCCAGCAGAAAAAGAGCAAACCAAGTGGCATTCGACGAATGGGTTTAATCAGCAAGAAGAACATAAAAATTTAAAATTTCCAAATAAATTAGAAGGAATATTGGTTAAAAATGATGGAATTTTGAAGTACCAAGAGGTTTTTGGGCATACTTTGGTGGAATTGGCAGGGAAAGATAAAAATATTGTGGGGATTACTCCAGCTATGCCGACAGGATCTTCGCTTAATTTGATGATGAAAATATTTCCAAAGCGAGCATTTGATGTGGGGATTTGTGAACAACATGCGGTAACTTTTGCTTCAGGATTGGCTAGCGAAGGATTGATTCCGTTTTGTGCGATTTATTCGTCTTTTGCTCAAAGAGCGTATGATCAAATTATTCATGATGTTTGTATTGAATCTACTCCGGTTATTTTTTGTTTAGATCGAGCTGGGTTAGTTGGGGAAGATGGTGAAACACATCATGGAGTTTTTGATATGGCTTATTTGAGACTGCTTCCGAATTTGATTATAGCAGCTCCGATGAATGAAATTGAGTTGCGAAATCTTATGTATACAGCTTATAAAAACCGAAAAGCGCCTTTTGCAATCAGATATCCACGAGGGAAAGGAGTAAAGAAAGATTGGAAAAAACCGTTTGAAATTATAGAGATTGGAAAAGGAGAAAAAGTTTCGGATGGAAAAGGAACAGCAATTTTATCCTTTGGACATCCTGGTAATTTTGTAATAGAGGCTAAAAAGATATTAGAAACCAAAAAAAGTAATCCAGCACATTTTAATATGCGGTTTGTAAAACCATTAGACGAAATCCTTTTGCATGAGGTGTTCAAACAGTTTGAAAAAATTATTACGGTTGAAGATGGAAGCAAAAAAGGTGGTGCGGGTTCGGCAGTGTTGGAATTTGCTGCAGAAAATGGCTATAAAAATAGCGTGAAGATATTGGGTATTGGTGACGAATTTATTAAACATGCAACAGTGGAACAACAACAAAAAGCATGTGGATTTGATATAGAAGGGATTGTAACTGCGGTGATAGAGAAATAATAAACAAAGTTATTTATTAGTTATTCATCAGAAAAACCAGGTACAAAAAAACACCGACAAAAGAAAGTCGATTCAAAAAAGTTGAAGATGGAATAAAGGTGAATTCAAGCGGAAAACTTCGATGTCTTTAATGAAGAGAGAAGTTTTCCGCGGAGAATTCAGGGATAACTAGCCCCGAAACTCTCGCCTTGCTTGGGTAAAAATAACCGATTCACCTACGGAATCCTTGTTGTAAGTTTGTGATTTTTTTGACAATAAAGTTAAAAAATGATAAATTACGGATTGAAAAGTAAAACCTCGAAAACGATTTGAGAAAAAGGGCGGCTTAAAGAGTCGTCCTTTTAGACAAAGGTTTTTTAAATTAAGACACTTTTTCTTCTTCGTTTTGTGAGAGGGGATCTAGAAAAGTAGTAAATGCTTTAGAGACCTCATCGCAAAGCGGAGAGAAAAGAGTAAATGAAAACTCATTTTCGAATCGACCAACGGATCAGATTTTACGAGAAAAAAAGAAACACGAAGGAAGAAAAAAAGAAAATGAGTTCCGAACAAAATGAAATCGATGAAGTGATCCAGAAACATTACAATAAAGTAATGAAAAGCCGATGAGAACCATATTTTCAAATTATAAACCTGAAAAAACTCGTTTATGCACTCAAAGGAGAAAGGAACCTTCTATTTTGGTTTTATTTTTATTTTCGGAAATGAAAGTGGGAGCTTTCATTTCATTTACTCGTTTCTCTCCACGGAAATTGAATTGTAAAAGATCGATTTGATTGGTTTTGAGCACTATCCGCTTGTTTTTATTAATTTCTAAGCGAAGTGTTCAGAGTATCTTACTAAATAAAAAAACAAATGTCAAAACTTTTTTAGAGAAAGTATATTATCTAGAATAGAAATTTAATTTGAAGGCGAAGATTTTTTCTTGAGAAAAGAGTTTTTTTATGGTACAATGAAAGGATAGTTTTAAAATTATCCCTTATATGGCTGATTTAAAAGCAGAAGCGATTATTCTCATAGGACAAAGTAATTTTATTCCAGAGGAAGCTCAAAAGAATGAGTGGATTGATAAAATTGTACCGCAGATGACAGAGAAAGATTTAGCAAAGTTCATTGCTATGCTTGAAGAGGGGGTAGCTATTGAAGCAAAGGAGCTTGAAATATTAAAAGAAAAATATACCAAAGCCCAAACACTTCTCAGACAAGTGCAAACCTATTCACGAGTAAAGAAAGAAGAAAAGGATCATTCAAAAGAACTAGATTCTCTTGAAGAACTCGAAGCTGAGCTTGATGACATTTAATAAACAAATTATTTACACAATATTATGAAATTACTTTTTTCCCAACTGAGAATAGATAATACAAAATTTATATTTATGGGGTCTGATATTCCAGATTTTCAGGAGCAGGTAGATGCGGCAAAGAAGACAGTGATAGGCTCCAATGGAAAGAGTCATACGGAGACAAAAATAAATCAAACTATTGATGAAATAGCACGGAGATTGAAGAGATTGCCTGATGAAGGTTCTAAAAAAACAAATTTTTTGCAAGAATTACAAAATTTAGATATGGAATTAGAAAAAACTCAAGAGACATACGACCAGAATGAAAAAAAGATAAATAAACTCAAAGAAAAATATTTAGGGATAACTGGTGAGCAGTTCAAAGAAAGGTTTGATGTATTTGTGGATGATGTTGATTTTAAACATGACTGGAAAAATGACTCGAATTATCGGCAGGATCAAGTGAGATTTAGATTATTAAAGAAATCAGCAGGAGATTTACCAGATGGTGTGGAGAAAAACTCATTGCAAGCAAACCAATATTTTGCTGAATTGCAAACAGTATTTGAAGAGATGATGGATAAGGCTGATGAGGGGTTTTGGGATTCTGTTGATAGGATGGAATTAAATAATATTATTAGAGACTTTGAAAAAGAAAAAGAAGAACTTCAGAAGAAGTATTTTTCGCCAAAAGAAGTAAAACCAGAACCAGTAGTAAAAGTAGAACCAGTAAAAGTAAAACCAGTAAAAGTAGAACCAGTAAAAGTAGAACCAGTAAAAGTAGAACCAGTAAAAGTAGAACCAGTAACACCAGAACCAGTAGTAGAAGTAGAATCAAACAAACACAACACGGTTAGAGACCAGATAGCACAATCTCTCATTAATAAAATTGAAGAAGATGAAAATTTCGATTTTACTAAAGAAAAATACACTGTAGAAGATGGTGATAATCTTTCACGGATTGCCTTTGGATTTGATAAAGCCGCTACGGCGAAATGGAAAGGAGAAGAAGAAAATGTAGGTAAAGAAATAGATCATTCAAAAAAAGATATTAATATCAATTGGAATACAAAAGTGATTTTGTCAGATGGAACGAACACAACTTTTGAAACGACTTTGACTAATGCTAAATTGATTCATCCAGGAGATATTGTTTCTTTTACCAAAACGAATGGTGAAACAGTGATTCATATTGAGAAAATAAGGGAATTATCACAAAAACCAAAGGTAAATAAACTAGACTTAAAAAAAGAATTAAAATTGGAACAACGAAAGGAAAAAATGAAACAAATAAATAAAAAGAAACTAGAAGTGAAACAAAAAGCAGAAATTGAAAAAATAGAAGAAAAATATAATTTAGAACATATAGAAGAAGATGTTTATATTTCAAATAGCGAAAATGTAGAAGATATAGCGGCAATAGCTGAAAGAGCAAAAGTAGCTTCAGCTGTGGTTTTGAAGGAAGCAAAAAAGGCTATTGTAAATGGGGCAGGCTTAGATAGTCCTAATCTTAGTGGGAGAAAAGTGGCGAAAGAGCTAGGTATAAAAGATATTAGAAGCACTTCATTGGAACAACAGTTAGGAAAAGTTACAGGAGAGATTGAGCTTGATCTTGATGAGATTATGGGAGGGACTAATAATTTTTATGAAGGAATAAATGTAACGGGTATTCGTCTAACAAATGCTCGGTATATAAATACAAAAGAACTTGGAGCAGATTTACTAAAAAATGGATTTATCGTGGATGTACAGGTACCTGGTGAAGAAAAGACAATGATTCGTATTGGAGGTGATCAGTTGCAGAAAAGTGGTGGAAATGAGTTTGTAAAACAGTTGCAAGCAGGAAAAGAAAATGAAGCAGCTTTTCAAAAACTTTTAGTACAAAATTTGCCGTTTGTTCAAAGTGAATTGGCATTTAAAAATATTCAGACAATTAAGAAAGAAGGAGGGTTTGATGAATATAAAAAGATTAATAGCTTTGTGAAAGATTTTCTCGTGCAGGCATGTGGTTTTGATGGAGATATGGAGGATATCATTGGAGATGAAGTCGAAAAAGAAAAATTCAAAATATATGGAAATAAGGTTCAGTTTGGACTTGATTGGGAAGGTGTGGATTATGGATCAGGGGAAAATGATGCATTTGTAACCATTACAAAAGTAGAGGGAGGAATGCCAAAAGTTACAGTACAGAGTTATGGTGTTGGAATAGATGCAAATGATCTTGATAATTTATTAAAAAGAGATTTAACTAGAGAATTTCAATTAAAGGAAGTAAAAGAGATGTTAGCATTTGGGAAAAACAGAGGAAATAAAAGAACTCTTGATGGAAATATAGCAACAGGACTCCAAGAGGCACGAGCATCACATCGAGCTTGGAAACGGTTAGAAAAGGCTATATCGAAACAAGAAAGGGCAAAGGATTTAGATGGCCAACAATAAAAATAAAGAGTTAATCTCTACTATCCGACCAGTTTTTCCAAGTTATTAACGCTGGAGCTGCTAAGAAGATTGAAGAATATGTTCCTATGGCGATTCCAATGGTTAATGCGAGTATAAAGTAAAAGATAGAACTTGCACCAAAGAAAAGCAGTCCAAGAAGCGGGAGAAGTGTTGAAATCGAAGTATTGATTGATCGAATGATTGTTTGTTGTACGGATTTTTCAATTGTGTCTTCGAAAGTTTCATGTGCTTTTTGCAGTCGGATATTTTCTCTTACTCGGTCCAATATCACAATGGTATCATTGATTGAAAATCCAAGAGTTGCCAACAAGGCGGTAATAAAAGGTAGATCAAGTTCTGTACCGACAAAATATCCTAGAACTGTGAATATTCCTAAAACGATTATAATATCATGGAAAAGGGCTAGAATTGCTACTCCTCCAAATCGCCAAGGATTGATAGCGGAAGGAATCTTTCGGAAAGCAAAAGCTACAAAAAGAATCATTACTCCAAGAGCGGTGAGTATAGTATAAAAAGCTTTTATTTTGAAACTAGCTCCAATACTAGAATCAACTTTTCGGTATGATTTTTCAGTAAAATTTCCAATGGTTTCACGGAGATTAACTGCAATGGCTTGAATTGTTTTATCATCTAAATCTTGAAGAGTAATCAAGAAAGTTCCTTCTTCTGATTGTTGAATCTTTGTGTCTTGTGTGAGTACTTTTTGTTTGTTAAAAAACTCTTTTAGTGTTTCATTGGTTACTTTAACCGATTTTTCAAAATCAATATCCCATCTAGCTCCACCAGTAAAATCAAGTCCAAAATTGAGTCCAAAGATACTTACTCCTGTAAAGCTCAACAAGATAAGCAGTCCAGAAATAGTAAACCAAAGTTTTCGTAGTTTTGTAATGTTCATGGCGAAATTATTAATGAGTTGTTTTTAAATTTTTAAAAAAATGTAATTATTTTTTTCGTTTTCGGATTTTAGCTCCGATTTCTTTTTTTCCTATATCAGACTCGTTTACGCCAAAGAGAGATGCTTTTTGAAGGGGTTTAAAGAGCAAGAAAAATCGAATTAAGTTTCGTGAAATAATAATAGCAGTAAACATCGATAAAAGTGTTCCAACAATCAAAGTAATAGCGAATCCTTTGATAATAGAACTTCCAATGAAAAAGAGAATGAGACAGATAAGAAGTGTCGTGAGATTGGAATCTCGAATCGCTGTCCAAGCTCGTTCAAAACCAAGATCAATTGCTTGAAGTAAACTACGACCTCTTCGCAGTTCTTCTTTCATTCGTTCAAAAATTAAGATGTTTCCATCTACCGCAAGTCCTACAGAAAGTGCAATACCAGCTGCTCCAGCTAGACTCAAAACAATCGGACCTCCAAAACTTTCTGGCCAAATTTTAAGAATCATAATGAACATTCCTGCGTAGATTATTAACGAAAGAGAAGCGATAATACCAGCAAATCGATAAAATATAATCATGAAGATCATAGTAGCTAAGAATCCAAAGGCTCCAGCTTTGAGACTTTTTTGTAATTGATTTTTTCCAAGTTCGGCTTGAATTGTTGTTTGTCCGCTCAAAATTACTGGAGCATCAATAGCACCCAAGTTTAATCCATCAGCCAGTTCATGTGCTTCTTCGAAAGTGAAGTTTCCAGTAATTTGAGAGTTTCGACCTATAATTTTTTCTCGAACGGTTGGTTGTGTGAGCCAAATACCGCCTACTTTGATTCCCAGTCGACAAGGATTTTCACCACAACTTTTTGCTGAAACTCTTCCAGTAATTTCTCCAAAAAGATTACCTCCCTCTTCATCAAATCGAAGATTTACCATTGCGTTTCCTACTTGATCAAATCCTACGGAAGCAATATCAAGTTGTGCGCCGCCGAGAGATGTAGGCATCCAGTTCATGTTAGACTTGTCCCAAGAGATGAGTTCGTATCCTACTTTTGGTTCTTGTATTTTTTCAACTCTTTCTTTAGTAATACTTTGTACTTCAATGATATGAAATCCAAAATCAGTTTCTACAATATTTTGTACGAGTTGAGGAGTTTCAAGTGAAAAAACAGCCTCTTCAAAAGGAGCAGCCATGGTTCCTTTTTTAAAAGTTCCAAGATCACCACCCATTTCTTTACTTGGTCCAGTGGAAAATTCTTGAGCTAGTTTTGCAAAATCTTCTTCATTTTTCAATTGTTCCAAAAGTTCTTCTGCTTTGGTTTTAGCTTCTTCGGCAGTTTTGTATGGTACATCGTCTCCTGCTCGCATTGCGCCTGTGTAGGCCAATAAAATATGTCTGGCACTTGCCTCAGCAGGGATTGTTTGTTCTCTTTCCTCGATTTCTTTCGTTGTTACTCGAGCGATGGTTAAAACTTCTCTAGGGTATGGCATGCCCTCAAATTTAATTTGTCCATCTTCTCCTATTTTATAGATAGGATCGATTCTAGTATCGATTATTGTTTGTAAAATTTGTCCAGGAGTAGCGGCTAACAATTTGTCTGCAAAATCAGTATCAGAAAAAGCGTTTTTAAAAACTGGATCAAATATTTCATATTTTACAATTTTATTCTCCTTTTCGAGTTCTTTTGCTTTTGTAATAAAATTTGTATTGTTAATTTTTGTTAATTCTGAAGCAATTTTTATTCGAAATTCATTTTCTAGCTCAGGATTTTCCTCGAAGAATTCAAGTCGATTATCCTTTTCAGCATCTTTTTTAGCTTTTTTGACATCCGTATTTGGTGGCATTTGAATAAGTACATGTTCCTCATTATTCATAGAAGACAATTTTACGATAATTTCTCCGACACCAGCAGGATTAACTCGTCGTTCAAGAGCATCTCTCACGGATTCTACAATACTAGTGAGATTGAGATTATTTTGAGGATCATCGTCTGAATTTTGTGCGATAGCATCGGAAAGATCAATACGATAATCAAGTTCAGTTCCGCCTGCAAGATCTAGACCAAGTGCGATTTCGAATTCACTGAGTTTGTTAACGAATACTGAATCTTCGCCAAATATCTTTCCCCAATATTGAGAAGGAATAGCAAAAAAGCTAGTGAGAAAGATGATTCCAACAATAAATAAAAAACGGTTTATGATCTGCTTTTTCATGCGATATTTAAATAACAAAAATTTTTCTGTGGGATTCTAAAATATTTTTCTAATGCGTCAAAAGAAATCGTTATTTCCTTAAGGAAACACTGTTTTTATGTAAAATATTGAATGGGTTCCTGCCTACGCAGGAATGAGGTAGTGGTGCATGGAAACTGGTGCACAAATCTAAAACAGAGAATTCTGTGTTTTTGAAGTTGTGGAAGATTTTATCTCACATTTCTTTAAAATTTGCGATTCATTCCAGATTTCAATTTTTATGTCCAAAATTTCGTTGAATGTTTCTATTTTTTTTAATTTGGATCCTGGTTTGTTGCCAGCGCACAGAATAGAAAGGTTTTTGGAAACAGCACTGAGGATTTTTCCGCCTTCATCAGTAATGATTTTTTTTAGTTCATCTCGAGAAAAATTTTCGAAACTTCCAGTAATGAGGAATGTTTTGTCTAAAAATTTTAGATTTTTCGTTCGAATTTTCGGCCAATAAATTTCTAGTCCAATGGTTTCGAATGTTCCAAAAAGTTTTTTGGTACTTGCTTTTTCAAGGTAGTTTAAAAATTGTTCTGCTACTTTTTTTCCAATACCATCTATATTGGAAAAACTTTCAATGGAGAAGTTTCTTTTAATGATTTGATTAAAAGATTTGATGGAAGGTGAGTGGAATTTATCTCGAAAATAGTGTGCAAATATTTTTGCATTTTCTTTACCGATCATGCGGATACCCAATCCAGCAAAGATTTCCCAGAGTTCCATTCTTTTTTTTGTTTCTAAACTATTTAAGAGATTGAAAATTTTTTTGTGTTTGAAATTTGGCAGAAGTGCTAAATCAAATTGATTGAGTTTCCATAGATCCGCTGGTGTGTGAATAAGCTCTAAATCAAGTAAGTATTCGATTGTTTTTTTACCCAGTCCGTCGATTTTCAATGTATCGGCGAAATAAAAAAGTCGTTGACGATGGGCTCCAGAACATTCTGTATTCAAACATCGTGGTACAATTTCGGAAAAATCAATAGGTGTTTCACATTCAGGACAATTTTTTGGGAAAACAATGTCTTTTTCGGTGCCTTCTCGTAGTTTTTCAATAGGTTCAAGTATTTCTGGAATGATATCACCAGCTTTTCGGATGATGACTTGGTCACCGATTTTTACTCTCTTTCTCAAAATTTCTTCAGGATTGTGCAGAGTTGCTCGAGCAACAGTAGATCCAGCAATTTCCACTGGCTCCAAAATACCGACTGGGGTGATAGCTCCAGTTCGTCCGACTTGGAAATGAACATCGAGCAGACGCGTGTATTTTTCTTCTGCGGGAAATTTATAAGCGATTGCATATTTAGCTGTTTTAGCAGTATGACCAAGTCTTTTTCGAAGCAGAAAATTATGAATTTTTATAACAATACCATCAATTTCATACCATGGTTGTTCTCGTTTTTTTGGATTACTCCATTGATCACAAAATTTGATCACTTTTTCCACATTGTGGAAAACTCTGAAATCTGGTTCATGGGGAAGGTTTTGTGTTTCGAGGAAATGGAAAAATTCTTTTTGATTTTTAGGTATTTTGTCATCAGAAAGATTGTTTTTTCCCAATTCATAGAGAAAAATTCGGAGGTGCCGTCCGGATGCAATAAATGGATCAAGTTGTCGTACTGTACCAGCGGCAAGATTTCGAGGATTGGCAAACGATTCAGATAGAGTATCAGATGAGTTAGAAAGAGACTTATTGATAGTCTGAAAGTCTTTTTTTGTGATAAAAACTTCTCCAGAGATTTCCAGATCGATTGGGTCAGGGAGTTGAAGTGGAAGGTTCTCACAGGTTTTAATAGTGTGAGTGACATCCTCGCCAGTAATACCATTTCCACGGGATATTGCTCGAACTAAAATACCTTTTTCATACCATAGAGTGAGGTTAAGTCCATCAATTTTGAGTTCACAAGAATATTCGATTTTTTCTGTCTTTAAAAATCGTTTCACGCGTTCGTCAAATTCACGCAATTCTTCTGCGGAAAAAGCATCAGCAAGAGAAAATTTTTGAGTTTTATGGTTTACTTTTGGAAGTTTTCCCGAAAGAGGAACGCCGACTTTTTGGGTGGGAGAATTAGCATCTAGTAGTTCGGGAAATTGGTTTTCTAACTCAATAAGTTCTTTTTTTAGTTGATCTCGTATTGATTCAGGTATGATTTCACGGTTTTCGTTAAAATATGCTTTATTGGCATCCCAAAGTTCGATTCGGAGTTTTTCAATGCGTTTTTTAGCGTTATTTATGTTCATAAAATTGTTTTTTTATTCCAATTATGCTAAAATTCTAGGATTTATAAATTTTTATTGTGAGATTTTTTAAGAAACATTGGAAACATAGTAAAAAATCCAGAAAGAGTGCTTTCGGAGGAGAAGTAAAATCTCAGGAAGAAATAGAAGTGTTGAATAAAAAGATAAAAGCGCATGAGGAAGCGGAAATGGAGGTTTTTGAGAAGAAATTTGATAAGCAATTGAAGGATTTGTAAAAAAAGCCTTTTTATGGTATAATAGGTCGATAAATATCAATAAAATGGGAAATTTGGAAGAAAAGACTTCAATGCAAGCTGATACAATGCAAAACGATGCATTGGAAGGGGTTCAAATAGGGATTAAAGTAAATCTTGGAAATTTAGAAAAAGAGATAATTAATCCAGCATTGAGTCCTAATATAATCAAGTTTAAAGACAAATTAAAAGCGTTTGAGTCTAAATCAATTACGCCTAAAATGGTGGCAGAATTTGTGAATAAATTTTTAGGAGATGTTTTGGGATGTGAAAATATTGTGGCATTAAATCAAAATCAGCAAATGGTTGTGGTGAAACATTTTTTAACTGCTGATTTAACAAATCCACTTGTAGTGCATAAGGAAATGAAATCATTGGATACAAGTTTGGCTGGAAAAAGCAAAGAGCAAATTTTAGCTGAAATAAAAAAACTTGAACCAGCGAAAGAAATAACATCTCTTGATGCAGAAGTACAAGCTCCACAGATTTTGTATTATTTTGAAAATATTATAAAAGAATCTTTGAGGGTAAATGGGGGAAAAATTATAGATGGGGAAGTTTTAGCGAGCAATCTTACAGCAAGTTGGAATACGATCAGAATTGCAATAGAAAATCCTTTTTTACAAACAAAGAAAAAGGAAGTAAAAGAAGTTGAAGATTCTTTTGCGAAGAGTGGAGTTAATGTAACAGAACAAAAAGCTGGAGAATTACTTAACAAGCTCACGGCAAAAGGAAAAAAGATTGAAGTGAAGGATATGACTGAGATGCAAAAATTTGTAAATGCTTTAGATATGGCAAATGAGTTTGAGTTAGCTATGGCAGAAGCTCAAAATGTACAAAAAGATCCTGCAAAAGTGAAGGAAATTTTTGACACCTTGGATGTCAGGGTGCAAGCAAGAATTGCCGAATATACAGCGAAATTAGATGGAAAAACAATTGAGGAAATTGAAACAACAGTAAAAAAGAATATTCAAGAAAAGGTAGATAGATATATTGAGGATATTCCAGATGTGTATCTAGATACTCAATATGCTACGGATTACGCAGTGTTATTGCGAAGTGGAAAGATTGATAAATCGTTTACTGAATATTTAAACGAAGATGTACAAATGACTGGGTTTGAGCGATTGTTTTTGATGCTCAAAGGGCTCTTTATGAAAATTAACAATGGTTTGTCATCAATGTTTGGAGAGAATGAGGAGACGAAAAAAATAGAAGAAAAAGTAAAAGGACAAAGAGATGGGTTGAAGGAAAAAGCGAGAGATCCAGAAGAAGTTTATGAACAAAGTTTGGATGATTTTTTGAAGAAACCAGAATGGAAAAATATTAATATTAATAATTTTTATCAACAAAGAAGTTCATCAACGATAGATTTTCGAAAAGCATATTTTACATTTATGGAATCAGAATCAGGAGGAGTGGATGAAATGGATTGGTTTGAAACTAATGTTTTGGGAGATGGAGTGAGTGATTATATGAAATTAGCTCGAACAAAAGGATTGCAATTACAAAGTTTAAAGACGCTAGAGGCATTGGATAGTAGAGATGACATAATGATAGAAAAGAATGATACTGATGGGTTGGTCATAGAAATTAAAGGAGGAAAAGAGACGGTTGAAATCGATTTTAAAAAGAAAGGTGTATATAAGCAAATAGAGGATATTAAGAAAAACATTAATTAATGAAATAGAAAGAGCTAAGCAGAAAAATATAAAATTATCAGATAAAAATGACACAAGCACAAAATCCAGATCAACTGAAAAAAAAGATAGAGCAGGTACAAGAATATAATCCTACTGCAGAGAAGCTTGATGCGTTAGAAATAAATTTTGGCTTTGCTGCAGCGTTAAAAGAACTCTCAAGGGAGATTTTGGAGGTTAGTTTGAATACATTACCAGAAAACATAAAAGTAGAGTTAACTTTACTATCAGATGCATTGGGGTTAGCAACTGTGCGGGAACTTTTAATAAAAATCCAAGAAAAGCTTGATAATCCAGAGGTTCAAATAAAGTTAGAAATTTATTATGCAGGGAAATATCAAAAGACGGTTCAGACGAAATTATTAGAATCAACTTATACGCTTGATGGTTACAAGACAGACATAAAAAACTTTTTTGAAGGCTTGCCAGATATTTGGAGAAAAAAGGAGACAAAAGACAAAATATTATCTTCCATTGAGAGTTTAACTCAACAGCAATTTAAAATACTTAAGTTGCAAGCAGTTGAAGCACAAAGAAGGGGTGAAGCAGGAGTGGAAGTAGAAGATATTGAGAGAGAAGCAGACAGAGTAACACTTAGTAGAGAACAAACGAGTCTTCTCAATGCTGATCCGAAATTTAATATTTCATCGTTAGTTGAGAAGGCTAGAAAAAAAACGGGTCAAAAAAATCAAATGGATGAGTTTTATAGGCTTTTTACTGATGCGGTGTATGGGAGAGTAGAGAATTGGCTTTCAAAAAATCGAGAATTTGTGAAAGGAAAAAATGGAAATGTAGCACTTACGCAGGAAAAAAAATTAGCGAAGGATGTGATAAATATAAAATCATTCGAAACTTCGTTTGGAGGGAAAGGGATTGAGAAGATACAAGGTGCTTTTAGTGGACTTGTTGGGAATTTTGAAGCATTTGGATTTACTTTTATTGGAAATGATCCAATTTTGAAAAAAGTGGTCAATGCGAAATTGCAAGCAACTCTTTATGCTGCATTGAAAGATGGAAAATTAGATGATCCAAAGAAGATAAAAGATGAAATAGAAGTAAAAATAAGAGAAATTCTTAAAGGTACAACATTGAATGATATCGAAGGAAGTTTTAAAGCTTTTGGAACAGATGAAGAATTAGAGAAAACAGATCTTCAATTTTTGAGGAACAAAATGCAGACGATTAAAAAGGGATATATTGGGAGTGATTGGGATACAAAATATGAAACTTATGTTAGGGAAACAGGAAAAGGATCAATGGATTTTGTAGAATGGATTGATGTTCAAAAAGCAGAAGGAAAAATTTCGTTTTTTGAAAAGTTTTTGATGGATATCAAGAGCTGGTTGCCGGATTTTGTTTTAGATTTTATCAATGGAGAGCAAACAGAAGAACAAAAGAAAGGACCAGAAACGAAATATCAAAATCTAATTGCTGAAATTGATAATCCAGGTGGTCTGAATGATTCAATTACAGTGACGCAAGAAGTAAAACAAGTACTAAAATTAAAGTTAGAAAAAGAAGTAAATAAATATGGTGGAAAGTTATCCATTAAGGAAATCGATGGGGTTACGGATTTTTCGTTTGAAAATTTAAATGATGATCAGAGAAAAGGGTTAAATAAATTTTTAGTAGTTTGTGAAAATGATAAATTTGCTGCGAATTTATTAAAGAAAGGTTGTCGAATTGATGATCTGATTTATATTGCTAATTATTATATTGATGATGAGGGAACATTTGAAGTGGATCGAACTTTTGAATTTGATAAAGGTGAATTGGAAATAGATTTTCCAGGTCTTGAAGATGGGATAAAAATTAAATACAATGCTCAAGATTTTTCTATCAAATTGAAGGAAGCAATACAACGATTGGACGAGCAAGAAGAAAATGCAATGCTTTTTTATGGCAGAGAAAAATAAAATTTGAATAATATCACATGACACAAACACAAACTTCAGGGACAACGACCACAAACCTTCAAGCGCTTAAAACGCCATCAGGCAAGGGGATTGCGGATTTTAAAATTTCAGAAAAACTGATTCAGGAGGATCAGGGTCTTATTGAATTGGTGATGCTTTCAGAATCCATGAATGACGGAGAACGGCAGTATTGGTTTAATCTCACTGAGGTAATGAATATGGATCAGACGGAGAAATTACGGAATATTTTGGTGAGAGAACGACAAAAATTGGCTGAAATTGATGCTAAATATAATAAAAAGAAAGTTGTTGAGGATCCAGAGGTAGTTGCAAAAAGAGTACAAGAAAAGGCTAGAATTAGATCGGAAGAGCAAGCACAATTACGAAAAAGGGAAGCTGAGCATGAAGCTGCTGAAAAAAATTCAGAAGAAGATCTTTTGGGGGAATTGAATAATCTTTAAACTTTGTCATTATTTCTAAAAACAAATTGGAATTTATAAAAAGAAGAATTCCTTTTTTTATTGTGATGAATAGTATGAAGTGGAAATGGTAAAAAAACTAAGAGTTAAACGATTTACCAAAATGAACGAAGGATTTGTTTGTGAAATATGTGGGCAGAAAAATATTCCAGCTTTGCAGACTTGTCGTGATCATTGTATAAAGTGTTTATGTTCAAAACATGTGGATAAAAATCCAGGTGATAGAGATGAAGAATGTCAAGGAATTTTGCGTCCAGTAGATATTGAAATTGTGGGAGGAGATATGAAAAAGATTGTCTACAAGTGTGAGAAATGTGGAATTATTCGGAAAAATAAAATAGCAGAAGATGATGATCGAGAAGTTTTGTTTAAGATTCTAGAACAGGTTGCAATTGCTAAAAGTTCAGGAAGAGAGTGAGAAAAAATTAAAGCAAAAGAAATAACTTTGGCTGATTATCAGGTTAAAATAAGTGCACTTTTTAAAAGATATAAAGTATATAACAAAAGATTATTTTTTTGTACAAAATTGGTATCAGTGTTTCTTAAAAAAAGGGGTGTTAAAATATATTAAATAAAAACAAAAAAATTGTAATGTCTATCATTTTTTGAGTAAAAACGCTTGCCAAAGGGGTAAAGTCGACCTTAAAATTCGAAACACAATATTTATTAACCCATTTATATTATGTCAAAAGGAGATTTGGTAACGGCAATCGCAGAAGGTGCAGGACTTACTAAGAAATCAGCGTCAGATGCACTTGAAGCAACTTTGGCAGCTATTTCTGGTGAATTAGCAGGAGGAGGACAAGTAACTGTTACAGGATTTGGAACTTTCAAAGTTTCACATCGAGCAGCACGAGTTGGAGTAAATCCACAAAATCCTACTCAAAAAATTCAAATCAAAGCTTCAAAGGTACCTACATTTAAAGCAGGAAAAAACTTGAAAGAAGCAGTTAACAAGTAATTGGATTTTTTTAAAAATAAAAAAGACCACGCTTTGGCGTGGTCTTTTTTATTTAATTTTTAAAATTATTCAGAATTTTTGTTTTTTTGATGATGCTTATGTTTTTTTTTGTTGTGATTTTCATGTTTCTCTTCTTTTTCTTCTTTCTGAAAATTAGCGGTAAGCATTTCAATTTCTTGAAGCATTTTATGAAATTCAGCCTTTTTTGTCTTCAATAATTCTTTTTCTTCTTTGATTTCATTTTGTAATCCTTTGATCTGGTCTTCGTAGTCGGTAATATTGGTCTTATGTAAAGCAACAAAATTTTCAATTTCACCTTTGATTAGACTCAAAGAAGCAAGTGGATCTTGATTATCAGTTTGTGTTGAAGAATCTTCTTCAACTTCTTGAGTTGTTTCTTCTACCTCTGTGTTATCAGAATCGAAAGAATGAATTTCTGTTTTAGTGTCATCTTCAATTAATTCAGGTGCAACAGCTGTATTATCGTCAGAAGCAAAAGGATCTATCTCATCAACAGCAGCAAGAGGTGCTGTGTCTGTTACGGGAGCAACTTCTTTAACTGTTGAAGCGTTAGTGTTATCTGCAAAAGGATTACTAGCAGCTTGTGTTGCTTCTTCATTAGGTATTTCAGGTATTTTTTCAACAACAGGT
>JAGLIF010000010.1 GCA_023143095.1 Candidatus Altimarinota bacterium
TTAGCAGTAATATCTACATTTACAAGTTCAACATTTTTTAGTTCACCACTTCCAAGTGCATATCCAAATAAGCCAACATAATATTTATTATTTCTATTTATGTATAAATTACTAATTTTATAATTTTTTCCATCAAAAGTTCCTGTAAAGTTGTTAGTATGATCTCCAATCGGATCAAATCCTTGTCCACTGTTCCATCCTGTGGTTGCTGAACAATCAATGTTTTGTGTCAAAATATACTTTCCATCCAAAGGATACTCTGCGTCATTACCGATTTTCTGCAAATTTTCACAAGTTGAAATCGCTACAGATGCAATAGGACAAGTGCTATTCTCTTGCCAACTTAGACAAGGATAATAACTGCCCACTGGAGTAATTTCGTTTAATTTCCAAGTATCAGTTTCCGACGGTTGAAAATCCCAATTGGTATAAGTTGATTCCAGTTTCATTTGAGCCGTTATCTTACCAACACCGCCAGCACTTGTGACTTGTCCAGAGAGTTCTGTATTCCAATAAGAATCGGTGATTGTGGAAGACGCATTCCGCCCAACCAAGCCGCCCGTATAATCACCGCCGCTCACACTGCCTGTGGAGTAAGAATTGATGATTGTGGAAGAATAATAATTATACCCAACCAAGCCGCCCGTATAATAATCGCTGCTCACACTGCCTGTGGAGTAAGAATTGGTGACTGTGGAGTAATAATAATTATACCCAACAAAGCCGCCCGTATAATCATCACCACTCACACTGCCTGTAGAGTAGGAATTGGTGATTGTGGAAACATTAGAATTCTTTCCAACCAATCCGCCAGTATTATCATCGCCATCCACACTGCTTGTGGAGTAGGAATTGGTGATTGTGGCCCCATAAGTCTGTCCAACCAAGCCGCCCGTATAATCATCCTTGCCGTTCACACTGCCTGTGGAGTAGGAATTAATGATTGTGGAGTTATAAGAAAGATATCCAACCAATCCGCCCGTATAATCATCTCCACTCACACTGCCTGTGGAGTAGGAATTTGTGATTGTAGCCTCATAAGTATACCCAACCAATCCGCCGATATAATCATCTCCACTAATATTGACATTTACCACGCCTATATTTTTAATCTCAGCCCAACTAATATAACTAAACAATCCGATATGATCCGCTGTGCTTCTGTTTATATATAAATTATTAATTTCATAACCTTTCCCATCAAAAATTCCTTTAAATCTGTCAGAAGAATCCCCAATCGGATCAAATCCAGCTCCGCTATTCCATCCACTCGTCGCTGAACAATCAATGTTTTGTGTCAAAACATAATTTTCATCCAAAGGATACTCTGCGTCATTGCCGATTTTCTGTAAATCTTCACAAGTTGAAATCGGTATAGATACAATAGGACAAGTGCCATTATCCTGCCAACTTAGACAAGGATAATAACTGCCCGCTAGCGTAATTTCGTTTAATTTCCAAGTATCCGTTTCAGGCAGTTGGAAATCCCATCCTGTATAAGTTGATTCCAGTTTCATTTGAGCCGTTGTCTTACCAACACCTCCAGCACTTGAGGCTTGTCCAGAGATTTCGATATCCCAATAAGAATTAGTGATGGTGGAGGACACATTTCTCCCAACCAATCCGCCCGTATAAGAACCGCTACTCACCACACTGCCTGTGGAGTAGGAATTGGTGATTGTGGAATAATTATAATTATACCCAACCAAGCCGCCTATATAAGAACCGCTACCCACCACACTGCCTGTGGAGTAAGAATTGGTGATTGTGGAAGAATTATAATTATACCCAACCAAGCCACCCGTATAATCATCACCGCTCACACTGCCTGTGGAATAGGAATTGGTGATTGTGGAGGGATAATAATTATTATACCCAACCAATCCGCCCGTATAAGAACCGCTACCCACCACACTGCCTGTGGAGTAGGAATTGGTGATTGTGGAGGAATAATTCCGCCCAACCAAACCTCCCGTATTATCATCGCCATCCACACTGCCTGTAGAGTAGGAATCGGTGATTGTGGAGGAATAATAATTATACCCAACCAATCCGCCGACATAACTACCTGAGCTGCTCACACTTCCTGTGGAGTAGGAATCGGTGATTGTGGAGGAATAACTCCGCCCAACCAAACCTCCCATATAATAATCGCCATCCATACTGCCTGTGGAGTAAGAATTGGTGATTGTAGAGTAAGAATAAGCATGCCCAACCAAGCCACCTATATAATCATCACCACTAAGATTGACATTTACCATGCCTATATTTTTAATCTCAGCCCTATTAGTATATCCAAACAATCCGATATAATCCTCTGTACTTCTATTTATGTATAAATTATTAATTTCATAACCTTTTCCATCAAAAATTCCTGTAAACTTGTTAGAAGAATCCCCAATCGGATCAAATCCAGCTCCGCTATTCCATCCACTCGTCGCTGAACAATCAATGTTTTGTGTCAAAATATACTTTCCATCCAAAGGATACTCTGCGTCATTACCAATTTTCTGCAAATCTTCACAAGTTGAAATCACTACAGGTGCAACAATACAAGTGCTATTATCCTGCCAACTTAGACACGGATAATAATTACCCGATGGCGTAATTTCGTTTAATTTCCAAGTATCCGTTTCCGGCAGTTGAAAATCCCATCCTGTATAAGTTGATTCCAGTTTCATTTGAACAGTAGTTTTACCAATCCCACCATCACTTATAACTTGACCAGAAGTATCGATATTCCAATAAGAATTGGTGATTGTGGAAAAACTATAATTCTCCCCAACCAAGCCACCCGTATAATAGCTACCCACCACACTGCCTATGGAGTAGGAATTGGTGATTGTGGAAGAAACATAATTATATCCAACCAAGCCACCCGTATAATAACCGCTACTCACCACACTGCCTGTAGAGTAGGAATTAGTGACTGATGAAGAAGTATTATACCCAACCAATCCGCCCGTATGATAACCGCTACCCACCACACTGCCTGTGGAGTAGGAATTGGTGATTGTAGAATAAGAATTCTGCCCAACCAATCCGCCTACACGATCATCACCATCCACACTGCCTGTAGAGTAGGAATTGGTGATTCTGGAAGAAGTATTATACCCAACCAATCCGCCGATATAATCATCGCCACTAATATTAACATTTACCACTCCTATATTTTCAATCTTAGCCTCATTAGTATAACCAAACAATCCGATATAATCCTCTGTACTTCTGTTTATATATAAATCATTAATTTCATAACCTTTCCCATCAAAAATTCCTGTAAACTTGTTAGAAGAATCCCCAATCGAATCAAATCCAGCTCCGCTATTCCATCCACTCGTCGCTGAACAATCAATGTTTTGTGTCAAAACATACTTTCCATCCAAAAGATACTCTGCGTCATTGCCGATTTTCTGCAATTCTTCACAAGTTGAAATAGCTATTTCAACTGGTCCGCAACTCTCAACACTAACCCCACTTGGCAAATTAGTAGAGAAAGAGAGCCACTCAGTGGTTCTTTTTGTTGGAACAAAATATGAATTACTACTTGTATTTATTACTTTATGACATTCTTCATTTTCATCGACTAAAACATCTTTAGTCCCTGTGTCAACACGATATCCAGTATTCCAAACATCTATTGCAGAAACTGTTACTACTGACAAAAATAAAAATGCCATTAAAGCTTTAAGTCTCCTAAATTTAATTCTTTTCATAGTGGAATATTAAATTTTTTAATTCACTTATTTCTCGTTTCGATTCATCTATTTGATTTTGTTGATCTTTGATTGATTCGATCAACAATGCAACAATATTACCGTATTCTACCGATTTCAAACCATCCTCATTATTTGTTGAAACTAGTTCTGGTAATATTTTTTCAACATCTTGTGCAATAAGTCCTAAACTCTTTTTTCCATTTTTCTTCCAATGAAAAGAAACACCTTCTAACTTTCGTGTTTTTGATAAAGCATTTTCAACTGTTTTGATGTTTTCTTTTAACCTTCTATCAGAAGAATAGACAAATGAATTTGCGTTTACATCACCAGTCACAGTCAAAGCCCCGTTAATCTTCACAGTATCCGCCAAGAAATCACCTCCGATGAGCGGTGAAGATGAACTTGAATTTTCAATGTACAGTTTATTTGATCCTGTTTCAGAATATCCTGCCATATAACCAATCGCCACATTAGAGGATCCTGCTGAATTCATATAAAGCGCCCTATACCCATTCGCCACATTATTATTTCCTGTCGAATTAATATAAAGCGAATAACCTCCATACGCTACATTATTATTTCCTGTCGTATTAATATAAAGCGAATGATAACCATTTGCTACATTATAATCCCCTGTCGTATTCTTATAAAGAGCCCTAAAACCATTCGCCACATTAGAATACCCTGTCGTATTAAAATAAAGTGCATTATATCCATTTGCCACATTTTGATACCCTGTCGAATTATTATAAAGTGCACTAGCACCATTCGCAACATTAGAATACCCTGTCGTATTCTTAAAAAGAGCCTGATAACCATTCGCCGTATTATTATTTCCTGTCGTATTATAGAAAAGACTCCTATAACCATTCGCTATATTATAATTTCCTGTATTAAAATAAAGTGCATCTATTCCAACTGCCGTATTATAACTTCCACCATCTGTCGTACCTGCTCCTGAACCTAAAAACACACTGTATGAATCTGTTTTCCCATCAGACAAATCATCAATCGCTGATGCACCTCCACCTGCAGCACTATCCACATAGGCCTTCGTTGCCGCATGACTAGCCGATGTTGGTGTTGCTACTGTTGCGGGTTGTACCACAGTCAAAGCTGATAACTTAGAAGTACCAGCTGGATTAACATAATAGCTAGTATTTCCTTTGTCATAAAAAATATTTGCTCTAACATCATTTAAATATGATGTACTAGCTGGATTTACATAATATGCAGTATTATTTGAATCATAAAAGATATCAGCTCTAACTTCTCCTACCACATGTAATTTTGTTGCAGGTGTTTCTGTCCCAATACCAACATTTCCAATCATATACACAGCATTTGTCGTCACTGTTCCATTAACAAATTTGTTTCCAATAACTTCTTTTTTAATTTTAAAATTTTTCAGTACCTGTAAAATACTATTAAAATCATTCGCATTAATACGATCTTCTCCTGAAACCTTTAGAGGAATAAGATTAATCTCTTCAAAATCTTCATCTGTGAGTGTTAATTGTCCAAAAGAAATAGGATTAAAACAGGTAATTCCCATAAAAAACAACGCTAACACTGAAACTATTTTTTTATTTTTCATTTTTATTTGAATAATATCTTATCATTATACGGTATATTTAATAAAAAACAAAAAGTTTTTTTCTTTATTTTATAAGAACCCGAACTTTTCAAAAAACAAACAATAGGAAACACTAATAAATAACTTTATTTCTATAAAATATATTACTTGGAAAAAGAGTTTTTTTTAGTTAAAGTTTATTTATCAAAGATTACTATTATACTGTAATTTCAAATGATACTCATTTTCACTCAAAAAAAACATGAAAATAGCTCCTTCCATTCTTGATGCAAATTTCTGTACACTTCAAGCTGAAATCGATTCCCTCTCAATGGCTGACCGCATTCATCTAGATATCATGGATGGTCAATATGTACCTAATCTTAGTTTTGGTCATGCAGTACTAAAACCCATTAAGTTTTCCAATCAGATAGAAGCTCATCTCATGGTCAATAATCCTGAAAATTTCTTTGATATGTTTCATAATTTAAACTGCAGCATCATTTCGTTTCATATTGAAAACACTGGACGAGAAAAAGCTAAATTACTCTTAAAAAATATTCAACAACGAGGTCTCAAAGCTGGAATTTGCGTAGACGGATACACTTCCGAAGATTTTTTAGATGATGAAATACTCTCTCTATCAGATCAAATACTGCTTATGTCTGTCAAAGCTGGTTTTGGCGGACAAACCTTCATGAAATCCGTTCTTGAAAAAACAAAGAATCTCCGTGCCAGAGGCTATAGAAACGAAATTGAAATCGATGGAGGTGTCAATATCAACAATGTAAAAAAACTCAAAGATGCTGGTGCCGATATCGCTGTCGTAGGAAGTTTTCTAATGAAAAATGATTTTGAAAAACGCACTCAACTCATCAAAGATTTTCAAGCAATTTAGAATTAATAATTATGTTTACTGGCATTATTGAAAATATAGGAAAAATTAAAAAAATTGAGAAAAATCTTTTCACAATTTCTCATAACTTTAAAGAACCTTTCAAAAAAGGTGAATCCATCACACTTTCTGGTATGTGTAGCACTATTATCAATTTTGATGCACACTCTTTCACAGTCGAAATCATGGAAGAATCCCGCAATTGCACCATTTTTGGAAAAGCTAAAATGGGAGATTTAGTCAATCTAGAAAGAGCCGAGCGAACTAACAATCGAAACTCTGGTCACTTCGTCTTGGGACACATTGATGAAGTAGGAAAAATTCTATTTCGAAAAAAACCCTCTGATTTTGAACTTTTTCGTATTTCAATATCACCAAAAAACGCTGCACTATGCGTTTTCAAGGGTTCTATTTCCATTGATGGAATTTCACTAACTATTTCAAACTTAGATAAAGATTGGATTGAAGTATCCATCATTTCACACACACTTAAAAACACTAATTTAGAAACCAAAGATAAAGGAGATTCCGTCAATCTTGAATTTGATATTTTGGGTAAATACATCCTACGAAATGAAGACTTAAAGAAACTCTGATAAAAACCAAAATGATAATTACACCTTTCGAATTCGGACTTTTTATTTTAGGATTTATTTTTGTCTGTGGTGTTTTCCTCATACTTTTTCGGAAAAAACCAAAAATTCCCAACAAACTTGCCAATAAATTCATTCGAAAAATAAACGACACACGAAGCTTAGATTCTGCACACGCGATTTTAAACGCTCATAAATACTTCGTGGCAGCAATATCAGTTCTTTTTCCAGATTCAAAACTATCTGCTGCTAAAAAAATTTCCAAAATATCTAGTTCTTTTCCAAACGAAAAAAATGTTTGGTACTTCCATAAACTTAGAAACCGCATTGCCCACGAAGTAGAAATTAAAGTTTATTTCGCAGATGCTGAAAACGCTCGAAGACATTTCACTCGTGCGATTAAATCACTAACGAAAAAATAAACTCGTGCCCCAGCGGGAATGAGAACAGGGGGGGGATTTTCCCAAGTCCGGACTCCATAGAGTCCGGACTTTAACTTTATCCCCCTACCGCTGGAAACTCATAATCAGGTAAAAAACTTTTTTGTGGCTCGGCTTTTTGCAAAACTTCCAAACAAACTTTTTCAATACCATTCAAAGAAACTTCTTGTTTTTGTTTAAAAGCGGCTTGTTTTTCTAAAGGCAAAAGTCCCAAAAACAAAACTTCCTGCTCAAATTTTTCCACAGCCTTTTCCGTTTCCACTCTTTCAAGTTTTCCATTTCCTTTCCGACAAAAAACAAACTTCCCAAAAGAATTTAATAAAAAATCACAATCCTTCCCCTGTTGTATTAAAAAAGCTTCAATAATTATATCCGCTCGAATCCCATGAACTAAAAGATTTTTTGAAAAAGCCAAAGCATTCAAAATCACCCCTCCTGCTCGAAGACTTGAAAATCCACCAGGTCCTGTAACCCCACCGATAAAATCTAGATTTGAATGATCATAAATTTTCAAGAAACTCCAAATCTCAAAGGCATCCTTTCGTCGATTTTCCCAAAAATGAAAAGCAACCAACTGATCTTTTTCATCAAAAAGAGCACAAAAATGCGGATCAAAACTAGTATTGAGAATAAATTGCATAGACAAAGAAATTATAATGACCTAATAATTCTTGTCTAATCACGAGTATTTCCTTAATCCTTCACAAAATATTTTTCATAAAACTTCCTTACTTCAATCATTTTTTCTACAACTTTATCCTCCTCACCCTCTAAAAGCTGTTTTGGTGAAACTTTAACCGAAAAAGTACCTCGATATTTTTTTTGTGCCAACTTCGTTAAAAAACTTTCTATCGGCAAAATCCCGCTTTGTGGCAAACTATAAAGCTCATTTCGAGCTACATTAGAAAGATAAACATGTTTTAAATGATTACCCAAAACTCGTATTGAATGCATAATATCTTCATTGGAAGATGCCAATGCTGTCAAATCCAAAGCAACATAACCCTTTTCTTTTAAAACATATATCGAATTATCACTTCTCGCTGGCAAAAAACCCATCACACTTTTAGACGGCACATTCTTTCTACAAAAAATCAAATCGTATTTTTGAGCTAATTTTGGAACAATTTTATTCAACCATTTTTTGTATTCAAAAGATAAAACCTGTGGAGGATTGAGAGTAATAATTGTCTCTGGAAACTCCCGAACTGTTTTTTGAAAAGCTTGTGTCAATGATTCTTCATGCTTTTCTGAAAGCGAAAAAGCCTTGATTGGCAAATCATATCTATCCGAAAGTTTTTTCAAATATTTAGGATTTTGTGTATCAAAATTAAGACTCACTCCAATCTCTATTCCATCATATCCAGCAGATTTAGTAAATTCAAAAACTCGTTCAAGTCCATAATGAGGAAGGTTACTACTGTGAAAAAGAAGCATGTTTTGTTTTTATAATTCTTGTTATTATACTCCGAAATAAAGAAATTCTCAACTAAAATCAAAAAGAAAACTAAAACTTACCAAACATATAAAAATACTGATAAATAAACTCGTGTCTCTAAACTCTCCTTCACGCCTCTTTTCTCCTTATTCCAATTCTTTCTTTTCTTTATAGAAACTATTCACAAAAAAGTAAAATCTGGGAGTTTGAGGGTAAAACCGTGTTTGAGCGACATAAAAAATAAATCTTGGGTAAATAACTCCTCTTAGCGAGTTTTTTTACCCTCAAAACTTTTTGGTTCTTTTTAGTTATAAAAAGAATGAAATGAATCACTATAAAATGAGTCCCTGCCTTCGCAGGGATGAGGGAGAAGATGATTATAATTCCCACACTTCCCTCGCAGGGGAGACAAAATATCGTAGATCCCATTTCAAGAACGAGAAGACATTTTTTTTGTACAAAAATAATATTTTGTTTTCCCCTTTTTGTTTTTTTCTATATTTTCATATACAAAAAAACAGTTGAAATTTTTTATTGAAATCAATATCTTCTCGTTGTTGTTTTAAGAACCTCTGATAATAATTGTTAATTTTCATGCTTGAACTACTATTTTTAGCCTTCTTTGGAACAAAATCTCAAAACTTTTTGATACAACAAAACCACTCTATGGTTTTGCCGAAAATTGAAATAGTGGAACCAGCAAAACTCCCTTCCAAAAAAGCTCAAAAAATTGCACCAAAATTACTCGAAGATGATGCACTCTCTATATGGGCTCTGGATATTGGCTCTGGAAAAACTCTTTTTGAAAAAAAATCAAATCGCCCTCAACCCATTGCCAGTCTAACCAAGCTCATGACTTTTTTGGTCATCATACAAAACCATGCTCTAGAAGAAATCGTCACCATTTCTCCAAAAGCAACTCGAACCTACGGTGCACAAATTGACCTATACGACCACGAAGAATTGACTGTAAAAACCCTTTTGGAAGCCAGTCTAATTCCTTCTGCAAACGATGCAGCTAAAGCCCTAGCAATTTTTGATGCTGGAAGTGAAGAAGCTTTTGTAAAAAAAATGAACCAATACGCCAAAAAATTCGAGCTACATTCCTCACAATTTTTCAATTCCACAGGACTTGATATTTACAAAGGAGGAAAAAACTGCGATCAGTTCACCGGACAAAATTGTGAAAAAAACTACAGCAACATAGCCTCTGCCAGGGACCTTATGAAATTAACAAGAATTTTGCTAAGAAACGATTTTTTCCGAGAAACAATCCAAAAAAAACACTTTTATGGAACAAGTACAGATGAAAAATTTTTCCATGAAAAAGCCTCCACAAATCAATTTTTGAACGACAAAAACTTTATCAACTCAAAAGGCGTAAAAACTGGCTATACTCATCTCGCCCAGCAGTGTTTTATTAATCTTTCTGAAGATTCATCTGGAAACGAGATTTTAACCGTTGTTTTGGGTTCTTCTGACCGTTTTGGAGAAACCAAAAACCTGATGCTCTGGATTTTGGATAGTTTTGTATGGCGGTGAAACGCCAAGTCCGGACTTAGTAGAATTGCCTTAATCCCCACATCTAGATAACAACTATTTCTATTGAATAAAACACCCAAATATGATATACTTAGGAGAAGTACTCACTTTTTTAAAAAATGAAAAAAATATTGTTAAGTCTCTGTTTCTTTAGTTTTCTAGGATTTTATCCCTTAATTTCAAAGGCTGCTGATGATATTCTTCCTATAATTGCTTGCACAAGCGTTGAGGACTGCAAAGCTCTAATGATAGAATGCAACAAAGAAACAAATCCAGATACCAAAAGCAAATTCCTAGCTGAGATAACAACATCTATCGAAACAATCAAAAATACAAAACCTAGTGATGAAATGGAAGAAGCATTTCAAGCAAATGAAATCGCAACCGCAAATGATGACCTCAAAAAACTTGAAAATACACAAGCTAAAGCACAAGAAGCAGTCGATAACCCACCACCTGATGCTCCTGAGAAAACGATTCAAGAAACAAAACAAAAACTAGAAGATACAAACAAAGACATATCAGATAAAACATCCGAAATAGAAACTGCAACAGAAGAATATAATAAGATTGCGGATACTCCTTATGATCCAGCAAATCCCCCCCAAATAGATGAAACTGATCTAGTTGACTACAACTCCACAATAAAAAACGCCAACGGCGCCGCAAATCTTTTGGCAGAAGTTGATAAACACAAAGTAGTTCTTGCCATAGAAAGACTAGTCGCAAAAACTGGTACATTTGAGGTCACGAAACTTCTTACAGCAACAGATAAATCTGGAGAAGCTCTATTAACTCTCACGGGAGGAAATGATAATTCTAATATTCTAACACGAATTATCAAACTGCTTATTCAGTTACTCGGAACAATGTCGATTCTCCTTTATGTCATAGCAGCATTTTTCATGATCACCTCTCAAGGAGACGAAAACCAGCTCCAAAAAGGAAAAACAATTTTCATTTATACCACAATAGGTCTAGCAGTAGCGTTTACAAGTTACATCCTTGTGCAATTTGTGCTCAATATTATTTTCATCAATAATTAAGAAAACTCTGATAAAAAACAAAAATGAAAAAAATAATTTTAACACTTACCTTTCTTCTTACCTCTTCATTAAATAGTATTTCTTTTGCAGCATCTACTGCAACTGCTCCAGAAAAATGTCCAGAAAATGCCGACGGATATTGCATTGAACTACAAGAAGCCATTGGTGGGAAAACCGTTATTAAAGGCGAAACAGGAGTTGATCTAATTTCTAATTATATTTCTATTTTGTATAAATACGGTGCATCCATCATTGGAATTCTATGTGTTTTCATTATTGTACTCTCTGGTATTCAAATCTCCATGGGAGGAGCAAACTCTGAAATGGTAAACAAAGGAAAAGAAAGAATCATTCAAGCAATATTTAGTCTGATCTTACTCTTTTGTTCAGCTTTAATACTCAAAACCATAAATCCTGGATTCTTTACTTAAGGAAACTCTGGTAAATAGACTCGTAAGAAAAAAAGTGTCTTCCCGTTCTTGAAACGGGATCTACGATATTTTGTGTAAAAAAAAGACAGAGATCCTGAAACAAGTTCAGGACGACAATGTATTCGTTCTGTAAGACTGTTTTTTTAAATACTTCCGTAAAATTATTAATTTAAAAATCGCAATTCATTCCCTCTCGATTCAAAATCAATTATTTTTCCTTGATCAAAAACAAGTCTTCCTCCAACAAAGGTTTTTTCCACTTTCCCCGTAATATCCCATCTATCAAACGGACTCCATGGACTTTTACTAAAAAATTTCTGTGGCTCAACATTTGTTTTAACACTTGGATTAAACATAAAAATATCTGCATCAAAACCAACCTCAATCAATCCTTTTTTATCTTGTACATGATATATTGTTTTAGCAGACAAACTCGTCATATTGGCTAAATGCTGAAAAGATAAATTTCTTTGTTGAAACTGTGTAAAAAGAAGTGGAAAAAAAGTCTCCACTCCTGGAACTCCATAAATAGGCGTTTGCCCTAGCTCATCTGAAGCCTTTTTTTCATCCAAAGTATGTGGCGCATGATCCGTTGCAAAAAAATCAATCGTTCCATCACTTACACCTTCCCATAGAGCGATTAAATCTTCCTTCATCGCCAATAACGGTTTCATACAACAAATTGCACCATATTTTTCTTGATCTGCATGAGTCAAGAGTAAATGATGCGGACAAACCTCTACAGAAATTTTTCCCTTCGCTTGAGGATTCTTCTTCATTTCTCGCACAAAATCAATCTCACTTCTCAAACTCGCATGACACAGATGTAATTCACAAGGAAACTCTTCTTCTTTCCAAATCTCCACAGCTCTAAAAAAAGTCTCTCCTTCCGCATGAAGCACCACTTTTTTCCCTAATTGAAAGACATCTCTCCATACTGTTTCATTATTCATTTTAAGATTTCCAGTCGTAGAATTGAGATAAAGTTTTACTCCAGGGACATTTTTAGCTTTTTTTATTTCTTCTACATTTTTTTCTCCAGCACCAAAAAAAAGCCCATAATTACACACTGACTTTGATTCAGCTATTTTTCGCTTTTGTTCCAAATTTTCTACAGTAAAAACTGGTGGATTTGTATTAGGCATATCAAAAACAGAAGTAATCCCAGCAGAAACCGCCGCCAAACTACCAGTATGAAAATCTTCTTTATATGTAAATCCTGGATCTCGAAAATGTACATGTGGATCAAAACATCCTGGAAAAAGCATTTTTCCCATTCCTTCTATTTCCACTGATCCCGTATTTTCAATCGAATCAGACGAAACAGCAACAATCTTCCCTTTTTCTACTAAAACATATCCCACAAAATCTTGTTTTGCATCAATAATTCGAATGTTTTTGAAATAATATTTTTCTATCTTAAAATTTTCTTAGAAAAAATCTAAAACTTTTGCAATCAACGCCATTCGAGTCGGAACACCGTTCTGTGCTTGTTCAAAATATTTCGCTTGAGGGAGAACATCCACCGTTTGTAAAATCTCATTCACTCTTGGTAACGGATGCATCAAAATAGCTCGATCTTTCATCTTATTCACTTTCTCAGGATCAAATACAAATGCTTCTTTCAATCTTTCATAATCTGAAAACTCTTCAAATCGTTCTTTCTGAATCCGCGTATCGTAGATAACATCCGACTTTTTCAATATCTCATCAGACAAATCTGTAAAAATCTTATCTCCTTGTTGCACATATTTTTCTGGAATAGCAATTTCCGTTGGAGCAATAAAATTAATTTTTATTCCTTCAAAATTACGAAGAATCGTTACCAACGAATGCACCGTCCGTCCATATTTCAAATCTCCTACAAAAGACACTTCCAAAGTCTCCTTTCCAAGCTTGAATTGTTTAAAAATTGTATAAAGATCCAATAAAGCTTGTGTAGGATGTTCTCCAGCACCATCTCCACCATTGAGAATTGGAACACTAGAATACTGAGAAGCCAACTGTGCATCACCAACCGTTTTTGAACGAATCGCTACGATATCAGAATAACCTGAAACAATGCGAATGGTATCCTGTAATACCTCTCCTTTTGTAATAGAAGAAAAATTTACATCCGTTTCGGAAATAATTTTTCCACCCAACCGAATCATCGCCGATTCAAAACTAAGTCTTGTCCGAGTAGATGGTTCATAAAAAAGCGTCGCCAAAATCTTTCCTCTTGCCATCTCAGATCCTCCTTTATTGAGAATAATTTCCATCTCATGAGCTAAATTTAAAATCTCATAAAGCTCTTTTTGATTGAATTGCGAAGCCGACAAAATATGGAGCATAAATGTTGGTATTTTATTTAATAAACTTGTATCTCTCCTTGTAAGTCCGGACTCTCTGGAGTCCGGACTTTAATCCTTTCCCCATTCCCTCTTCTTTTTTTTCAGTATTTCAATAAATTTATCTTTCTAAGAAAGTATGATAAATATTTTTAAAAAGTAAAATTAAGGCATAACTTTTGACAAAACTATACCTTTTATTAGTATCGCATAGCTTTTCTATGCACTTTGGGGCTGTTGAAGTGCGAATATTTCGCCTCCCAAACATGAATTCTTAATCTTATTAAAATGATAGCAATCGTAAAAATTGGCGGACATCAAGCCATTGTTTCTGAAGGAGAAAAATTGGAAGTAGACAAAATTGATGGAAAAGAAGGAAGTAGTGTTGAATTTGAAACACTTATGGTTTCTGAAAATTCTGGTGAAAAATTCCAAATCGGAACACCTTTTCTTGAGAATATAAAAGTAACTGCTAATATCCTAGAACACGGACGAGGTAAAAAAATTCGAGTGTATAAAATGAACCCTCGAAAAAGATACAGACGAACACAAGGACACAGGCAAGATTACACACTTATTGAAATCACAAAGATCAATACAGGAAGCAAAGCACCAACAACAAAAAAAGGAGTGAAAAAGGAAGTAAAAGAAGTATAACTAAACATTAAATAAAAAAAAGGGTGCTTGACACTCTTTCTTTTAAAGATAAAAATGTGATAGAACCACTGATAACATGAATACAACTGATCAAAAAAACGATCCTTCTCAGGCAAAAAGTACGGAGATTTTCATGAATATTTCAACCTCTGATCTAGAGGAAAATACTGCTAGAGCAGTCATTGGATTTTTTATGATTTGGACATTTGAAAAGAATTTAGCTGATTTTTCTAGTCCAAAAATTGATAAAAACTTGGTTTTACAACTTCATAAAAAAGAAATAACTATATCTGATTTCGTCAAAGATTCTTTGAAAGACGAAATTACTTCTCATATTTTCTTGGAAGAAGCAGATTCTTTTGCCAAGTATTATTTTAAATGGAAATACATTGCAGATTGCAAAAAACTCTTAGGAGAAACCTTTGAAGGTTCTTGGGAAAACTATGAAGAAGTCAAAGCAAAGCTTACCACACAACACACACACTGGAAAAAAGATAGGATTAAAGCATTGGATGAGAAACTAAAAGAAGAAAATCCATCTGCACGAGCTGGACAGTTGGGCACGCGAACCGATCATATTTTTAAAATTCCAGCCCATCCAAATACAACCTTTGATGAAGAAAACTTTTTGACATTACTCGAGGGCTCTATCTCTCTGACAATGGAAGAAAAAGAACGGGTTATTGCAGCAATGCCCCGTCTTTCTATGGAACAAATAAACGAACTTATTTCTATTTTTGAAGAAGAAAAACAAAAATTTTCAGAATTGGAAAACGAATTTGCAGGTGATGTACAGAAACTCAAAGATGAACGAGAAAAAGAAATTCAAAAAGTGGAAGTTAAAAAAGAAGAAAAATCTGCTGGAGAAGATGACGCAGAAAAGACCGCAAAAATCAAACGAGAAATGGGATTGTAACACTATACTCCCTCACCTATTTTCTTTCCAACAAGCAGGGTGTTTTTCTGTCTCTCCTCGCTTTTCCCCACCTGTGTCCTCCCTCCTCCCTGCGAAGGCAGGATGTCTTTCCTCATTCCTGCGAAGGCAAGAATCCATGTAATTAGTTTTTCCAGATAGAAAATTGTCTTCCCGTTCTTGAAACGGGATCTACTTTTATTCCAATACTCCAGTCAAACTCACCCAAGCTGTTCCATCACATCCTTGGAAATCTGAATCACTAACATTCCATTTAATCGTTCCTGCATTTGAAGCATCACAAGTTGCAGTTGTATCTCCCAATTTAACAGGTACAACAGCTCCTATCGCTGTATCTACATAAGATTTGGTAGCTGCATGACCAGTATTCACTGGTGATACAACCGTTGTAGTTCCTATTACAGTCAAGTCATATAACCTAGAAGTACCATTAAGATTGGCATAATATCCAGTATTAGCTGAATCATAAAATATCGGAGCCCTTAGAGAAATGTTTGACTGAAAAACATCCCCCGTACTGATAAAATCTTCTGCACTCCTGTAAATAGACTCATCATTACCAACATATAGTCCTTGATCAGCTCTTAAATATTTATTAATATAAATGTTTTTATCTCCAAAAGATCTAATCCAAGAAGCATCTGTCATATACCATCCTCCACCATAACTTTGACTACGCCATCCTGTCGATCCACTTGTGCGTAACCATGAATCAGCAAGAAGACTATCTTTAATCCTTACATATCCACCATCAGTAGTCTGATCATTCTGAATACCATTACGAGCCATAAGTGTATTTGCGAAATATGCCGTACCACCAGAAACATGTAATCCATTAGGAATTGTAATATACGAACCACCACTATAAATAGTTGGATTATTTGGTGATAATTTTAAATTCCCATTTACTTCCAACTTCTGTCCTGGACTAGTCGTTCCAATTCCTACATTACCGTCTGCATAATTTATCCCTCCAGTTACATCATCCCACTGTGAAGATTCTGCTGCAAAACCCACCGTCGTATCTACATAAGACTTCGTCGCTGCATGACCTGCACTTACTGGTGCTGAAACCGTTGTAGTTCCTGTTACAGTCAAGTTTGTTAAATTAAGCGTGTTAAGTTTTGATGTAGACGCAGGATCGACATAATACGCCGTATTCTGTCCATCATACATAATATTCGGTCTAATATCATTCAAACGAGAAATACTGGCTGGATCAACATAGTAGCTTGTATTATTACGGTCAATCAGTTTATTTGCTTGGATATTACCTGCTACTTCTAACTTTTGTGCAGGTGTGCTATCTCCAATTCCGACATTACCACTACTATTTCTAAATACATCAATTACCGGCGTAGCAATATTTGTAATACCAGTCTCACTTGTTATCCAGTTAATTGAATAACCAGTATCCCAACCTGTTATATTGGAATGCCCTGCCATAAGTTCAGTAACAGCGACCTTTGGATATGACCAAGTAGACCCTGTTGTACCCAATAAAATAACATTTTTTGTTCCATCATGTGCAAGTCTTACGATATTAAATGGTGCAGAACCATTAATTTCTGCAAAATAATTAATCCACCCAGAAGAATAATTATATCCGCCAACTACAACAGACCAACTTGTACCCCTTGTCGATCCGCCATAATTATATCCTTCAATCTTTACTTTCATCATAGTATTAGACCAACTTTTAGGAAGTGTTATTTTTAAAATGCCTGTTTGAGAACTTCCGCCAGATTTATGAATAACATTTCGATAATATGCAACCGATTCTCTATTTGTTAATGTCGCTCCAGCTACATCTAACTTCGCCCCTGGACTCGTCGTACCAATTCCAACCTTGCCATCTGCATAATTTATCCCTCCAGTTACATCATCCCACTGTGAAGAACCTGCTCCTGCCACAGCTGTATCTACATAAGATTTCGTAGTCGCATGACCAGTATTTGTCGGAGTTCCAACTGTTGCGGGTTGTGCTACAGTCAAGCCTGATAAATTAGAAGTACTGGCAGGATTAACATAATATGCAGTATTATTTTCATCATACATAATCGGAGTTCTCAATGATCCATATGCCCAAACATTTTTACTATTATCCATTCGAAGTCCCCAAGCAGCACTTGTGGTTAAAAAACCAATATTATTAGAACTATCTTGATATAAATAGTTCCTATCGGTTCCATTTGTACTAAATCTAATTCCTGACACGCTTGAATTTCCACTTCTTAATTTCATGTAACTGCTATCAATAGGATTAATATGCCAGTTGTTATGCGACCAATAGGTACCATCATTATCATTATGACGAATCCAGTTAGATAAATAGATATCAGCAGCGTTTGTTATATTTTTTCCATTTAAATTTAAATTACTTGTTGCAATATGATTACCAAGATTATCTGCTCCACCTGCCGTAATCGCTGTATCCACATAAGCCTTCGTAGTCGCATGACTTGTGCTTGTCGGCGTTGCAACCACTACTGGTTGTGAAAATGATCCTGTTCCTACTACTGTCAATTTAGACCCTGGATTGATCGTATTAATCCCAATATTACCCCTCCCAGTTATAATCATCTTATCAGAAGCAACTCCTCCGTTTGTAGTTTCAAAAATCAAGTTAGAAGCAGCTTCATCATTATCACCGTAATCAGTATCATTAACTGTCATCATTTTTATTCGTGCTTCATTATCCAAGTTATTTGTATCCTGATCCTTAAACAATATTGCAACTCCAGCAGGAACAGCACCAAAATCGCCTCTATTCCCTTCTATTTTTAAGAAATCAGTCACTCCAACAGCCAAACTCCCTTTATACATATGCAATCTAGTTCCTGGACTCGTCGTTCCAATGCCGACCTTCCCGTCTGCATAATTTATCCCACCAGTTACATCATCCCACTGTGAAGAGACTGCTGCACCACTCACCACCGTATCCACATAAGATTTCGTAGTCGCATGATCAGTACTTGTCGGCGTTGCAACTGTTGCAGGTTGATTCACTGTCAAACCATATAAATTAGAAGTACCAGCAGGATTAACATAATAACCTGTATTATTTCTGTCATAAAAAATAGTAGCATCAACTCTATTTAATTTAGAAGTAGAAGCTGGATTAACATAGTAGCTTGTATTGCCCTTATCATAATAAATGTTTGCTCTCATATCATTTAAATATGATATAGAAGCAGGATCAACATAGTATCCTGTACTATCACGATCAATCAGTTTACTTGCTTGAATACTGCCTGCTACTTCTAATTTTTGTGCAGGTGTTTCTGTTCCAATACCAACATTTCCACCTGTAAATTCAAACTCATCACCATCCATTAAAAATGTTAAGCCCGGTGAAAAAGTTCCTCCCACAGCAGTACTTTCGTCTATAGCGAGATGAACATAGCCAGACTCATCAAGCCTAATATGAGATCCACCTGCCGTTGAAGTAATAATGTTGTCATCATTAACACCAGACTTGAAATTAAAATTACCAAAACCATCGTGAATACTAATTATTGAATCGCCATTATCAAATTCAATCGCCGTCTCACTAGTTACTGCCAAATCCAATGGTGCCCCTGGTGTCGTTGTACCAATACCTACTCTGCCACTTGCATAATTTATCCCACCAGAAACAGTATCCCACTGAGACAAAACTGACGCACCACTCATCGCTGTATCCACATAATCTTTCGTTGTCGCATGACTTGTACTTGTCGGCGTTGCAACCACTACTGGTTGTGTAAATGATCCACCTCCTGCTACTGTCAATTTAGACCCTGGACTAGTCGTACCAATACCGACATTACCATCATGTTTTATTGTAAATTTTACCTCTGAACTAGTATTACTATTTATAATTGGTGCTCCACCTGATGCTTTCACTGCTATTTTAAAGTAACTTACATCTTTATCATCTGCTCCTATTGTCCAAAAATTATCATTGTTATCATCTGTAAACTCTATTTGAGGACTCTCGGCATTTGAAAGATTGTGTCTAATTTGAGTACTATTCCCTGCCGTTTTCTTTAATCTAATCGTGTTACCTATCACCTCCAACTTCGCACCTGGCGCTGTCGTCCCAATACCTACATTGCCGTTTGATCTTAATGTCATAACATCAACACCAGCACTATCCGCGTGAGTTGCCTGATCTCCTTTAAGAGCCAGTGTGAGGGCTGTACGCGGATAATGCGGAGCACCAGCCGCACCCCATGAAGAGACCTTGAAATCAACGCTGCCAGGATAGTATAAACCGCTCGCATGTTTTCGGATAAGACGAAGTAATACTTCGGGTGTTGTACTTTGATTATTGGCGCTAAGAATACGCAAACGCGCCGATGTATCCATCAAATCTGTACCATCAGAAGCACCAATCTGCATTAATGATAATGGACTAGTCGTTCCAACGCCGACCTTCCCATCTGCATAATTTATCCCTCCAGTAACATTATCCCACTGAGACAAAACTGACGCTCCTCCCATCGCTGTATCTACATAATCTTTTGTTGTCGCATGACCAGTATTTGTTGGCGTTGCAACCGTTACTTGTTGTGAAAATGACCCCCCTCCTGTTACTGTCAATTTAGACCCTGGACTAGTTGTTCCAATTCCGACATTGCCATTCCCTTGAATAACCCCCTGATTCCAATTAAAGGTATTCCCTCGTAAACGAATAATATCACCTGAACCTGCTCCCAAATATGTAGTAGCAGAATAAAGATAAGTAGCTGGACTTGTACTTTGTACATAAAATGAATCCATTGTGGCAATTCTATCCTCTGCATCACGCCAAAAATACTCATCATCACCAACATATAATCCACTATCAGCTCTAACTGCCCCTACCACATGTAATTTCGCCCCAGGACTAGTCGTCCCGATGCCGACATTACCACTACTTACTATTGCCATTCTTGTATTTCCATCTTGTCTAAATTCAATGGGTTCATCTGCATTATCTATTGTTTCAATAATTAATTTTGATTGACCCGCCGCATCTCCAGTAGATTCAAAACGAATATTAGCTCCATCAGTATTAGCACTCCATTTTATTCGTTTATTATTATCAAGACGAATATCTCCTCCAGCAACATGTAATTTCGCCCCTGGAGTTATCGTACCGACACCTACATCTCCACCTGTTGTAATAAACATTCTTGTCTGATCTCCAGCGCGCAAAGCTAACCCTCTAGTTCCATCACCATTTGCTATATCCCCTATAAAAATATTGGACGCATCAGAACGCAATACAGATTGTCCTTCAACCGCAATACTTCCACCAACTACATCTAGTTTTACATCAATTCCGCTCGGATTCGATGTCCCAATTCCAACTTTCCCGTCATTTTTCACAAACACACCTTCATTTCCACCATCTCCACTTAGCCAATTTCCGTTTAATTTAATATTTTGTGTCGCAGTATGATTCCCAAGATTATCTGCTCCTCCTACCGTAATCGCTGTATCCACATAATCTTTTGTTGTCGCATGATTTGTATTTGTCGGAGTTGCAACTGTTGTAGGTTGGGTTACCGTTAACCCTCCATTGATTGTCACTGTATTTGCTGAAAAATCCCCTTTGATGAGAGGAGAACTTGTACTGCTATTATCAATATACAGCTTATTTGATCCTGTTTCATTATATCCTGCCATATCTCCAATTGCCACATTTCCACTCCCTGTCGTATTTGAACGAAGGGCACTATTACCAATCGCCACATTATTATTCCCTGTCGTATTTGAATAAAGTGTCTGATAACCACTCGCCACATTATTATTTCCTGCTGTATTCTTATGAAGTGGTTGATAACCAGTAGCCACATTTCCACTCCCTGTCGCATTTAAATAAAGAGCATTGTGACCCGTTGCCACATTATACGCTCCTGTCGTATTTGAACGAAGAGCATTTATTCCCACCGCCGTATTTCCATTACTTGTTCCATCATCTGTTACTCCTGCACCAGAACCTAAAAATACACTTGTAGAATCCGATTTCCCATCCGTCAATTCATCTATTCCTACAGCTCCAACTTCTGTCGCAACCACCGTATCCACATAAGACTTTGTCGTAGCATGACTTGTATTTGTCGGTGTTCCAACTGTTGTAGGTTGCGTTACCGTTAACCCTCCATTGATTGTTACTGTATCTGACGAAAAATCCCCTTTGATAAGAGGAGAACTTGTACTGCTATTATCAATATACAGCTTATTTGATCCTGTTTCATTATATCCTGCCTGATATCCAAGAAAAATATTTCCAGATTTATTATGAACAGTAGACATACCTCCTGCTTCAGTACCAATAATGGTATTATTGGATCCTCCTTGATTACCTCTGTTCGCTCTTCTCCCAATACCTATATTGTTATAACCAGTCGTATTCCTATAAAGTGAACTGTAACCATTTGCCACATTATTATACCCTGTCGTATTATAATAAAGTGCCTGATAGTTATTTGCTGAATTATTATACCCTGTCGTATTATAATAAAGTGCCTCAAAACCACTTGCCATATTGGATGACCCTGTCGTATTCTTATGAAGTGCCTTATTACCTGTCGCAACATTATTATTCCCTGTCGTATTTGATCGAAGGGCTTCATAACCACTCGCCATATTGGATGACCCTGTCGTATTTAATCGAAGGGCATTATAACCACTCGCCACATTCGCATTCCCTCCCGTATTTGAAACAAGGGCATTATAACCACTCGCCACATTATACATTCCTGTCGTATTTGAACGAAGGGCATTATTACCACTCGCCACATTATACGATCCTGTCGTATTTGAATAAAGTGCCTGATAACCACTCGCCACATTATTACTTCCTGTTGTATTTGAATAAAGTGGTTGATAACCTGTTGCCACATTCGCACTCCCTGTCGTGTTTAAATAAAGAGCATTGTGACCAGTTGCCACATTATACGCTCCTGTCGTATTTGATCGAAGAGCATTTATTCCCACCGCTGTATTCCCATTAGCTGTCCCATCATCTGTTATTCCTGCACCAGAACCTAAAAATACACTTGTAGCATCCGATTTTCCATCCGTTAAATCATCTATTCCTACTGCTCCAACTTCTGTCGCAACCACCGTATCTACATAATCCTTCGTCGTCGCATGATTTGTATTCACTGGTGTTCCAATCACTACTGGTTGTGAAAATATTCCACCTCCAACTACTTCCAATTTCGCCCCTGGACTCGTCGTTCCAATTCCAATTTTGCCGTTACCTTTAATAGACATTGCCGCTGTACTACTATTAACATAAAAGTTAAGAAGATTATTGGGAGAAACATAATTACTATTAAAAAGTATCTTACCATATTGATTAACTGCATCATTGGCATCATTGAAAATAATACCTGCCTCCGTTTCAGCAGTGTTGCTAATTTCAATGTTTTTTGAACTACCATAAATCTCCAAGCTTTCTGTTGGAGTCGTCGTCCCGATTCCAACCTTTCCAGCTGCATAATTTATTCCTCCAGTAACATCATCCCACTGTGACAAAACTGACGCTCCTCCCATCGCTGTATCTACATAATCTTTCGTCGTCGCATGATTTGTATTTGTCGGAGTTGCAACCTCTATGGGTTGTGAAAAAATTCCACCTCCAACAACATCCAACTTCGCATCAGGACTAGTCGTCCCGATACCGATATTGCCGTTTATGTCAACATATATACGACTTCCCCAATGATCAGTTCTATGTCTAGTAATATTTATCACATTGGGCGCACTTATTGGAGAAGGAGCATATACATCATGTGGATCATAATCATCATCATAAATTAACTCAGTTGAACTATATGCAATTTGAAGATTCGCCGGCTTATCTGACTTATAATGGTAAACAAAACCACCCCCTCGAAGCATTACACAAAATCCTTTGTTATGCATACAATGAAACGCATTACCAAAAGTCTCCACATATGATTGTCGTAAATCCTCTATTCTCCAATTATACTGAGCACCTCCCCAACCACCATAGTTAGTGTCAATTTCCAAAGTCAGACCACCCAAATGATGTGAACTATCTTGTCCCTCCAATCCTGTTGGACCAGCTTCACTATAATTTCTGTAAATCTTAAGATTATTAACCTGATTTTGATCCCCAGCCTTGAAAACAACTGGATACCAAGTGTTGGAATCACCGTTAACAGTAAATGTTCCTCTATAACCTTCAGGCATATCACCCTCAAACGATGTTGCTTTCACAATCCCAACTACCTCCAACTTCGCGCTTGGCGTAGTCGTCCCGATGCCGACATTACCTGTACCATCTATCCTCATTCTCTCATCAGCTGCCTCAACCCCTTCTGTATAAAAATTAATATAGCTTGTTGGATATGAATCATGACCAGTGACACCAATCCCTAATCCATGCGATCCTGAGACTATTCCAGCAAAATTAGCTTTCCTCAATCCTCCTGTTCCCGAATAAGTACCTGAATAAACTTCAACCGCAAGAGATCTCGAATTATAATTCTGAACTAAAAATCTAGTAACAGCATCTGTACCAGTTTGACTTGTATTTTTAATCCTCGCTGACAAATGACCATCAACATCACCCTTCATATCAAGAATTCCATTTGGCGTCGTCGTCCCAATACCGACATTACCGTCTGCATAATTTATCCCTCCAGTAACATCATCCCACTGTGACAAAACTGACGCTCCACTCATCGCTGTATCCACATAATCTTTCGTAGTCGCATGATCAGTAGCTATTGGTGTTGCTACCACTACTGGTTGTGAAAAAATTCCACCCCCAACCACTTCCAACTTCGCATCAGGACTAGTCGTCCCAATTCCGACATTCCCGTTTGGTTGAATTCTCATTCTTTCACCATAACTTGTTCCATCCCCAGTCAAAAAATACAAAATTCCTTCTTGATCTCCCGGACCAAAATTCGGTCCAATCTTAGCTCCAAATCTAGCAACATCTTTAAAAGCTTCTCCATTGTGAGCACGAAAAACAAATATACCAGCACTTTTACCAGCATTTAAAGCAGTTGGATTTTCCTTTGTTCCTCCAGCATTGTGAAAATAAGCATATGGATGTCCAGATGTTGTACCAGCATAATTTGTAACCCCAAAACCTGGATAGTTATTTGAAGAACTTTCTGTATTAATAATATTAAAATGAGTGCTTTCATCAACACCGACGACATCCAACTTATTTTCTGGTGCCGTCGTCCCGATACCGACATTGCCATAGCTTGTGGCAGCTAATACTGGTGCATCACTTATATCTACAACTTGATATTTGCGCCATTGGTCAGGATCTGGAGAAAATACTCGATCCCAGCAGGTTGTGCCTATCGCTTCAGTGGGAGCATTAGATCGTGCATCTGAAATTTGATCATCCACATCTCCAGTACAAATAGGAGTCTGAGCAGTATTTAAGATAACACCTTGATAGGAATATTTTTTTATACCATTTACTTGAAATGATGCCTCTGGACTCGTCGTCCCAATGCCGACATTGCCACCTCTTGTTATGGTTACTATTTCATCACCATCTAATGTTCCTGTATTTCCGTAGAAGTGTATTTTATTATTATCTTCGTTTCCTCTACCATCATATTGCATTGACATTGAATGACCTGTACCTTCTCCAAATATTAATCCTCCTTGGACAGAAGCACCTATATTCTGAATAAGTATATCACCTGAATCAACTGTTAATTTCTCCCCTGGCGTCGTCGTCCCGATACCCACTTTACCATCTGCATAATTTATCCCACCAGAAACATTATCCCACTGTGATAAAATTGACGCTCCTCCCATCGCTGTATCCACATAGTCTTTTGTCGTCGCATGATTTGTATTTATCGGAGTTGCAACCACTACTGGTTGTGAAAAAATTCCACCCCCAACAACATCCAATTTCGCCCCAGGAGTAGTCGTCCCAATACCGACATTGCCAATTCCTGTAACAGTAAACTTCGGTATCCATGTACTTCCATTATTTTGACTATGTGAAACTCCAAAAAGTACAGAATTGGTAGTGTTATCAACATCACTAATAACAATTGCTTCATTTACACTTCCTTGTTCATTTACCCACACAAATGCATTATCATGTTGAAAATCATACCCATACCCATCACCTGTTTGTTGTTTTATCATTCCCCAATTGTCACCAGAATAATCTCCTACAACAATATGACCATCTTCAACATGTAACTTAGAAACAGGCGTCGTCGTTCCAATTCCAACTTTACCATCAGCATAATTTATCCCTCCAGTTATATCCTTCCACTGTGATAAAACTGACGCACCACTCATCGCTGTATCTACATAATCTTTCGTAGTCGCATGATTTGTATTTATCGGTGTTGCAACTGTTGTAGGTTGGGTTACCGTTAACCCTCCATTGATTGTTACTGTATTTGCTGAAAAATCCCCTTTGATGAGTGGAGAACTTGTACTGCTATTATCAATATACAGCTTATTTGATCCTATTTCAGAGAATCCTGCCTGATGTCCAATTGCCACATTACTATCCCCTGTCATATTATAAAAAAGAGACTGATGTCCATTCGCTACATTATACGATCCTGTCGTATTTGAATAAAGTGCCTGATTACCACTCGCCACATTACTATTTCCTGTTGTATTATTCTTAAGTGGTTGATAACCAGTAGCCACATTCGCACCCCCTGTCGTGTTTAAATAAAGAGCATTGTGACCAGTTGCCACATTATACGCTCCTGTCGTATTTGAACGAAGAGCATTTATTCCCACAGCTGTATTCCCATTACTTGTCCCATCATCTGTTATTCCTGAACCAGAACCTAAAAATACACTTGTCAAATCTGATTTCCCATCAGTTAAATCATCTATTCCTACGGATCCAACTTCTATCGCAATCACCGTATCCACATAATCCTTCGTCGTCGCATGATTTGTATTTATCGGTGTTGCAATTACTACAGGTTGTGAAAATGATCCACCTCCTGCTACTGTAAATTTAGACCCTGGATTTGTCGTCCCGATGCCAACCTTTCCGTTAAACATAGAAATAATAGCATCATTGGTATCTTTATTTTTTGTCTGTCGACCTCTAATTATCAAAGGATCATCATATTCTTCAAACCTTAACACTGCAGAACCTCCTACATAAGTAGTCAATAATCCTCCATCTGAATCAGGAAATCCGTCCCCATTATGATCTCCTGTATTACTTCCAATTTGCAAACCACCATTATAAGTCCCTACATGTAATTTCGCCACAGGCGTCGTCGTCCCAATTCCGACATTGCCATTATTCCCTTGTATTACCATCCGCACAGAGACAGATGCATCACCAGAACTCGTTCGTGTACCTAATACAATGTCATTTCCAGTACTCAAACCGTACCGTGGATGAATCACAAGATTCCCTGTTTTATTAAATGGATATGAACCGCCAGATCCTGTATGGAAAATGGCAGGAACCGAATTGTCGGAACCAAATGTAGTCATTGATCCTCCAAGCTCAAGAAAGCCCCTAATACGTGCATTCCCGTTATCCACTCTTAAATTACCACCTTCAATATGTAACAACTGTCCTGGTGTTGTCGTCCCAATCCCAACCTTCCCATCTGCATAATTTATCCCACCTATAACATCTTCCCACTGCGACAAAACTGACGCACCATCCATCGCTGTATCCACATAATCTTTAGTGGTCGCATGATCAATATTTAATGGTGTTCCAATTGCTACGGGTTGTGAAAAAATTCCACTACCAGCTACATGTAATTTTGCAGTTGGAGTAGTCGTTCCAATACCAACATCCCCAGCATAATAAACACTTCCGTCAGTCCAAAGTCTATATTTCGTAGTTGCATTTTCAGAAACTCCACTAGCATCAGATTGTAGTTCTATTGCAATATCATCTGCACCAAAATCAAAAACTCCATCATTATCACTATCTCCCTCTCCATCCATGCGTAATAATAAACCTATTTCTTCAGCGTAATTTCCAACTCTATCAACTGTAATATATCCTTGTTGTTCCCCAGAAGGATTTCCACCACTAATAAGTAATAAACCATTCACATCCAACTTCTCTTCAGGAGTAGTCGTCCCAATCCCCACATCGCCACCCTCGCTTATAAAAAGCTTTGTAGTATTGTTCGTTTGTATTCTGAAAGGATGATTGCTTATAGTTCCCGTATAACCTGCCAAATTTCCTGATTGCAATCTCGTCTGAACAAAGCTCGTTGTATCTTGAATAATAATTTGTGGCTCCCCGTCGTCTTCTATATGCAATTTCTGTGCTGGTGTTGATGTTCCTATTCCCACATTTCCAGTTCCTAAAATTGTAAATTTATTCACTGTATTCCGTCCCAAATAAAAATCATTTCCTGCATTAATCCCCCAATATCCAGTCGCATCGCCCATAGTCAACTCATCTGTAGCAGCTGGCACCCAACTCCCCGATTTTTTGATTACGACTTTTCCTCCTTCAATATGTAATTTTCCAAGAGGATTTATGGTTCCTATCCCTACATTACCTCCCGAATAATCAATTCCTCCTGTAATATTATCCCATTGACTTGGTCTTGGAACACTTGTTAACATCGATCCATCTCCAATAAACTTACTGGCTTTTATATTTCCAAAAACATCCAACATTTCGGTTGGCGTACTAATTCCACCAATACCAATCTTATCATCTGTTGTATCTACAAGAGTATCATTATCATCATGAAAAATCCCTTTCAACACATTCGTAAAAATATTCACCTCTTCTGCAGTAAGAGCATCACCTACATTCTTTTGAGGAATAGCATCTACATTAGAAATAGCTGCAAAAACATCACTTCCCACCAACCCTCCAATCAAAAGAACAGATATAAAAAATTTTAAACTTTTGTTTTTTTTATGAGACATTATATCGAGAAATTTTTGTTTTTCTAATCATTATATACCTTTTAACGATATTTTTCAATACTTTTAACAACAAAATAACACGCTCATGCTAATAAAAATATTCAAAGAAACTCTGATAAATAACTTTATGGTGAGACATCTCTGCCTCACCATATTTATTAATCACTTCGATTTACTTCACAATCATCTTTCCTGTCAAGTTCTTTTGCCCTGGAACATCAGAGAAAAATACATATTCTCCAGCTGTTTCTGGAGCATTAAAAGAAATCGCTCTCATTTCATTTGGACCTATTCCAACCGCTATTGCTTCTAAATCCTTACTTTCAAATCGAAAGATATGTGTTTTATCGTCTGTAGATTTAATTGTCAGAGTAACAGCCTCTCCTCGACTAACAGTAAACTCTGTTGGCACATATCCTCCCACGCTAGAAATTTCTAAAATCTTTGCCGCCTCTGGAACATCTTCTTCCGACAAAGATTCAGATTGTTTAGGAGCTCCTTCTGAAAAAGGTTTTACATTTACTCTCACCTTCACACCTTCTGGTGTTACAACCTCTCCTTCCTCAGAAACAACATTCAATCCAACCTCATCTAATTCAAATTCATTTACCTCTTGTTCTGGCTCTAGATCTTCCATCATTTCTTGTTCTTGTTCAAATAACTCCTCCTCCATTAACATTGGATCTTCCTCCATTGCTTGTTCCCTTTCTTGTTCCCTTTCTTGCTCAAGAAGCATCTCATCCTCCATTAACATTGGATCTTCCTCCATTGCTTGTTCTCTTTCTTGTTCCCTTTCTTGCTCAAGAAGCATCTCATCCTCCATCAACATATAATCTTCTTCTTCCTCCACTAATTTTTCCACAACAACTTCTTCCACAACAACTGGTGCTACTTCTGTTGATTCTACTGATTTTGTTGGAGCTTCCACCGGTGCATTACACCCAACAAGTAAAAAAGCAATCACAAGAGCCACAAACCGTCTACCGTCATGTTTTGTATTCATTCTGTTTTTTTAGTTAATGTTTATTCTATTATTAGAAAAACTTAAAATAAATTCAAGTTTTTTATTATGAACCTTTTCGACTTGCTCCAAAAAACAAAATCCCAACAAAGAACGCAAACAAAAATGGAATCAAACTTTTTGCTCCAGATGTTGGATTTTTCTTAGGAGCCACCTTCTTATATAAATCACCTCCCAAAGGAGCAACCTCTATAATTTTACTTGAATATGACACTGTTCCATCTTCAGCCATTCCCAAAACACGAAAGAAATAAATTCTCCCTTTTTCCAAATCCCCCAGCGTCCACCCTATTCGTCCTTTTGGAACAATAACTTCTTCGTTCAAACCCTGCTTCGTTTTTCCAAATTCTATTCGGTACTTTTCAATCTCTTTCCCATCGGTCGGAGTTTTCCATTCAAGTTCTATACTATTATCATCTTGTACTATTACTGACAAATCCATAATAGATTCTCCAAAAGTACTCTTCTCTATCACATTACTCGCTGCTACCGTTCCTCCAGCCTTATTCAGTGCAAAAGCTTGGAAAAAATACTTCGTTCCTCCTTCCAATCCATCAACATACCACTGCGTTCGAGCATCCGGAACAAAAGTTTCCTCATCCAAAGCTCCTTTTACCTTTCCAAATTCAATCCGATAGGTCGCAACACCAATTCCAGATGTTCCCAAGTCATCTGAACCTTTTACTGGAGACCAAAAAAGTACTATTTTATTTTCTCCAGATTCTGCCGTAAAATTTTTAATCAATAAGGCTTCGTCATCCATCGGATCTAGTGGATTAGTTCCATTTTGCAACTCCACTTTATTTGAAACACCTCCTCCATCCGTATCATTCAATGCATCAGTATGTTCATTTTTATTATTTGCCTCAAAAAGATCCGCCACACCATCTTTATCCTGATCAATAATCTCATCTTTATCTAACACACCATCCTCATCCGCATCAGAAACATCTGTTATATATCTGTAAGATTTTATATCAAAAGGCAATTGACCTTGTCCAAGTCTCACCTCATTTGAAACACCATCTCCATTGGAATCATTTTTAGAATCTTTTTGATCAGGTACACCATTCCCATTAGAATCAAATGTACTAGATTCCAAGAAATCAGGAACACCATCTCCATCTTGATCAGCCATCTCATCGATGTCCAAAAGTCCATCTCCATCAGAATCTTGTTCGGAATTTTTCTCTGTATCAACACATACCTGCAAAACAGCTGCATTTGGTTCCACTAACTCATTGCCCAACAAATCCGATATAGTACAACTTATCGGATAAGTTCCACATCCCGAAGGTGCGGTAAAGTTACCCACAAATTTATCTCCTGCTGAATCCAACTCTGATAAAACTTCTTTAAAAACACATTTTGCAGAAGAAAGTAATTCTGATGAAGATACTTTTATTTGAAAATCCTGACTAGGAGTTAAAATTCCAGAAGGAATAATCTCTACCGCCAAAACGGAAGGAGGCGACTGATCAATTTTCACAGTAATAATCTCTGAAATAATACTTCCATCTTGACTTGAAACTAGAAATTTATGAAGCCCGTCTGCTAATCCAGGCGTCTGATAAACAAAACTTCCATCTGCTTCAACACTCAATTCTTCAACTAAAAGTGTCGGACCATCCTCAATCTTTACAAAATCCACTCCGTGAGTCTCTCCCGTAATTGTAATTCTGGAAGACCTCAATGTTCCTGGTCGAGGAGTTAAAATTTCAATACTATCTGGAGTCTCGTCTGTTGGAGAATTAATCTTACTCTCATCAATAACTGAAACCGACCTTTCTCCTGTTATTCTAAAATCTAATAAATCATGCACCGTAAAAGTATGTTGTCCCTCTTTTCCAAATGTTACAGCCAACGAAAAAGTATGCACGCCCTGATCTTCTTCATCAAACTGATAATCCGCTGGACGACTCGCTGAATCATCACTTGTTGAAAATCTAACTTTACCCAAATAATTCTTCACAACATTCCCGTCCTCATCTTTCGCAATAACTCTAAAAGAATAATTTTTTTCCATAAAAACTTCGCTTGGTAAATCCTCTATAGTAAAATACGCCATTTCTTCAAAACTACCTTCATCAAACAACGAGGCTTTTAAAAAACGACCAAGATCAGAAGCTCCAACATTTTCTAATTCACTCGAATCCAAATGAAAAACTACCTCTGGTTTTTGAAAAAGCAATACATCACCTGCCAATACAGAGAGAACTGAAACTCCTGGTGTTTGTGATTTTATTTTTCCCGAAATTTCTCCATACTTATCTGAAATTTTTTCTACAACAACAATATCTTCATTTCGAGAAGAAAATACTTTAATCGATTGGTTTTTTACCGCATTTCCATAAGCATCTTTCAAACTCCCAATAAAAAAACTCTGCGTTTCTCCATCCGCCGCCACTGATGGATTTCTCACTTCGATTTTCGATCTGTATGCCGAAACTTTACCAGAGGAAACCTCAAAATCATGAGCAACAAAATCCCTAGGATTTATATATCGCTGAACTCGCAATTGATAATTTCCAGCTCGTTGCAAATGCAAACCAAAAATTTCTGTGCTCAACACACCAAAATTATCAGCCTGTTCTGAAAACAAAATCTGCGTCTGATCTGGGCGTATCAAAGTCAATCCAACCTCTTCCTGTTCAAATAACCCAGAAATTCTTACTCCATTATTTTCTCCCGCAACTGAATCATTTAGAGAAACAAAAACATTTTGAGCTAAGACTTCAAAAGGAAGGGCCAGCAACCCTAGACACAAAAATAATATTCCAAGAAACTTTTTCATTTCGACTTTTATTGTACCAATTTTTTGAACAATGCAAGTTTTTTTCTAGTAAGAGTTCGAACTTGGGAGGCTTAAAGTTCGAACTCTTTTTCCCTATTTTCGAGTTCGAACTTGGGAGACTTAAAGTTCGAACTCTGTACATAAGACTGTTTTTTTCAGTATTTCTCTAAATAGTTAGATTATCAGCTATTGCTTGAAATACATCTTTTATTTTATCTCCCAACAAAGCAACAACCGCAATAACCGCCACTCCAAGCAATGCCACAATCAAAGCATATTCCGTAAGTGCCTGCCCAAAACAATTTGAATGAAATCGTTGTAAATATTTTTTCATTTTTAGAAGTATTAAATACAAAAAAAATACTTCAATTTCCCATAGAAAAAATCAATTATTTTTGTTAGATTCCTTCAGAAATCCTTCATTTTCAGAAAACGCTGATAAATAACCTTATTTCTATAAAATTGATTATTTTTTCATAAAATTTAGCCTTCACTAAACATTAGTATTGAAGAAAAAATACATTATTTGGAAAAAGAGTTATTTTTAATTAAAGTTTATTTATCAGTGTTTCCTAAATATGTTCAATTTTTATCTATTACCGATAAAGACATTTTCTCTTGTTGAAATTTCTTTCCTATTTCTAGCACTTATCATATCTGCTTACCAAGATATAAAAACGCGAAAGATTTCGAATATTGTGCCATATTCAACCTTTGTTTTCTTTTTTATTTATTTTTTTATTTTTAAAGGATTTGAAGGTTTAATTTTTCACCTTTTAGGTTTTTTAATTGTTTCAAGCTTTGGATTATTACTTTTTTATTTTCGTGCTCTTGGCGGTGGAGACATCAAATTACTTATACTCTTGGGATTCATTTTTCCACTAGATTCGCTGCCTAGATTATTTTTTATGATAATATTAATAGGAGGATGCCAAGGTGTCTGGGGACTTTTTCACAAAAACAAAACAATTCCTTATGCCCTCTCTATTTTAATAGGAACCATTTTATATATTTCCTTAAACTATTTTTAAGGAAACAAAGAATGGATTCCTGCCTTCGCAGGAATGAGGAAAGACACCCTATCTTTGAATATAGAGGAGGGAAAAAGATTGTCGTCCTGAACTTATTTCAGAATCTCTATCTTTTTTTCATAAAAATGAGGAACACAAAATATCGTAGATCCCGTTTCAAGAACGGGAAGACATTATTTTATACATATTTATTTATCAATATTTACTCAAATCAAAAAAACCGTCCCAATAATAATCATCACCGTTCCCACAAGAACCTTCCAGATAATCACTTGTTCTTTGAGCAAAAAAATCGCCAATAAAACAGTAATCAATGAATTGGCATTAACAATTGGAATAATTTGTGAAGCATTGGCATTTAGTTTCTTAAATGCAATCCCAATCAAAATTACAGCCACACCCCATAAAATTCCTGCAAAAATACCAATGAAAAACTTTTTATCCAAAATCTCTGCAAAATCTTTTTTTTCTCCGAACAAAAAAGTATAAAAAAGTGCTACCAGAATCCCCCCAAGTGCTATCCCAAAAAGCAAACTCCCTGGCGAAAACTTTTCAGAAATAGGTTTATAAAAATAATTAAAGCACCCAAAAAAAATCATCGGCAAAACCCCTCCAACAAAAACAGCATTCAAAAAAATGTTTTTCATACTTCTTATATTTCAAATTTCTTCCAAATTTTTTTTATCATTTTTGTTTTTTTTCAGTGTTTCCTTGTGGAAACTCTATCACTGTTCGAAAGTCAGAGTCAACCAAATCTATCGGTCGTCCAATATTTTGAGTTTTCGCCGAAAAAGTCCCATCGTTTCGAGTAGAAATAGTTTCTAAAAATTTCGTTTGCGACTTTCCAGGACTTCCTACTACCTGTAAAAAATACGGTCGCCAACTGTGAGATCCTCGATTCAACTTTGTATTATAAACAAATCTTACTTCTAGCGATTCTCCCGGCAAAACATTCATTGGCACTTCAAATATTTTAAAATCGCCTTTTTCCAAAACAACTTCCTCTATATTTCCACTTGGATTATAAAATTTTACCAATTCCGCCATCTTTGGAACATATATTCTTATAACCGTTCTATTTTCACCAGCCCCCAACTTCCATAACAAACTATCCGTCATCAAATTTTTTAGGTTTTGAAACCAATATTCCCATCCTAGCGCAGCATAAATTTCTCCATCTTTCAATGCATGAGTTCGTTTAATTCCTATAATATTCTTCACTTTCCCATTCTGTTGGATTTCACTGTCATGCCAAATATTTGTCCACATAAATTTCTCCGATTTGTTAGCTCCAATAGAAACAAAATCAAAATACAAAAAATTATCAGCTTCTCTTTTTTTTCGCAACCCTCCATCAATCTTCCATTTTTCAAAAAGCTTTTGAAGAGAAATGTTTTGTGAATGAGCCAATATTTGCTTTTCTTTTAAAAATGTACGCCAATTGAAATTTTTTAATTGTTGTTTTTCAAACGAATCCTCCTGTATTTTTTTCAACAAAGATTCTGCAAAAATCTGCACAGGTTTTTTTACATCAAATCGCCCAGCAACCTTAGATTCTACCAAAAACTGAAGCACCATGTCGAAATTAAAAGTCGTCATTTCGATGTTCCATAAATCTAATTTCACTGGTCCTGTTATCTTGAGAATTTCTGAAATAAAATTAAGATTTATCGCTAAAATAGTCCCTGGCACTTTTTCATCTATGACTTCAAAAAAATCTCGATATCTTTTGGCTGAAATCGGAAAATCCGGCCAAAAATTCGCATCTCTCAATGATATTGTTTGAGAAAGTCCATGAAAAAAAGTGGGAGCTATCAATTGCGCATTCTCTGGTACTTTCCGATCTAACTCATAAACATCCGAAAACTTCCAAGTAATAGTTTGATTGTCAAAATCAAAAATTAAAAAACTCCCTACAAATCCGCCTGTACTCCTTGGTTCATTTTGATTTTGTAAAAGCACCAATACTCGTTCATTGTTTTTGGAAAAGGTTTGAAGAATTTTTTCAAATCTAAGTCCGTCTTTTACCCAAGATTTAGAAGACATGACCTTTTCCATAAATCCCTTTTTCTTAAATTTTTGCTCTTCTGTTAATAAAAAAGCTGGTATTCTCTTGGCATTTGCCAATATTTTATCAAGCTGAGTTTCTATTTTCCTTAAAGAAGCAAAAGCTTCCCAAACATTTTGAATATCTAAACTTTCTTCTGAAAAAACTATATTCATAGTTTTTATTTTTTCTATTTCAACAAAAAGTTTTTCCGCTTCTTCTAAAATATTTTGAATACAAGAAAATGGAAAAAATTTTGGAAAAGATTCTTCCGTCTTCACTCTCAACGCTGGAATCTTTTCTGGTGAAAAATCTCCCATCTCTTCCATAATTTCTGAAATACTAACCTTCCACTGCGGAATTTTTTGATTCAAGAAAAAATTCGTTGTGAAATAAGTAACTAAAATTAAAAAAAGACCTGATAAAACTCTCATTTTATCTAAAGTTTAAAGAAACACTGACAAAAAACAAACATACCAAGTCCGGACTTTATAAAAACGAAGGCAGTGATCCATGTGATTTTATAAATATTGTCTTCCCGTTCTTGAAACGGGATCTACGATATTTTGCATTTCTTATTACTATGAAGATCCTGAAACAAGTTCAGAACGACAATAGAATCGATTGAAAAAATATATATTATTTGGAAAAAGAGTTATTTTTAGTTAAAATTTATTCATCAGTTTTCCCTTAAAACATGAGCAACAAACTAAAATTTGCCATAATCGCCACTTGGATCATCCTGATCTACGGACTTGATATTTTTTTTCGAAACATTTTAACACAAGCCTTTCCTCATGTTTCTACTTCAACTCTCTCTTTTTTTTCTATCTTAGGAGCTATAAGTTTAACCGCTTTCTTTCTTGATAAAGCTTTGAAAAAATTTGTTTTAAAACAAAAACCCCTCAAACAAAAAAAACAAACATACGAACCAAAAAATGCCAATGAATTATTCATTATCTATCTAAATGAATGGAATATTTATAATTTAAAACTATTCGAAAATCTCAATCCATATCCTTTTTTGGCTCATCAAAAAATTGAATGGATACTTCCTCACACAAATTTTTCATTAGAAGAACAAACACAATTGCTCAAGAGAGTAAAAATGACAGATCAGAAACTTTATATGATTGAGGACGATGTAAAACTGAAAAAGATTTTCCTAGAAAAACTTGAAAAGATGTTTGAAGAAAAAAAAATAGATTATGCTGTTTTGTTGCCAAACAAAGAATCCTTTAAAAAGAGTCTGCCAACAGAACGATACGAAATTTTGGAAACACGCGACCTCTTAGAAACTTTATTAACTCACCTAAAAAAACTCATCACACCTGCAAAATTTAAAAAACTGCAAAAAGAACTCTCCTTTGAAGATAATATTCTCAAGGAAGCAACACACTTCAAATTTTCACTGGAAATTCCTACAATAGAAATAAAAATGCGACCCAAGCATTTTTGGTGGTGGCATAAAGCACAACAAACAACATAAAGAAGGTCTGATAAATAACTTTATTTCTATAAAATTTATTATTTTTTCATATAATTTATTTTCTTCTCATACAAAAAAAAATGTCTTCCCGTTCTTGAAACGGGATCTACGATATTTTACCTTTCTCCCGCTCTCATTCCTGCGAAAGCAGAAACCCATTTCTTACACTAAGTCCGGACTTTAAACGCCCTCCTCTCCCTCATTCCCGCTTACTCCCAAATTTGTTCGTTTCTATTTTAAAAAATATCAATTCAATTTATAATCTATCAATTTTCAAAAAAAAATTATCTTGGACAACAAATATTATTTAAATAAATTAATAAGGAATGTTTTTAATATTTGGAAATTAAATATTTAAATATCTATATCATTTATTTTGCAAAAGCACAAAATGGATAATTTTTTGAAAAAATTACAGGTAATTCCAGGAATCGGTCCAAAGTTGTCCAAAGAATTTGCAGATATTGGAATCAAAGATGTTTCCGATTTGAAAGACAAAGATCCAGAAAAACTCTATTTACAAATTTGCGCTAAACAAGGAACGCAAGTTGATCGCTGTGTTCTTTATGTTTGCCGATCTTCAGTTTATTTTGCTGAAAACAAAAAGCATAATCCTGAAAAACTAAAATGGTGGAATTGGAAGAAAAAAAAATAGGTTCCTGCTTTCGCAGAAATGAGGGAGAGACGAGCTTTTAAAGTCCGGACTTAGTATTTATTTTCCACAAAAATTTTTATTTCATCTCGTTCTTTTCCGTCATCTATGGCAATATTATGTATTCCCGAATCAAGCGATGATATTATAGAATTGGTTGGTTTTCCGTCTAAATAAAATGATATTTTATCCCCTTCTTTGGAATTTCTTACCTTTATTAAAATTGATGAATCTGGATGAAATATGTCTCCATCACTAGGAAAAGCAATTTCTAATTTTGGGGATAAATATTGATTATCCGATTCTAATTTTTCAATTTCCAAGTCCGTTAAAAATTCAGTAATTGTTTCTGTGCATTTCGGATAAGTTTGCCAAGGCAATCGGCAAATTTGAATTTCTTTCCTTTCCGAGGTGTATGTAAAATCTTGAGGTACTTTTTCATGCAATACTCTCATTACCCCCTGCCAAATGGGACCCGCTCCATCAATCCCAGATGATGTATGCATAGGAGTCCCATCCGCATTCCCGACCCAAACTCCCGTCACATAATCTGAAGAAAAACCAACTACGAAATTATCTCGAAAATCTTGGCTTGTCCCTGTTTTTGCACCTATATCAAATTCCATTTCCAAAGGATTTCCTTGTGAAAAATTTTGCCAACGAGCTTCCCTATCTGATAACGCATGCACTACCCATTCGGAAGAAGGCGTACTTATTAGTTGTTTATTTTCAGATTTAACATTCTCCCATTTTAAAATTGTTTCTCCTGATTCATCCGTAATGTGCGAGAAATATTTTATCGGTTTTAAATCCCCTCCTTGAGGAAAAATAGAATAAGCTTTTGTCAAAGCCAACAAAGAAGACTCCCCCGTTCCAAGAATCAGAGAAAGCCCAATCTCTCCCGAATCTTGATAAAGCGAAAGTCCTAACTCCTGAAGAAAATCGTGGAAACTTTCAAGCCCTACTTTATGCAACAGATTCACTGCTGAAATATTATACGAACCAGATAAGGCTTCACGAAAACGCACCTGTCCGTATTCACGATGCGGATCAAAGTTTCGTGGAGAATAACTCCCCTTTTCCGTTAAATACGAAGCTCGTTCGTCCTCCAATTCATCTGTCGGAGCAAATCCTTTCTCTAACGCCAAAGAAAAAAGAAACGGTTTTAATGTCGAACCCAACTCTCTACGCGAGGTAGACATATTTACTGCTCCGTCTATTTCTTCTTCAAAAAAATCTGCCGATCCCAGCATTATTTGAAGTTCGTTTTCGGGCAACAATATTCCTATTATTGCAGCATTAGAAATATTTTTCGTTTTACTATCTTTGAGGTTTTTTCGAATTAAATTTAATATCTTTTGATATTTAGCTTTATCAATAGTCGTATACACCTGCACAAGTGATTCGTTTGAAGGAATATGAGATTTTAACTGTTGTTTTGCCCATAAAACAAAATGAGGAGCATGAATTGAGTTTTCAAAAAAAGGATTAAGCGTGATTGAGTTTTTCGAAAAAAATTGTTGTTCTGCTGTTTCTATTAAATGCTGTTTGTTTAATTGAGTTAATACCAAGTTTTTCCTTTTCTGTGATTTTTCAAAATTTGATATGGGATTCCATGTGTCAGGTCTTGGAATAATACCTATGAGTGTTGCAATTTCCCCCAAAGTAAGACTTTCGGGAGTTTTTGAAAAATATCTCTGTGCCGCAGACGAAAATCCTGTTGCACTTTGTCCAAGATAAACTCGATTTAAGTACATTTTTAAAATTTCATCTTTCGAATAATGCCATTCAAGTTTCCATGCATACATAAGTTGCCTCACTTTATACCGCCAATCGTGAGACTCGTTTGGTAAAAAAAGAATTCGTGCCAATTGCATTGTAATAGTAGAAGCTCCTGAAGTAATGCTTCCCGAATTCAAGTTCTGCCAAAAAGCCCTGGAAACTGCTTGAAAATCTACTCCTGAATGATCGTAAAACCGTTTATCTTCAATACTCAAAAGTATTTTTTTTATGTCATCTAAGTTTGATTGGCTAAGTGGCTGAAAAGATGTTTTTTCCGAAAATAAAATCTCCCCTTTTGAATCATAAAAAACCCATTGTTGGTTTTCTTGGATATTTAGAGGTAAAATCAACCAATAAATTGAAAAAATAAAAATCAAAAAGATAGAAATACAAGCTATTTTTAATATTTTCATCATCTATATTTTCGCATTTACTCTAAACAAAGACAACCCTCAAACTCCAAACTTTTTCTTTAATTACAAAAAAATATAATAAAAAATAAAAAAGACAAGTCCTAAATCACAGTCCACAAATGGTTTTCTGAAAATCTATGTAATGATTATAATACTTATTATAATCATTACATAAATAAAAAAATGTCTTCCCGTTCTTGAAACGGGATCTACGATATTTTGCATTCCTTGTTACGAAAAAAAGACAGAGATCCTGAAACAAGTTCAGGACGACAATAGATTCGTTCCGAAAGACTGTTTTTTTGATAGTCTTCTATCAAAAGAAATTTTGAGATAAAAATTATTTAAAATATTCTTTTTCTTTACATTCTTTTTATAACTAAAAAGAACCAAAAAGTTTTGAGGGTAAAAAAACTCGCTAAGAAGAGTTATTTACCCAATATTTATTTTTTATGTCGCTCAAACACGGTTTTACCCTCAAACTCCCAAAGTTTACTTTCCTCTTGTATGGTCATCCTGTTGTTTTCGAATTCGAACTCGTTTTCTCACCAACATTACCCCATCATCCCCATCCATCGGCAAAATTACCTGTTCAAACTCCGTCTCCTGCTTCATAAGTGCATGAAACGGAGCAGTTTTTTTTGTAAACTTGAGTACATCATCAAACACCACAACGGTATTTTTGTGCATATGCAATTTTACCACTTTCCAAAACTCATGATAAAGCGATTTTTGCGCATCTACAAAGATAAAATCAAACTTTTCTTCCTTTCTTGGCGGTTCTTTTAAAACACTAATTTTTCGTATTTCGATTCGATCAGATAGCCCAACTTCTTTGAAATTTTTCTCGGCAGCCCTCCACCCTGTTTCAGCAATCTCATAACATACAACTCTCCCATCTATATTCTCCACCCCATCCGCTAAATAAATCGTTGAATACCCGTTTGCCATACCAATTTCCAAAACCGTTTTTGCCTGCAAACTCCGCACCAGAAAATGCAAAAAACAACCATTTGTCTCACTAACATTCGGAATATTTTCTTTTATTCCATATGCTTTTAACTTTTTGAGAAAAACCTCCCGTTTTTTTTTCATAATACTTTCTTTATTGTTCTTCCAAATTTTATAGAAATAAAGTTATTTTGCAGACCTTCTTTCCCTTATTCCTTGACAAAATATTGTAAAAATCTTATTTATCTGTTTGAAAATTCCTCGATTTTTTAGAAAAACATTTTTTCATGTTAGAAAATAAAGTTTTAGAAGACATCCAATCTCCAGAGATAGATCAACAAATACTCTGTGAAGAATTAAAAATTGATCCAAATTTTTTTGAGAAAGTGGAAACACAAGCAGAAGAAGATTGGGAAACTCTAAAACCTTTTTTCTGGGAAGCGATTGATTGTTTTAATTCTTCTGAAAAAAAGATTGAATATTCTGAAAAGGAAAAAAATGCTTTAAAAAAATTACTCAATGAATCTGAAGAAAATTTAAAAAAATTACAAAATTTTCTTATCCATACAAACAAAAACTCTTGTAATACAGAAGAGATTGACAAATTTGTAGAAAATAATGTTATTAATCTTATAACAATATTTGTAGCAAGAGACAATCTTGAAACAGCTATACTAGAAATGGAAAAACAATCAAAAAATCCATTCAGCTCTCCTGATAGACTCTCTCCTGAATTAGAATCATTGATCGTAAAGGAAAGAGTTTCCGTTCCTTTTCTTTTTTATTATCAAGATTTCTTCGAAAAAAAGAGAAGTAAAAAGAAATCAAAACTAAAAAGTTCTTTTGGACCACATACTAAATGGATACAACATGTAGAGCGGGAAATTAATGATGTTTTTTTTGACAATCTTATTTCAGAAGAGGTTTCTGATGAAAATTATCTTTTATTACTTCCAACTCTTATTTCTTACAAAGAGATTAATAGTTTTCAAAAGAATGAAAAAAGAGAAATCTCTTTAAACGCACTAAAAAAACTGATATCTTTACTCATTATTCGAGAAACAAGACATCAATACTCTTTCAAAGATTTTATCAAAAAAAATCTTTTTATACAAATTTGGAAAGAATGGTGTCAATCTCACCTAGAACTACTTCGTGATGAAAATAGTGAAACACATAAAGCTTTTATTGATATCTGGGGAGAGATAAAACAACTACCACTATTTTTAAAGAAAATCATCTTAACCAAAAACGAATTAAATCCTCAATCAAAGAAAAAAAAGAAGAAAAGACATCCTGTCAGTTCTACCATAAAAAAAACTAAAAAAACTATCGATGAAACAATCAATCCTCCACTATGTCCAGAAAAACAACTCGTTTGTAAAATTCCACAGATAACAACTTCTGATGAAAACAGCTTAATTTTCGAACTTCAAAATGAGGACATTCTTGAAAAAAATAGTGATCTTTTTCTTTATGTAAAAATAGGAAAAAAACTATGGACTCCTTTGAATATAAAAGACCATCAAATTCTCCTCGAAAACTTTGGAATAAAACCTGGTAATAATACAGTATCATTTCGGTTCGCTCCAGATGTCAATAGCCCAAAAAAACAATTCCCACCAACAGAGGATTTTAAAATTAATATTCCTAAACCTGAAAAACCAACTAACGATTTTAATTCACCTCATATTCCAACCCCTCCTTTAAAGGATTATTGTGAAACAAGAAAAAAAATAGAAGCTATTATCAAAAAAGATCCTACTCCAGAAACCACTTTGCTAAAACTCTCACCAGAGGAAGATGCTATGGAAGAACTTGCTCTCCATCTCATGGAAAATGGAAATAAACGAACTTTCATAAATAGTGCTGATTTCGATTGGTCTTCTGAAACCGTACACATAAAAGTCCCACAAACTCTTTTTTCTATAGAAAATATCCCCTTATTAGTTTTCCAACATACACCCGAAATAAACCCTCTTTCTCCTATGGTTATACCGAGAGAATTAACAGAAATTCTAATCAAACTAATTAAAAAAGAGAAAGAGAAACGAGAAATCGAACAAGAAAAAATTAAAAATCCTGAACTTGTTAATCATCTCAATAAAGGAAATAAAAACACCTCAAGCCTAAACCAATGGAAACGAGAAAATCCTGAAAAAGATATCGATATATTAAAAAAATTTACAAGTAGACAAGCACTTGATATAAAAACTTATTTTAACTCACTTCGAGAAAATTATAAATCTGCCAATATTACACTTTCACTTAATCTTGGTGAGCCTTGCCAATTAATTTTATCAATAAAAGAGTTTGAAATTAAAATACCTTTTGGACCAAAAGGTATTAATCATACAAACATAGAAAGCAATTCCCCGCATAATGCTTGGAAAAATTTTCTTTTTAATCTTGGTCAAGGAGTTATTGCACAACTCATCAACCACTTTATTCCTGCTTCTGAACTACCTTCTCTTCCTAGTAAAAAGAAACAAACAACTCTCTGGAAAACTTTGAAAAATAAAGAATCACGAATTGTTCGTTACGATGAAATAGGAGTCTTTCAAGGTTCTGATCCACAACAAGAAGATCAACCTCTTGAAACTTTGCTAAAAAAAGCTCGAAGTGGAGAATTAATTGAAATTTTAGTACGAGATGAAAATATAAATTTTCAACGGAAAGGAACCCCTTCCAATACACCAACCCCTAAAAGATTATCTATCTCTACAAAAAAAATCCGAACACAAAAATATTTAATAAGACGACTAATTCGAACAGCTAAAAATATTTGTCCTGGATATGAACGATGTCCTGAAGAAAAAGAAAAAACCAAGATACATAATCCTTTAATCCAAAATATTGCACTTCAAATCCTCCAAGAAAATAACATTGACTCTTGGGAAACCTTTATCGAGATTCTGCAAAAAATTTCACCAAGCGAATTTTTAGAAACTTATCCAACTGTCATTACAAGTTTTATTGATACACTCATTCAAGAAGAATTCCGAGTTAGTTATGAGAGTTCCCAAACTGTTAACATTCTCACACTAAAAGAACTCTTAAATGAACCAAGTACTACTTCGTAAAATTTCCTACAAATTGCTGAAAATTTTTCTGAAATTTTTTCGTTGAATAATTTTCTGCTGTTCCACGAATCAATCTTGAATCAAAAGATATCGTTTCAAATCGTTCTAGTGCTGAAATCAAGCTTTCAGGTGTTTGCGCTTCAAAAGTCATTCCATTCACTCCCTCTTCAAGCACATCCAACACTCCTCCTTCTCCATACGCAATTACAGGCACACCAGAAGCAAATGCTTCAAGTTGCACAATCCCTGCATCTTCTTTTTGTGGTAAAAGCAAAGCTTTAGCTTGAGCAAGATATTTTTTAAGTACGGAAAAAGGAAGCCTTCCTAAAAAATTAATATTGGAAACTCCAAGCGCTTTGACTTTTGCTTCCAATGCAGCCTTTTCTGGACCATCTCCACCAAGCAATAACTGACGATTTGGCATTTGTGCAAAAGCTTCTACTAACAAATCAAACTTTTTATATTTCACAAATCTCCCAAAAGCAAAGAAATAATCTTTTCGATTCCCATCTTCACAAACTTCAAATCTTTCAAAATCTACAGGAGGATAAAGCATAGTAGCATCTCGATTGTAAAACTTTTTCACTCGCCTGACCGTTTCCGAAGAATTCGCAATGAAATAATGAACCGTTTTGTTCCCCTCCAAATCCCATTTTTTGAGTCTCTCCAAATATAAATTCACAAAGGGACGAATAACTTTAGGAAACTTTTCAAACCTATTGTCCTCTTCTTTCTGCCAAATATACCTCGCTGGAGTATGAATATAACAAATATGTATTTGTCCTTTCTTAATACGAATATTTTTCGCCACAGAACTCGAAAAACTCAAAATAAGATCATATTTGGAAAGATCTAAACTCCCAACCGCTGACTTGAGAAAAGGCGCAATAGTCATTTGCCGATGAGACACCAACGGAATTTTGTCATATCGAGAAGGATGAATCCTTGCTCTATCTGGAAAATGCGACTGCACTTTTTTATAATTGAGAAAAGTCGTATAGATTGGTGCTTCTGGATAAAGCTCTGCTACTGCTGCTACGACTTTTTCCGCTCCACCTAAGTTCGTCAACCAATCAGTTACCAACGCAATTTTCAATTTAACACTCATCTCCACTATAATACTTGATCCTCGTATAAACAAAACCTAAAATTTTAAGGAGACTCTGATTTAATAAACTCGTAAGAAATAAATTGTCTTCCCGTTCTTGAAACGGGATCTACGATATTTTGTCTTCCTTGTTATTATGAAAAAAAGACAGAGATCCTGAAACAAGTTCAGGACGACAATAGATTCGTTCTGTAAGACTGTTTTTTTTATTCGAAATGAATCTCTTGTTTTTTCCTTTTCGTTTTTATCAGCATTCCATTAAGCGATTGATAAAAAAATATATTATTTGGAAAAAGAGTTATTTTTAGTTAAAGTTTATTTATCAGTATTTCCTTCCTCATATGAATATTGGTTTTGATGCTCGATTTTATAGTCCTTCTGCTACTGGTATAGGTAGACATATTGCAGAAGTTTTGAATGTCTTGGGAAAACTGGACGATAAAAATAAATATACAGTATTTTTAAATGAGAAAAATTTCGATAATTTCATTCCTCCCTCCGTTAATTTTAGAACAGAAAAAACCACAGCCTCTCACTATAGTTTTGCAGAACAAACTTCTTTTCTCAGACAACTCAACAAGCACCGTTTTGATTTAATGATTTTCCCACAGTTTAATGTGCCGATGCTTTATAATCGCCCTTTTATTGTAACTATTCACGATCTGACAATTCACCTTTTCCCAGGAAAAAAATCAAACCCAATCAAACATTTCCTCTATAAGAAAACTATTCAAAACGCAGCTGACAAAGCTCAAAAAGTTCTTGCCGTTTCTCAAAATACAAAAAAAGATATCATAGAACATTTAGCCATCAACCCAGAAAAAATCACTGTAGTCGGAAATGGTATTTCACAAAATTTTCAAAAATGCAGTGATCCCAAAATCTTGGAAGTCTTCCGCACAAAATACAACCTCCCAAAAAAATATTTCCTCTACACAGGGGTCATGCGAACACATAAAAATATTTTAGGATTAGTAAAAGCCTTTTCTATTTTTCACCAAAAGAACCTTGAAATCGAACTCGTTCTCGCTGGACCAAAAGACAATCTTTATTTTCCAGAAATTTTAGCACGCGTCCAAACTTTAGGAATCGAAAAATGGGTTCATTTTACTGGTTTTTTCCCAGAAGAAGATTTTTCTAAACTCTTTTCAGCTGCCACAGCATTCATCTTCCCAAGCTTTTATGAGGGTTTTGGCATTCCACCACTTGAAGCTATGAGAGTCAATTTACCTGTAGCTTGTGCACACACTTCTTCACTACCAGAAGTTTGTGAGACCGCAGCTCTTTATTTTGATCCAAACAGACCCGAAGACATATCTCAAAAAATGGAAGACATTTTAAATCCAAAAATCCGTAAAGACCTTATCGAGAAAGGACAATCTCAGTGGAAAAAATTTAGCTGGAACAAAGTTGGAACAAAATATTTTGAAGCAATAAATAATTATAAATCTAAACAAATACAAACTATTTCAATCCTTGATATTCCAATTTCTACCCTAACGGCAAAGGAATCTGTGGAACAATTCATCCAACTCTCCAAGGGAGAAAAAAAACATTTTGTCGCCACTCCTAATGCTGAAATCATTTTAGAATCCCAAAAAAATCCAACGCTCAAAAAATACTTAAAATCTTGCTCTCTTAATTTCCCAGACAGCGCTTCCCTACTTTGGGCAGGCGAATACCAAATACAACGATGGTGTAAATTTCAAGCTTTTTTCGAACTTCTACTACTCCCCTTTCGTAAAAATGCCTGGCGAGCTTTTCCACAACGAGTGACTGGTTCTGATAGTTTTGAAAAAATTTGTCACCGAGCAACCCAAGAGAATCTATCAATTGCCCTAATCGGTGGAAGCAAAGGAGTTGGTGGAGAAACAGCCCAAAAACTAAGAGAAAATTTACCAGGAATCAAAATCCAAGCTCATATTGATGGACTTCCTTTTACTGATTTTTGGAAAGAATCTGTACTTCAAAAACTTGAAGGCGCTCAAATTATTTTCGTTGCATTTGGATGTCCAAAACAAGAACTCTGGATTAAAGAAAATTTAGAAAAGATCTCTTCTGCCCGCATCGCTATCGGAATCGGCGGAAGTTTCGATTTTTATATTGGTAAACTTTCGCGTGCACCCAAATGGATACAACGACTAGGACTAGAATGGCTTTTTCGCCTGTTTCAGGAACCTTCACGATGGAAACGAATCTTCAACGCCGTGATAGTTTTCCCATGGAAGGTATTTCAAGGGTAAATGTATTTCAAGATTTACTATTTTTTATTTTTATACTCATTCTTTCTCCCCCTCCTCATTCCCGCGTACTATTCTCACTTGCCTCCGCGAGTATAATAGTACTACCATTTAATTTTGAATTCCCATTCCTTTCAATTACACTAAAAAATGATGATTTCTCTAAATATTGAAAACGCATTTTCTCGCATTTCCAAATCTGATTTTGAGGCACAAGCACAACAGTTAGAAACCTTTTCCGCACAGGTTAAAGAAAGAAACCAAGGGTTTTCCTCCATACTAGATGATGAGAATATTCTTACACAGATTGAAAACTTTCATAAAAATCTCGATCCAAAAATCGAAAGTTTTGTGATTCTTGGTATAGGTGGGAGCAGTCTTGGTTTTGATGCAATCTTGCAAGCAATCCCCTCACCAAAAGGAAAAAATTTCTTTATTTTAAACAATTCCGATCCCGAAAAAATTTTTGAAATCGAAAACCAGATTGATCTTGCTAAAACACTTTTTTTAGTGATTACAAAATCTGGAAAAACACCTGAAACAATGGCACAATTCTTTTATTTTCAAGAAAAAGTATTGAACAAGAAACTTGTTCAATCTTCTCATTTCGTTTTTGTTACTGATTCTGACAGTTTTCTACATCAACTCAGCAAAAAAGAGTCTATTCCTTGTTTTGAAATCCCTTCTAATGTTGGAGGTCGTTTTTCGGTTTTAACAGCTGTGGGACTCCTTCCATCTAAAATACTAGGACTCAATATTCGGAAATTTATCAATGGAGCTAAGAAAGTTCGAACACAATTCTTGTCCAAAAATTTCTCTCAAAACCTACCTTTCCAACTCGCCTCACTTCAATTTCTTCACCAAAAACAGCAAATAATGCAAAATGTATTGTTCCCCTACGCTGGAAATATGAAAGGGGTTGGCGAATGGTTTATCCAACTCATTTCTGAATCAACTGGTAAAACTAACACAGCAGGCAAAAGCGTAGGAATTACTCCTCTCTGTGCCGTTGGAGCAAAAGATCAACATTCAATCCTTCAGCTCTTTTCTGATGGACCTAAAGACAAACTCTTTCTCTTTTTGGAAATAGAATCTTTTCGACAAAATATGCACATTGGAACTTCCCCCTGCTTGGAATTGACTGATTTTGCTTTTCTCAAAGACAAAACATTCGGCGAACTCCTTCATGCTGAATTCGAAGGCACACAAAAAGCGTTAACCGAAAAAGACTGTCCAAATATTACAATCAAAATCCCTCAAATAAATGAAGAAAGCTTAGGAGCACTCTTTTTTCTTTTCGAAGCTTCTACTGCATTCCTAGGAGAATTTTTGAATATTAATGTTTTTAATCAACCAGGAGTAGAACGCAGTAAAATATTAACAAAAGAAATTTTAGAAAAGTAGAAAATTTCTACTCAAATAAATCTGTACTGAGATACTTTTCGCCCCTATCTGGAAAGAGTATGACAATTCTTCCTTCTTCCAAATTTTTGGATATTTCCACAGCACCCCAAAGTACAGCCCCAGAACTTACACCCACTAAAAACCCATTTGTTTTTGCGATTTTTCGTGCCATTTCTACTGCCTGATTTCGTGTTACCATTAGTCGCTGATCCATAAAAGATGGATCAAAAATTCCAGGTGGATTAGGTTCTTGCATATTCCTCAATCCATCAACTTTTTCTCCTAACATTGGTTCTATTCCTACAATTTGAATTTTTTTATTTTTTTCTCGAAACACGGTACTCATCCCACGAAGAGTTCCAAATGTCCCAATCCCACCGACAAAATGTGTAATATCTGGTACTTGTTCTTCTATTTCTTTCGCAGTAGATATGTGAGCCATCGGATTTTCAAGCGTATTGTGCTGATTGGAACTCCAATATTTTTCTGGAGATTGAGACAAAAGTTCCCTCGCTTTTTCTATCGCACCACTCGTCCCGTTCTCCGCTGATGTTTCTATCAATTCCGCTCCATACGCACGAAGAATTTTCTTGCGTTCTTCACTCATCCCTGATGACATTGTTAGTTTTATTTTATAACCTTTTACTGCTGCAATCATAGCCAAAGAGATGCCAGTATTACCACTTGTCGCCTCTAAAATAATTTTATCTTTAGTCAAAATACCGCTTTTTTCTGCCTGTTCTATCATTTGTAATGCAATTCTATCCTTTACTGATCCACCAATACTTTGACCTTCAAGTTTAGCATAAATTTTAATCTTTGGATTTTTGGAAAATCCAGAAATTTCGATCATGGGAGTCTTTCCTATAAGTGAGAGAACATTTGGAACTGCTGAAGAAATCATCATGATTTAGGACAATTTAGAAAATAAAATATTAATTTGAGGAAGTATCTCTATAAAAGGAATTTCCTGCTTTCCCCAAACATGTTTAGTCGTTTTAAAAGGCAAAAGCAGACCTGATTTTCCTCTCTTCAATACTAGTTCTTTATAAACTGGAAAATCTTTTCGAAATGGACGCACCATAATATTTTCATCAAAAATATCCCACTCAACCACCGGAATCGTTTTCAATCCTATTTTTTGTGCGATATGCCATCGGTGATGCCCATCCAAAATTACTTTAGTATTTCGATCCACTACAATAGGCTTTTTCCACAACCCATCATTTCGCATCTTTTCTTCAAGTTTTACCAAATGCTCCTCATCAATTTCTTCATGAGGAAAAATTTGAGTTACATTGAGAAAATTTACAGTAAAATGAGAATCATTCATGATTAAATACATAAAAAAAATGCCTTTGAAACGCTCAAGGGCAAATAAAAAAGGAATACACTAAAAATTATTGCCCCGTGCTACAAGCAAAGACAACAAAAAGTGAAACCGATTGAATATGACATCCTAAAAATACTATCTAAATTTTTATCAATCGTCAAAATTTTATCTTGTTTTTTATCAATATTTCTTTAAAATCGCCTCGATTTTTTAGTCTAAAAAAATGGATTTTTCTTTCCCTCAAAAAAACAAGCCTCTTGGAGAAACTCGGTCCAAATTCTTAAAAGCTTTTACTAAAAATTGTTACCGAACAATTTTAGATATGCTCCGTACTTCTCAATCTGGACATCCTGGAGGAAGTCTGAGTTGTCTTGATTTTTTGGCTACCTTATATGCTTTTAGACTCAGTAAATCTCCTGAACCAATCATCATTTCCAACGGACATATTTCTCCTGGAGTCTACTCTGTATTAGCTGAAATGGGCGCTGTTTCAAAAGAAGAACTCACTAGCACTTTCCGACAATTGGGATCTTCTTTTGAAGGTCATGTAACACGACATATTCCAGGTATTTATTTTGGGACAGGTCCTCTAGGTGCTGGAATAAGTGCTGCAGCAGGATTTGCTAAAGCTGAAAAAATGAAAAACTCAGACAAAATGGTCTGGGGACTTATGGGAGACGGTGAAGCACAAGAAGGACAAGTTCATGAAATGGCTCTTTTTGCTCACAAAGAAAAACTTAGTAATTTCGCTGTTTTTTGTGATTACAACAAGGTACAACTCACTGACACTTTAGAAAAAACAATGCCTATTGATCTAAAGGCTCTTTTTATCGCTTATGGATGGAATGTAATTGAAATTGATGGACATAACTATGAAGAAATCTGGGAATCTATCGGTGTATCTGTCGCTTCAGATAAACCAACTTTTATTCTTGGAAATACAATTATGGGAAAAGGAATTCCAATTATGGAAGTGGATGGACAAGCTTTTAAATCCACTTGGCACGGAAAAGCACCAAAACCAGATCAAATTGATGAACAACTTGCACAATTAACTTTAACTAAAGATGCGATAGAAACTTTGGAAATTTTCAGAAAAGACCGAAATTTCAACCCGCAAGAAAACAGCTTCACAGAAACACTCACGCCCATGCCAGAAATAAAAGTAGGCACTCCAATTCTGTACGATACTGAAACACTCACCGATTGTCGAAGTGCTTATGGAAAAGCTCTTTTAGACCTCGCTAAAAATAATAAAAATATCTTAGCAGGTTCTGCTGATTTAGGAAGTTCCGTAATGACCAAATTTGTGGCTGCCAAGTTTCCAGAACAATATATTGAGTATGGTATCTGCGAACAAAATATGGTTTCCGTTTCTGGTGGACTTTCTTTTGATGGATTTGTGCCTTTCATCTCCACTTTTGGAGCCTTTATGAGTAGTCGCGCTAAAGATCAAGCACGAGTAAACGATATCAATCAAGCAAATGTAAAAATGGTTTCTACCCATTGTGGACTAAGCGTTGGAGAAGATGGTCCAACCCATCAAGCAATTGATGACATGGGATCCTTTCTTGGAATGTTTAATACAATGGTGATTGAACCAGCTGACCCAAATCACTGTGATCGAATCATCCGATATGTCGCCACTCACTACGGAAACTGTTATGTACGCATGGGACGACATAAAATACCAGCTTTGACGAAATCAAATGGAGACCTTCTTTTTGATGCCAATTACAAGTACTATTACGGACGAACTGACATACTGCGAGAAGGAAGCGACATAACAATTGTAGCAAGCGGTCCAATGGTAATTGAAGCACTCCAAGCAGTAGAAGAAAGTGGCTCAAATGCGGAAATCCTTATCGCCTCTTCTCCAAAACAATTTGATGAAAATCTCAAAGAATCTTTAGAAAAAACTAAAAAAGTTATTGTTGTGGAAGATCATAACGGTTTGTCTGGATTCAGCTCTCAAGTCTCTCTTTATGCCGCAGATTTAGGTATCTGTTTGGAAGATTTTCATTCTGTTTCCGTTAAAAAATATGAACTAAGCGGAAAACCTGCTGAGTTATACGAAAATGCCAAAATTGGGAAAAATGCAATTTTGGAGATTTTAAAAAATTTATAGGATATAAAGAAAAAAGAATAGAAAGTCGTTATTCAAGTCCGGACTCCTGAGGAGTCCGGACTTAATTGGAAATATTTTCTTTTAGAAAAGTCTTCAAAAATACCTTCGCTTCTTCTTTTGTTTTTATCACATCTTCTAGTTGCTGTTCTCTCAAAGCATCTTTGATTGCTCCTAATTCTGGACCAGCAGGAATATTTAATAGTTCCATAATTTCCTTTCCAGAAAAGAAATCCTTTTTATGTGAAGGTAATATTCGCTCAGAATGGGCATATCTGAAATTTTCTTCAATCAAAGTCAGTTCTAGAAGTGCTTTTTCCCTGTTTTTAGAATCTTTTGTTTGGCAACCTAATATATCCGCTCGATGCAATTTCATCAAATCCGAAAAAAAAGGATGATCAAAATAAATCAGTTTTGTTGACATTTTCATCTTACTAAACTGATCAAACAAATGATGGTTTTTGACTAACCACATAATCTTTTTAGTTTTCTTTCTAGAAAATTTTAACCGTTCACTTATTTTTTGCACAAGCACTGTGCCTTCCTCTTGATGATGATGAAAATGAATACGATCTCCCGCAAAAGAAAGCGTTTCAGCTTTTCCAATATCATGCAAAAATGCTGACCAATAAAGTTCTTGACTTTCGTTTTCTCCCAACGCCTTAAGAACCAAGAGCATATGATGAAACACATCCCCCTCAATATGAAAATCTTTAGGCTGAGGTACTTCCTTTTGCTTCTCCACTTCTGGCAATATTTTTATCAAAATCCCCAAATCACTCAAATCTTGAATCGCTTTTACTCGTGAATGATGAACAAGAATCTTGTTCAATTCTTCAGTAACTCTTTCAGCTGAAACATGCGTCACAAGAGAAGCGTGTTTTTCTAGTGCTTTCCGAGTTTTGTCACAATAATCTAGTTTAAATCTATTTTTAAATCGTACTGCCCGCAGTATTCGCAAAAAATCTTCTTCAATCCGCTCCTCAGCATCCCCTATAAATCGCAAAAGCCCTCTTTTTAAATCTCGCCGTCCATCTACAAAATCATAAAACTCTTTTATAAGAGGATCATAAAAAATACCATTGATCGTAAAATCTCTCCGAAAAGCATCTTCTTGTGGAGACGAAAAAGTGATGAAATTTGGGCGTCTTCCATCTGACGCTCCCGAATCTGAACGAAATGTGGCTACTTCAAAATTATGTCCATCCTCCTCGATCAAAATCACTCCAAATGCTTTTCCTATGGGATAAGTCTTAACAAAAATTGCTTCAATCTCTTCTGGTTGTGCATCCGTCGCTATATCAAAATCCTGTGGATTCTTTTTCAAAATCAAATCTCTCACACATCCTCCCGCAAAAAAAGCACGAAACCCTTTTTCTTTTAGTTTTTTTACAATTTTTACCGCAGTATTTTGCATGAAAAGAGGATTTTTCTGAGTTTATCAGTGTTTACTTAAGTGTTTTCACAAATTCCGTCAAATTAATCGACTTAAATTTCAAACTACCAGACTCAGGATCAATCTCCCAAAAGCTTAACATTCCAGCTTCTATATTAAGTGAAAAAACTTCCTTGGAAGAAATTTTTTGTGAAACTTCTTTTTCATTTATTTCTATCAAAAACACACCATTTTCACTGGCTTCTACCGTCATTTTTATCTCTTTTTCTGGAGTTTGTACTAATACTTTTTCCGTTCTACGAATACCTTTCCTCTCTGGCACTTTTGTCACAACAACCTTTTCTTCCAATGGTTTTTCTATTCCTTTGATAAAAAACGAGGTCTCCATATCCCCAGTCCAAATCCACCATAATAACACAACCAATCCTACCGCGAAAACAAGAGTAAAGAATCTTTGCATAATATAAATAGACAAAATTCTATATCATCCTAAAACAAAAAATACACCTGTGCAAATAAAAATAGCAGCTATATATCGTAACCATTTATGTCCTTCTTTAAAAAGATGTGCACCTAAAAAAACTCCAAATAAAATAGATAAATTCCGTACTGAACTAACCACCGCTCCATCTAAAGTTTGCAAAGCAAATAACGCCAAATACCAAGTTCCTACCATAGAAAATGTAAATCCCAACAAATTTTTCCAGTTTTTTAAATCCTTTTTCAAAGCCTCTTTTTTAGGAAAAACAATATACATTAATAATGGAATCTGAAACCCTACCATCGCCCACATTTCATTAGTTGAAAATATTCTCAATAATTGTTTATCTACTAAAAAATAACCAGCTGTAAGAAAAGCAATTAAAAGAATTTGTCCCAAAATCTGCCATCTGATATGTGCAATTTTTCGGTCGAACCCCAAAACAAGCGCCCCAGAAAGAATCATTCCAATACCCAAAATCTGAAAAAAAGTAAATTTAGCTGAAAACCAAAAAATTTCTCCTATTAAAATCAAAATCGGTGAGAGTCTCGTCAAAGGATAAAGCACCTGAAATTCGTGTTTTGCAACTAATGAAAGCATAATCATCATATAAGTTGAGTGCAATAAAGCTGAAATAATAATTATTTCTTTGTATTCAACGACTCGTTGCCAAAAATCTAAATCAAAAAATTCATAAGAAAAAAAACTCACGGCTAAAATTACTCCTAAAAAATTGAGAGTGAGTGGATGAGCTGCTTTTTTGGAAAAACTAGCCATCATAGGATGCAAGAACGCAGAAAATATGACCGCCAAAACCGCTAAATTCATCAAGGTGAATTGTACCTAAAAACCCAAAGAGCTAAAAACAAAATATGGATTTCTTAAAACTTCCTTATTTGAAGCGTCGGAATAAATTCACCTTCTACTAAAAAATCTGAAATTAGAATAAACTTTTTACCAGTCCACTCGGGATAATGTTTTAAAAATTGTTCTTTCGCTCGCAACACCGTCTTTTGCGGTTGAGAAGAAAATTCAATCCCAAGAGGATATACTCCCCAAAGCAACTGCATTTTTCGACGTGTTTTTGATTCATTCGTAAAAGCAAAAATCGGTACCTTTGGTCGAAAACTTGAAACCAAATTCGCCATAAATCCACTTCTTGTAATCACAAGAATAGCAGAAACCACTGGTAAATCTTCTGCCATTTTAGCCGCAATAAACGAAAAATCTTCCCGTTCAGAAGTGATTTCTATTTTTCTAATCGGACGCGTTTCTAAAAATTCTTTTTCTGTCTCCAAAGCAATCTCTGTCATAGTCTCCGCTGATTTTATAGGGAACTTTCCTCCAGCTGTTTCCCCCGAAAGCATAATTGCATCCGCTCGTTGAAACACTGCTGTCGAAACATCTGAGACTTCTGCTCTAGTAGGAATTGGATTTACTATCATTGATTCAAGCATGTGTGTTGCCACAATTACAGGTTTTTGAAAATTCTTGCAGATTTCCACAATCTCTCTTTGCACACGCGGCACATGAGAGAAAGGAATCTCCGCCCCCAAATCACCTCTTGCTACCATTATTCCATCTGAAGCTTCACAGATTGTGCCCAAATGTTTGGTCGCCTCAAAACTTTCTACTTTGGCAATCACATCTATCTTAGAATTATTTTCTTTTAAAAAAGCTTTTAACTCATAAATCTCATCAGCTCGACGAACAAAAGAAAGCGCAATAAAATCCACACCCCATTTAACTCCAAATTTTATATCTTTCCAATCCTTTTCTGTAATAGACTCCAAAGAAACATCTTTTCCTGGCAAATTTAAATGTCTCCTAGAAGTAAGTTTTCCCCCATCCAAAACTTCACAAATCACATCCGTTTTTGTTTTCGTCTTCACTCGAAAATTCATCACCCCATTATCTATCAAAATTTTTTCACCTTCATCTACATCTTGTATAAATGCATCATAATTGACCCCAATCCGAGAATCTCCTTCAAATTCCGCTGCTGGATCCACTGACAAAATAACTTCATCTCCTTTTTTTAACTCAACTGGAAATTTAAGATCTCCAGTCCGAATTTCTGGTCCTTTTGTATCCAACAAAATAGCATAATTTTCTTTCGATTTTTGATTCAACCTTCGGATTCTTTTTATAACTTCTTCATGCCATTCATGCGTCCCATGCGAAAAATTTAAACGAAAAATATTTACTCCAGCTTTCGCTAATTTTTTAAGGGAGTCGTAATCTGAACTAACTGGACCAATCGTTGCGATAATTTTTGTTTTTTTTTGCATGTTAGACTCATTTTACCACATTTTCACCCAAAATAAAACACTTAAACACCTTTAATAACTTTATTTATATAAAATTAATATTTTTTCATAGAATTTATTTCACGATAGTTCCTTATTCATTTGTCATTGCAATCGCCCATTCAACCAAAGCTAAAAAAATAGCCAAAAGAACTACTTCCAACATTCCCAACAATCTAAACAGCTGTAACACTAATAATATACAAAAAAACAACGCTACAAGAATACTTCGACGAAAAGCTATTAAAAAATATTTTGTTCCCAGTTTCTTGCCAAAAAAAAGTTCTAAAGCAAAAAAGAAAAGAAAAGTAAAAAAACTTACTAATCCACAAAATAAACTGACAAAAAATGCCAAAAATGCAATATCTTTCTGTTCTCCAAGCGGATCTAAATGAAAAATACTTGTATAAAAAATCGCACCACTAAGTCCTAATACCAATCCCGTTAATAAGAAATTTCTCCACATACTTTAATTTTTGACAGTTAACTTTTATACTCTTTTAGCTTGCTGTTTTCTGTTTCTACTTTCAAATTTGTCTTTCTTTTAAATGGAAACCAAAATTTCCCAATACAAATTAATTATTTCAACACCAACATAGAGAAACAAAATAGTCGAAGGCATAAGAAAAGCACCCATAGGAAGTATCGATTTTCGAGTAAATTTTTTGAACAATATAAGCAAAATTGCAACCAAACTACCAACTGCATAAGCTACCAGTAAAGCGAAAAGAAGTTTTTCCACCCCCAACACAATCCCCATAAAAAATCCTAATCGCATATCTCCAGCCCCAACCCATCGTCCTTTTGAAGCATAATATTGAAAAGCATAAAAAGCAAAACCAACACTTGCCCCTAATAAAAAAGCATACCAAGGGATTTCTCTAAAAAATGCCCAAATTACCGCCAAAAAAATAGCTGGAAAAATAATTCGATCATCTACTTCATAAAATAAAAGATCGTAATAAAAAAGAACTAAACTAAAAAACACAACAATTAAAAGAGGGATTAATTCTACTTGTCCATAAAATTTTTGGGCGAAAAAAAAGAATGTCAAAAGAAATGTCAACTCTATAATCGGATATGAAAAAGGAATTTTTTCTTTGCAATTCGAACATTTCCCTCTCTGAAATACCCAAGATAAAATAGGAATAAGATTCCAGAATTTCAGATTTTTTCGACACTTCGGACACCTCGATCTCCCTGCAATGATACCATCCTCATCAAAATGCAACCGATGAATCAACATTGTTGTAAAACTTCCTAAGATCGCACCTACAACAGTTATTAGACTTATAATTAATTCTTTTTCCATATTTAATTTTAAAAAAATATTAATGACAATGTTCTATAATGAATTTTTCAATTTGAAGTTCAAACTCCATTCCATCGTCCATTGAAACCATTATTCCTCCTGTTTTTAATTTTCTATCGATTTCTACCAACTTATCATACATTTTTTCTATCTTTTCCAAAGAAAATCTCTTAGAAAGTCCTATTGTTTTTTGTACTACAAACGGATGAAGCTCTGCTTGTGAGGCAATCTCCTTGGAACTCATTCCTTGTTCTATCCCCGAAAGCAATTGAGCATGAATTCGCACTTCTCGAATAATCATAGCAAAAATCTGATGAGCAGATTCTCCCATTTGCAAAAGGATTCTAAACCGTTGAATCGCTCCTTGGATATTTTTTTTGCTTAAATTTTCCAAAAATTCCCAAATCACAATTTTAGGATGCGGAAGCGTAAAAGTAACAATAAGTTCCTCTGTAATTTCATCTGTATCAGAAGCCGCAATAAGTTTTTGAATTTCTTGTGACAAATTCCATAGATTTTCACCACACCTCTTAAAAAGCAGTTTCGTACAATTATGTGAAATCTTCCCTCCGTTTTTCTCAGTAAAATCAGTAATCCAACGCCAAATCTCATTTTCTGACAGAAAATCGAAAGCTTCCATTCTCGCCTTTTCTAATAAAAACTTAGAGGATTTCTTCCTTTTATCCAAAGAAGGTTCTACCAAAATCACTGTACAATTATCAGCAAAATCTTCCAATTTCTGAAAAAACTCGGTTTTTTCCGCTTGTTCAAATTTTTCAGGAGACCAAAAATTCTCACAAAAAACTAATTTTTTGTCTCCAAATAAATTAGGAGTAAGCACCGAATTTTCCAACTCTCTAAAAGTTGAATCCTCATCATAGCTTTCCACTTCCCCTTCGGAATACTTATTTCGAAATGCCGATTTATAAAACCGTATTCGTTCTCTCAAACGAAAATCATCTTCTCCAGTCAATAATAAAAGGTTTTTAATCATCAGGAAATCTGCAAAGTAAATTTTAACAAAAAATATTTTTTTTTAAAGAAGAATTCATTTTTTCTTCAATCTTTTAACAAATTTCAAAAAATTCAATTTTTCGCATCCCAACGCCCTCTCCAAACTCAATACGAATCACAAATTTTTTCCCAGAAAAAGAGTTTTTTGCCTCTTCAGATATCTTTTCTCCCCACTCTACAAAACAAGAAACTTCTTGATCAGATGAGATTTCTTCAAATCCTTTCTCAAAAAAAGCATTTGACTCCACCATTCGATAAAAATCAAAATGAGCGAACTTTTTACCCAATTCGATCTCATATTCATTTATATAAGTATAGGTTGGAGAGATAATGGTTTCCTCTATCTCAAAATTTTGCAAAATCTCACGCACTAAAAAAGTTTTTCCTGCCCCAAGTCCTCCTTCCAAAAATACTGAGAAACTTTCTCCAACAATTTTCAATGATTCAAAAATTTCTTTGGCTATTTTTTTCGAAATATCTATATTTGGTGCACTTTTGCTTAAAATTTTTTCCATTTTTCAAAAAAACATTTAAAATTCAGCTAAAATTTACTTAAAATTTCAAAAAATGAAAATTCAATTTTACGGTCAAAACTGTTTTACTATTTCTGGAAAAGAAGCCTCATGTGCTTTTGACACTCCAGAAAACTTTTCTCAAAGCGTAGATGTTACGATGGATTCAGGAAATTTCTCTGCGAAAAATATCGAATCTAAGAAAAACTTATCACTTCCTGGTGAATTTGAGATTTCAGGTATTTTAGTTAAAGGATTTTATAGTGATGATCAACAAAAAAATATCGTTTATAAAATCATCATAGATGATGTTTGCTGTGTACACCTCGGAGATCTTCAGGAAATCCCTCACACGAAATTTTTTGAAAATTTGGGAGAAAATGTTGATATTGCCTTTGTCAATTTCTCTGAGAGTCTCAATGAAAAAAAAGTGAAAGACTTACTCGAAAAAATCGAACCGCGAATGGTTCTTTTAGGTGGCGATGAAAGTTTTTTCCCTAAAATGGTAGAAACCTGTGGAGCAAAAACCTCAGAAGAAAATCCCATTACTGTTTCAAAATCCAGTCTTTCAAACGATAAAACAGATATATTCATAATGAATGTCTAAAAAATTTTGACGCTTAAAGATTTTTCCATAGAATTTTCTGGCTCTTTAGAAAATAGGGCTCCCACAAAACCCAAAGCGAAGCGACGGTTTTGAAGGGAAGAGGAGGTGATGCGAAGCGGGAAACGAAGTAAGCGAAGCAATCACCGACGACTTGGCGCGGTAGCTCAGTGGTAGAGCAAAGGACTGAAAATCCTTGTGTCGGTAGTTCAATTCTACCTCGCGCCACCATAAAATATTGAAGACACTTCATCTGCGAAGTGTTTTTTTGATACACAAGGATTTTTTTTAGGGTTCCCACAAAACCCAAAGCGAAACGACGGTTTTGAAGGGAAGAGGAAGTGAGACGAAGTCGTGCAGTTTCAAGCTTGCTTGAAACGGAACATGCGAAGTACTCTCTGACGATGTGTCGGTAGTTCAATTCCCATCTCGCGCCACCATGAAATATTGAAGACACTTCATCTACGAAGTGTTTTTTTGATACACAAGGATTTTTTTAGGGCTCCCACAAAACCCAAAACGAAGCGACGGTTTTGAAGGGAAGAGGAAGTGAGACGAAGTCGTGCAGTTTCAAGCTTGCTTGAAACGGAACATGCGAAGTCCTCTCTGACGATGTGTCGGCAGTTCAATTCCCATCTCGCGCCACCATGAAATATTGACTGCTTTTATTTTGGAAGAATGGAAATTTCTTCCTCAACACCATCATCGCTATACTCAACTCCAACCACTTTTCCATTTTCATTATAAACATATGATCTTATACTTGTTGGCTTGTTTGGAGCAAACACTTTTATTCCACCTAAAGACGCTGAAATAGTATTAGCAATATTGTCCGCACCAACCCCACCTTTTCCTGTAGAACAAGACATTAGAGAAATATTTGCATCCTTTGAGAAATATTGACCCAAATTTTTTAAATCATCTCCATCACTTGTATCAAGATATGCCTGATCATAATCTGTTCTTACGCTTGAAAAATTAATTCCTTGTGGATATCCATGCCCACCAATTACCATAAAATCTATTTTTGTACCCTGTTTTCCAAATCCATCTACAGTGTTTAAAAAGTCTTTCTCGGTTGCTACTTCATAAATATAAACATTGTACACTTTCAATAATGTTTTATATAATTCACTATCGGATTGAAAAGCACTATTCCAATCATTTTTCCCTATAACAACTAAGGCTGTTGGCTTACCTTGTCTTTCAACAGACTCATAACCATTTTGCATTTGCCTTAAAATAGAAACAGGATACCTACTTGGAAAAGACAAATTGTGTTTTTCTAAAAATTGACGAAATTTCTCTGGGAGATTTCCTCTTTCATATTCTGATAACACAACAGCGTCTACTAGATGATAATCAACCTCATAACCTCCATTTGGATATTGTTTACAATACCTTTTTAAATTCTTTGGTGAAACCTGAAAAAATTTCATCATCTGCAGTGCTTGCAAGTTATTATAACTTGCGAATTCTTTATAGAGTAAATATCCACGCCAATTTTCACCAACTTCATGGACACTTAGAGCAAATTTTAAATTAAAACTAAGCTGAAGCATTTCTTTGACATCATTTTTATTGATTCCTGCTTCCAACAAAGAAACTATTTTTTCTAAAGAATAAGATAAATTTCTTTCGTTTTGTGCCTCTAATATTTGTACAAATCCGACAAGATCATGTTTTTTAAATAGTTCTACCCAACTTACCCCTAATTCATATTTTTTAACCATTTGTACATCTTTCAATGCAATATTTTTTTCAACAGCAGTAAGAGCCTCCTCTGTCGAAACACTAGCCCCTGACAATAATAAAAAGTATTCCTGTTTTTCTTTTGAGTCAATCACCTTTAAATATCTTTTAATATTTTCAGATTGCAAAATTTCATATCCAGCTTTTCCAGCATCAATCAATTCAAAAAAGGGCTTAATTAGTTTTGCAGTCAATCCTGCCTTATGCCAATCCATAATTCTGTCTGAATTAGATTCCTGAATTCCAATTGCCTGCAAATCCTGTAAGTATTTTAGCGAGACTTTTGATTGCATAACACTTGCTATTTCATCCAAACATCCCACGCCTGCATTTTTATAATCTTGTATTGTTTCAGACGAAATTTTATTTTCTAAAAAATAAGATATTGATACTCCAATGTTAAAATCTCTTCCATCCATAAATTTAACATAAGGAAGTATTTTTACCATTGGAGTATTTGACAATGTTTCTTTAAGATTTAAAAATTCATAAATATTTTTATTAGTTCCAGCAGATAACGATTCATAAAATAATTTCAATTCATTTAAATCAAGCCCATTTACATGTATCGCATAAATATCGCTAACGGTAAAAATCCCTTCTGATTCAGCTATTTGTTTTTGAATATTGTCTGGTAATAAATCAGGAATAGCATTTGCAACCAATATCTCTTCTACACATAATCCCAAATCTCTAAAAGACTTATATCTTATAAATTTTTCTTCATTAGAATTCCCTTGCATTTTTTCATATGCAAGAGTGATTTGATTCAAAGACTGGAAATATTTTTTTTCTTTTTTTGTCGAATCATAAAGATCAGTTTCTTCATACGAAGATAGCAATTCAGGATAATATTTTCCTAATAATTCACGATCTATAGTATTACTATTATAAAAATCTTCCTTTATATACCTAGCAACAAAATCTATATCCACAAAATCCACTTGACTCACTCTTGCATTAAGATGAGACATGTCGCCAATATCACAAAGAATTTCTACTACATCATCATTTTTAAATACATGACCTACAATTGCCTTTTCTCGTAAAGAAAAATGGCTCAAAAAACTTTTTACCACTTCCACTGGAACTTTTTTTAAGACAAAAGGATAAAAATCTTTTTGTAATAATCCTTCTTTATAATATATAAACATCAAAGATTCAGAAACTTTGTTTTCTATAAAAGATTTTACATCAGATCTTTCTATTCCATATTTAATATATTTACTTTTTATATCATGTTCTTCAATTCCTTCCTCTTGAACTAGATCATATTTTAATTGTTGGAAAAAACTCCCATCTATAAATTTTTGCAAATCAAAATATAGATGAAGAACTATCAATATCGTTTCTCTGGCTAAATTTTTATCTAACTCTGTTTTTGCTGTATTTTGTAATACTTCTGCTTGGATAGTAATATTTGCTAATTTTTCTTGAAATAATTGAACATGCTCCTTTGCCTCTTTTTCATTGAAATCTTTTCCATATCCACCCAAACTATGAATATTAACGCACATCTTAACAAGTTGTTCACTCACTTGCTGTAAATCTTCTAATTTAAGCATATCTGGAACATTGAACTGAAAAAGTTCTCTTTGGCTATCATTTAACTTTTCTCCAAACAATATAAAATCTCTTAAATCTTTAGATTCCTTTATCAAAAACTCTTCCAGTAATTCTTTCGGCAAAGAATCAAATATTTCCTTCCACTCTGTTTCTGTAATTTTATCATCTTCCGCATATTCAAGAGTTACTGCCTCTTTCAAAGATAATCGTAAATCATCTGCTTTCTTTTTAAATTCATTTAATTTTTCTACATCAGCAGAACCAATAGCTTGATCTACTGCTTGATCTATTTTTTTATCAATATTTTGTTTGAAAACTTCTACTGCCATGTTTTTTATATTTGATTTAGTTGTTCTTCAAAATTTTCAAGTACTAATTCTTCTTTTTTATCAATTTTTCTTTCTTTTATTTTTCTAATTTTTTTCATAATCAGCTGAAGAAGTAATATTTCCTTTTCTTTTTTTGCAATGAATTGTTTTGTTTTTCCCATATTTGTTCTTTTTGACAATCTTTTTAGTCTACCATAAAATACACATAAATTCTAGGTTAAAATCTATTTTATATTTTCTAGATGTAAGTTTCCATTTTTAAAAATGTCTAATATAATTTATATACTTTAATAAATAACATTATGAAAAATAATATATTTTGGATATTTGGAGTTCTTCAAAGTTTAACTTTGGGGGTAATCATTATGATACTCTTCATATCATTAAATTCCATTGAATCTATTGAGATTGGTTTAGATACTCAAATACTACTGAGCATTCTATTCCCTCTTTTTTTATTACTAACAGAATATACTATATATTCGAAAAAATAATTATTTACAACTATACCGAAGTATAGAAATTCCTTCTACTCTCCCTCATTCCTGCAAAAGCAGGAATCTATTTTGCTAATTTTTTTATGAAACATGATTTGTAGGCTGTCCACTCACTCCATCAATTAAACTTCCTGATGGAACATTCTCAATAGATAATTTAATATCTTCAACTCCCCCATTCAAGTATTTCCTAACAAAAACTTTACCTTCTTTTTTTGCACTTTTAAGAGTATCAAAAGCACTAAGAATATTACCAACAGAAGAATTTACATGAAATGACTCCATTGCTTTCATAACTGTCTCATAATCATTTTCATCTCCCAAAACAACCCCCTCATTTTCAAGATGTTGTATAAAACTAACATTGTTTTCTACTGGATCACTCATTTTTTTATAAATTAATAAAATAACAACAATTATACTATATAAGCAAAATACAAAAAGTCAATTCTTTTCAAAAAGACAGTTTGAACCATATCTCATCAAAAAACAATCTATCGCCTATATTTCACAAAACTATTTGTTGGAAGTCCAGGAAAAAGATATCCTGAAAACCAATCGCCCGATCCTGTCGCATGAGGAGATCCTGAATGGTCTGACCAGATAAAACTAGCTCCCTGCCCTCTAACAAAAGACAGCGTTCCTTTTTTCAGCGTATTGTCTCCTAAAATTTTAATGTTATAAGAATCATGCTTATCATTGCCAGAGATATTATCAAGCGCCATTTTGAGTACAAACTCTTTTTCTGAATTACCTGAAATATAAATTTCCTTAAGCGTATCAAACGCTACTGTTGAACCACTAGTACTCGTAGTTGAAAAACTTGAAGACGGTGCTATCCGCCCCTGATACATCTCCCATAATTCAAAATCATCAACTGAGCCCCCTCCTGGAAACTCTACACCGCTTAAAAAAACATCCAGTGCTACCCGTCCAAGCGAAATCGATCTTGATCCACTGTTTCTAATTTTAAACTTATACATCTGTGACAATTGTCCATTGGAAACAAAACTTGGTTGATATAGGGAAGAAGAAACACCTCCTCCTGCATTTTGTACTACAAAAAATGTTTTGCTATCCACCGTCACAAACTTTTGAGAATCTGGCAGGTAAGAACCTCCTCCTATGCCGAAAATAACCATATCCGAAGGCGCAATGTCGAGTTTGAACTGTGTATTTATAGTATCAGTCCGAATCGTTGAAGCTAACACTACTTCAAACCCTAAAAATACTTGTTGATTTCGATTTATACGAATTCCATCACTATTAAGCGAAAACTTTGCTTTTCCATTTATAAACTTTGTACTTTCCACAATTTCTCCTGTAGAAAAATTCACCAAATTTATTTTTGATACCCAACTATCAATACTGTTTCCATAATCATTTTCAACTATTACCGATTCCAATCGAAAATCATCGTAATTAGCTCCCAAATTCAAACTCAATACATACGCTTTTTCTCCAGCTGAAAGGATTTTACTATGAATCGTTGTCGGTGTCCCTGCAATCGTTGATACTCCACTACTCGTAGGAATTGGATCAAACGATACAAAATCTGAAACAGTTCTTCCTGAAATTGTAGTTGTAATTGTTTTTCTAGAAGATTCTCCTCTGACAACAAGATTTTCCACTCTCACTCGAAAACTATTTTTTGTATGTGGTAAAAGATCTGGATCTCTCACTTTAACGGAAAACTCTAAACTTTGACTCTCCTCTCTAGCCAGTCTTAAATTATTAAAACTCAATGTTACTTGTCCATCCTTATTGAAATCAAACTCCTGAGAATCTGTCATGGTTTCCCCATCCACTACAAGAGAAAAATCTGAAAAATCTTGAACCGAACCAGAATTATCAATCATTTTGAACTGAAGATTTTCTATTCGTGCAGCTTCCGTAAAATCTGAACGAGTCCCACCTCCATGAAAAAATCCTATCTGAAAAATTCTTATTGGCGTTTCATTTATCTCGGTAATACTATTAATAAGTCTCTCAGGATTAACTCTCATTTTTATATAACTTTCGCTGGAATTCGTATATTGAGATGTCCGATATGTCGTATAACCTAGAGTAGGAGTGAGTGATGTTGTTCTGTTTTGTGTAGAGGGTATAATCCGTCTAGTAGAATTTCTCCAAAAAGTTCTGTTTAGTGTTTTTCCCGCATATTTCTTTTTCCAATAACTCCAATAATCAAAAGTACTTGCCGCTTCCACCACTTCAATCTGTTGCGGAAGAAAAGTAAACAAGAAAAGAAAAACTGTGAAGGTAAAAAATAATTTTTTCATACAATTTATGTAAAAATAACATATTCAGTATAAAAAAATTAAGAAAAAAATGAATTATTTATTTATGAAAACAAAATATCGTAGATCCCGTTTCAAGAACGGAAAGACATTTTTTATTAAATCAGCGTTTCCTTTTCTTTTTATTTTATTCGAAAAGAATCAAATACTTTTTTGATAATCCCCATATCTCGCGCTCCATTTCGTTTTGATGTTTGAGCTTCAATCATATAAACACCTCCAAGACCATCTGCCACAAAATAACGAGAAATAAAAAGTTCTTTTCCTAGATAAATTCCTTCAAATGTTTCTGTAAATATTTCTGTTTTAATACTAATGTCATCCAAAATTGTATTGCCTTTAGTCAATTGTCTTTGTATTCGAGAAATATTTGAAATTTTGTCTCTTGTTGTTGTTGAATTAGCATCTTTCCCAACAGCAATCGCACAAGAAGTAAAACTTATTCCATTACATTCTTCTACATGTTTAACCAAAAAGCTAAGACCATTTACTTCATTGAAAAAATAATTTTCCCCCTTTTTTTCCATAGAACTCGGTACTTGAATCGAAAAATCTTTATATTCTTGTGTTTCAAAATTGTTTAAAACTTTACTTATTCGTCGAATGCGAAGATTTCTATCGCTTGTACTCCTTCTAAAAGCCAAAATTCGTGAAGAAGAAGGTCGTAAAGACCGAGATGAAGAGTAAGAATGTCTCGTATATAAATTTCTTTTATTTCCTACTGGGTATCTTTGATTCCGTATTTTCTTTCTTTCTTTCTTCACACGACTTTGCTTTACAATTCTATTGGAATAACTGTATGGAGAGAATCTATTCTCCTTTTTTTCTAAATGTTGATTATATAGATAACTATGATAAACATCTCTAGACGCCTCCGAAAAAGGTGTTGCAATCAATGTAGCTATAAAAAGTGATCCAAGACCAATTATAAATATTTTTTTCATTTTTGTTTTTAAAAATTCTAGTCATTATATAATAATAAATGATTAATGTCAATAGATAGGAGGATGTTTTTAATAAAAGTCCACACAAAAATAAAATAATAACCCTATTTCGTATTTCTCCACTCTCATCTCTTCTATTCTGTCGGCAATTCCTCCCTTATAATTTCTAAAAAATCTTCAAAAGAAAGTTTTTTATCGCTTGATTCAGTATAAATATCCAAAACAACATCTGCTAAGGCTTTATATTGTTTTTGTCTCCACACTAAAAGATCTGGATAGTTTCGTTGTAATGCTTCTTTATTTGATTCCCCTTTTTTTTGATTGAACGAATCACCCCATACAACCGGCTTTGGTTCTTTAAAAAACTTTTTGGTCATCAATTCTATCATCCCCTCTGACACTTGAAGATTCAAAATAAGAAAATTTTCTTGTAAAAAATCTAATACGGACTTTTTTAGATAAATAACACTCCCAGTAGTATCTAAAACAAAATTTTCATTGTCCGCTATTCCTTTTAAACAATTTTTTGTATATTCTTCCTCACAATTCAAATAAATCTCTTCATGCTTTTTAAACTTTTCTTCATAAGGAAACCCCATCCAACTTGCCATCGCTAACATATCTTCAAATCCCAACTTTTCTTTTATCTCATCATCTACCGAAACCTTTTGAAAATGACATTGTTGTGCAAATTCTCTTGCCCTTAAGCTTTTCCCAACATTAGACATACCAACAAAAGCAATCTTGAGACCACCCTCTTTAATTTTTTCATCGAACTGATCTCTTGTTATTATCATAGATTATTCATTAAAAAAATTTCAATCGCTTCTAATTTTGGCGGCAACAAAGTAGCATTCTTTGGCTTTTTTAAAGCTTCAAGTAAAACATCTGGAATTTCAACTTTTTCTTTAATGATTTCTTCAACTCTTTCTGCAAATTTAGCTGGATGAGCAGTAGAAACCGTCACAAACAAAAAATCTTTTCCAAATTTCTCCTTAAATTTTTGTACTCCAAGATACCCAACTGCCGTATGAGGACACATTAAATACTTTTTTTCATGATATATTTTAGAAATCATCTTTGCAGTAATCTCATCATCTGACCAGTCGCCCCAAATAACATCTCGAACATTTTCTACTTTCTTACCAAAAAGATCCCAAATTCTAACAAAATTATTGGGACTACCGATATCCATTGCATTGGAAAGTGTTTGTACAGATTTCACTGACTTAAAATCACCTGTTTGCAAAAAATCAAAAAACGGATGATTCTCATTATTTGTTGAGATAAATTTATGAATAGGAGCCCCCATCATCTTTGCCAAAATACCACCAAAAAGATTTCCAAAATTCCCACAAGGAACCGAAAAGACAATTTTCTTCCCTGGATACTTCTCCTGCAATTTTAGACTTATCCAAACATAATAAAAACTCTGTGGAATAAACCGTCCTATATTTATCGAATTAGCCGACATTAAATTATATCGATCATTAATCTCTCGATTATTAAAAGCTTCCTTCACCAATCGCTGACAATCATCAAAACTACCTTCAATCTCTATTGCCTGCACATTATCTCCTATTGTAGTCAATTGTTTTTCTTGAATAGGAGAAACTCCTCCTTTCGGATAAAGAATAAAAATCCTCACACTTTTAAGCCCTAAAAAACCATTTCCAATAGCACCACCCGTATCCCCTGAAGTAGCAACCATTATGTTTTTCTGAATATTTTTTTTGTTCAAGAAATAGTCTGAACACCGAGACATAAATCTAGCAGCAAAATCTTTAAACGCCAAAGTTGGTCCATGAAAAAGTTCCAATACCAAATCATCCTCTCCTAATTCATGCAATGGTACAGGAAAATCATAAGCTTCCTTACAAATAGCTTTTAGATTTTTTTCTAGAATTTCTCCCTCAAGAAACTTTTGAGCCAAGATTGCTGCTGTTTCCCAAAAACTTTTAGAAGAGATTGCTCTTTTTTCTTCTTCTGAAAGAACTGGAATTGTTTCTGGCATAAAAAGTCCACCATCCTTCGCCATTCCACTCAAAAGAGCTTCCTGAAAGGAAACTGAAAGATTCTTATTTTTTGTAGAGTAAAAATTCATCGTAACCAAATAGTACAAAAAATATATGAAAAAAACAAGTTCGGACTCCTCAGAGTCCGGACTTGAATAAAAAGTTAACTAAAAAATAATTACTACTTCACTTCATAAATCCGAAATGAATCAAAAATTTGTTTAGAACTCTCAATATTTTTCCTAGCATCACGAACCTGTGAAACTACTTCAATCAAATAAACACCTCCATCCAAATCTTTCACAAAATAACGACTCACATATTTTTCTTTTCCTATATATTGAGCTGAAAAACTTTCTGTATAGACAGGTGTCATAATTTCTGGAATATTTAGCACTGTATCAGAAAGTGTAGACCGACGAATAATTCGTGAAGTTGTTAATAATTTCCCTTGACCATCAACTGCTTTACGATTTTCATTTTTAGAAAGTGAAATTGCACAAGCAGTAAATCCTTTAATTTCTTTACAAGGATTATTTTCCAATTTTTTTATCGAAATAGTTAAATTTGGATCAGCTGAAACAAAAAAATGTGACTTTCCCTCTAAAGCATTCCACCCCTTTGGTAGTCGAACAGAAAAAGCATCATTTTCATGCGTTTGAAAAACCTCTTTCTTTTTCGCTAGATTGCGAATAACCAATCGTCTTCGTTGCAAAGGACTTTGCCAAATAGATGTAATTCTTTGTGTAGAATGACGAATTACGCTAGTTCTTTCCAAGATAGGTGTTCTTGAATAAAGATATCTTTTATTTCCCAACGGATACCTCAAATTTGGAATAAGAGCTCCTTTACTTCGACTTTTCAATTCTACTGCATTTTTTTGTGTAAACCATTTAAAATTACCAAAACGATTCGTAAAATATCGTTGATTTCTCAAATTGTTCTGTGAAGACATCAAATACGAATGATAAGCATCACGAGAAGCCAACGAAAATGGAATAATAATTGCAGAAAGCAATGATATTCCAAACAAAAGTGATAATGATTTTTTCATTTTTATGAAATTAAATTAAATAAATATTTTTTTAAAATTTTAAACGAAATGTTTCAAACGCCTCAAAAGCTATTTCTACAGAATTCCATTTTGAAGTAGCCTCCACCATTTCAATCCGAATAATATTACCATTTTCAGGATTTAGAGCATTAAAAATATAATAGCTATTTTCTCTACCATAAACAGTCGCCTTAAAACTTTCTGTGATAGTAGGAAAATGTGAGAAGTCTGTATGAACCACTTGATTCCATCGATATACTTTTCGATAATCTTGCAACATTGAAAGAGATTGTGTCTCTTTAAAGTTTGCTGAAACATTATGAACACAAGATGTAAAGCTAATACTATTACATTTTCCAGCAGAAACAACTCTGAACGCTAAAGAAGAGTTTGATTTTCTATAAATTCCATCTTTGTTTTTCACAAATCCAGCTGGAATAGCCCAAGCGTATTCACTCGATTTAATCAATTGTTCACTATCAGCAATAGATACATCTTTCGCAGAAGTACCTTTTTTAATAATATAATCATTATTTCTCACCGCATTTTTATTAGATGCTACCGTATTTGCATATCGTGGATAATGTTTGTAATCCGTTTTTCTTTGCAATTGAATTCGTCGTCTGTATGAAATCGGTGAAATACTATATTGTTTATAGTAAGTCACATCTTTTCTTTGTGTTGGATGTGTTATCCGAATAATACAATTAGTACAACTTTTAGTATTGGGTCTATATCGGTATGGTCCTATTCGATTAGAATATGTTCGAATAGGTCTTTTAATATCTAAGCAACAACCTTGTGATCTATAATAAGATTTTTTATCAACTGTTCCATTACAATTCCATACCTGTGCATCTGATTGAAAAACAAACGCTCCTGATAAAAGAAATAAACCGAAAAGAAAAATTGAAAATTTACGCATTTTTTTGTAATTAAAATATAAACAATTAAAGAAAGAAATTTTCTCCTTTAAGTATTTATTTTTATTTTGTTATCTAAAGAACCTTCTACACTCTTTATTTCTATTGTCAATCTTTTTTGCTTTTTTTTATTTTTATTGTTTTTCAACTAAAAAAAGCATATTCCCTAAAATACACGATTCAATCTAAATTTATCTTATCCTTCCTTCAATACATGCTTACGATACAATCTTTCCATTTTTTCCTTCGTTATAGAAATCAAATTGGCTATAACTTGTCGCAAATGACGAATTTCCAATAAGATTTGTTCCAATTTCTCCGCTGAAAAATTCTTTTCGTTTTGTAATTTTGTTGCCTGAGAAATCAATTTTCTTGTTTTTTTAACAAGAGATTTCTTCACTTCTTGTTTTTGAACCTGCACAGATGGCAATTCCATCAATTTTTGTTTTGATTTAGCCGACTTAAAAAGCAAAGAAGTAATCTTTTGCGAAATTTGTGCAAATCCTGTTTTTTTTGTTTTTGGCTCTGAAACAGGAATACTTTCTCCTGCCTTTTCCCCTACAATCTCACTTACTTCACTCGACACTTCCCCATTATCCAACAAATGATCCAAATCCATATCGGAAATCTCCGCATGAATGATTTGTTCAAATTTATTAGTTTCTTTTCCTTTCATCTAATTGTTTATAGCAGGAATAGTATACAAAATTTTAATAATATGTCAAAACCCCAATATTCTATAAGTATACCATAAAAATTAGGAAAATGGAAGAAGTGATAATATGCCAAATTTATATAAAATACCTAATAAACTAATACAAACAAAACTTTTTTATAATTCCTGACCATATTTACGCTCAATACCAATAATAGATCTTGCAATTGATAAACCGTTCTTAGCATAAATTGGATCTGTTGCATATCCATCGGAAATCAACGCATCAAACACACCTCCCATTACTTCTACAGATAAATCTGAAATCGCTGATTGAGCTCTTGTAAGTGTATATCTTTCCGTATTTATGAGTCTTGTGAGATCTTTGAGTGAATCTTCTGATGAAGCATATTTCTTAAACGCTTCATAACACTCAAAATAAACCGCTCCATCCTCATTCATTCCTTGTTTGAATTCTATTTCTTTTCCTTTTTCCCAAGTTATAAAATATTTTTCCTTTTTCTTTTCTATCTGATAATTTTTTCCACTAAAGACAAATTCTTTTAGTGTTCCATCTTTATATCGACTTAAAATATTTTTAGAACGCACATATTCTTTTGTATGATGTATATAGTATGGAAAATTTTGATTTTCGTAATCTTCCAAAGAATACTGCTTGTAATTTGCTTTTATAGAAAACAAATTATGAGCAGCGTTTATTAGTGTTGCCTCATCCCATTCGTTTTTTTCGCTTCCCCAACCTGTTTCAAGAACCGCCATAGCACAAACAACATAAGCAAAATTAATGGAAAATCCATTTTGTTGAGCAATTTTTTTTGATTTTTCTAACAAATTAAGAACAAATAATTCTTTTTTTTCTTTTGAACTAATACTTTCAATATTTTTTTTCTTTAATTTTTCAATAGATTTTATCTGAAATCGTCTTTCTAAAACTTCAAATGATTTTGGATATTTAATACTTCTCACTATATTTTTTGAATCTATTTCCTTCAATCCACCTAAATCATCTCTCACAAAAAATGATCTCGAACCAGACCGTTCCAATAAGACAGTCAAGTCTTCATGAAAATTGTTTTTATCCACACTGTGCGAATGAGTTTCTTTTTTCGATAAATATATTCCATTTTTTAATATAGAAATCATACTTTCTGAAGAGATAAAACTCAAAAGCGGTGCAATTTGTACCTTCTCTTCTACTGATAATCTTCCTGCCGACTGCTCCAAACCAGCTACTTTGGAAATGAACAATTCATCCATATATTTAGTAAAATCATCAACCAGCTGACGATTAGATTCTTCAAATTTCACTTTATCTATAAATCCTCCATTATAGGCAATACTTAATAAAACTGATGGATATCTTTTGTAATATTTATTATCTGGTATTTTTTGAATAATTGCATTAAAAATTTGAACTTTTTCTGGTGATAATTTCGAAATTTCATTAGTTCGAATAGATCGTTTTTTTAAATGATTTTGTAAAACTCCATCTGTTTTTTTCACTAAATTCCAATTTTCATAGTTATATTTTTGAAAATAACTTTCCGCCCAAAGTCCCTCATTGGCAAATTTTATTTTTTTTGTATCAAGTTTTGTTGATTTTGGATTTCTCAACTCATTTTCACTCATGAGCAAGGGAGGTCTCCTTCCAAAATATCTTTCATATATTACATGTATAATATCCACTACGCTACGAACATTCTTTTGTTCTTCTGAATCTGTTTTTAATGATTCGTGAACCAACATATTGGTTCTAGTTGTTCCAAATGCTTTTTCAAAATCATCATAAGAAAACTTTATATCCTCAGGATATTCATGCTTATAAACTAAATAAGCTAAAAATGTAAATTGTATTCCACGATATCCATCAACCACAAATTCCTCTTCAAACAATTTTTTACCTTTGTAATCCATATTTGTATATTCATTCTGCAACTTTTCTATAAATATTCGATATTCTGGCATAGCTTTAACTTTTTTTGTAAAATTAAAATCAGTACCAATCAATCCCACTTCACAAGCTATTTCCGCCAAACGATATTGTTGGGAACCTGTAATCATAACATCCATACTATTTCTATATGCCCCAGCTATCGCAATAATATTTTCTGGTTGTTCTTCAAGCCCGCGAAAAGGCGCTTCATTATAAACTCTGTAAGCTGATTTTAATTCATTTTCTACAATATCCTCCAATAAAAGATATGCACAAATTGTTGAAATTTTAGTATCTTTATAATCTAAAAAATTTCCAAGTTTTAATTGTGACTTATAACTTGTTAAATACGGGGTTAATTCAGACCATTGTATTTCTTGTCCATTTTGTTTCTTTTTCCAAAACGAATTAATCGGCTCACCAAAGCTTTCTGCTTTTTTTTCTGTTATTTCATCAATCCATTTATTAAAAAGTGTATTTGTTATCTTTGTAACCTGATGAACACCAAGACTTCTATTCTCTGGAGAAAAAAAAGTAGCATAAGCGACTGATTCTTTTATATTTTGCCATTCTCCAATTTTCCCTTCCCGTATTGCTGTTATAAGTGTCAAAAGTTTTAATTCTTGATTTTCAGAAAGTAAGTCAAGTGTTTTAATCTCCTCTTCTGATATCTCCACAGTTCCATTTCTCAAAGGATTTAGAAAATCTAAACGACTCGAACCTATAAGATTAAACTCTTCTCTCGGTAAAAGTGGAACATCCTTCATTGGTAATCTTTCATACCTTTTTTTATCATAATTTTCAGATACAACATGCAAATTCCTCTCTACAAGATCTTTCGTATTTGGAGATTTAAGATCAACTTCAATTACAAAAACTCGTTCAAAAGAGTTCTTTTTTAAATAATCTTTTATATTTCTCTCTATACTAACAACTCCTTTATCTGAAGACGCATGCAAAACAGACAATTCCCGGTTGTTTTCGTTTAAATTTGTCGATATCTGAATATGCGTGATATTGGGTTTTCCTTGAAATGTTAATGGTGGTTTTGCAAGAGCAAAAATATAAATTTTATCTTTATTTGGTTTATATTTCGGTAATCGAGAAAAATCATCTCTATCTACTTTATCAACAACTTTTCCAAAATTTTCATGAAAAACAAGATCCGCACCATCACTGATAAAACGAGTTGGACTTTTCTCCACCAAATTCATCAATGCATCATTTTGTCTTAATATTTGTATACAATCTGTAGCACTCTCCCTTTGACTTCCCAGTTTATAAGGCTTCCCAAATGTTTCATAAAAACTTGATAACACAGGATTTTCCGAACACAACAATAATAAAGGTATTAATTTCTCTTTTTTTTCTTGATCTTTTACAGCTAAAATAGCTGTTTTTATTTTTAAAATATGCGAAGTAAAAAAATCTCGATATTCTGTAATAATTTGATCAAAAGTTTTCGTTACAGATTCCGCCTGTATCATCTGTGATATTTTTTCGAGTTCACTCACAAAGGTTTCATCTCGATTTTCCTTTATTTGAAAATATTTATTTAATACACAAAGCCCCTCTAACAGTAATGCTTGAGGTAATTCTTTATTTTGTTGAACATCTAAATTATGAGACATGTTATATTTATATGTCAAAATTAGGTCTCATTACTATTATTCCTTTATATGCTGGATTCTCTTTTATATAATCACTAATTTTTCTTTTTGATCCTTTGTGTAATTTTTTCGCCCCAGCATCCCACTCTTCAGCAATTGATACTCCTGCTTGTTGACCATTGTGGTAACGAGAAGCATTGGAATGAATAAAATAAGGAATTCCATCTTCGTTAAAAACAAATCCCATATGACCAATAATTTGCTCTCTTTTAATTCTTGTTTTGGTATCATATCCAAGTTTCTGAATTTTAGAATCTGATAAAACAAACCCAAAAACATCTCCTGTCTTTAAAACATTTCCTACTTTATCAATATTATTTCGAGGAATAAAAGTATATCTCTTAGGAACCTTATCTAATCTATTAGAAATAGTTGTTAACCTTCGAGACTCACTTTTAGTATTACCTGCTAATTCACCATCTATATTATGAACAATGTTTGATTGTTCCCAATCCTGAAAACGCATATAAGTATAATGAAGTTTATTTTGATCATCAATAACTCCTTGCTTGTATTTTATACTAATCAGTCTTTGTACAAAAGTTTCATACGAATCAGCTCCCATTACAGCTAATGCGTAAATAGGAAATTCTGTACAATCCATAGCATCTAAACGAATCACAAACTTATCTTTATATGGTTCTACTACCTTTAAGTTTTTATATCCTTGCTTCAATGAAGCACTAAGTCTTTTTTTATAAGGTATATCTTTCCATTTCTTATATAAAGTCATCATTTTTTCTTCTTGAGTATGTTTTTCCTCTAACGCTGATATTAATTTCTGAATCTTTTCAGGCGTCCATTTCCCAAATTCATATACAACTTCCTTTCCTTGCACTGTACGAGGCAAGTTATATTTTGAAGCAACATCTTCCTTCTTTTCAATAAATTTCTTTGCAATAAATCCTCTAGTTCCATTTGAAAGTTTAACGAAATATCCACCGCCTCTTTCTCCAATTACAACGCAAGTTTCATTCTTAGACAATGAACATATTAAATTTCCATTTTTTCCCCAAAAGTTCGCTCTCTTAACCAGTTTGGCAGATGATTGTAATTCTTTTGGATATAAAACAACTTTATTTATTAAAATTTGATGTGTTATGCCATCAACAAACTGATCAAGTTTTTGTTGAGAATCTTTGTAATATTGTGTATGAAAAAGCAAAGAAGCTTCCTTTGGTTCATAAATTCTCCCTTTTCCTGTTTTTCGATGAACCACTATATCTCTCACACTGTCATTAACACTTTTTCCCCTTTGATTCCATCGTCCTCTTGTAGCTGCATCAAATGAATCACTCGTCCACAAATCCCATTGTGCTTGAGAGTTTACTTGTTTTGCTGCATCTATCATTTTTTGTGCATTTTTTGTTCCCGTATTTTTTCCAAATTCCTTATCATAACCAAACCCACCTCCCATTGGCGGACGAAGCCGAGAAACAGTATATTCATCAATATCAAGCCAAGCTTTCATAAACTCTTGAAAAAATTCGATATCCGCTACAATTTGATCTTCATTCCAATATTGAATATGATTTCTCCTATCATCTGAGATAGGATGTAAAATCCCTGCATGGTAGTGGAAATTTTCCTGAATTTTTTGGAGCCAATTTTCAGGATATTTTTCTTGGTAATAATGCTTAATTTTTTTACCCTCTAAAAGATAGTTTGATTTGATCATCTGTTCTCGTATGTACTGCTTCCTTGAAGAATTCCCCCTTCGAATATCCACAAATTCTTCTAACCATTTCCCAGGTGTAACTTTATCGGTAGTTTTAGCTAAATTTGGCTTTCCATTCCTTTTTTTAGCAACCCCCATACGAAGAAGAACTCCATCTTTTATAGCTGTTCCCGCTTCACCATAAAATCGATAATTTGTAATGCCTTGTGATTCTAAATGAGAAATAATTGCTGCAGACCCTGCTAGAGAATCATCAAATGTAAAAGCAATCTCTCTGTTCCATTCAGGAGTTTCTGAAAGAATTGGTTCTTGAGCCAATCGATCAATTTTTTTTACTGGAATAACAATAAATGCTTCAAAACGCACTTGATATGCTTCCAATTTAGCAATCTGATCTGTATCTCCTCCCAAAGCCCTGATATTATCAATTTGTTTTTTAAGCCACGGTAAAACTCT
>JAGLIF010000011.1 GCA_023143095.1 Candidatus Altimarinota bacterium
GGAAAAAGCAAAGTTGGAATATGAAGAGTTAAAAAAACTCTATGAAAATACGGGAAACAAGTTTGATAATTTAGTTAAAGACAGAAAAGAAGCAGGAGAGATGAAGGTGGAAGAAGGGTATTTTGAAGAGGTTGATGAAAATATTGCGAACATAGGTCTTGATGTTGAAAAAATGGATAGATCTTTTGAAAAAATAAATGAAAAACGAAAGAAAATACAGGAAGGAGAAGCTGCTTTAGAGAAGGAGGAAGCTTCTTTGGATGAGTTGTTGCAGGGTTTGGAGTCAGGAGAGTTGGGAGAAAAAGAGTTGGAAATGTTTTTAGAAGAGGTTGATAAGGAAACTAAGGCGGAGAGAAAAGCCGCCATAAAAAAAGGAAAAGAACTTGATGTAGAAATAGATAGGCTTAATAAAGAATGGATGGAAGGAATCATGAGGTTAGGGCATGATATTGAGAATGCAGTTAAGAAGAGTAATAAACCACCTAATGAGATAAATGGGAGATAAGGAAACACTGATAAATAAACTTGCAACAAAAAAATTAAGATTTACCTTGAAACGAGTTTGTAGAATTTTGTTAATTATGGTATAATAGCTAGATTTTTTAAAGGAAAGATGGAAGAAGGAATTAGCGATAAAAGTCCCTCTGGATTTGAAAGTAGAGAAGCGGAGAAGTCAGCCTCTCGAGAAAAAATGGCACCATCGCCAGAGGCGGTGCAAGTATACATAAAGGCTGTGCGAGGATTGGGGGTGGAAATAAATTCACTTTCGCCTCAAAAAGTTTTTGAACTTTGTACGCATTCCAAAATAGCTCCATTGCTTGAATCCTTTTCTGCTTTATCGACTCCGGAAGAACAGCAGGCTTTTTTGGTGCAAAATCCAATATTGGGAAAAGTAGCGAATAATATAAAAAAATTACTGGAAGCAGAAGCAAAACAAAAAGAATTGATGAAAAAGAATCCGGAACAACGGTTTGCTGAGATGGAGGAATTTGTGATGTCTGATCCAGAACTTTCAGTATTAGCGGGGGAAAATTTGGAATATGCAGAATTGTTGGCGCAAACATTGGTTGTATTGGAGCAACAGTTTTCCAGAGCAGAGAAAAGATCAGTGAACATGTTGTCATTGCTTTCAAACGGTGTTTTTCGATCTGAAATTGTGGGGCGTTTGAAAAAGAAAGTGAAGGACAAACAAGCTAGTGAAAAAGTGGAACAAGGAGGTGAGCAAGTGGAACAAGTAGATGAAAGAGAAGAACAAGAGTTGCATGAAACAAAACAGGAAGTGCATGAAACAAAACAGGAGAATAAAACATTTGGTGCTAAGGCAAAAATAGAGGAATACACAAATCAACCAGATTTTCAGTCATTTTCACTTCAAGACAAATTTAAAGTGTATGAAGAAACTATGGCTAATTTTTATTCAAAAGGAGAAGAAAATTTAAAAGAAAAAGAGGCAGTGGCATTTGCAAAATTTGAAAAACTCTTTTCAATCATCGAAGGAGAAAACATCAAATCCGAGGAAAAGGAAGCTATCACGAAGATTATCAATTCTGGGATTGATTTTTCGGATTTGGCAAGAAGTTTTGGTGGAGATGGAAAAGACAATGAAGGGATTTTTGATAAGGTAATGGATTCGGATGATGTTTCAGCGGAAACGAAAAAACTCATTCGAAAAGAGTTTGATATTCAGACTGGTTCTGATCTCCAAGAAGCTTTGAAGTCAGGGCAGTTTGATGGAGAAGGGAATGCTTATAAATTTCGAGAAAATATTTCTGCGTATCAGGATAGTAATGGAGAAACTGTGATGGAGATAAACCTGCCTGGCAGAAATATTGCACCAGTGCGGATAGAAGGAAATGAGATGTGGGGAGAAAAATTGGCTGAAAGAGTGAACTATCTCATGGTGTTGCAAGTTATGGAACGCATGGGGATGACTGACTTTTTGGGTCAAGGGATAGGAAAAATGGATGGAGCTTCTCAGATTGATTTTCATGATGAGAGCCATCTCAATAAATCACAAAGAATCCAGAATACGCTTTTGGGAGGTGTCCGGGAAGAAGGAGAACTTTTGACGAATTCCGAAATCAAACAGATGAAGCATTCGTTGCAGTGGTTTCGAAAAAAAGGGGATTGGGCGGAAGACGATTATGATCGGACAGCATCTCGAGATGATTTGAAAGAATTGGGAATTTATAACGAAGGAAATCAGCTTGATGCAAAGGGTTGGGAGCGATTTGAGCGAGCAGGGGATTATATTCAGAGAAATTATGGAACTGGTGCACCAGATTTTGATTCCTTGAAATTATATCTTGATGTAGCAGATGATTTGGATTCTAGCTTTTAGGTTAAAAAAAATTCGCCAAATTTTTTGTTTCTCTTAAAATTTAAGTGATTTTTTTATTTCACAAAAATGGATTTAGGAGCATATGTTTGGCGAAATGGTAAGTTTGTAAAATCAGAAGATGCTCATATTTCTTTGGTCAATCATGCTTTGCATTATGGAAGCGGAGTGTTTGAAGGGGTGCGGTCATATCAAACTGTTGATGGCGGCAGTGCCATTTTTCGACTGAAAGATCATTATGAAAGGCTTTTTTATTCAGCTAGTATTCTTGAATTAGAAATTCCTTACACGATAGAGGAGCTTATGGAAGTGACTATGGAGCTTTTGAGAAAAAATAATCTTTCAGCGGGATATATTCGTCCAGTGGCGATGTTTGGAGAAAATAAAATGGGGCTTAATCCCAAGGGAGCTGTTCTGGAAGTATTTATTGCGGTTTGGCCTTGGGGAAAATATCTTTCGGATAAACCTATAAGAGTGGGGATCTCGCCTTGGATTAGGATTCATCCAAAGTCTTTGCAGTGTGATGCCAAGGTAACCGGACACTATGTGAACTCTATACTTTCAAATTTGTGGGCGGTTCGAAATAATTATAAAGAAGCTTTGATTTTAGATTTTGAAGGGAATGTTGCAGAAGGACCTGGTGAAAATCTGTTTATTATAAAAGATGGAAAACTTTTGACTCCAAAACCTGGAAGTATTCTTCCTGGGATTACGCGAAATAGTATTATGCAAATAGCAAAAAAAGAATTGGGTATTGAAACAATAGAAAAAACTATCACGAAAGAAGAGGTTTTTGCAGCGGATGAAGTGTTTTTTACCGGAACGGCGGCAGAAGTGACGATTATCGAGTCGGTAGATGGTAAAAAGATTGGAGATCAAAAAAATGAAGTTTCGGAAAAACTAAAGACCATTTATGATGAAGTTGTAAGAGGAGGGAAAGATCAATACAAAGATTGGTTGAGTTATCTTTAAATCATCTGCTTTTTCGAACGATGCAGATTTCTCGAATTTTTTGTGGGAAGTCAACAGTTTCAAATTTTTCCAATAATTCGTGTGTGCGCATGAAAAGTTCGGAGCTGGCTGCCGAGTTTTTGGCTGAAACAGTGAGTTTGCCGTGTTCAAATTTTTGAGGTTCCCAAAATTCTACAAAGTTAGGACAGTGTTCTTTAAAAATCTTTTGTACTTTTACCAAGCAGATTCCAGAGGCTACTTGGTGGTGCAAGTTATATTTTTTTGCTGCAATGAAGAGGAATGCACTCGCTTTTTCAAAAGTCATATTAAAATATGGTTGTTTTCTACTTCTATTTTTAATACACTTTGGATATGAATTCAAATGAAAATACAGTTGAAGAGTTAATTGTTATACAAAAGCAAAATTAGGAGTTGCTAAAAATCATTGCTGAAAATCAAACTTTGCTTTTGGGAGTTGAACAGAATCGATTAAAAGAAGAAAAACGAAAATTTTGGTTGAAAGTGGGTGGATTTGTTTTTTGGATTATCATGATTTGGATTTCTTTTGTGTTTACACAGACTTTGATGGGGGATTTAATGGGAAGTGGTTCGGGAGATGGATTCAATATTAGTAATTTATTGCAAGGGGGACTTGATCCAGAAATGCAGGAGGAGCTGAATCGGTATTTGCAGTAGTGGGAGATAGGGGGAAAATTAAGCATTAAAATGTAGCTTTTGTGGAATGGGTTCCTGCCTTCGCAGGAATGAGGAAAGACACCCCGTCTTCGTGGGCAGGAAATCCCGTTTCAAGAACGGGAAGACAATCTTTTGTGCTGGAAGACAATTTTTTTGTATGAGAAGACAACAAGTTTATTTATCAGTGTTTTTCCAATATTGGGTTCAAAATCTTTGACATTTTACAAAAAGCATGATAAAATCATACTTAATATGAATCTAAATTAAAGATATGAATCTAAATTAAAGAAAGCTAAAGAATGGAAATTTCACCAAAAGATCAAGCGGCTGCCTTTATAAGAAGGGCCAATAAAATACTCTGCGTAACACAAGAAAAGACTCAAGGAGATGGGATTTGTTCGCTTTTAGCGGCTCAAATGTTTCTGACACGGCTTGGAAAAGAAGTTTTTACGATTGTTCCTCATGGAATTGAGAAGCCTTTTAAGTTTTTGCCAGGAAGTGATAATACACAAACAGATTTGGGTGATAATGGGGATTTTGTAATATCTATTTCGACGAAAAGTACCGAAGTTGAGCGTGTGAAATACACTATAGAAGATGAATCAGTGGATATTTTGGTGACGCCTAAGACTGGGCATTTTTCTTCTTCGGATGTAAATTTTCGTCAAAGTGCAGGGAATTTTGATCTTGTTTTAGTTTTTGATAGTCCCAATCTTGAAAGTTTAGGATTTCTTTTTGAAAATCACGTTGAAATCTTTTCTACTGTACCAATCATCAATGTTTCAGCTAATCCAGCGAATGAGTACTTTGGGAAAATTAACATTGTAGAACCGCAAAAATCAAGTACTTCGGAAATCTTATTTGATTTTATTCGTGAAAACGATTCGTTTGCCTCTCTTTTGGATGAAAAATTAGCTACTATCCTCTTATCTGGAATCATTGAAAGTACAGGAAGTTTTTTGGAAAATTCAACTACGGCTCATTCGCTTGAAGCAGCTTCTCGACTACAAAATTTAGGAGCTAATCAATCTGATATAATTGAAAATATTTTTAAGAAAAAAAGTCTCAAGACGCTGAAAAGTTGGGGACGAGTATTGGGAAATTTGCAAGTTGATCCAGTGCATAAAATAACATGGTCAAATGTTTCTAAAGCGGATTTTGAAATTTCAGAATCAGTGCCTGAAGATATTGAAAACATTTCTGGAAATTTATTGCGATTTGTCCAAAATATTGATTTAGCAGTCCTCTTGATTGAATATCCAGAAAGAACGGTTATTCAGATGCGTTCAGCGAATTTAGGACTTAATTTTGCTGAGCTTCGGGCGATTTTTGGAGGAGAAATAGTTAAAAATGGTTTAAATATTGAAGTACCGAAAAAAAATGTGGCAGAGATTGAAGGGGATTTTTTGCGATTGTTATTGAAATTTCAAAAAAAACGATTGGGTATTTCAGAAGACATTGGACTTCAGAAGGTAGAATTGATGCCCAAAGAGGAAGTTTCACCCAAGCAAACAAATTTTGCACAAGTTTCTGAGGATTTTTCGAAAAGCGTAAAGCCTACGCCGCCTTCTCAGATTCCTTTTATTGCACCTTTTCAGCCACATGAGTCTGTAGAGAAAGTTGAAAAGGAAAAGAATGAAAATATTCCACCAGGAACTAGATCTGCGGAAGTAATGATAGATCCAAATAATTCTGAGATTCCAGATTGGTTAAAGAAAAATCTTCCAAAAATGGGGGAATAGAATGGAGTGCTGTTTGTATTTTCCTCTATTTTATAGTATAATTGTGAGATTGGAGTAATGAAGAAAACATTGATAAAAAATAAAAATGGTAAAACTACAGATTAATTTCGTACAAAAAAAATGAATTCTTTAGATCCCATATACTTGCTCAAACTTTTGGATGCTTCTGAAATTTTTTCTGTTGATAAAAAAGAAAGGATAAAAAAAGTATTTCCACAGTTGAGTGTGGTGGCATTGGCAGAGCTTTTGGAGATACTTGAAAAAGAGTTTAAAGCGAAGAATAAAATGCTCAAAACGGTTCTTGAAGCGAAAAAGATTTTTGCGCGGAAAAAATTAAAAGCGATGTATAATTTTGCAGAGAAAAAGATTACACAAGACGAAGAAATAGAACTAGCATTGCTTGATAAAGAATTAGCTTCTTTAGAAACTTGAGGAAACGACTGATAAAAAACAAAAATGGTACATCATCCAGATGGTCACGAAATTGAAATTTCTTCTAAAAAGGAGGGAGTAGAGAATTCTGATTTGGTGTATAAAAATGAATCTTTAACTAAGGATTCAAGTTATGCAGACGATGCTTTAGAGCAAAGTATAAGAGGCTTTAATGAAAATCATAATTATCCAGAGGCGAAAAATAGTGACGCAGTTGAGGAAGCAAAAGAAGAATTAGGGCGTGCTGAGAAATATGCAAAAGATGAATTTGGAGAAAAATTGAATAATAAAAATGATGGTGTTTTAGTGAGCATGGTTGATTGGGTTGATAAAAATATAGAGCCTACTATAGAGACTAGAACAGCTTTGCAAGCAGAGTTGCCAGATGCTGAAGGTGATTTAATAACACCAGAGAATAGACTTTCTTCTATGAACGGTGAGACAGTACCTGATGGGAAGGTGAGTGAGGGTAACAATACGACGCAGAGCTGGAAAACTTAAGGAAATACTGATTTCCTCTTCGCACTTTTTCCCGTTTTCATCTTCACGCAGATGGGGGATTTAGGTGGAGGTTCCTGCCTTCGCAGGAATGAGGAAAGACACCCTGCCTTCGCAGGAATGAGGTAGAAAAAAAGAGTTCAAACTTGAATATAATAAGTTTATTTATCAGACCTTCCTTAAAGATCACATTCAAAATCAGGACTTAGTAAATGCAAGTGGACACGGGGAATAACTTGTCCGCCAGATTCATCGACATTCATGTGAAGTTTGTAACCATTTATCCCTTCCATTTCAGCTACTTGTTTTGCAACAAAGAAAAGTTCTCCAAATAGTGATAAATTATCATTATGTACATCTTTGGCGGTTTTAAGAGCTTGTTTTGGAACAATTAGGATATGTACATTGGCTTTGGGGTTAATATCACGAAAGGCAATCATAGTTTCTGTTTCAAATACAATGTCTGCTGGTATTTCGCGATTAATAATTTGATTGAAAATGTCGATTGATAAAAAACTCATTATCATAAGTCTCTCTATTTTTTATTGGATTTGCAAATAATTTATTGATAATTTTTTCATAAATCTTTTTACAAAATTTTGTTTGCTTGTAAAATTTTGTTAACATTAACGGTTTAAAAAAATGATTGGTGCGGATGCTTTGCTCAAGAGTTTGGAAAATCAGGGAGTAACGGAAATTTTTTCGTATCCAGGAGGGTCGGTATTGCCGATATTCGATCGCATGCCTCATTCTAATATTCGTAGGATTTTGGTAAGACATGAGCAAGCGGCGGCGTTTGCAGCAGCAGGTGTATCACGATCGACTCAAAAAGTAGGGGTTTGTTTAGCGACTTCTGGACCTGGTGCGACCAATTTGATTACAGGAATTGCTGATGCAAAACTAGATTCTATACCGATGGTGGCAATCACTGGGAATGTTTTCAAAAATTTAATTGGTTCGGATGCTTTTCAAGAAGTGGATATGGTGGGGATTTGTGAATCTATTGTAAAACATGCTTATTTTGTGGAAGATGTGGAGGATTTGCCGCGAATTATTACGGAAGCGTTTTATTTAGCTGCGTCTGGGCGTCCTGGTCCAGTGCTCATAGATATTCCAAAATGTGTTCAGGCTGGAGAAGTAAGTGCGGAGTTGGTCAAAAAGATAGAAAGAAATGAACTGTTTGAAATGCATTTGCCAGGATATTTTCATGAAATGTCATCAGATATTTCGCAAGAAATTAAATCAATAGAGTTAATAAAGAAAGCTCAAAAACCAGTTGTTATTTTTGGTCATGGAGTAGTGCTTTCAAATGCGGAAAAAGAATTGAAGGATTTTTTGGATAAAACTGGAATTCCATCAGTTTGGACTCTGCATGGGATTGGAGCTTATGATGGGAATAAGGATTTGAGTCTCGGAATGCTTGGTATGCACGGGACGGCAGCAGCGAATTTTGCGGTACATCATGCAGATTTGATTATAGGTATTGGGATTCGATTTGATGATCGGATTACAGGTGTGATCAAAGAGTTTGAAAGACAGGCGAAAATTATCCATTTTGATATTGATCCTTCTGAATTTGGAAAAAATGTGAAGACGGATGTGAGAGTTTGCGGGCAGATTGCCTCAACTTTGCCTCTAATTACAAAGGCTTTGCCTAAAAATAGTTCAAATAACTGGAAAGATTGGCAAAAAACGCTTATCGAAAAAAAGCAAAAATGGCCTATTGATGGGAGAAAAAAAGGAAAATTAACAGAAATATCTGTTATAGAGGAGTTGTATAAAAAAATTGATCAAGATGATGTTGTTGTAGCAGATGTGGGACAGCATGAGATGTGGTTAGCACAACGGTTTATAGGAAAAAAATCTCGAAAATTTTTAGCTTCAGGAGGACTTGGAACTATGGGTTTTTCGCTTCCTACTGCTATGGGGGCGGCTTTTTCCGGACACAAAGTTTGGTCGATTTCAGGGGATGGGGGGATTCAGATGAATATTCAAGAATTGGTGACACTTGTACAAGACAAAATTCCAGTAAAAATATTGATTCTTAATAATGGATACTTGGGTATGGTTCGGCAATGGCAAGAACTTTTTTATGATAAAAATTATGTTGATACGCCACTTTTTAATCCTGATTTTCAAAAAATAGGGGAGGCGTATGGAATACCGAGCTTTCGAGCACAAACGCAGGAAGAGACACAGGATGTTTTGGAGAAAATGAAAAATTATAATGATGGACCGATATTGTGTGAATTTGTTGTGGAGCGAGAAGAAAATTTGTTTCCAATGGTTCCAGCGGGAAAAAGTTTGGGAGAAACACTTTTAAATAAAGAAGAAAGTATTGAAGATTAATATTGTAATTATAATGGAAAAACAAATTTTATCAGTATTAGTGGAGAATAAACCGGGTGTGCTTTTCAAGATTTCAGGTCTTTTGCGGCGAAAAAGGTTTCAAATTGACTCGTTGACTGTTGGAAAAACAGCTGACGAAACAGTTGCACAGTTCACTATTGTTATTTTAGGAACGCTTGAGGAGGCTCAAAAAACGGTTGGAATGCTTAATCGAATTGTAGATGTTTTTTCTGTGGAAATATTAGATAAAGATTCGATTGTTCGAGAGATTGTTTTGGCACGATTGGAGTTGGATTCGGAAAATCAACGAATTTTTCTTCAAGAGGCTGAACAAAAAATTTTGGTACAAGCATTGTATCAAAAAAATAAAGAAATTTGTGTAGAATTAATTGATACTTCTCAAAAGATTGAAGAGTTTTTGTTTTCCATCAAAAAAGCTAATATCAAGATTTTGGAATGGATTCGAAGTGGTGTAATTGCGATAAAAAAATAATTTTTAGTAAATATAATGTTTGAATCACTTCAAAAATTACAAATAGACCCTATATTTGCGCTAATGCAACAGTATGAGAGAGACGAAAATCCACAAAAAGTGAATGTTGGGATTGGTATTTATAGGGATATTAAGGGAAAACCGTTTGTTTTTGATTGTATCAAAAAGGCGATTGGATGTGTTAGAAATAATAATTTTGAATATGAATCGATGGGAGGTAATCAACAATTTTTAGCACATACTGCAAAATTGTTTTTGGGAGAGGATTTTGATTCAGAAAAATTATCTTTACAGCAAGCTTGTGGAGGGACACATGCATGTAGACTTTTTGCAGATCTGTATTTGCGAAACAATATCTTGGGTTCTGTAAAAAATAAACCTAAAATACTGCTTAGTACTCCTTCTTGGGGTAATCATTTTGGTATTTTCAAGGATTTTGAAGTTGTAAAATTTTCACATTTAGACGAAAATAAAGCTTTTAATTTTTCTGAATATTTAGCACAAGTGCAGGCGCATCCAAATTCAGTTTTGCTTTTGCATGGAGGTCGTACGCATAATCCTACGGGCGAGAATTTTACACTTTCTCAGTTGGAAATATTGGCGGAGAAGTGTAATGAAAACCAGGTTTTTGTTTTTGTTGATTTTGCGTATTTGGGATTGGGAAAAAGTATCTTGGAGGATCGAAAATATCTACAAATATTGTATAAAAAATGTGTTCAAATGGCGTTTGGGGTTTCTTTTTCTAAAAATGCGAGCTTATATAAACAGCGACTTGGAGCACTTTTTATCAAAACTAATGGAGTAAATGAAAAAGAGATTTTGGAATCAAATCAACAAAATCTTATTCGAGAATCACTTTCCAATTTACCTATTTATCCAGCGGAGGTGATGAATATTGTTTTTGAAAATTTTTATGAGGATTGGGTTTCAGAATTAGGATTGGTTTGTGCGGATATTGCTTTGCGTCGAAAACGGTTATTGGGACCACTTCCTGCTCGATTTTCGTATTTAAAAAATGGACAGGGTATGTTTGGTCTTTTGGGTTTGTCACAAGCACAAGTTTTGGAATTGCGTGAAGTTTATTCGATATATATGATGGCAGATTCTAGAATTAATTTTGCTGGTGTACGAGAGCAGGATTTTGATTATTTGGTTCACAATATTAAAAAAGTATTGTAATAATTAAGAGTGTCATCTCATGTTTTATGTACTCTTCGTTCTTATACTCGCGTAGGTTGGTATTGTTGTTCGGAACGGTACTATTGTCGTCCTGAACTTGATTTGGGATCTACGATATTTTGTTTTATTTGATTATTTTATGTACTTATTTAAATCATGATTATAATAATGATTATAATCATTACATAACTATAAACAGTTTACTTTATCCTCATACCTGCTTTCTCACTCTTATATTCGCTATGTCTGCGTAGGCGTATATCCAAAAGAGTTCGAACTTGGGGAGCTTAAAGTTCGAACTCGAAAACAACGAGTTGATTTATCAGTTTGTTTTTTTATATAGCGAAGATTGGTGACCTCAACAGGGATCGAACCTGTATCTACTCCTTAGGAGGGAGTTGTTTTTCCATTAAACTATGAGGTCGAATGTTTCTTTAAGGAAACGCTGAGTTAATAAACTCGTATTTCCTTAAATTTTAGAAAACAGTAAGATTCTACTGATGAATTTGTTTTCCAAAAGCGAAATTTTGAAAAAAGTACTGGATTTTTATGATCAGAATTCACAGTCTGTTTTGGAAATAGTAGGACCTACTGCTAGTGGGAAGACCGATTTTACGGTGGAAACGGCACAATTTTTAGAAAAATCGATAGGAAAAAAGGCAGAAGTGATAGTAGTGGATTCTCGGCAAGTATATCGAGAATGTAATATTTCTTCGGCTAAAATTACAAAAGAAGAAATGTGTGGAGTGGTACATTGGGGGATTGATTTAAAAAATCCAGACGAAGATTTTAGTGTTTATGCATTTCAGCAGTATGCATTTGCAAAGATTCAGGAAATTTTGAATCGAGGGAATATTCCGATTTTGTCAGGTGGAACGATGTTGTGGTTGGACAGTATTTCAAAAAATTATATTTTTGCTGAAACGCAAAAAGAAAAATCTCAAAAGAAGGGGACTCCTAAATGGTTATTTTTAAAAGTTGGAATTTTTTGTGAACGAGAAATTTTGTATGAACGAATTAATGCTCGTGCATTAAAGCAGTTTGAGAATGGGCTTATTGAGGAAACAGCACAGATTTTGAAGCAGTATGATGTTTCATCTAGTGTGATGACGAGTTTTGGGTATACGGAGATAAAAGACTTTTTAGAAGGTTATATTTCTTATGATGAGGCTTTGACACAGAACCAAAAACGAAATCGGAATTATGCAAAACGCCAATTGACTTGGTGGAGAGGACGGGATGATGTGATTTGGATGGGTTAAAATCCAGCTTGATGATTTTTATCTAAGTCGGCGAATTTCATTCGGCTTCTATCGAAGAAAAGTTTTACTCGTCCAATAGGTCCATTTCGATGTTTGAGGATATTTACCTCAAGGGTGTTTTTGTCGCTTTCATCACAGTCTTCGTCATAATAATCTTCACGATAAAGCATCATTACAATATCTGCATCTTGCTCGATAGATCCAGAGTCACGGAGATCGGATAGAACAGGTCGTTTGTTAGGACGACTTTCTACAGAACGAGAAAGTTGAGAGAGTGCAATGATTGGGATATTCATTTCTCGAGCGAGTTCTTTGAGACTTCTAGATATTTCTGAAATTTCTTGCACTCTATTCATTGGATTTCCTCCACTCATGAGTTGCAAGTAGTCAATCATCAACATATCTATGCCATGTTCCATTTGGAGTCGTCGTACTTTTGCGCGGAGTTCTGAGATAGAACTTCCCATTGTGTCATCAATAAAGAAAGGTGCTGTAGCAAGTTGATCCATAACAGGTCCCATTCGTTCAAAATCTTCTTCTGTTAGTTTTCCTTTGTGAAGTTTCCAAGAATCAACACCCAAAAGCCCACAAAACATTCGTTCTACGAGTTGTTCTTTGGACATTTCCAGTGAGATGACTCCAATTCTTTTTCCAGACTGTATGGCAGCATTTTGACAAATTGCGAGAGATAAGGCAGTTTTTCCCATAGAAGGGCGTGCGGCAAGAATCACGAGGTCAGAAGAACTAAATCCGCCATTGAGTTGTGAGTCGAGACTTTTGAAATGAGATTTAATTCGGTTTGCATTGGCTAACTCTGGGTTCTCATGAATTTCACAAAATTTTTCATAACTACTTTCTAGGATTTCTTTAATATTAATAAATCGATTTTTCAGAAATGTTTGAGAAATTGAGAAAATAGATTTTTCGGCAGATTCTAGGAGTTCTTCAATAGGTTTTTCTGTTTCATATCCAAGACTTACGATGGAGTTTCCTGTTTTTATAAGTTTTCTTAGAGTTGATCTATGTTTTACGCTTTGTGCATATTTAAAAATGTGTGTAGCTACAGGTACGATGTTTTGCAGTTTTGCTAAGTATTCTGGACCACCTATGAGTTCCAGTTTTTTTTGTCCTTCTAGTTTTGTTGAAACTGTTATGAGATCAATCGGTTCAGATCGAAAAAATAGATCTAGAATAGACTGATAAATAAAACGGTGATGATCATGATAAAAATCATCTGGATTTAGAAAATCAGCAATTTTTATAGCTGCATCTTTATCCAAAAGTAAACAGCCTAAAACAGATTTTTCGGCTTCTATCGCCTGTGGTGCTATTTTTTTTTCATCTGAGGACATATTCATCAAAAAAACTGGTAGAAAAGTTTTGCCTTAATCTGGCATGAATGTCAAAAAAAAAGCTCAATATTTTGAGCTTTTTTTGAAATAATTGTGAATAAATTCTAGTCTCTAAAACGCATATAAGGATGCATGAAGTTTCGAATAGAATCTCCTCGTCGGAAAGAAGTTGATTGGTATCCTGTTGGAACCTGTTCTTTTCGACCGATAAATCGAATTTCATTTCGATTTTGAAGATTTATTTTACCTAATGCTTCAGTAAAAGCTCGAATAGGTATTCGTGATACTTTATGTGTCGAACCATAGATTACACCTGATTGCATAGATTTTTTGTTTGCGTCACCACCCTCTACATAATAATCGATTGCTCGTGAACGGAAATTTCGTTTTGGATTATTTGGAAAATTATATTGTCCTTGATTTAGCTCTCGTCTATCATCATAAAATGGAACATCTTTTAATTCGCCTGTTCTAGTCACTTTTGTGGATCGCTCGTTTACATTGATTTCTTTTTTTCCTATATTTCGTCGTATTTGTTGATTTGTACGACTTTTATAATCAGTTGTTCTAAATTTATTCTTAAAATAGTACCATTGTCGTTTTTTGATTGCTTCGTTTAATTTTTGTTGAGAGGATTTTTGTCCCAAATTACTTACTGGATTTTCAAATCCATCTTCTCTTGTTTCTGAATAGGCAAAAGTTGTTCCAGAAAGGACTGCGAAAGAAATAGTTAAAATAAGTACTTTTTTCATGGTTATTTTTTTTACTGAATTAAATAATGAAATAATTTTTAAATTGTTTAGTTCTAGAGCGTTTCCTGAACCCAACAATGAAATTCTAGTAGTTTTTTAGAGAGACGCAAATTTTTTATGATGTATAATTTAGTTTTTGTTATTAATTGTAAAAATTTAGATGGTTAGTGAAATATTAATAATCTCAATTATGAAAAAGTAAAACAAATTTATATTTTATCAAGGGGAAAAGGTTGAAACCTTTTCTGTGTTTTTTTAGACTTCCTGAGTGTTTTATTTTTTAACTTTACTAAAATAATGAATAATCCTTTTATTGCAAAAAATTGGAAAATTGGAAAAATCGTTTTGATTTTGTGGGTACTATTTTCGGTAGTTTATGTGTCTTTAAGTCTCTGGACAAATGGGATAATGGCTGTTCATAAAACAGGATTCCAACAAGGACAAATGAACGGACATAGTATTGCCGTTAATAGAATTATTGAATTAACTCAAAATAGTTGTGCGACTTTGCCGCTTGAGATGGGAGAAGGAGCAGATAGAGCACCAGTGGTAACATTGATCAATGTAGCTTGTGTTGAAAAATTAAGAGATCAAGCAGTGAATGCAGGAGGTGCTTCAGTTGAATAGGAAAATAGAGAAAAAACTAATAAATAAAACACTCTGAAGAATAGAGTGTTTTTTTATTTTTTTTAGAGATTTTCGTAGGAAGGGTCAATTGTTTTATCCTTTCTTCCATAATCTTTTCCAAATCTTTTTTTACTATCAAGAAAGTCGTTTCCGTAAGTTTTTTCTGCCCAAAGATAAAACATTTCAGCGATTCCATTGCCTGTTGCAAGTGAACTAAGAATTAGCGGTAAAACGATAAAGCTTAAGATAATGGTCTTTCCGTTGGAAAAAATAATACCAAAGAAAAAGAAAAGTATCAGTCCAATAATTATTCCATAAAGGCTGACCAAAATATAGGAGGAAGTACTAAGTATCTCTAAAATAAAAAAAGTAAAGATTGCGGTTAGTATTACATGTGTAAGGGATGCAATAGCGATTCCAGCTGGTCCGTGAGTATTGCTTGCCACAAGATAAACAGGAAGAAAAAAAACCAAAATGCTTAAATTTCCAAAAAATACATGAGTGAGGTTTGTTGATTTCATGTAATATTTTTCTTCTAATGTTGAAGCAATAGTGCAATAAATGAGGTTTGAAATTAAGCTTGCTAAAAAGACTGCAATGAGCACGATTCCCAGAAAGAGAGGATGTACTGTTTGCATTGAAAGATCTACCCCAAATTCATTTCTACTGACATTTGATTGAGTGATTGTTTCTCCTATCATGGACCAGGTAAAAAACAAAATGATGCCCAAAACAATAGTTCCTGCTAGTCCAGCTCCAAATCCACTAATAAATCGTAAGAAAATAGTAAAAAGAGTTGCATCAGAGGTGAATTTTTGTTGGTTCATAATTTTAAAAGAATATTATCTTTCGATTATACCTGAAAAATGGAGTTTTCTCAAGAGTAAATTAATTTTTCTTCCAACAGTGTTCTTTTTTCCAGGTTTCAATATTGGCATGATGTCCTGATCTCAAAACTTCTGGCACTTTCATACCACGGAATATTTCAGGTCTGGTGTAATGTGGATATTCGACATGGTTGCGTCCAATTTTTGTTGAGAAGCTTTCTTCTTGGTGTGATTTGGCTTTTCCAATGACGCCTGGGATAAGGCGAGAAACACCATCAATGAATATTTGAGCAGGAAGTTCTCCTCCAGTGAGTACGAAATTTCCAATGGATATCTCAATATCTACTAATTTTTCTCGTACGCGTTCATCAATACCTTCATAATGACCACAAAGAAGAATTAATCGAGTATGTTTCTTGGTATTTGAAAATTGTTCGAAATCTTTTTGTTTAAGTGTTTTTCCATGTGGTGTAAAGAAAACCACTGGGGCTTTGTCTTTTTTTAGTTTTTTTATGTGTTCGATACTCTCGAAGAGTGGTTGGCATGTCATCACCATTCCAGTTCCTCCACCGTAGGGGATGTCATCAACTTTTTTATGTTTATTAGTAGAAAAGTTTCGAATATCAAAACAATTGACTTCAATAAGTTTTTTTTCAATTGCTTTACCGATGAGAGATGTTTTACAAAAACTCTCAAACGCTTCGGGAAAAAGTGTTAAAATATCAAAACGCATCCAATATAATGGTATATAGTGGAAATTTAAAAAGCAAATTTATAATGTCGTTCTAAACTTGAAGTTCACCAAGTTTGAACTCGAAAACAATGAGTTTATTGAATCAGTGTTTCCTTATAATTTTGCATTCGTTTGTTTCCTATTCTATACTTTTCTTGATTTTTTAATTTCAAATCTATGATTTCAGAAGAACAAGTGACGGAACAGTTGGATAGCACTATTGATAAGGTTGATTTTGCGGGAGCGATTTCGCGTCATTCTGGAAAAGTTAGAGAAAGTTTTGAATTGTCACAAGGGCGTCGGGCGATTGTCGTGACAGATAGAGTGAGTGCTTTTGATTTTGTGTTGGGGACAGTTCCATTTAAAGGACAAGTACTCAATCAGATTTCAGCATGGTGGTTTGATGAATTGGATAAAATAAATATTCCACATCATTTCTTGTCTGTGCCTCATTCTAATATTTCTGTAGTAAAAAATGCAAAAGTGTTACCGATTGAAATTATTGTTCGTGGTTATTTGACAGGGAGTACAAAAACTTCGTCTTGGTATGCGTATCAGAATCTTGATCGAAATATTTGTGGAATTATCATGCCAGAAGGGATGGTAAAGAATGAAAAATTTGATTCTCCTATTATTACGCCAACCACAAAACCAGATACTGGACATGATGAAGCTATTTCAAAAGAGGAAATTTTGGAACAAGGTTTAGTTACTCACTCAATGTATAAACAAGTAGAGGCATATGCTTTAAAGATGTTTGCGCATGGACAGAAGGTGGCAGCGGAAAGAGGACTTATATTGGTGGATACAAAATACGAAATGGGAATTGATGAAGCAGGGGATTTGATGGTTATTGATGAAGTACATACGCCGGACTCTTCCCGATACTGGATAGAGGATTCTTATGCGGCACGGCTTTCTTGCGGGCAAGAACCGGAAAGTTTAGATAAGGAATTTGTGAGAAGTATGATGGTAAAGGCTGGTTATGATGTAGATTCAGATGAGGATCCTCAAAAGTATATGACTGATAAGGTGCGAATTGAGGCGGCGAAGAAATATATGATATTATACGAGAAAATGACTGGGAAAGTCTTTGAGGTGCAAAAAACAAGTTTAATAGAAGAAATTTTAGAAAGGTTATAAGAACTAAAAAGGTATAATTTGCAATGATTTCTTGAACAAATAATTTGATTTCTTACCTATTCCCTTTTAATATTCCCCTTGAACACAAAATTTATTATTTATTTACTCAAAAATGGAAACAAAACTCAAAAAAACAGGATTTACTTTAATCGAGTTATTGGTGGTAATTGTGATTATCGGAATTCTTTCAACAATTTCAACTGCTACTTTTAAGTCGTATTTTGGAAAGGCGAGAGATGCGGAACGGGTAGCAGCGGTGCAGAACATAGCACTAATGATGAAAGTTGAGAATGCTGATGTTTGGTCAGATTCAAAATATCTATTTGGTGCTACTACTGCTGGGGCGTTTGTTACGGGGCTGCAAGATTTATTTGCTGAAAATGATTTTAGGGTTCCGAAAGCTGGAAAAATGATTTGTTATGTAATAACTGCTTCGAATGCTGATGTAACAGCTATAACAGGAAAGACTGGAGATAATAATCAGTTTGTTATTTCTACTTGGGGAGAGACTAAGAGTAGTGATGATGGTGCAACTGCAGGGATAATTCTTGATGGAACGGCTCTTATAATGGGTGGTGTTACAGGTGCTTCTACGGCTTTGCTGGAAGCAGATTATCGTTGTGCGAATAATGCTGCAGTGGTAACGGCAGCTGTTGCGGTACTAGTGGAGGGTTCAGACGGTTCAGCTGCTGTGGCTTTGTCTACGGCGGAAACAACTCTTTCTGTTTATATTACTTCAACTGGAACAGTATCAGAAACTTCTTCATAGGGTTTGTTTAATGTTTTGTGTATATTTAGTTATTTATTTAATTTAAAATGAAAATGGAAATGAAAAAAACAGGGTTTACATTAATTGAGTTGCTTGTGGTGATTGTGATTATTGGAATCCTTTCTACAATTTCTACAGCAACTTTTAAATCGTATTTTGGGAAAGCACGAGATGCTGAGAGGGTAGCTGCTATACAAAATATGGCATTGATGATGAAAGTTGAAAATGCGGATGTTTGGTCAGATGGTAAATATTTGCTAGGTGGTACTGATGCAGCAACATTTATTACTGGTCTGGGTTCGTTGTTTGCTGCGAATGATTTTAGGATTCCAAAACCTGGAAAACAAATTTGTTATATTATTTCCGCTTCTAGTGCTGATGCGGATGCTTCTGGAGCTGCTGGAGATAATAATCAGTTTGCGATTTCTACTTGGGGAGAGACAAAAAGTACAAATAATGCTAATGTTGCTGGTGTGATTGCAGATGGAACTGAGCTTGCTTTGGATGGAGATGGGACAAATGCTGGTATTTTGTCAGATTCTGACTTATCAGAAGCGATTTATCGATGTGAAGCACTTAATGTTGTGACAGGACAAGGGACTGGGCCAGCTAATACATTTGAAGGTGTTACAATAGTACCTTCTCAAGGAGGAACGGCTGTTGGTATGGAGGCAACAGATGATATGACAACTGTTCATGTTTTTATAAATGATGCGGGAGAATTGGATACGGATAGTACTAGTTAGTAACTAATTAATATGTTTTTGTGATTATTTTAAAAACTGAAGGATTTTCCTTCGGTTTTTTTTTATAAAAAAATAAGTATACTGAAACACGATGAATAGAGAGTGGCTTTATTTTCGGGGATTACAGATTGTGGTGGATTTTTTTCTACTGTTGGTGGCATTTTTATTGGCGTATGGGATAACGGTCGGGTTTATCTTTTCTACTGACTTTGATTTTTGGAGTTATGCTAGATATTCTTTTCTAGCTTGTATGTTTTGGATAGGATTTTTGTTGTTGACAAAATACTACCGGATTCCACCTAGATCAGGAAAACGATTTCTTTTTGATGTTTTGTTAGTGTTTTTGGGTGCAGGGGTCGGGATTTCTTTTCTGTTGGTGATTTTTTTCTTTAATGAAGTCTATTTTTCCAGGCAGATCAATGTGTTGATTTTGGTGTTTGGGATTTCTTTTTTGTTAGTTTCTCAATTTATTTTTCGGAAAGTTCTTGCTTCTCTCAAAAAACGAGAAAAGAGTGTGTATCGTACACTTGTTGTGGGAGCAAATCGTGTGGCGGAGCAATTGATAAAAGCGATTGAGTCCAATTCTTACGCTCCATATAAAATAATTGGGGTAATTGATCCTTATGGTATTTGTAAGAAGGTTGAAGGTTCGGTTATTCTTGGAAAGCTTGATAAGCTTGAAATGGTTTGCGATCAGCAAAAGGTGACAGCGATTATCCAGTGTGATGCATTTGAGCATACCTTGAATTTGATTTCACTTTGTGAAGAACGTAATATCAAGTTTCAATTTGATCCAGCACTTAGGGGAGTTTTTGAGCGAAATTTACGAATTCGTGAAGTGGCAGGGCAAACCATGATATCTTTTGTGAAAAGAGATTTTAAATCTAAACGAAAAACCTTTTTTTATCGAGTAGTTGATAGTGTGCTTCGGCAGGTGTTTGATATTGATTAAATATCCAAATCTTTTACTTTCCCTGCGTGGGTTTGAATGAATTTTCGTCGTGGAGGAACTTCATTACCCATCAATATTTTGAAAACGTGGTCTACTCTTTCGGCGTCTGCAACAGTTACTTGTGCAAGTGTTCGTGTTTCAGGATTCATGGTCGTTTCCCAAAGTTGTTCAGGATTCATTTCTCCCAAACCCTTATATCGTTGTATATTTTCACTTTTTATTTCATTTTCACTGAGAATTACTTCTTTTTCTTCTTCAGTCTGTGCATACCAAATCTGTTTTCCTTTTTGAAGTTTATAGAGTGGTGGTTGTGCGATGAAAATATTTCCATTCATTACCAAGTCTTTAAAATGCCTGAAAAATAGGGTTAAAAGAAGTGTTCGAATGTGTGCTCCATCAACATCGGCGTCGGTCATGATAATAATTTTTTTGTATCGTAATTTTGTTGGATCAAATGTTTCTCCTATAGCTGCTCCCATAGCAACGACTAAATTTTTGATTTCAGTATTGGCAAGCATTTTATCTAATCGTGCTTGCTCGGTATTTAAAATCTTTCCTCGAAGTGGCAAAATAGCTTGTGTGTGTCTGTCTCGACCTTGTTTGGCAGATCCTCCCGCAGAATCTCCCTCTACGATGTAGAGTTCTGACTCGTTAGGATCTTTTGAGGCACAATCAGCGAGTTTCCCTGGTAAAGTCATTCCTTCAAGTGCTCCTTTTCGGATAACAGTTTCTCGAGCAGATCGAGCAGCAAGTCGAGCTCGAAGTGCCAGTGCTGTTTTTCCTATGATAGCTCTCGCTTCATTTGGATTTTCAGATAAAAATTCAACAAATTTTTCTGAAAAAACTTTATCAACAATTCCTCGTACATTGGAGTTTCCAAGTTTTGATTTGGTTTGTCCCTCAAATTGAGGATCTGGGACTTTAACAGAAAGAATGGCGGTGAGTCCTTCTCGAGCATCATCATTTGTAAAATTTGGATCTTTTTCTTTTAGAAACCCATTTTCTCGAGCATATTTATTTAGAACTCTTGTAAGTGCCATAGTAAAACCTGTAAGATGAGTTCCTCCTTCTATTGTTTGAATGTTATTGGCAAAACTTTGTACATTTTCTCGAAATTCCTGCGTGTATTGTAGTGCGATTTCTACCTGTACATCGCTCATCTCTCCATCAAAGTGAAGGATACCACCAATCTTTTCTTTATCTTCATTGATATGATGAACAAAAGAAGAAATTCCACCTTCAAAATAAAATTGAATAGCATCATTTTGATTTTTTCGTTTGTCAATAAATGTGATAGTAACACCTTTAGTGAGGTATGCTTGTTGTCGAATTCGTTTTTTAACTGTTTCAAAATCGAATTCAAGTGTCTCAAAAATATTTTCATCTGGCCAAAATTGAACAAGAGTTCCTCGATCAGCAGAGTCAGCGATTTTTCGAAGAGGTTCTTTTGGTTCGCCTCGTTGGAAGCTGACAAAGTGTTTTCCACCATCTCGATCAACTGTTACTTCTGTCTGTTTAGAGAGAGCGTTTACTACTGAAACTCCTACACCATGTAATCCTCCAGAAACTTTATAACCGCTGCCTCCAAATTTTCCCCCAGCGTGGAGTACCGTTAATACAGTTTCCACAGATGAAATACCTGTTTGGGCATGTTTTTCTACAGGAATACCTCGTCCATCATCGTGTACAGAGCAAGAACCATCTTCATGAATAGTGACTCGAATGTTTTTACAATATCCAGCCATGGCTTCATCAATGGCATTGTCTACTACTTCCCAAATGAGGTGATGCAGACCACGGCCATCTGTGCTTCCTATATACATCCCTGGTCGTTTTCGAACAGGGTCAAGTCCTTCTAAAACCTGAATATCTTGTGCTCCATAATCGTCGGTCATTTTTTTAAAAGTTATATAAAAAATTCTCACAAATTTTAGCGAGAATTTCTCATGGTGCAAACTGGAAATGGTTTTTTTTTAACTGAGTGGTAAAATGTTCATTACTTCTTTTATAATTTCAATAAGTCCAATGAAAATATAAAGTTGCATTCCAAGTATAAAAAGGAACAGTAAGCTTGCAATTAGCTGTGTTCTAGATGATTTGAACATTGCTCTAGGAAGGAGTAACGATTGGAATTTTGTTCGTTTTTGTTGTTTAGGATCTTTTTTGATTTCGGTCATTTTTTATGTTTTTTTAGGGAGACTTCTTTTCATTATATCATAGAATAAATTCTTTTTCAAACATTTAGATGACAAAAAAAAAATAGTGTCTAAAATTCGTGGCGTTTATCTTTAATTTTTAATTTAAAAAAGATGGGAATGCTTTCACAAATGGGCGATATGTATCGACTTCAAAAAGATGCGAAAAAAATCAAAAAAGAATTGGCAAAGACTCATATTTTTTCTGAAGTAAATGGTGTAAAAGTGACTGTTTCAGGAGAGCAAGAGGTTATTTCTGTAGAGATTTTAGATGAATCGATTCTAGAAAATACAAAGAAACTAGAAAAAGCCATTGTTGATGCGAGTAATAAGTCTTTTAAAAAAGCTCAACAAATCGCAGCAGAGAGAATGAAGGCGGTGATGGGCGGTTTTCCTGGAATGGGTGGGAATTCATAATATACTGAAAAAAACAAAAATGAAAAAAATATTACTTTTGGCTGTTTTGTTTTTGGGATTGTATTTTTCAGCTCGGGTTTTGTTGGTTTGGGATAAACCAAATTCAGAGGATGTTACGCGTGTTTCTTTGGAAATAGTACCTGGAACAAGTGTAAAAAGAATTGCATTTCTATTGAAAGAAAAAGATTTAATTTTGGATGATTTCGTTTTTCGTGTTTTTGTGAAGTTGAATGGTTTGGAATCAAAACTCCAGGCTGGAGATTATATTTTACAAAAGAATCTGACTTTGTCTGAAATTACGGATATTTTGCAACATGGGAAGAGCCAGGAGATGAAGATTACCATTCCAGAAGGCTCAACAATTGATCAGATAGATGAAATATTAACGAAAAAATCTTTGATAGAAGCAGGGGATTTCAAGAAATGTACGGCGACATGTGATCTTGGGTTTTCGATTTCTACTTTGGAGGGATACCTTTTTCCTTCAACTTATTTTATAAATACGAATAATTTTTCCAGTAAAAAGTTTATTCAAAGATTGTATCGAAATTTCAATGTACAAATAGCTGATTTTAGAATAGATATTCAAAAAAATGGACGAACTCTTGAGGAGATTGTTATTGTAGCCTCAATGATTGAGAGGGAAGCGTTTGGAGATAGTTATGAGGAAAAACAAAAGATTGCGAATGTGATTTGGAAACGATTGGATGAACGGATGTATTTAGGTATTGACGCTACTACGCGTTATGAACTGGGGGACTGGAAGCGTCCACTTTATACAGAAGATTTTGAGTCAAATTCTCCGTATAATACGCGAAGGAAATTGGGGCTTCCTCCAACTGCTATCTCCAATCCTGGGGTTTTGTCGCTCAAATCAGCGATTTATCCGCAAGAAACACCTTATTATTATTACTTGCATGATAGAAATGGTGGTGTGCATTTTGGAAAAACTCTTCAAGAACATAATGAAAATAAATTGAAGTATTTGTATTAGTTAGATTTAATATACAGTTGAGATGGTAGGATCTCTATTTATTTCTATTATTATTTTTTCGACATGTGTTCGAATATTAAGACAGGATTCTATTAATTGTGGATTGTAATATTGTGGTCGATCTTCAAAAAAGATAAGTTCAGATATTTTTTTTCGAAGTTCAAAAGGTATTGAGTTGATTAAGTCTATTGTAAACTGTGATTTTTGTTCTCCTTCTGAGACATAGAATGCTGGAATGTCTTTGGTGTCTTTTCCAATTGTATTGAGAATTTTTTGTTGATGAATGTGAATTGGACCAGCGGTAATAATAATATTTATGGCGTTTCGAAAAGTGTCAATTAAATTATGTTGTAATCGATGCGGTTGGAAGTGTTTTAGAAAGAGTTGTAAGCCTTCTTTGATTCCAAATTGTTTAAAAATTTCTGTATAAAAATTGATACCAGGGAAATCTTTTGGGTTTGAGAGTAAACTTTTTCCATATTTACTAGAATAAAGAGTGTCATCAAAATCGTAGATGTAAAGAGGGGATGGGGAGATGAGTGTTTCTAGCTTTTTAAGAAATTGACAATAAGAATCAGATGGTATCAATATTGTTTTTTCTATTTTAGGCGTTTTTATTTTTTCCATTAATGTGTTAATGTTTTTATATCTTTTATGTGTTTATTTTTTTGTCAAATTGAAAGATTTTGTTAAATCATTATATTGGCAAGTGTGCAGACACAAAAAACATTGCTTATCGGAAATTTTGGAGCCAAAAATTTAGGTGATGAATTGATTCTTGCGTTTGCATTGGAAAACGAGAAAAATAATGTAATCATTATGACAGTGAGTGGTGATTTTTCACAACATTTTTGCGAGAAATCATTTCAAACTGTTTCATTTTTTCCAACAGGATTTAGGAGTTTTTACAGGTTTTTGACCAATAAAAGCTATCGAAAAGAGATTTTGTTATTAAGGGAAGAAGTAGAAGAGATTGTTTTTCCTGGAGGTGGTCTTTTTGCTATTTCATTTCGGGCGGTTTGGCTTTGGTTTATCGTGTTTTTGTGGGTGAAATATTTGTTTAAAGAGAAAAAAGTGCGTTTTGAATATCAGGGTATAGATGCCAATTTAGGATTTTTTAGTCGGTTTTTAATAAAACAAGTTTTTTCTAGAGTAGAAAGAGTTTCTGTTCGTGATGAGGTATCGGCTCAAGCTATTGAGTCATTATCTATAAATGGTTTGAAAATTAAGATTGAAGAGGACTTGGTATTTGAGCAATTGCGGGAAAGAACGGGAGTGAATGAGGAAGTGGAAAAGACACCTATCTTGTTACTCAACGCTCTTTCGGAGTTTTCCATCGATAAATGGGAAGATATTGAATATAAATTTTCAAAATTAGAAAAAGTTTTTGTTTGCTTCGATCCGAAAGACAAACAATTTTTACCAGAAGGTTTTTCTGGGCGTATTTTGTTTCCTAAAACAAAAACAGATCTTTTTAAATTGTTTGTGCAGGCGAAAACGGTAATTGGGGAGCGGTTGCATTTTTTGATTTTAGGTCAGTATTTTTGTGGATCAAAACAGACTTTTTCTCTTAAAGATCCGTATTCACAGAAGGTGAAGAATTTTTGTCGAGAAAAAAATATAAATGTTTTTAAATGAAAAAGATAGCTGTTGTGGGAGCGGGGCCAGCTGGGATTTATACGAGTATTTTATTGAAAGATTTTCCAGTAGGGGTAACGCTTTTTGAGCAAAATAAATCTATTGGTGAAAAATTAAAACTTACAGGAGGCGGACGCATGAATATCACTAATAAAGTTTTTTCTGTAGACAAGTTTTCGTCTTCACAGCCTAAATTATTAAAGCATTTTTTTAAAAATCCAATCGCTAAAAATCCAGAATCTATTTTTTCAGAACTTGGAATTGAGTGGGTTTGGGAAGAAAATCGGGCGATTTTGGCTTCTGGAGAGGCTGTTGAGGAAGTTTTTCGATTGAAGAATGAGTTGGAACAACAAAAAAATGTGAACTTGGTGTTGGGAAGTAAAGTTTCAGCTGTAACAAAAAAAGGAGATTTGTTTGAATTAACTGTACAGTCTCACGGAAAGACTTCAAAAGAGGTTTTTGATGTTTTGATTTTGATGAGTGGGGGAATGTTTCGTGTGCGTGAGTTTGGAGATAAAGAGCAAATTTATACATTACCTATTTCTCTTGGGCACAAGATACAAACAATTACTCCAAGTCTTTCACCGCTTTCGATTGAAGGGAAGCCTTTTCGTGCACTTGCGGGGATTTCTTTGCGAGTAGAGTTGACTGATATTCAGACTAAAAAAAGTTTAAAAGGGGATTTGGTTTTGACTCATTTTGGAATTTCTGGACCGGTGGTGTTGGATTTTTCGTCCATGCTTTCTGGTACGGAGATGGAAATGAATTTCTTACCAGATATTTTGGAATCTGATTTTGTTGAAAAATTTCAAGTTTTTCGTCAGGGAAAACATTTTGTTCGAACTTTTCTGAAAGCTTTTTTACCTCAGAGAGTGGTAGATTTTTTATTAGAATTTTCGCAGATAGAAAAAGAATCTCTTATTGCAGATATTTCTAAAGAAAAATTGAAAAAGTTGAGAAGGAACTTGTTTCGTTATGAATTAAACAATGTCTCAAAACAGGATTTTTCTGCTTGCTGGACAACGAAAGGAGGAGTTGATTTGGCGGAAGTTTCTTTATCAACATTGGAATCAAAGAAACATCAGAATTTGTTTTTTGGTGGAGAGATATTGGATATCGATGGATTGTGTGGCGGGTACAATATTTCTTTTGCGGCGATTTGTGCGAAGATTGTTACGGAGACATTGAAAAAATTGGCTTAATTGTTAATAATTAAATCATGAAATATAATTATCTTCCAACGACAGATATAAAAGTGAGTAAAACTTGTCTTGGGACGATGAGTTTTGGTGCGCATGTTTCACAGGAAACTGCTTTTGAGGTAATGGATAAATCTTTAGAGTTGGGAATAAATTTTTTTGATACGGCGGAGTTATACGCGATACCTTCTTGTAAAAAAACATACGGTTTAACTGAAGAAATTATCGGACGCTGGTTTAAAAAACGAAAAAATAGAAAAGATATTATTTTGGCAACAAAAGTTGTGGGACCTTCTCGGAAGGATACGAATTCTTATATTCGGGGAGGTAATTCTCACTTTGATAAAAAAAATATTCATGAAGCAATTGATGGAAGTCTCAAACGACTTGGGACGGATTATATTGATCTTTATCAACTGCATTGGCCAGATAGGAATGTTAATAAGTTTGGAGAAAGATCTTTTGTGCTGCAAAGAGGGGAATATATGACTCCTATAGAAGAAACATTAGAAGTGTTGGCTGGACTTCAAAAATCAGGGAAGGTGCGTCATGTTGGTATTTCAAACGAATCGCCTTGGGGAACTATGGAGTTTTTACGAATATCCCGAGAAAAAAATTTACCGCTCATGGTTACTGTTCAAAATAATTACAGTCTTCTTACTCGTACTTTTGAAACGGCTATGGCAGAAGTGTGTTATCGAGAAAATATTGGTTTATTAGCTTATTCACCTTTGGGGTATGGTGTACTAGGAGGGCGTTATCTAGATGGAAATCGACCAAAGGGCGGGCGTTTAACGAAATATCCTAATTTTGTGCCTCGATACAGAACAGAGCGAGTGGAGGGGGTTATTAAAAAATACAAGTTATTAGCAGAAGAACATCAGCTTACTTTGCCTCAATTGGCATTGGCTTTTGTGTATGGGAAAAGTTTTATAACGAGTAACATTATAGGTCCTTCTAATGTGATACAATTAATAGAGGATACTAAAGCGATAAATATAGAACTTTCTTCAGAAATTTTGAAAGCGATTGACGAGATATGTGAGGAATGTCCAAATCCTTGTGCATAAGTGGAATAGGAGAGTTTAACTGTTATTTTCGTTTATTAAATCCATAACTTTTTGATTTTGATTCGCAACAGCTTTTACTAAAACGAAAGTTGCTTCTTTTTCCTCATTCCATTCACCTTTATCAAAATCTACGCAGTAAAGATTCATCGTTTCTGGATTTACAAGTAAATTAGGGGAATTCATGAAATTTGGGTCTATGATTTTTGAATTATAGGGTTTTTCATTCAAATAGTCTTCAGCAAATTTAGATAAACCTCCTAAATCAAGTTTTCCATCGATTTGTCCTTTGTTTACCGCATTATTTACTTGATTGATAATTTTGTGCATATTACCAAGTTTTCTGATTAAAAGATGTATATTTTTTAGGAGAATAGGATTATTTTTTTTGTCTTCATCAAGTTCTGCAATTGAAACTTTAGGAACTCTTTTTTGAATAGTGTATTCTTTAACTTTTATTTTATTTCCGTCTTTTTTATTACCTAATACGAAATATGACTCAGGAATGAAATCACCTAAAAAGAATTTTAACATTTCGTATTTTTTCTTTTTATATAAAGTTCGATTAAATGACTGTTCTTTTTCAATAGGTTCTTTTGGGTCATGATTCCATTTTACGACGAGATTATTATCGTTTGATAAAGGCACGACAACATTATCTTGACCTCTGCCTATACTGTCTTTAAATCTATGGAGAAATGGACTTGTTTCATTGATTTTCATAAAATTTATGTCTATCTAATTTTAGAATTATATTGACAATAGTGTGAAAATATCTTTATGCAACTTATTTTGAAAAATATTATAAACTTTTCATCTCGTTTTATTTCACTTTGTGAAATTTCTATAAAAGTGAGAGTTCATAAATCTTTAAATGGGAATTGGTGGTATACTTTTTTGAAGCAGATTTATTGTGATTTTAGTGATGAGGTTGGGTTAATAGATGGAAATAATTTGGATTTCAGTATAAAATTACTTATGAAAAACTTAAAAAATGAAACCTGTTCTAATTAGTCCAACAATAGATTTGATAGACTCTTGGATAGAATTTATTCAAGAATGTGATGAAAAAAATATTAGCGGATTTTGGGACTATCCTGATAGATCTGAAAATTGGAAGGACTATGTTAAATTGGAAGCAACCAGAAGGACTATTAACAGGGAATCTCTTGTTTCAAGTTCCACTTTTTGGCTCGTTAATGATGGTGAAATTCTTGCGGCTACAAGTATTCGTCATCGACTCAATGAGAAACTTAAAAAATTCGGAGGACATATCGGCTACTATGTTAAACCAAGTCAATGGAAAAATGGATACGGAACAAAAATTTTAGAGTTAGCTTTACTTGAAGCTCGAAATCTCGGAATCCGAAAAACTTTAATCACTTGCTCTGATGACAATATAGCCTCAGCGAAGATAATTGAGAAAAATGGTGGAGTTCTGGAGAAAAAAGAAATTTATAATGGGAAATTGTATCGATATTATTGGATTGGTTTGTCTTCTTGAGAGTGTTCTAAAATGAATCTTATCCAAATGTACATCTATTACATCACATCAAAAATATTAGTACATCTACGAAATGCTTTTGCGAAAATTGTAAAAAAGAACGAAAAACCTTCTACACATCTCGTTTCATTTCACTTCATGAAATTTCTCTCTCTATGTAATCAATTTATTAATGTTTCATTGTTGGAAATATAGATGAAATTATGTATACGGAGAGCCAAGTTTGTATAATGTTTAAATTTAATATCATTGATTATTGAACTTTAAACCTTTGTTTTATTTGTTACTATTTATAGAATAAAAGAAATAATCAAAATATTATGATAAGAGGTAAAACGATTAACATTTTTGTTCCTGATAGCAATCCAAGAGGAATTAAAATATGTGATATCAAAGATTCTATTGTGAAAGCTATTTTTATCCCACGGAATAAACTTGATGATATAGCGAAAAGAACAGATGTATCGGAACCTGGAATTTACTTTCTTTTTGGCAAAGAAGATGAAATTGGAAAACCAAGAGTTTATATTGGTGAAGCTGAAAATTTACTTAAAAGAATTAAGCAACATAATAGAGATATAAATAAGGATTTTTGGACAACTGCAATTGGATTTGTTTCTGAAAAAAAGAACATTAATAAAGCGCATATAAAATATTTAGAAAATTATTGTTGTAATAAAGCAAAGGAAATTAACAAATATGAATTAGAGAACGACACAACACCAACGCAACCCAGTCTCACAGAACAGGATGTTGATTTCGTTTTGAGTTTTTTTGATGACCTTAAAATTCTTATTGCAACACTTGGTTTCTCTATCTTTGAAAAAAACAAGAAAGAGAAACAAAACTTATTTATCTGTAAGGGCAAAAAAGCTTATGCAGAGGGAGAATATGCTGAAGATGGTATGATAGTATTTAAGGGGGCTAAATCGAATTTTGAAGAAGCGACTTCTGCTAATGAATGGGTAAAAAACATAAGAGATCTACTTCTAGAAAAAAGGGTAATGCACCTTGAAAATGATGTTTATGTATTTGATGAGGACTATACTTTTAGTTCTCCGAGTAGTGCTGCTGTTGCACTACTTGGAAGAAGTGCCAATGGTTGGACTGAATGGAAAGATAAAAAAGGAAAAACATTAAGTGAACGATTTAGAAAATCATAAAGTTTCCTGATAGCGAGTTAAGTTTGCACAATGCTACTAAGTGTCTAGAGAAAACTTTCTGTCTTCAAAGATTTATTTAACAATTTGTTTGTTGTGCAAGTGAAATGGAATGGACTCTTGTATGAAGATGATTTAACAAAACTTTTGAAACCTATTTTTGATACAGTTGCTCATGTTGTAGGATTGCGTCAGTCTCCACATTATGATGAAAATGGAGATTTTATTCCAAGAAAGAATTAAATTCGTTTCATTTCACTTCGTAAAATTTCTCTCGATGGTATCTGGCGAACCTGAAGGTTCGAATGTGCGTTGCACGCACAGTAAAAAACATTTTTAAACCACAAGGGCTTAAAAATGTTTTTTATGGTCGGGGTGAAAGGACTCGAACCTTCGACCTCACGGTCCCAAACCGCGTACTCTAGCCAACTGAGCTACACCCCGTCGTCGTCGGTGATTGTTTCGCATCACCTCCTCTTCCCTTCAAAACTCTCGCTTCGCTTCGAATTTTGTGGGAGCACTGTTTTTAAGGCAAGTGCTTCGTTACTTCACTTTATATAAAAAAAGCTAATCGATTTTATGGCGAAATCAAGGAAAGTCAATTTGATTTTTTAGGGAAATTTTGGCAGAGTCGCACACGATGAGAAAACAAAAAAAGAAAAACTTACGAATACCGTTTTTTGGTGGTGTAATCCTTTTTATTACTGGAGTGGTTGGGGCAGCCTTCCATTTCTATGGAGTTTTTACGGAAGATTTGAAAGAACTTTTTCCTGAAAAAACACTTTTTTTGATGGAAGCTCATCTGGATGAAGATTCTTTTCAACAGTTTTCGGATATATTTGGGGAAGGGGAGTTGTTTAAATTATTGGATGAGGTTTTAATACAGAAGTTTTCTTTTTCTTTTTCAAATGATGTGAAACCTTGGGTTGGAAGTAATATAGGTGTTGGGATATTGGAAGAAGGGGATCTTGTCGTGGCGTTGCAGTTTTTAAATCGAAAAAAAGTAGAATCTTTTTTGGATAATTTTAAAACGCCTTTGGAAAATTTTTTAGTGCAAAAAACAGATAGTGGAGAAATATGGACTCCAGAGTTTTCTTCCAATTTGGCTTTTGGATTTACAGGAAAATGGTTTTTGATTGGAACTTCTCAGAGAGGGATAGAGAGTATCATGAATAAAACTGTTTCTTTGAAAAAATCAGAAAAATTTCAGGATATTTTCCAAGACTTACCGAAAAAAAATACCTTTCAAGTGTATGCAGATATTCAAACGCTTGTGTCGGTTTTACTTCAATCAGATAGTTTTACCAAATATCAACCTATTTTTGAGGCTTTATCTCAAACGATTCCAGCAATGGGGCTTACAGTGAAATTAGAAGAAAAGGGTCTTATGGTTGAGTCTAAGTTTTTGACGCATAAAGGAGTGTTTTCCGAAAGGGAAATTCAAAAAACAGAAAATCAAACAATTCCTGATCTTACAAATTATGCACCAAATGATGTTTTGTTTTTTTTAAACGGTTCGGATCTTTATGCTAAATATCTTCATACAAAAACCTTTTTATCAGATTTGAATGAACAGTTTCCAGTGATTTTTGATGGTATTTTGAGGGCACAGTCTCGGGAAATCTTTGGAGAAGAGTTTGATTTTGAAAGAGATTTTTTAGCGAAAATGCGTGGACAATATGCGTTTTTGATTGATTTTGAGAACTCTCTTTATCCGTTTTTAGATTTTACTTTTTTGACGGGGTTTGGAGGAACAGACAAAGAACAAAATTTGTCACATTTTCATGAAGCCATTCATTTTGCGCAAACGCGGTTTGCTCCAAAGATAGAAAAAGTAGAGTTGCCTGATGGAACGATTCGGGAGGAACTTGTTTCAGCAAAGCCAGAAGAAGTTCCAATTCGAAAAGTTGAATTTGAAGATCGAACATATTTTACGGCACAAAATCCCGTTTCTGATAAAAAGTTTTCCTACGGATTTATCGATAACTATTTTGTTTTTTCTACCCATGAATCAGGGATAAAGTCTGTTGTTTCTGTGGCGGAAAAAAAGAGTTCTAATTTAGCAAGGAATCTTGATTTTCGGGATTCAGTGTTGTTTCGATTTAGTCCTTCTGAAAGTTATGGATTTATCAATTTTACTAAAATGGTTTCAGGTTTAGAGGTTTTAACGAAATTGGATTCAGATAGCTTATGGGGGAAATTTTGGAAATCAAATATTCGAAATGTAACTTTTGCTAGAAAAGTTTTTCCAGGAGAAGTCTTTATTAAAGCAATTTTCTTTTCTCGATAGGGGAGAGGGGTTAGGTATATGTGAGTGATTTATTTCGTCTATATTTCCGTGTCCATTCTACCATTATTTTCGCATCATTCTATCTTTCCCTCATCCCTGCGAAGGCAGGGATCTATTTTTAAAAGTGTTGTTCTGAATGATAAAAAATGTCTTCCCGTTCTTGAAACGGGATCTACGATATTTTATTTTTTTATGATTTTATGTACTTATTATAATCATGATTATAATAAGTACATAACTAGTTACAAAACAGGTTCGGGAAAATACTTGTGTTAGCTGTATGAGCTACGCGGTAGTCATACGATTTTAGAGGTGCGAAAGTTGAAATAGTGAGAAGAAAATCGATTTTTTGACTCTTAAATTTTTTAATAAAACAAGATAGCACAAAAGTGTGAAATGAGTAAACTTCATTCAGTAACGAATATCTTCATTTTAATTATGGAAATATTGATAAAAACAAAAACGATAAAACAAAAAAGCCACATATTTATGCAGTATAAGTTAATTTATTTTACAAATTTTTTATGAATAATTTTCAATCTAAAGTCAGTCTCATTTGGAGTATTGCCAATCTCCTACGAGGAGCGTGGAAACAACATGAATATCAAGATGTGATTTTACCGCTTACAGTACTTCGTCGACTTGATTGTGTACTGGCTCCTACTAAATCTCAAGTTCTTAAAGAATTTAACCAGCATCAAGGAAAAATAAACGTTGATCCAATTCTAAAACATATCACAGATGTTGGGTTTTATAATACTTCTCCCTATGATTTTAATAAATTATTGGAAGATCAAAAAGATATTGCTAAGAACCTTCGTCATTACATCAATGGATTTTCTCCAAATATTCAAGATGTTATTGCCAAGTTTGATTTTGAAAAACACCTGACAAGACTTGAAGGTGGGAATTTGCTTTATTTGATTATCAAGCAATTTACAAAAGTAGATCTACATCCTCAAGTGGTCTCAAATATGGAGATGGGATATGTTTTTGAAGAACTTATTCGGAAATTTTCAGAACAATCCAATGAAACCGCTGGGGAACATTACACCCCTCGTGAAGTAATCCAATTAATGGTAGAAGTAATGTTTTCAATGGATAAAAAATTGCTTGAAAAAGCTCACGCCATAAAAACGATTTATGATCCTTGTTGTGGAACAGGTGGAATGCTGAGCGTTTCGAAACAATTTATTCAAGAAAATATTAATGACCAAGCTGATATTTTTCTTTTTGGGCAAGAGCTAAACCCGATTACTTGGGCAATCTGTAAAGCGGATATGTTGATCAAAGGAGAACTTGGGAGTTCTGGAACCGATGATCGAGTTAAAGGAGGAGAAAAAGATCATTCAATTGCCAGTACTCTTTCAAATGATCAATTTCACGACAAAAAGTTTGATTATATTCTTAGTAATCCGCCCTATGGGGTTGAATGGAAGAAAGATAAAGACGCAGTCCTTGCCGAGGTTTCTCGTGGATATGTGGGACGATTTGGAGCAGGTACGCCTAGAATTTCTGATGGACAATTACTTTTCCTTCAACATATGATCTCAAAGATCAATAATCCCACAGATGGAGGTGGACGAATTGCGGTTGTTTTCAATGGTTCGCCACTTTTTACAGGTGATGCAGGCAGTGGAGAAAGTGAAATTCGACGATGGATTCTCGAAAAGGATTTACTAGAAACGATTGTAGCCCTTCCAAATCAACTTTTTTACAATACAGGGATCTCAACCTATATTTGGTTTTTAACGAATCGAAAAGATTCAGAACGAAAAAATAAAGTTCAACTTATTGATGGACGAGAATTTTATAAAAAAATGCGAAAAAGCTTGGGAAATAAAAGAAATGAAATTTCGGGAAGTAATCGAGAAAAAATTCTGAAACTATACCAAGAATTTACTGAGGGTGAACATTGCAAGATTTTAAAGACTACAGATTTTGCTTTCAGGCAAATTACGGTTGAACGACCACTGCGATTAAATTTTCAAGTTACGCCAGAACGAATCGAACTCATTAAAACTCAATCAGCTTTTGAGAATTTAGCTACCAGTAAAAAGAAAGGAGAAAAAGCTTTGGAGGATATTGAAGCAGGAAAAGAATTACAAGTAGCTATTATCACCACTCTGAAATTTATGGATGATACTCTCTACAAAAATCGAGAAGTGTTTCTCAAAGTTTTTGATACAGCTTTTAAAACAGCCAACCTCAAGCTTTCGGCAGGGATCAAAAAAGCAGTACTCACAGGACTTTCCGAACGAGATGAAGAGGCTGACATCTGTATAAAAAACAAAAAAGGTGATCCTGAATACGATTCAGAACTTCGAGACACGGAAAATGTGCCTTATGGCGAAGATGTGTACGAATATTTTGAAAAAGAAGTTTTACCATACGCCCCTGACGCTTGGATTGATGAAAATAAAGTTGATCACAAAGACGGAAAAGTCGGGAAGGTTGGCTATGAAATACCAGTAACCAGATATTTTTATAAATATGAACCACCTCGACCATTAGAAGAAATTGAAACGGATATTGAAGCGGTAGAAAATGAACTCTTAACTCTTTTGAAAAAATTGTAATGATGGATAATTCTCAAGCTTGTGCAGAAACTAATGGTGTGCTCTCCGGAGTTGCGGGGGTGATTTTGTCTTGTAATCCGATATCGGGATTTATGTGGAATGTTTGGAAAGATCAACAGGATGCAAAATGGAAGTATCGAGTGAAGGAATTTATGAGATATATTTCAAGTGGAGACTTTTCGGCAGATTTATTTAAAAGTGAATCATCTCAAGATGGTCTAGCTCTTTCTTTTCGAGCTTTTATTCAGCAAAGAAACAAACAAAAGCGAAAATATATAAAAAGTATTTTTTTTGAATTTATTAAATCTGGTGCAGAAGAAGATTTTGAGCTTGAACGCAATTTCGATGTTGTTGAAAAAATTTCAAAAGAACAAACAGAAATACTTAGGAACTTATATATCACTGGGACAGTGTTACTTGTTTCGGAAAATACTTTCCAAAAAGAAGTTGATACTGTTTATTACTCTAACTCTAAATACTTGGAATCCTTAGGATTAGTTTATATTGAATTTTATTCGGAAGTGAGAATGGAGGAAGAATATGAAGCTGATTATGAAGGTGGAGTGGTTGCGAGCACTCACCTTACAGGGAGAGATATTGCAAGACTTGAAACAAGTGAAACACTTGTTCTTTCTGACTTTGGAAAAGAATTTATCCAATACATTCAAGAATGAATAACAAACACAAATGATCACTCAAAAAATCTCGCCATCGGCTTATGCACTTCGTTTGCAATGGGAAAAAGAAGATTCTGCAATTTTCCAAAAATTCCATAAAGAAAAAGGTTCAATGGAAGTCATTAATGCCTTGGCAGAGCTGATTATTCAAATGCAAAATGGGATAATTCCTAAACAATTTCAATTTTTAAAAGTTCAAAGGGATCGAATTCGACCCCTTTCTAAAAAATTCTAATTATGGCGAATATGCCCCAATTAATCTTATAAATAACTATGAACCAAAAGCCTTTCGACCCTTGGAACGATGAAAAACAAATGATTGATCAGATTGATCAAAAAATTCTTTTTCGTGAAAGCGAGGTTTGGTGGGTAAAGTTGGGAATAAATGTAGGAATTGAGCAAAATGGAAAGGGTGATGATTTTAGTCGTCCTGTACTTGTTTTAAGGAAATATAACAATCGGCACTGCTTGATAGTTCCTCTTACGACGAAACAACAATCTGAAAAATTTTCTTTTCATTTAGATCCCAATATTAGCTTTCTAAAAAAAGAAAGTTGGATTGTTTTTTCTCAAATTCGAGTAATGGACAGTCGAAGGTTGTTTGAAAAAATGGGAAAACTACCCGATCCAATTTTTGATAGCATAAAAAAAGAAGCGAGAGAGAAAATATTCCCTTTCACTTCTGATTAGTACATCACCCACTTCCGAAGAAGTGGGATCAAGTGCCTAACGGCAATAAGTACATTTATTATATTCTCTGCAAATTAAAAAGTCAAATGATCTTCCAAATTAAAAAAACTCACCCAAAATACAGCTCTTATCGAGCCACGGGAATTCCGTGGTTGGGGGAGGTGCCGAGTGGTTGGGAAGTGAAAAAGTTGAAAAATGGATTTTCTTTTAGGAAAGGTAAAAATTCGCAGATATATACAAAAGAGTTTATTGGAGATTCTCAGAATCAAGGTGATTATCCTGTCTATAGTGGGCAAACGGAAAATCAAGGGATTATGGGAATGGTCAATAATTATGAATATGATTTAGAAGAATCTATATTTGTTACAACCGTTGGAGCAAAAGTAATGACCCCCTTAGTTTTGTCTGGCAAATTTAGTTTGTCTCAAAATTGTGCTTTATTTTTCCCGAAATCAGAAGTTCTTCCAAAATATTTTTTCTATTATCTTTTTCCACTTTTTAAACAAATGAAGGATGACATTCCTTCTGATATGCAACCGTCATTGCGTCTAAGTGATTTAAACAAAGCAACTGCATTATTTCCTTCTCCTCAAGAACAAACCACTATCGCCCACTATCTCGATAAAAAAACAGCCATTCTCGACCAAACTATCGAAGCGAAACAAAAACAAATAGAACTGCTCAAAGAACGACGATCAAGTTTGATTAATCGAGCGGTAACAAAAGGGATTGATGATGGTGTGGAGATGAAAGAAAGTGGCGTTGAGTGGATTGGGGAAGTGCCGAAAGGATGGGAAGTTTTACCTCTTTTTTCTAGGATAAAAGAGGGGGCTGAGAAAAATATTGGGAACAATGAAAAAAATATTCTTTCTTTAAGCTATGGACGAATTATAAGGAGGGATGTTGAAACTAATTTTGGTTTGATTCCAGCCTCTTTTGAAACCTATCAAATTGTAAAAAATGGAGATATTATACTTCGATTAACTGACCTACAAAATGATAAAAAAAGCCTTCGAGTTGGACTTGTAACAGAAACAGGGATTATAACTTCTGCTTACGTTTGCTTGAAATCGACACATTTAATAATTTCAAGATATCTGTACGCACTCTTGCATTCGTATGATCTAGAAAAAGTATTTTATAGTTTGGGAGGAGGAGTGAGACAAACTATGAAATTTGCAGATCTCAAAAGATTACCAATTACGATTCCATCAATCCAAGAACAACAAAAAATAGTCGATTATCTTGATTCCAAGACTCAAAAAATAGATGAAACCATAAGTCTGGTCAAAAAATCTATCACTCTTTTGCAAGAGTACAAAACCTCTCTGGTTTCCAAGGTGGTTACAGGGAAGGTTAAAGTAATCCACTCACAATGATTCAAGGAAAAACACAGTTTTTTATTCGATATGAGCCATCTCAATCCACTTTAACCACTGAATAAAAATGAGCTTCTTAACTAGCTATACACTACTATTTGAACTTCTTAATGATGAAAAAACCTATTATTCAGGAAGCGATTTTTTGAAAGTTTTAAAATCAGTTTATTCTGGAATTCCAAGCTACACTCAACTAATCAAATATAGAAGAAAAAAAGGATTAAGCACAAGCAGAAAGGATTACTACTATGATGTATTACTTGAGATGCCAGAGAAAGAAAGGTTTAAAGCTATATCAGAATTTTTAGATATTCTTGAATTGAAAAAACCAAAAGAAGTTCAACATATAAGGGAAAAGATGAATATTCAAACAAAGATTCAATCGGGGGTTGCTCCTATTGAGATCGATAATGTTTTTCATTTTGAAGACAAACTTCAGAATATTTTGGAAAAAATAGACAAAGCTATGTCTGATAAAGATGGGAATCAAGTTTTGACTCTTAGTTATACTTTTTTAGAGGGAATATTTTCAGAGTTTCTCACGAAAAAAAATATAGATTTTTCATCAAAAGATGACTTACTAAAACTGGCTAAAAAAACTAAAAATCATATTAAAACTATCGCTCCAAATCTACCAGATCAAACACTGAATTTAATTAGTACAATCACAAATACAATAGCTCACGCAAGAAATAATTTTAGTGATTCACACTTTGCAAATGACGCAGATTTTTATTTTGCAGATTTCATTCGAGACCAACTAAATTCAATCTCTAAATTTATCATTAAATTTATTTAAACCAATGAAAACAAACATTCTCGAAATCGGTTTTGAAAAATATATTGAAAAAAAGCTTCAAGACTTGCATCAATACGAAGTACGAAAGCCAAATAATTATGATAAAACTTTGTGTGTAGATCGTGAGATCGTTTTACAGTTTATCAAATCCACTCAGCCCAAAGAATGGGGGAAACTAGAAGAACATCATGGAAGTTTTGCCGAAGATAAGTTTTTTAAAAGGTTAGATCAGGAAATTAAGGCACGGGGGTTATTGGATGTTTTGCGAAAAGGAATTAAAGATAATGGATCAAGTTTTGACTTGGCGTATTTCAAACCCAATACGAATATCAATGAAGAAACCAAGACTTTGTATGAAGGGAATATTTTTACTGTTATCAGACAGCTCAAATATAGTGTACGAAACGAAAACTCAATAGATATGGTGTTGTTTTTGAACGGACTTCCGATTTTTACCATTGAGCTAAAAAACCAGTTTACAAATCAATCGGTTAAAAATGCTCTGAGGCAATACAAAATTGATAGAGATCCAAATGAATCACTCTTGCAATTTCAGCGTTGCCTGACTCATTTTGCGGTGGACACAGAGGAAGTATATATGACTACAAAACTAGAAGGACTAAAAACCTATTTTTTGCCATTCAACAAAGGGTATAATATGTCCGCAGGGAATCCTCCTGCCAAAGATAAATACAAAACAGAGTATATGTGGGAGGATATTTGGAAGCCTGATAATACCTTGGAAATTATCAGTCGGTTTTTGTGTTTACAAAAAGAAGAAAAAGTAGATGAAAAAGGACGGAAGAAAATTATTGAGACCTTTATTTTCCCTCGATATCATCAATTGGATTCGGTGCGAAGATTAGTCGCTGATACCACAGAGAATGGAGCAGGGAAAAATTATTTGATTCAGCACAGTGCAGGATCTGGAAAATCGAACTCGATTGCGTGGTTGGCTCATCGACTGGCAGATTTACATAAAGATGGAGACAAAAAGATTTTTGATTCGGTAGTTATTATTACTGATCGTCGGGTTTTGGATAAACAGTTACAAAGCACGGTGGCTCAGTTTGAGCAAGTTCGAGGGGTGGTAAAAAAGATTGATAAACAGAGTGATCAACTTCGTAAGGCATTGGAGACTGGTGAAAAGATTATTATTACGACTTTGCAGAAGTTTCCGTTTATCGTGACAGATATGGCGGCACTTTCGGGGAAAAACTTTGCTGTAATTGTAGATGAAGCTCATTCATCACAGACAGGAGAAAGTGTGAAAAGTCTCAAGCAGGTCTTGGGGGAAAATGAACAGGAAGCCGATACCGAAACCATTGAAGACCAGATTTTGAAAGAAATGCAGTCCCGAGGACAACAAAAAAATGTCAGTTTCTTTGCTTTTACGGCTACTCCAAAGCAAAAAACTTTGGAAATGTTTGGAGAAAAGCAGTTTGACGGAACTTTTCGAGCTTTTTCAAATTATTCAATGAAACAAGCGATTGATGAAGGGTTCATCTTGGATATTTTGAAAAACTATACGAGCTATCAGATGTATTTTAGCTTACTCAAGAAATCAATGGATGATCCTGAGTATCAAAAAAAGAAAGTACAGAGACTGATGATTGATTATGTAGGAAAACACGATGTTACGATCAACAAAAAAGTAGAAATTATGATCGATCACTTTTGGAAAAATATTCGATCAGAAATTGGTGGAAAAGCTAAGGCAATGATTGTAACTCGATCACGACTTCATGCCGTTCGTTATAAAAAAGCAGTTGATGAGTATTTTAAAGCCCAAAATCTACCAATGAAGTCTCTAGTGGCATTTTCTGGAATGGTGGAGGATGGGGAGCTAGAATACACGGAAAGTCAGATGAACGGAGTACCTGAGAGTCAAACGGCAGAAAAATTTAAGGAAGATAATTATAAATTCTTGATTGTAGCAGAAAAATTTCAGACAGGATTTGATGAGCCATTACTTACGGCAATGTATGTTGATAAAAAATTGGGGGGCGTAAATTGTGTGCAAACCTTATCTCGCCTCAATCGAACTCTACCAAATAAAGAAGAAACTTTTGTTTTGGATTTTGTAAATGAGACTGATGATATCAAGGAGGCTTTTCAGCCATATTACACAACTACGGTATTATCTGAGGCGACGGATCCAAATATTTTACACGATTTGCAACGAGATATTTTGAATTACAAACTTTTTGATGAACGAGAAGTGGATGATTTTTGTGGAATGTATTTTCAAGCTGTTTCACCGTCAGAATTGAATGCCTTTTTTGATAATATTATTGAGAGGTTTAATGAGTTGGATGAAGAGGAGCAAATGGAGTGTAAGAAGAAGATTAGTGATTACATAAAAAAATATGCTTTTATTTCTCAGATTATTTCTTTTTCCGATACCAGCCTTGAGAAACTTTATATTTTCCTGCGACTCTATCGTCGAAAACTTCCGATTAATAGTGAAACACCACCACTTGAGGTTTTAGATTCTGTAGACCTTGAATCCATTAAGATTCCAAAAGTAGGTGAAACAAATATTTCTTTGGAAAAAAAGGATGGAACACTTGATCCAATTGAAGGGTCTGGGCGTGGTAAAAATGAGGATGAAATAGAAATACTGTCTCGGATTATTAAGGATATAAATGAGCGATTTGGAACGGATTTTAGTTTGGAAGATCGAATTATATTGAATAACTTAACACAGCGTTTACTTAGTTCAAAATCACTAGTTGGAGCGATCAAACATAATCAATCAAAAGATTCAGTAAAAATAAAGTTTGATGAGGTTTTTTCAAAAGAGCTGATTTCAATGTTCAAAAGTAATTTTGATCTTTATCAGAAACTCGATTCAAATGTTGATTTAAAAGATTATGTGAATAACAAAATGTTTGATTTTATTCACCAGGCGATCCAAAAGGATTCGGAGAAAACATAATAAAAAGATATATCAAAAGATGTATTTATTTTGCCTTATTCTTGGAGGATTTTTCGGTTACTAAGTTTCTATTAAAGATATTTTCAACAACTCAATATTTATATTTATTCAATTAAATAACTATCTTTAGATTTTATTGATTGAATATAAATTCGTATTTCTATGTATTCATTTTTGGTAAATGGAGAATCCAGTCTGTTTTTTATGTGGATACCAGCCTGTGCAGGTATGAAGATAGTGTGAAAATATCTTTGAATATAGATTTCAAATACATTAAAATGCTTAATTTTAGCAAACTGAAAAAACTTAGAATGATTTAAGAACCATTTTAAGTTTTCTTTTTGGCGGAGTGCACAGGATTTGCACCCTTCTATTTAAGCCGTTCAATCCCCAAAAGACTTTTCAAGATTTAAAGTGTTATTTTATCCAAAATATTTTCCTCTATAGTGAATAGGGAGGTTATTTAAAACATTGACTTTTCTATAGAAAATCTATAGAATAAGTGTGAATAATGAATATTTAAAAATGAATTCAACTATCATGGTCCAAAAATCAGTTAAAGATATTGCTGCCCGAAAAGCAAAACAAGAAGGGCTTAGTTTGAGCGTTGTTACGCGTTTTCTTCTTCAGGGGTACGCAGAAGGGAAGTTGAATATAGGGCTTGTGTTAGGAAATAATGTTTCTATAAATAAAACTGAAATTATTGATCTTGATACATCGACTCAATCGAAAATCAATAACTCTGCTAAAAAATGGCGTAGTAAGATTAAATTATAGAAACGCTCTTACTGCCCGTTTCACACAAGTTGTAAAGACTCCTACTTTCAAAAATAGAAACTCAATCCATGAAAGAGTTTAGAAATTTTAAATAGGTGAAAGCTCCCAATGTCCAATCTACTATAGTGAAAATGAATCAGGTGCCATTAGTGTATGTTTTGGCGGAGAAGAGAGGATTCGAACCTCCGGTACGGTTGCCCGTACACTCCCTTAGCAGGGGAGCGCTTTCGACCACTCAGCCACTTCTCCGTCGTCGGTGATTGCTTCGCATGTTTCGTTTCAAGCAAGCTTGAAACTTCACGACTTCGCATCACCTCCTCTTCCCTTCAAAACCCTCGCTTCGCTTCGGATTTTGTGGGAGCCCTGTTTTTAAGGCAAATGCTTCGCTTACTCCGTTTTCTGCTTTGCAGAAAAACTTCGTTACTTCGCATCACCTCCTCTTCCCTTCAAAACCCTCGCTTCGCTTCGGATTTTGTGGGAGCCCTATTTTTAGGGCAAATGCTTCGCTTACTTCGTTTTCTGCTTTGCAGAAAAGCTTCGTTACTCCGCATCACCTCCTCTTCCCTTCAAAACCCTCGTTCGGTCTCTATTCTTTGGTCAGTAATTTCTTGCGGAATCTCCACAAAAAACTCAAATAAATCAAAGAACAAAAGACGATGGCGAGTATAAGATTTTGTTTGAGCGGCGTCAAAAAAATTATTCCAAATAAAACGGTGTTGATACCAAAAATGTATAAAATATTTGATAGAGATAGATAAAAAGTGAAGTGTTTCGATATCTCCCAACTCAAGAGTAAAAAGACGAGTGTTTCACAAAAGATTGTAGAAAAAGCTGCGGCTTTGATTCCGAATTTTTTGAGAAAAAGAATGTTGAGCAGAACATTGAAAATCAATGCAGTGGCGTTTACGAATAGAAGATAGCTTTGTCGGTTTTTTGAAACAAGGGAAAAGGAAAAGAGTTGGTTGAAGTATGCAAAAAATACGGTGGGAGTGAGAATGAGGAGTATTTTATCGGCTCCAAAAAAGTTTGGTTTTGATAAAAATTCTTCTGAACTGAGAAGTAAAATAATGTCAGGGGCGAAAAAATAGACGCCAATGAGAATTGGGAGTGAAAAAATGAGGAGTTTTTCGATGCCCCAAGAAAGTGTTTTGGAAGAAGTTTTGTGACAATGTTCTTCTGCGGATATTTTTGGCAGTATGGCTTGACCAAAAAAGACGCCTAGAACGAGAAAACTTTCTAATACGCGTGCAGAGACACCATAAATACCCACTGCACCAGCTCCTAAAATAATGGAAATGAGAATGAGATCGACACGAAGATAGAGTGTTTGTAACACTAAAGCTGCCCCGTAAGGAAGCGAAACTTTAAACACTTTTTTCCACCAATCGAAATTAAATTTAAGTTGGATTTTTATTTCTCGAGAAACGAAAAAATAAACGAGTAAACAAAAAATTAAGTTGGAAATAACACCTGCCCAAAGAAATAGAAAGAAAAGTGTTTCGGGTGCTTTTATACCACTCCATAAAAAACTGATCAAAAAAATGAGAATCGCCAGAACTATTTTTCCAATGACTAGACTGCCAGAAAAAAAATGAATCTTCATTCGCGCTTGGAGAATTGAACTCAATGTGCCTGCCACGATGGTCAGTGCCATAGAAAGTCCTGTTATCCAGATTCCCAGTTTTACAGCTAAAGAGAAAGAGGGGATGAATTGAGCAGTGATACCTGCAAAAAGTGTGGCACCTAAAATCAGAAGGAGGCGCATTGATAATATGTTTCCCAAAATAAACTTGGTGTTTTCTTCTGGAGAAAGGAGAGCTTCGCCTGTTTTTTGTTTTTGTTCAAACTTAGAAATTTCTCTTACTGCAATGGCGAAAAGTCCTGCGTCAGCTAATATTCCAAAAAAAGCGAGAAATTCATAGGTGGTGACATAGTTTCCATAAAAGGTTGTTCCAAATCCTGATATGATTTTGACAACCACGAAAGCGACTAATACGGTTAAAAGTTTGCCGAAAAATTGGGCGAACGCGTTTTTTAGGACTTTATTATTCATGGACATCAGGGGTATTGTAGTTGAAAATTAAAAATTTACTCAGAGTTTTCTTTGTTTTTTTCGAAAAATATTTATATTTTAAAGTAACATAAACATTTATTTATGAAAAAATTTTTTATTGGTTTGAGTTTGAGTTTAGGTGTTGTTTTATCTGTTCCAAATGTACAAGCATCACTTTTTTTATCGGATATTTCGAAACTACTGGAAGTGAGTATTTTTAGACCGCTTGAAGAGTTTTTTGGATATGAAGAAGAAACGGAGGAGACTAAAGTTGAAGAAAAAAAAATTGAAGAGGAAAATTCAGATTTAACAATAAAAAATGCTTCGGTGGTTTTTGTTTCACCAGAAGATGGAACTACGAATGTTTCTGGAAAAATGCCAGTAACTTTTTTGTTTGCGGATTCTATTTTCGCATTACAAAATCCAGAAACGGTTCAGAATTTCTTGAAAGAAACGATTAAAGTTGATCCAGTCCATGCAGGGAGTTGGCAACTATTGGGAACGAGTGGGATTTTGTTTGAACCAGAAGAGTCTTGGGTGAATTCAACATATTATGAAATATTTATTCCTTCAGAAATTACTGGGGCTGATATATTACATACCTTTGAAACGCCTCGAATTACACTTAAGAATGTTCAATCGTACGATCTTATTGGACGAAAACCGATTGTTTTAACTTTTTCACAAAAGGTTGATTTATCCGAAGTGAGAAAGATTTCTTTTTCTCCAAATATTGAGTTTGATGTGGAATATAAAATAGAAGAAGATGGGAGTTTCTCTCAGAATATTGTACGACTTACTCCTAGAGAAGATTGGTCTGAAGACACTTCTTTTTCTCTCACAGTGCCAGCTGGGTTTTCGAGTTTAGAGGGACCGTTAAAAACAAAGATGCCTGTGGTGCGAAAATTTTCTACAATTCAATCTTTTAAAATAAGAAATAGTGAGAAACCAGAACATGTTTTTAATTCTTTTACATTGAGTTTTACAACTCCTGTTTATCCAAAAGATTTGATTAAAAATTTGGAAATTTTACCAAAACCAGAGATTGAGGTTTGGGAAAAATATTTGAAAGAACTGGAAAAATCAGAAAACGAAAGAAATTATTATAGGTTGCCTCCCTTTGGTAAATATTGGGATCCACATACAAAATATACCGTAAAACTATCTGAAAATTTGATGGATAAGTATGGAAGAGTTTTAGGAGACAGTTTTTCCAAGTCTTTTACTGTTTCGTTTCCGACAACATTTAATAAAGTCTTTTTGCCAGAGAATAATTCAGTTTTGAAACCAGAAACAAAATTCAAACCTACTTTTTGGTATTCAGGAGACATAAGCGAAGTGCAAGTGGAAGTGAATGAAGTTTTATTACAAAAGCAAAAATTCTCTAAAACTTTTTCGGTAGAGAAGTCACCAGATAAAGAACAGTTTTGGGAATTTGATTTACAGGAACATTTTCCAGATATTTTTACGGAGTCTGGGGAATGGTTGCCAGGAAAGTATGAAATTAGTGTTGAAGGGAAAAAAGAAGCTTCTGTTCTTGATACGATTAATGAGTGGACTGGAAGAAGATGGTGGCCGCAAAGTTATGAAACTTCTTTTTATGTTTCAGAGTTTGGAGTAGCTTTAAAAGATCTTCCAAAGAATGAATATGAAATTCAAATTTTGGCTTTTCCAGGGGAAGAAGCGTTACCTGAAAGTTTTTCTTATGAGATTTTTCAAAGAAAAAATTATAAGGAGGTTTTTTATAAAGAACCTATAAAAACGGATTTTAATGTTAAAAATTCATCTTATATTGAGTTCTCAGGTAGAATGGAAGTGTTGGTAGTAAAAGCTGGAGAAAAAGTTGGTTTTGGGGGAAGTGGTTTTGGAAATGGGTTTGATATTTATGAGTCAAAGATTTCACTAAATCCAAATTTTTATGAAAGAGATCAGATTCGAAAGTTGAGTTTTTCAGATCGTCCTTTGTATAAACCTGGGCAAAAAGTGTATTTCAAAAGTTTGTTTCGGGAATTAGAAACAAGAGGAAAAACATTCCCTCTCAAGAATGTTAATTTTTTATTAGAAGAAGATTTTGTAGTTAAGATTCGTGATTCGCGTTGGAATGAAGTGGAAATATTAGATGTATCAGGAACAAAAAATAGTTTTGATGGATATTGGGATATTCCCGAAGATGCACCGCATGGAAATTATCAATTACAATTTTCTACCAAAAGTGGTAAATCTTTAGGGGAATTAACACTTTTTATTGGAGAGTATCGAAAATCTAATTTTTTATTAGATGCTGAATTTAATAAAGAAGCAGCTTTTTATAAAGAAGATATTGTGGCAAAAACAAAGGCGGAATTTGCTTTTGGAGGGGCGCTTAAAAATCGGTCAGTGAGTTACAGAGTATTTCTTGAAGGATATAAAGATTGCGGTTGGCGGTTTTGGGGAGATTGGGGCTGTTGTGGATCAGAGGAAAAAACATTGGAAGAAGGAAAAGGTATTTTAGATGAAAAGGGGATATTTGAAAAACCTGCTAATTTTAATTTTGAAATAGAAAAAGATGATCCTGTTTGGAGTCAATTAAAACTTCGTGTGACAGTGAAAGAAAGTGATGCTGAAGAAAATTCAAAAGAAATTTCAGTTCCGTTTTACATGAGTGCGGAAAAACTCATTTTAGATCGGTCGCCTTATTATTTTAAAAAAGGTACTCAAGTGGAAATCTCAGGTAAAATTACGGATTGGCAGGAGGAATCTTTGGGGCTTAAAGAAATTGCAGTACAATTATTTCGTTCGAAAGATTTATTACCTATTCCTTTTCTTGAAAAGGATGCAGATGGAAATGAAATAGTTATTGAAGTTAAACCGATTTGGGAATCGAAAATTTATTCAGAAAAAAATGGAGAGTTTCAGATATCTTTTGAGGCTCCAGAAGAAGCGGGAAATTATGAATTGAAGTTTATAAGTGTTGATGAGAAAGAAAGAATCACAAATGTTTCAAAAACTTTTTGGGTGCCTGGAGTTGAGAATCGAACTCTGCGAACAGAAGATGAAAATAAAATGGTGCCGTTATTGTTAGATAAGGAAGTTTATGAAATAGGTGAAACCGTTGAGGTTTTTATTCCTCATTCAGATTGGGAAATTGTGCGAGCAAGGGCTACTTTAGAACGAGGAGAGATTTTGGAAGAACTCCCGATTGATTTGGAAACGCAAACGGTTTCTTTTCTTGTTGAAGCATGGATGGTTCCAAATGTGTATGTTTCGGTGGTTTTGGAGGGAAAAGATGAAAATAATAATCCAAAAGTTAAGTGGGGGATTGTGAATATTTCGGTTTCAGATAGTATTCGTGCTTTGGATATCGAACTTACTCCAAATAAAACTGTTTATAATCCAGGTGAAACAGCTTTATTTAAAATTAAAACTTCAGCAGGTGGAAATCCTATTCCAGCCGAATTGACCGTGGTGGTGGTGGATGAGACTCTTTTAGCTATAAAATCAAGAGATTCTATGGATTTGATCAAAACTTTTTTAGCAGATTTACCTTTAGGGATTTCGTTTTCACATACTTTGGCGAATTTTGTATCGCAGATGCAGATTGATGAAGTGTTAAAAAATATTTCAGAAATAAAATTATTTGAGGATGAACAAGATTTTGATGAAATGGATATAGAAGAGTATTCTCTTGGGGCGGTGTTTTCGGATAGTGTGGGTGGAAGAGGGATTATGAATAAAAGCATGATGCTCATGGAGTCAGTATCTGCTCCGCAGTCAGCAGGTGTGGATAAGGTCAGTACGGTCAGTACGCCTCGTGAAAATTTTCAAGATACGGCAAAATTTGTCGGAAAACTTTTAACTGATGAAAATGGAGAAGGGGAGTTGATTTTTGATCTTCCAGATAATCTCACGACTTGGAACATTTTTGTGGTAGGACACACAGAATCAAATAATTTTGGATCTGAGGAGTTTTCTGTGCAAACCCAACTGCCACTTTTAATTTCTGAAATTGTACCGAACTTTTTTCAAATGGGTGATACATTGAGAGTAGGACTTTTGATTCGACGAGATATGCCTGAAATAGAAAAAGAACAGGTAAGAGTGTCACTTATCGCAGATATTGATAAGGTAGAGGTTTTGGGAGAACGAGAAAAAACAGTGGAAATTGAAGAAGAAGGACGAGTATTTTTTGATCTTAAAATTCCAACGGAAAATTTTGATCTCAAAAAAGAATTTGAAACGATGAAGTTTGGATTTTCAGTTAAAGGTCTCACTAGCGGGTTAACTGATTCGATAATTTTAGAGCGAAAACTTTTTCCTCCAAAAGTTGCACTTACTGCAGCAGAATTTTTGAGGGTTGATGGAACTAAAAGCATAGATATCAAACCAGATTTTGTGCGTGCGATTACTTCGAAATTATTAGTGAAAGTGTTTTTGTCTTTAGCTGAAAGATTGGGTACGCTGATAGATGTAACTAGTACCCGAGACTACGGATGTGCGGAGCAACGATTTTCGCATTCCACGGCTGTTTTGGTTCAAAAAGAGTTTGACGATCGTCTTGGACGAAAAAGCGGAGAGATTAGTATTTCGAATCTAAAAGAAACTCGTGATTATATTGAAAAAAGTTTTGTTTATGGCGGGGGATTTTCTTTTTGGAAAGGGGAGAGAGAGGCAAGTGTTTGGGTAACTACTCAGATATTGGAATTTGCTAATCTTTGGGAAAAACATGGTGTAGAAATTAATGAAAAAAAATTGAGTGATTCTCGAACATGGTTGAAACGAGAAATTTTGAAATCATGTGATGATTGGTGGCACAATTGGCGTTGTATTTCGGGGACAACGCGTCAAAATGCAGGATATGTCTTGGCGAGAGATGGAAAAATTTCTTCAAAGGATTTAAATACTTTATCGAATTATACTCGTTCGCTAGAAGCAAAAGTTTGGTGGCTTAAAACAGCTCGCGTGCTTCAGGAAAAAAATATTCCGTTATTGGAAAGTGATAAAAGACATATTGTGGATTTTTGGAAGGAAATTGATTCGCATTTGAAAGCACGAGATCGGTATATCTATTGGGAAGAAAACAAAACTTATTGGAGTTTTTATACTCAAAATGAACGCTTAACTGCTTTAATTTTTGAAGAGGCACTCAAACAAAATAGGCTTCCTGATTATCAACATAAAATTGCACGATATCTTTCGGAAACTAAAATAGAGAATTTCTCTGGAAACTCGGCACTTAGGGTTTTACAATCATTGGGACAATATGCAGAGATGCGTGAAGCTAAAAATTTGGGGGCATCTTTTGTGATACAGACAAGACCGTTAGGTTCGGATGTGATGTCAGAGAAAGGTGTTTTGGAAAATCTAGATTCAGAATATGATTTTGAAAAAGATATTACTAAGGAGACATCTTTTAAAGGTTTGCTTCTTAAACCAGAAAATAAAAAACCGTTTTATGCTGATATTGTTTTGCAAGAAACTTTTCCAGCTAAAGATTTAACTTCTGTAGAAAGAGGTTTTTGGTTAGAGAGAAATATTTATGCTTTGGAAGATGAAGAAATGGAGACTCCTCTTACACAGTTGGAACTTGGTAAGAACTACATTGTAAAACTTAATATTGTGACCAATACTTCACACAGGCAGATTATGTTGGAAGACAAAATCCCTTCGGGTGCGGAGTTTGTAAATTTTGAGTTTGAAAATGTGAATAAAGAGTTACAAAAATTGGTTGGGAATAATTCTCAAAATAATTATCGATGTTGGGGATGGTGTGTGCCGACCTTTAATCACAAAGAATTTCATGCAGAAAAGGCTCGATTCTTTGCACATTATCTTTCACCAGGAGCGTATGAGGTGAAATACATAATAAAGACTCGTCTGCCAGGTGTATTTGAGGTTTTACCAGCAAGAGTGGAGGAAATGTATTACCCAGAAGTGTTTGCATTAACGAAAGGAGAAAAAGTGACCATAGTTGAACCATAAGGAGGAAAGGTGAATAATAAAAAATGTCTTCCCGTTCTTGAAACGGGAAGACATTCTTTTGTCCATGAAGACAATCTTTGACAATGTTTTTTGGTATCACCAGGGGGAATCGAACCCCCGTTACCAGGATGAAAACCTGGCGTCCTAACCACTAGACGATGGTGACTTCATTTTTTACAAAGCTAATGGATTTTATGAGAAAAACTTTGAGCGTCAAATTTTTTTATTCGCTTTGTTGTGGTAAAACTACTTTCAGAATAAAAAAGGGGAAAAAAAGACTGCTTTTTTAAATAAAATGATTATACTTCCCAGTGTTTCCTAAATGTTTTTAAAATTATAAGATGAAAATTTTTATTGGTTCAGATCATGGTGGTTTTTTGTTAAAGCAAAAAATAAAAGACTTTTTTAGCGCACAAGGGAAGCATCAAATAGTCGATTTGGGACCAAAATCATCCGAAAGTGTGGATTATCCAGTGTTTGGTAAAAAAGTAGGGGAAGCAGTTGTGGAGATTCCAGGAAGTCTTGGGATTGTACTTTGTGGTTCTGGAATTGGTATTTCTATAGCAGCTAATAAAGTAAAAGGTGTACGATGTGCCCTGTGTAACTCAAAAGAATTAGCGAAGCTTGGACGAGAACATAACGAAGCCAATGTTTTGGCTATGGGAGAACGAACTCAATCTGTCGATGATCCATTGGAAATAGTCGAAACATTTATCTCTACAGAAGTAGATAAGGAAGAAAGGCATGAACGAAGGCGTGCGATGCTGAACGAAGGATAGTGGATTACCGTTCTCGGATTACTTTATCTATCAGACCATGTTTTCCGTATTTTACGGCATCGTCTGCTTTGATAAAATTATCTCGATCGCAGTCTTTTATGACTTGTTCATGAGTTTGTCCAGTATTTTTTTCGATTATCTTGTACAAGAGGTCTTTTGTATCCAAAATATGTCGAGCGTGAATTTCCATATCGGAAGCTTGTCCTTGCATACCACCTAGAGGTTGATGGATCATAACCTCAGCATGAGGTAGTGAAAACCGTTTTTTTCTAGTACCACTCATTAAAATCATAGCTCCCATACTTGCGGCCATACCAAGACAAACTGTTGATATGTTTGGTTTTATGAAATTCATGGTATCGATAATAGCAAGACCGGCAGAAACAGATCCTCCAGGAGAATTTATATAAAGCGTAATATCTTTCTTTGAATTTTCTGATTCAAGAAAAAGTAATTGTGCAACGATAACATTAGCCATATGGGCTTCGATTTCACCTTGAACAAAGATAATTCGATCTTTGAGCAAACGAGAATAAATATCATAGGCTCGTTCTCCTGCATCAGTTTTTTCGATTACGGTTGGTACTAAATAATTTTTCGGCATATTTTCAATTAATTAAAAACAAAAGTTTATTCTTCCCCCTATACTAGCAAAAAAAGAGATTTTTCTCAATCTTTACTGGTTGAAATAATTAAGATTAATGTTTATATCTGACATAGAGAGTTAGCCCACCTAGGGAAAGAAGTGTAAGACTAATTACGATAAATACAGTTAAAAAAGGAAAAGATGTCTGTTTTTCAGTTGTTGTAGTAGTGTTTCTATTGTTGATTGTATCACAAGCATCTCCAATTCCATCTTGATCAGAATCTTTTTGGTCAAGATTGCTTTGATCTTTGCAATTATCGATGATGTCACCTATTCCATCATCATCAAGATCAGCTTGATCGTAATTTTTTACATTAAAAGCGTTATCACACAAATCGCCAACTTGATCTTTATCAATATCTTCTTGTTTTTTATTTTTTTTGAAAACACAATTATCAAGATGATTCATTATTCCATCTTTATCGTAGTCATCAGGGAAACTTGGATTCTCCCGTTGGGTTTCAAGTTTTCCAATTAAAGCAATGTTTTCTGGAATAGTGTCAATCCGTTTGGAGTATCTCTTGGAGTCTAAAATGGGATTTCCATATAAAATTCTGTATGATTGTCCTGGTTTTGCATCAAAATAAACGGAAGCGCTTTTTTTAGCAAAAAGACAAATATCATCAATTTTAATGCTAGTACCCCAAAAAGAAATTTTTATAAATTTATAGATTTCAGAATTGATATTAATGTTTCTATCAAATGTTCTTTTGGCAATAATGGTTTTTAAATCTTTCTCATTATTTCCTCCTTTTACTTCAATAGAGCGGATAACTGCAGTGCTTTTAGGAATAATTTGTATTCTATAAATATTTTGAGGGGAAGTTAATTCAATTAAAGCCCATGAATCATTTTGTGCATCTATTTTTTCGTCAAAATTGAAAGTTGTGAAAGAATCATTATCAATTAAAAATTCATCGTCTGAATTTTTACTGGAAGAAGTAGTTATTTTAGCAAATTCTTTTATTTTCCCTCTTTTTTTATCAAGTAATAAAAAGGGGACTTCTTCTTTTTTACTATTGATGATTTGGATATCTTCAAATTCAGAACCAATCTTGCTTAAAAGTTCTTGATCAAAATCAATGCCTATTGATGTAGATTTTGAAAGAGAAGGTATTCGAATCTTTTTGGATAATGGATATTCGGATACATCTGGTGCTGCAGAAAAAGAAACTGGTAGGTAAAAAATGCTTAAAAATGAAAGTAAAAATAATTTTTTCATTATATAGAGATGTTTTTATTAGTGTTTTCTTAAGAAATAATTAGGTCTTTTTTTCTTTTTAGAGCCTTTTCATGTTCTTGTTTTTCGATCATGTTTTTGATTGCCATTACTTGTACAATAGAAGATCGTTCTGCTTCTCCCAATTTCATTTGAATGAATTTTAGTGTATCGGTTAGATCTGGTATAAGAGTGTGTTCAAGTGCATTTACTCGTCTTCTGGTCTTTTCGATTTCGAGTGCCAAGTTTTCAGCTGATTTTTCAATTTCAGCGAGTTCGATAAGTAATTGAAAAACTTTTGCAAACTTAGAAATAGATAAATCAAGTTCTCCTCGTGTTTGAGTTAGTCCATAATGAAGCGGATTACCGCTTGTTTCTATATTAAATTGGGGAATTTTAACAGACATAACATTTTTTGTTTTAACGGATAAATTTAGTGTTTGAGAAGGAACAGAAAGGGTGTTTTCAAGAATAGCTTTAGGAATTAATGCTTGGGCTTCTAAAAAATTTGCATTAGCTTCATGCAGTGCTGTTTCTACTTCTAATCGAAGTTGTTTTGCTTTGTGAATGATGCTTAAAAATTCTTGCATTAATCCGTCTTGCTTGTCTTTTAGTAGTTTGTGACCTCTTTCTGCAACCTTAGTTTGATTTTTAAGGTTGAGCATTGTCATTCTCGTTGCCGTTACATTTTTAATTGCCATAAAATAATTTCTACTAAATTTCGCGCAAAGACTAAAGAAACTTTGAAAAAAAACAAATATATAATATCTTTTTGAACTTGTTTCAAGGTTTAAGGAAATACTGATAAACTCAGAAAATAATAAAAAAACAAAAAAAGCAATTCGCCAAAAATTCGTCTTTTAAGATCTTTTTCCTTAAAAATTGTTTCTATTAGCCTGCTAAAAAGAAAAATTTGTTAAGAAAAAATTTCTCAAAAATAATCTTTTAATTATGGAGAATAGATCCCTGCCTACGCAGACTAGCTATTCTTTTGTTTTAAAATTTCTTCTGGGTTGGTGGTAACTATTTTATTTTCGCCATAAGAGGCGATAATCTGAATTGCAACATGTTGATTTCCTGCAAAGAATAGACCTTGTCCTACATTAGAATTCAATAAAAGATGTTTTTCTTGATCAGTAAGATTAAATACTTTTTGGAGTTTTTCCATCGCAGAAGGGGCTTGTTTCAAAAGTATTTGCATGGAAGAGTTTGTAATAATAGGTTTTCCCCAAGGAGAATCTAGGAAATCTTCCACATCTTGAGTAATGGTTGAAATTCCTAAATAGTATTTTCGAGCTCGTTTGCAGAGATTATGTAAAAATTGTCCAGAATCTTTGTGTTGTACAATATTCCAGGCTTCATCAATAACTAAAATTCTTTTTTTGAGGTCAGAACGAATACGATTCCAAATGTAATTGAGCAAAATATGCATGGAAATCGGTCGTAATTGTTCTTCGAGATCACGAATACAGAAGGTAATCAATCCAGAATTAAGGTTGACATTTGTTTGATTAGAAAAAAGACCGGCAAAAGTACCTTCAGTATATTTTTCTAAACGAATAGAGAGACTTTTACTGCCTTCCATAGAAGATAAAATATTTTGTAAATCTTTCATTGTAGGCATTTCAAAGTTGTTTGGTTTTTCTGTTTTATCAGTGATGCCTTTTATTTCATAGCATTGAAAAAGGGCTTTCTCGATTAGACTAGATTCTTCTGGAGAGAGTTTTCCGAGCATCAGGTTCATAAGACCTGTTAAGGTAATGATGTTTTCTCTCAAGAGAGCAGCCGTATTGGAGCTAGCTTTATCAATGGGAAGAGGAAGATCAAAAGGATTGATTCGATGATTGGAGGAGAGGGAAATATTTATAAAGGTTCCTCCAACTGTGTTGGTTAAGGTTTCGTATTCTTTTTCTGGATCGAGAATAATGACATCAGTACCAAGCATTAGTGATCGGAGAACTTCTAGTTTTACAGCATACGATTTTCCAGCACCTGATTTTGCAAAAATAACTGAATTAGCATTTTCTAGATTAAAGCGATCAAAAATGATTAAAGAATTGTTGTGTCGATTTAAACCAAATAAAATACCTTCATTGGAAGTGAGACTTGAGGAGGTAAATGGAAATGTTGTAGAAAGCGGACCTGTATTCATATTTCTCACATGTTGAATTTCGTCGGTACATTGTGGAAGTGTCGAATTAAAAGCTCTTTCAGTTTGAAAATCAGCGGAGCGTGTCATGACAAGTTGTCCTCCCAAGAGAGTTTCAATTTGTTTTGTAGTGCTATCTAATTTTTCTTTGGTATCAGCGTAAACGGTTAGATATAAGCCGACTTGAAAAAATCGTTCAGTTCCTCGTTGAAGATCAATACGGAGTTGTTCAGCATCTTCCAATGCAGTATCAAGAGATGTATCATTTAAGACACCTTTTTTTTCTCTCATGTGTTTTGTTGAGAGCATTTCTGTTACTTTTTTTCTCAACACTTTCATAATTTGTGCTGATTCAGAAGGATATACGAAAATGGATAAGTCTATTGTGGCATCAAAGTTTATAATTTGGTTGAGCCAATTGCTTTCGATGAATCTTGGATAATTAAAAACATAAAAACTTTGAACAAATTTATTGTTAAGCCTCATTCCTTTTGAGGAAATATCCATAGAAGAGGGTGCAATTAGGTCTTTGATAGAGATGATTCCGTCTTTATAAACTTTTTCGGCAGCCATAATTTTTTTACGAAGTTCTTTTGTGAGAAGTTTTTTATCTTTTTTGGGATTAAAGTTTTCAAAAAGATTTTCCAATTCAGTTGATTCAAGAGGTGTTGAATTTTTTTCATGATTTTTTTTTCGTTCTGTTGCCTTTTTTTTATTTTTATCTACATGCGATTGCCACATTTTTTTTAGACTAAAAGAAGATTTTTTTGTTTTCTCTTTTTTTTCTGTTTGAAGAAGGGCATCTTTAGATTTCTTTGGAGAAAGGGGTGACACATTTTCTTCTTGCGACGCAGGAGTTGCTTCTGTTTTTTTATTTTCAGAAACTATTGGTGTTGTTTTGTTTGTCTGAATTGGATCTTCTCCCATTTAAAATAAATCAATATTAATCCCTTCATTATATCATGAAAGTCCATATTTTCCTAGAAAAAACGCAGGAATTTTTCACATAATAATTAGAGGTGTTTCCTGCGTTTTTTACACTGAAAATCTTTATAAAAAATTTCAGCGGGTTTTAAGCTATTGCGACGCATAACTTAAAGCTCACTGGCACTCCTGGTTTTCTGTTTTTTTGAGCGGAAAACCTCGCTCTTTTTTTGTTTTTTTATTTTTTGTATGTTTTTAAGTCTTTCTCTTCGAGAAAATTTATTAAAGGTGTGTCGCGCCTTTAAAATTTGGGGGAGAGGAAGGCCAGGAGAAATTTCGGTTCTCACGAATACTTAAAAGTTACCAAAATTAGGTACCAAAGCCGCAAAAACCGAAGTTTCTCCTGACGGAAAATCTTTAAGTTATTATATTGTTTTTTCAAATAGCTTGTTAGCCATTTTATCATAAAATAATAAAAAAAGAAAATGTTTTTTAAAATTCTATGCAAGTGAATAAAAATTTAGTAATCTGTATCTTGAAAAAATGAATAACAACTGGAAAGGCTTTTTTATTCGAAGTTTTCGTGAGAGCTCGGTGCAGCTCTGGCGTAATAAGTTTTTGTCAGGAGCGACGATACTGTTAGGCGCTTTGATTTTATTTTTATTGAATTTTGTTTTTTCCATTAAGTTTTTTGCTGATTATTCATTAAAAAATTTAGAATCGCGTGCAGATTTTTCAGTACCACTACAAGAAGGTTTTGATTCTTTTAAATTTGATGCGTTAAAAAATGATCTTAATAATAACTTTTCTGTTGATTTGAAATTATTAGAAGAGGAGTCATTTGAAAATTTTTCTGTACCAGCTCGATTACATGTAAAATTTAAAAAGCTAACAGAGGTAAGAGCGGTTTTTGAAATGCTAAAAGGTATTAGATATGATGAGATAATAGGTCTTTGGGATGTTTCAGCAGAAGTGGATTTTACGAATTTAATCGAAAAATTACTTACGATTAGAAGCGGAGTGGAGGTGGCGAGTCGTTGGTTATTATTGTTATTTTTAGCTGGGGGTGTTTTATTGGTAATCAATACTTTTCGAATTGTTATTTTTTCGCGAAGAGAGGAGATATCAATTGCACGGTTGGTGGGGGCTGATACTTGGTTTATAGCAGGTCCTTTTTTGATGGAAGGTCTTTTGATGGGAATTCTTTCAGCCCTAATTGCTATTTTTACCTTTATTTTTGTTTTGCGAAAAATTGCTATTTTTCCAGGTGGAGAAATTTTTCTTTATCTTTGGAATAATGTTTTTCCTTATGAAATTTTTGTGGCGGGAAGTATTGGTATTTTGGGAGCTTGGTTGGCTATAAAAAGATATTTATTTGCTCCATTAAGTGAACACTGAATGATATTGTGTAGTAAAATATTTATATTATGAGGGAAAAAATAACGCATGGTATTCTTTTAAGAAAAGTCTTTTTAGCAAACGACGATGGGGTGCTAGAGTTTTTTACGAACGACTATGGGAAATGTTCATTGTTTGTTCCGAAATTTGCTAGATCAAAAAAGAAAATAAATGAGATTGATTTTTTCCGTTTATTGGAACTTGAAATTTTTGAGGGACGAAATTCAAAAAGATTGAAAACTGTTACGACAAAGTCTTTATTTCATGGTTTTGAAAAGAGTTATGAGCTCAATCAGTTAGGATTTTTATGGTTAGAAATATTAAATAAAATATTACCAGAAGAAAAAGAAAGTTTAGCCTTTTTTTCTCAAGTAGTTAGTATTTTTGGATATGTTGAGTCAATAGCAATAGAAAAAATAGAAGTTTTTTTTTGGGTAAAAATTTTTAATTTTTTAGGAATCTTTCCTCGATTTGATCAAATTCAGACAGATGTTTTTTTTGATCCAATGGATTGTCAATTTTTTTCAGCAGCTCGTCCTAAAACATTGAAGATTACTAATCTATCAAGACAAATTTTGGAATTTTTAAGAAGAAATGATGTTGAATCTTTAAATGAGAAACAAGAGTTGTTTTCAGATGAAAATCTGAAAGAAGTTCTTTCCGTTTTATTAGAAATGAAGAAATACCACATTTAGGTATTTAATCAATATCAAAATATTGACGACTTGCTAAAAAACGAAAAGAATAAGGATACATTTTTTATACAAACTGAATGAAGAAAATCATAATATTAGCTGTTTTGTTTAGTCCTGTTTTTTCGTTTTCTGTTTTTGCTCAAACACTTCCAACAACTGCAGATGTAACATTTTCTGTTTTAAATGTTTCACAAGAAAATAAGGATGCACAGCAAATTGGAGCAAATAATGGGGATGTGTTGCGTTATGAAATTTTAATCAGTTCTGATGAAGAAGATGTTGTAAATTATATAACAACGGTTGATCTTACGAATCTCTTGGAGGCAACAGAAATTATAGATACTGGCTTTGGAGAATTAACGGGAACTCAATTAGGTTTTCCAGCTTTTTCTCAAACAGTTCCTTGTGAGAAGAGTTTTAGTTTTTTTGTACGAGTAAAACCTTGTGATGGAAATGCTTCGGTTGAAGTTTCGGTTAATGGAAAAACAACAAAAGTAATGCTCAATTGTGGTTTAACAGAATCGGGATCAAGTTTTAGTTGGAAACTTATGGTCTTGTTGGGAGTAGGAACAATGATTTTTTTCGGGTTTTCTTTTCGAAGGAAATCCTAAGGGTATAAAAACAAACAGAAAAAAGCCTCAATAAATTTTGAGGCTTTTTTTGATTTTCAATTTTTATTTTGGAATTTTTTTGTTTGAACTGTTAACTTTTCATAGATTTTATCAGCACATTTTTTTATGTTATCTTCTGTAACTTCTGCATGAAATTTTCCATGAGTTGGACAGAAAATAGTAGTGTTACATTCAAATCTTTCTCCTGTGTGATGTTTATTTTTTTTAATTTTTACATGAACATCTATAACATCAGGATTTTCTGAATCCTTCTTTCTAAAAAATTTCTTGAGATTAGAAATTTTTTCTTCAAAATAAGATTGATCCTCTTTGAAAAAGGTTACATCACTCGTTTTAAAATGAAAAATCATTTTTTTTGAAATTAAGAATTATGTTGAAATCCAGTTTCCAGAAAATTTTGAGAGAAGTTCAATTTTTCCAGTCTCAGTGATTTCACCTACAATTTTAGATGCTGTTTCTGGATCTGCCAAGTTTAAAATCTCACAAATCTTTGTTGCTTCGTTTTCTTCACAGATGATCATGAGTGCACTTCCGCAGTGCCAAGTTTTATAACATTCTTGTTCTTCTATATTGCCTAATTGTTGAAGATCTTTAATGGCTTGGTGCGGTTCATGTAAGTCATGAAATTTTGCTCCAAAACCTTTATTTTTAGGAAAAATTCGTGGAATATTTCCAAATATTCCACCACCCGTTATATGTATTATACCAGAAATATTAAAATTTAAGGCTGTTTCAAAATCACCTAAAATGTTATCAATGATTAGTCGATGAAAAATCTTTGAAGGTGTTAGTAAAATTTCTCCCCAAGTTTTTCCATCTCTCCATGGTTTATTGTGCCAGTCTTTTCCAAAATGCACTTCACAAATTTTTCGTGCGAGAGAGATACCGTTTGAACGGAGTACTCGTCCACTTAATCCTATTATTTTTTGTCCAACTTTAAGGTTTTTTCCCGTAATGAATTTATTTTTTTTAACTACACCAACAGCTGTGGCGTTCCAAACCATTTTATTTAAGGCATCACCAAGTTCAGCAATTTCTCCGCCTGGAATGACAATCTTTTGTTTTTGGCACGCTTTAGAGAGACCTTTTGTCATAATCTCGATGATTTGAGCGTCTACTTTTGGAGTATCAACAGTATTTGTTATTGAAATAACTTCTGCTCCAACACAAATAGCATCATCGGCAACCATACAAACTAAATCTTCTCCAATAGTATCGAATTTATTTGTTCGTTCGGCTATTTCCATTTTAGTTCCTATTCCATCATCATTTTGAACGACTAAAAAATCGCCAAAGTCTAATGCTCCTGAGAAACTATCATCTTGTTCAAAAGGAGCACCAAGTAATCCTTTTCTGGAAGCAAAGGTTTTTTTAGCGTTTAGATAGGCTATTTTTGAAGCATTATTGCCTTTTTCAATGTTCACACCAGCATTAGTATAATTTAGCTCCATTTTTATCTAAAAATTAAATGTCTTTTATTTTTCAAATACCACAATACCTAATTCTTTTCCAAAAATTGCTTCTAGGTTTTCCAATTCTTGAATAGTTGTTTTTCCTAGTTGAATTAACAAAATAGGGGTATCAACACTCTTATCAATAGCGTTTTTTTCGGTGAGAGAAAATATTTCTTCTGCCTTTGGAAAAGTTCCGATAAGACGAGGAGAGGCAAAAGTAAGGATAAATTGTTCTAATAATTTTTCATCATGTGTTCCTGTCTTTTCAGAAATTTTTAAAAGAGGAGAGTGAGGGAAAGATTCTCTTATTTGGGAAATAAAGGAAACTTTTCCTAGAATGCTTTCAAAGAGATAAAGTATATAGAAGCTTAAAATAAGTCCAAAAAAAGCACTTCCAAAAAGACTCCAATAGAAAGGGATTGTTTTTAATTCTCTAAAAACTTGTGGTCTGGTATGTTCAAAAGGGAAAGCGTTGTTTTGATTAAATTCCTCAAAATTTTTCTCGAAAACATTGATTGTTGATTGTGCAATTTTTTTTGAATATTTTTTTTCTTCCATATCAAGTGATATTGTCCAAAAAACATTGGTTCTATTTTGTTTTCGAGCGGTTATTTTTTCTTTGAAATGGTTAATGAATATATCAGAATCTTTTAATATATCTTCACGAAAAGCGGGATTTTTTGCCCATCCAGCAATCATATCTGCTATTTTCATACTGCTTTCTGTAGGATCAAGATTGGTTAAAGTATTTTGTTGTGTTGTTTGTGCTGGCTTAATAGAAAAATAAATAGTTGTTTTTTCGCTTTTTGGTAAGAGTTTAATGATTCCAAAAATACTTCCAGAAAGTAAGATGATCAAGATAAAAAACAGTAGTTCATGTCGTTTTAATGGCGAAAAAAAATCTTTTAATTTCATTTAAATATTAAGTAATTGAATTTCGGTTATATTTTGTGTGCCTCGACCCTTGGTTTCTACCTCTTCTAAATAAGCAGGTGTTACTTCTTCTGTAACATATTTTCCGTTAAAACATCCAGTGCAGAATTTATCAATGTCTTTGTTGAAATTTGCAGAGTCAACTAAATCTTCAATTTTTTGATAGAATAGTTCATCTACACCTAAAACTTTTTTAATTTCTTTGATAGAAAGACCATTGGCAACAAATTCTTTCTTTGATGGCATGTCTACACCATAAACACAAATGTGTTTTAGAGGAGGGGCAGCACTTGCTACAAAAATATTTTTAGCGCCAGCTTTTCTGCACATTTTAACAATTTGTTTCATCGTATTACCACGGACAATAGAATCATCAACTAGTAAAATATTTCTATTTTTAAATTCTAGATCAATAGTATTTAGTTTTCGTCGGACGCATTTTTTTCGTTCATTTTGTCCTGGCATAATAAATGTGCGTCCGATATATCTGTTTTTAACTAATCCTTCACGATATTTTATTCCTAATGTTTGGGCTATTTCAAGTGCTACAGGACGAGCAGAATCAGGAACGGGCATTATTGAATCAATTTTAAGATTTGCTGCTTTAATTTGTTTAGAGAGTGCAATACCGAGTCGAAGTTGCGTTTTATAAACAGATACTTCGTCTAACATGGAATCAGGACGAGCTAAATACACATATTCAAAAATACAAGGTCTTAGTTTTCCATTAACACAAAGTTTAGAAATCATTTCTCCTTTTGGAGTGATTAAAATAGCTTCACCAGGTTTCACATCACGAACTTTTTCAAATCCTAGTGCTTTGAGTGATACATCTTCAGAGGAAAAAATCCACTCATTACCAAAAACAGTTGATCGTTTCCCGAGGACTAGAGGACGAATACCTGCTTTATCTCGAAAAGCAAAAAGTCCGACTTTATCAATGATTGAAATAATAGAATAGGCGCCTTGAACGCGGTGCATTGTTTGTTTTGTGGCTTTAAAAATCGTTTTTATGTCATCGAGTTCAGGATTTTCTTTTTGAACTTTATATATTTGATCGGCAAAAACATTTAATAATATTTCAGAATCAGATTTAGTTCGTAAATGACGACAATATGTTTTTTGTATTTTCTCTCTTAAATCGTTAGTATTGGTTAAATTTCCATTATGTACGAGATATATCCCAAATGGAGCATTTACAAAAAATGGTTGAGCTTCTTTTGCATTAAGACTGCCTGCGGTGGGATATCTCACATGACCAAGTCCGACTTTCCCTTTTAATTCTTGGATGTCAGCATATTTGAATACATCTTTTATAAGACCACTATTTTTTTTCTCATAAAAAAATTCATCGTCAAAAGTGACAATACCAGCAGCATCTTGACCTCGATGTTGGAGCATGAGCAGACCGTCATAAATTTCAGTGAAACAGCTATCTTTTCGTTTTGAAATGCCGATGATTCCACACATATTTTTGAGGATAAAAAAGACAAAAGAATTTTAGGAAGAAAATTATTTTTGTAAATTGCAAATTTGTAGAAATAAAAGAATATGTTATTTCAATCCCATTAAGGAGAATGTTCAGGCATTTTTGGTGCTTCTGGTGTTATTGGTTTTTCATTTTGAATGAGTAGTTCATTATATTTTTCAGCGGCTAGATTTACAAGGGAAGAGAAATTTTTATATTTTTTTCCTAACTCATAGCTTTTTTGATACATTTGAATTGCACTCTCAAATTCCTTTTTTTCTTCGTAAAGTAGTCCCAAATTTAAAAATGTTCTTGGATTTTCTGATTCAAGTTCTTTGGCTTTATTGAGAATATTCTCAGCTTCTAAAAAGTTTTTATTAGCAATAAGTGCCCAAGCATGAATATTCATAGCAAATACATCGTTTTCATTTTTGGATAGGAGAATTTTTGTGAATTTCAACGCTATTTCAGGTTTCTTTACTAAATCAACAGCTGTATGTACTGCTGCAACAAATTTTTCTGGTTTAGAATCATACTCCAAAAGTTCTTCGTAAAGGGTTAGTACTCGGTCGAATTTTTTTTGTCGAGCAAAAATTTCGACTAATTTCCAACGAACTTCTTCTGAAAATTTAAAGTCATATTCGAGAGATTTTTCGAAGAAAAGAGCTGCTTCACTATAGTTTTTTTGTTCATAAAGGGCTAAGGCTAGAAAATAATGGATTTCAGGACGAATTGGATCTAGTTCGTAGGCGTGACGGAAATCGTTAAGTGCATTTTCAAAATCTTGTGCTAGAAACTGGGCGTATCCACGAAGAATCCATCCATCAATATAACCAATGTCTTCTTTTATGGCGGCATCTGCGAATTCTTTGGCTAGAATTGCTTCATTGTTTTCTGCTAAAACTTTAGATAATTTTGCAAATAGGTGTGCATTTTTTCCTTCATGGAGATTTTCAAATTCTTCATAAACAACGGCAAAATCCTTTATTTTTTTTGTAAATTCTTGTTGTAATATGTTTTTGGAATTTGTATTGGTTGATGTTATTCCTTCCTCCGTTATTTGAAATTCTTTTGTTTTGCTTGAAAGCTTTTCTAGTTCTTTTAGAATTTTTTTGGATTCGATGTGGTTATTTTGTAATGACAAAAGTACGGCATGATAGAATTTTAGGTCTTGTGGAAGATCTTTAGTGTTTTTGAATAAATCGAGACTTTCTGCGAATTTTTTTTCGTTTATCCATTTTCGTATTTGTATGATTAAAATATAAGGATTGTTTTTAAAATTTTCTTGGAGATTGGTTAATAGATTATCTAGTTTTTTTATATCATTTGATTGAATATAGATTTCTCCTAAGAGTAAATAAGGTTCTATGAAATCGGGTTTTTCTTTTATGGCTTCAGTTAATTCAAGTGTAGCAAGGGTAAAGTAACCTTTATTGATTAAATCTTTTGCTTTGCGAATACGGCCAAGGTATGAAGTTTTTCTTGGAATACCTTTTGTTGTTTGTGTGGTTCTTTTGATATCGGAAATCATTTTTTTTGAGAAAATCTTTTTTATTTCTATTTGATAAATCCAATAAAAACTTCCTAAGATGATGATAACAAAGGAGATTGATAGAGTATGAAACAGATGTTTTTTCCAGAATTTTTTCATCGTGATTTATGTTAAGGAAACGATGATAAAAAACAAAATATAAAATTATAAAAAGATTTTAAATAATTTTTATCTCAAAAATCCTTTTGGTAGGGGACTATCAAAAAAAATTTGTTCAATAAAATTTATATCAAAATCTTAATTTTTTTCTTACGAGTATATTAAGTTAGTGTTTTCTTAAAAAGTTTATTTTTTTTCTTCTCTTTTTGAAAATAGTTGCGAAAAAAAAAAACCTTTTTAAAATTACTTGGCTTTTTTAGCACGGCGAATGTAGCTCAGTGGTAGAGCAGCGGATTGTGGTTCCGCTGGCCGTGGGTTCGATCCCCATCGTTCGCCCCATTTTTAAAATTGGAAAAAGGTCTTGAAATTATTATCAAGACCTTGTTTTCTATTACAACATAATTAGACTTTTATGTAAACTTAACTTACTCGTTCTTTTAATGTATTTATGCTAAAATACCCGGAATAAATGAAGATTTTAAAAGAAAAATTTCGAAATTTTGAAAACGATAAGTTTCATCGATTTGTTTTTAATGTTGAAACAAGTTCTGAAGAACATGATTTTTCACAAAATTCATTTTTATCAGGAAAAGATCGTGGAATTTTAGATGAAGAAGGTAAGAAAGAGGAGTTAGAAAGTATTTTAAGTAATCCAATTAAGTTTTCTTTTCGAGATATTCGTTTTTTAGAAAAGAATATTGAGTTGGTAGAACAAGATCTTTCTCTCAAAAAGAAACTGCAGGATACTGCTATTTATTTTTTGAGTTTAGCTCAATCAGATATTGTAAAGAAGATGCCTCCAAGGATTTTATATGAGATTATTGGTTCAAGCAAAATTCGATGCTTGTTGCCATTGAAACTGGAAGAAACCATGCAGAAGGTAGTTGATCAAGATTTAAAGACTCTTGTACAAAAAGAATCATTTAATTGGTCAACGCAGGAAACAGCACAAGTTTGTTCTCTATATCGTCATTTGCGTAAGAAATACACATTAGGGGGAAAACTCAATCCGCTTTTTAGTCAAATAACTGAAAAATTGACTCAAAAAGCTATGGATTTTGCAATGAGAAATGTTGAAGGGGAGGGAAGAACTGTTTCTGGAAAAAAAGAATTAGAAACACATGAAAAATTGCTTTTATGGGAAATTAGAAAGATTTTGCCTTCAGAAGTTTGGGCAGAAATAGAATATTCTCATGATGTAACTGCTATTGGTGAAATGGAAGCTAGTAAATTATTGGATCAGATTTGTAGTAATGAAATGCAAAATAATCCTGACTTGATTCTACTTTGGGACAGTTTGGAGGAACTTGCGAGTGAACCAGATGCTTATTTTAATCTATCAGAAAAAAATAAAACAAAATTACGCTCGATTGTGCTTCGTGGGAATGCTGCGCAGTTTTTATTTGGTATTAAAGGACAAACAATTTTACTTCCACAACATTTAAAAGCACTTAAATCATTGAAATCAGATGAAGAATTGCAAGAGGCGATTTCTAAAGGATCAGAGTTTAGTAATCAGCTCATAAAGCAACGAGAAAAGAAAGATGAAAAAGCATTGAAACGATATGAGAGAGAGATTGAGGAATTGATGAAGGAAATTAAAGTTATAGAAAAAAAAGAACTTCCAACAATTCTTTCTTCGCTTACAGAAGCAGAAAAGAGTAAATATAATGATGCACAGACTACGCTAAAAGATAAATGGGAAAGAAAATTTTTGTTGATTTTTAAGGATGTAAAATTAGCGTTTAATGGAGAAAATGACTTTGAGACTTTTTTAAAACAGTATTTTGATGCTTATGAAAGGGATGAAACGGAGGGACCTTCTGAAAGACGAATAAAGTTGTGTGAGCAGATTGTGCGTAAGTTAAAAGAACTGTCAGAGTTTGTGGTTCAAGAAGATCAAGTAGAGGAGAAAGATAAGGTGCGTGCTAGAGCTGGAAAAGCGATTCGAAAATCTGAAAATATTCAACTTTTAGAAAGATTTGAGGAAATTTTGCAGGAAATCAAAGAAAAACAAATTGATTTTGATAATGCGAAAAAGGAAATAAAAACTCTTTCAAAGACACCGATAAATGATGTGTTAAATGATCTTCAGAAAAAGAAAAAAGAGATTGATCAAAAGTATGCGAGTAAGGCCATTGAGGATGATTTTTTGGCAGAGCTTGTGGATCATTTCGCAAAACCAAAAGAGAAAGCAATAGAAATTGATGACAATTATTGGAAAAGTTTAAAGAATCGAATTGAAAAACATCAATTGCATGCGGCTGATTTGGAGGTGTTATGGGATGAAGAATATGCAAATGATGCTGATGATTCGAATAATATAACAGAGTCTGAACGAGCGTTAGAATTTCGAGATCGTTTTAAAGAGGTGCTCAATGTACAACTGGAAAAAATCCAGTTAGATGAAGATCAGATTATTGGCAATTCGGAAGATCGTTTTGCTCCTTGGATTGAAAAAGTGAATCGATATCTAAGTATTGGAAAATTAACAAAGGAATTGGAACGGCAGGGTATTTCTATACCCAATAAAAATCCTCAAATTGTTTCAGAGTTAATTCATGGAGCAATCAACTACTATAAGAAAGATATTTTGGCAGGATTAGATGTGAAGTTGAAAAATTCTTCAGGATTAGATCTTGAAGAAAGACAACAATTTATCAATCAACTTCGATTACATCATAAAATTTCGACACCACAAGAAATTCGAGAAATCGATTCAGCTTATAACAGATATTTTAATTTGCGGAGAAATAGTGGAAAAGATATGCAGGAGGAACGAAATAAAATGGATGGAGTGCTCTCTACGGTTTTTGAAAAAAATATTTCAGAGATTTTAGAGGATGTTTTGGATCCTGAATTACATCGGAATGAACGGGAGGAAGTAGCTAAACAGTTACTGGGTCCGATTCCAAAAGATTTGGGACAAACAGAGGAGCAGTTTATCATGAGTACATTAGATTCAAAACTTAATAAAACTTTATCTGAAAAAGAGAGAAATAAAATTTTAAAACAAGTTCAAATCTTACGAGCATTCAATAAAAACAAAGAGTGGTTGAATGAAGGAAGCGGTTTATTTCCAGGAAGAGAAAAATTGAATGAAGCACGATTGCAAATGGAACCGGTTCGATCAGAAGTAAACAAACTTCTTTCTGTGTTTTCAGACAAACTTTTTGGAGTAAAAAGTTTGTGTAAAACAGAGGGAAATGAGAAGAAAATAAAAATTGCTTTTATTGAGTTTTTTACGCTTTGGAAAAACGAAATAAGAGGGGAGTTTAAAAAGTTAATAGAAGAAGTGAAGGAAGAATGTTTACGACTTTTCAATGAGCCTAAATTTAAAGATTTTTTTGAAGTTTATTTTAGTGATTTAAGTGAGATTTTTGAGAAGATGGACGAAACGATGGTAGAAATGGAAACAAATTTTGAATCAGGATATTGGTTTACTGGGGAAGAAAAAGCATTTTATCTTTTAGGATTAGGGAAGGATTGGTTTTATAAATATCTTAATTTTCGAGATGGTTTTTGGGCAGGAACAGAAGAAGCCATTTCAAAACAATTTAATTCCCAAGCCGACACAGTGATTTGTTTGAAGGATTGGGGACTTTTTGACGATGAGTATGATGAAGATGGGAATTTAGTTAAATCAGGAGAAAGTAAAGCAAAAGAAAAATTTAATAAATTGCAATCGGAATTTAATGAAGAATATATTCAATTTCGGGATAGTTTGAAATTTGTAAAATCTGTTATAGAAAAGGATATCGATGTATTGAATGATGATAAATTTTTTGTTAAATATAAAGTTGATAAAAATTCAGTGGAAGAGCTTTTGGTTGCTTATGATAAAAACTTGTTGGATTTTGAAAGTTTGTGGCAGCAATTTCAGACACCAGATTTTTTTACCAGATGGTTAGAGCGATACAATGAAAATGCGGAATCAAGAGCAGAAGCATTGAATGATTTTTGTGAATGGGAGAATTTAACGAAAACAGTAAAAGAAGTTGAACTACATACGAAAGGGATGAAAGAATGGCTTAAAAATGCTGTGGATTGGAAAAATAAATCTAATTTTTTTGGGAATGGAGGAATTTTTGGAATAGGATATAATATTACTTCCCAAAATTTTTCATTAAACGATGTTTTTGAGATTATCAAAAAAACGATTGAAAATATTAATACGCAGTGGCAGAGAAGATCAGATCGAGCCGTAGCAGGGATAGGGAAACAAGTGTTTGGGAATACTTTTATCGGAAAAGAATTTCAAAGAATGAGTGAAGAGTCTGAATCTCAAAGAGTCAAACAATTTGAGGAAGGTTATCATGATTTGACTGCTTGGGATATTCGAGCGGCAATGTATAGGTCTAATGATAAAGATGAGGTTCGTGCTTGTGTTAACATGTTGAAAGAAAAAGGATTTTTCAAATGGGATGATCCAGAATTTTGGAGGGTGCTTATGCGATTTCAAAATAATGTGTCTTTTAATATTCCAGAAGATATGAATCTGGCCGCGACAGATCTTAAAGATAAAATCAAAAATGCTTGTGAAACAGTCTGGTCTCGAGAAATATATCGTCAATGGGAAACAAGTTATGAGGATGATTTGAAAAAAGCTAAATCTGGATGGAGTCGGGAATTTGCTGATCTTGAACAACAAGGTGGCGAACGAGGGCGAATTTTATCTGAAATGCTTCAAAAATGGAGTCGAGGAGATGCGAAAGAGGTGGATCCATCGAAGTATGAATCTTTTCTTTTTGAAGCTTTTAAAAAAGGAAAAATGAATACGCAGCCAGATAAGAGGTGGTATTTTTTGGTTAAAGGGGTTTCTACTAGAAATCCTCAAGGACAAGCTTTGCTTTCAAAAGAGATTTTTTCAAGGATAAATGATGAATTTTTGTCAGGTTTTCCTTTTGTTGATTTTTTTACGGATGAAGGATCTTGGAAATTGAATGGAAGAATTGTTCCACCTAATACGAAGGGAGCAATTCAACGACCTTGGAAATATGATGATTATTTAGCTTGGGGTGAGTTCTTGGGTGATGCGGGTGGGTCATTTAGTCCAAATGCTGAACCAGCATATACTAAAACAAAAGATTTTTTCTATCATTATATTCTTCAATCTGATCAGGCTGTAGATCGAGCTGGAAGGATGCATAGAGTTGCTGGTGGAGAAGGAGATCATGATGATGGGCAAAGTTACTTTGCAGCTTGGACGCAAAATCAAGTTTTACAAACATTAGCATCTAGATCAGAAGGAACACAACAGGTAACGAACGATATGTGGAGACAATTTTTGAATGGTTTTGATGTGTATATGGAAGAAATGAGAAAATATATTCGACAAGGAGATTCTGAATATGGGGAAGATGAGAATTGGCAAAAAAGAAGAAAGGAGACATTATTGAGGGTGGGAGATAGATTGAGAGTTGCTTTTACAGCTACACAGGTACTTCAGGGTAATAAAAACACCATGAATCAGACACCTTTAGTATTTGATAAAAGAGAATGGGAGAAGGATACGACTTCTGGTTATTGTCCAAAAGCAGATTCTAGTCGAAAGAATATCAATAATTTTATGCGAGAAATTTTGTTAAAAAAAGGTAATTTGGATGAGTATGAAAGTATTTTTGATTATAAGGGAAGTGAAATTTCATTAGACAAAATAAAAAGAGAAGAAAATGAGACATGGAAAGAGAAAAATAAATTGGCAGAAAAAATTCTTAGTGGAGAAGGGGGAAGTACATATTTTATGGATACAGAAGTTATTTGGGAAACACTCAGGGAGTATAAAGGAATTGAGAATACTAGTTCAGTGCAGACTTTTTATGGTAAATACGATAACGCGGTATAATAATAAATTCTACCAATGCTATTTCGCAGAGGTTCAGTAAAACTGCAAGCTTTTTTTATTGAAATTTTATGTTAAAAATTTCATTATATAATGGATTTAAAATTCACAAAGAGTAGTGCTTTTATGCTTAAGTTGAATCAGTAAAGATTTACTCATAGATATTTAATGGGGAAAAAGTTGTTTTGTTTTCATGTGGTAAAAAAGAAGATTGCTTTAATGCTTGTTTTTTCCATTATTTTTCAATATTTACAAATTCCTCTTTTACATGCAGCACAATTTATAAATAGTGAGTCTATACCAGAAATAAAAAATACACGGTTAGTCGCTTTGTTGGTAGAGGATTCTCTTTTAAAAAACGGTAGTTTAAAAGAAAAAATATATCAATATGCCGAGGATGTTCAGAAACGAATAGGTGCACAAGGGATATTGGTTCCAATTAGCAAGGAAATTTCTCCTTTGGAGATTTATGAAGGATTGGCACAGTTGTATTTTTCTGGAGAGGCAAATGATGGTAAATCTCAATTAATTGGAACTGTGCTTATTGGAGATATTCCCTTGCCAGTAGTGGAAAAAGATGGAAATTTTTGGCCAACGATTTTTCCTTATACGGATTTTAAAAATCCAATTTATCGGTGGGATTTTAAGAAAGATCGTTTTATTGTAGCAAAATACGGAGATAATGAACCTGAAATTTGGCATGGGGTTATTCGTTCTACTAAGACAAGTTTAGATCAACAAATAACAGAATTAGAAACTTTTTTTGATAATAATCATCGTGTTCATTTGGGAGAAGAAACTTATTCGAAAAAACTTTTTTATGCTGATTTTTTTCGGCAAAAGAATGTATTACCAGAGCTTTTGTTTTTTAAATATAATCAATGGTTGAAGTATGTTGAAGAACTTCAATATCTTCGATATTCTAAACATCTGGCAAAACAATTACGGACAGATCAAGATGAAAGGGGATCAACTCTTTCTATTTCTAATAATTTAACAGAAAGTGAAAAGGTGGCGATTGCGGAATCAGCAGCTGAACAAAATTCTTCAGTTAGTGTTGAAGATGTTTTAGCATCTATGAATACTGATTCAATGGACTTGATTCCAGATGTTCAGTCTAAATTTTTGATTGATAACTTTGTAAATCGTTATTTTGAAACTTATAAGTCTTGGTTGACTTTATTGAATCAAAGAGTTTCTAAATCAGGTCGTTGGAAAGCTAATGAAATTGATACAACTCCTTCTTTGGTTTCAAGAAAAGATGAGGCTTCGTTGTTGGTATTGAAATCCTATAATGATGCGATAGAGGAACGCTTTATAAAACATATAACAGAAGAGCAAAATATTCAAAGTAGTATTTTGGTTCCAAAAAACACATTTGTTTGTAGATCAATTGATGAAGATTCGAACGAATGTGATTCCTATATTTTAAAAGAGCTTTATTGGAATGGGGTTGATCGTTCAGATCTTAATGTTATGGATTGTTCTATTTACAGAGGAAAACGAAGAACTGAAGATTATCCGTTTTCCCAACAGGTGGAAGCGAATAGAACTTTTAATATTGAGACAGTAGAGTCTTGTGCACATCCTAGTGAAATGATAAGTATTCGTGAATCAGATGTATATGAAGGTTGTTGTGCTAAAAATTTAAAATTTTCCGATAATACTTTTTCTTACAATGTCTGTGAGCCAACAACTTCTTATTGGAATGATGTTTTTGTTTATGGAAATGGAAAATATCTTCATGTTGGACCAGAATTACCAGTTTTTGATATCACTGGGACAATAGAAAAAGATGGTCCGTATGGAGCTTACGGTTGTAATGATATAATGGTGGAAGATTTTAATTTTAGAGGTGTTTTTACTGATGGAGTGACACCTGTATTGGAATCAGATCCACTTGGTATTATGGTGATGTTAGATGAAGAAGGATTACCAATTGCTTATCCAGAGGATTTAGTTAATCAGAATGTAGATATTACAACTCGTTTTCAAATAGTTCCATCTTTAGTTGTTCATAATGAACCGACAGTGGAAACAATTCAAGAGCAAGTGGCGGCTGGATTTTCTGTTTCCATGCCGATGGATGCTCCCAGAGGTTTTTCTTTTTATGATGCGGGGGGTATTTTTAGAAAGGGATTTTTTACTAATATTTTTGATTATAGAGAAACAGCGTTATCGGAGGTAGCCTTGAAGTCTTCTGTAGAGACGGCGATTATAGATTCTGTTGATAATGTTAATAATAGTATAAAAGAGGGAAATATTATTGCTATGGGAAAGTTAATGTCTGACTTGAATAATGTGACTTTTGATATTTCTCGGACACGAGTAGAAAGGATTGCAGAATCGACTGATCTGGCTAGATTGGATATTACTACGAGTTTTAATGAGGCAACTATTGATATACAAGAAGCTATTTTAAACGCTAAAAATTTAGTTGATAAAGATATTGAAACTGGTGATGTTACAGAGGAGTTTATTGCGGCAAAAACAGAAACAATTAACAAATTAGATGCTTCAGAGTTGTTGATTAATGAAGCGATTGAAGTACAAAAAGAATCTATTTCACAGGAAATTGTTGATACTAAAATAGAATTTTTAAATGAAGTTGAGGGAGAAAAAGATAACTTTTTGCAAGAATCTACGGTACAGAATGGAAGGTTTACTAGTATCATTCTTGATACGGAAAATCCAGAAAGTACAAAAGTTAAAATAGAATCAGAATTTCAAGTTATTCAAGATATAAAAGAGGATTTTGATGATTCTTTAGGAGTAGCTGTTGAAGTTTATTTTCAAGAGTTGAAAGAGCATCTTCCCCTTATGAATACGAATTTGGGAGTGTTAAACGGATCTCTTAATGAAATATTGCAAACAGAAAGTCAGAATTTCAAAGTGAAGCTTGATGAAGTGAATGTCAATGGACATAATGTAGTTTTTGAGTCGACGAATGATGATTTGTCAGTAATTTTTAGAAATTTGAATAGTTCATTTAAGAATACATTAAACATTCTAAATGATGCTTTAAAGGTAGATTTAGATGAGACAAATATTAATTTAAATATATTGCTTAATGAAATGAGAGGTTCTTTAAATGGAACACTTAATGCGATTATTTCTACTTTGAATTTAAATTTAACAGGAATTATTTATGATTTAAATTTAAGCTTGATCGAGCAAACAGATGGGCTTGAACGAATGCTTGATGAATCTGATTTTGTTTTTGAAAAAAGGTTTTTGTCTTATTTAAATGAATCAGTGCTTACTTTCTTACAGGGTATATTTGAAAGTGCTATAAGTAGAGTTGATGCAGGATCTTCAATAGAGGAGAAAGAAGTATTAATAGATGCGTTGGAGGTACAAGTTGAGAAGATAAATAATTTTTTAATCTTAAAAAGTTCATTAGAAGATCTTAGTTTAACAGAGACTGCTGAAGTGGTTGAGATAATAGAACAGATTGAAACATTAGGAGCACATCTTTCCAATTTGCGAGTAAAAGTACTCGAAATAAAATATTTGAATACGGCTGAAAACGAAGATCTTCGAGAATTGACGATAACTGAATTGGAGAACACAGTATCGGTGTTGAATGATGATTTATCAACTTTGATTTTAGTGTTAAAGAATGAAATAGAGGCTTTAATTGTGGCACTTCATAATTCTTTGAATACGGGTATTCTTGCTCATTATTCAGATATGGATGAGGTGGGAATTGTAAATCAAAAACAAAATGTATCTCAGTTAATTTCTACTTCGGAGCAAACTATTTCAGAAGAAATTAATGATGGAAATGATTTATTAGATGAAGAGATTGATTCTATAAAAACGCAAGTGAATTTAGAAATAGATTCTATTGATTTGATTATAACGGCTATAAATGAAAATATTTTGGTATATGAAAGTTGTGTTGCTTGTAGGCCTCAAGCATTGGCAAATATTGAAGATCTTCTTTTTTCTTTGTATGGGAATACTAATAGTAAAAAAGTAGATTTATTTTATGATTTGGATTCAGGGGAATTGGAATTGCATCAAAGTAACGATGATTTGCAAGAAACTTTGGAATTACATTTTGATCAATCTTTGGTTAATTTTAATACTGGATTGGATGTGGTAGAAACTGATTTACATTTACGATTAGAAAACGCAAAACAAGATTTTAATTCTCGTTTAGAAACAGATGGAAGGGTTTCTCTTTCCAATAGATTAGATAAAGGATTGACAGATTTAATTGCTCAATTGACATCTGGAGACGAGGATTTGGGGATACAGATCAATACTTCATTAGAAGACTTGCTTGGGTTGTTGCAAGATCAGTTATATTTTCATTATTTGAATTTTGTTTCAAAATTTGATGAAATCAATGAAATTCAAACTATTATTGATAATTGGAATGGCGGATTTGGTGATGGATATGATTATTTAGAATTAGATGTCTATTTATCAGGTCCGAAAGAATTAATTTTCTTTATGGAGTGGCAAAAAGAGAGTGTGGAAAGTGAAAATAGAAAGTCGAAAAGTAATTATTATAATTTAGCAGAATTTATTGATTCAAGTCTTCTTATAAAGAGTTCAGACAACTTTGATTTTTCTGAGATAAAAGAGGCTTTAGATTGGATTGATAAGGATATTGAAGAAAAAAATAGAATTGTTTTTGAAACTGCTTTTTCTGAAAAAGAAAATGTAAAAGATTTCTTTTTTGATGACCTTTCCGATGGTTATGAGTTGATAGAAATTATTGCAGAAGGCGATAAGAAAAAAGGTATTAAGATGGCGTTTTTGCCTACAAGTTTAATGGTAGATAAAGAGTTTGCAGACGCGAAAAAACGATTTTCTGGTTTTTCTTTTGAGCAAGATTCTTATCAATTTCAATTTTTAGGAGAAAATCTAGGAGATACTTTTCTAGAAAGGGAAGAAGAAGAAACCTGTGATAAGCTTTCTGGTTCTATGGAAACTTGGCCGGAATTTCTTGCTTGTGTATTATCAAAAACTCTTGCAGGGAAGACTACAGATGTAAATATGCCAGGGCTTGGAAAAAAAGAAGCAGGTTCTCCAATTATTGAAAATAAAGAGGTTGATCTTATTGATTCAGTTTTATCTATAGAGCCAAAAGAGATATTTATTTCAAATTATAATACGGATTTAATAAATGTAAAAGTAGTTCTTAAAAATTCAGCTGGAGAAATTCAAACAGATAATTTTTCAACGAGAGTGCAGTTGGTTTTTTCTAGCTCTGATGCCAGCCGTTTCTTTAAAATTTCTCCCGCACAAACCATTCCGTTTACAGCAGGAGAAGCTAATTTCCTTCTTATTCCTCAAACTGATAAGTTTGGTGGAGCATTAGAATTATTTGCACAAATAGAAGGTGAGGAAAATTTTTCTCTTGTTTCAAAATCGATTCCGATTAAAATTACAAATTTTGCTATTGATGGTTATTCTGAAAAGAAAGAAATTACTGTTAATGATAATAAAGGTGTCTTAATTAAAGCGAGAATAAAAAATAATACTGGTAACTTAAGTTCTAAATTTGAAGGGACAAAGGTTCAATTTATTTCAGAAGAGGGAAGTTTTATGGGGGGGGAAGATATCGTTGAAATTGAAGATGGGGTAGCTAAAGCTCTGTTTTTTCCTGGGAAAAAAGCAGGATTAGCCAAAATAACTATCATTGATTTAGAAAAAAATATTCCAAGTGATGAAGTGTTTTTAGAAATATTACCAGATTCTCCTGCAACGATAAAAATACAAAAAAAATCGAACTTTCTTATAGAAGGAGTATTTGATGATATTTCGGCTATTATTACAGATGAATTTGGAAATAGCATCGAAAATATTTCACATAAATTTTCTTGGGAATATGAAAATCTTAATGTTGAAGCAGAATCTGAAAGAGATCAAGATCCTCAAGAAGAAGGTATTCAAGAGTTTATTTATAAGGGAAAGTCATTACTAAAAGTTGTTGCAGAAAAAAAAGTAAATACTGCTCAGATAGGAGTCTCTTCTGATTTATTTGAATCAGGTTTTGGGATAGTCCGAAATTTTGAAATAATAAAAAATCCTATTTTTGAAATATCGGCGAAGAAAAATTCTATAGTTGCTGGAGAAGCAAATTCTATCGAAATTTTTATAACTGCAAAAACAAAAAGTGGAGACTTAATTTCCGATGATTTTTTAGTTTATATTTCTTCAAACTTAGGACATTTTCCTAAAAGTTTGTTGTTGAAAGATGGGATTGGGTCTTTCAAATTTTTCCCAGGGATTGTTGCGAATACGGCTAATATAATGGTTTCTAGTGTTGGATTTGAAACAAAAGAATTTGAAATAAATATCCTTCCAGATGAGCCTAAAAAAATAAATTTTTCTGTTTCAGAAGAAATTTATTCTTCTCAAGGGGATGATCCTGTTCTTATAGATATTATGGTGGTAGATAGATTTGGAAATTTAACAAAAAGATTTGAAGAGAATATTGAAGTAACAATAACAAATGATACAAAACATCTTTTAGAAATAACTTCAGCAAGTACTTTAAATGGAGGATCTCAAATGCTTTCGTCTCAAGAAATAGAGACAGGCGGATTGCTTTCTAACATATCTTTAGAAAATGGAAAAACTACGGTAACGGTTGTTCCTAAAGGATTATCAGGAATGGCACATCTAATAGTTGATAATAGTTCACTAGTAGGTGATACTTTGGAAATAGAATTCACTGATTTTTTTACACCAGAAGATGTAAAATCACTTACACCGAAATCACTTTTTGCTTTAATTCTCGGTTTCGAAGCAGGTGATCTTTTAGCTGAAAATAATTTTGCTCTCAATTTCTTATTTGCAGGAAAAACACAAAGTGTTGGAACTCTTATAACTGATCCGAATCCATTTTTTCAATTTGGTTCCATTTCTCCAACGGGAGAATTTTATGGAAAGCTGAAAACAAAGTTTAATTTTAAAAATTTTCCTGAAGTGTTTTTTCAATATAAAGATGAAAATTTATTACAATCTCGAATTCTTTTTTCGAAATCGCCTGAAATTTTTATAGATGAAACAGAAATTGAAGATGCTGGAATTTATTTTATTCCTGAAAAATTTTTGGCATCGGATATAGCTTTTGAAGATCGAGTTATTTATTATAAGGAGTTACCTCTTTTTGAGATATCAAAACAAGGAGGGATAGAATTAAAAGATAGTCTTATTGTTTTTGAACAAGCAAAAGATTTTAAAAATATTTTACAATGGAATATTTTGAAAGATGATAAACTCTTGGGAGTGCTTCGTTTTAATCCAGAGGAAGAAAGTCTTATTGCAAAAGACTCATTGTTTGCAGAGAATTATTCTGGAATATCAATAAAGAAAATTTCTCCTGATATTTTGTTTGATGATAATTTTATAGAAAATTCGACAAATAAAAGAAGAGGGATAAGTTTTTTTGATCGGACTAGAAAAGAATCAAAAAACGGAAAATTGGGAAGCCCAAAAAGTTCGGCAGAAAATGCATTAGATACAGAAGAAGTTACCTGGGACTTTAATTGGAAACCAGGAACAATCTTTGGAGCTAAAAATACAATAGGGGATTCTGCTAAATTTGGAGCTAGTGATATTTTTATTCTTTTTGGAGATCCAACTCTTTCTGTCCAAACTGAAAATGAGAATGTCTCACTTGGAATAAAAAAAGATATAGGGAAACCTATTTGGAAAGCTCCATTTGGAGTAATTGATCAAATTTTGTCAATGGATATCAATGGAGATGGGCAAAAAGATATTTTAATACGAATTGAAAACGAACTTGTGGCACTTTATCAAGAAAAAGGTACTTCTATGAATTTTCGTGATGTAGGAAACATTTTTAATTTTAATGGAGGTGTAAGACAATTAGAAATACTTAATAAAAATATTAAAAATGAAGTAAGTAATACTACTTTAAATGGATTGCTTCAGCTAACTTTTGATGGAAAGTTTGTTCTGTTTGAGAATAAAAATGGAGTCTTTTTCGAAAAAATGATTCCATTTGAGCATTCATTGCCTATAACGAATTTTCATACGGCGATATTAAATGATGACATTTATCAAGATCTTGTCTTTTTAGATGAAGATAATAGTCTTTGGCTTCTTTTTGGGGAAGCGGATGGTTTTTCTCCTAATCCTGTTTTTCTCCAAAATTTTTCACCAAAGTTTGATTCTGTGGATGAAGTTTTTGATGGAACGATTACGGAAACATCTGAAGGATTTTTAAAATATCTAAATTCAACTTTGATCAATTTTGAGGGGATGAATGATTTTGATCAAAAGGCGCTGAAATTTTCAATTCCAAATGATGATTCACAAAATGCAGAAATAGAAATTGATGATATTGAGAGTGCTATCTGGGGTGATTTAGAATCATTGAAGAATCTTGAAAAAGATTTTTTACCAGTAACAAATCATACTTTTTTAGATGCCTCTTATTCAATGGTCTCCCAAAATCAGAATGTAAAACTAGGAGATGAAATAACTGTTGTTTTTACGTTTAAATCAAATGAAAAATTAGAAAATTTTGAATTTATGCCACCAACAGATCCAAGGTTGAAATTGAAAGAGAATTCTTTTACTTGTTTGGGATGTATTCAAACACCTGCATTTAGATCACAACATCCATTCGGAGAGTTTTGGGCATTTGATTTTGATGTGCCAGCACGAACAACGGTGACTTTTTCTTGGAAATTAGTCGTAAAGGAAACGCCTCAAATTCAATTTTTTGTTGGAGATTTCGAAGATGGAAGAGATAATCTATCAGATATTGTTATTCCTTGGGAGATTGATGGAAAACGAAAATTAATTAAATTTTTATCTTCTCAGAAACTATCTTCATATCAGAGAAAAAATTGGTTGGTTTCAACAAATCCAGTTGTACTTAGTCCTGATGAAGCTGTCAAAGAAGCTCAGGATATATATGAAATAGCAAAAAAATATAAATCAATTTATCCTATTCCAAAAGTAGTTGATGCTCAGTCGGATTCCAATGTTGCGATAAAGATGAAGGATTTTTTAAGTGTGGAAAATCAACAAGAAATGTTTAAGGATCTATTAGTTCAAGATAGTGATATGGATGGATTTCCTGATTCATATGATACATATCCTCAAACAAAAGATATCTCTTCACTTGGAGCAGTAGAGACCATTATGGCAGGATTATTGTTTTCTGTAATTGGAGAAAGTCTCTACGAATTGGAAAACAAAAAATTAAGCTTTTTTTGTGGGGGAGGGGATTGTTTCAATTTTCCAGTTTCCATTGCTTTTTTTGCTCCAGGTTTAGCAAGTCTTTATATTCCACCGATTACGATTCCTATCGGATTTTCATTTGGATTTCCTATTCTGCAATGGTTAACGACTTTATGGGTTGGTCCAATTCCAGTTCCTTCAATGTGGCCAATAAGTCCACTTGGTCTTGCTGGAGTAGATAATCCAACGCTTGGATTTGGAGGAATTTATCCTTCTTCTGGGCGAATTTATTTAATGCCAACAACAACAGGAAAAGTAGGAATTGCTTTTTGTATGGGTTTATATGGAACTTCAATGATTCCGCCATTGTGGCTTCCAAATTGTTTTGTGGCAATACCCCCTATTGATGCTTTCATGGGTTTTTGTCCGAAAGAAGCAGAATCGGATAATTCACTTCTGGGTGCGGCTACAGCAATTGCTTTAACAAATTCCGGAGGAATTTTTAATGTATCACCAAGGGGGAAAGTTGGAATGACATTAGGAGCTTTTACCGCCAAAGTAGAAGCAACGGATAATATTCAAATTCCTGGTGTAGATATTATAGCTACTTGGTGGCAAGAGCAGGAAAGGGCTTTTTCAAAAGGTCTTCAGTTACCAACACTTTCATTTATTGGACCTAACTTAGATTCACTAGAAGTAACTGAACCAGCAGAGGAGACACCACAAGGAGGTGCTTTGGAAAAATTGAGTGCGGAAGCTTCAAAATATCCTTTTATTGATTTAAAAACAGCAAAAGTATCGATTCCTATCCCCAATATTTCGATTGCAGAGTTGGATCAATTAGATCTAGAAATGGAAGAATGGATGGCTGAGTTAAAAGGATCTATTGATTTAAGCTTACCAGATTTAACTGCTCTAAAAGCTTCAATTGAAAAGATAAAAACAAAAATTGAAAATTTAACACTTTCACTTGATGCCTTTTATAAACTTCCAGATTATATAGCTTTGCTTGATGCTTATCATAAACTTAAAGGTTATATAACATCAATAGAAGCGAAAATAAAAAAATTAAAAGAGGATTATCAAAAAAATTGTAAAGTTGATTTATCTGAAGTACGAAAAATTTCCGTTCCAAAAAATATTGAACTTGATACAAAGTATAAAATTAATGATTCAAATGAAAAAGATTCTTGTTCATTTGCACTGGAAGGCATGTTGGAAAGTGAAGCCTTTTTGGCAAGTTTAAATAGTTTATATAATCAAATTTCGGATTTTATCTCAAAAATTGAACTTATTGAATCTTTTAAAAACAAGCTAGATTCTTTGATTTCATCAGTAGAATCATTAATTGAAGATATAAAAAATATAACAATTGATACGGAAGCCATTATGACTTCCGTAGAAACAAATATTGATACAGTTAAAGAATACAAGGATTTTGATGTTGAAAAATTAATAAATTTTAGGAGAGAAATTGTTGAAAAACTGTCGGAAATCATGGCCTTTATGCAAACTATTCAAGATTTTTTTATAGGATGGTTTGCTGAAAATAATTTGCGAATAGAAGAGTGGAAAAATATGGATTTAATAATTGATCAAATTCTGCTATCATGGCAAATAATACCACAGATTTTTATTGATTTTGATTCAAATTGTCGAACTTGCGTGGTGGATCGAGGTACACTTCTTTCTTGGCTTTTAAAAATATTTTTAGGGGCTATTGATCTTCCAATTATAGAACTTCCTAAATTTCCAGATATAACGGTTGATTTATCGAAAGTTTCTTTTGGATTAAATGCCACTATTCCAGATTTTGAAACAAAAGAAATAGATATGAAGCTTTTTGAACTTCCCGATATAGAACTTCCAGATTTAAGTTTTTTGGAAGATTTGAATTTGGAAGTTGCTTTTGAATCTGTTTTGGAAATTGATTTTGAATCTATTTTTGATCTTGCTTTAGGACTTGATTTAAGTGCTTTAATTTCAGAACTTAATTTGGAAGAATTAGATTTCCCAAGTTTTGATGCTAGTGGTAATTTTTCTGGAGTTGGAATGCAAACTCTTCCGACTTTACCACTCTTAAATTTACCAGTTATACCAACTTTTCCACTGCCAGCATTGGCTCTGCCTCAAATACCTAAAATACCAGCAATCCCGCTCTTACCAAAGATACCAGATATAACATTGACGATACCTTTTCCTTCTCTGCCAATTCCACAGTTGCCTATGGTGCCACCACCACCCCAATTGCCAGATCTTTTAGGTTCATTGCTTGCTGTTTTAGAATTGCCGTTGGAATTCATTAATATATTTTGTCTTTTGCGATTGGGGATTCTGCCAGTTCCAGAGTGGTATGTTAAACCTTATGTGGAACAACTAACAAACCGATTTGCACTTTCTCTAGGATTAGATTTTGGATTTCTTTCTTTGCCTAAAATAGATTTTGGAACAAAAGAAATGAAAATTCTTGGATCTATTGGATTTATGACGGCATTAGATCCATTGATGGAAATTGCCAATGGTCTTTCTAAAACTTTTAAGAATGTAATTGATCAAATTTCTACTGTTGGAAATATAAAAATAGATGCTTTATCAATACCTTCTGATTTAGGATTAGATATTAAATCTAATCTAGGATTAGATAAGTTGAAAAATATAGAACTTCCTACCATTAAGAGTCCAAGAAAGAATGTTTTGCCAGTACCCTCTGATATAAAATTAAATATTCAATCTCGGCTTTTTGATAAATTGAAAGGTATTTCTGAATTTAAGGATTGGTATGCAAATTTTAAAAAAGAAATAGAAATGAGTAAAGATAAGTATTCTGATCCTTATGATTTGGTGCTAAAAATGCAACAACGAGCTCGAAAATTGGTAGCCATTACTCCAACTCAAAAGAAATTAAAACAATCTATTTTAGCGATAAAAGTGCCTAGTAAAAATAATGATAAATTGTGGAGAGAAGATTTGAAAAGACAATTTGCACAACAGATTCAAGATTTCTCTAGTGTAAAAACTAAAATTGAAAAAGAAAATAAAGTACTGGTAAAATATCAAGATTTGTCGGTTCGTGACTTTTTTGCTCAAGCAGAAATACAAAGTATTTTTCAAAAACCAGATCGATATTTAGCAGGAATAGAAAAGGATTCTTTTGATAATTTAGAAATAACTTTTCCTCAAGATATTTTAAAATCAATGGTATTTCCTTCTGTATTAAAAACAGATGGTCCTCCTGATCTAGCAGATAATGATTTACTAGATTTATCTGAGGTGAATGAAATTTCAACTGTGGAAGATATTCAACCTGATGCACCAGAAGGAGTTTTCTTTAAAGATAATTCTTTAAAAATGATAGTGAAAATTACGGAATTTCCAATAGGAGGTTTATCAGCACAAGCTTTAGTTGATCTTGATGGAGATGGTGTAGAAGAAATCCTTTTTTCCAGCAATGGAGAACTCTATCTTAAAAATCGTGTACAGAAATCGTTATCTACTACACCAAATTATAATGTTAAAACTTGGTCACAAAAAGAATTTGAATCCATTATTTTACCAGCATTTAGTGTCTCTTCTGAGAGATATGGTGAAAGACGAGGTATCCGATTTGAAAGATTTAAAGAAGAAATATCTTATTTTGAGTGGGTGGTAGCAGATAGACCAGATGTTATTTTTGAAATATCTCAAAATCCAGATTCACGATCTTCCAAAATATGGGATAGGCATGCTTTTCTTTCTCAAGGGACATTACAGCAATATGAAATTAGTCCTTTTTCAGCAAAAATTATAAGTGTTTCTGGAATACCGAAAATGACTAGACCTAATTTTCAAAAAATTGAAGAGGTTGGTGATTGTGATCCAAGATTTTCAGAACAACATTTTTTTGAAACTCAAACAACTGTTTTAGGAATAGCTGATCGTTCTCGTTTAGAAATACAGGTGCCTGCAAGAAGAAATAAACCATCAGAATATCAAGAAATGGTTATAAGGAAAAACGAAAAGACTTTTATTGAATATGGTAATATTTGTGTTTCAAATGGAGCAATAGCGGTTATTACAGATACAGAAAAAACAGAAGAAATAATTCCCGCAGAAGATGATTTTATACCTATAGGATCTTCTTTTGAGTTAGCCGAAAATGATAAAATTGAAATAGAATTATTTGATGGTTCAAATATTACTATCTTTGGAGGAGAACGATATTTCTTACATGATTTTGATTTTAATGAAAAATTTATTGATGATTTTGAGTTTTTAAAATCACAAAATTTATATGGATTTTTATTTGGAATTAACGAAAATGGAAGAAGTGCTGTCTTTTCAAAGTTACTTCATATGTTGGTTCCAACTACAATTTCTGAAAAACCATGAAAAAAATTAACTTATCAATAATATTGATAACAGGATGTTACATTTTTATGTTTCCTTCTGTTAGAGCTGAAACGAGTACTGATATATTGCCAGAAGTTCGTGAGAAATTTAGTCAAATTATACCTGAGATATGTCACAACTCTGTTAATTATTCTTTGGATATGAAAATCGAAGATGCACAGAAAATTTATCATGCAACACAGAATTGCTTATTTGATCAAAGTGTTGTAAAGGCTACAAATGAATTGAATAAAGAATTTAAACCTATTTTTAAACAGTTTAAAGTGGAATTTTCTCCAAAATCAATAGCAATAAAAGCTAAAGATTGTACAGCAGGAAAAATATTTTCAGTACAGCAAAATAAACCTAGTGGAAATGGGTATAAAAGTATTTGTCAAGGTCTTATTCCTGGATCGAATATCGATAAATCTTTTTCTACCTGTAAAGTATCGGAAGCAGCGTGGAATGAATTTTGTGGTTATCAAGAATACTTATCTTGGAAAAGGCTTGATAGTTCCTTGGAAAAAGAATTTTTTGAAGAACAAGAGTCTTTATCAACTGGAATTGTATGGAGTAAATACAAATCGAAGGAACAGGCAAAGATAAAAAAAGAATTGCAAGATATAAAAAAAACATTGGAAGAGTCATTGCGTCAATATCAATATTTTGAACAAGGATATAGAACTCATTTATGGATGAAGTTAATATATGAAGTATTGGATATTACCACTCGTAAAAAAATGGAATTGCTTCGAACAGCTATCTACACATTTCCAGCGAAGTTTCATAATGCAACTTCATCTAATTGCAATCAACCTTAATGAAAAAGAAATTTTTAATCAGTTTTATTTTTTTATTTTTTCCAAATAGTTTTGTTTTGGCGAATGATTTTCAAACGCTTTATATTGATATTTATGAAAAAGTCTCGACTGTGAATGCAGAGGAAATTTTTTCTCGATTGGAAAGCGATTTTTCTGATGAAGTTGAAAAAGAGGTTATTGAAGGAAATCTTCCAAAAGAATTTCTTGATAAACTTCCTGGTTATACGAAAGTTCAAAAAGCGGTAGATTTAATACAAACTCGTCATGATTTTGAATCAGAGATACTTATTTTTGAAGAGGATTTGATGGAAAGTTTATTAAAAGCACCTATCTTTTCAAATGAAGTTGTTGATGATGGGCAATTTGACCTTATTGATGACTTAAATGCGATTGATACAATTCTGTTTGGTGAAAAATCAAAAGCAACAGAACCAAAATTTGCAAAGGAAAGTAGTCAAGCTTTTGGTGAAACTGTTGATACTTGGCAAGTTGGAGATGATGATAAAAAGGAAGAGAGTCCAATGTTGGAGATTAAAATAGAAATGGGAAGTAATACCAATTCAGCTTACTCTGAAACAGATTCCTCTATTTCAGGAAATTTGGATGGTATAAAAAAAGCCCTTGTGAAACTAAACTCAAAACCTTTAACTATGGAATGTACTACAACTAGGTTTTTTGAAATTAAGAAAGAATGGCTACCTGAAGAAGGTCGTTTGGGAAGCACTAAAAAAGAAATTCCACAAAAACCAAAAAATGAACCAGAGGTTTTGGAAAACCCGAAACAGGATATAGCAAAACAATTTTCAGGAATTGAAAAAAGTATTTTAAATGAAGTTCAATGTGGGGTAAAACAAAAAAAGATATTAATAGATACAGGATTGGAACAGGCGGTAAATTTTTCATTAGAAATTTGTGGAGAACTGAAGGAACAATCCTTCAATAGACTTCTAGAAGGGCTTTATAAAACGGCAGAGATGTCCACTGAAAAGCAACATGGTTTTCGTATGGCAGCGGTATTAGATCAATGGAATAAGCATTTCGAAGCTTTTTTGGATGAAGTGACTAAAATGCAAGTACTTTTGGAAGAAATATCACTAAAAAAAATAATAGAATAAAATATGAAAAAATATATGATAAGTTTTATGATTTTATTTTTCTATTTAGAAGGATTTGCTTGTACTCCTCCTACGAAATTTTTTATTTTGAAAGAGACATTAAAGACAGAAGTAGAATTATATGAAGATAAGGTAGGAGACTTTATAGGTAAAAATTCTTCATATTTTGAAATAATTAAATGGAATAAAAAATTAGAAATGCTTCAAACCGTAGTAGGGAAAAAGTTCCCTCCAAGTTTTATTGAAATATTTAATGAGTATGAAGTACAAGTAAAAAAAATAAATGCTCTTAAAGTCTTTGCAACAAATGATTCTGAAGTTTTGTCGGAAAATGATCGAAAGAAAATAAACGAATTATTTGCCTACAATTTTTATATTTTAGTTGATATTTTGCCAAATGTAGTTTCTTTTCGAGAGTTTTCATTTAGTCCTATTGTTAAAGCTCCAAATAAAGAATTTTACGATAAAGGAATTGCTTTGCAGAGAGCTTTGGAAATAGAGTTTTCTCCTAATAATTTACTTCTTTGTAAAGATGCAGAAGGGATGGAGAAAAAAGGAACTGCTTCTCCAGATACACTCGCTTCAAATATGAAGGGGGATTCTTCTAGTGATGATCCATCAACACTGCCAAATCCTCCTTCTCTTGCCTTGAATGAAGTCTTGAAGATTGATTATAACTTAATAAATGTTGATAAGTCTTCTAAAACACTTCCTCGTGCTGATATGAAAGGAAATGTTCTATTGAAATGGATTAAGAATTTTTTTGCTTTTCTCAATCCAGGATCTGCAAAGAAAGAGTCAGTGGACATTTCAAGTGAAACCTATTTGGTCAATATGAATTTTATTTCAGTACATCAACAGAATTTAAATATAAAAGAACGATATCTTCAGTGGGAAAATGATCGTAATTTTTGGATAGAACGGAGTAAGAATGTTTCTGGTTATAAAATAGATGTTTTTACTCAAAAATTTATTAAATGGACACAGCTTATTACAGATATAAATTCAAAATTGGATGACTCTCTCAAAAATATTGAGGTAATTTGTCAAAATCAAGATATTCCAATAAAATGTTGGAATGGATCCAATAAAATTCCACAATAAATATAGGAAATACTGATAAACTCAGAAAAATAATAAAAAAATAATTCGCCAAAAATACTAGAATTTTTTATGGCGAAGACTTTCTTATATTGGATACATGATTAATTTGCTGATGGTTGTTAGTTTATCAAGAACGGCTACAATATGAGTCATTTGAGCATGAATGAACTTATTAAACCGCATTCCTAAGGCGTTAAATTTTTCTTCTAAAAGAGATCTGTGCTTTCTTTCTATATTGTTTAGCGCGATAAAATGAATTTTTTCTTTTTGAAGTGCTTCTAGCTTATTTTGCCTATCTTTGCACCAATCAAATTGATTAAAAGGATTTTTGTTTGAATTATTTTTACCACAAAATTTATAGACATTGTTGCATAAGTCATTAAAACACTTGTGATATATACGAAATTCTTTTATGGATTCTTTTACCATAAAATCTGGAAAAGCAATATTATCATGAAATAATGTATCTAGAGACTCTTGAAATGATTTATTTATTTTTGTTATTTCAGGGACTGCCATTTCTATAAAAAAATTGGTTTCGTTACAATCTTTTACACTAAAGATTGGTGCTTCTTGTGGGCAAACAACGATTTTTGCATTAACATTGTCTCCAGTAAAAAGAAAAAAAAGACTGAATACCAAAAATATTTTTTTCATTACTTTCATTTTAAAAAAAAAAATCTTTTTTACAAAAAATTTAACATAAAATTAATTATTTTTTCGATAAAAAAAATACGAATTCAGATTCAATTTTTGAAATCAAAATATTTATGCTACAATCTTAAAAATGTTAAAAACTAATTTTTTAATTGTGAAAAATAGATTCCTGCTTTCGCAGGAATGAGGGTGAGAAAAGCAGGAATTAAGGTGGAGAAAGTAGTAGTGATGGAGGAAAAAGTGGTAGTGAAGGTGGAGAAATAAAGTTTATTTGTTAAGTGTTTTTTAACTCTAATTAAATCATATGAAAATAAAAAAAGCCATTTTGCCCGTAGCGGGATTTGGAACACGATTTTTACCAGCAACAAAAGCACAACCAAAGGAAATGTTGCCAATATTTGATACACCAGCGATTCAATTTATTGTTGAGGAAGTAGTGGCGGCAGGTATAGAAGAGATTATTTTTGTGACTGGAAGAGGAAAACAATCAATTGAAAATCATTTTGATGCTAATTTTGAATTAGAATATGCCTTGAAAGTAAAAGGAAAAAAGAAAGAATTGGAAATGATTCAAAAAATTTCAAAAATGGCTAATTTCTCTTATGTTCGGCAATCAAAACCGATGGGAGATGGACATGCGATTTTATGTGCCAAAAATTTGATAGAAAAGAATGAGCCTGTGGTAGTGCTTTTTGGTGATGATTTGGTGGATAATCAAAATGGAAAGAATGCAGTACAACAGTTGATTGAGGTTTATGAAAAAACCAAAAAATCAGTGATTCTTCTTGAAGAAGTGGAGAAAGAGGAAACAAAGAAGTATGGAATAGTTGATTTTGTGAAAGAAAAGGATTTTTATGGTAAAATTAGTGGTTTTGTAGAAAAACCTGATCCGAAAGATGCGCCTTCTAATTTAGGTGTTATTGGAAAATTTATTTTAACTCCAGATTTACTTAAAATATTAGAAAAAACAGAAGTTGGAAAAGATGGAGAAATTCGATTGGCAAGTGCTTTTATTGAAAGTATAAGAAGAGGTGATACATTATATGGAAAGATTTTAGAGGGAGAGCGGTTTGATACGGGTGATAAGTTTGGGTTTCTAAAGGCAACACTTCATTATGCTTTGAAAAAAGAGAATAAAAGCGTGTTAAAAGCTCTTCAAGGTTTTCTATCTAAACAATGATTTATAATAAAAGCAATGATAATATTGTAGCATTAAGTTTGTAATTAGAGTAGAATAAAAGGATATCTATTAAAAAAAATATACATAAATGAATTACGATGAATATATAGTGCAGTTGTTGGAGAAGGCAGAGGAGTACAAAGCGGAAGGAGCGTTTGAGAAAGCAGTTGAAATTATACAGAAAATTTTAATGCAAGAACCTAATTGTATTGAAGCCTATGAAGAGTTAGGAGATAATTATTTAAGTTTAAAAAAATTTAAAAAGGCAGAGAATGCTTTGCTGCAAGCGATAAAGATTGCTAGCAAATCTTCAAATGCACATTATCTTTTGGGCTTTTTATACTCCAATAGTGAAGAGTGGGGGAAATCAGTGAAAGAGCTGAAAGAAGCTAATAAATATTCTCCAAATCATCCAGAAATACTCAGATGTTTGGGATGGGCGGTATATAATGCAAATCGTAGAAATCAAGGAATTTCTATTTTAGAGCGTTCAAGAAATTTAAGTCCTATGGATCCTAATATTTTGTGTGATTTAGGGGTTTGTTATATGAATTCCTTAAACTATGAGGAATCACAACAAATGTTTGAAAAAGTGCTTAAAATTGATCCTAATTCTGCACAAGCTCATGAGTGCTTATCTGTGTTGAAAGTACTTAAAGCCAATGGATCAAAAAAATAAAATATAATTGAATAAATTAAAATTAATTATTTTTTAGCTTTTCTTTTTTAGAATTTCATCTTATAATAGGGTCGTAAATGTATTTTTAATTTCTTGAATAATGATGCAATCTGTTACAAAAAATAATTTTTCATCACAAGTTTTGAAGAGTTCAGATGTAGTTTTAGTTGATTTTTGGGCTCCATGGTGTGGTCCTTGCCAAATGCTTCTTCCTACCTTAGAAGACCTTTCCACTGAGTTAAAAGAAGGTGCTAAGATTTGTAAGGTTAATGTAGATGAAGAGGCTGAATTGGCTTCTGAGTATGGAGTTATGTCAATACCAGCTATAAAGGTGTTTAAAGGAGGTAAGATTGTTAGAGAAGAAGTTGGAGTGCAGACTAAGGAAGCTTTAATTGAAATGATTGATCAACAACGATAAAATTGATGCTTTTTCGAATTTAATTATAAAAAAATTAATTAAAAGATTATTTTTTTGTGCGAAAGAGATTACTTGTTTTATACTACCTTATTTCTGCAAAGGCAGTAACTCATTTTCATTCCATTCTTTTTATGACTAAAAAGAACCAAAAAGTCTTGAGGGTAAAAAAACTCGCTAAGAGGCATTATTTACCTAAAATTTATTTTTTATGTCGCTCAAACACGGTTTTACCCTCAAACTCCCAAAGTTTACTTTCATCTTGTATTGTCATCCTGTGTTTGATACTTTAGGAAACTCTTATAAATAAACTCGCAACAAAAAAATAAAGATTTTGAGATAAAAATTAATTAAATAACTGCTACTTTTATGCCTGTTCCCATAGAAGAGGAAATAGAGATGTTTTTAATATATGGTCCTTTTTGTCCTAAAGGTTTTATGTCTTGTATGGTTTTGATCATTATTTCAAGATTTTCTGCTAATTTTGCTTCTCCAAAAGATAATTTTCCAAAGATAGAATGAACAATTCCTTGCTTGTCGTTTCGTAGTTCAATTCGACCTCCCATTAGTTCTTTTACAGTTTTTTCTACATCATTTGTAACTGTTCCAGCTTTTGGATTTGGCATTAGTCCTTTTGGACCAAGTACACGAGCAACCTTTGCTAGTGATTTCATCAATCCTGGTGTTGATACGGCTGTATCAAAGTCAGTCCAGCCTTTTGCAATTTTATCGATTAGATCTGCGTTACCAGCTTCAATTGCACCAGAAGCTTTTGCAGCTTTAACTTGATCATCTTCACAGAAAACAACAATTTTAACTTTTTTTCCTGTTCCGTTTGGAAGATTTAGATTAGATCTGATTTGTTGATCTGCGTGTCGTGGGTCAATTCCAAGAGTAAAATGAACTTCTGCGGTAGCATCAAATTTAAGAGTAGAAAGGGAAGTCATCAGCGCAATAGCTTCTTTTACAGAATAATATTTTTTTCGATCAACTTTTTTGTCAGCGGCTTTTAACGATTTTGAGCGTTTCATGATAAATAGATTAAGTGGTACGAATGTCTCGTTTAAAAGTGGAGAGACTCCCACAGAGGGATTATTTTTTTATAATTCAACGGTTATTCCCATCCGTTGAGCTGTTCCAGCAATTATTTTTACTGCTGCATCCATATCGTTTGCATTTAAATCTTTCATTTTTATTTTAGCTACATTTTCAAGCTGTTGTCTGTTTATTGTTCCAATCTTTTCTGTGTTTGGATTTCCTGATCCTTTTTTTATACCCAATTCTTTTTTAATAAGATTTGATGCCAAAGGTGATTTGAAGTCAAGTTCAAAAGATTTGTCTTCAAAAATGTAGCATATAACAGGGATTATGTATCCGTCTTTTTTGAATTCTTCTGTTCCATCGTTAAATTGTTGACAGAATTTTTGGATATTAACTCCATGTTGTCCCAATACTGGACCTACTGGTGGAGCTGGAGTAGCACTTCCTGCTGGAAGTTGTATTTTAAATTTTGCAGAGAATGGTTTTTTTGGTGGCATTTTTTCTAAATGATTAAAGAACTAAAAGGTGAAGCGGATTTATATAATTGTGCGTAATATACTAAATTTTGGGAACAACTTGATTAAAATCTAATTCGACGGGGGTTTCTCTATCAAAGATTGTAACCATAACTGTAATTTTTCCTTTTGATGGATTTACTTCTGAAATAGTTCCTTCATAGTTTGCAAAAGGACCTTCTTTAATAGAAACAAGTTCACCAACTTTGAGTTTTATTTCTGCGGTTGGTTCATTAGCACCCATTCGTCGTTGAATAACATTGAATTCTTCAGGTAGAACTGGTACTGGTGTATTACCTGATCCAACAAATCCTGTTACATTTGGTGTATTTCGAACTACGAACCAAGAAGCATCAGTTACAATCATATTAACAAGTACATATCCAGGAAATAGGTTTTTTTCGACAACTAGTTGTTTACCAGATTTTGTTGTTACTACTTTTTCTTTAGGAACTACTATTTCAAAAATATAGTCTTGCATATTCATAGATTCGGTTCTTTGTTCTAAGGCTTTTTTTACGGCATCTTCATACCCAGAATATGTATGAATTACATACCATTGTCGTCCCATAGATGAATCTTGTCTTGCCATGTTTGTTTTTTTTACTTAGTAATCATTAAAAGAACTCCTTTATTGAGCATGAAATCTATAATTCCGAGAAAAACCCCTGTGATGAGCATTATTATTAAGACTAAAATCACAGAATGAATAGCTTGTTTTTGCGTTGGCCATGTTACATTATGTAATTCTCCAATTCGTTCGTGTAAAAATTTTTTCATAAGCCTTTTTAAATGAATCTTTAAATAAAAAATCAAGCGGATTCTTGTTAAATTCGCTCTCTTTGTCAAATTTTTTTATTCAAACTTTTCTTTTTACTTAATGGAGAGATCTTTTTTTAAGTTCTTTTTTTAATAGTTCTATTCGAAACTCGTTTACGGTTACTTCTGGACTCTTTATTTCTACCTGTTGAATAACACTCGTCATTATTTCATTAAAAATGTTTTCATTTTCATTATTAAGGCTTGGTATGCTTTTTAGAGAGAGTACTAACGAAAAAATAAGAACTAAAGAACCGGTAATGGTTGATACCTTCTTTTGTATTAGTTTTTGGAATAGAAAAGTTCTTTTTTGCATGTTTTTTTATGAAATATAGATAACTCTAATAAAACATTCTTACTATTTTATCATAAATCATATAACTTTGCAAGAAAGAAATTGTGCGGTTCTAAAAGGAAAGGAAATCATCTACACTTACTTCTTCATCCTTTGTTTTTAGAGAGGTATTTGTTTCAAATGTTGGTAGGCGTCTTTTTTTTACAAAAGAAATTTCTACGACTTGTCCAAATAATTGTGTAATAGCTTTTTTTATTTTTAAAAGGACTTCATTGGAAGAGAGTTTCTCTTTATGAAATTCAGAATCAGTATAAAAAGTAATATTATTTTCGTTTACTTCTGGAATCGTTGTAAGAAAAGATTTTTTAGCGAAAATAGCAATTTCTGCGTTTTGAACTATTTCGTTCATTTTGTCTGAAATATTTTGTGCAGAAAGAGGAAGGGAAGAAGTGTTTTCAGTTTTTTCTATTGATTTTTCTTCTATTATTGGGGACTTTTTTTCCTCTTTGTCTTTAAAAACGAAATCGTTGAGAGAAGTTTCTGTTTTTTTATCCTCAATCTTTGGTTTTGAAGGTGGAACAGATACTTCTTTTTTTATTACAGGGGTAGAAGATGTAATTTGGGGTTTTGCCTCTAATGGAATATTTGAGGTTGTCGTTAAATTTATTATTGCAATTTCGAGTGGTAATTCTAATATTGGTGAATTTTTTAGTCTAAATAGAGCTTTTTCTATTTCTTCAATTGAAGTAAGAATTATAGGTAACTCTATTGTTTTTAAGTTTTGAAACATTCTTTCTCGTAAAAAACCTAAGAAGTCGTGTCCAAAAGTTCGGAAGTCTCCACCTTTTTTGGAAAGGTTTTTCAAAATGTCTAAACAAACTTTTGTATCTTTATCAATAATAGCTTGATAAAAATTTTCGAGAGTTTCTATTGATGAAATTCCTAAGCTTTCGCGTACTGCTTCTTCGGTAATGTTATTTTCTGTTTCAGCAGCAATTTGTTCCAACAGAGAGATTGCATCACGCAGACCTCCTTCTGCTTTCTTCGAAATTAAGGAGAGAGCGTTTCCCTTTACGGAGAAAGATTCGTCTTTACAGATTTTTTTTAGTCGATTGATAAGTTGATCTAGTGAAAATCGTTCAAATTGAAAAACCTGACATCGTGACAAAATAGTTTCGGGTATTTTATGTGTTTCAGTTGTTGCTAAACAGAAAAAAGCATGATCTGGTGGTTCTTCTAGCGTTTTAAGCAGTGCATTAAAGGCTTCTTTTGTGAGCATGTGCACCTCGTCAATAATATAAATCTTTCGTTTTGTTCGATTTGGGGCGAAGTTTATTTTTTCCCGCAAATCTCGTATTTCATCAATTCCTCGATTGGAAGCAGCATCTATTTCAATGACATCGATCAAGTTTCCACGGGCAATATCTACGCAAAATTCACAAGTTCCACAAGGATTACCTTCTTTTAGGTTTTTACAACTTAGCCCCTTGGCAAAGATTCGCGCTGTCGATGTTTTACCAGTGCCTCGGCTTCCAGCAAATAAATATGCATGAGAAGGCTTTTCACTTTTTAGTGCATTTTGTAAGGTTTTTCTAACGGTTTCTTGACCGATTAAATCTGTAAATGTTTGTGGACGATATTTTAAAAACAATGCAGTCATGTAAAAAATTATTAACAATAATACTTAAAGATTAGGACAAAAATAGTGTATTTTTTTGTGAGTACTTTTCAAGAAAGTTAGTTTAGAAAATATTGATAAAAAACAAAAATAGTGAAACTACAAATAAATTTTATATAAATAAATTATCTTTTAATTAATTTTTTATTTCAAAATTCTTTTTGCTATTTCTTTTGTTTTATTTTGAATATTTGATTTTGCTAGGGACTTTTTAAGTTTTAGATCTTGAATAGTTGTTTCTATTAAAGAGAGAAGGTGCTTTTTTGTAAATTTATTTTGTTCTAAAATTTTTACTAAGTTTTTTGTTTCAAAGTATTGTGCATTTTTCATTTGGTGATTTTGAGCAGCAGAGGGGAGGGGAATAATGATGGAAGGTTTTTGTGCTTCTAAAACTTGAAAAATAGAAGCACCTCCTCGTGTAATAACGAGATCACTTTCATAAATTTTTTGTAGGAGTTTGGTATTTGGAAGTAATTGAAATTGTTCAAAATTTGGATGGATGAGTGTTATTTTTTTATCAATTCCTGTAACGAGTGTTATTTTATATTTTTTAAGAAGTGGTACATTTAATTTAAAAATGAGCTCATTAATAAATTGTGCTCCTTGTGATCCGCCAAAAATAAGAATTTGAGGAAAGTTTATTTTTTTTTCTGAATGATCGTTTCTTCTTGTTTCAGAAAAGAAAAGAGGAAAGGATGGATTACCAAAATTAGAAAAAACTTTTTCGGCATGTTTACTTATGAGCGTTGAAAGACGACTGATAATAAAATCTGAATTATGCAAATAAATCTTTCCTTTGAATCTTCCCAAGTATTTTGTGGCAATTAAGATTGGAAAACAAACGAATCCTCCTTTGAAAAAAATTACTTCTGGTTTTATCTTTTTGAGCATTTTTCTGGCTAGGAATACAGCCTTAATAATTTTAAAAAAGTCAGTTATATTTTTAAAAGAAAAATATCGTCTGAATTTACCTGTTTTTAAATAATGAAAATAAATCTTGTTTTTTTGAGTGGGGGACTTTTTGAAATTTTCTTCTACAATTTGTCGATCTAACAAGCTTTCAGACACAAGCAAATGTACTTCATTGTTTTGTTTCAGCAACTCATCACAGAGTGACTTTAGTGGTAATATATGACCACCCGATCCACCGCCGACCAATAGAATTTTTTTCATTTTTTAGAAAAAGTATCGTCTACTAACGGGTTTTTTTATATTTCCAGATATATGCAGTAGTATCCCAATAGCGATAAAAGATGCCCAAAGAGAACTTCCTCCATAAGAAATAAGCGGTAATGTAATTCCAGTATTTGGCATAAGTGCTAAATTAATTGCAATATTTAGAAATGCTTGTCCTGATAGCCAAGTGGTGATACCAACTGCTAGATATTTTGTAAATGCATCTGGTGCATTTTTCGCAATAGAAAAACCTCTATAGGCAATGTAAAGATAAATACCAATGAGTACTAAAATTCTAAAAAATCCCATTTCTTCTGAAATAGCAGCAAAAATAGTATCTGATTGCACTTCAGGAAGATAGTCGAATTTTTGAATGGAATTGTGAAAACCTCTTCCAAAAAGTCCGCCGCTGCCTATGGCAATGAGTGCTTGTTTTACTTGAAATCCAGCGCCAAGTGGATCGAGTTCAGGATTAAAAAAGATTTGAAATCGTTTGGAGACATATGGATTGGTAAAAATAACAATAGTTGCAGCAAATATAGCTACAAAAATACCACCAAAGAAATGTTTCAAATTGGCGCCTGCTACAAAGTAGATGGCAGCGGATGTTATAGCGATGATTAGTAAAGATCCAAAGTCGGGTTGTGCTACAATAAGAATAGCTGGAATACCAAAAATTATCACAAAAGGAATAAAACCGCCGTGAAGGGAATCTACTCTGTTTTTTCCGCTTGAAAATATTGCGGCAAGGAAAACAATAATTCCCATTTTTACAATTTCAATTGGTTGAAAAGAAATAGGTCCTATTTTGAGCCAAGCTTTTGCAGCAGTTCCAAAATCGTTTCCTAGTATAAGAACCAATAATAGTAATGTAATCGAAAAGATAAAAAGTAATGGAGAAATCTTGCGAAGTATATCGTAGGGAAATTTTAGTGCGGCTAAAAAGATTGGAATACCAAAAAGAAAATGCCAAAAATGTCTCCAAAAATAAAAATCGTTTCGACCTGTTACCTCAAAACTTCCGGCCACTGACATAGAACTCATCATAATAAGTCCAAAAATGGTAAGTCCAAGAAAGGAAAAGAAAAGCCCTTTATCGATAGAATTCATAGAGGAATAAAAAATTAAAGTAAATATAGATTTTAACCTTCATAACTTCACTATCCGTCAATGTTACAAAGGAATAGTTTAGAATAGTGTGTGGATGTCGTTTAAATCCTTATTTCTTTCATATGATCCATTCTTTTTTGGATAAGATTGGCAGTTCCAATATCTTTTCTATAAAAGAGAGGACCAGAGAAGTTCTGAATCATTGCTTCACAATTTTGACGCGCTTCTTCTATAGAATTACCCATTCCCAAAATACCGATTGCTCGGGAGCCTTTCAGTAGTATTTCACCGTTTTCTTCTCCCAAGCTTGCATAAAATATTTTTTGATTTTCGGTTTCTTGTAGGTTTTCTGCGATTTGGATTGGGACATTTTTTACTGGATTATCTGGATAACCATTTGGACAAAGGTAATTTACTACTGTGGCTACTTTTTTAAATTTTAATTTGCCTATGGTTGATAAGGTTCCTTCAATGGCTCGTTCGCAAACATCGACAAAATCTGTTTCCAAAATAGGTAAAATATTTAAGGCTTCTGGATCTCCAAATCGAGCATTGTATTCGATCAATTTTACGCCATTTTTAGTTACCATAAATCCTCCATACATAACGCCGATAAATCGTTCTCCAGTTTCTTGTTCGATTGCTGCCATAACTTTTTCAGTAATTTCATGTGCTTGAGAAAGGTCTTGTTGAGTGAGGAAAGGAAGGGAAAGGTGCTCATCAGAAATACATCCCATACCACCAGTATTTGGTCCTTTGTCGTTTTCAAAAGCTCGTTTGTGATCTTGAATTGCTGGAGTATCTAAAACAGTTTTTCCATCAACAATAGAAATGAGGGAAAATTCTTCTCCCAAAAGTTTTTCTTCTAGTACCACTCGGTTAAATTTTTCAATTGATTTTTTGGCAAATTCTTCGGCTTCCTCAAATGTAGTAAAATGGTCTCCTTCAACTAAAACTCCTTTTCCGCCCAAAAGACCATCGGCTTTTACTACAATTTTTCCGTCAAACTTGTCGAAGAAGGTTTTTCGCTCAGAATCTTCTTTTTTTACAGAAACATAAAAATTAGGAGAACCAGTAATATTATATTTTTTTAGTAAATTTCGAGTAAAGGCCTTTGAGCCTTCAAGTTGTGCATTTGCTTTAGTTGGAGCGAAACTTTCAATGCCAAGTTCGCGAAGAGCATCTGTTGATCCAATGCCAATAGGATCGTCTGGTCCGATGATAGCAAAGTCTGGTTCTACTTTTTTAGCGACTTTTTTTAGTTCTTCTAAATCCATGATATTTCCGACAAAAACTTCTTTACAAAGTTTTTTGATACCAGGATTTAAGGCTGATGCAAAATTATAAATTTCAGGCAATTGAGAAGAACGACTAAGTGCTTCACAAATAGTATGTTCACGACCACCATTACCAACAACGAGAATTTTTTTACTCATTTTTTAAAAATTATTTTTTTATATTTGTCCCACGCCATATTGGCTAATATTAGGCAAAAAGCAAGGAGGAGAAATAATTTCAGATCTCTTTTTAGTATTTCCCAAATAGCTTCTCCAAAGAAATGTCCCATTCCCACTAAGACACTTGCCCAAACAAAAACACCAGCCCAATGATACATTAAAAATTTTACTGGATGCATATTAAAACTTCCAGCTATAATAGAAGTTACGGCACGAACACTGCTTAGCATTGCTGCGAAAAAAACAGTCTTTTCTCCATGTTTTTTAAAAAATATGTCTGCTTTTTTAAGTCGATCATCTGGTAAAAATATTTTATGACCATGGGTTTTGAGCCATTTTCGAGCACCATCTTTTCCCCAAAAAAATAATATCGAATTGGCAATAGGTGGAATGAAAATAGCAATAAGGAAAATAGAGTAAATTGATATCTCTGGGGTGGTTTTAGCTAAAACAGCTGCGGTAAAAACAATAGTTGCACCAGGTAAAGGAATCCCTAAATCATCTATAAAAAGAAACACTATAATGGCAAATATCCCATACTCCAAAACTAGTTTATCCATTTTTTAATTTTAAAATTATCGGAATTTTAAAGTGAAATAATAAAATTATCAAAAGATTAAATTAAATGTTCCAATCATTTAAGGAATCACTGACAAATAAACTCATTGTTTTCGAGTTCGAACTTTAAGCTACTCAAGTTCGAATTTTAAGCTATCCAAGTTTAAACTCCTTTTCTCCTCCCTCATTTCTGCGTCCTCGCCCTCATTCCTGCGAAGGCAGGAATCCATTTTCTGTGAATCTTTATGATTTTATGTACTTATTATAATCATGATTATAATAAGTACATAAGGAAACACTGAAAAAAACAAAAAGAGGTGAATTCTTGCTTATTGAGATACATTTTTTAAAATGTTTTTGTTTTAAGGAATGTTTGATAAATAACTTTATTTCCATAAAAATGTCTGAAATTTATCTTGATCATGCAGCTGCAACGCCTATTTATCCTGAAGTTTTGGAAAAAATTTCGGAAGCAGGGAAAATATGTTTTGGGAATCCGAGTTCAATTCATCAAGAAGGAATAAAGGTGAAAACTATTTTGGATGAGACACGATATGGAGTGGCAAAGTTTTTTGAGTGTAAGATTGGAGAAGTTGTTTTTACTTCTGGAGCGACAGAGTCGTTGAATTTAGCGATTATTGGAAATTATTTACATCAACGAGTAGGGGATAAAACATTTAAAGGGACTATCTTTATTTCTCCTTTGGTTCATGCATCGATTACTGGAGCATGTACTTTTTTAGAAAAACATTTTGGAGCGGAGATTAAGTTTTTGCCAATTGAGAATTCTGGTTTTTTGAACATGGAACAGATAGATGCCAAAATTTTTGATAAGGCAAATATCATTGTTTGTGAACATGGGAATTCTGAAATAGGGATTGTTCAGCCAATAGCCAAGTTGGGAAAAAAGATAAAAAAATATCGTGAGGAAAAGGAGAAGGGAACACCAGTTTTTATTGTGGACACGGCAGCATCGGTGGTTACTGAAAAAATTTCTCTATCTCATCAAGTATGCGATATGTTGACTGTTTCGGGTGAAAAATTTGGAGCAGGGGCGGGGAGTGGTATTTTAATCAAACAATCAAAAGTATTACTGAGCTCTTTATTTCACGGAAGTCATGAATTTGGTCTTCGAGGTGGTACAGAAAATTGGTTAGGAATTTTGGGATTGAAAGAAGCACTCAAATTGCATGAAAAAAATCGGGTTAAAATGCGAGAACATTTCAAAACCCTGCAAGAATTTGCTAGAAAGTATTTTATCGAAAAATTTCCAGAAATAAAAATTACCACGCCAAGAAAAAATTTTTTACCACATATTTTTCATTTTAGGTTACTTAAAGAAAGTGGGGAATTGTTCGTTCAAAAATGTGATTTGGATGGTGTTTGTATCTCTGCTGGAGCTGCGTGCAGTAGTGGAAATGTTTCAGGATCAAGTATTTTGAAAAATATAGGATGTTCGGATAAAGAGGCAAAACGAGGAATTCGAATTTCATTTGGACGGAATACGATGGAAAATGATTTAAAAAAAGCTTTTGAGATTTTTGAGAAACATTTTTAAAAGTACTTCAATATGTATAAAATTTGAATTTTTACCTGTGGAATTGTTTATCTAATGCGTCAAATGGATAAAAAATATAATTGGGTCGACCGTGAGCACAAAGCCATTTAAATTTCGTATTTTTGAGATCGGATAATATTTTTTCCATTTCAACTTTTGCTAAATTGTCTCCGTACATGATTGCACCTCTGCAACTCTTGTATTCCACTAGTTTTCTTTTGAGTTTATCCAGTCCATGTTCTCCAATTTTTTCTTCGTTAAAATAAGTTACTAGTTCCTGAAATAGTTTTTCCAGATCTTCTTTTTCCAGCAAATTTGGAATTTCCAAAAGCTCAATAGTGTCATCTTCGATAAATTTAATAAAAAACCCAAGTGATTGAATTTTTGATTTTTGTTCATGCAATAAAGACACTTCTTCTTCTGATAAATTTATCTTGAGAGGAATAAGTAATTTTTGTTTGGAAAAAGGTTTTTCCTCAAACTCTTTCCAAAATTTCTCAAATCGTTGTCGTTCATGCAAAGCATGTTGATCAAAAATAAAAAGTCCCTTTTCATTTTCCGCCAAAATATATTTTCGATTAACTTGTCCTATCAAAATTAAGTTTCCCAAAGAAGCTTCATCGTTCAAATAAGAAGGCTCTTCCGAACTTTCTGTTTGGGGTGTTCTATGGAGATGCCGGGAGGCAAACGACTCGTGAAAATGAGTTTGTCCCGATAAATTTTTATTAAAATAGTTTCCTCGACTAATTTGTGGTTTAGAAAATCTATCTTGGTTTCCAAAATTCATAGTATTTGAGGAAGAAGCAACAGATTGTGGTACATGAGAGATCTTTTCAAGGGTTATGGAACAAGCTTTTTTTATTGCACTAAAAACATCTCTTGGTTCTGCAAATTTTACTTCCAACTTTCGTGGATGCACATTTACATCAACCAAAATCGGATCGGTTTCAATAAAAAGAACAAAGATAGGACTTAGATGTTTTTCAATACCGCAGGATTGTTGATAAGCTTCTCTTACCGCAAAAGAAATTAGGTTATCTTCAATTTTTCGTTCATTTACAAATAAATATTGCTGAGTTCTGTTATGAATCGTTTTTTCTGGACGACAAATAAATCCAGATATTTTCAATGAAGGATTTTTAAAGTTTACTTCTAATAAATCATCGCTAATGCGTGGGAGAATCTGTTTTATTCTTTGTTTTTTGTTTTGTACAGCAGGTGTATCCAATGTATTTTTTCCATCTTTAAACAGTTTAAAAGAAACATTAGGGTTCGAAAGCATGAAACTTTTTACTTCTTTTAAAATACCTCGATATTCGGTTTCTGGTGTTTTTAAGTACTTGAGTCTGGCTGGAGTGGGGAAAAATAAATCTTTTATGAGTATTTGAGTTCCTTCATTGGCAGAAATTTCGGAAATGCGTTGAGTCTCTCCAGCAGAAATTTTTATCAAAGTTCCTAAATCACCAGTTTCTGTTTTTGTCGTCAGTTCAAAATGAGAAACGGAGGAAATAGCTGCCAATGCTTCTCCTCGAAATCCAAATGTTTGAATAGAAAACAAATCATTTATTTGAGAAATCTTTGAAGTGGCATGGCGAAAGGTGCATTTTTTGGCATCTGCTTCATTCATTCCCATTCCATCATCGATAACTTTTATAAGCGTTTTTCCGCCATCTTCAATCCATATTTCAATATTCTGGGCTTTGGCATCAATGGCATTTTCCACGAGTTCTTTTATGACTGATCGAGGATTTTCGACTACTTCGCCAGCGGCAATCTGATCCGAGATTTTTTGAGGTAAAATATGAATAGACATATGTAAATTTTGATAAAAAATTTTTCTTTTCTTGTGATGTGAGTAGTTTTGGGTCAATCAACCTCTGATAAAGAATTTTATTTTTAGTTAGAGTTTTATTATCAGAGCTTTCTTAACCGACCATAATGTTTTTTTCAAAAAAATAAAAAAAATATTGGTCATTACTAATCATGAAAAAAGGAGAAATTATTGAACTGGAAATTGCGGACTTAGCATTTGGAGGGAAATCTATTGCTTACTTATCTTTGGAGACGGATAATCTGGAACTGAAAGATAAGAAAATGGTTGTTTTTGTAGACAAAGGAATTCCTGGTCAAAAAGTGAAAGTTCGAATTACTAAAAAGAAAAAACGATATATGGAGGCAAAATTATTAGAAATATTAGAACGCTCTCCATTGGAACAAGATTCTCGTTTGTATGGGAATAAAGATGGAGAAGGGGAACTTCAAGAAGTTTCAGGCGCTCCATGGGCAACTCTTCCGATTGAAAAACAAATGGAGTTCAAACAAAAGCAGGTTTTTGATTTATTTAAGAAATTCGCGGATATTGAATTAAAAGGTATTTTTCAAGATTACTTACCTTCTCCAAAAACTTGGGAATATCGAAATAAAATGGAGTATTCTTTTGGTTATCGGGAAGAATCATTTGAAGAAATTCCAGATGAGAAAGATTCTCAAAAAATGAAAAAGATTTGGACTCATTTTGGATTTGCTTTGGGATCCAAAAAAAGAGGACAATATTGGCTTGTTGAAAATCTGGAAAAACCATCGGGTCTTTTTGATGCTGAATTTGAAGCGTTTTTACCAGAAATTCGAAAATTTTGTAAAACAAGCGGTGCATTACCTTATAATGCCAAAACGAATGAAGGTTTTTTTAGACATTTAGTAGTGAGAAAAAGTTTTCAGGAAAATAAATATTTGATTTGTTTAGTAACTACATCAAAAAACAAAGATACTTTCGACATGGAAGGGTTTAAAACATTGCTTTGTGAAAAATTCAAAGACAAAGTTGGAGGAATCTTTTGGCAAATTTCAGACGAAGTTTCTGATAATACACAACGATATACAGAACGAACATTGATTTATGGGAACGAAACGATGATTGAACAAATTAATGAACTTCATTTTCAAGTTTCGTTAGATTCCTTTTTTCAAACTAATATTTTTTCTGCTGAAAAATTATATAATCGTACGATTGAATATGCTACGGATGGGAAGATTAAAGGTAAAAATATTTTTGATCTTTTTTGTGGAACAGGAACGATGACACAACTTGTGGCAAAAAAATGTCCGCTTTCGCATGTTTTTGGAGTAGAAATCGTAGAAAGTGCAGTTGAAGATGCTTGCGTTAATGCAAAACTAAACAAACTTGAAAATTTAGAATTCTTTTGTGAAGATGTGGGGAAGTTTTTAAAAACTCATCCTGGATTTAAAGAAAAAATAGAGGTTATTATTCTTGATCCTCCACGAGCAGGGATTGCTCCAAAGACATTGGACAGGGTTATTGCTTTGAAATCGAAAAAAATAGTCTATGTTTCTTGTAATCCTGCGACTTTTGCACGAGATACAAAGATTTTGGAATCAAATGGATATAGTTTAAAAAAACTTTCGTTAGTGGATCAATTTCCACATACGAGTCATATAGAGTGTGTTGGAATGTTTGTTTTTTCTTAAAAAATAAACTCGTATTTTCGAGTTCGAACTTGTGGAGTTCGAACTCTTGTTTTTTTATTTTTGTTTTTATCAGTGTTCCCTTAAAATGTTTTGTGATGAATGAAGTATTTTTTCTTGATGGCGATTTAGACAAATTTGTAGCTCGGGTTTTGGCAGACAAGCGTCCTGCGCATTTTGTGGTTTGTGGAACAAAACCCGATTTGATAAAACAAGCTCCAATATTGAAAGAGCTTTTGAGACAAGGGGAAAAAGCTTTTCTGATTCATACAGGACAACACTATGATGAAAATCTTTCTGGAGGCATTGAGAAAGAGTTTGGATTAAAAGTAGATGTGAATCTAAAAGTTTCAGGCGGGAGTTTGACTGAAAATATTTCAAACATAATTCTGCGTGCGGGAAAAATATTTGAAACGATAAAAGTGAAGAATCCAGAGCTTTTGGTTTTGACTTATGTACATGGAGACACGACAACTTGCTTTTCACTTTCGACTGCAAGTTTTTCGCATGGTTATCCAAGTGTGCATATTGAAGCTGGAATTCGAACAATGATGATTAAAAAAGAAGTTTTGAATGACTTCGATTTTGAAAATTTTGATTTTGTCTCATGGCAAAATGTTTGTGCTAATCCTCAAAATTTTTCACGCGGTTCACATGAACCTTTCCCAGAACAATTTAATACAAGAGCGACAGAAGCTGGAAGCGGACTCTTTTTTGCACCTGTCTCTGAGTCGGCTGAAAATTTGGTAAATGAAGGATTTCCTCAAAGTAGAATTTTTACAGTTGGAAATTCTATTGTGGACGCAGTAAATTTTGTAGAGGAAATTGACTCTGATATATTTGAACAATTTCCAAAATTAAAAAATGGATTTATTCGATTTTGTGTCCATCGTCGAGAAAATACTGAAAACAAAGATCGATTTGAAAAATTGTTTGAAACTGTAGAACAGTTATCAATTCAATCAAAAAATCCTATTTTATGGATTTTGTTACCTGGAACAAAATCAGCTATTCAAAGGTTTGGATTTGAGTCTCGTTTTGAAAAATTGAAACAGCAAGAGAACATAATTCTTTCTGATGTGTGGTCAAAGTATTCAGATGTTATGGCAGCAATGAAACATTGTTTGTTGTGTGCAACGGATTCTGGGTCTATGCAGGAAGAAATGAATTTACTCCAGATTCCTTGTGCAACATTGAGATTTGGATCAGATAGAGCGGAAACTTTTTTTACAAAATCCAATATTTTGTGTCCTATTATTGAGGCAAAACTTATGGTTAAAATCCTTTTAGATTCTCAAAGAAATAGTGAAAAATTTGAGTTTCCATCTATTTATGGAGAAAATGTTTCCGAGCAAATTGTAGATAATGTACAAACATTTTTGAAAGAGGGGAGTGATCTATTACGATTGAATCCATAAAATATTTTCCCTTTTTCTTTGTTTTTCAGTAGAATGTTTTTGAATTTAATTTAAAAAAAATGACAAATATAAAATCAATTTTTGCGAGAGAAATTTTGGATTCTCGAGGGAATCCAACTGTAGAGGTGGAAATGTCTGATGGAGAAAACATCGTTCGAGCTTGTGTTCCTAGTGGTGCTTCAACGGGAATTCATGAAGCTTTAGAAATGAGAGATGGAGATAAAAATCGATATGGAGGGAAGGGTGTACTCAAAGCTATAGATAATGTAAATAAAATTTTAGCACCGGCAATTACTGGAATGAATCCATCTGAACAAACAGCTATTGATAAAAAAATGTTAGGATTGGATGGAACAGAAAATAAATCAAAATTAGGAGCAAATGCTATTTTAGGTGTTTCTTTGGCAGCGGTTCGATTGGCATCTGTTCAAAAAAATATTCCTTTGTGGAAACATATTCAGAATCTTTTTGAAAGTAAAGAGGCAAAATTGCCTCGTCCTATGATGAATATTTTAAATGGAGGTTCTCATGCGGATTCCGGACTTGCAATCCAAGAGTTTATGGTTTTTCCTAAATTTGATAATTTTGCTCGAAATCTTCAAGCAGGAGCAGAAATTTTTCATACATTGAAAAAGATTCTAACAGAAAGGGGACTTTCGACTGGAGTAGGGGACGAAGGTGGATTTGCGCCAAGAATCCCAACTGTAGCGGAAGCACTTGATACTATCTGTGAGGCTATCGAAAAAGCTGGATATAAAAAAGGATCAGAAGTAAATATCACTTTGGATGCTGCTGCTTCAGAATTTTATAAAGACGGAGTATACACAGTTGATGGAAAAACTCTTTCTGCTACTGAACTTTGTGATTTTTATGAAGAATTAGTAGCGAAATATCCGATTGTTTCTATTGAAGATTCTCACGCTGAGGATGATTTTGAAGGATTTGCGGATATGCAATTACGAATGGGACACAAAATTCAATTAGTTGGGGATGACTTGCTTGTGACGAATAAAAAACGACTTCAACTGGGAATTGATCAAAATCTATGCAATTCTATTTTGATAAAAGTAAATCAAATTGGTTCACTTACTGAAACTTTTGAGACTATGAAACTTGCTATGGAAAATAATTTTAAAACCGTTATTTCTCATCGTTCAGGAGAAACAGAAGATTCTTTTATTGCGGATTTGGCAGTAGGGACTAATGCAGGACAGATTAAAACTGGATCGCTTTCTCGTTCTGAACGGATTTGTAAATATAATCAATTGTTAAGGATTTCGGAGCAGTTGTAGAATGCTTAACTCTTTTTACGCTACTTTTTTTCCTTTTATGTCGGTCAATTGTTCTTCGACTTTAATGATATATTTATCTGGTGTGTAGGTAGGAGAACTAGCACTTTTCCAGTTTACAGAGAAGGCTCCAGCTATGGCCGCTAAGATATAACCTGATTCTTTATAACGCACCAAGTATTTCATTCCATCTGTGGCTCTTGAGCCATTTAATTCTGTACCGCGAGAATCCATCCAACGAAATCGAAAACCTCCTGTTTGTGCATCTTTTGGTATATTTGGATCAGATCCATTGAACTTTTGATAGGTGTCATACAATCCATGTTTTTTAAGCCAGAGCACTCGATTTTTGACTCCCTCTGGTCCCCAAAAGGCAGGATCATTTTTAGGAATTCCTATTTGATCACATGCTTCCATTACTTTTTTTGCATGTTCAATTGATTTTTCTAAAAAATCAATTTTCTTTTGTTTTTCCTCAGAATTTTCATTATCACTTTCACTATCTTTTTCTTTATCTTTATCTGATTTCTTGTTCATTTCTTTATTTATCTGATCTATTTGATTTTGTGCTTTTTCATTATCTAATCCATAAAGTTTCTTAGCTGCGGCTTTGGCTTCAATTAGCTTCCCTTGCTTTCGTTTTTCACTAATTGTTTCCATTAGCTCATTCACTTTTTCTTTTCTATCTTCCACACTTTTCTGATCAAGATTGCAATATGCTCCTACACAAAGTTCATCAAGTTGGGATTGAATATATTTCCGTTCATTTTTGTCTTTGATATTTTTTAGTCGTTTTTCTAACTCATAAATACGCATCATTCGAAGTTCTAAAATTTTTGCGAAATTTTGTTCTCCTAAATTTCTCAATACACCTTTTCCAAATTTTTTCTCAAGAGATTTTAATTCACTTTCTGCTGCTTTTGGATTTCGAGCTAAATAGAACTTTTTTGCTTGTACTAAATCCTTGGATGCAAAGTTTCTGTTCTTTTCTTGTTGTTTCTTAAGATTGAAAAGAAGAATCAACAATTCTTTTGGTTTTTTTTCGGAGAGCCCTTTTAGTTTTGATAATTGTTGAGTTTTTTCTTCATGGGAAAAAAATTCGCCTAAAATTTCTTTTTCATCTTGTGTGATAGCCTTTTTGAGTTTTTTAGGAAATTTTTTTAAATCCGAAAGAGAGAACTCTGTTAAAAAATCTTTTTCTGTTTTAAAATTAAATTCTGCAGTAAAATTTGGAAAACTCATGGGATTTGCTTTCGGAAAAAGCGACCAAAATTCTTGTGTAAAGACTTGAGTATAATTTTCATTAAACTCTTTGATTCCTTTTGGTGTTTGTTTCATTACAAGTTTGTCAAACTCGTTTTTCCAATCTCTTAGGCTTCGTTTTTGTGAGAGCCATTCCTCAAGTCTTGTTTCGAGTATCTTTGAAAGACGATCGTTTTCATTTTCTTTAGATTTTTTTCCATGAAGCCAAAAATATTTTTCTTCATTTGCCATTCCTTTCTTTAATGTCTCTTGGAGTTCAAGTGTTCGAGTAAGATGAGAAAAAGTTGTTTCGACAGATTTTCTAAATTTATCCATCAAAACAGGACTCAAAATGTTTCCAGAAGTTTCTTCTTCTAATCGTTTCATGAATCGTTCCCAAATCCTGTTTTCTACTCCTGACGGTAAATAATGCAGGCGTTGAGTTTTTTCTTTTACAATTTTTTGATTTTCCAAAAATTGATCCAATGACTTTTGCATTGATTGAAGCTGTTTTCCTTTTACTTGTTCTCGATTTCCATGAGAGGACTGATTGAGAAGTTTATTTATTTCTTCTAAAACAAAACCCTTTTTATCTTCCGGAGCATTCCGAACAATTTCTGTTCTTTTCTTTGCAGCTTCTATATAAAATTTAATTTTATCCTCATTTGTTTCACCAGTTTCAATTTGTTGCAGATGAAACGCTTTGTCTTCAGATGAAAATTCTGTACAAGATTCTACTAAAGAATGTAGTTTTTGTTTGGGTTCTTCTACAAATTTTTCAGACATTTAAGAAATTTTTGATAAAAAACAAATAATAAAACAATTTGACCGTATTTTTTTTAGTAGAAGATTATCAGAAAAAATTTGTTCGACAAAACTTTTATCAAAATCTTGATTTTTTTTTGTCGAGAAAATAAAAAAGCAAAGATTAACCTCTTCTTTTTGAGGTCGATCTTTGCTAATCTCGTTTTTAAAAAACTTTCTACATCATTCCACCCATACCTCCCATGCCACCCATTCCTCCTGGCATCGCTGGAGCAGCTGATTCTTCCTTTGGAATATCTATAACGGCTGCTTCAGTCGTTAGGAATGTTCCTGCAATAGATGCTGCATTTTGGATTGCACTTCGTGTTACTTTTTTTGGATCAATAATTCCAGCTTTTACCAAATTTTTAACTTTTCCTTCCGCAGCATCAAATCCATCTTCGTTATCAGAAGAAGACAAAATTTCATTCACCACGACAGAACCTTCGAATCCCGCATTTTCGACAATTTGTCGAATTGGAGCTTCTAGAGCTTTTGCTACTATATTGATTCCTACAGCTTCTTCTTCGTTTGCTGCTTTAAAAGTTTTTAATACTTGAGCTGTTCGCAATAGTGCAGCTCCACCTCCAGCTACAATACCTTCTTGTGCAGCAGCTTTTGTTGCGAGTACTGCATCTTCAATACGATGCTTTTTTTCTTTAAGTTCTACTTCTGTAGCAGCTCCTACTTTTATAACTGCTACACCACCTCCAAGTTTAGCTCTTCGTTCCGCTAGTTTCTCTTTGTCATAGTCTGATTTAGAAGCGTTGATTTCTCTTTCTATTTCCTTGATTCGATCAGTAATAGATTCTTTATTTCCTCCACCATCAACAATTGTTGTGAATTCCTTAGTAGAAATAACCTTCTTTGCTGTTCCCAAATCTTCAAGAGTTGCGTGATCAAGTTTGATTCCTATATCTTCAGAAATAACACGACCACCAGTTAAAATTGCTAAATCTTGCAATATAGCTTTTCGACGATCTCCAAATCCAGGAGCTTTTACTGCCAAAACATTAAAAGTACCTCGTAATTTATTTACTACTAATGTAGCCAACGCTTCACTTTCGATATCTTCCGCAATAATTACTAAGTTTTTATCGCCTGTTTGAACAACTTGTTCTAAAAGTGGTAGGATATCTTGAATATTTGAGATTTTTTTATCTGTAAGCAGTATTTTAGGATTTTCAACTATTGCCTCCATAGTTTCAGTATTGCTCACCATATAAGGAGAAAGGAATCCGTTATCAAATTGCATTCCTTCTACAATATCTTTTTCAAGTCCAAAAGTATTTCCTTCTTCTACTGTTACTACGCCATCTTCACCAACCGTATCGAAAACTTCTGCAATAATTTTACCAACTTCTTCACTTTGTGCTGAGATAGTAGCGACTTGTTGTATTTTTTGAGTTGAATTAATATCTTCCTTCATTTTTTCAAGCTCTGCTACTACAACTTGTGCTGCTATATTTATACCTCGTTGAATTGCAATAGGATTTGCTCCAGCAGCTACATTTTTAAGTCCTTCTGAAATGATTGCATCAGTCAAAATAGTCGCCGTAGTAGTTCCGTCTCCTGCTGAGTCGTTTGTTTTTATTGCTACTTCTTTAGCAAGTTTTGCTCCCATGTTTTCATACTTATCTTCAAATTCAATTTCTTTGGCGATTGTTACACCATCATTAGTTACGACAGGAGAACCGTAAGATTTTTCTAAAATAACATTTCGTCCTTTTGGTCCCATCGTTACCCGAACTACATCTGCTAGTTTTTTTACACCATCTGCAATAGACGCTCGAGCATCATTTCCAAATTTAATATCTTTTGCCATTTTTTTTATAAGGTTAAAAATTTAATAAACTAAAATTTAATAATTTGATTATTCTTCTACTGCTAAAACAGAATCAAAACCAAGAATGAAGAATTCTTCTCCTTCTATTTTTACTTCAGTTGGAGCGTATTGAGTGAAAATAACTGTATCACCAATTTTTGCATTGAGCGTTTTATCTTCCTTTCCTTCTCCGATAGCAATAATCTTACCGCGCATTGGTTTTTCCTTACTTACTGTATCAGGAAGAACTATTCCTGAGGCGGTTGTTTTCTCTGCATTTAATGGTTTGACAATAACATTGTCTCCCAAAGGTCTAAGTTTCGCCATTTTTTTATAGGGTTAAAAATTAACAACGAAAATTTAGCACTCTTTCATAGTGAGTGCAAATTTTTTAATGAATTATATTTTCTGGAATAGAAATGGAATGCTTTATAAAAATAAGAGAGGGGATTGAGGGTAAGGGGGACAAGAATGACAGGAAAGAGAATGGTGAATGTTTCCTTAAAGTATCCCTGTTAATTTTCCTGCAAAAGCTAAATAAACGATTAAAAGTGCCAAGCCTTCCCATTTTTGAATTTGGTCATCAGAAGTTGTAAAAATAAAACTAAATGTTGCCACAATGAAAAATGGGATTCCTATGGAAGCCGCTTTTGTTGAGACTTCAAGTGTTCCAAATAAAGAGGGTACTCCTGCTACTGCTAAAACATTAAATGTGTTGGATCCAAAGATATTTCCCAAAGCAATAGAATGTTTTCCTTTCTTAGCAGCTTGAATAGATACAATAAGTTCAGGTAGGGAAGTACCTACTGCTACAATAATCATAGTAATGATAGCTGATTGAATTTTGAGAATTTCGGAAATCTTGAGTACAGAAGAAACGGTATAATCGGCTGCAAAATATATTCCCACCATCCCTCCAATAAAATAAATGAAAGTTTTGGGACCAAGTATTCTTTTTTTCTTTTTTTCTTTTTTATCAATTACTGTTTTTTCCTCATCTTCCGTTGTAATAATGTACCAAATAAAAATTGTAAGCAAAATTAAACTTAATATCCCTTCTCTATAATCAAATGTACCATCCATGATAAAAAGCAAGAAAATTGCACTAGAGATAAAGAAGAAGGGGAGATCAATGTCAATTAATTTTTCTTTTACTTTTAAAACCTTTACTGCAATGGCTGTAAAACCTCCCACTAATAAACAATTAGCAATATTGGAACCGATAATATTATCAATAGGGAAAGTAAGGAGTTCTTTTTTTCCTGATAAAATGGTGATAAAAGAAGTTGCTAGTTCTGGCATAGAACTTCCGACTGCTACAATTGTTGCTCCTATAACAAAATGTGAAAGTCCGAAATAAAGTCCAATTTGTTCGCTTGCCTGTGTAAAAATATCAGATGATTTTACTAATGTAAAAAGAGCAACGGCAAGAATTGAAATCCAAATAACTAAATCCATATTGATTGATAAAAATTTTCTAAATTATAAAAGAAACATTAAAAAAAAACAAAAAGACATAATATTCTTTTTATGTAGAATGTTCTTGCGTAGTTTTCTTAATATCTAATAATTATGAAAAAAATTCTTATGGTTTTGGCTCCGAGAGATTTTCGTGATTCCGAATATATTGTGCCGAGATCTTTTTTTGAACAGAAAGGATACACTGTCATTACAACTTCATTACAAAGTAAGTCAGTTGGTCGGTTTGGATATGAGGTAAAAAACGATCTTTTATTGGACGCAGTTGTTTCTAAAAACTTTGATAGTATTTTCTTTGTGGGAGGGGGGGGGAGTCTTGGTTTTATGGGAAATAATGTCATGATAAATCTCACAAAATCCTTTATAAAAGAGGGGAAGGTCATAGGAGCTATCTGTGCTGCTCCTCGTAATTTATTGGTTTGGGGAGTATTAAGAGGGGAGAGGGTTACTGGACATAATTGGGATGGGAATTTTCCTAAACTTTGTAAAGAAAATGGAGCAATTTATGAAGATAGGGAAGTAGTGGTTTCTGGTAATTTTGTTACGGGCAGAGGACCTAAAGCAGCGGAAGAATTCTCACTTGCTTTCGTAGATACAATGTCATGACAAATATATAAAAATTATTGTGAAAGAATGAAAAAAAGCTGTACTGTTTCTGGCAAAGAATTTGAGATTACGGATGATGATCTAAAGTTTTATGAAAAGATGGGAGTTTCTGCACCAACTCTTTGTCCTGATGAGCGGCAAAGACGAAGAATTTCTTTTAGAAATTTTAGAAATTTTTATCACAGAAAATGTGATGCTACAGGCAAAAAAATTATTTCAATGTATTCTCCAGAAAATAAATTTCCTATTTATGAAAATTCATATTGGTGGTCTGATAAATGGGATGGATATTCTTATGAAATGGATTTTGATTTCTCTCGATCATTCTTCGAACAATACAAAGAACTCTCTGAAAAAGTTCCCCGAATTGATACAGTAAAAGTAAATTGTGAAAACAGCATTTATACAAATTTTGCCTTTCATTCCAAAAACTGTTACCTCGTTTTTGGTTGTATTAAAAATGAAGATTGTTGTTATGGAAATATTGTTTGGCATAGTAAGAATTGCATAGATTGTCTATATGTTTATCGTTGTGAATTATGTTCTAATTCTGTGGATCTTGTAGATTGCTATGATGTTCATTGTTCAACAGAATCTGCAAATTGTTCAGAAAGTTATTTTCTACATGATTGTCGCAATTGTAAGAACTGTTTTGGATGTACCAATTTGAGGAATGCTCAGTATTGTTTTCAAAATGAACAACTCACAAAGGATGAATATTTTGAAAAATTAAAACATATATTTCCGTTATCTTATTCTATTTTTGAACAAGGAAGATTGTGGATGGAAGATAAAAAAAAGAAAAAATGTTTCTTTCCAGAACTATTTGGTCTAAAAAATGAACGAGTTTCTGGAAATCATATTTATGAGTCAAAAAATATTTTTCATGGCTTTGATGTAAAAGGAAGCGAAGATAGCAAGTTCTTATACACAGTTGGTTTTGCGGAAGACTGTATGGATATTTCTTTTTCTGGAGCAGAGAAAATGAAGTATTGTTATGACTGTTTAACACTGGTTGGGACGGAAAATCTAGTTGGTTGTCACTCAATTCAAAATTCTAATAATATAGCCCATTCTGAGTTTTGTTATTATTCACACGATTTACTTGGATGTACTGGACTAAAAAAAGCTCAATACTGCATACTCAATAAACAATATTCTAAGGATGAATATTTTGTTTTACGAGAAAAAATTGTTCAGCATATGAAGGAAACGGGTGAATGGGGAGAGTTTTTTCCTATAGAACTTTCTCCTTTTGGTTATAATGAAACAATGGCTCAAGAATATTTTCAACTCACAAAAGAGGAGTGTCTTGCTCGTGGTTGGAAATGGAAAGATGAAGAGAAAACAATCAAATATTCTGGACCAAAATACGAAATACCTAATACGATTGAAGAAGTCTCTGAAGATATCCTTAAGAAAATATTGGAATGCGAAACATGCAAAAAAAACTATAGACTTGTAAAACCCGAGTTGGAGTTTTATCGAAAGATGAAACTGCCTATTCCTAGAAATTGTCCAAATTGTCGACATAAAGCTCGAATGGTATTGCGAAATCCAAGAATCTTATTTTCTCACAGATGCGACAAATGCCAAAAGAATATAAAAACTACATTTGCTTCCAATCGACTTGAAATCGTTTATTGTGAAGAATGTTATTTAAAAACCATAAATTAAGGAACTATATTACCTTTTTTTATAAAAAACACCTTAAATCGAATCTTCGAATATAGATCTTTTTTAAAATGTTTCCTTAAAAGATAGTGCATTATCTATTTAACACAATGTATATTATGTTAAATAAAACGAAAGGTCTTTAAAAATCCCCTATTTTTTTGTATGCATATGTTCTCATTTAAATCTCTTTATTCTCTTTATTTTCTTTATTTTCTCTATGTATTCGATCTATTCTAGCTGCAATGCCTTCTCTTACATTTTCCGTTGTACTTAACATTCCATTAGAAACTCTTTCAATGTCTGAAATGATTTTACGAATACTATATTGTATTTCTTCTACATATTCCCATTCACAAGTTAGAAGATTTGAAAGGGTTGCAACAAGATTTATTTGATTCATATTTATCTCATTTGCGGATTTTTTGGAATGAGTTTCAACAGTAGATATTTTCATGGTTTTTAATAATTTTAAGGATTATATTATGAATATTTTAATACTACCATTCTCCCCTACTATTATTCTAGCACAATATTTTATATTTTTTATATTTTCTGTTGGATATTACGATAAAGTTGATAAAGAAAATGTTTAAGTTAAGAATAATTTCTAAAATTTAAACTGTATAAATAATTTGACATTATGCAAAACGATTATAAATTAAGAACTGTTTTAACTCTTTTTTAAAAAATGGAAAATCAACAAAAACCTTCAAGTAAAGACATACAAATTAGCTTAAATGAAGAAAATATAAAGAGTCTAACTATAGATGCTGGATTGCACGGAATAGAATCACTATTTCCTGAAGACCAAGCACTCTTAAAAGCTCATATTATTTCTAAATTAACAATGGCTATAATAAACCAAGAACCTGATTTAGATGTTTCAGCAATGAGAGAAATAGTGGATAAGGATAAGCAATCTTATTGCTTTTTAATGGATGCTACTGATGGATATGCAGGCGCCTAGCTTATTTCAATCCTTTTAAATACTTAATTGTAGAATCCGCAACATCTCGTATTTCATCTATGATGAAAACTTTTCCCATATCTTCTAGAAAGTCTCGTTGAAATAAACTTGATGCTTTGGCGATAATTCTGACATTGGGAGAAATTACCCGTATTGATCGAACAATTCGCATCATTTTTTCTTCTTGAGAGAGTGCAACAAAGATGGCTTTTGCTTCTTCAATATTAACTTTTTCAAGAATTTTTTTCTTAGCAGAATTTCCTAAAATCATATTAATTTCTCTCTTCCGTCCTCGATTAACAAGGGAAATATCCCTCTCAATAACAACATAGGGAATTTTTAGCTTATGGAGATGTTTTACGACTAGCTGCCCAGTTGCTCCGTAACCACAAATGACAGTGTGATTTTTTAACTTCAATTTTTTTTCTACTTTTTCTTCTTCCTCATGTTTTCCAACCATCCATTCAGAAATAAATGAAAGTTTTTTGAAAATAAACGGTGTTAAAATCATAGAAAATATAATCGATACAATAAGTATTTGTCCCAAGGTTTCATTAACAAAAAGATTGTTGATTTTGGCCAACTCAAAAACAACAAAAGAGAACTCCCCTACTTGAGCTAAAATAATGGCGGTTTTTAAAGAAGTTTGTTTTCGGTATCCGAACCTCATAATTCCAAAAACAATGAGAGCTTTAATAGCTATTATAGCCACTAAAATAAGGACGATGGGACAGATATGATCAGGGATAAAAATAAGATTTAGTTGCATTCCAACGGTCACAAAGAATATTCCCAAAAGTAAATCTCTGAATGGAATTAGATCAGCCTCTATTTGATGTTTATATTGCGTTCTTGCAATTATTAAGCCAGCGATAAATGCTCCCAAAGAATAAGAAAAACCAAAAACATGTGCAAGTTGAGCTGAGCCAATAATTATGAACAAAACAGAGGCAATGAAAATTTCATCTGATTTTGAATTTGCAATGAAATTAAAAAATGGTGTTGATAAAAATTTCCCCCCAAAAAAGAAAATTGACATTACAATAATAGCATTAAGGGAGATTGTTAGTAAAATATCCTCCCCTCCTCCTTGTGTACTCGCAATAATGGATATCAATAATAAAATTGGAATAACTGCCATGTCCTGGAAAAGTAATACTCCCAGAGCGTTTTTTCCGTAGGTTTTATGCAGTGTTTTGCTTTCGTTTAATAATTTTAAAACGATTGCAGTAGAAGAAAGTGCCAATCCCAAACTAATAATAATTGAGGCATTTATTCCAATCTCAAACAAGTGTCTACTAATGCTATAAAAAACAATTGATGTAATTATGACTTGTGCTCCTCCATAGAGGAACACTTCTTTTTTTATTGATTTTAGTTTTTCAATAGAAACTTCTAGTCCAATTGTGAACATCAAAAAAGCAATTCCAAATTCAGCAATAGTATCTAATAAATTATTTTTTGAACCTTGTAAGTCGAAGATAAAAGCCACGATAGCACCTGTAAGAATATAACCAATAATTGTTTCAATATTGATTTTCTTTAGCAGTGTATTGAAAAGCAAGGAAATGCCTGCCGCAAAGAGGATAAGTGTAATTAAACTATCCATGTGATTTAAGTAAAAATTGATAAATAAATTTGTATTTTTCTACTTTCATTTCTACTCTTATTCTTATGAAAGTGAGAATCCAGTCAATAAGTAATTTCTTTATTTTAATCTGTAAATTTAAGTTTTCCCTCAATAAAAACAGGGTTTTCTCCTAAAGTTATTGTAATTTTACCGTTACTCACTGTTTTTACTTCTGTCTCGAAAAAATCAGGATAATTATTTTTATTTAAATCAGCTCCTGATTTTACATTGGGAACTGTTTTTGTAATTTTAACTGAATCAGAATCAATATTTGTTAAGGTTATATTTCCATCATTATCATTCCAAGCAATATAAATAGGTTTATTGTTTTTTGTGAATTTATAAACATAATTTTTTGAATTTTGAATTGTTTCCACATCAGTAAAACCACCAATTTTATCTGTCATTAACTTAAATGAATAATAGACAAGTTTTTTAACACCTGCGCCACGATCATACGGATCGTTAGCATCACAAGTTTGGGGTTCAATATTTCCATCATAAATAAATCCTGTATAATCAAAAATACAACAATCACACCCAAAACCTTCCACAATGCCCCATGCCCAAAGTACTTTTTCAACTCCTTCACCAAAAGCAACAGCATACCTTTTTACAAGCCCCTGAGCTTGTTGCGTTTCTGACTGGTATGGCAAATTTTCTCTTCCTGATTCTTTGACTGGATCACCAGAATATGTGCCTGTTTCTGTAATCCAAAATTTTAATTTATCTAAATCAAATCCTGTTTTTTGTAAACTATCTTTCAAATAATCCATTTCCTCTTGTATCTTAACATAATCACTTTCTTCGCCAAAAAAGTGCTTATCAATAATGTCTATATATTTTCCATTTAAAGCTTCGTAAACTGGAGGATACATTTCTTTGTGCGAGTCGCCAGCAATTAAAACTTGACATTTAGGACAAGAAGCTTTGATTCCAAGATAAGTAATTTCTTGAACTTTAGCGTGTTTTATAGCATAATTATTATTATCTTTGCATTCTCTTCCGGAACAAGTGTCAGTAACCTGATTACAGACCTGCCAATATTTGATAGGATTTGTTTGCAAAGTATCTATAAATAACTGGTTTGGATATTCATTATCACCCAAGTTGTAACAGTCTGGCGCATTTTGAGTGCATCCTAAATCAGAGTCGCCGTCATATCGTTCTACTAATTTTTCTACAAACTCTCGATAAATTGTTTCCTCTTCTTCATTTCTAAATTCGTCTTTTGGCATACGCCCTCCTCTAAATGGACATACATTATTCATCAATTCGATATCTGTAACTTTGACTAATCTTTCTCTATTCCTATCATAATTTATTTGACCTCCTTTTGATTCTGGTCTGTCTGGATGAGGTGGTGCGATAGCTTTTTTAAATCTAAAGTTTCCATTTTTATTGATATCTACCCAATCCCAAACAAAATAAGTTCCTTCTCTATTAAAATCTATTCCTAAATCTTTAGCGTATGTATAGTTATTTGCACTAGAAGGATGGACACCAAAAGAATAGGACAATTCAGAAGAACTTTCATTAGATGTTTCGATAGGCACACAACAATTAGTAGATCTTCCCCTTTTACATTTATCAGGTCCTACTCCTTCAAAACCAGTTTTACATTTTTCTCTAAAATCAATGCAGTAACCTTGATTATCTTGTCCACAGGTTTCTATTTGATTGTCTGCTATTTTACAATCTTGCGGACATATGTGAGGATTCCTTTTTTCAAATTCATCGCAAATTCCGTCACCACATTTTTTTTGCTCTTTTGATGATTGATGTAAAAGAGGTTCTTTTTTTGTACACACTCCAACATATCCAGTGTAATGATCACAAACCATACCTTCACAACATTGTCTGTTCGAAATACCTCCACAAGTTTCATTTTCTATGATGCATGTTTGAGAATACAACCACAGACTACTCACGACAAGAACAAGTATCGCAATAATGATTCCGCTAATAATTAAAATTGTTTTTTTATTCATAGTATTTTATTTTATAAATTTAAAGGTTTCAGTTCTCCTTTTTAGTGAAGATAATTCCAATTTAGTAGTATTATCTACTTTTTTCCACTAAATTTTATCATTTTTATCTGAATAAATCTATGTCAGCGTTAATTCAAAAACACAAAGAAAAAGAGCAGGCAACTAGTAATAAATTACTAGCTACCCACTCATGTTAGCTCCTTGCGGTTTGGACAATTCTAACGACAGACTTTAATTTTCTTGACCCAATAGCCAAGAAAGTTGCCGTCTGTGTCATACGCTGCTGTTCTTTTCTTTTTCCAGTAACAGCGTACAACTGTTTCATGGCGATGACGAGGTGGAGATCTTACCACCACGACTTCCCTCACCACTCGTTGTTGAGGAGGAGTGAAAACGCTTTTCGCCATAGAGAGAGTGAAAAGACCGGCAGCAACTATACCTATGTCTTTCAATGTATCGTTACGCCAGTCGCCCGCTACTGCCGTTGTTCCTGTAAACAAGAACATCAGCACGATAACTATCACCAGAAACTTTTTCAAAAAAATCACCTCCTTTTTGACCAAAATTTTTTTAGAAATTTTGTATTCCCTTCGTAGTCTATGAAAGGAAGAATGTTAATCAAAGGCAAACCGTGTCTCCGCAATAAAAGCAGAGGATTTCAAGGAGCTACGATTTGGAAGTTTAGTTGAGTAAGATTTCTCTTCTCTACTATAACTATCCAAAACGCGTTAAAAGAATACCTCATTTTGGGTATTCTGTCAAGCACTACTCCCCTTCTCTTTTTATATAAATTTATTTTTTCGATAGGAAATTATTCTAAATTTATATCAAAAATAGTTAGTAAACCAATGACTTCTGGAATAGAAAAATTTGTCTTTTTGAGAATATTATTATTGGGATCTATACTATAATTTTTAGCAGTTTTAAATGATGCAAAACTTAAATTAGAATTTTGAAATCGAGTATTTTTAAGATCAGAATTTTGAAAACTAGCTTTTGTTAAATTTGTTTCTATAAAACTGCATTCAAATATTTGACAAGAATCAAAACGAGTATTTTTCAAATCCAAATTGGAAAAAACTGACATTGAGATTAAAGAATCTTCAAATCCAAAACTAACTATAAATTTATTACACTTTGAAAAATTTAATCCTAATATTTTACACTTTTTGAAAATGGCATTTTGAATTCGAGTATTTTCTAAATCAATATTTGATAAGTTGCAATTTTTAAATACACAATCAATAAAATTCGAATTTTTGAAAGACTTATCTGTAAAATTTATATTCTTAAAAGTTTTTGATTCAAATTCCTTATTTTGAAAATCCATTTACTTAATAATTTTAATTGCCATTCCGTTAACAATTGCAGTACTGATTTTTTTTTGAGCATTAGAAAAAATCCTTTGAAAAGTACTTTGAGATGTATTCATTTTTTCTGCTGATTGATTTTGATTTAATCCTTCTACATTTTTAAGTCTCAAGGCTTCCCATTCTTCATAAGTTAATTTTATAACTTTTAGATTTTTTAAAGGAATACCTTGAGGCTTATAAAAAGTAATATTTGGATTAAGTCCAATTCTTCTGCATAATCTTGGTCTAGGCATTATTGTCTTTAGGATTTATTTTTTTTAGCAGCACGAACTTCTTCAAGTCTTTTTTCTAAATTTTTTTCTTGATCTTCTAAAGAAACAGTTTCATTTTGGAAGAATCGTCCCCTACGACCACCATTATCACAACATCTGCGACCTCTACCACTAAAATTTGCTTGTTGTCCATTTGGACAAGTTCCTCGTCCTAGTCCTGTTGCAGCGCCTTGTCCATCGGGTCCTGTTTTGTCAAAATTTGGCATGATATTAAAATTAAATATTAAGTTATTATAAATATATACCCATAACTATCTTAAAGTCAAAACTTTTTTTCTTGAAAAAAGATTCTTTTATTTTTTAGTTATTAGCTTATGCATAAGTCCTGCAGTAATGGCTGTAATAGGAATAGCGGCTAAAAGACCAATAGATCCTACAATAGATCTAATAATTTCTTCAGCTACAAAATCATAATTCAGAAACTCCATTATTCCAGTTTTATTCTGAGAAATAATAAGAACAACTGCGATTGAAGTTCCAATATAAGCAAAAATTAAAGTGTTAAGCATGCTCCCCATAATATCTTTTCCAATATTCATTCCAGAAATAACAAGTTCTTTAAAACAAATTGTTGGTTTATGTTGTTTGATTTCTTGTAATCCTGAAGAAATAGAAACCGCTACATCCATAATTGCTCCCAAAGCTCCAATAATAATTCCAGAGAAAAGAATTCCTCGAAAATTCAAATCAGAATTACTAGCTGCAAAAAGTCGCATATCTTCTGTTCCCAATCCATTTAAATGTGAAAAATAACTAACTAGAAAAGAGAAGAAAGAAGCAACAAAAATGCCCCCAACCGTACCAATAATAGAAATGGCGGCTTTTAAAGAAAAACCATGAATAATAGGTAGTGTTAAACAGCTCACGGCAAGAGATATTAAAATTGCTACTTGAATTGGATTTACTCCTTTTAAAATGAGTGGAATATATATGGCAAAAATAATGAAAAGCGAAATAACAAGTGTAAGTAATGATTTTAATCCCTGAGACTTTCCTAGCAAAATAACTAATATGAAAAATAAAGTTATCCAAAAAATCAGGCTATCTAAATGCCAAAAATCTCGAACATAATATTTCATTTCACCATTGATGCTATTTCCGTATAAAAAAACTTTATCCCCTTTTTTAATTTTAATATCAAAAGGGTTCTGATTAAGATCATTAATAATGTTTACGATTTTTCCTTTGTCTCTATTACTTAGTATTTTAACCTTCAGTTTTTGTTCTTCATAATAATCGGAAAGAATGGAATCATTCATTCGAAGATCAGCCTCTTCTGCTGATTTTGTTATTGTCTCAACTTCTAAAATAATTCCTTTTGCAGAAATTATTTCTTCATTGAAAGCCAAACAATTATGAGAAAATAATATGAAAGAATAAATAAACACAAATGGAAATATTTTTTTTAAAGAAAGATTAAACATGATTTTTTAAATTTGATTAGACTACTTATTTCTTTTGACAGAAGACTATCAAAAAAAAATTATTCAACAAAACTTTTATCGAAATCTTTATCTTTTTATAAAGAAATTTTTGACTTAATAAATAAATTAACATAAGTTAAGCGTGATTAACTTGTTTGGAAATGATCAGTAAAAATAGAGAAGATTATTTGAGAGCTATTTACTGTATAAACGAACAAAAAGAAGGAACAGTTCGTTCGATTGAGATTGTTAAATACTTAAAGATTTCAAAACCAGCCATTTCAGTGATGCTAAAGAAATTAAAGCAGCAAAAATATATAAAAATGGAACCTTATTTGGGAATCTCGTTTACGAATAAGGGTTTTAAGGAAGCACAAAAATTAACATACAAGCATAGAATAAGTGAATTATTTTTGAGAGATGTCTTGAATATTGATGGAAAAGATATTCATGAAGAAGCACATAAGCTTGAACATGCACTCTCGGATAAAGTTGTTAAAAAAATGGCGAATTTTTTGGACAATCCGAATGTTTGTCCATGCGGACATAAAATACCTAATATTATATAAATAATATGAATCAAAAATTGTTATCTCAATTTGAAAAAGGAGAAAATATTAAAATTTTAAGTGTTAGTTGCGGAAGAGAATTTGCTAGAAGACTTTGTGCTTTAGGTTTATTTGAAGGAACTGAAATAAAAATTATTAAAAATGACAAGAGTTGTCCAATCATTGTACAAATTTTAAATTCTAGAATCGCTCTTGGACAAGGTGAGGCTAATAAAATCTATGGAGAAAAAATCTAAACTTGTAATCGGACTTACTGGAAATCCAAATACTGGCAAATCCACTTTATTTAACGCTTTGACTGGTGCAAAACAACACATTGGTAATTGGCCAGGAAAAACTGTAGAAAAAAAAGAAGGAACTATTACTTATAAAAACAACAAGATTAAACTTGTTGATTTACCAGGATCATATAGCCTGACTGCTTATACTGAAGAAGAAAGTATTACAACTGATTTTATACTTGAAGAAAAACCTGACATTGTAATACAAATTTTAGATGCACAAAATCTAGAAAGGAATTTATTTATAACTATTCAGCTTATTGAACTTCAAGCACCATTAGTTTTGGCTTTAAATATGGATGATTTAGCAAAAAAAAATGGAATAAATATAGATATTAAAAAACTCTCGACTCTCTTAAATATTCCAGTGGTTATTATCGATGCAAAAAGAAAGAAAGGTTTTAATAAATTGTTAGAAACTGTTTCCAAATATGCAAAAAACAATAAACGATCAAAAATAAAATTAACTTATGGTACAGAAGTAAATGATGAACTCAAAAAATTAAAAAATTTTATTAAGACTAATGAAAAGTCTATTGAACAAAATGATCTAAATTGGATAACTATAAAATTATTGGAGGGAGATTTGAGAGCTGAACAAAAATTGACTCAAAAACCTTATTATATCGAGTTTAAATTTTTGATAGAAAAAAGTATCGCACATCTTGAAAAGATTTTTAGTAAAAATATTCATAGTATTCTAACTCATATACGATATGGTTTTATTAAAGGATTGAGCAGAGAAATAATTACAAAAGATATAACTCGAAAGAATCAAAATATTTCAGATAAAGTAGATACTTTGCTTATTAATAAATATTTGGGAATCCCAATCTTTTTGGTTCTCATTTGGCTGATGTTTCAAGCTACATTTAGCTTGTCCGAACCATTGATGGGATGGATTGAAGTTCTGTTTGGATTTATTGGAGATCAAATTTCAATACTTCTTTCTTCATGGCAGTTTCCCATATGGTCAATTTCTTTGATAGTTGATGGAATCATAGGAGGTGTTGGAGGAGTCTTAGTTTTTATACCAATTATAGGTATTTTATTTTTAGTTATGGCTATTCTTGAAGATTCAGGATACATGGCAAGAGTTGCTTATGTTATGGATAGGTTGATGCATAAAATTGGATTACATGGAAAAGCTTTTATTCCAATGATATTAGGTTTTGGATGCAATGTTCCAGCTATTATGGCTACAAGAACCTTGGAAACGAAAAAAGACAGACTTTTAACTATTTTAATCAATCCATTTATATCATGTGGAGCTCGTTTACCTGTATATGTGTTATTTGTTGGAGCATTTTTTTCAACTCATCAAGGATGGATAATTTTTTCCTTATATTTCTTGGGGATTGTTATAGCTATTTTTATGGGATTTCTTTTTAAAAGATTATTTTCAAAAAGCCTATCTTCCCCATTTGTTATTGAACTCCCCCCTTATAGATGGCCTGTTGTAACTGGTCTTTTGATTCATGTTTGGGAAAAAATTTGGATTTTTATAAAAAAAGCTGGAACAATTATTTTAGCTTTCTCTATCATTATTTGGGCACTTGCTAGTTTTCCTACAGGAGTAGAATACGGTTCTCAAGAAAGTTTGGCAGGACAAATGGGAGAAACAATCTCACCTGTATTTGAACCATTGGGGTTTGGCAATTGGCAATCTTCGGTTGCTTTAATATTTGGGTTTGTTGCTAAAGAAGTTGTTGTAGGAACTTTTGGCACTCTCTATGGAATTGAAGATGTTGAAAGTGATTCAAGTTATTCTTCCTTAACAGATGCCTTGCAAAATGATTTCACTCCCTTGTCTGCGTATGCTTTCATGGTGTTTGTTTTGTTATATGTTCCTTGCATGGCTGTCTTGGCAGTAGTTAAAAGAGAAACAAATTCATGGAAATGGCCAATATTTATGATTTTCTATACAACAAGTATAGCTTGGATATTAGCATTTGTTGTTTTCCAAGGGGGTAAATTATTAGGTTTTAATTAATATGAGTATATTTGAAATATTAATCTTAGGTACGATTATCATAACTTGTTTAGTTTTCATTATTACCTATGTCACAGATCCTTTTAAAAAAGAAAATAATAACCAATGCGGAAATTGTCCATATCTCAATAGCTGTAGTAAAAGTAAAAAATAATTTTATATTGTTTGACGCAAAAAAAGGAAAGACTAAAATCAAAAGGTAAATAACCTTTTTTTCATGAAAAAATATGTAATTGTTTTCGGTTGTGCCACTCTTGCGTTAACCAGTCTTAGTTGGGCAGCACAAAGTCGTGTTCAAGTTTCAAAAATTCGTTCTAATAAAACGGTTGTGATTCCTGAACGAGCTGTACAAGTAGCAGATAATGTGTTTTCTTTGGGAACGGCGTTTGATTCGCAAAGTGGAAAAATGGTAGAAGGTTATGCCATTATTCGTTATGCAAAAGGTGGTAAACCTAGTGCAGCCAAAGACAAGACGAGTTCTTGTTACGGATTTTTAGCTAGAGGAGCAAAATGGAAAGTAGATCCAATATTAGAACCATGGGTTGTAAATCCTTCAAACACACCAATAGGTAAAGACGAAAAGCCTAATCCTCAACTGGATAAAGATGAAGTTTTTCGTCTTCTTTCTGAGGGTATTGATAAGTGGGAAGATGCTACTGATGGAATTGTTGACAATAGTAAAGGTGAGGATGTTTTGGGAACTGGTTCTATCACAACAGATATTCTCGTAGCAGATACCGTTTCTCCTGATGAAAAAAATGAAGTTTATTTTGCAGATATTGCCAGTCCGAATGCAATTGGTGTAACGATTGTGTGGGGTATCTTTGGTGGACCTCCATCAGGTCGTGAATTGGTTGAATGGGATCAGATCTATGATGATTATGATTTCGATTGGTCTTTATCTACAGATGAAAATGGTGAGCTAGGTAAGATGGATTTTGACAGTATTGCCACACACGAACTTGGACACAGTATGGGAATGGGTGATTTGTATAACTCTGTTTGTTCAGAACAAACTATGTTTGGTTATGCTTCAACAGGAGAGACTAACAAACGAACTTTAGAGTCAGGAGATATTGCAGGGATATCTAAGTTGTATAAATAAGTTGTATTAAGAAGAAGTATTTCGTTTCCTGAAAAAAAGAGAGTCAATAAGGCTCTCTTTTTTAATGTAAAATTAACAACTCCCCTTCCCTGCTCTATACATTAGCTATATCAGAAAGCAAAGATTCAAATACCTTCGGAGGATATTCGGAAGGAAGCACCAATCCCAGTTTCCGAGTGCGCATTCGCATTGTTCTTATGATTGTCAACGAAGAGCTCATCGTAGTTGAAGTTGATACTGATCGGGTTACCCTTGGTGTCCTGAGTGTTTAGTTGCATAAAATCTTGATGCATAAGCTCTTCTTGCCCTGAAATATATCGTAGTGCCGTAGCAAGAATCATGTCAGTTTCGATTCCATATTCTGCTCCGAGAATATTAGTTTGATGCTTTAGCATATCTTGATAATTTTTATTTTTTGATTCTTTTAGACACGCTGATGTCCACACAGTAAGGTCACCATCCCATACTTTTGTTTCAAAATTTTCATGTATATGCTTAGAAAGCTGTAAAGGTTTTAAATTATCATCCGCATTAGCAGCTTTTTGCATAATTTCTCGCATAGTAGCAATCGTAAATTCTTCTTCTTCTTCTTCTTCTCCATCTACCATAATTTTCTTAGGAAATTGCATAACAAGCAAACCTTTTTTTCCTTCAGTTTTTTCTTTTAATTTTTCCATCTTATATAGTGTTTCCTTCGAAATCTCAGTTGGGAATAGACTATTTAATCTGGTAATCTCGTCAGCTGGGATTTCTACTTTAACTCCCTTCAAGCCTTTTAGTGCTTCATTCATCGCTTTTGTACTCAAAAATCGTCCGTCTGTGAGTTGCTCAAAAGTGCTATGAATCTCGTCAACCTCTTCTGTATTTTCAGCAGCAATATCGGTTACGCACGGTCTTCGTTATTTTTAAAACACCATTTGATGATTCTTCCATGTGAGCAATGAGTTCACGAATACCCTCCCCCATTTCATCAGCGTTTTTTTCTGCAAAACCTTCTTCTGTTTTAAATCCAAGCTCCGTTAGACGACTAACAATAGTGTCACCATTCGCGTCTTGCTTGAGAAGATCAGAAAGATTTGTAACAAGCTCTTTACGGTGAGCATTCCGTTCGTCGTAGTGAGCTTTATTATCCTCAACTTGAAATTGCTCCGCATAAGAAGGTTTCATATTTGAAAGTTTAAAAATTATAATTTGGCATATAGCGATACATAAATCTCTCTCCTGTGTCAAGAGGAGATTAATAATTTATTTTAAAAAGTCAAGCTTCGCAAGAGTTGTATAGGTAATATCAGCTTTTCGAGTCAAAATATCTTTTCTTGAATTTGTGAATCACTTTTAAAATGATTCTTCAATCGATTATTCTAACTTTGACAGAAATCTTCTTATAAGATATGATTTAAACATCAAGACGAAAAGGGGTGCGAACGGAGAGATACCTAAGCCACCCTTTTCTTTTTTTGTATTTTAATTTTTTTACGAACCCAAGTCAGATCTAAATTAGAAAAATATTCATTTCCTATATGTTTATATAAAGAAGATGCGTATTTTTTACATGGAAATAATATTTTCTCAAATCGATTTTCTTCAATTAAAAAATCAACCATCATTCGATAATCTCCATCACCAGAAACAAGAATGATTTTATCAAAATTTTCTTTTTTATAAAGTTTCTTCATAACATTAAAAATAATATCAGAATCAACATTCCCTTTTTTTTGTCCTTCCATTTCAGCATTATGTTTTCTAAAAACAAGGACAAAACCAACTTCTTGTAGTTTTTCATAAAGAGATTGGTTTTCCTCTTTCATATAACCTATATAATAATAAGCTTTTTCTACTTTATATTTTTCTCGTAAATACACTCGAAACCGAAGAAAATCTATTTTCCAAGGAATTTCAGAAGAAAGCGTCCCCATATAAAGATTTTGTCCATCTATAAAAGCGATATTTTTAATTGGCATAAATTATTGATTATTTTTTAAAAGGTTTTTAGTCATGAGATCAAAATCTGATTCATATATTTTTATCATCAATAGTAATTTTGAGAATATTACTAGAATAAGCTTACTCTTTAATAATTCATTTTCAATGTAAACAATATAGGATTAGCTTACATTCTCGGCAAACTTCGTTTGCCTGCGAGGTCGCTGAAACGAATCGAAATCATCACTCGATTCTCTCGTGTGATACTAGGAAACTCTGATAAATAACTTTATTTCTATAAAATTGATTATTTTTTCATATAATTTATTTTCTTCTAAAAGAGTTTAGCCTTAGTTAAGCAATTGAAGAAAAAATATATTATTTGGAAAAAGAGTTATTTTTAGTTAGAAGTTATTTATTAGAGTTTCCTTTAGTTCTTATTATCGAACCTTTCGGTTCTAATCATTTATTGCTTACGCAATAAACTAAAAAACAAAAATAGAACCACAAGGACTCTATTTTTCTTTTTTTCTATATGGTGGAGGTTCACACGCGTACATTGAACCGACAACACAAAGGGTTGTTGAGCATCTTTCCCAAAAGCTAGGCAGAAAGCCAACTGCAGAAGAAATTGTTAATTTTGATGAACCTTTACACACACGCATTGAACCGCTAGCCAAATGGGTTGAATTTGAGAAAAATTTGATTGAGTTGGTAGATGAGGGATATTTTGAGTTTTGTCGGTGGTGTGATGGGAATAGAGAGATTATGGGGGAGTTAGTTGAGATAATTTAAATATCAATCTCAATTTCAGAAATTTTATCAAGTTTAGTATTAATGGCTGTTTTTATGTCTTCTATTTTCTTGTATTTCTCTGCATTTTTTCTTTGAGTTTGTAAATCATAGTCACCATTTTTATCAACTGGAATTTGTATTTCAATATTTTTAATCATACTTACTGTGATTCTCTTATTCTGTTCTCCAACTGCATGTTTTTTAAGATTTTCTTTTAAAAATGAATAAATAAAATTTAATGAAATATTTTTAACATCATTTTTTAAGATTAATGCTCCACAGTGAGTAGTCATACTAAATTTAACATCTCTTAAAAAGATTGTTCCAGCATGAATTCCATCAGTAGTCCAAGTTAAACATTTATTTTCAAAATCAAAAGAGTCTATTTTCCCAATGACACCATTATTTGTAGTTTGGGAAGAATATAAATCAAAATCACCTTTGTTTTTTTGAATATAACTATTTGTATATCTTGCTTTCCCTTTTTTTATATCAAAAATATCATTAATTTTTACTGATTTATTTTTTTGTTCATTGTCTTTTATTTCAACATTCAACTCATTAATTTTTTCTTTATATTCTACAACTTTTTCTTTTATTTCTTCAACAAAGATAAATTCTCCAACTATTTCATTTTGAAGATCAATACTAATTTCACCCCTGTTGTTAACAGGAAAATCAATTTTTATATCAGAAATCATCGAAGGATATACTTTTGTAAATTCATTTTCTCCTTTTTCTCCTTTTCTTCCTTTTGCTAATTCTCTTAAAATAGGTTCTAATTTATATTTAACATATTTTATGTTTATATTTCTCTGTTTAGGTTTTAGTAATCCTCTATCTCCATTTATTGAAAATTTATTAGAAATAACTTTTATGTATCCTGCAAAACCATTTGTAGCCCAAGTAAGATATTCCCCATCAAAATCAAAACTATCAATATGTGTTAATGGTGAAACATTTGAAGCAGAATAAACAGGATATTTTCCTTTATTTTGATTTCCATAATTTTTTGTATACTTAGAAAAACCTTTTTCTAAATTAAAAAGATCTTTAATTACAAATAGTTTATAATTTATATCAAACTTTTTTTTTTGAGAAATTTCTCTGATTTCTTCCTGTAATCCTTTCACAGAATCTGCTACATCTTCAACGATTGATGCAAATTCTAATAATGTTGCTTTTTTTTGTTTTTCAATAATTCCTAGTTTTATTTTATCCTCTTCTGACCACCATTTATCTATAATCCAACTAGTTTTTACATTTTCTTGAAAATTTTTAATTGGTTGAATTTTACATCTTTTATCAGGATTGTTTTTTATAAAATAATCTTTACTTCCATTAAACCCCTTAAATAAAGTAACTGCCTCCTGTAAATCATTTTGTTCTATATCAAAACGATAAATATCTCTTGATTCTCCAATTTCACTTACTAAATAAGTAAAAACAGAGTCTTTTTGAATATCAGTTTTATTTATCTTTTTAGTGATTGCCAAAATATAAGTTTTCTTTGAAGTTGTAAAAAATGTATTTAAAGGAAGTGAAATAATTCCATCAATATAACATTCATCTAAAATAAATTGCCTTAAATTTTTGTCATTTTGACGATTAAAAATTCCATCAGGCACAACAATAAATGCTTTTCCGCCAGGTTTTAAGGCTTTTATAATCCATTCCATAAAAAGCCCTTCAACTCCCATCCCATTTACTTTAAAGTAATTAACAAGATCTCCATCTTTTTTAATCTCTTCTTTTAAATTACTACTTCCGCTCGTTACATATGGAGGATTTGTTAAAATTAAATCATAATAATCTTCTATAGGCTCCGAAAGAGTCCCTAAAATTGAATTTGTTTTAAGGGTGAAACTATTATTAAAAATATTTGCAAATTGATTTGTTATGGTTGGATTTTCTTTTATTAAATCAGAAAAATAAATAAGCATATTTGCTTTTGCCAGAATAATTGTTTTTTGTTCATCCTTATCAAATCCTTTGTCAAATCCATAAATGGTTATTTTTGGCTTTAAAATATTATTTTCAACAGGAAAAAACTCATTTAATTTTTTAGAAATAGGTTCTAAAAGAAATTTTCCAACTCCACAAGCTGGATCACAAATTTTTGAACCTGGTTTAATTTCATCTTTTGCTATTTCAGTAATAGCACGAATAACCTTAAGAGGTGTAAAGAACTGTCCCCAATTTTTTTTACTAATACTTTCCTTTAGAAAACTCTCAAAAAGCTGACTTTTAAAATCAGGCTCAATATTTTCTAGTCTTCCATATTTTTCAAATTTTTCTAAAACTTTTCTAAAAACAGTACTATATCCTGCAACAGCTTTTTGATCTTTACTAACAAAAATAGTTCCATTAATAATAGTTGTCTTATCTCTTAAATCGGCTGGAAACAAATCTTTAATTTTAGGACGAATAATGCTTGCATAATTCTCTAAAACTTCATCATTTTCATTTTCTTTATAACTTTTTACTAGTGTATCAAAACTATACATTCCTTTTAATACTCCCAAATCACTTAAATATTTAAAAATAAATAATTCTACAAAAGTATATAAACAATTTTCAGGTGTTGCTCCACTTACAGACCAAACATCTTGCCAAATTTGTTTTGCTAAATCTGTAGGATTAATAAGTTTTTTGGGTTTTAATTTATTGTTTTTCTCCGAAATAGAATCATTAACTTTTTCAATGAGTTGTACTATTTTTTCATTTTTTGGATCAAATAAGTCTTTTATTTCTTTTCCCTGTTCATCCTTAATTTTTTTTCCCGTAAGAGCATTTACCCAAACAGTGTCTTTTGTATCGGTTGCAATAATAATTTTACAATTTAATGCTTTTGCTACTTCAATTTCTTGACCAATTGCTTTTTTCTTTTGTACTTCTGTTTTAAATTCAGAAGGTTTTTTATATTCAATAACAGCAATTACATTTTTTTGTTGCACAATTAAGGCATCTACTTTTTTTCTTTCATTTTTACCATAATCAACACTACGGATAATTCCATATTCTTTAAGTGCTTTTATAGAAGTTGCACCAATATTGTAAAAATTCCATTTTCCTATTTTTTCAGGATTTTTCACAAGGTCTCTTTGTAATAGTTCTTCACTCATAGTTCAAAAAATTAATACATTAAAATTTTAACTTAAAAGGTATAAAATTTAAAGATGAAATTAATCAAAAATGTTGAACTCCTAACCACAAGGTCAAAAATCTCTTCATCAGGACATAAAACCAATGCAAACTCGCAATACTTCGCCAAATGGCATCCATTGTGTAAATCAAATCACAACAAAAAAAGCTAATTCCGCTTAGAATAGACTTTAAAGTGTCAAAATGGTGGGCGATATAGGATTAGCTTACATTCTCGG
>JAGLIF010000002.1 GCA_023143095.1 Candidatus Altimarinota bacterium
AATAGGATCGGTATTTGTTTCTGTGATAGTTTCTAAAGTATTTGCATTGTCAGCAGAAGGATTATCAACAGCTTGTGTTACCTCCTCATTAGGTACTTCAGGTATTTCTTCAATAACAGGAGCTGATTCCGAGACGGAAACATCTGTTTCGGAAATTGTAGCATCTGCAAAAGGATTTATTTCTGCGACAACTGCAGGTTGCACTGTTTCATCATTTACAACTACAGTGGCTGAATCATCGTCTTGTTGTCCTTGTGTGGAAGTAGTTGGATCTGTTACAGCGGGTTGATTATCGTCATTTTTACTATCATCTCCTTTACCGAGTCCGAAATGGAATTTTACCATATTATTTTTATATTATGTTTTTTTTGACTTTTTTACAGAAATCTTAATACTCTAGCTGATTTTTATGAAAAAAGCAAGTTTTTTTCTCTCCTAAATGACTTTAAAAGAATTTTTAACACGAGTTTCTGAGCTTGAAAAGAGGGTTTCAGAAAGTTTTGATAATGTTAGAATAATTGAACATTTGGAAGCTTTTTTTCAAGAATTTTTAGGAAAGAAAAGTCAGCTAAATGAATTACTGAAACATATTAAGGATTTTTCTCCAGAAGAAAAGAAAGAAGTAGGACCTCAAATTCAACAATTGAAAAATAAAATAAATCAGGATTTCTTAGTAAAACGAAATGTATTGGAAACAGAAGCTTTGAATGAGAAATTAAAAGAAGATTGGATTGATGTGACAAAGAGCGAACCATTTTCAGTTGGAAATTTGCATCCCATATCTAAAATACAGCGTCGAGTAGAGCAGATTTTTTCAAGTATGGGGTTTGAAATTGCTGATGGACCTGAAGTGGAAACAGAATGGAATAATTTTGATGCACTTAATGTGCCACAAACACATCCTGCGAGAGATATGCAAGATACTTTTTGGATATCAAAAGACTCAGAAAATTCTCATGAAAATAGTGTTTTGAGAACGCAGACTTCAAATATACAGATTAGAAAGATGATTGAGCACGGTGCACCTATTCGTATTATTGCACCAGGTAGAGTGTTTCGAAATGAGGAACTTGATGCGACGCATGATGCTACTTTTTATCAAGTGGAAGGTTTGCTTGTGGATGAAAATATTACTTTAGGACATCTAAAAGGTATTTTAGAAAAGATGTTATCGGAGTTATTTGAAAAAGAGATAAAAATTCGGATTCGTCCAGGATATTTTCCATTTGTTGAACCAGGTTTGGAGGTTGATATTTGGTTTGAATTGCCAGGGAAAGAAGGGAAATGGCTTGAGTTTATGGGGGCAGGGATGGTGCATCCTAGTGTTTTGCGAAATTGTGGAGTTGATTCTAAAAAATATGGAGGGTTTGCCTTTGGTTTTGGATTGACACGACTCGTAATGATGAAATATGAGATTGAAGATATTCGACTCTTATCTTCTCAGAAAAAAGAGTTTCTAGAGCAGTTTTAAATTATTTAAATGAGCTTTTGATTTATAATTATTAAGAAAAATATGCCAAAATACCAAAAACGAATTAGTAACTTTTCAAAAGAAATACAAAATTTGATTCAGAAAGGGCGAGACCAAAAAATTATTACAGAACAGGAGTTAATGAAAGTAGTTCCTAATGTAGAGAAAAATTTGTTGCTCTTGGATGATTTGTACGAGTTGTTTTTGGATTTAGGAGTTGATGTAGTTGATGTTCGTGAGGAAAAAATTTGGAAAGAACGATTGAAAAGAAAAGAAGAAGGGAAATCGGCAAAACCAATTATAGAAGAAATAGAGCCGACTGATGAGGATTTAAAAAAAGAAGAAATAGAAGAAGATGAAAAAGCGGAAGATGATTTTGTAGATTTATCAGAGATTTCAAATGATTCGGTGCGTATGTATCTTAATGAAATTGGACGAGTACCACTTTTGAATGCAAAAGAAGAAGTAGAGTTGGCAAAAAGAATTGAAAAAGGGGATTTGTCAGCGAAACAAAAATTAGCTGAATCTAATCTGCGATTAGTTGTTTCTATCGCTAAACGGTATATTGGACGGGGACTTCCATTTTTGGATTTGATGCAAGAAGGGAATTTTGGTTTATTGAGAGCTGTAGAAAAATTCGATTATACAAAAGGATTTAAATTTTCGACTTATGCAACATGGTGGATTCGGCAAGCGATCACGCGTGCAATTGCTGATCAAGCTAGAACGATTCGTATTCCAGTACATATGGTGGAAACGATTAATAAATTGACGCATACACAACGAAGATTACAGCAAGAATTGGGACGAGAACCGATTCCAGAGGAAATTGCTGCGGAAATGGATTTAGATATAAAAAAAGTAAATCATATTTTAAAAATTTCACAAGATATAGTTTCTCTTGAAGCTCCTGTAGGATCAGAGGAAGATTCAAAGTTAGGGGATTTTATAGAAGATGAATCGGCACTTTCTCCATTTGAAGCAGCTCATCGAGAAATGATAAAGGAAAATATTACGGATCTTTTAGAATATTTATCAGCACGAGAACAAAAAATTATAAAAATGAGATTTGGTTTGGACGATGGTGTTCCTCACACTTTAGAAGAAGTTGGAAAAGAGTTTAATGTGACGAGAGAACGGATTCGACAGATTGAGGCAAAAGTATTGGAGAAATTGAGAATGCATCCAATGGCTATTAAGATTTCAGAAGATCCACACTATAAAAAGGAAATGATGAATGAAGCACTTTTTGGACCTATTGAAACTTCATTATAAAAAATTGATTTTTTTAAAAAAACTTTTATCTTTTATTTCGCTTTAATAAATAAAATAGATGGCAAAAATAACCAACACAACAACGGATGATAAAGAACAAGTGTTAATAACAAAGTCTGGGTTAGAAAAACTGAAAATAGAATTGAAAGAGTTAAAAACTATAGGAAGGAAGGAAGTATCAGAGCGATTAGCTGAAGCAATTTCTTATGGAGATCTTTCTGAGAATTCAGAGTATGATGAAGCTAAAAATCAACAAGCTTTTATTGAAGGTCGTATTTTGGAGTTAGAGTCACAGGTTAAAAATGCTAAGATTATTGAAGAGAGTGTTGATAAAGGAATAGTTCAGATTGGATCAACTGTAGGTCTTAAACGATTAGACGAAAAAGAAAAACATGAATATACGATTGTAGGATCAACAGAAGCAGATCCTATAATGCGGAAGATTTCAAATGAATCACCAGTAGGGGCAGCTATCTTAGGGAAAAAGAAGAAGGATAAAGTAAAAATAATCGCGCCAGGAGGAACTTTTACTTATGAAATTTTGGAAGTAAAATAGATTAAAGAAATACTGATTTAATAAATTTGTAACAACAAAATAAAGATTTTGATAAAAATTAATTAAAATATTATTTTTTTGTACGAAATTGGTTTGTTATTTTCGTTTTTATCGGTGTTTTCTTAAACACAGTAGCGTAGAATGTTTTGATGGTATGAAGTGCTTTTTTATTTAAAATTAATAAGTTTTGGGATAGACTCTAAGTGAAATGAAAAAGATTTATGTTCCAGGATCGAAATCTGTGTCAAATAGAGTTTTGGTATTGGCAGCATTGTCTTCTGAGTCAACGATTTTATATAATTTACTGATTTCCAATGATATTATTTTTTTAAAAAATGCTTTGATCAAATTTGGTGTTATTTTTGAAGAACAAAAAAATGGGGGACTAAAAATAATACCTCCTAAACAATTGAAAGGGAATAATTCGGACAATTTTATTGGTAATGGTGGAACTCCGGCTCGGTTTTTGGTGGCTCTTTCGACTATTTTAGAAGGAACTTTTTCATTGAAAGGTGTTGAACGAATGTACGAGAGACCTTTTTTAGATTTATTTGAAGCAATAGGTTCTTTTGGTGTGGATATTGAGTATTTAGGACAAAAAGGATTTTTGCCAGCTAAATTTTCCAATAAAGGACTAGAAACAATGAATAGAAGTTCTTTAAAAATATCTGGAAAGGTTAGCTCGCAATTTATTTCAGGGCTTTTATTGGTAGCTCCAAAGTTTGAAAACGGTTTAGAAATAGAAGTGTCAGAGGCGATTCAGAGTTTACCGTATGTAAAAATGACAGTGGAAATTTTGAAAATATGGGGGGTATCTGTAGAAGTTTCACAGAATTATCAAAAATTTAAGATATTACCAGGATTGAAGTCTCCAAGAGAATTTTTGGTTCCAGCTGATTCAAGTTCTGCGAGTTATCCGATAGCCTACAGCTTGCTTAAAAAAGAGAAAATTTCGATTGAAAATTTTGGAATAAAGACTTTTCAAGGGGATGAAAAGTTTTTGGAAGTAGCTGAAAAATTTGGAGCAAAAGTGGTTAGATTTGGGGACAAAGTTCAGATTCAACCGCCAGAAGTGTTAACTCCACTTGGAGAAATTGATTTTTCAACCATGCCAGATGTGAGTATGACAGGTATGATTCTGGCTTCTTTTTCTAAAGGTTATTCGGAATTTTATGGACTTGAAAGTTTAAGGGTTAAAGAATGTGATAGGATTGAAGCTATGCGGCAAGGATTAGTGAAGTTAGGAGTTCGTATCGAGGTAAAAGATGATATTGTTAAGATATGGGGTGATGAAGCGGTTTTTAGAAAAGATGAGAAGATTCTTAATTCGTTTGATGATCATCGGATTGCAATGGTGTTTGGGATTGTTCGTTTAGTATTGAAAGCGTCTTTTCAGATTACGGATCAGGAATGTGTGGCAAAATCTTGGCCAGAATTTTGGTTGGAATTATCTGATTGGAATAATGAGTTACGAAGTGTAAGTGCTATTATTCTAGAAAAAGTTCAAGATGGTGGCTTGCAGTATCTAATTGTGAAAAAACCACGAAAAGATTATGCGTGGCAGTTTCCACAAGGAGGAAAAGAGGAAGGGGAAATGGATAAGAAAGCTGCCGAAAGAGAGTTGAAAGAAGAATGTGGAGAAGATTTAAATGTTAAATTTAAAGGAGAAAACTCAATAGGAGATTATAAATATTTGTTCCCGAAAGATTTTAAACGCCATAAAAAAGGGGTTTTTGGGGTTCATGTGAAATTTTTCCGAGCAGATTATTTGAACGGATTAGTAAAAGTAGATGGAGAAGAGATCATAGACCATGCGTGGGTGAAAAAAGAGAACTTAAAGGATTTTTTCGAGGTGGAATATTTAGAAAGAATACAGTTTTTTTTATAAAATTCCTCAGTTCCAGTGAAGAATATTTTTTTTAAGATAAACTTTTCTACCACCAATTTCTTTCTTAGAGTTTCCTTTTGGGTTGTTTTTAAGCCATTTGAGACAGTCTTTTACTTCCGAAAAACTTGGTGTTTTTTGAGCAATTTTTCGGAGAAATTCTTTTTGAAGGATATTAGGAAGATTATCAAATTGGTTTAAATCTAATATTCCATAAGAAAAATCAAAAGATTTATCAAAATTTAGTTTTTCGATAAGTGATAAGTCTAGAAATGCCTGTGTTTCTTTGAATATTTCGGATTCATGGAGAAAAACTTTTTCAAGGTTTTGTGTAATATTACGAAGTTTAGGGAGAACCTTATTTCGAATTAAATTTCGATTAAAATCAACATTTTTATTGGAAGGATCTTCTCTCCAAGAAAGTTTTTTTTCTTTTGCATATTTTAAAATTTCAGTTTTAGGGATTTGCCAAAATGGTTTAGTTGAGATATCAAAAGGGAATAATCCAGAGAGACCAGATCCTTTTGTAAAGCGAAAAATCATGGTTTCACAAAAATCTGTAGCATGATGTGCGGTCAATATCTTTGTTGCTCCAAATTCTTTAGCGGCTTTTTGGGAAAGATTCTTTCTTTGTTCTCGCCAATAGTTTTCTTTATTTTTTTGTACTGTTGTTTTAAGAGTTTCTCCGAAAAAGTTAATATTATTGTTTTTGCAGAGGTTTTTTACAAATTTGAAATCTTTTGAAGAGTTTGATCGTAGTGCATGATCTAGATGAAAGACAGCTAGATTCTTTCTATCCATACTTTTTACGGCAATTTCCAGTAAAACGCGAGAATCAACACCGCCAGAAACGCAAAGGAGAAGTTTTTTTCCAAGGAGAGACTCTTTTTTTAAAAAATCAGTAAAAATTTTTTCCATATGTTATTTTTTAGTTTTTTGTGTCTGTGCTGCCGAATCCACCTCTTGAATTTTTTCCTAAAAAGGTTTCTGGAATTTCTGTAAAATCTACTTTTTCTGTTTTAACAAAAAGACCTTGTGCAATTTTTTCCCCGCGATTTATAATGACTTCTTCCTTTCCAAGATTGAAAACTTGGATCATGATTTCATCTTTTCCTCCGCAGTAATCTTTGTCAATTAGTCCAATAGAGTGAGGGAAAATGAGATTTGTTTTTTTGAATAAAGAACTTCGAGGTAAAATAAGAAGTGCCAAATGAGGAGGACATTTAATAATGATATTGCCTGGAATAAGTCCACGAGAGGATGGAGGTATTTTTGTAGTTTTTCTGGACAAAAAATCAAATCCGAAACTACCAGAAGTTTCAAAGTGAGGAAGTTCAAGTGTGTTATCGATTCTGAAAATTTCTACTTGCATCAAAATTATCATAACCAATAATCAAAATTTTTCATTTTTAAGTTTTAAAATTTTAAGTATCATTATTTTGATGAAAAAAATTTTAGTTTTGTTTTTATTAGTTCCAGGATTTGTATTGGCTGAATTGGCATTAGAGCAACAGGAGAAATCGAAGGTTGAAATAATGGAAGAAACAGGTGAAATAGTAGAAAAAGTGTTTGAAGAGGAACAAATAGAACCAGCTATTACAGCGGAAGATCAAGGGAGTCTTGGAGAAAAATTTTTATTTGGAGGAGATACTTCAAAAATTATTTCTATTTCTAATTATGGACGCCCCCTTTTCTCTTGGGATTTTGGAGATGGTAGTCGTCCAAAGTTTGGGGAAACGATTTTACATACCTATGAAAATCCGGGGAAGTACACGGTTAAATTGAATGTAAAACAGGGACGGAAAAAAGAATCTATTACCAAAGAAGTTCTAGTTTACAATCAGAAGGGAGTGCTTGTTTCTGATAATGCAAAAAAATTCATGGAAATTCAGAAATTAGCGGAAGAGAAGGGGATTTGGCTTAAAAAAATATTATATGAAGGAGAAAAAAAGGGTTTTTCTGTAGAAGAAGCATTTGTATCAAAATTCCAAGAAAATGCGGATTTTATACGAGATTCTCGTTTTGTTATTTTTGATACTAAATCTATTTCGGGGTTACAAAGTTTTACTCAATTTTGGAAAAAAGTATCTCCAGAGAAAAAGTTTGATTTGACTGAAAAGTTGTGGGTTAAACTTTCAGAAGAAAATTTAGCTAAAATGGCAAAACTTTCTCAGCCGATTTTTGAGGTGTTGCGACCAGGCTTTATTTTGTTAACACGAAAAGAATCACTGGTGCCGATTTTTGAATCAGAGCAAAAAGAAGATGTGAGTAAAAAATTGGAAATGAGAGGAATTGAATATCGAATCATTGATAACCGAAGTCGTACTTCGGGATTTTTGCCTCTTTCCAAATTAACAACCTATTTTGTAACAAGAGGAATTTCACAAAACATTATTTATCTGCTTCTATCGGTTCCTTTTTTGGCTTTTTTGATTGCTTTTTTGCGACAATTTGTGGGAGTTTCTACTTTTGGGGTTTTTGCACCAATTATGCTTTCTCTTAGTTTTTTGGTTTTGGGATTGAATTTTGGGTTAGTCGTTTTTCTGGTAGTGCTTTTGGTGAGTTATATTATCCGAACTATTTTTGAAAAGGTGGAACTTTTATATATTCCAAAAATTGCATTGCTTTTTAGTTTCTTGGCACTTTCTTTTTTTGGTATCTTGGGATTAGCGGTTTATTTTGATTCAAGTCTTAATCTTGGTTTAACTATTTTTCCTATGATGGTTATGTCTACTATTTCGGAAAAATTTTTAGCTTCCCAATCATCCAGTGGATTGAAAAATGCTATAATAGCGATTATTGAAACAGTAGTTGTTGCATTGTTGGCATATTTCTTTGTTGAGTGGGAATTTATAAAAAACAGTATTTTAGCTATGCCTGAGTGGATTTTGTTGCCGATGGTTGGAACGGTTTGGCTTGGTAAATTTACTGGGCTTCGAATTTCAGAATATTTCAAATTTAGGGCACTTTTACATGATGATGTACAGGAAGAATAATAGTTGAGATATGTGTGTTTCAGCTAAATAAACAACGAAATAATTATGATTTTTTCAAAAAAAGTTTCAGGAATACTTGGTATGAATGCACGAAATTTGAATTATATTTATAAATATAATTCATTGGAGCATAAACGATTTGCGGATGATAAAATTTTTACAAAACAGTTTCTTGAATCGAGAGGAATTGGTGTAGCAAAACTCTATCAGGTGGTAAAAGATTATAAACAATTAACTACGGCTTTTTTTAATTCATTACCCGATAGTTTTGTTTTAAAACCTAATCGTGGATTTGGTGGAGGAGGCATTTTAGTAATTTCTAGAAAAGAAGGTGAGATGTGGATTACGGTTTCAGGTAAAAAGATTAATGAGGAGTCTTTATATCGTCAGTGTATTGAAATATTGGATGGGAAATATTCTATTTCTGGAACAACCGATCAAGTAATTTTTGAAGAAAAGTTAGATCCACATCCCGATTTTCGAATCCTTACGGATGCTGGATTACCAGATGTTAGAGTGATTGTTTTCAATTTAGTACCAGTAATGGCTATGTTGCGTGTTCCAACACCAGAATCAGACGGGAAAGCGAATATGGAGCTAGGTGCAATTGGAATGGGGATTGATATGGGAAGCGGAAAGACGACAGGCGCAGCATTGAAATCAAAATTTATAAAACGGTTACCAAACGGAGAGATGGCAGCTGGTTTTCAAGTTCCTTTTTGGGATGAAGTACTATTGAGTGTTTCTAAAATACAACAATCTACGAATATTGGTTTTTTGGGAGTTGATTTAGTGATGACAAAAACGGGTATAAAAGTATTGGAAATAAATGCGCGTCCTGGATTAAAAATTCAAGTGGCTAATCGGACACCTCTTCGTGTAAGATTAGAAAAAGTATCAGATCTTAAAGTTCTAACACCAGAAGATGCGGTGGAAGTGGCAAGAACTTTATTTTCAGAGAAGCAGATTCTTGAAACGGAGTTTGCACAAAAGCCAATTTTAGGAATTTATGAAAATGTGATTTTAAATAGGGATGAACCTAAAAGTTTGGTTGCACAGATAGATCTTTTGGCAGAAAATAATCAAATCTCTTACAAATATTATGACAAAAAAGAAAAATTTTTAGATATAATGATAGGAGAAAAAAGATTGAAGTTGCCAGTGGAAAAATCTATGAGAAAAGATATAGACTTGATTTTAGCAGGAAAGTTTTTAACAGATTTTTATATTGATGTGAGTAAAAAATTTGAACAGAAAAATTTAGCAGAGATTTCTTCCTGTTCAGTAGATGAAAAAATGCTTAAAAATATTGATGCTAAAATTTGTGAATTGGATTCAAAAATAAAACTTTTATCCTATATTAATCCTCGAAATTTATCTGAACAGAAAGCTATTTTTTTGAATCATCCAGAGTTTTCTCCTCGCTTTTTTTATCGAGATTGTGATTTAGATTTCTCATTTTTTCGAAATGAATTAAAAAAAATACCAAAAGTGAATCATGAACTTTTTCCTTTATATGAAGCTAAAATTGAAGAGATAAAGTGGAAATTGTTTCTTTTGGAATTTAGAGATTCTGTTGAATTTGGTGATTTTTCAAAAAAGATTTTTGGATCAGTTACCAAGGCTATTTACAAGGATGCATTAGGGTTTTTACATAAAAATAAGTTAGTTTTAGATAATAGTGAGGAATTAGATACAAAGAGAGCAGTAGAAATATTGGAGACTTTTTTGAATGAACATAGGTTATCACATTGGAAAATTAAAATTATGGAAGATAGTGTAGTGGATATACAAGTGACGAAAAAGGGGTTTATTTTGGTAAAAAAGAAGGCTAGTTTTAAAAAAAATAGACTGAAAGCTTTATTATCACATGAAATTGGAACTCATATTTTTCGTTTTGAAAATGGAAAACTTCAACCATTACGAATTTTTGAACGAGGGACGGCTAATTATTTAAGGACAGAAGAGGGTTTAGCTGTTTGGAATCAGAATCAACTCAAAATTCCTTTGGGGGATAAGTTTTTGACTCCTGCTTATTTGGTGGTGGCGATTTATATGGCTGGTAAAATGAGTTTTTTGGATTTATTCCATTATTTGAAAAATACTTTTGAGATTTCAGATGATTTAGTTTGGAAATTGTGTGTGAAGGTGAAAAGAGGGCTGCAAAATACAGAGCTAAAAACAGCGTTTACCAAAGATTCTATTTATTTTTCTGGAAATCGCGATATTGAAAAATTTGTTAAAAAAGGAGGAATTATTTCAGATTTATATGTTGGAAAAATTGGTATAAAGGAGCTTCCTTTGGTGAAAAAAATAAAAGGTCTTCGTCCACCTAAGTTTTTACTTTAATTGGTTGTTTTTTTTGTAAAAACATGATATCATACACAGATGTATAATATTTTTTCAAAATGGAATTAAGACTTGGACCACGAGAGGTAATGCAACAAAATAAAGATGAGATTACTCAAGTAAACTTTACTGATGAGAATGATATAGTGAATCTCATTAATGAAATGTTGAAAAATGCTTTTCAAAAAAATACGAGTGATATTCATATTGAACCGAAAGAAAAGATGATTCATATAAAATTTCGTATTGATGGACAATTTTTTCTTTATAAAAATTATCCGCGTGATATTTATGGGTATTTGAAACGAAGAATTAAAGTAACAGGAGGACTTAAGATAGATGAAAGTCGTGTACCACAGGACGGAAAAACAGCTTTCAAATTTGGAAATGAAACAATAAGTCTTAGAATTTCTAGTTTTCCAACTGTGCAGGATGAAAAAATTGTTATACGAATTTTATCAAATCAAAATAAGGATTCATCACTAGAGACTCTTGGTTTTTCAGAGTCGCATATGGAAAAAATAGAAAAAGCTCTTCAGAGAAAAAATGGATTAGTTGTTGCTACAGGACCGACTGGGTCTGGTAAATCAACAACTCTTTTTTCATTGTTGAAAACATACGATTCTTTTGTTACGAATATTGCGACATTGGAAGATCCTGTTGAGTTTCAGATGAAGGATGTAAATCAAACGCAGATAAATACAGAAATAGGGTTTACTTTTGCATTAGGGCTTCGTTCTTTAGTTAGGCAAGATGTAGATGTGATTATGGTTGGGGAGATTCGAGATAAAGAAACCATGAAATTGGCAATAGAAGCATCTTTGACAGGTCATGAAGTGTATTCAACCATTCATTCTAATTCAGCAGTTTCAACAATTACTCGATTTTTAAATATTGGTATTGAATCTTTTCTCTTAGCGTCTTCACTTAAATTAATTATTGCTCAAAGATTGGTACTTAAAATTTGTCCTCATTGTAGAGAAAAATTTGTCATTAAAGAAAAAACATTAAAAAAAGTAGAAGCAGAAATTGGAAAATTAGTCGATAAGCCTGTTTCAGAACTTGAGTTTTTTAGACCAAAAGGTTGTGATGAATGTAATGATTCTGGTTATAAAGGACGAATCGGGGTTTATGAGATATTAGCAATATCACCAAAAATAGAAGAGCTACTTCTTGATGGAGCGAATGAGTCGGTAATTTCAAAACAAGCAGAAGTAGAAGGGATGACGACTCTCCGTCAAGATGCATTACTTAAGGCATCTCGTGGAGAGACAAGTATCGATGAAGCTTTTAAAGTTTAATTATGGAAAAGGGGTTCCTGCCTTCGCAGGAATGAGGGTATTTTTTTTACATCTTCTCAGGAAGATCTATTCCTAGACAACTAAGACCAGATTCAAGTGTTTCTAAAACTTTATTTGCTAGAGCTAATCGTGCTTTTTTTAGTAAATCTGTTTTTGCCTTTAATATAGAATTTTCGGCATAAAAGCTAGACCAGCTTTGTGAGAGCTCCAAAAGATAGGTAATGATAAAAGTTGGATTTCTTTCGATGGCAGCACGCTCAAGTGTTTTTGGGAATTCAAGAATTTTAATGCCAAGAGGTTTTTCTGTGGTAGAGAGAGCCGATATAAAATTTGTTTCTTTAGGATTTATGATTTTACCAGATTTTTCCAAAATAGATTTGATTCTGACTCCTGCGTATTGTAGGTAGGGACCAGTGGCTCCTTGAAAATCAATAGATTTTTCTTTGTCAAAGGTAATACTTTTGTTAGGAGAAGTTTTGAGTAAATAAAATTTCCAAGCGGCATTTTGAATTTTTTCTGCGGTATCATAGATAGTTTGTTTTGGTAGATTAGGATTTTGTTTGAGAATTTTTTGAGCGGCTATTTCATGTAATTCATTCATGAGCATGTCAGCATCAATAACATTTCCTTCTCTAGATTTCATTCGTCCATCGGGAAGATGAACAAGTCCATATCCTAAATGGAAAAGATGGTTAGTATCTAAAATACCAAGTCGGGATAAACATTCAAAAAGGACTTTAAAGTAGTAGTTCTGTTCATCAGCAACCACCCAAATCATTTCATCAGGTTCAAAGTCTTTTTTCCGTATTTCAGATACTGCTAGATCATTGGTCAGATAAATAGAGGTGCCATCAGCTCGCAGGATTACTTTTTGTCCTAGGTTTTTATCTTCAAAGTTAATCACAATCGTCCCATCTTTACGATGCTCAAAAACTTTCTTTTTAAGACCTTCTTCGGCAATTTTTTTTCCTTGTTTGTAGGTGTCAGATTCGTAGTAGCTTTTTTCAAATACAACGCCTTGTCGGTTATAAGTATCTTGATGTCCAGCAAGAGTCCAATTATTCATTTTTTGCCAGAGAGTGCGGATGGTTGGATCTTCATTTTCCCATGCCACCAGCATTTCTTGAACCTCGTCATTGAGTGAGGGATTTTTTTTCGATTCAGTTTCGAATTTTACATAATAATCGCCTACGAACTGGTCGCCTTTTTTTTGAGTGCTTTCTGGTGTTTCGCCATTTCCAAATTTTTGGTAAGCGAGCATTGATTTACAGATATGAATTCCACGATCATTGATGATGTTTACTCGGTGTACATTGGCGCCGCATTTCTCTAGCGTATTGGAAAGAGCTATCCCGATGGCATGATTTCGCATGTGTCCTAAGTGGAGAGGTTTGTTCGTATTAGGACCTGAAAATTCAACCACGATTTCTTTGTTTTTTAGCAATTCGATTTGCAATGGGGTTGCAAAAACTTTTTCAAAAAAAACTTCCTCTTTGAAAAACAAATTGAGATAAGGACCAGCAATTTCCGTTTTTTCCAAAATATCACAGTTTTCAAGTACTTTTTGTAACTCTTGAGCTATTTGAACAGGTGATTGTTGTGATTTTTTTGTAAGACCAAAGAAATTCATTGCCAAATCTCCAGAATTGCCTTTGGGAACTGCTGAAAATTGGATTTTTCCCGCTTGATCGGCGTTCCAATTTTTGAGTAAGTAGTCGAGAATGATATTTTCCATCAGAAATATTGTAAATATTTTTATTCCCATTCAAAATAGATTCTTTCCTCTTTTTTTCTTTCCTTAGGAAACCAAGATGGAAATGGCTTTTGTTTTCCATTTTTAGAAAAAAAGGAAAAGGCTTTTTTATTTTCAGATTTTATGATCGCACAGCCTTTGAGAATACCTTCTTCTTTTCTTTTTAATTCGAATTGTTCGAATATTTTTTTCCCGAGTCCCTTATTGTGAAGAAAGCATGGAACTGCAAAAGCACCAAGTTCGTAAATTTCAGAATTAGAAGCATGTTTTTTGATTTCACAGGTACCTTTGATGACTCTGTCTTGCAAGAGAATGATCCAATTTTCAATGTTTTGAAGAAGTTCATCTTTCGTTCTTGGTAAAATAAGCGGGTTGAGAGAGAGAAGTGTTTGCAATTGGGTTAGGAGAAGGTTGTCCTTCTTTAGAGTAACAAACTCTTCAGGGTTTTTCAATTTAGAAATCATAGTGGCTCTTTCAGGAATTCCGGTAGGAATAAAGGAATCTCTTACTATGTCTCCTGGATAATTCCAAGAAACGAGATGAACGGGAATACCTGCTTGTGCAATTGTTTTTGCAATTTCTATTTTTGGACACATTCCATCTTTGTACTTTTGGGAATCTATACTTTCAGGCTCTATTTCGGGAATGGTTGTTATTTTATCATCTGCTAAAATACCATTGGTTTTTCCAATGAAAAATACTTTAGATACATTATCAACGCTCAAAGCTATAGTCCCAGCAATATTATCGGCATTGATATTGGTGTATTTCCCTGTTTTATTATCTATGCCTATATTTCCTGCAATTAGGATGTTGGTGTCTTTTTGAAGTAATGGATCAATGTCGGTTATGTCAGCTGTGGAATTATTTGTATCTCTTTGATCACTTTTAAATCTTTTAGGAGAAATAATGACAGGAGTATATTCAGCAAGAATCAATGCTACTTTTTCAGAAAGTTTAGCACAAACGGCCTGAATTTCAGGCATTTTTTTTGGTGGGGTAATCCTTTGTCCATCTCTAACTTCGTTTCCAACTATTTTGGAGGTTTGTGGTCATGAACCATGAACTAAAATAACATTTATTTTATGTTTCACTAAAAATATTATGGATTGGATAAATCTATCCAATTTTTCTTCTTTTTCGAAGAGTTCTCCTCCAAATTTAATCACAAAAGTTTCTCCGTCTCTGACTTCAACATATTGTGCGATAAGCGATTCTGGTATTTCTTTAAATAAGTTTTCCATGATATTAAAAGTAAGCATACACAAAAAAAAGCCGCATTAACTTTTGTAAGTTGAGCGGGCATGAAAATTTTTAGATTCAAAAGTTACCCGCTAGTACGAGCGGCGTTGAGTTTCAAAAACAAAAATTTTAAATGACATTTCATTCCAAAGCGTAAAAGACAAAGTTTTTTTTGTCAAAATATATTTTCAATAAATCTAGGGGAGAAATTTTCTAGATTTGTTAGATAGATACAATTCAAAAGTCCCAATGGCGAAGTCTATCATAGTTTTCTATTTTTAGTTTGATTTCTTTATTCTCTGAGGCAGGAAGGTTAGTTGCAAATCTAAGAGCCAGTGGTTTGATAGAGATACCGCCTCGAACATTGAAATCTCCAAAGACTCGAATAAATCGTGGTTTTATGATGGAAAAAATATCCTTCATGATGCGATGGGTGACTTCTTCATGGAATTCTCCGTGGTTTCGAAATGAGCCAAGATAAAGTTTTAGGCTTTTTGATTCAATGCATTGTTTGTTTGGGATATAGAGGATTTCAAATTTTGCAAAATCTGGTTGACCCGTCACTGGACAAATTGAAGTGAATTCATTGCAGATAAAAGGTACAACAAGGCTTCCAGCTTTATTGTTAAAGGTCTCCAAAATATTTTTATCGGGTTGATTGTAGTTATATTTCGTTTCTTTGTTTCCGAGTTGTTTGAGATTTTTAGACATGTATTATTTATAGGTAAATTAAAGGATCGGTAAATCCATTTTTCTCAAAAGCTTCCAAGCGTTCACTGCAACTTCCGCATACACCGCAAGATTTTTCACCTCCTTTGTAGCAAGTCCAAGTTTGAGAAAAATCAATTTCCATATCGTATCCAATTTTTACAATTTCGTCTTTTTTGAGGTTTTGAAAAGGCGCTTCAAGTGTTAAGTTTTGCCAATCGCACAAGGAGAGTGTTTCTCTTAGCTTTTGGATAAATTCTCCGCGGCAATCAGGATAAATGGAATGGTCGCCTGCATGAGCTCCATAAAAAAGATATTCTCGGTTTTGGGAAATTGCAAAACCAGCAGCAATGGAAATCAAGATCATATTGCGATTGGGCACGACGGTTTGTTTCATGTTTTCGTCTTCATAATGACCTTCGGGGATAGCGTCTCCCGAAGAGAGTAACGATGAAGTGAATGCTTCATTCATAAAGCCTAAATTTATGATTTTATGGGGTATTTTTAAGCTTTTTGCTTGAAATGCAGCACAATCTAACTCTTTTCTATGTTTTTGTCCGTAATCAAAGGAAAGAGCTAAAAGATTGGTTTTTTTTTCTTTTATTAAAAAATGCGCCAGAACACTGGAATCCAAACCGCCAGAAAGGATGATAACGCCTTGTTTTATCATTTTTTGTTTTTTATTAATGTTTTCTATACTGCTTTTTTATCGGAATAAACAAAAATATGCAATCGTGGACAAAATCGAAATCCAAATTTTTTGCAAATTTCGATTATTTGAGGAGAATTTTTTTCGATTTCCTTTTTTGTTTTAGCCAGTGGCATAAGCAATATTCGAGAGCAGGGAATTGTTAATTTTTTTTGGAGTGCTAAAATTTCTGGAATGTCTGATTTATCTTCAACAACAAATTTCCACCAGGTTTTACTTGTTAGATTGGGATCAAAAGCATGAATTTTATAAGGGAGGTTTCCCGCATTTTTGAGTTTGGGAGAAATATTGATAGTATCCCAAAAATCGTCTTCAATCTCAATGCTGCCATTGGTCTCAAGTTCTAAAGTAAACGATTGGTTTTTAGGGAGATGTTTAAAAATTTTGCGGATGGCTGTTTGGAAAAGAGCGGGTTCACCTCCAGTAAAAATCAGGTTTTTCGCTAGAGGAAACTGCATAATTTTATTTACCACTTCTTTCGTGGAGAGTTCTTGATATGTTGTATCTGTCGGATTCCAAGCATATTTGGTATCACAAAAATGACACTGAAGATTACAACCAAAAAAACGAATAAAAACAGAGGGTATACCTGCGTTTATCCCTTCCCCTTGAATGGAATAAAAGATTTCGGAGATTTTAATTTTATCCTTCATAGACGGCAAAACAATTTGGGGTTTCCCATAATTTTATTCGTTTAATTTTGAGTGTTTTGTTGTATTTTTTTTCAAATTTTGGTTCTAGGTTTTTCCAAATAAACAAAATAATGTTTTCAACTGTTGGTATTTTTGACATAATGACAAATTTGGAATCAGAGTTTTTGAGAAAATCTAAAAGTGCTGAATCTTTTTCGTAAACCAAAAAAGCGTGATCAAGTGTTTCTAAAAACTCATTAGCTATAGTTTTTACATCATAAAAATCAAACACCATACCTTCAAAGCTTTTGTTTGGAGTTTCCAAGATATTGCCGCTCAAGGTGAGCTCCATTTTATAACGATGTCCGTGCATATTTTTGCACTTAGAGTGATGATTTGGGATTCGATGTCCTGCATCAAATTCAAAAATTCTAGTAATTTCCATTTTTTTTATGGTGCTCGGGGCGGGAATTGAACCCGCACGACTGTTAAGGTCACAAGATTTTAAGTCTTGCGTGTCTACCAATTCCACCACCCGAGCGTTGTTGGAGGTGCCGTCCGGGATCGAACCGGAATACAAGGCTTTGCAGGCCTCTGCGTAGCCATTCCGCCACGGCACCTCAGTGAAAAATATATTTTCAAAAAGTGGTAAAATTCCGAAATGATTCTATGGAAACTCTGATAAAAAACAAAATAAAAAAGCTTATTTTTTATCTACTGACTTTTTCCAAGAATTTATAATTTGTTTACAGTCAGATGTTTTTCCTTCCATGAATTCGAAGCTGCAACTTCCATAAAGAAAAAACTCTGTATTGGGAATCGGTATTATTTTTTGATGAAATTCACGAAGGGGGGAGTTGACAGACGGTTTTCCTTGGAAAACAAGCAATTCATCAGAAAAAGAAATAGGATGGAAGTAGAAAAATCCTTTAGAGGCTTCTTTGTAGAGCGTTTGTGAAAGAGTTTTGGTGTCCCCAAGCTGTTGAATAATAAAATTTTCGTCGTTTTTCTGTGCAATAAGGATATTTTTGATATTTAATTCGTCGTGGAGGATTGTCCAGTCTTTTGGAAGCTTATATTCAAAAATAACATTTGAAATTTTAAATTTGCCAGTATTCCATTCTTCTTGCATGAAAGAATAAGAGCATCCCGTAAGAATGATGCTTAATACAATGAGAAATTTTTTTTGTATGAAATTGATATTTTGTTTTATCATTTTTCTTTTCTATACTTTAATTTGTTTATTATTTATTGTAAAATTTAAGGGTAATTTGATTAGATGAAAATAAAAATTTATTTTTTCGGAAAAAAGAATGAAATTTTAGATTGGGAAAAAGAATATCTGCGACGAATTGGATTTCGTTGTAAATGTGAGCTAATACCGCTTGCTCAGGCAGGAATAACGGAAGGGGTAAAAGCTAAGAAAATAGAGGCTGATAATTTTTTGAACAAAATTAGTGATCAGGATTTTCTTATTGCTTTCGATGAAAATGGAATAGAGAAAGATTCGATGGATTTTTCAAAATGGATCAAAGAAACACTTGAAAACAGAGGAGAAGTGATTTTTATTATGGGTGGAGCACATGGTTTGCATCGAAGCATTTTAGATAGAGTGAATTTGAAATTGCGTTTTGGAAAAATGGTTTGGACTCGAAATTTATTTCGATTGATGGCATTGGAACAAATTTATCGAGCTCTCGAGATTGCAGGGGGAAGCAATTTCCACAAAGAATGAGTCTTAGGTTAGCATTAAGAGGAGAAAATGGATTCCTGCCTTTGCAGGAATGAGGGTAGAAGAAAAAGAGTTCGAACTTAGAAAACTTAAAGTTTGAATTCTTTGATATTACTTATTTCTCAAAAAAGCTTGAATAAATCCGTTGATTTCTCCATCAAAAACTTTTTCTGGATTATTTTCTTCGTAATTTGTTCGATGGTCTTTTACGAGTTTGTAAGGATGAAGAGTGTAAGTTCGGATTTGAGAGCCAAAAGCAGCATCCATTTTTTCTCCTCGAAGTTCTTCAATTTTTTGTGTTTGTTGTTCGATTTTTAGTTGAAGTAATCGTGATTTAAGGACTTTCATAGCAGCAGCTTTATTTTGCAGTTGAGATTTTTCGTTTTGGCAACTTACCACAAGATTTAAAGGTAGATAAGTGATTCGAACGGCTGAATCAGTTGTATTGACGCTTTGTCCTCCACAGCCAGAACTTCGAAATACATCGATTCGAAGGTTTTTTTCCTCGATGTGCACATCGGTGTCATTTTTTATCATTGGGAGGACTTCTATTTTTGAAAAAGAAGTTTGTCGAAGATTTTTAGCATTAAAAGGAGATAGTCGAATGAGACGGTGAACACCGTTTTCAGATTGGAGAAATCCATATACAGCTTCTCCAGAAATTTCGATTGTGGCGGATTTTAATCCAGATTCGGAAGTTGATTCTTCCAATATTTTAATTTTGAACTTTTTTTGTTCACAAAATCGTAAATACATGCGAAATAGCATTTGACAGAAATCTTCTGCATCTTGTCCTCCGTTTCCCACATGGATGGACAAAATAGCGTTACCTCTATCATATTTGCCAGAAAAGAGAAGTTTTGTTTCTTCTTCTAGAAAAAGTTTTTCGAAAGTTTGTACTTCGGTTTCTATTTCTGGCAATTCTTTTTTCGAAGCGATTTCCAGTAATTCAGGAAGGTCTTTCAATTCATTTTTAATTTCACTCCAAGTTTTTATAAAGCTCTCAAAATGGGCTAGGTTTTGAGAAACTTCTTGAGCTTTTTCTTGATCGTTCCAAAAACCTGGTTTTTCGGTAATTTTTTGAAGAGAGTTGATTTTTGATTGTTTTGTTTCAAGATTGAGTGTTTTTTCAATTGACTTAAATTTAGAGGTAAGTGTTTTGAGTATTTCACTAAGTTCAGATTTAGTCATCAAAAAAAGTTTATATCAAAAAACGGGAAAAAGCGAAAAAAAGTGTATACTAGTGGTTCGTTTTTACAGGCGGTATTATCGCATTCGATTTCTCAAAAATGCTGGTGTTTCGAGATCACTGCCATCAGTAGTTCCCGAAGAGTCATCAAGAGAAAAAGCTTTTCTCATAAGTTGTGCATGTCCAGGTTTTTTAGCAGCTCCAGAAGAAAATCCAGTAGCAATTACTGTGATTTTCATTTCGCCTGTATAGTTTTCGTTAATAACGGCTCCAAAAATAATATTTGCTTCTGGATCAGCGGCTTCGGTTATTACTTTAGCGGCTTCATCAATTTCATACATAGAAAGATCATTTCCACCAGTTATATTGAAAAGAATTCCTTTTGCTCCACGAACAGATTGTTCGAGCAAAGGTGATTCGATAGCGGCTTTAGCAGCTTCTGTAGCTCGATCTTCACCAGCACCATAACCAATTCCCATAAGAGCTGTACCAGCATCTTTCATGATGGATTTAATATCAGCAAAGTCTACATTGATCAGTCCATGAAGGGTAATCAAGTCAGCAATGCCTTGGACACCCTGTCGGAGAACTTCATCTACAACAGAAAAAGCATCGGTGAGAGGTGTTTTTCGATCAATAATAGATAAAATTCGATCGTTTGGAATAGTAATAAGTGTATCCACTTCTTTTTTTAATTCTTCATAACCAGTATCGGCTTTTTTCATTCGGAGTTGTCCTTCAAAAGAAAAAGGTCTTGTAACAACTCCGACAGTTAATGCACCAAGTTCTCTAGCAACACTAGCAATAACAGGAGCAGCACCAGTTCCAGTTCCTCCGCCAAGTCCGCAGGTAACAAAAACCATATCAGCACCCTTAAGAGCAGATTTTAATTCTTCAATAGATTCTTCAGCAGCCAATTTTCCTACATCGGGATTCGCTCCAGCACCAAGACCTCTAGTAGCTTCGCGTCCAATATGAATTTTATTATCTGCTTCTGAATGATAAAGTGCTTGAGCATCTGTATTTATGGCAATGAATTTTACATTAGCAAAATCAGCACTCACCATACGATTAACTGCATTTGAACCACCTCCACCAATACCGACAACAACAATATTTGCTATAGGTGCCAAATCAGGAATATTTGCAGAAGAGGCAGTTTTTGTTTGAGTTTTTTTTTCTTCTTTTGAGTTTTTCATAGAAGATTGGAGTAGATCTTTCATTTTTTATGGGTTAATGAATGAGTTTTATTATGAGTTAAAGATAATAAGTTTTTAAGGAAGTAATTTTTTGAACCATTTTGAGATAGAGCTGAAATTTTTTCCAAAGTCAAAGTCTAAAAAGGATTTGGAACTACCGTATCGATTTGCAAAATGTAAAAGTCCTACAAGATTTGCAAAACCAGGGTCATCAATACGATCTACAATACCTTCAATATTTTTAGGGAATCCTATTTGGACTGGAAGTTGAAGGGATTCTCGTGCTAAATCAACCGTTCCAGGCATTTTTACACCACCTCCACATAAAATTGCTCCAGCAGGGAGCATTCCATCTCGTCCAATTTTTGAGAGTTCATCACGCACCAATAAGAATATTTCATGATATCGTGCTTCAATAATTTTTGCTGAGTGTCTTTTGTTTACAGAATGAGCATCGGTTTTAGAAATCTGAGAAAGATCAATTTCTTCTCGTTCATTCACATCATCTGGTAAACATGTTCCATACTCAATTTTCACTTTTTCAGCTGTTTCGATTGCACATCGAAGACCAATAGCAAGATCGTTTGTTACATGTTCTCCTCCGACAGGAAGTATGGAAGAATAAATAATAGAACTTTCTTCAAAAACGGCTATATTTGTACAAGTGGCTCCAATTTCGACAAGTACTACGCCCAATTCTTTTTGTTTTCGATCAAGTACTGATTCGGCACAAGCCAGAACTGAAGGGATAATTTCTTCTGTATCTACACCTGTTTGATAAAGACATTTTTCAAGATTTTTGATAGCGGCTGTTTGTCCTGTGATGATATGAGCTTCTACTTCTAAACGAATGCCAGTCATTCCGACTGGATACTTGATGCTTTTTTGAGAATCAACAGAGAAGTTTTTTGGAATGATTCGAAGAATTTCTCTATTAGAAGGAAGGGAAACGGCTCTAGCCGCTTCAAGTACTCTGTCAACATCATCTTCACTGATTTCAGCATTTTGACCGTTTATAGCGATAACGCCTTTTGAATCATAAGTTTCAATATGTGTTCCTGAAACACCAACGAAAACACGATGGATAGGTTCTCCTGCCATTCTTTCTGCGTCATCCAATGAAGCTGTTATATTAGAAGCAGCTTCTTCTATATCTGTAATCATTCCTTTTCGGATTCCATTTGAAGGAGAAATACCTACACCGATAATATTAATATTATTTTTCTTCTCTTCTACTGTACCGACAATGGTTCTGATTTTTGAGGATCCAATGTCCAATCCTACCAATATTTTCGAGTTTGACATTTTTATTTTGGGTCAGATCAAATTCACGAAAACAACGGTAGCAGAGAAGATTTCCTTGTGCAAATGTTTTTTTCTTAAGGGGCATTCGTGAGTTTTTTTTGTGTTCAAACTTACTTGCTTTTGAAGAGGGGTAATTTAAATTGAGTCTCATAAAAAAAAACTTTAAAAAACAAAATATTTGTTCAGATTTGGTTGATAAAAATAGTGGGTAAGATTCTTGAAAGAATGGACTTTTTCTCTTTGGAATGAGGGAATTTTGTTTTTTTTGTTTTTTCTTTAAAGAAGGAAAATTAATTTTATTGAAAATAAGTTAGATTCTTTTTTAGTTAGAATAGTGAGGTTTGTGCTTCATTATCACTTTTTTTTGTGTCCTTATTTTGTTCTTGTTTATCACCTTGTTCAAGTCTTTTGTTCAAATTTTCAGTTCGTTTTTTCAGATGAAGAAAATTTAATTGGTCGAAAAATTTACTAATAGTGTCTGGAGAAAATTGGAATTCGTTTTTTTCTGAAAAATCGGATTCAACAGGAACATTTAAGTGAATTTGAGCGAGTGTTTGACAATGAAAGGCCTTTTTTTTATCTATTTCCAATTTTTCTCTTACTTTGGATTTTATTTGATCGAGATTTTCATAGATACCTTCTAATGTTTTAAAGTCTTCTAGGAGTTGTACGCAGTTTTTGGGACCAAGACCAGCTACTCCTTTGTAATTATCGGAACTATCTCCACAAATTGCTTTATAATCAACAATTTGTTCAGGCCAGATGCCGAGTTTTTCATGTGTTTTAGCTCGATCAAACATTAAAGGTGTTTTTCCATTGAATTTTGCTAGATGAATGCGGTCGGATATAAGTTGCAAGAAATCAAGGTCACCACTTAAAATAAATGTTTCTAAGTTTTCTTTTTCGGCTCTTTTGGCAAGTGTCCCAATGATGTCATCTGCTTCGAAACCAGGTTTTTTTAATACATTGAGTTGAAACTGTTCTACCAGTTCAAAGATTAATGGTAGTTGATCATAAAATTCATCAGGTGCTTTTTTCCGATGGGCTTTATATGTGTCGTCCAACTTATGTCGAAAGGTTTTTTCTTTGGTATCAAAAGCCACATAAAAAAAGTTAGGCTGAAATTGTTCTATTATTTGTAGAAGAGATGAACCAAAGCCAAAAACCATGCCGATGGGCTTGCCTTGATAAATAGGAGCAAATTTTACAGCATGAAAGCTACGATGCATTAGTGCATTTCCATCAAGAAGAACAACTTTTTTCATATAAATTAAGGTTAACAATTTATATTCTTCATGTTTTTCATTTTTGGGCAATGACATTTTGTAGACCAAGAGTATTTTTTTTGGTATAATGATTAGATTAAAATTTAAAAAAAAATGGTCACAAAAACTGTATTGGAAAAAACAACGAGATTTGCTACTAAACATTTTAAAGTTGGTGTGATATCTCCACTTACGAATAAAAGAAATGCTAAAAACTTTTTCCAAGCTTGTGAGGCTGCTTGTGAACTTGGGTTTGTGATATCAGTTTTAGCGGTAGGGGATGAAGATTCTCAGGCAAAATGTTTTGAATTAGAGAAGCATTATCCAGAACAGTTTGAGGTATTAGAGGCGATTCCAAAGAATAAGAGTTATATATTGAATCATGTGGATATAGTATTATTTCCAGCTACTCCATCGGAAGATAATCTAAAGAAAGTTATGAAAAAAGGGATTGTACCGATCATGCCTTATCAAAAAGATTTTTCTAATTTTGATGCGCAAAAGGAAGAAGGAAATGCTTTTTTATTTAAAGAAGATAGTTTTTGGGAATTGTTAGCCACTATGATTCGGGCGTTTGAAAATTTTAAGTTTTCTTATGATTGGGGGAATTTGCAAAAGCATGTGAAGAAGACTTCAGAGAATATCTAGTATAATTTGATAAAAAATTCTACAAGAAAAATTTCATTTTGTGATTGCGTTCACAGAAATTTTTTTTAAAATAGCATAGCTCTTTGTAAAACAGGGTTCCCACAAAATTCGAAGCGACGCGCGGGTTTTGAAGGGAAGAGGAGGTGAAGCGAAGCAACGAAGTTTTTCTGCAAAGCAGAAAACGAAGTAAGTGAAGTATTTGTCTTAAAAACAGGGCTCCCACAAAATCCGAAGCGAAGCGAAGGTTTTGAAGGGAAGAGGAGGTGATGCGGAGCAACGGAGTTTTTCTGCAAAGCAGAAAACGAAGTAAGCGAAGCAATCACTGACGACGCGCGGGTGGTGGAATTGGTAGACACGCTGGTTTTAGGCACCAGTGCCGTTATGGTGTGAAGGTTCGAGTCCTTTCCCGCGTACCACAAAGAAAAAAAGAAAAAAGCCATCCTTGTGATGTTTTTTTTCTTTTTTATTTTTCGTCGTAGACTAAAATACTCGAACCGCGAAGGTTCGCATTTTTGATAGAAACGAAGTAATATTTCAAAAATCCTTCGGTGAAATTTTGCAAAGCAAAATGAGCAAGAAGAATCCTTTCCCGCGTATTATAAAATGAAAAGTCATCCTTGCGATGTTTTTTTTCTTTTTTATTTTTCCCTTGCATCAAAACAGTGTATTTCAAAACCACTCATTAAGTCTTTGTCAGAAAAGCTTAACAGGAATTAGTTATGTAATGATTATAATCATGATTATAATCATTACATAAATTTTATAACAAAAAAATAATAATTGAGAAATCCTTGTCGTTGAGTTCTGGAATAAGTAAAATGGATTCCTGTCTTCGCAGGAATGAGGGAGAAGAGGTAGGAATGAGAGGTTGACCTTTAATGACATTGAAAACTCTTTTATATTCAATATCATTTATTTGATGAAGCTTTCTATTATTATTCCTACAATTGGACGAGAGACGCTTTTGGCGGTTTTGGATGGAATAGGAGCGTGTGAAGAGTTTGAAGCTATTAAACCAGAGATTTTGGTGGTTTTTGATGGAAAGGAGAATGAAGTGATTGTGAAAAAAATTCAGAATGATAAAAATATAAAAATTTTGGAAACAGGAGAAAAAGTGTTTGCCAGTGGGGCGCGAAATTTGGGAATAGAAAAAGCGACTGGAGATATCATCGTCTTTATAGGAGATGATACAGTACCAAAAAAAGATTGGCTGAAAAAAATTTATGATTTTCATATAAAATTTCCAGAGAAAGAGAGGGGACTTTTGGGGAAAATATCTTGGACAAAATCACTTGCCAAAGATTCATTTCATAAATTTTTGGAAACAGGGCCTCAGTTTAATTTTCCACAAATCAAAAAACATGGAGCAACTTGGCGACATTTCTATACTTCCAATATTTCGGTGAAGAAATCTTTGTTTGGAGAAGTTCCAATGAAATTTTCTACTGAGTTTAAAGGATGGGGATTTGAAGATATTGAATTTGGGTATAGATTGAACAAAAGGGGATTGGTATTATCTTTTGATGAAAGTTGTGAAGTCTTGCATGATCATCCACAGAATTTTAAAGATTTGATTCGGCAAACGATTCAAGCGAGAGAAAATGCAAAAATATTTGAAAAACTTCATCCAGAAATAAAAATTCTCCCGCAAGGAGGAAAGTTTGTTTTACTTCGATTCCTAATATTTTTGAGTTGGTTTTTTGTTCCATACTCCAAAAAACTCTTTTGGTGGCGAGAATGGAAAAAAGCGTGGATAGGTTTTTAAAAAAATACTGAAAAAATACGGTCTTTCTGAACGAATCTATTGTTGTTTTGAACTTGTTTCAGCATCTATGTTTCATAATAACAAAGAATGCAAAATATTGTAGATCCCGTTTCAAGAACGGGAAGACATTTTTTTATTGCGAGATTATTTATCAGTATTTTTTTAAGAAACGCTGATAAATGTTGTAAATTAATAGTCTCGTCGATCAAGGAGAGCGCGACTCAGTGTTCCAGTATCCAAATAGTCCAGATCTCCACCTGTTGGGATGCCTCTGGCAAGTCGTGTAATTTTACCTTTGAAAATTTTATGAAGATTTTCAGTTATATAGAGTGCTGTAGCATCAGATTCGATATTACCAGACATGGCAAGGATGACTTCCTCAATTTCAGTGTTGTTTTGCAGTCGCTTAAAAAGGTGAGCAATACGCAAATCTTCTGGACCAACTTTTTGTAAAGGAGAAATAACACCATGCAAAACATGAAAAAGTCCCTTAAATTCAAGAGTTCGTTCTAAAGCAATTAAATCAGTTGGTGTTTCTATAACACAGATTGATTTTTTATCTCGTGAAGGTCTTTGGCAGATTTCACAAAGAGGCGCTTGCGTTTCTTCAGAATTGGTAATTTCACAAAAATGATGACATAAAGAACATTCACCAATATTTTTTCTAAGATTTTTGAGAGATTCCGAAATTTTTTGGTCTAGTCCGCTTTCATTTCTAAGTAATGCAAAAATCAGTCGTTCTGCACTTCTATTGCCGATTCCAGGTAGATCGGAAAGGGACTGAATGGCTGTTTGTATACTCTGAGGCAATAAATTCATCAATTTTAATAAAAATCTTTCTCTATTGATGTCCCAAGAAATCCATGGTGTCATCTAGGACAATATCTTTGGAAATATCTAACTTTTTCGGAATACCCAAAAGTTTGTTCATATGATCTAAAATGTTAGGTTGTTGAATCCATTTTTGTTTACCGGTTTTCATATCACGAACGATGATTTGATTTTTCTTTATTTCCAAATCTCCGATAAGAAGTGTGTAGGGAACATGAAATTTTTGTGCTCGTTTCAATTGTTCTTGCATGGAAGTTTTCCCCAAAACCCCTACAGCATGAAAACCATGTTCACGAAGTTTTACGAGAATAGGGAGTGCTTTTTTCTTCGCTACAGGACCAGTTGCGGCTAAAAATATTTGAAGATAGTCTTTATGAGGAATTTCAATGCCATGAAACTTCATCAAATGCATAAGCCGATCAATTCCTGCTGCAAATCCTACGGCTCCATGAGGGTTACCTCCCATCTTTTTAATTAAATTATCGTAGCGACCGCCAACTAATACTTTATTTGGTGTATTTTTCTCTCGAAATTCAAAGACTGTATTAGAGTAGTAATCAAGTGGTCTAACAAGTGAATAGTCAATTTGATATTCAATGCCAAAACTATTTAAATATTCTAAAACTTCATCGAAGAATTTTTTAGACTCAGGACTCAAAAAATCAGTGATTTTGGGAGCCATTTGGATCAAAATTTCTTCATCTTCAGATCGCGGTTCTAGCAATTCTAAATACTTCTTTTGTTCCAGTTTTTCACGAGATTCTGGAGTAAGACTTCGTTCTTTTCCAGCATAAAAATTGGCCAAAGCTTCAAAAAATTGTTCTCGATCTTCAGGACTTCCAATAGTACTGATTTTTAGCTCACAGTCTTTTCGTATTTGAAGATCTGTCAAAATGCGGTGTCCCAAATAAATCATTTGAGCATCAATGGAAGGGTCTGATTCACCGAGTATTTCAGCACCTAGTTGCCAAAACTGTCTTCTAGTTCGTTGATCTGGTCGTTCAAATCGAAAACAAGGTTCAATATAATAAAGTTCAACAGGAAGTGCTTGTTGATCCATCTCATTTTGGATAAAAGCTCGAACAATACCCGTTGTAATTTCGGGACGAAGTGAAAATATATGTTTTGTTCGATCAGAAAAAATATAAAGTTCTCGTTGTACTATTTCAGAATTTTCTCCTAAGCTTCTGGCGAAGGTTTCTTTTTCTTCAAAAATGGGAGGGGAAATTCTTCTAAATCCAGCTTGACGAAAACGATGTCGGACGACTTTTTTAATAAATGTAAAATAATCATGGTCATCTGGCAGGAAATCAAAGGTTCCTGTTGGTGCTCGAAAATATTTAGGCATTGTGTGTACAATATTATTTTTTATATTCTGCAATCGTTTTATCATAACCAGAAAAAGAAAACACGATTTTTCCAATTCTATTTTTAAAGAAAGAGAGAGGAGAATATTTTTATATCAAAATACTTAAATTTTAAATTTTTTCAAATATTTGTTTTTTATCAGTGTTTTTTTAGATTTAAAATTCTTTCTGTTGCTAATACGCAATTGCCAGGATCAATGATTGTGAGAACTGGTGTTTTGGATGGCATTTGAAGGGTTGAATTTATGTTGATCATGAAATCTAACTTGTCTGTAAATGGCGGACAGGCGAGTGTTACACAATTAGAATTGGCTGCTACAAAACCACTTAAAGCGTTAGATCTTCCTGCAATAGTTATGAAAATAGTTTTTTCGTTTTTAAATTTTTCGATAATTTCTAAGACTCGTGAAGGTTCTTTATGTGCGGAGGCCGCAAAAAGTTCAACTGAAATCAATTTTTCTTTTAATGGTTTTACGATTTTATCTTCTGCAAAAGGGAAGTCAGCTTCTGATCCGCAAAGGACAACAACATCGATTTTCATAGTATTGGGATTTAAAAATTATTTTGTAGACTTTTTCTAATTGAAATATTAATAAAAAAATATCATGAAAATTTTACAAAAAAATGATTCTGATGTAAAAAGATTATGATTTAACTTTAATAAAAATGAAAGGTCTTCTTAAATTCTTGTTTGCAGCTACTTTCGGTGCGCTTTATGGTTTACTTTTTGCACAAAAATCGGGAAAAAAATTGCGTTCAGACTTGAGAAAGTCAGAAAACCCGTTTAAAATTCTTCTTGAAGAAGGTAAAAAAATGGAAAAAGAATCCAGAGAAGTCTTTATGGATTGGGCTGATAATTGTGATGAATTACAACAATTGCTTATTACGGGGAAAACACAATTCAATAATTTTGTGGATCAGGCAAAACATTTGAGTGAAGAGGGAAAAGGAAAAGCACAAAAAAAATTGGAAGAACTTTCGGAAAATGTTAAAAGTGCGATTAGTGAATTAAGAAAAACATCTATTGGAAAAGTGGAAAGTGTAAAGAAAGATACAAAAGAAAAAGGTGCTAAATTTAAAAATGAGCTAAAAAAAGAGGTAAAGACTATTGCTAAAAAAATGGATAAATGAAATGTAAACAAAAAATCAATAGAATATGTCAATAAAAGCATTTGAAGAATATCTTGAACGACGAGGAGCGAAGTATTTTGTGACATTTCTCATGTTTTGTTACTTTTTGGGAATTATTATTTTTAATGTTTACCTAAGAAGTTTAGGTATCTATGATTTTGAATTTTTACAGTTGAGGTATATGTTTTCAGGAGCAATATTTGTAGGATTTACTGCTGCCTTTTGGGGAGTGTTTATGGCTATTCGTATTTTTTTTGGAATAAAACAAAAAGTGGAAAAAGAGGAGGAAAAAAAGATTTCAAAGCGTTATGAACTATTGTTTTTAGTATTTACTATTTTTTGGTTGCCGATTTACGCGCTTTATATTTTTCCTATTATTCCCGCAAATTTTGGAGGGGCAAAACCAATACTTGCTCGATTTGTTGGGAACTATGAGTCCATTGAAGACATTAATGAAATTATAGAATTTGAAACAGGAGCCGAAAATTTGCCGCTTCAATCTTTGGGGAAAGATTCTAAATTGGCAGTGGGAGCTAATGTAAAAATATTGGACAGAAATGCTAATAGGATTTGGATTATTTTAACCAAAGATTTGTATTGGCGTTCGAAGTCAAATTTGGCTAAAAACTTACTGGATTCGGGGGAAGATATTGAGAGATTGAAAATAGAAGATTCCTTTAAAGAGAAACCACTTTTTGTGGAAGCTAAAGCTATAAAAAGCATCTCTTTTTCTCTTTATACCCCATCGGATATTTTTACGAATGAAGATTTGGCTGTTGCTGCAGAAGTATTGGCGACTAGTACTTCAGATGAAACTAGAACTAAATCTTCTGAAATTATTAAAAAGGCGATTGAAATAGAAGTTCCAGGAAAATCAGAAGAAATTTTTGCAGCAGTAGAAAAATTGGCAACACCAACAAGTTCAAAACTTGTTCAGGCGGAACAGCTAAGTCAAATAAAAAAGATTTTGGAAACCAATTTAAATGTTGAGTTTTTAGAATTCCGAGCAGATGTTTTTGGGGAAAGCTTGCGGTTGATGGACATAGAAAAATTTAAGGGAATACAAAGAGATAAAAGAATGGAATTAGCGGAGAAGATTCAAAAAACATTAGAAACAGCTTTTGGACTAGTTTTACCAGTTTCAAATTTTTTAATTGTTGAACAAAAAGAACCTGATTTTCTTCGAAAAATTTTACAAATATGTCAAGGAACCAAAAACCCAGAAGAAGTAATGGAGCGGATTTTAGCACAAACTAAAGAAGGTTTAGGTGGAGAAGGATTTTCTGGTAGTGGAAGTGTACAAGAGTTGGAAGAACCAAAAACTTCCGAGATAAAAACTAATGAGTAGTTGGATAAATTACTCCATCTTAGCATAAAATTTTAAAATCTACTAAAATAGCACGATCCTTTGTGATAATTAGTGGATTACCATCGATAGCAGATATTTCTGGAAAATCTAAAACAAGTTTTTGAATTTTTTCCATAGTTTCTATCAAAGGTTTATAAGCAAATGTTTGTCCGCGGATACCGAGTAAGATTTTTCCAATATTTGTTTCTTGAATCATTTTTTTAAAATAGTCTTTCTTTTTTGGAAGAAGAGTTAAGGTTGTATCTGCAAAAATTTCTGTAAAGATACCGCCTTGTCCAAAAAGTAAAATTTTTCCAAAGTTGGGATCTGTTTTAACACCTAAAATAATTTCTAAACCATTGGCAATTTGTTCTTGAATCTGAATTTGAGCATTTAGTACACCAGAAATTTCAATAGAATATTTTAAATTTTTCCATGCTGATAAAAATTTTTCTTTTGTATCAATATTGAGGAAAACTCCTTTGATATCTGTTTTATGAAGAAAATCAGGAGAAGATATCTTGAGTACTACTTTTTGAGGAAAAATACTATTAGCAAAAATTATTGCCTTTTTTATGTCTTTTGGATCAAAGTTTTGTGATGCAGGTGCATCAAAACCATAATGATTGATTATGAACTCAACCTCTTTTTGTGGAAGAGATTTGAGTTTCTTTTGTTGAGCGGATTTAAAGAATTCTTCGATTTTTGTAGAACGAATTGTTTTTTCAGGATTTTTAAATTCTTGTATATTTTGTTTTCGATTAGCAAGAAGACCTAAAACTTTTGTGGCATCAACAGGAAAATCAAAGGAGGGGATTTTTTTTGATTTTAATATTTCTTTTCCAGAAAAAACCTTTTGTCCGCCAATGAAACTAGCTGTGATATTTTTATTTGATGATTTAGAATATTGAGCAATGATTTCAGCTGTTCGTTTTATTTCAGTGGTTCTTTGTGGAGTGAGTAAAACTAAAATTTGGTCGATATTTTTATCTGCACAAAGAATTTCTAAACTTTTTTCATAGCGATCTGCTTTAGCATCACCAATTATATCAATGGGGTTTTTGATATTGGCTTCTTTTGGAAGATGCTTTCTTAATAATTTTTGAGTTTTTTTCTCTAGTTCAACGAGGTTGAGATGGTTTTCTTCGCTTAGATCAGAAGTAAGCACTCCTACGCCGCCAGCGTTGGTTAAAAGTGCCAGATTTTTTCCGAAGTTTTTATTTTTTTGGTAAGTAAGGATTTCCAGTAAACTGAACATTTCTCTCATGGAAAAAACCTGCAAGATTCCTGCATTTTTGTAAGCTTTTTCTAGAATTTTAAAATTAGGGGCAAGGCTTCCAGTGTGGCTAGAACTTGCAATCTTTGCCTTTTCTGATTTACCTGGTTCTAAAATAATAACTGGTTTATGTGGGGAAATCTTTTTGAGTAGTTCCAAAAATTTCGTTCCATTTTTGAGAGATTCAAGATAAAAGGCAAAAATTTCAACAGTTTTATTTTTCGCTAGGGTTTCAATTATTTCAATTTCAGAGATACCAGATTTATTGCCAAGTGAAATAAAATGAGAAAAACCAATATTTTTTTTTGCAGCCCAGTCTAAAATAGCTGTGCAAATAGCTCCAGATTGGCTCACAAAGCATATGTTTCCTTTTTTGGGATACCCATCAGAAAAGCTGGCATTGAGGTTTGCATATGGAAAAATTGTTCCTAGACAGTTTGGTCCAAGAAGGTTTATGTTGTGTGTTTCACATTTTTCTTTTATTTCTGTTTCTAGTGTTATATTTCCGATTTCAGAAAAACCAGCAGAGATAATGATAATATTTTTTGTTTTATTGAGGATGCAGTCATCGATGATTTCAGTAGTAAATCTAGAAGGAACTACTACAACGACCAGATCAAAAGGAGATATTTTATCTGTAATACGAGCAATACAATCTCTCTCGTAGAGTTGTTCGCCTGAATGTTTTGGATTTACTGCGATTAGGTTGCCTTTGAAATTTGCATCTAATATATTTTGAAAAACAACGCTTCCGAGTTTTTCTGCATTTTCAGAAACACCAACCACCGCTAACGATTTTGGGTGAAAAAACTCTTTTAATGCCATTCGATTTTATTTTTATATTCTGTTTATTATACTCTTTTTTTAGCTTTTTCCCAAATACAATTCGCAGATTTTTGGGTTTAGCAAGAGTTCAGAAGCTTTGTCTTCAAGTGCGTTTTCTCCTAGCTCTAAAACATATCCACGATTAGAGATTTCTAACGCCTTTATGGCGTTTTGTTCAACGATTAGGATGGAAGTACCAGAATCTCGAATTTTTTGAATTTTTTCAAACACTTCTTCAGCGATTTTAGGAGAGAGTCCAATAGATGGTTCATCGAGTAGTAAAACTTCAGGACTGAGCATTAATGCCATAGAAATTGCTACCATCTGTCGTTCTCCCCCAGAAAGAATACCAGATGATTTTTGACGAAATTTTTTAAGGATAGGAAAAAAGTTAAAAACTTCTTCTTTTCTTAGTGCAATTTCAGTTTTATTTTGAAGGACAAAAGCTCCCATTTCTAGATTTTCTTCCACGGTTAGATCTGGAAAAATATTTCGACCTTGCATAACTAAGGCGATGCCAGATCGAATGATTTGATCTGTTTTAAGTCCAGAAATCTTTCGAGCTCCATGATAAATTTCACCTTTTCGAAGATTAGTGAGTCCAAAAATAGAGAGGAGAATGGTTGATTTTCCTGCTCCATTGGGACCGATAATTGTTACGATTTCGTTTTCAAGGAGCGTAAGATTTATATTTTTTATAATATCAGGACCTTGTTTATATCCAGCAGTGAGGTTTTTTATTTCAAGCATTTTTTTTAGAGTTTATTTATCAGAGGCTCCTTTAATTATTTATTATTTTTTCCCAAATAAGCTTCTAGTACTTTCTGGTTTTTTTGAACTGCTTGAGGTGTATCTTGAAGCAAGACTTTCCCATTTTCCATAACAATAATTTCATCACACATCTTCATGATAAAGTTCATATTGTGTTCAATAATTAGAATAGTTTTTCCATTAGATTTAAGTTCAAGAAGGAGTTTTTCAATTTCCAGTAGTCTTGTTGGATTGATTCCAGAAGCGGGCTCGTCAAGCAAAATAAAATCTGCTCCAGTCAATTTTTTTTGTAATATTTCTATGATTCTTGATTGACCGTAACTCAAATCTTCTGCTTTTTCATCTATTAGTTTTTCTAGGTCGAATTTTTGAAGAGAGATTTCGATTTCTTCATTTTTTTTCGCTTCATTTATAGGGAAAAAACTAGTCCACCAACCATCATAATTTTTTGAAAGAGCTAAGAGTAAATTTTCTCGAATGGTTAAATTTGGGAACAGTCGAATTTGTTGAAATGTTCGTATGATTCCTTTTCGAACCAAGATATAAGCGGGAAGTTTTTTTAGGTTTTCATTTTGAAATAATATGTCTCCTTTGTCTCTTGGTAGAAAGTGAGAAATAAGGTTAAATGCGGTGGTTTTCCCTGCTCCGTTTGGACCGATGAGTCCTGTGATACTATTTTTTTTGACAGAAAAACATAAGTTATCGACGGCATGAAGACCGCCAAAATATTTACAAAGATTTTTTATTTGAAAGTACTGTATCATTTTTTATTTTTTTCCAGAGTTTTTTTTAGTTGTTTGTCGAAAAGTCCATTTGGTTTCCAGAACATAACAGCGATTAAAAGACTTGCAAAGAGAATGTTTCTGGTTGCTCCAACAATTTCATCAGGAAACCCAAAAAATCGAGGTATTTCAGAAATAAATTGCAAAAATAGTACAGAAAGAATACAACCCCAAAAATTGCCTCTTCCGCCTACAACTACGATCAGAATAGCAAAAATAATTTCGGGGAGAGCAAAGATACTAGGATCTAAAAAAAGTCGGTAGTGTGCATAGAGCACACCAGCAATTCCAGTAAAACTAGCACTCAAAATTAAGCTCCATATTTTGGCGGAAAAAACATTTTTTCCTACTGATATAGCTGCAAGTTCATCATCTTTAATAGCTCTCAAGATTCGTCCGTAGGGAGAATGAAAAATTTTATAAAGTAAAAAAAGACAAAAAGAAACGATTATGAAATAAAGGGAAAAAATAGAAAGTGCTGAATCAAAATGGTAACCAAAAACGATAGGATTTTCTATTCCACGAATTCCTAAAGGTCCATTTGTTAGACTCATCCAGTTGTTAGCAACAACACTTGTAATCATAGCAGCACCAAGCGTGGCAATGGCTAAATAATGACCAGAAAGACGCAAGCATAAAAGTCCAAAAAAAGTTGCAAATCCACCCGTAATAAGAATGGCAAGTATTAAGTTTTCAAAAAATCCAACACCAAATTTAGTGTTTAAAATAGCTGCTGTATAAGCACCAATTCCATAAAAAATAATGTGACCAAGGTTTAAAAGTCCAGTGAGACCAAAACTCAAATTATAACTTTGTGCCAGAAGCACCAAGATAACGGTTATAGTAAGAAGAGAGAGAATGTATTCGAACATAATGGTTAGTTTTTTATTGTCGGAGAGATTCAAATCTTTTTCCCAAAAGACCTTCTGGTTTTATTAAAAGCATTAAAATAAGAATTATGAATGGAATAGCGACAGAAAATCCGCTTGGAATGATGCCCAGTCCTACTAGTAAATTTTCTGAAACACCAATAAGAAATGCTCCAAATATAGCGCCTCTTATAGATCCTATAGAACCAAGAATTATTGCAGCAAATGCTTTAATCAAAATATGGACTCCCATGAGAGGTTCTAGGTTTTGTTCAAAACCAAGACAAATGCCAGCAATTCCAGCCATAAGCGCACCGATACCAAAAATCCATTGTAGAGACTTATTGACATTAATGCCAAAAGTTTCAGCAACGGCTCTGTTTGAAGAAACAGCACGGATAGATTTTCCGATTTTTGAATGTTTCAAAAAAAGGATGAGTGAAATCATTAAAAAAATGGAAAGAGCAACTGTTAGAATTTGAGGATAGGTGGCTAATATAGTATTATTAAAGAAGGAATGACTTTTTGAAAAATTATTGGACATGGTTAAAATATTGGCTCCAAAAATAATAAGAATAATGGACTGGATTCCCATAGAAAGACCAATTGAAATCACGAGAGGAATCATGGAATCTTTTTGAGAGACAGGACGAAAAAAGAATTTTTCAAGTAGTAATCCAACTAAAATAACAAAAAATAATGCTCCTCCGCTAGCTGGTAAGATTTCCCAATTAAGCCATTTGTGAAACACCATAAAACTATAAGCTCCAAGTGCTACGAGTTCTCCATGAGCAAATTGGATAAATCCTGCAATACTATAAATCAGGGTTAGTCCAAGTGATACTAATGCAATGAGTGCACCTGAAACAAGACCATTCCATAAAAGTTGAGGGATGATAGTTGCTTTAGTTTCTAAAAAAGAAAAAATCTCAAGTCCAAAAATCATTATTAATATAAAAGTAGTAATAGGAAAAATTAGTCTTCCTATTACTAGAGTTAGTTTGTAAATTGAGTCCCACATAATTACTTTTATTCTCTTATTTTTCGTCTAAGGAAACAAGTTTTTCTCCATCGAAACTAAAAAGGGAGTGTGTGATGTTGATATCTCCATTTTTATCAAAAGAAATATTTCCAGAAAATCCTTCGTAATTTTGAATATTATAAAGAGCATCTCGAATTTTTTCCGTGTCATTAGATTCTACTTCTTTTAGGGCTTTAGCTAACATATTAACCGCATCTATTGTTGTAGCGACATAATTTGTATAGATTGGTACTTCTCCAAATTTGGTGGTATAGCTATCTATAAAAGTATTTAAATTTTCACTATCTGGAACGATAAATTGAGCACCAACATAACTGACTTTTACAAAAAAATCGGAAAACTTTTTAAGTACTTCAGTGTTAGTAACTATTTCGTTAGATAAAATAGGTTTGTCCCAGTTTTGTTCTTGTAGTTGTCGAATAAGGATTTCAAATTTTGCAGGAGATTGTGGAATTAATAAAACGCCTTCTATATTTTCATTTTTAAGTTTAGTAATTCTCGTTTTAAAATCCGATTCGGTAGGAAGATAATTTTCTTCAACAATTTCTCCAGTAAAATGTTCTTTGAAAGTACTGGCAATACCGATACTATAGTCTGTTTGTTCAGTAATCATTCCTACTTTTTTAAAATTTTTATTAGCATAGTCGGCTAGGATTGATCCTTGTGAATTATCAGAAGGAGATGTTCGAAAAACAAAGTCGCCAGCAGATGTAATCTCTGGACTAGAAGAAGCGGAAGAAAGTAAAATAACTTTTTTCTTTTCGGTGATAGGTGCAGCACCAAGAGTTTCACCTGAACAAACACCTCCCAAAATAGCAGTTACTTTGTCTATATTGACAAGTTTTTGTGTGGAGCGAGAACTATCACCTGGATTACATTTGCCATCTTCCCAGAGTATTTCTATGTTTTTACCATTAATACCACCATCATTGTTTATTGTTTCTATTGCTAGATTAGTTACATTTTGTATCATGAGTCCAACAGTAGCGCCATCACCTGAAAGAGGTGCGATACCTCCAATTTTTATTGTTTCAGGATTATTATCTGTGTTGCTTATGTTTTCTTCACAGCCCCAAAGGAGAAATGGTGCAACTAAAAAGATTAAAAGTTTTTTCATGGTTTTCTGAGTAAATAAAAAGATTAAATTCAATCTTAATTATTCTTAAAACATCAAGAGAGTCAATCATTTTTTTTTTGATAAATAAACTTATTATCAAAAAATCAACATTTTGTGATTCTTTATTTTTTTATTATACTAAAGAAAACATTGATAAACTTAGAAAAATAATAAAATAATAAAAAAACAATTCGCCAAAAATACTAGAATTTTTTGTGGCGAAGACTTTATCAGAATTTTTTTTAAAATGATGTCAGAATTATTTATAGTGGCGACACCGATTGGGAATTTGGAAGATATTTCTTTTCGGGCAGTAAAAACTTTAAAAGAAGTTGATTTTATTATTTGTGAGGATACACGACATACCAAGATTTTATTGAATCGATATGATATTCAGACGAAATCATTGGTTTCTTTTCATGCACAGAGTTCTGAAACTAAAGCTATGGAAATTAGTAAGAGAATAAAGAATGGAAAAACTGCGGCATTGATTTCTGATGCGGGAACGCCAGGAATTTCTGATCCAGGATTTAAATTGATTAAATTTTGTGTGGAAAAGGGGATAAAATTGATTCCTATCCCTGGAGTGAGTGCTTTTTTGACCTTGATTTCAGTGAGTGGATTTCCAATTGATAAATTTTATTTTGGTGGATTTTTGCCTCACAAAAAAGGACGACAAACAATTTTAAAAAATTTAGCAGAAAGTGAAGTTTCACAGGTTTTTTATGAATCGGTTCATCGTTTTTCCAAGTTGTTGGGAGAACTAGAAAACTTTGTTGGTGGAGATAGGAAGATATGTGTGGGAAGGGAATTGACTAAATTGCACGAAGAAATTTTTCGAGGGACGGTAAAGCAGGCACAAGCACATTTTAAAAAAGAGAATACGAGAGGGGAATTTGTTGTATTGGTTGGACCGAAAAGTTTTTAAGGAAGGTCTGATAAATAACTTTATTTCTATAAAATTAATTATTTTTTCATAGAATTTATTTTATACTTTCAGATGACAAACCCATTTATTTCTTGTAAATTGAAGTTATAAAAAAATGACGCAAAAATTAACACATCTTCGGAAACAACTTGATGAAATTGACGATGGTATTTTGGTGCTTTTGGATAAACGCATGAAGTTGGCGGTAAAAATCGCTGAGGTTAAAAAGAAGATAGGAAAACCTATTCTTGATATTGTTAGAGAAGAGGATCTTTTCCAAAAATTAAAAGACAGAAACAAAAAAACAATTTTACCAGACGAAAAAATGCTTGAAATTTGGGGAAAAATTGTAGAGCTTTCACGAGAAATGCAGGAAAGATGTTAAGGAAATAAAACTTGCAACAAAAAAACAAAATATCGTAGATCCCGTTTCAAGAACGGGAAGACATTTTTTATCATTCAGGAATACAATTTTAGAAATGGGTTCCTGCTTTCGCGGGAATGATGGAAAACATCCTGTTGTTACAGGAATGAAGGAGAAGAGGAAGGAATGAGGATGGGGAGGATGGCACTTTGTGTCCTTATTCCCACTTCACTTTCAAAAAGTGAGTTGAGCAGGAGAAACATGGGTCAAATGCTCGTACGAGTTTTTCGATTTCTTTTACCAATAGTTCTTTCGATTTGTTCGGTTCCTTTTCTAACACCTGATTGAGGTATTGTTTGACACTTAGCTCCATGTCAGCGAGGTTCTGAACGGTTGGTGTAATGATATTGGCTTTTTCAAGAATTCCTTTTTTATTGAAAGTATAATCATGAAAGAGGATACCGCGAGGGGCTTCAATGGCTCCGATGCCTTGACATGATTTTGTTTTTTTAAAATCGATTTTTATAGGTATTTCAGGTTTAAATTTATTATTTTCCAAAATTTCAATTGCGCGTTCACTCCAATGAAGTATCTCCAAGGCTTGTGCTAGATTATTGAGGAATAAATTGGAAGAAGGAAATTTAACTTTGTATTTTTTTATAAGAGCTTTGGTTCGCATGGAAAGACGATCACCTGCATTATTGATTCGTGCCAAGGCGCCAGTCATAAATTCTTTGCCTTTTAGTGATGCAAATTTAGCAGAAGAGCCTTTGTGGAAATATTCTTCGACGAAGGTTTTGTAGCAATCAGCATCGAATGATATACCAGTATTAGAAACAATTTTTCCAGTATGGAGTGGAAATGTTTCATGATTTTCAATGGAAATGAAGACAGAGTCTTCTTTTTCATATTCTGGAATTTCAAGTCCAGCAAAAAGTGTAATAGTTTTTTCAAGCAGAGGGAGAATATTTGTTAGTTCTTCTTTTATTTTTTGAAATTTTGATGCTTCTGCAATTTTTGTAAAACCTCCAACAATGCTAGAAAAAGGATGCATATCTCGTCCGCCAACAAGTGTGATCAGCTCATTTCCTACTCGGATAATTTCTAGACAATCCTTGATTGTTTGGTTGTGATCTTTTGCCATTTCGATGGCGTTTCCATATCCCATATAATCGGGAAGAGAAAAGAAATAAATATGTGAAGCATGACTTCGGATGCGTTCCCCGATAGTGATTAATTCTCGAAGCAATTTTGTTTGATAACTTGGTTTTACACAAAAGGCTTTTTCTATTGCCATTAGAGAAGTAATAGTGTGTGCACAGGAGCAAATTCCACAAATACGAGAGGTAATCATTGTTATTTCGTTGTAAGAGCGTCCTTTGATGAGATTTTCAAAATATCGGGCGCCTTCTACAGAATGTACATGACATTCTTCAATTTTTCCATCATTAATTTTGATATGCACTTCTGCATGACCTTCTACTTTGGTGATGTGATTGAGAGTGATTTTTTTTGTCATTTTTCTAAAATTTTATTTTGGAGCGGGGATGAGGGGATTTATCTTTTTTTCTTTAACTTCTTTATCAATCATTTGTTTAAATTTTACTCCTGCAAATCGATTAAGATGATTAAAAATCGTTTCTTTTGGAATACCTTTGGATTCTAGCAGTTTGAAATATGCTTCAAAGTTTGCATCTTTGTATGGTCCTCGACATCCAATGCAGGCATAATTTTCATGAGGGCACATTACAGAGCAGTTTCCAAAAGTTACAGGTCCCATACATTCTATGCCTTCTTCCAATAGACATCCTCGTTCTTGTAGGTTACATTTATAACAAATTGGTTTTTGATAGGTTCGAAATTCTTTTCCCAAAAAAGTTTGTTTGATGAATTGTAAAAATTCTTGTTTATCTACAGGACATCCATAAAGATAAGCGTCTACTTTTACATATGCGTCAATCGGCATTGGATTTAGTTCTTGAAATTGTTTGAGTTCTTTTTTTGTATAAACAGATTGTTCCAAATTTTTATTATTCATGAAATTTTTAATGGCTGGTACGCATCCATCAGTTGCACATGAACCAATTGCAACGAGTATTTTTGTTTTTTTTCGAATTTCCTTGAGTTCTCGCAGATCTTTTTCGTTAACAACGACTCCTTCTAAAAAAACAAGATCCAAATTATCATGAATATTTTTTTCTTTTCCTGCAGGAAAAGCTCGTAAGTCTACAGCTTCAATGATGTCGAGTAACTCTTTTTGATATAGGATATTGAGCTGACAACCCATACATCCTGTGATTCCATAGATACCGACTTTAGGTTTTTTCATTTTAGTAGAGTTCATCATAACGAAACACAGGACCGTCTGTACAACAATATTTTCCTTTGATCATGCAGTGTCCACATCGTCCTACGGCACATTTCATTTGTCGTTCTTCTGATACATAAATTTGTGATTTCATAAATCCTTTTTCGAGTAACATTTTAGCTGTATTGGTAATCATGATTGGGGGACCACAGAGAAAAATAAGTTTATTTTTTGTGACTTTTAAATTTTCCAGAATGTTGGTTACAAATCCTTTTTTAGCTTTGGGATGTTTGTGTTCTTCACTTAATGTAAATGCAAGTGACATATCTTTTTTCTGCCATTTTTCAAAATCTGATTCAAATAAAATATCTTTTTCTCCACGAAATCCAAAGAAAATTTCAACCGTTCCAAATTTTTCTCGGTATTTAGATAGATGTTCCAAAATACCTCGCAATGGAGCAACTCCAGATCCGCCACCAATGATAACCATATCTTTATTATGAAATTGTTCCATTTCATATCCGTGTCCATACGGACCTCGAAGTCCTATTTGGTCTCCTTTTTTGAGATTGCAGAGCTTATTAGTTACATTTCCTACAGATCGAATTGAGAGTTCAAAGAAGTTTTCTGAATGCGAACAAATCGAAATAGCTGATTCGCCAATTCCCAAAAGAGAACACTGAAAAAACTGTCCAGGATCGTGTGATATGGTGGTTTTGAATCGAAACAAAAATTGATCTTCTGTTTGTTGTGATATTTTATCAATTGGAAGAAATACGATTTCATCTTCTGCCATTTTTTTATTTTTGGAGAAGATAAAATTTTTAGTTTGTGAGCATTTTTTTTTCATTTGTTCATTTTAGGAGATTTTGATAAATAACTTTATTTCTATAAAATTGATTATTTTTAGTTAGAGTTTATTTATCAGAGGTTCCTTTATTAATAAGTGAAACCCAATCAATTTTGGTAGGACAACCTCGGATACATCGTCCGCATCCTGTACACATGGATTCACCAAACTGTTCTTTGAAATAATCAAGTTTATGAAAAATCCGATGTTTGAATCGGTCTAGTCGTTCTCCTCGAAAATGGTGTTTACCAGAGACTAGGGTAAAGTCTTTGTACATGCAACTGTCCCATTGGACGCATCGTTTACCGCAAGTTCCTTTTAGATTTGATTCGTCTTCAATATCAAAACACAGGCAGGTAGGGCAAAGGATTGTACAAGTTCCACAACTCAAGCAATCTTTTTCTCCTTTCTTCCAAATTTCATTGTTTTCAAAGTATTTTTTTATATCAGTGGTATTGAGTTTTTTTTCGCATTTCGCTAGTTCTTTTTCGTAATCTTCGGCTTTTAGTTTTAATTTTTTTAATATCTTTTCACCTTTAGGTGATCCGATTTTTATATGAAAATTGTCTCCTCGATCAAAAAGACATAGGTCATATTTGTGTTGCAATTTCATTGAATCACAAAAACAATATTCATCTTGTGGGGTGTCACACCACAATCCTACGAGTAGTAGGTTTTCACGAAATTTTTTATAAAATGGGAGTTTTGGTTTTTGATTTAAAAAAAGTTTGTCATTTATTGCAAATGCATTGAGATCACAAAGTCGAAGTCCAAAAAGCACTTTTGGAGAAGGGTTTTCATTCCATTTTTCCGTCTTTTCTCCCTTAAATTTAAATAAAGTTTGTTTTTCTGGAAAGACATATTTTTTACTAGAAAACCAAGAAATTCCTTCCCAAGTGATTTCTTTGGGATTCTCGATTTTTTCCATTCGTAAGAATTTATCTTTTTTCACAGGAGCAATTACTTCACCAAAGGACTGTAAAGCGGTGAATAATGTACCAAACTCTTTTTTGGGAAGACAGAATCCTTTTTTATGCATATTTTTTTTAAAAAAATTTCTTTCAATTTTATTCTATAGAAGAGCATGAAAAGAGTGAAATTTTTCTAAGCTCCTTTTTTTTCAGGATTCCAAGTAGTTCCATGTTCTACGGTTTTTTGGATATAGGCGACTAATTCAGGAATTGTTGGGATATATCGCTCGCCATTTTTTGTATAAAGTGAATCTGTTAAGATTTCTTCCAACCTATTACTGGCAAACATAAGAGACCATCGTGCTCCACGAGAAAAAGCAGAAAGATGATGTCCAATACAATAACTTTCAGGATTTTTCTTAGTGAAAAATTGACATCTTTTGTGGTTGATACAAGAAACACAACGACTTCGTATATATTTTTCAATATTTTTTCTTTCTGCATCAAATTCTTCTTGGTTTGCAATGTTGATGCAGGATGTTAGACCAGTAGGACTGGTTCTTACCGTTGCGGTTTTTGTTTTTTCTGGATCCAGATAAAATTCTTTCAAGATTTCATCCGGTGCGTTAGATTTTTGAGTTAGGAGCGTTCTCAGTCCCATTATGACTCCATCGATACCTGACTTGAAAGCTTCTAAAATATCAGATCCGTACATAACCCCTCCACCCATTAAAACAGGTTTTTCTTCGCCAATAACGAGTCTTATTTGTTCTAGAATTTCTTTCGGGCTTCTGTTTTCATCTTGTCTTCCTTTGTGTCCGCCAGCAAATTTTGAAATTTCAAAATAATAACCATCAGCTTCTCTACTGCCTTCTTTTTTACCAATTTTTTCCATGAATTTTGGCAAATTTTCTTCAGAAACAATTGTTATGAATTTTACATCTGGGTAATCAGCCATGATTTTTGGAAGGTTTTTGGGAATTCCAGCTCCAACATATAAGATATCGATTTTTTTTGTATCACAAATAGCTCTGACTACTGCTTCAAAATCTGGTAAAGCATGCATAACATTTACTCCTAAAATTCCAAAAGGACTTTTTTCTCGGGCAATTTCCACTTGTCTTACAGCTTCAGTTTTATTGGCATTTTGAACAATATTAACGCGTTCATCAAATTTAATTTCAGAGTTATTAATAGTTTCTTGTGATTGATTTGGACCACATAGTGTTCCTGTTGTAACGCCAATTCCTCCCGCATTCATTACAGCACCAGCACATTTTCCAGTGGAGATATCAATAGCCATTCCACCATTTGCCCATGGGAACGGAATTTCTCGGAGAAACATAGCTTCTAAAAGTCTTGATTTTAAAAACTCAAGTTGTTCTGTAAGTTCTTGATATCGGTCGTCAGAAGGGGTTAGAGTTTGTAACTCTTTCATTCCTTCTTGCCAGTCTGTGAACATTGTAAACAAGACTTCTTGTTCTTCATTTTTTTCGGAAAAAACATCTTCAGGAAAAAGACTTTTGTCGAGTTTAGTCATGTTTTATAGGGTTTAGTTTGGTATATCAATTATTGGAAAAATAAAAAGAGTCAATCATTTGTGCTTTCTTAAGAAAAGCTAATTTTTTTCTAAAAGTTCTAGTACTTCTTTTTCAAGCTGTTCCAAATTGTTTTCTCCAAAAGGAAGGGCAATGATTTTTATGTTTTGAATCTTTCCGCTTTCGTGGAGCAGTTTCAAAAAGAATCCCAAATCCAAATCGTGGCAGGTGAGAGACGGAGCGATTTCGAGGTTTTCTGGGTTTTGGATGATAGAAACATCTTTGCAGTTTTTCACGACATCTAAAATCCAAATTTCTCCAGTTTCCCCCAATATTTCATGTGGGCTTTCGGCTAAAACAAACTTGAAATTTTTATATATTTTGATTTTTTTTGCTAAAGCTTTGGCGATTTCATCTCCTGGGAAATGTTCAGAGCCAAAGCAGAAGATTTTTTGCATGGGTTTATTCTAAATTATAGGTAGGGAAGAAGTAAAGGAACCTTTGAAAAAAATAAAAGAGATGGAACTTGTTTTTTGATTTTGATTGAGAAAGGAATACTATTTTATCAATGTTATTTGTGATTTTTTGCTCTGCCCTCATGTCTGTGCAGGTGGGTATTCACATAAAAAATTAGGAGGAAGAAGAGAGACGAGTTTATTTGTTAGTGTTTCCTTAAATTGTCTTCCCGTTCTTGAAACGGGATTTACGATATTTTGTTTTTTTATGATTTTATGTACTTATTATAATCATGATTATAATAAGTACATAACTAGTCACAAAACTGGTTTGAAAAATCGCTTGTGTTGACGGTATGAGCTATGTGGTAACCCATACGGTTTTAAAGCTGAGAAAGTTCGAATATGGTCGATCTTTGCTCAAGTTCGGACTTGGGAAGAAAGAGCTTTCTTGTTTTTGATGATATTTTGCTTAAAATTTAAGGTGAGTTTATCCAAAGATTCAGGCATAAAAAATAATGCAAAAATATTTTCTTTTTCAACTTTATGGACAAGTTCAAGGTGTAGGATTTCGTCCGTTTTTTTATCGTGAAGCGAAAAAGAAAGGGTTAAAAGGATATATAAAAAACACGGGGAGGGGAGTAGAAATATTGGTTAATCAAAAAAATGCAGTTTTAGAAATTTTGAAAAATCTTCCGCCATTAGCCAAGATTGATAAAATGGAGATTGCAGAAAAAAAAAGTGAAGAAAAATTTTCAAATTTTGAGATTCGGTTTTCCGATAAAGTATGCGAAACAGTTGGTGCAAAGATACCACCTGATATTTCTATTTGTGATGATTGTGTTGAGGAATTGCTCGATTCGGAAAATCGGCGATATCAATATTTCTTTACCAACTGCACAAATTGCGGACCGAGATATTCTTTATCCGAAAAATTGCCGTTTGATCGGGAACACACTGCCCTAAAAGGGTTTTCACTGTGTGAGGAATGTGAAAAAGAATACAAAAATCAAGAGGACAGACGATTTCACGCTCAAACAATTGCGTGTGCGAAGTGCGGACCGAAACTTTCTTTTTTTGAAAACGGAAAAAAATTAAATACTGATCCTTTAGCAAAAACGATTGAGTTATTGCAAGAAGGAAAAGTGGTTTCTATAAAAGGTATTGGAGGATTTTTTCTCTGTTGCAAAGCGGAAAAGGAAATTATGGAGTCCTTACGAATAAAATTAAACAGACCGCATAAACCGTTTGCGATTTTGATGAAAGACCTGGAAATGGCACGGAAGTTTGTAAGGATTTCTAAGAAGGAAGAGGTGATTTTATCTTCAAAGGAAAGACCGATTGTATTGTGTGAAAAGAGAGAAGATTTAAAAGCAAAACAAGACATTCTTCATTCCTGCGAAGGCAGGAATCCATTCTATTATCTTTCTGAAAATAATCGGTTGGGTGTGATGTTGCCTTATACTGCGTTGCATCATTTAATCTTCCAACAACTGGATGTTCCACTTGTGATGACTTCGGCAAATCTTCCCAATGCACCTATTCCAACACGAAGAGAAGTGCAAGATTGGCAATATATTTTGGATTATGATAGGGAAATTACGAATTTTTCAGATGATTCAATCATAAAAGTTTTGGGCAATCAGCCACTCATTATTCGCAGAAGTCGAGGAACTGTTCCAGAAGAAATACAGATTCCAGAAATTTTTTTAAACGAACAAACCAAAGATTTAGAAATTTTAGCAGTGGGATCAGAGATGAAAAACACTTTTTGCTTGAAACAAAAAGAGTCTTTAATTTTGTCTCCGCATTTAGGAAATACTTTTTATTTAGAGAATTTTGAAAACTTTAAATGCACGATTCAGAAATTTTTGAAAATTACGGGAAGTTGTCCAGAAGTGATTTTGTGTGATGGCAATAAAGATTTTAATGTTTCGGGTTTTGCGCGAAAATTTGCAGAGGAAAAAGGACTAAAATATTTGGAAGTGTCTCACCATCTAGCACATGTTTTTTCCGTAGCGATTGAGCATAATTTGCAGGATTTTATCGGAATAGCAGCGGATGGAACTGGGGTAGGGAGGGACGGAAAAGTGTGGGGAGGGGAGGTATTTCGTATACAAAATCAAAACGAAAAAAGAATAGGGCATTTGGAATATCAGACATTGGTAGGAGGGGATATTGCGAATAAAGAACCCGTGAGATATCTTGTTGGAATATTGGAAAAATTTATGCCGTTGGAAAAAATTCAAAAACTTTTACCACAGTTTGATTCGTCAAGTATCAGTACTTTTTATGCGCAAAAACAGCAAGGTTTTAATGTCGTTGAAACTTCGAGTTGTGGAAGAGTTTTAGATGCGGTAGCTATTTTGCTAGGATTTGGGGAAAAGAATTTTTATGAAGGATATTTAGCCGAAAAGTTGGAATCTATGTCGGGGGAAGGGAATGAAATGTTTTTCGAACCCATACTAAAGGAAGAGGAGGGGCTGCTTGTACTCAAAACTACGGAATTGTTTGAGTTTTTAGCTGAAAACTTAGAAAAAATTCCACGAGAGAATTTAGCTGCTTTTGTGCAGTTATATTTGGCTAAAGGGTTGTGGATAATTGGAGAGGCGGGTCAGAATAGAATGGATTCCTGCCTTCGCAGAAATGAGGTGGATTTTCGTGTACGCAGGAATGAGGAAAAAACAGATTCTTTTGGCAAAGATGAAGGGAAAATGGAGTCTTTATTGCCAGTAGTTTTTTCTGGAGGGTGTGCGTACAATAGTATTATGAATAAATTTTTTGTTCAAAAAAAGGTTTTGTATAACGAAAAAATTCCATCTGGCGATGGGGGAATCTCTGCTGGGCAGATAGGGTATTTTTTATCAAGAATTTGATTCTTTTTTTTATTCATTGATAATAAAGTCATGCATGAACAAACTATCGCTCAATCAATCATATCAGAGGCAAAATCTCATGGAGAGATAAAAGGGATTATCGTAGAAGTAGGGGATTTGGGACACTTACCAGCTGAAGAGATGCAAGGGGTTTTGGAAAAAATGACCAATTGGACAGTGAAAATAGAGAAAAAGAAAGCAAAAGTGTTGTGTGAAAAGTGTGGATTTGAGGGAGAACCGAAAATTTTGCAACAATTACATGATCAGAATATTTTTGAGTGTTCAAGTTGTGGAGCTATGTTTCCAAAAATACTGGAAGGCGGGGATATTATTTTAAAATCAATAGAAATTTAAATTTTTTTACATATGTGTTTGGCTCTTCCTGGAAAAATCGAAAGTGTAGACGGTGAGATTGCCGTTATTGATTATGGAGGGATCAAAAAAAGTGCAAATGTGTCTTTTTTGGAAAATATAAGTGTTGGGGATTTTGTTCTTGTTCATACAGGATTTGCGATAGAAAAAGTAGATGAAGTAAAAGCGAAAGGAATGTATAATCTCTTGGGGAACCCCTGATAAATAAATTTATGAATCATTATCTTAAAAAGATAGATCAGTTGGCAAAAAAAATTGGGGATCGGCGTATCACAATTATGGAAGTGTGCGGAGGTCATACCAATATTATTATGCAATATGGTATTCGGGATATTTTGCCCTCCAATATTCGATTGGTTTCAGGACCGGGGTGTCCAGTCTGTGTGACGGCACAAAGTGATATTGATGCGATGGTTGTATTGGCAAAAGCTGGTATTGGAGTAGCTACTTATGGAGATATGCTTGATGTACCCGGAACGAGAGGTTCGCTCAATAAAGCAAAAGAAGAAGGAGCGGATATCAAAATGATTTTTTCGGCGATGGAAATGTTATTGCCAGAAAATAAAGATCGTGTATTTTTTGGGATTGGATTTGAAACGACTACGCCCATGACGGCGTATCTTTTGTCTCATGGGATTATGGTATATTCCGTTCATAAAATAATGATTCCAGCCATGAAAGTATTGGTTGAATCTTCAAAAATTGATGGATTTATCGATCCAGGACATGTTTCTTGCATTACGGGATCAAAAATGTGGGAGGAACTAAAAGTGCCGCAAGTGATTTCTGGATTTGGGAAAGATCAGATTATTCGTGCGATTTATAAAGTTTTAAAACTCATTTATGAAGGGAAAAATGAAGTAATTAATGATTATGAAGAGGTTGTGAAGAGTGAGGGTAATTTAAAAGCACAGAAACTTATTTCACAATACCTAAAATCTTACGAAGCCGACTGGAGAGGTCTTGGGCAAGTTAATAGTTCAGGTTTGGAACCCAAAGACGAGAATCTTAATGCAAGAGTAAAATACGGAACTATTTTAAAAAATATCAAATCGGTACAAAATTCAGTTTGTCGATGTGGAGAGATTTTAAAAGGGGAATGTGAACCGAAGGATTGTCCTTTATTTGGAAAAGTCTGTACGCCAAAAAATCCAGTTGGGGCATGTATGGTGTCTTCTACCGAAGGGGGGTGTGGGATTGCTTATAAATTTTTAAAGAAATAATGTCAGGAATCTCTCTCGATTTCGGAAATGGAGGAGTAGAAATGCAGTCGTTTTTGCAAACCTTTTTGCCCAAATTTTATCGAGGTGAGAAGTGGGGAAATTTTGAAAATGATGCGGCAACTTTTCCAATTCATGATGGTAAAACGCTTTGTTTTACAACTGATAGCTTTGTGGTTGATCCGATACTTTTTCCAGGTGGAAACATTGGAGATCTAGCGTTTGCAGGTACTGTTAATGATTTAGTTGTGATGGGAGCTGATCCGATAGGTCTTTCTTGTGCGTTGATTTTAGAAGAAGGATTGGATGAAAAAATATTAGAAGAAGTATTGAAATCTTTGGCGAACTTGTCTGACAAATTTCAAATACCTATTGTTACTGGAGATACGAAAGTAATGGAAAAAGGTTCGATTGATGGAATTGTGATCAATACTTCGGGAATTGGGATAGCCGAAAAAATTTTAGACGACAGTATTGAAGTTGGAGATAAAATTTTGATTTCAGGAGGTATTGGTGAGCATGGAGTAGCGCTTTTGTCTAAGAGATTTGATTTTCAGACGGAAGTTGTTTCTGATTCCAAACCGCTTGTATCAGAAATGAAAGAAATTAGGTCACTTATAAAATGGGCGAAAGATCCGACTAGGGGAGGTGTGGCAGCGAGTTTGAACGAGGCAGCTGTGGAAAAAAATCTGGAATTGGAAATTTGGGATCAAGTTCTTCCCATACAAAAAGCGGTTCGAATTGCAGGTGATCTGCTTGGAATTGATATTTTGACTTTGGCAAATGAAGGGAAGATTTTGTGTATTGTGAAAGCAGGAAAATCCGAAGCAGTGTTAGAAAAATTGAAAAAATATAATTCTATGGCGGCAATTATTGGAGAAGTAAAAAAAGAAAAAATCAATGGACAAGTTATCTTAAAAACGGTTTTGGGGGCTAGAATTATGTCTATGCCGAGTGGAAAAATTGTGCCAAGGATTTGTTAAGTGTTTTCGAGTTCGAACTTTAAGCTCCCCAAGTTCGAACTCTTTTTATCAGTATTTACTTAAACATCATTCTTTTCTCCGTGGAAAGTCGTGTAAAGATAGTTTGTTTGAGCAGGAAATTCTGCCGCCAAGGTGTCAATCTGTTTTGTTACTGCGAAGATTTTATATTGTGCGCGCAGGGTACGAATATCATTGAATTTTTTTCCTGTGAGTAGTGCAATTTCTTGATCAGAGAACCCAAGTTTTTTAGATTCCCTTAATAAATTTTCAGAAAGTTCCTTTTGACTCAACTTTTTTGTACAGTCTGTGATGCGTTTTATTTGATAGAGAAACCATTTGTCTATTTTTGTAAATTCCCAAATTTCTTCGAGTGAAAAAAAGTCTTGCAATAAGCCTTCGGCAATGGCAAAAAGTCTTCGAGGGGATGCAATGCGGATATTTTTTTCCACATCTTCTTTTGTTTCAAACTTTATAGGTGAATCAGAAATCCCTTCCGATCCGATTGCGAGCATCCGGATTGCTTTTTGGAGGACTTCTGGGAAAGTGCGTCCTAATGCCATTACTTCCCCTACAGATTTCATTTCGGTGGCTATTTCATGCGATACTTTCCTAAATTTCTGAAGATCCCATCGTGGAATTTTGAGTGCAATATAATCCAATGCTGGTTCAAAACATGCGGTTGTAACTTTCGTAATAGCATTTGGAATTTCAGCTAAAGTTTTGCCCAAAATAATTTCCGCTGCTACAGCTGCTAATGGATATCCAGTAGCTTTTGAGGCGAGTGCAGAGCTTCGACTTAGTCGAGCGTTTACTTCGATTACACGATATTCATTTGGATTGTTTGGGTTCAAAGCGTATTGGATATTACATTCTCCAATGATTCCTAAATGACGAATTGTTTTTATCGCGACACTTCGAAGCATTTGATATTCTTGGTTGCAAAGGGTCATAGAAGGAGAGATGACAATTGATTCTCCTGTATGTATTCCGAGAGGATCAAAATTCTCCATATTGACCACAGTGATACAGTTATCTTTTCCGTCTCTTACCACTTCATATTCCATTTCTTTCCAGCCTCTTAAATCTTCTTCCACCAACACTTGAGGCGAAAAGGAAAAGGCCTCTTTTACCCTTTTTTTAAAAGTAGATTCTTCTTCACAAAATCCAGAACCTTTTCCTCCAAGGGTAAAACCAGCTCTTATGATAACTGGAAATCCAATTTTTTTTGCAGCAACCATAGCGGTTTCGGGTGTTCTGGTGGCAATAGAACGAGGGGTATTTATGCCAATTTCATCCAATTTTTGAACAAATATTTCTCGATCTTCTGTGTTTTTAATTACTTCTATGGGTGTTCCAAGTACTTTTATTCCGTGTTTTTTCAGAAAACCGCTTTCTTCTAATTCCAATCCACAATTGAGTGCAGTTTGTCCTCCAAAAGAAAGTACGAGTGCTTCTGGGCGTTCTTTTAAAATTATTTTTTCAACAAAGACTGGTGTAACAGGCAAGAAATAAACTTGATCGGCACAATTATTTTTTCCTGCAAAACTTTCGGAATCCGTTTGGACAGTGGCAATATTTGGATTTATAAGAATGACTTTGTGTCCGTTACGCTTAAAAGTCTTTATTGCTTGTGAGCCTGAGTAATCAAATTCACCAGCTTCTCCAATTTTTAATGCGCCGGATCCAAGTAACAATATTTTCATTATAATTTCTCAATAAACTCATCAAATAAATATTGGGCGTCTTCTGGTCCGCCACAGGCTTCTGGGTGGAATTGAACAGAAAAGATTGGTTTTGTTTTGTGACGGATACCTTCGATAGAATTATCGTTAAGGTTTCGAAACCACACTTCAAAATCTTCTGGCAGAGTTTTTTCATCAACAACAAATCCGTGATTTTGCGAAGTGATAATACATTTTTTAGTTTTCAAATCCTGACATGGTTGATTGACTCCACGGTGTCCATATTTCATTTTTTGTGCTTTCCCTCCAGCTGCTAAGGCAAGTATTTGATTTCCCAGACAGATTCCAAATGAAGGAATTCCTTTCTCTATTGCTTTTTGTGCGATGATTATTGTTTCAGTAACTGTTTCTGGATCTCCGGGACCATTTGAAATGAAAAGACCGTCAAATGGTTCTTCACTGTTAAATGGATTTTGATTAAATGGAAAACGAAGAATTTGAACTCCTCGTTCCAGAAAATTTCTAAAAATAGCATTTTTAGCACCACAATCCATAAAAGCAATTGTTTTACCAATTGGGTTTTTGGGTTCGAGTATTTCCAGTTTTTGAGGACTGACTTCTGGAACAAATCTTCCGTTGAGAGGATCTTCAAATTTAGAAGGGTTTTTTTCGGCAATACTTCCCAAGATTGTTCCTTTTTTTCGTAGCATTTGTGTAAGTTCTCGTGTATCTATACCGGAAATGGCTGGAATATTGTTTTTCTTTAGCCAGTTATCAAAACTTTCGAAAGCTTTGCAGTGGGAAAATGTTTCGGAAAATTCTGTGAGAATAATTCCTTTGACCCAGATTTTTTTTGATTCAAAAGTGTTATCAATTTCATTAAGGAAAGCGTCTTCTTTAAAAACACCGTAATTGCCTATTAATGGAAAAGTGAAAACCACAATTTGTCCATAATAACTTGGGTCGGTGAGTGTTTCCAAATAGCCTGTCATCCCAGTTGTAAAAACTACTTCACCCAACGATTCTCTATCGGCTCCAAAATTTTTTCCTTTGAAAGATTTTCCGTTTGCTAGATAAAGTTGTTTTAACATGTTGGCAAAAAAAATCCCACGAACATCGCAGGATAGATTAGTTATTTTTGAATATTAATCAACGGTATATGGAAATTTTCTGTAATCTTGAGCAGAATATTCATCTTTATTTTAAAATATAACGATTTTTAAGGAACAACCAATAAATAACTTTGTTTTTGTAAAATCGTTTTTTCAGATTTTCCATAGAAATATACCTTAATTTTTACAGAGATGTCTAATCTTTTATTTCTTTTTCAATTTGGTTCGCAATTTGAAGGGCTAAAGTTTCTTTAAAGGCAGGACAGAGTATTTGTGCTCCGATAGGCAGGTTTTCTTTGTTTTTTCCAATTGGAGTGGAAATACCACAAATACCAGAAATACTTGCAGGAGCTACAAAGATATCTTCCAAATACATTTTCAAAGGATTAGAATATCCATCACCAGCTTTAAATGCAACACTTGGATCTGCTGGAGTCAAGATTGCATCTACTTCCTCAAAGGCGTTTTCAAAGTCTTGTTTAACTAAAGTTCGTACTTTTTGTGCTTTTCGATAAAAAGCATTGTAGTATCCAGCACTCAATGCGTAAGTGCCGATAAGAATTCGTCGTTTTACTTCATCGCCAAAACCGTAACTTCGAGCTTTAGTGTAAATTTCGTCTAAGGTTTTTCCATCGATTTTGGGACCAAATCGAATCCCATCAAATCGAGCAAGATTGGCAGAGGCTTCGCAAGGAGCCACAATATAATAAATAGGTACTGCATACTTTGTATGCGGTAATGAAATATCTACGAGTTCAACGCCCATTTTTTTAAGAATTTCTTTTGTAGAGTTCATGACTGATAAAACATCACTATCCATTCCTTCCTCTTTAAAATATTCTTTAGGAATACCAATACGCATGCCATTTAAACTCTTTGGAAGATTTGCTGAATAATTGGGAACTTCTTTGTCTGGAGTAGTTGAATCTTTTTCATCATGTCCAGCAATAACTTGTAATATTATGGCACAATCTTCTGCTGTTTTGGCGAGGATACCTACAGAATCTAAACTTGAAGCGAATGACATGCATCCATATCTTGAAACTCTTCCATAAGACACTTTAATACCAGTAATACCGCAAAAGGCAGCTGGTTGACGAATAGATCCTCCAGTGTCAGTTCCGATAGTTCCAGCACAAAAATTGGCTGCAATTGCCGCAGCGCTTCCTCCAGAACTTCCGCCTGCTACGCGGGAAAGATCATGAGGATTGCGCGTGTACCCCCAAGCAGAAGTTTCAGTAGAACCTCCCATTGTAAATTCATCAAGATTAGTTTTTCCAAGCAGTACCACGCCAGCGGCTTTGAGTTTTTGCCATACTTCTGCATCGTATGGAGGTACAAAATCTTCCAGCATTCGAGAGCTTGCTGTGGTTCGTATTCCTTTAGTACAAATATTATCTTTTAGCGTAAATGGCATTCCATCAAGAGGGGAAAGGAGTTTATCGTTTTCACATCGGCTATCGGCAGCATCAGCCATTTCTCTTGCCAAATCAAAAGTTGTAGTCACCATGGCATTGAGTTTATCATTTTGTGCTTCAATATTTTTAATGAAAGCTTCAGTGATCTCTCGGGAAGTTAATTTGCCTTCTTTAAATTTTTGGCTTAATTCAGTTAAGGAAAGTTCAGTAATATTCATATTTAGTCTAGGTTATATCAATTGATTATAAAATTTTGGGGATTTTAATACTGCGATTTTCAATAGGGTGTGGGGAGCATTCCAATAAATCTTCTGTATTTTCCGTTACACAGATTTCATCTTTTCGATTTATATTCTCCAGTCCTGTTACTTGTGAAGTTTCTTCAACCCCTTCTGTATCAACTTCCTGCAGTTGTCCAAAGAAGTCCAAAATCTGAGAAAGTTGATTTGGAAAAGTCTTGAGTTCTTCTGGTGTAAGTTTCAGTTTTGCGAGTTTTGCAATGTGTAGGACTTCTTCTTCAGTGATCATTTTTATTATTTTGAGTAATTTCGTCTTTCGAAGTATAAGAAACACTGACAAAAAACAAAATATAAAATTATAGGAACTTCTGATAAATAAATTTGTTGGAAGGAGATATTTTTGTAAAGTCCGGACTCCGTAGAGTCTGGACTTATGGGTAAGAAAGAATTATCTTTTTGATTACTTTTTTCTTGTTTTTATGGTACAATGAGGGGACGGAAGTGTATGAAAAAATCATGAAAATACTTTTTCAAAAGCAAAACCTAGAAAAAAAATGGTGTTGGAAGGAGACTTTAAGTGGACCAGAAATCATTGAAAATGTTTTTAAAAATGTTTCTACAAACCCAGAATTTGAAAAACCAGAAAAAATTAACAAAGATTATTCTGTGTTAGATTTTTTTGCAATTCCAGAGAGTGAAGTTGGAACTTTAGAAGATTTTTTAGCTTGGGTTGAGCCTCGTTTTTTTTCTTTGGACGAGGTAGGTTGTGAATATTTTTCAAGATTGGTTAAAGAATCAGCGGAGATAATAAAGAAACAACCTTATTTGCTTTTGCCGCAAGATGGACGATCTATTGGGATACCAAAGATAATTGAAAAAAGAATAAAGAAAGGATTTAAGGAAAAAGAAGAAGTTTATTCATTTTTAAAACAAGTAGCAAAACCATTGCCAGAAGAAGTAGAAAATTATAAAGAGATTGATCAATTAAAACAGTTTTTATTACCAGGAAAAACATTAAAAGGTGCAAAACATTTAGCTGTTTGTCGAATTTTATCTATTTCTTATGTTCTTGATCATTTGAGTCGAGAACAGGAATTTAATAAATTTTTAGAATATACAAGATTTGTGCTTGGACGAGATTCAGAATTTGAATCAACTTTAAATGAAACAGGTATTCTTTCAGGGTTGCAATTCCATGGAGATCTGGATGTTATTGATAAGCAGAGTTCTCCAGAGAAGATACTTGAATGGTTGGAAAAAGGGGCAAAAATAACAGAACCAAGTATATTGAATATTAATGAAACACGACATGTTATTCCTAAAATGGAAATAGGGATAAAAGGTGGAATCAGGACTTTTTTAAAAATAATGCGAACGGCGAAACGAGATTGGGAAATTTTGGATGATGTTTTTCGAATACGATTTATTTTTAATGATGATACAGATAAAGGAACGATAGTTCTTTTGTTACATAATATACAAGAGGAAGCTAAGAAAAGAGAGAATCCGAAAATAAATGTAGAGTTTCGAGAAAAAAATTATTTTTCTGAAAAAGAACTAAAAAGCTTTTTTCCTAAAATTTTAGGAAAAAAAACTCGGACTGTTCAAGAAATTCGTTCTAGCGGACTTTTGGATAGAATTATTGTGCATAAAAATAAAAATTCAGGAGAAAAATATAAAAATCTTTCAGCAAAAATAAGTCTTTTTGACAATGAAAAAGGAAAGAGAAAAAAAAGACCATTTTTTGCTTTTGAAATCCAATTTGTTCGAGAGGATGAACATCGAAATAATGAGAAATCGGAAACAGAGGCTGATCATTTTTCTTTCGTAGTGAAGCAACTTTCAGAGGTTTTTTCTAGGATAAATGGACCGATGAAAAAAGAAGAGTGGATTAAATGTATTTCAGATTATTTGGTAGAAAATGTTGAAACAGGAAAAATGCCTAGTAAATTGGTAGGAAGAAGAGAGATTGATCAGGTGGAGGAAGTATTTGAGCTTGATTTTTCAGGTTCTCTTAGAAAACGGGCTGAAATTATTTTTGATTTTTTATGTCAAATAGGAATGGTACAAAAGATAGACAAAAGAATGTATAAGAAGAAAAATTTAGTAGAAACACAGCTATCTAAGAGTTCAGATTGGCTTCAAAAGGATGTTTTAAAAAAAATGAAAGCTGTTTTAGAAGAATAAAGAATTGCAGGAAATAAACAGTTTAGACTAAAATTCATCTGTGTTATACAAAAAAATACTTGTTGCCGGAACTTTTGATCGATTTCATGTAGGACATCAGTATTTTTTATGGACGGCAAAAGGATTGGCACAAGAGATGGTTGTGATTATTGCACGGGATACAAATGTTCTTCGGTTCAAGAAACATCGCTCAAAGTATTCAGAAACATTTCGTTTGAATCGAATAAAAAAAGAACTAAAAATAAAGAATATTTCTCAGGATTTTGTAAAAGTAAGGTTGGGGAGAGAGGATGCGAACTTTTGGGAAACAATAGAAGAGGAAAACCCAGATATGATTTATTTGGGATATGATCAGCGATTTGATGAGGAGTTTTGTCAGAAACAGTTTCCTTTTATTGAAATCAAACGCGCGGAATCATATTTTCCAGAGTTTTTCAAGAGTAGTCGATTTTAATTTATGTTTGAACGCATTGATAAGACTTGTTCTAAGTTTTATGTTGATGAAGTATTAATAATAAAGCATACAGAGATCAGTTTATACACTTGTATTCTTGAGGAAATCGATTTTTGATATGTCTTAACAGTGGATTGATTGCTTTTTTTAAATATGATAAAATCAAAGGATTTAATCTTATCTGTAAAATAAAATAAAAATGAACGGATTGACAAAAAAGGAAGCGGCTAGAAGGCTTAAAGAATTCGGTGAGAATGTTCTCAAGGTAAAACAAGCTAATCCTTGGTATAAAATGCTGTTTTCGCAGTTTACTGATTTACTCGTTTTGATTTTGATTGTGGCGGCGGGAATTTCTTTCTTTTTGGGAGAAGAAATTGATGCGTTTGTTATTATGGGAATAGTGATTCTCAATGCTGGGATTGGATTTTTTCAGGAATTTAAAACAGAAAGAACTTTGGAGGCATTGAAAAAAATGGTGTATGCAGAAATTCGTGTATTGAGAGATGGACAAGAACAGTTATTACAAACGGAGTATTTAGTGCCTGGAGATATAGTTATATTGGGAGAAGGAGATAAGATTCCAGCCGATGGGATTTTGAAGGTGGTTCATTCTTTGCGAATAGAAGAGTCGGCATTGACTGGTGAAAGTCTGCCTATTTATAGAAAAGAACAAGAGGAAGTCTTTATGGGAACAGCAGTAGTAAAGGGGAGTGGAATGCTTGAAGTCGTAAAAACTGGTATGGCTACCAAATTTGGAGAGATTGCTAAGTTAACAACTGAAACTGAAAAAACTAAATCGCCTTTGCAGATTGAGTTGGGACGGATTGGGCTTTTTGTGGCAAAGGTGACAGCTGTTATTTGTTTAGGTCTTTTTGTTATAGGGATTTTTAGAGGTTCTTCTTTTTTAGAAAGTTTGCTTTTTTCTGTGTCGGTGGCGATTGCAGCAGTACCAGAAGGGTTGCCAACAACCATTACTATTGCTTTGGCGCTAGGTGCGACGGTTTTGGCACGAAAGAAAGCAATTGTAAAAAAGCTTTCTTCTGTTGAGACACTTGGAGCAGTGACTACTATTTGTTCTGATAAAACTGGTACATTGACGAAGAATGAAATGACGGTTCGTGAGATTTATTTAGCTGATCGTTCAATTTATCAAGTCTCTGGTGTTGGTTATAGTCCAAATTCAGGGAAGTTGAATTTTGTTGGAGGATCACCGCAACACAAAGAGAATGAAGTATTATTAAAAGACCTGTTATCAATTTGTCAAAACTGTAATGAGGCAAAATTGAAGGAGAAGAGTGGAACTTTTATCGTTTTAGGTGATCCAACAGAAGGTTCGCTTTTAACACTTGTGCAAAAGTCAGATTTTTATAGTAAAAAATTAGATTTTGTTTTAAATTTAGAAGAAATTTTTCCTTTTGATTCTGATCGAAAAATGATGTCGGTAATTGTACCAGATGGAAAAAAGAAAAAAGTTTTAGTGAAAGGGTCCCCCGATCAAGTATTAGAAAAATGTAAATATTGGAGTGATGGGAAAAAAACATTTTTGTTAACTGATGATAAACGAAAGAAAATTTATGGACACTATGAACGAATGGCACATAATGCACTGAGAGTATTGGCTTTTGCTGAAAAGACGATTGAAGGAGTTGTTCCTAAAAGAGAGGAATCGGCAGAAAATAATTTAGTGTTTGTTGGACTGGTAGGCATGATTGATCCACCACGAGAAGCTGTTCGTCGAGCAGTAAAAAATTGTCGAACAGCAGGTATTCGAGTAATTGTTATTACTGGAGATTATGGAGTAACAGCAGAAGCTATTGCACGAGAACTCGAAATAGTAAAAGGAAAAAATGTAAAAGTTTTAACAGGATCTGAAGTAAAAAAAATATCAGATAAGGTATTATCTAAATTATTAAAAGATAAGGAGCTTTCTCTTATTTTTGCTAGAAGTTTGCCAGAACAAAAAATGCGAATTGTTCGTCTTCTTCAAGAGAAAGGGGAAATAGTAGCCATGACGGGAGATGGGGTAAACGATGCACCTGCCCTCAAAAAAGCGGATATAGGGGTGGCGATGGGGATCACTGGGACGGAAGTGAGTAAAGAAGCTGCTACTATGATTTTGATTGATGACTCATTTGCTTCCATTGTGATGGCGGTGAAGGAAGGTCGAAGAATTTATGAAAATCTAAAAAAGTTTATTTGGTTTATTTTTGCTTGTAATATTGGAGAACTTTTTGTTATTTTTGCAGCAATCTTATTTCAATTTCCATTGCCGCTGACGGCGATTTTGATTTTATGTGTGGATTTGGGAACGGATATTCTTCCAGCGATTGCCTTGGGTGTAGATAATCCTGAAAAAGGTTTGATGAAACAACCTCCTAGAAATATTTCAAAAAAACTCATGAATAAGGAGTTTGTACTCAATTTTTTAATAATGGGCAGTGCCATAGGAATGGCTGTTACCTCAGCGTTTCTTTATACAATTTTTAACGATGGGTGGAGATTTGGAGGGGGATTTGATGATGATTTTTCTCATGGAATAACTGTGGCGTTTGTAAGTTTAGTTTTCGTGCAGTTGGTAAATGCTTTCTCGGCAAGATCTACAGAAAAGTCGATTATCCAAAAAAATCTACTAGAAAACAATTTTATGATTGTTGCGGTTTTGTCTTCTATTTTGATGGTCTTTTGTATTATCTATATTCCATTTCTAAATATAGTACTTAAAACGGTGCCACTTGAGATAACAGATTGGATTGTCGTTATCTTGGCAACTTTTTTACCATTGGGAGTAGTGGAGATTCAAAAAAGCATGCTTCGTAAAAAAAGAAAGCAGTTACAAAATGTTTAATTTTTTAAAAAATCAGTTCAACTGCATTTTGAAGTAACAATTTATTGAAACTATATTGCATTCGCATTGGACCGAGTATTCCGAGTGTTCCAGAAATATTTTTTTCGGAGAATCGAATAACTAACATAGCACAACTGGAAATTTCTTCGAGTAAGTTTTCTTTTCCAATAAATATTTTGGCTGTCTTTGTAGGTAAATCAAGGGATTGTAATAAATCTTGAAAACGAGTTCTTCCTTCTAGTATTTCTACGATTTGAGCAGCCATTTCTGGTTCATGTAAAAACTCAGGACTTCGTAGGACTTTCGATAGTCCGATATAAAAAGTTTGATCGTTGTCTAAGTTTGCAAACGCTACATTACCACTAAGTTGTGAAAGGATGCGAAGTGCATCAATAACAGTTTCTTTTGATTTTTGGAACTTGTATTCTTTCAATCGTTTTGTGAAAAGATCAGTTATTATTTTTTCTTCATTGGGGGTTTGGTTTTCCAAAAATTGATCGACAAAAAAACGATATCCTTTTTCTGTTGGTATTTTTCCTGCTGAAATATGTGGTGATTTCACAAGACCGACTTCTTCCAGTAAAGCAAATTCGTTTCGAATGGTAGCTGAAGAAATTTTTAAATGATGTGATTCGAGCAGTCTTTTTGAAGCGACTGGATTGGCTGTTTCAATAAAATCCTGCACGAGAGCTTGAAGGATTTGAAGAGTTCTTTCTTTCATGGTGTTGATATTAAAACAAATTTTAGAATTTGTAAAAGAATGTTGATTTTGCTACACTTTTTTTGATGTATTTTTATGAAATTTACCTTCGTGGAGTGAAGGGGATTTTTACCTGGCATGCTATAGAAAAAATTGCTATAGGAGCACGGGTGGAAGTGTCTTTGCGAAATCGAAAAAAGATAGGCTTGGTGGTAAATATTTCAGAAAAAAAACCAGCGTTTAAGACACAAAGTATTTTAGAGGTTTTGGATGAAGTTTTTATAGTTGAGAAATATTTAGAAATAGCTCGTGAAGTGGGGGAAGATGCTTTTTGCAGTTTTGAAAAAGTTCTTTCCTTGATGGTGCCAGAAAAGTTCTTTTTGAAACATTCTCCAGCAAAAAGAGATCTTTTTTATAAAATTCAAGTAGGAGAGTTTAATCTTACTGGAGAAAAGCAAAAACAGGCGGTAGAAATATTGAAGCAACATAAATCGGAACTTTCAGCAGAAGTGTTGAGAAAAAAAATATCATCCTCGACTATCAAAACATTAATTAAAAAAGGTGTTTTAACGGAAAAATTTGGTAAGTTTTCATTGCCAAACTATCAGGAGAAAATTGTACGAAAAAAGAACTTTGAACTTACTTCGCTGCAGAAGAGTGTTTTAAAAAGTATTCAGAAATCGGTTAAGCCTTCATTATTATTTGGTGTAACGGGTAGTGGGAAAACAGAAATCTATAAAGCACTAGCGCAAGAACAATTGGAGGGGGAAGGAGGTCAAACAGTTTTTTTGCTTCCAGAAATAGCTCTTACTCCACAACTTATTGCAGAATTTAAAAATGTGTTTGGAGAGCGTATCGCTGTATGGCATTCAAATTTGTCAGAAGGTGAAAAGATACAAGAATTTGCAAGAATAACTTCAGGAGAGGCACAAATTTTAATTGGAGCCAGATCAGCAATTTTAGTACCGTTGAAAAATCCTAAATTAATTATTTTAGATGAAGAACATGAATGGACATATAAAAACGAGTTCGCACCAAGGTTTTGGACACACGATATAGCTGAAAGTATTGCTCAGAAGTTTCATTCAAAATTGTTGTTTGGTTCGGCTACACCAAGAATAGAAAGTTTTGAAAAATGTAAAGAAGGATGTTGGTCTCTTGTTGAGATGGGAAAACGAGTTTTTGAAACACAGTTGCCGAAAATTGAAATTATCGATTTGGTACAGGAGCGAAAGAAAGGAAACCATTCGCCTATCTCAGAAAAATTGGATGTAGAAATTCGTCGAATTTTAAAAGAAAAAAAACAAGCAGTTATTTTTTTGAATAAACGAGGTTTTTCAGGTTCTACGATGTGTAAGGAGTGTGGGCATGCGTTTGAATGTCCAAACTGTTCGGTCAATATGAAGGTGCATCGAAAAGTTGGATCTAGAGGCAGAGATGGGATGGCGAAGTTTATTTGTCATTTTTGTGGACATTTAGAAAAGTTTCCAGAGATTTGTCCAAAGTGTTCAACAAAAAGTTTTGAATTTCGTGGTTGGGGAACACAAAAAATGGAAGAAGTGCTTAAAGAGGTTTATCCAAAAGTTCGGATTTTGCGTGCGGATGCTGATACGATTACAAAGCGATATGATTTTGAGAATTGTATTCAGAAATTTTATCACCATGAGGCGGATATCCTTTTGGGAACTCAAATGATTGCTAAGGGATTGGATTTTGAAAAAGTTGAATTAGTTGGCATTATTTTGGCGGATGTGGGGTTAAATCTACCTGATTTTCGTGCAGAAGAGCGGGTTTTTCAACTTTTGACTCAAGTATCTGGACGAGCGGGTAGGAGAGAAAATCGAGGAAAGATTTTGATTCAAACTTATAATAGAGAAGAAAAGCTTTTTGAGTTTGTAAAAAATCATGATACTAAAGGGTTTGTAGATTGGCAGAATGATATTCGAAAAAAAACGAATATGCCGCCGTTTACAAATTTGGCGAAGATTACTTTCTCTGATATTAAAAAGGAAACGGCTTTTTTTAACGCTAAAAAGTTTTTTACTCTTTGTCAGAAAGAGTGTGATTTAGATACACAAGTCACTTTTGCTCCTGCTTTTTTTCCTCGAATGTATGGGAAATATCATTTTCATGTTTTTGTAAAAATGAATGATTTGGGAAATTTACGGGATTTTTTACAAAAAAGAGCTTTAGATATTTCTGGGAAGATTGATTTAAAACCAACAAGTCTTTTATAAAATTGAAAAATATTTCTAAATCGCTTTAATGAATTATGAATGCATTGATAAAAATAAAAATGAAAAAATTATTAAACATAGTTGTCATTATCGTTATTGGAGCTTTTTTTGTGGGATGTAAGGATAAATATCCTGAAGGAGTGGAATCTAAAGCGATTGTATTGAAAATTTGGACAACCGAGGAAGAAGGTTATTTTAAGGCATTGGGAAGGGAGTTCCTATCTGCACTTCAAGATTCAAGAGTGAGCGTGAAAGTGGTGAAATTTATAGATGATGAAGAGTTACATCGATTTTTGCTTGATAAAATGGCAGAAGGGAGTGGACCAGATATTATTTATACGAAAGGAGATTGGATAGCACGAAATACGAAGAAGTTAGTGCCGAGAGAAAATGATGAAAGTTTTACGGTAGAATTGTTTAAAAATGCATTTGTACGGGCATCTCATGATACACTTTTAGTGGAGGATAAAATTTGGGGTGTTCCATTTGGAGTTGATTCTCTTGCTCTTTTTTATAATGAAGAGCATATCGCAGAGAGATTGCCAGATCGAAATATGCCTGGAAGAACTTGGAAAGAAATTCAGGAAGATTCAGAGTTTTTAAGTAAAACTGACAATTCTTTTGGACGGTTTGCTTCTTCTGCAATAGCTATGGGACGATTTGATAATATTTTTTATGGGTTTGAAATTCTGGAAAATATTATGTTTCAAATGGGTACAGAGTTTTTTACAGAAGATGGAACTCAAACGCTTTTTGCAAAAACAATGGCAAGTGGTTCTTTTGGACAGCGAGAAAACATTGGAGAAGAAGCTCTTAAATTTTTTATGAGTTTTGCTGATGAGCGATTTAAACATTATTCTTGGAGTGAGTTTTTAGTGGAGTTTGATTCAGATTTAAAAAACTTTGAAACATTTTTAACTGGGGATGTTTCTATGGTTTTTGGTTATTCTACAGATTTTCAAAAAATAGAAGCTTGGCAAGCGAGTTTGAAAAAGGCTGGGAAACGATCTATTTCAAAGAAAAACATAAGAGTAACCTATTTTCCTCAAGTAGAAAATCCTAAGGAGGGAGGTTCACAAAAGGTTATAGGGAAAGTTTATGCATTAGCGGTACCAAGGGGGACAGGAAATGATGATTTTGCTTGGCGGTTTTTGAAATTTGCTGTTCGAAAAGAAAATATGCAGAGTTTTTTTAAGGAAACAAAATTGCCAACAGCTCGGCTAGATTTAATTAGAGAACAAGAAACAGAGCCACATATTGGTATTTTTGTTCGACAAGCAAAATTTGCAGAAGCAAATAATTTTCCTTTTTCAAAGGATGAATTTAAAGAACATTTAACTGATTTAGTTTTTCAAATAAACGAAGGAAAAAAAATCTATAAAAAAGGATTGGAATCCATAGCAGAACAAATAGATGCTCGGCTTAAAAATTTTTTCAGTCGAGAAAAAGAATTAAATAAGAAATGATGAATATTCCCTCGTTTTTATCTCGAGAAAAAACCGGGCTTTTTTTTGAGGTATTTGGTATTTGTTTCTTCTTGCTTTTGTTTTGGCTTCCTTTTGGTTTTTTTTTAGGAGGGGATGCATATTTTTTGGGAAAATATGATGCATCATTAGAAGTAATCTTTCCATATGGAGGGCTTGGGATATTATTTGTTTTTTTAGGTAAATTTTTATCTGGGACATCTCAGAAACTTTTACAAAAACAGATTTTGTTTATTCTATTTTTCTTAGCCGTTTTTGGAATATCTGCTAATTTTTCACTTAAACCTGAAGTTTCTATTTTGTTTTTGATTTTATGGACAATCGGTTTTTTTTCGGCAAGTTTTGGGAATAGTTTTTTTATTGAAAAACCGTGGCAACAGAAAGTTTTTCTTTTGGGAATTACTCTTGGGTATTTTTTTACAAAAATAGTTCCTGAATGGGATATATCAGGGGAACTTTTAGGTATTGGTGCTTTGATTCTTTCAATATTTTTGAGTTTTTCTTATGCTTTTAGAGGAAGACGATTTATGATTTTATTTTTATTTTGGGTGATTTTTGAAAGTCAAAATTTAGGAATTATATTGTTTACTATTTTTCTTTGGATGTGTGCGAGTATTTGGTTGCCTAAATATAGGAAAATTGAGCGAGAAAGATCAATTGTATCGCCATTAATTCTTTTGGTGGGGTTAACTATTTATGGTTTTTATCAGCAGGTTTTTGATACTTCTTATTCTAGGGTTTTTCTACCTATTTTTGAGCAAGGACTTAGTTTTATTTTTGGGTTTGGCGAAGGACAATTTTTAATAGCTCTTCAAAATTTTTCTTCTGTTTTTCTCATTCCAGAAAAAATGCAAATACCGCAGTGGGGGATTATCACTTTCTTTTTTGAGAAAGGTGCATCAGGTATTTTATTGATTTTATTTCTTTGTGCAAATGCGGTTGCTTTTCAAGGAAGAAACAAAATGTTTCCTGCTTTTTTGTTTTTCTGTTTTTGGATGATTGTTCCAGATTTTTTATCTTCAGAAAATGGAATTTTATTAAGTTTAGTTTTTCTATTCGCTAAAAAATAGTGACTACTTTTTGAAACTTCGGAAAACAAGAAATCCTAAAAATCCTGCACTGATAGTAAATACAATCCATAATAGATAGTCTTGGTTTTCTGTCCATCTTCCTTCTTTATCATCACAAACATCGCCTATACTATCTTGATCGGAATCTAGTTGATCTGGGTTGTATTTAAATGGGCAGTTGTCTTTGTTTGAATAAATATTATCAAGATCTGGATCCTCGCAAAAATCACCTCGACCATTTTTGTCTTTATCCATATTTTCTGGATCAATAAATTTAGGACACAAGTCTTCAGAATCGTTTATGCCATCTCCATCAAAATCAGGATTGAATTTTGGGTTTTTTTGAGAGAAAGGTAGAGTGAAAACGGGTGTTTTGGTGTCTGTATGAAGTGGTTGTTGTTCTTTTGAATAATAATTTTTTTGACCAAAATGAGAATTGCTTAGTAATGTATAATTTTTGTTTTCTTCTGCAAAAAATATTAATTCATCCTTTTTTTCAATTTCTTTTTGACCCAATATTTCAATTTCAGTGAGTCTTAAGAAATGAGGTGTTTTGTATGAAATTTCAAGTCCAGTAAGTGAAACAGTTGGAAATGGGATGCGATGGGAAAAAGATATATTGCTAACAATATTAACCCATTCATTGTTTTTGAATAAACCTCGAACAGAAACTTTTTGTGGAGCAATGATACCATCGTCAACATGCACAATAATACCGGAAACATCTGTTTGTTCTTTAAATTTTAAAACTATTTTTTTCTTCAAATCTTTTTCGGGATGAAATGCGAGTTTTGTCGAGAAATTACCATCTATGAGATTTCTTCCTTGTCCTTCAAAAGAAGAAGAAACTTTAGAAACCATTACATTTTGTTTCTTTGTTTTTTCATAACTCCGAACCCATTTATGTGGTAACAAGTTTCCTTTTTCATCTAAAAGAATAGTTTGATTACCAAAGTATTCTTTAGTTTCAAATTTAACTACTTTAGGGGTAATGATGCCTGAAACACTAAATTTAACTTGTTTTTCAAATCGTGAAAAATCTTGAGGTTCTTCTGCAAAAGTGGTTAAGGAAAAGAAAAAAAAACCAAAAACGAAGTAAATTTTTTTCATGATTTTAACAGTAAATTTATTGGGGTTTATTTGTTTTTATATTTTTTTGATAAAGGAAAGAGATACCTAAAAGTGCTATTCCTAGGACAAAGAAAGCAATGAATCGTACCCAAGTTTCCCATTGCCAGATATCTGTTAAATAAAGTTTTGTAATAAGGAAACAAAAAGTACCGATTCCAAAATATCGAAAATGTGGCCAATCTTTTGAATTACCCAAAAGGAAAAGAAGACCTCCCCAAACAATCCAAAGAAGTGTTCGCATCGGTTCCTCAAGTATATTTATTCCGAGTTGAAAAACACTAAAGGTTGAAATACTGAGGATAAAAATGGTAGCAATTTTTTTTGTATTTTTAGCGATATCTATTGAGGTGTCTTTTATAAAGAAAGAAGTCAGAACGGTAAAGTTTCCAGCTAAAACAATGACAAGGGATAACCAATTTGAAAGGTCTTTCACACATTCGTTATTCCAAAGAACGATATTTAGAATACCCATAAAAATAAGACTCATAATTGGTCCTGTAAGATTTTTTACTTTTAAAATAGAAAATGCTAAAAGACTTCCCCAAATGGAAGGAATAATGAAAATCAAAAATTCATAGTTACTGGATAGTTCTGGATGCAAGAATTCAAAAATCCAAAAAAAGATAAGAAAAGAGGAGAAAATAATAGAAAAAAGTCCCCAAATTTTATCTGCTATGTTTTTTGGATTTCCAATAGAATATATAAGACTTCCAATAAGAATGAATGTCATAAAAGTAGATTCCCCAAAGTTATTAATATCGAAAAAGAAAGGAATTGCTAAAAGGATGGAAAGTTTTCCAAATATTTCAAATACTTTTTGTGAAATAGATTTTCCTGCAAAACAGAAAAGAATTCCTTCAAGTGTTAAAAGTAGTGTTAGTATGAGGTTGTTTTCACTTCCAATTTCCCAGATAGTGGCAAAAATAATTGAAAGAAGCGTGGCTCCAATCGAAAGGTTTTTAAAAATTGAAAGTTTTTGGCTTTTGAAAAATTCAGCAAGTCCGAAAAATAAAAAACCTTGGAATAAAACAAAGAAACCAAGATGTTCCCACGCTTGTGTTTCGAAAATAAAACTGGCAAGCATATTTGCACTAAAGATAGAAAAAATAAAAAGCAATATTTCAAAAATCATAGCGCCAGAAATTTCAGAAGTTTTTTTAATTGTTTTTGTTTTAAGTTGTCGATAAAAACTTCCACTTCCAAAAAGAATATGTAATCCAAAAATAAAAGCTAAAAATACTAGTGGAGAATCTTTGAGTAATTCTTGATCGAGTATTCCGATTTCAAAACCAAGAACACCTAGAAATAAAATACCCAAAATTTCTGACCATTTTTTTTGAGTAGAAATTATGAATCCAGCAATGGATAAGATGACAAGAAAAGTTAACAATCCAATAGCATTTGGTTCAGGTGATTTTACTAAAATAGGAGAAATGAGACCACCTATAATAGAAAAATTACCAAGTAGTCGAGAATTATTTTTAAGTGAGAGAACTAGACCTGTTGCTACTTCTAGACTGTACGCTAGTAGACTTTGTTCGGGAGTTAGGAATCCGTAAACATTTCGAGCTATAAAAGTAGTGATCAATAAACCAGCGATTCCAGCAGAAAGAATAACTGGAGAAAATTTTGGATATTTGGGACGGATAAATTCACCTGTCCCGAGAAGGATTAGTGAGAATAAAATCCCAATGGCAATTCGTCCGCTAGGACCAACCCATCCATGAGAAAAAGTCCAAAGAGTAAAAAAACCAATAGCACAAACAATCGAGATAATTCCTAAAACAGCGAAAAACTTTCTTCCTAAAAAATCTTCAAGATGAAAGTCAGACTCTTTTTTCTGTTCTGTAGAATATTTTTTTGCAACTACAGTTTTTTGTGTAGGTAGAGATGTTTCTTCCCATGGAAAGTTATCACTTGATTTTTTTTCTATATTAGAAGTAGTTTTAATTTTATTTGTTGTTTTTGATAACAAAAAGGATATTTTCGTTTCTAACTTCATAAGTTTATTTCCAAGACTATATATCCAGATAAAAAGACCAACGAAACCGAGAAAAATTAAAATTTCCATGAAAAAAAGGTTATTAATTTCTTAATTGTCTATTTTTTAACTATCTTTTTGACTAATTTTTTGTGATTCACTTTTTTCTTTACGGTTGTAGTTATTTTTTTTACGACTTTTTTAGGAGTGGCTTTTTTTGTGACTATTTTTTTAGTTGTTTTCTTAGGAGTAGCCTTTTTTACGGCTGCATTTTTAGTTACTTTATTAGGAGAAGTTTTTTTTGCGACTACTTTTTTAGTTGTTTTCTTAGGAATAGCTTTTTTTACTGAAACTTTCTTAGCAACAATTTTTTTAGTTTCCATTTTTGTCACAGTTTTTTTCATAGGAGCAGCTTTAGTAGCGTTATTAACTGGAACATGTTGTTCGATGTTATTTGCAAAGACAACAAGAAAATGAAACAAAAACAAGTTTCCAGCCATCATGACTATATTTAAAACCAAGAGAAAATTAGTAATATTTCCTTCAAAGTATGGAGTGAAAAACAAGAGAAGAAAAGAAAGAATAAGTCCCATTCCAATTCCAATTGCTGCGAGTACTGCCGATGATTTGATTTTTTGCATTTGCATTTTATGTTTTATATTTTATGTTTTATATTGGTTCAAAGTTTACAGGGATTTTTCAAAACCCCAAATTTTATTTTAGATTTCTTTAGAAATTCTTCATTTTGTGAAAAGTGTTGGGTTTCCTTTTAAGAGTTCAGAAATAGATAGTTCTTTCTTTCCAGCGAGTTGAGCTTTTCTTACATAAAGAATAGAATTGTTGTCGCAGGGAAGAGGGAAAAGATTTTCTTCTTTTTGAAGTGAAACATCAGTAAGCTTAAGAGCACCTTTTATTGTTTGCATGAAAATTCCTGGCCAAGGAGTAAAGGCGAGAAATTTTTGATAGATACTTTGGGCTGTATCTTTTTTTGGGAAAATTTCGGCATCGGTCTTTGTGAATTTAGTACAAAAGGTAGCACAAGCGATTTTTTGAGGTGTGGGAGATAAGGTTTTTGAGAAATATTTTTCGAGGAAAGCTGGAAAGATTTCGGCTGTTTTTTCTGAGAAGTTATTCCAGATTTCGGAAGTTTTTAGTCCTTTAATGTTAAATGATTTTTGTAATAGAATGTCTCCAGAATCAAGTTCTGATGCCATAATTTGCCATGTAATTCCAGAAGTTTTTTCTCCTGCTAAAATAGCTGATTGTACTGGACTGGCTCCTCGGAACGCAGGGAGAAGAGAGAAATGAACATTGATAAATTTTTTTGTTTCCAAAATTTCTGATGGAAAAATCATTCCAAAGGCAATAACAATGCCTAAGTCAAAATCTTGTGTTTGATATAATTTAATGAGTTCATCTTTATTTGGAATTTCAAAAACTTTAAGTCCCAATTGTTGAGCTGCAATTTTTATTGCACAGGGAGTGAGTATTTGTTTGCGTCCTACTTTTGAGTCAGGAAAAACACCAACACCAATAATTTTATAATCACTTAGTTCAGAAATTTTTTTTAAACTATGGATAGCAATCTTTGGTGTTCCGAAAAAGAAGATTTTCTTTTTTGTCATTTTTATTTTAAAATTCCTCTTAGTGAAAGACTATCAAAAAAAGATTGTTCGACAAAACTTTTCTCAAAATTTTAATAAAAACTATCCATTAAGACCTAGTAGTTTGAGGGTTGGTAAATGAAATGTAATTTTTATTTTTTTATGATAAGCTTTGTCTAGATATTTTTATTATTTATTTTGTAGGAAGTTAAATAAGTATGATGGTATTAAACCAATCGGTTTTTGAAAAAGTTAGAAAGGCAGGTTGCAAAATTTTAGTGGTAACTAAATATTGGAACGAAATAGAAACAAAAGAAATTTTAAATTTTTGTGAGGAAAATTATGCAGATATCTTTTTTGGACTTGGGGAAAATAGAATTGAGAATTTGGAACGAAAGCGGTTACCAAGAGAGAAGATACATTTTATAGGTAATATTCAGTCGAAAAAGATTACAAAGATTGTGAAACATTCTTCTACGGTACATAGTTTGGAGAGTTTGAAACATGCTGAACTTTTTAATAAAACAATGGAAAATCAATTTCGGGGAGATCGGTTGAAAGTTTTTTTACAGATAAAATTAGATTCAACAAAAGAATTAGGAATTTTGCCAGAAGATTTAGATAAGGTTCTTGGTGTGGTTAAATCGTTTAAAAATTTAGAAGTGGTTGGGATTTCGGGGATGGGAAATTTTTCGTTGGATGGTAAGAAGGAAGAGTTTTTGTTACTGAAAAAATTGAGAGACCAATATCTACCAATGGGAAAAATATCAGCTGGGACCAGCCATGATTTTGAAATAGCTTTGGAACAGGGGATTTGTGTGGTGCGTGTAGGGCGGAGTATAGTAGAATAATATGAATATATTAAAAAAACTAGTTATTTTGAAAAAATGTGTAAAAATATGAGCGATGAAAAAAGTAGATAAAAAAATTCAATCTGTGGCAATTTATTGTCATACGAAACCTGATAAAGAAAAGGTTGAGACTGCATTTATGAGGGACATGTTACGGTTTTTTTACGCTCAAGGCGTAAAAAATATACATGGAGATATTCGTACGGTATCGATGCTTCAAAACACGATTTCGAAAATAAATGATGAAGATCGGTATGATCTCAAGATTGGAATTGGAGGAGATGGAACTTTATTGAAAATGATTCGCACACTTCAGAAAAATGATGGACTTTTCTTAGGGATTAATTTTGGAACATTGGGTTTTTTATCAGAATTAACGCCGAACAATGCTATAGAGGGACTTGAAAAAGTTTTTAAGGGTGAATTTCATATTGATGATCGTATGTTGCTCAAAAGTTTTGTTTATCGTAAAAATGATAGAGGAAAGAAAGAGAAAATTTTTCGGACATATGCTCTTAACGAGATTGTTTTTGGGCATGGAGGGTTAGCACGCCTTACGAATTTTAATGTGAAAGTGAGTCGAAGAGTTCTTTCAACTTACAGAAGCGATGGAGTTATTTTTTGTACACCGACAGGCTCGACAGCTTATTCAATGAGTGCGGGAGGACCAATTATTTCCCCACAGATTCCTGCGATATTGATTACACCGGTGGCGCCGCATACGCTTTCTCATCGTCCAATTATATTACCAGGAAATGAGATTATTCATTTAAAATTTGATGCGCGAGTAGATGCAATTGCTTTGACGATTGATGGACAGATTCACTTTTCTTTAAAATCAACGGATGAAGTTTCTATCCAAAAAGCGACACGGAGTGCACAATTTATTCGAATGAAAGAATCTCATTATTTCAGAACTCTTCGAAATAAGTTGGGGTGGGGGAATATGACAATCTGATTTTCGAACATTAAAAAAAATCAATCGGAAAAGATTAATTTTTTTTAGAGATTTATTATTTCATTTATCGAGCGTGATTTTTCTGATATTCATTTGAACAATCTTTCAAGAAGTCAAGAGCCATATTTTTGCCTTTTGTTCCGAGTAATTTTACTTCTTTTCCGTCTTCTCTTCCTTTGTAGTTTTCTAAAAACCACTCTAGATTTTTTATAATTTCTTTATCAAGGTCAGTAATATCTTCACAATGTGAATAATCAGAAAGTCCTGTTGGAACGGCAATGATTTTGTGATCAAGTTCTCCAGAATCGTCCATTTCGATGATACCGAGAACTCGTACTGGCACTACTACACCAGGTGTGAATTTTTCTGTAGAAACCACGATGACATCCATTGGATCTTTGTCAAAACGATTCCAAGTTTGTGGAAAGAATCCATAATTTTGAGGGTAATCAATAGGTGTTCGAAATATTCTGTCCACCATCATACAGCCATGTTTTTCAGAGTACTCATATTTTACTCGAGAGTTTTTTGGAATTTCAATAACTGCATGAAAAACATTTTTTTCGGATTCAAGAGGAAGATCATAAAATAGATTTGTCATTTTTTTTATTAATTAGTTTATAGTTTAATTATTTGTTGAGAGGGCTTCTATACCTGGTAAATCTTTGCCTTCCAAGAATTTTAACATGGCTCCACCACCGGTAGAGACATGAGAAAAAGCTGATTTATCCACGCCGAAAGTTTTGAGAGCTTCCAAAGTATCTCCACCGCCAAGAATGGTTTTGGCAGATTTTTGAGAGGCTATGATTTTTAAAATTTCTCGAGTTCCCATTTCAAAAAGGGTTTTTTCAAAACATCCCATCGGACCATTCCAAATGATAATTTTACTGTGTTGTAATATTTCACAGTAGCTTTTAACAGAATGCATTCCAATATCAAGAATTTTCATTTTTCCGATAACATCTTCAATTGGAACATCAACTTTTTCAATCGCGTTTATTTCATCAGCACATATAACATCCATTGGCAAATGAAATCCTGTGTTATGTTTTTCTGCTAGTTCTAAAATATCTCGTGCAGTATTCAATTCGCTTTCTTCATAAAAGCTTTTGCCGACATTAAAGCCTTGAGCTGCTAAAAAAGTATTTGCCAGAGCGCCTCCAATTAAAATATTATCAGCTGTTTTACAGAAATGATGAAGTACTCCAATTTTAGTTTCGATTTTTACTCCACCAATGATAACTGATAAACCTTCCATTTTTTCTGATTGGAGAAAAGGCGATAGATTTTCGACTTCTTTTTGAACTAAAAATCCTGGGTAAGCGGGAAGAAAACTAGCCAATCCAATGACACTGGCGTGTGGACGGTGGGAAACTGCGAAGCCATCATTTACAAAAAGATCTGCTTTTATTTTCAATAATTTTTGAATAAAGACTGGATCATTTTTCTTTTCTCCTGGATGAAATCGTACATTTTCATGTAATTGAATTTTAGAGTTGCCTGGTGTGAAATCTTTTCGGAATTCAACTTTTTGTTTCAAAAGTTTTTCTAGATCAGGAAGTATCACTTTTAGTGAAAAGTTTTTATCAAACACACCTTTTGGTCGTCCTAAATGAGAAAGAATATGAATACGCTTAGCGCCTTTTTTGAGTAAAAATTTAAGAGTTGGAATTGATTCAACAATTCGTGTGTTTTCAGAAACTTTTCCATTTTCTATTGGAACATTAAAATCAACTCTTACAACGATAATTTTATTTTTTAAATCTGCCGATTCCAAGTTTTTAATTTTCATTTAAATGATAGAATAAATGCAATTCCGTCGGATTTTAGTAAGTTGAAGATAAGGAGTCAAAGAAAATTTGGAAAAACATTTTTTTTTTGCTTATCGGTGTTTCCTTTAAAAAAAAATTGTGTAGAATCATTCTGATTTTTTGAAAGTAAGATTTTATGGAATTAGAAACAGTTATCGGTCTCGAAATACATGTGCAGTTAAATACAAAAACAAAGCTTTTTTGTAATTGTGACAATGATGCCTTTGGAGCAAAACCCAATAGTAGAGTTTGTCCTGTTTGTATGGGTTTTCCAGGAATGTTGCCTGTGCTCAATAAAGAAGCTTTAGAAAAAGGAGCGTTGATTGGGGCGGCTTTAGGATGCGAAATTAAGTCGTTTTCTAAATTTGATCGAAAAAATTATTTTTATCCAGATTTACCAAATGGTTTTCAAATTTCTCAATTTGATCAGCCGATTACAGAAAAAGGTAAATTGGAAATAGAAGTAGATGGTGTAATTAAAAAAATAGGTATTACGCGAGCACATCTTGAAAATGATGCGGGGAAACTAACTCATGAATCAGATGGAACACTTTGCGATTATAATCGAGCAGGGACTCCTTTGTTAGAAATTGTGACAGATCCAGACTTGAGAAGTCCAGAGGAAGCTCAGATTCTTGCTAAAGAAATTCAAAAGATTGTACGATTTGTTCATGCTTCTGATGCAGATATGGAAAAAGGAATGATGAGGTTTGATGCTTCTATATCTTTGCGTCCAAGGGGATCGAAAAAATTTTATTCGCGAACGGAAATTAAAAATTTAAATTCATTTAGTTCTTTGTTGAAAGCTTTGAAATATGAATTGAAAAGACAAAAGAAGCTTTGGGAAACTGATCAGGTTTCTACGAGTGAAACAACGGTAGGATGGCTTGATGAAAAACAACAAACACAGCTTCTTCGAGAAAAAGAATCAGCGAATGATTATCGTTATTTTCCAGAGCCAGATTTGCCTCCAGTGACTTTTTCTCAAGAAGAAATCAAGAAGATTAAAGAACTTATTCCAGAATTGCCGTTGGCAAAATATCATCGATATCAGTCGGAATATGGAATTTCGGCACAAGATGCGTTGAAATTATCGGAAAGTGAAAAGCTTTATGTTTTTTTTGAAAAATCGGCGGATTTGTCAGGAAATCCTAAAAAAGTAGCAGGACTTATTTTATCGGTAGTTTTAGCCGATTCTCAGTGGGAAGTTTCAAAGATCACACCAGAGCATCTTTCTGATGTTATTAATTTGCAGGAAATAGGAAAAATTTCTTCTTCGGCGGCGAAAGAAATTGTTATTGAAGCTATGGAAACGGGGGAAGCAGTGGAAGATATAATAGAGACTAAAGGATTAGAGCAAAAATCAGATAGTGAAGAAATTGAAAGTTGGGTGGACGAAGTTATAGCTCAAAATCCACAAGTAGTGGATGCAATCTGTTTTGGAGGGAAACCGAAAATGATACAATTTCTTATGGGGAAAGTAATGCAAAAGACAAAGGGACAAGCCAATCCACCAATGGTAATGCAAACCTTAAAGGAGAAATTAAAAGTTTAATAAATTCGTATTTGTACTCATATTTGTGTAGTTGTGTATTCATTTGTAAAAACAAAGGAGTAATGTGTTAGAAATGAGGTAGAATGAGGAAGAAAGCTCAGTTTATTTGTCATATCCAAGAAATATTAGATTTTTATGGAAAAATTTGCTATAATCAACGGGATAGGATAAAAAGTTTTAGAATGAATTTTTTAATAGAAAACGCCTCCGAACTTTTAAGGCTGGCTGGAGCTTTAGCATTGATGGGTGTTTTTATTTTGTGTTTGTACTTAGCCCGAATGGTTTATTTGGCTTCACAAGTATTAAGAAAAGCGAACGATTTAGCCGATCTATTTATCACATATATACAGAAACCAATTTCAATGATTATTAAGGCAGAGAAGTTGATTTCAGGTATTTTGAATCGATTTAAGTAGATATTATCAGTTAGGCTTTTGTGTCAAAATAGTTTTTTGGAAGTGTATATCAGAATAGTTTGGAGTATCTTTTTTTATTTGTTTTAGTTGACTTTGTCATGACATTTAAATAAAAGGGGGCTAAGCACTTAATATAAATATTATGTCACATATTCAGATTCGAATATCAGAAGAAGAAAAAAAAGCTGTTCAAGAGGCGTTTAAGAAGATGGGAATGACTATGTCTTCCGGTATAAAGATTTTTTTGCATCGAGTGGCGGCTGAAAAAAAAATGCCTTTTGAGATTTTGATGACAACTTTGCCAAAAGTGAAAAAAGAAATTAAAAAGAAATGTGAAGTTATACAAAAAAAGTGTGAAAATAAGAATTTGAAATCATCAGAAAATTTTAAAAAATGGAATCTTCTCGAAAAGCACAAGATTGGTTAAATAATTTAAAAACAGAGGCTCAATTTTTTAGAGAAGGGAAGTCTCCTTCTTTAGAGATTGTTGAAAAACTTTTGGATGCATTTGGGCGTCCAGATCTTTTTTTTGATTGGAGAATTGTTGTTGGAGGTACTGCAGGGAAGGGGAGTACTTGTGCTTATATAGAAGAGACTCTTTTGGATAATGGAAAAAAGGTTGCTGTTTTGAGTTCTCCAGAAATACAGGTTGTAACTGAACGGATTAGAATTAACGGAAAGCTGATTGATTTAGAATCTTTTGGAAAGGTTGTTTTTCAGGTAATGATGATGGCAGAAAAATTGAAGATAAGACCTACCTATTATGAAGTGATTACTTTGGCTGGAATTGTGGCGGCAAAAGAATCTGGTTGTGAGATTTTTGTGGCAGAAGTTGGGATGGGTGGAAGACTTGATGCAGTTAATGCTTTAAAGGGAAAAAGAATTGCTGTTTTAACTTTTGTAGGAGAGGATCATTTGGAGTTTTTTAATTATTCTGTTGAGAAATTAGCGGAAGAAAAGGCGGGTATTTTTACAAAAAACTCTGTTTTAAATTTATCTTTTGAACAAAAGTATTGTTCAATATTAGAAAAAAATGCATTTGGAAAAATTGTTTATGTAAAAGGAATAAAAGAAAAGTTGAATAAGAAAATTGCGCGAAAAGCTTGTGAGAAGATTTTAGGATGTAGTGATTTTGTAATGACACAGAGAAAGTTGCCTTGTCGGTGGGAAAAATTTATAACTGCGGATGGTTTTCAAGTTTTTTTGGAAGGGGCTCATTCCTATCCCAGGTTTGAATATATTTTACCAAAATTAAAAAAGATTCATGGAAAAAAGGTTGTCATTTTTGCTATGACGAAAAATCATGATCCAGAAAGTTTTAATATTCTTTTAGATTTTTTTCATGAGGTTATTTTTACACAAGTACAAGGGAAAAGAGTTTTTTGGGATAAAAAAGAATTAAGTAGTAAATTAAAAAGAGGGATTTTAGCGGATACTCCACAAGAGGCTTTAATAAAAGCAAAAGAGATTTCCAATAAAATAGTTGTTTTAGGGAGTTTTTATTTGTGTGGAGCGATTAGAGAAAATTTTTATCCAAGCGAATTAATTGAAAAGAATCAAAGTGAATTTTTTTGATACGAGTTTATTTATCAGAGATTCCTTAAAGAAAAGTGAATAAATAATTTGATAGAAAGAAACAAAATAGATAGTTTTTTCTAAGGAAATATTGAAAAAAATAAAAATGATAGTATTTTGCACAAAAAAATAATTTTTTAGAAATTTAATTTTAAAATGAATTTTTCTAGAGCATGTCTTTTATTCTCTTGTCCTGATCGATCTGGTATTATAGCAGAAGTGGCGCGTTTTTTTAGTGATAGAAATATCAATATTTTAACGCTAGAACAACATTCAGAAGATGAATTCTTTTTTGTCAGAATTGAATGGGATAATATAGAAAATATTTTTTCAGATACTGAATTTGAAAAAGCATTTTCCTCCGTTACAAAGAAGTTTGGAGGGCAATTTAGAATGCATTTTTTTTCTCAAAAACAAACATTGGGACTTTTTGTCTCGAAAGAACCGCATGCTTTACTTGAAATATTGGCAAAATATGAAATGAACGAATTTCCAAATTTAGAAATTTCTTTTTTGGTAAGTAATGATAAGAATAGCGAGGTTTTTGCAACTCGTTATGGGATTCCATTTTTTTATATCTCAACGAATAACAGAGCATCTTTTGATTATGAAGAAGAGCAATTAAAAGTAATTAAAAAATTTAATCCACAGTATATTGGATTGGCTCGTTATATGAAAATTCTAAGTGCCGATTTTATTGAGAAAGCAAGTTGTCCAATTATAAACATACATCATTCTTTTCTTCCTGCTTTTGTTGGTGCAAATCCATATGAAATGGCTTATACAAAGGGTGTTAAGTTAGTAGGAGCTACATCACATTTTGTGATTCCAGAATTGGATCAAGGGCCTATTATTGATCAGGATGTAACGAGAGTTTTATCAGGGGATTCAGTGGAAAAGTTTAAATGTATGGGTAGAGATACCGAGAAAAGAGTATTTGCTCAGGCATTGAAAAAAGTGCTGGAACATAAAGTAATAGTGTACAAAGGGAGAACTATTATTTTTGAATAACGAAAATTTATTAAGTAAACTCGTAACAAAAGAGAATTTATTGTCGATCCATATACTCATTGGCAACAGCATCGGCAGCTTTATTTTTTTCTCTAGGAATGTGTTGGAATTTTATTTCTTGAAATTGTTCAGCTAACATATTCGCCTTTTCATTCAAAGGTTTTATGTTTATGTTTTTTACCTTCCAGTTGCCCTTCATTTGTTCTATAGCTAGTTTGGAATCCATGAGGATTTTGAGGTGTGTAATTCCTAATTCAAGTGCTTTTTGCAATCCCAAAATGAGACTGGTGTATTCAGCAAAATTATTTGTTTGAATGCCGCAAAAGCCACCTCCACGAGAAATTTCTTTGTTGTTTTTGTTAAAAATAACAAATCCAGCGCCAGCTATACCTGGATTTCCACGACTGCCGCCATCACACATGAGTAAGGCGTTCTTTTCTTTTTTAGTAGTAAAGGACTTATCAATTTTAGCAAAAAGAGTATTCATTTTTGAGATAAAAATTAATTAAAAGATTATTTTTTTGTTTTTTTTAGAGATTCCTTAAAAGAAGATAGATGAAAAATAATGAGTGTTCCTAATAAGATTCCAGCTAGAATGTCACTTAAGTAGTGCATATGAAGATAGATGCGAGAAAAGGAAATAGAAAGGAGTCCAAAAATACAGCCACTTAAAAAAAGCTTTTTTTTACGCTGGGATTTGATTTTTGAAGCAAAAGAAAGATAAATTCCAAGAAAGAAGAGTGTTGAGATTGTTGCGTGTCCGCTAGGAAAACTGAAAGTGGTACTTTCAAGTAAATGATCAATTGGACGAGGTCGGGCAATAAGTATTTTTAGAATACTTTTCAATCCCACACCTAAAATAAGACTTATACCTAAAAATAAAATTTCATTTCTTTTTTTGTTTTGCCATAAAAATAGAGTGAACAGAGTAAACCAAAGGACGAAAATTTTAAAATCAAAAATTCGTGTCCAAAGAGTTAAAATTTGAGTAAGTAGTGGAGTATGAATTAAGTTTACTTTTTGGTTTATCAATTGGTCTAGATTAGGGATGAGTGTTGTAAACTGATATAAATAAAAAATAACCAACAATCCAAAGAATATAAAAATATGCAAATTTCGAATATGGTGATTATTTATTTTTTTAAACATAAAGAACTTAAAGAGTGGTAATAAAATTTAACAAATTATCTATTTTGATTTTTTGCATTTCACCACTTTTTCGATCTGTGACTTCAACGAAAGAGTCTTCAAGAGATTTTTCCGAGAGAAGAACTCTTGTTGGAATTCCAAAGAGTTCATGATCTTTAAATTTTTGTCCGGGACCAATTTTTTTATTTCGACGATCATCATAAAAAACTTCAACATTCGCGGTTTGAAGTTTTTGGTAGAGTTTTTCCGCTTTTGTATAGACTTCATCTTTTTTCCCAATAGCAGCAAGATAAATCTGAAAAGGAGCGACGCTTTTTGGCCAAATCAAACCCTTTTCATCTGCGAAAAGTTCAGCAAGAATTCCCATGATTCGAGAAACACCAATTCCATAGCAACCCATGATAACAGATTTTTCTTTTCCAGATTCATCAACAACCTTAAAATTAAAAGCATCTGTAAATTTTGTGGAAAGTGGGAAAATATTTCCAACTTCTACAGCTTTTTTAATTTCCAATGGATTATTATTGAGTGATTTAAAGTTTTTTGTTGGAACTGCAAAATTGCCCCAAGTATCAATGGTAAAATCTCGCTCTAAATTTGCATTAAGATAATCTTTTTGAAATTCATTGGCACCAGTATTTAAATTTTTTACCGTTTTCAAGCTTTCATCTCCATAAATTATATTCAGACCTTTTGGTTTATTAATTGGAGAAATAAAACCTTTAATCAAGTTGTTTTCTTTGAGTTGTGTTTCGTTTGCTGGATGAATTTTTTCTTCAACAAGATCTTGTAACAGAATCTCGTTTACTTCCAAGTCTCCTCGAATACAAGCGCCAATAAGTTGATTTGATTCTGTAGAGAAAACAATTGTTTTGAGCACTTGCCAAGATGGAATATTATAAAAATCAACACTTTCTTGAATAGAATTATTTCGAGTAGTCTCAACAGTTTGAAGATCTTTTAATGAATCTTTTGAGTTTTTATCATCAGGAATTCCTTGAGCAATTTCCTTATTAAAGGCTTCTTTTGTAACAGAATCAATGAAAATTTCATCCTCTCCAATTTCTGAAAGGGTTTGAAATTCATGTGAGAATTTAGAAAAATCGCCACCAGAAGCAGCAACATAAATGGTTATATCACCAATACCCAATCGTTCAAAAATATGTTTATACGCTTTTCGTTGTATTTCATAATAAGCTTCAAAGTCTTCTTGAGAAGTATGAAAGGAATATGCGTCTTTCATTAAAAATTCTCTTCCACGAAGTAATCCTGATTTTGCTCTTGGTTCTTTTCGGAATTTTGATTGTATTTGATAAACACAAACAGGAAAATCTTTATGAGAACGACAAAATTGCTGAACAAGCGGAGTTACAAGGTCTTCATGAGTAGGGGCGAGAGCAATCTCTTTATTCTCGCTCAATTCCATTTTATATAAAACATCTACAGTGTCCCATCGTCCAGTTTTTTCCCAATTTTCTTTTGGGGAGAGTGCTGGCATGAGGATTTCTTGTGCGCCAATATTGTCCATTTCTTCTCGAACAATATTAGATATTTTACGCAAAACTCGTAATCCCATAGGAAGAAAAGAGTAAACGCCAGCCATTTCCTTTTTTATGAATCCGGCACGAATAAGTAGTTGAGCATTTTTAGCATTTTCATTGGTTGGAGTTTCTTTCGATGTTTTGACGAATAATTTAGAGTATTTCATATTTTTTCAGTTTTAAGGAACCTTTGATAAATAAATTTTAACTAAAAATAACTCTTTTTCCAAATAATATATTTTTTCTTCAATTAATTAAGAAAACATTGAAAAAAACAAGGATGATAAAACAAAAGCTCTCTTTTGCACAAAAAAATAATAAATTTTATGGAAATAAAGTTATTTATCAGAGTCTCCTTATGTCTTTGGAATCCTATAAGATTTTCAAGAAAAAACTATTTTATTTTTCTGAAACCATCAAATTGTGCGGCATCTTCGTTATCAAAACATTTTTCTTCTTTTAGGTTTTTGTACCAGTGGGAGGCTGGTGTATGATAGGTTTTTACTGGATTTTTTTTTGAGCCAGAAATATTACCCTTGATTCGACAATTCTCATCAAACTTTAAGGTCTTTTTGTTGGAATTGCGCTGTTGATTGAGAATCTCTTTGGTACAATTAATCCATGCACCATTAGGATTTTTGTAAACTTTTTTTTGTAAAGCGGTGAATTCTTTTTTATAGTGATTATCTTTTGTAGACCAAGAGTTTTTTGCAAAACCTTGGATTATCATTTCTTTGTTGATAAAGGTTTTTGGAGTATCAGCTTTTGGGGAAAGGAAAACATAGCGTAGAAGCTTTCGATTTTCATCGAGTTGGGAGCGATCTCTTATTAAATGAATTTTTTTCTTTAAGATTAAAGTTTCTAAATGGTTTTTAGAAGCTTCACCAAAACAAGCAAATCCATTTCGATTATCTGTTGGAAGTGGGGTGTCTATTCCAATCAAACTTACTTTAAGATTATTTTCTAGTTGGAAGCTTTTTCCAGAAAAGACTTTCTTCACTTTTCCTACGGAAATGTTAGCGAGAAAAGGGGCATATTTCTTTTGGAAAGAACGACTAATACTATATTTTTTACTATTTTGTATACCACAAAATCCCCAGATTCCTTTTTTTTCTTTTTGAGCAATTATTTCAGCTTTTTTATATTTTGAAACGAATTTTTCTTCTATTTTTGGGTTTTTAAATCTTCCCATTCCGTTTTTGAGCATAAATTCTGTTAGATATTGTCCGTTTTCGAATTTTATATGTTTTGGTAAAATACCATAGAAAGAAAGGTTTTTCTTTTCCCATATTTTTATGTTTTTGTTTTCAAGTAAAAGTTTTAAAAGTCGAAAAGTTGGTCTAGAAAAACATTGATCAGTCTTTCGGTTGTCGAATATATCAGGTGCATCAATTCCCCAAATTTTAATTTTTCTTCCATCGAAAAGTAATAGATATTCATTATTAATAATTCGATCAACTTTGACTTCTCTCCACTTGTGTTTGTCGTTCGTAATAGCAAAAGTATCAATATGTAATGACAAAGTAATTACAAAGAAGATGAGATATTTTTTCATGAATTTTATTAAGAAAATATTGATAAATAAAGTAGTGATAAAAAAATCAAGTATATTAAGGTTTTTGGATGGTTATTTGTAAATGTTTGAATTTAATAAATGCTTAATTTTTAAAAAAATTGTAAAAAAATATTTTCTTCGTATTATTTGGTCAGTTTTAAATTTTAATTTTACCTTTGATTTAATGGCAAACTATAAAAAGATTTCGGATTCAAGAGTTCAGTTTGTACTCACTATTGAAAAAAGTGATTTAGATAAAGCTCAGGCGCTTGTTATAAAAGAAGCAAGAAAGACTTTTACAACTAAAGGATTTCGAAAAGGACATGCTCCAAAAGAATTGGTTATGTCTAATTTGGGACACAAAAGGATTGCGTTTGAATCACTCAATAAAGCCATTGATCAATCATATAAAGAATTCATTATAAAAGAGCATTTAGCGGTTATTTCAGCACCAGAAGCAGAGTTTCCTAAAAAACAGGATTTGCCAATGACGGTTACATTTAAGGTAGAAGTTTTTCCAAGTGTTACTTTGGGAAGTTATGAGAAACTGAAAATTAAAAAGCCAGAGGTAAAAATAGAAGAGAAAGAAGTAGATGAAGTTCTTAAAACCATTTGTGCACAAATGCAAAAAGGGGATAGTGTTAAGAGAAAAGCTAAAAAAGAAGATTTGGTTGAAGTTGATTTTGCTGGGAAAGGAAAGGGTGGCGAAGTTTTACCAAATACAGAGGGGAAAAATCATAAGTTCCGTTTAGGTATGGGACAATTCTTAGAAGATTTAGAGAAAGCTTTTGTTGGAATGTTGCCTGGAGAGGAGAAGACAGGAGTTAAGGTGAAATTCCCATCGAATTATGGATCAAAGGACTTTGCGGGGAAGACTGTGCCATTTGATATAAAGCTTCATGGTGTTTTTGAAATAAATCCTCAGAATTTAACTGAGGAGGAAATTGAACAAGTTTCAGGAAAAAAACAATCGTTTGAAGATTTGCGAGCACAGATAAAAACGACAGTAAAATTGAATAAGGAACAGGAAAAGCATAAGAAATCAATGAATGAGTACAATGAAAAGTTGGTAAAGGTTGTAGAAGTAGATTTACCAAAAAGTTGGATTGAGAAAGAGGTTCAGATTCGGTTTAATCAATTTGCTCAAAATCCTCAATACAAAGCTGATCCAGATGCTTTTTGGAAAAGAATGGGAAAAAAAGAGGATGATCTTAAAAAAGAGTTTGCCAAAGATAGTGAAGCTAATTTAAAAGTTTTTTTGGGTCTTTCTGAAATTGTAAAACAGGAAAAGATTGAACTTAATAAAGATGAGATGAAAGACCTTATGATGCAAGTAGAAGCATCATCTAAGGATGGTAATCACGGAGAGGAGGTTCAGAAAATGGTTTTGAATTCTAAGATTGATAAATATTTGCGAAGCTTGATGAATTAGTGTACAATAAAAGAGTAAATAAAAACAAATGCGAAAAATTTATATTGGATTTTCGGTGTTTACATTTCTGCTAGGTGTTATTATTGCTTTTGAGAATATCTCTATTCCAGCTATGGGAATGATGATTTTTTTCGATACTATTAATGGAAGTTTATTTTTTCCTTTAGTTTTTATTATGATGGTTGGATTTGTTTCAGGAGTATTTCTTGGATTGGCTATTGTTACAAAATCGAATAAAGGTGAAGGTTCTGATAATTTTGATCTTTAATGATTGTTTAGAATAATTTTTTATCAGTAGTTGAAATCGTATAATGTGTTCCTATAAAACGGCAATTTGTGTATTAATGCTGTTTTTGTTTTCATGTTTTTATGAGTACTAAATTTGATCAGTGTTATAAAAAAGAACAATATTTAGGTTCAATTGATATAAAAAAAGAGTTCATGTTTCTTTTTTTTAGTCAGTTTAATTGGTTGTTTGTAAGGGATTGTGTATCTTTATGAAAAAAAGTTTTGACATTTGTCTTTGAATCGAATACATTTTTTATACTGATAGATTTTGAATACAAATAATGCTCAAAAAGATTTTTGGTTCCGGGGCTCGTGTTAAACTTTTTAAGCAATTTCTTTTAAATCAGAATGATGAATTTTTTATTCGAGAACTGACTCGTATTTTGGATGAGCAAATAAATTCGCTTAGGCGGGAATTGGAAAATTTGGAGAGAATAGGTCTTCTGAAATCAAAAGAACGAAATCGCAAAAAATATTATCAGATAAATCCACATTTTTCACTTTTACCAGAATTGACCTCTATTATTCGTAAGACAGATGAAAGTAATCAGTTGCTTTTGAAAAACCTTTCTAAATTGGGAGATATTGATCTTTTAATTTTAAATGGACAGTTTATGAATAATGAAAATGAGTTAGATTTGTTTTTGGTGGGAACAATTGAATCAAGTAGGCTAGAAGTATTTTTGGAAGAAATGTTTCCAAAGAAAGATATTAAGTATGGAATAATGACTCGTGAAGATTTCTTATATCGAATTACGCTAAAAGATAAGTTTGTGCAGACGCTTCTGGCGGATAAAAATAGCTTGATTTTAAAGAATAAATTAAAAAAAGACACAGGTGTATTGATAAAAGGGTTATAAGGAAATACTGAAAAAAACAAAAATAAAAAAAGAAGAGACTCATTTTGTACAAAAAAATTTGCGTTCATATTTTTTGTTTCTATACTCTCGTGGCTTTTTAAACTAAGTTTTTATTGATGTCAGATTTAGCACAAACTTTCGGAAATCAGTTTTGTAAGGAAAAAGTTCCAGAATTACGATCTGGTTATTTGGTGAAAGTTCATCAAAAGATTAAAGAAGGAAACAAGGAGCGAATTCAGGTTTTTCAGGGAACTGTTACAAAGACAAATGCGGGACATGGTGTAAACGATACTTTTACTGTACGAAAAATTTCAGAAGGGGTTGGTGTTGAAAAGATTTTTCCAATTCATTCTCCCTCTATTGTAAAAATTGAAGTATTACGAGCTCATAAGGTTCGGAGAGCAAACTTGAGATATTTACGAGAGTTGAGTGGAAAGGCGTTAAGAATGAAAGAAATTCCACTAAAATTGAAAGAAAAGTTTTTTGCTAAGCAAGAGAAGAAAGTAACTTTGGAGACTAAAGAAGAAGTAGTAGAAATGGTTTCTCCAGAAGTTAGCGAAGAAGTGGAAAAAAAATAGAAGAAAGAATTTTTTTATTAGAGTTTTTTTCCGTGACACTGTTTGAATTTTTTTCCAGAACCACATGGACATTTTTCATTTCGTCCAATGTTGGCATATTTTTCACCGAGTTTTTCAGCGGCAATAGATCGTCCAGGAGAATCTGATTCATAAACTTTAGAAACACTCTTGACACCAAATTCTCCAGTGTTTTCAAGTGATTGAGTAATTTTATCAGAGTTTGTTTCCATTTCGGAAAAATCAGTTTCTTCTAATTCAATGTTTTGAGTAAATTCAACACGGAAAAGATTAGAGATGCTTGTCATTCGTACATTCTGAAGAAGTCTTGAAAACATACGAAAGGCTTCTGCTTTATATTCCATGATAGGATCTTTTTGTGCGTAACCAGAAAGAGCTACCCGATCACGAAGATGCGTCATTTGATCTATGTGTTCAAGCCACAATTGATCAATTGATCGAAGAATAATGTGTTTAGATATTTCATCTACTTGATCTTCGGGGTATTCTTTTCGTTTTTTATCCCAAGCTTTTAGTAGGTAATTTTGTACACTTTCGATCATTTCCTTGCGATGATGAAAAGCTTTTAATTCGTCCAAAGAAAGAGGATTTTTCGGGGAAATATGTATAGCATTTATAGATTCAAATGTTTCGAGGATGTCCCATGAAGCATCAAATTCAGGGCTTGAACAGTGTATTTCTATAATTTGTGCAACCAGTGCTTGAATCATAATTTCAACATCATCTAAAATTTTTTCAGATCCTAATAATTTTCGTCGTTGTGTATAAATTTTTTCTCGATGGATATTCATGACATCGTCGTATTGAACAACATGTTTTCGAGAATCGAAATGAAAACCTTCTATTTTTTTTTGGGCATTTTCAACGGATCTAGAAATCATTTTATTTTCGATAGATTCTTCTTCAGGAAGACCTAATCGTTCCATGAGAGAGGACATTCGTTCTCCACCAAAACGGCGCATAAGATCATCGGTCATGGCGATATAAAATTGAGATAATCCCATATCTCCTTGTCGTCCAGATCTTCCTCGTAATTGGTTATCGATTCGTCGGGATTCATGGCGTTCTGTTCCTAGTATTGCTAGTCCACCTAGATTTTTAACTTCTTTTCCTAATTTGATATCTGTTCCTCGTCCGGCCATATTGGTAGCAATTGTTACTGCGCCTTTTTGTCCAGCAGCAGAAATAATTTCGGCTTCACGCTCATGTTGTTTAGCATTTAGCACATTATGAGAAATGTTGTATTTTGAAAGTTCTTGCGATAGAAATTCTGATTTATCAATATTAATTGTTCCGATTAAAACTGGTTGGCCTTGTTTATTTAATTTTTTTACTTCTTTAATTAACGCTTTAAATTTACCAGACTCATTTTTGAAAATTTTATCAGGTAAATCCATTCGTTGAATCGGCTGGTTTGTTGGAATAACAATTGTGTCGAGTTTATAAATTTTAGCAAATTCTTCGGCTTCTGTTTCAGCAGTTCCTGTCATACCTGCTAGTTTTTCATACAATCGGAAATAATTTTGAAAGGTGATGGTAGCGAGTGTTTTTGATTCTCGTTGAATAGTTACATTTTCTTTAGCTTCAAGTGCTTGATGTAGACCGTCTGAAAATCTTCGTCCAGTCATAAGTCGTCCTGTAAATTCATCCACAATAATAACTTGATTATCTCGTACTACATAATCTTGGTCATTTATCATAATAGCCTGTGCTTTCAGCGCATTTTCAATATGATGTACTTCTTCAAATCCAGATTCGGTAAAAATATTTCCCACTCCTAGTATTGATTCGATATTTTTAACTCCTTTTTCAGACAAGATGACTTGTTTGGATTTAAAATCAATATTGTAGTCTTCATTTTCTTTTAAGTTTGGAATAAGTTGTGCATATGTAGTATATTTTTCTGTAGATTCTTCTGCTGGTGCAGAAATGATCAATGGAGTTCGAGCTTCATCGATCAAAATAGAATCGACTTCATCAACGATAGCAAAATGAAGAGTTCTTTGAACGATTTGATTCTTGTTTTGAGCCATATTGTCTCGTAAGTAATCAAATCCAAATTCGTTATTTGTTCCATAAGTAACATCTGAGTTGTAAGCTGTTTTGCGTTCGTCTGGTGTTTTTTCATTAATTACTACGCCAACAGAGATTCCACAAAATTCATATAGAGGTGTCATCCATTCAGCATCTCGATTGGCTAAGTAGTCATTAACTGTAACGACATGTACGCCTCTTGATGTCAGTGCATTTAAGATAACAGGGAGGGTGCAAACCAATGTTTTTCCTTCTCCTGTTTTCATTTCTGAAATATTGTTTTGGTGTAAGACAGCTCCTCCGATAAGTTGGACATCGTAGGGGATCATGATCCATTCTTCTTCTTTTCCGCATACTTTGAATTTTTTTCCACAAAGTCTGCGGCACGCATTTTTTACACCAGCAAAAACTTCAATCATTTTTTCATCTACTTTTTCATGATGTTCGCTCAAAAAATCTTTCCATTCGGAAAATTTTGCTTGGAGTTCTTTGTCAGAAAGTTCTTGAAATTTAATTTCAAGATTATTTATATGGGGGAGTAGTTTTCGAATATTAGAAATTTGTTTTTCATTATGGCTTCCGAAGAGCTTATCAATAAGTTTTTGAATCATTTTTTCAAAATAGTTTACTAGTTAAATCTAGCGTATTATAGGAAAAAAAAGGAAAAGGGAAATAGATTTGACAATATTGAAAACAATGTAGAGTGAGAATGAGAAGTAGAAAAATAAAATTTGAATTGGCAAAATCTTAAAGGTTAATATATTTGTGTCATTTAAGGGAATAAAAAGTATGAAGGACTTACCAGAACTTTTGATGCCAGCAGGGGATATAGGTAAAGCTTATACTGCTTTTCGTTATGGGGCAGATGCGATTTATTGTGGAGTGCCTATGTTTTCACTTCGGACAAGAGAAAATACTTTTACAGAGAAAAATTTGGAAGAAATCGTTGAATATGCACATAAAAATAAAAAAAAAGTTTACATAACAACGAATGCTTTTCCACATCAATATACCATTCCTTTGTATGAGAAACATTTTAAGTTGCTTGAAAAAATTAAACCAGATGGGATTATTTTTGCAGATTTGGGAGTTCTTAGTTTAGCGAATGAATTTGCTCCGAGTGTTTCTAAGCATTTATCGGTACAGACATCCACAGTGAATATTCCAGCGATTAAGTTTTGGAAAAAGTTGGGTGTTGATAGGATTATTCTTGCACGGGAGATGGCGATTCGAGAAGTGGCGGAGATTGCTACACAGGTTTCTGATATGGAATTAGAATATTTTGTACATGGGGCAGTTTGCATGGCTTATTCTGGAAGATGTTTATTGTCGAATTTTACGGGAGGAAGAGATGCAAATAGAGGTGTTTGTAATCATACTTGTCGATGGAACTATCGAGTTTGTGATGAAGAAGGAAGAAATATAGATGTTGCTAACCATTATCAAAGTCCAAAAGAGGATTCAAATTTAGAGAAAGCAGAAACAAAATCAATTCGATCATTTGAAAGGAGAGAATTTATAGAAGAAGAGGAGCGAGTGGGTCAGATTCTTCCTGTAGAAGAAGATTTTCATGGAACGCATATCATGAGTTCTAGAGATATGTGTATGATTGAGTATTTAGATGAAGTGATTAAGGCAGGTGTTTGTTCCTTGAAAGTAGAAGGGAGAAATAAAACTGCTTATTATTGTGCTACAATTGCTCGAGCATATAGAACAGCTCTTGATAATTTTGCGGTTGGGAAAGGGTTTGATAAATCCCTATTGGAGGAAATGAATGCAACAGCCAATAGGGGATTTTTTCCTGGATTTTTGCATGGAAAACCACAGTCAGGTTCTATTCAATATGAAGCGAATCGGTCACTTTCTCAAAAGGAATTTTGTGGAGTGGTTGTGGAGTGGAAAGACGGACGAGTGGAAATAGAGGTAAAGAATCGAATTTTGGAAGGGACAGAAATAGAATTTGTTATGCCACAGATAAAAGATGATTTTATAATCAAGGCAGAGAAAATGAAGTTTGGTAAAATTTCTGTTTCTATTTTACATGGAGGGAATGATAAAGAAAAAGCTTATTTAAAATGTGAGAGAGAAGTGTCTAAAGGAATTTTTATTCGGCAAAAGACACAAAACGAGGGGCAATTAGGAAATATTAATAAATAAAATTGTATTTCTATTTCCTTATTTTTTTTGTTAATTTGTTTTGATTTTTCTATAAATCTATGATATAATGCTCTGATTTAGTTTAAAAATAAAAACAAAATGGATTTTGAAAAAGTTATCGAATACGCTTTACAAAAGGGAGTTTCAGATATTCATCTATCTCCAAAGGTTTCAGTTTTTCTTCGAAGAAATGGAAAGATGGAGCCGGTAGGAAAAGTTCTTTCTAATGAAGAGATTAAAAAAATTATGGAGCAAATTTTGACAAAAAAACAAAGAGAACAATTGGAAAGAAAAAAACAAATCGATTTTTTGTATAAATCACCTCATAATCATCGATTAAGAGGAAATGCTTTTTATTGCAATGAAGGACTTGCTTTGTCTTTTCGGGTAATACAACATGAAATTCCAGTTTTTGCAAAATTAGGATTTCCTGAATTTGTTCGAGATACAGTGATGAAGGCTCGACAGGGGTTGGTTTTGATCGTTGGACCAACAGGACAAGGAAAATCAACAACTTTGGCATCTATTTTACAAGAGCGTTCACGAAATTTGACTGAACATATTTTGATGATAGAAGATCCAATTGAATATTTGATTCCATCAAGCAAAAGTATTGTTCAACAAAGAGAGCTTAATAGAGATGTACAATCTTTTGAAGAGGGGATTCATGGAGCGATGCGAGAAGATCCAGATGTGTTAATGATTGGTGAATTACGAGATTCTGAAACTATGGCAGCTGCTTTGACTATGGCAGAAACTGGACATTTGGTTTTTGCGACATTGCATACGAATAATGCTATACAGACGATTACAAGAATTTTAGATAGCTTTTCATTGGAACAAAAACCACAAATTCGAAGTCAATTGGCTAGTAATTTGTCGCTGGTGATTTCACAACGATTGATTCCAACTATTGAGAAAGGAAATAGAATTTTGGCTTTTGAAGTTTTAACCATGAATTATGCGATAGCTAATTATATTCGATTAGATAAAACTTTTCAAATTCCAAATGTAATACAGACAGACTCTTCTGGTAACATGATTCAGTTTGAACAATCTTTAGTGAATTTGGTAATGGCTGAAAAGATCACAAAAGAAATAGCGGAAGAATATGCACAAGATAAAGATCAAGTGAAATCATTATTTGAGTTAAATGGAATAGGGAATCAATAGCTTTAAGTATTATTGAATTATTTTCTTTGAAGTTGTTTATTTAAGAAAAAAATGGATTTAGAAAAAATTTTAATTTACGCTATAGAAAAAGAGGCTTCTGATATTCATATTTCTTCAAATTTACCCGTGTTTTTTCGAATAAATGGGAAGATGTTGCCATTTGGAGAAAATCTTTTAGCTGGATATATATATAATTTATCGTTGAAAATTTTGACGCAAAAACAGCAGTCGGAATTAGATGAAAATCGAAATATAGATTTTGTTTATACCTCTAAGACAAAAAATCGTTTCAGAGGGAATGCTTATTATACGAGAGAAGGACTATGTATTTCTCTTCGGATGATTTTGGAAAATATTCCCCGATTTGAAACTTTGGGGTTGCCTAAAATTGTATTGGAGCGAGTTATGAGGAGAAATCAAGGACTTATTTTAGTTGTTGGACCAACAGGACAGGGAAAATCTACCACTTTGGCATCTCTTTTGAGACATCGAAGTGAATATTTTTCAGAACATATTATTACATTAGAAGATCCTATTGAGTTTATTATAAAGTCACAAAAGAGTGTTGTGCATCAGCGAAATAGAGGGCGAGATGTAAAAAGTTTTAATTTGGGATTAAAGTCTGCACTTCGAGAAGATCCAGATGTATTAATGGTAGGAGAAATGAGAGATTTAGAGACTATTTCACTTGCCTTAACAGCAGCGGAAACGGGACATCTTGTTTTTTCAACTCTACATACAAAAAATGCACCAGAAACAATTGATAGAATTATTGATGTTTTTCCAAGTGATCAGCAATCACAAATTCGAACTCAGTTGGCTTCAACATTAGAAATGGTGATATCACAAAGACTTTTGCCAACATTAAATGGAAAACGTATTTTGGCTTATGAAATATTAGTTTCAAACTATGCGATTAAGAATCACATTCGACAAGGGAGTACTCATCAGATTTCAAATGCGATGCAAACGGATAATACTGGGAGAATGGTATTGTTTGATCAGTGTTTAGCGAGTCTGGTTTTGAAAGGTGAAATTTCACTAAAAACTGCTTTGCAAAACGCTGTATCGGAAGAACAAGTGAAATATATTTTGGAGTTGAGAAGTAATGAGTCGGGTAAACCAATCGAATTAGAATTACATTAAGAAAACACTAATAAATAAACTTGTTGTTTTCGAATTCGAATTCTTATTCTCAAGTTAATAAGAAATTCATTTTTTTTTATATGAGTTTATATCAGTGTTTTTATAAAAATAAAAAATATAAAAAAATAAATTGCGTTATTTGGGAAATGATTTTAATATCGCAACGATTTTTATTTTAACCTATTAAAAAAAAAGAAAAAATGACAAGAATATTAATTGTTTTCGCACTGATTTTAGGAGCCCTTTTTTGGTTGTTTAATGATGAAGAAGTATCAATGGATAATAAGGTGGTGGCAGAAGAGAAGGAAGAAGTTGTAGTAGAAGATGAGGGTGAAGAAGTGGAGGAAGAAGAGAAGGAAGAAGTTGTAGCGGAAGATGAGGGTGAAGAAGTGGAGGAAGAAGTTGTAGCAGAAGATGAGAGTGAAGAAGTGGAGGAGGAAGTTATAGCAGAGGAGAAGAGTGAAGAAAGCACTACTCTTTCAACTCCAGTTGTTGCTCCAGTAGTAAAGACAACGGAAAATTCGCCAGTTGTGATAAAAACTGTTTATTCGAATAAAATAACGGATACTAAAGTGTTTTTGTATGAATGGGGGATTGATCTATCTTCTAAAGAAATGCCTACAGGAAAAGTTGTTTTCACTGTGGTTAACAATGGGAAATTTACTCACGGATTTGTAATTAATGGAGTACAGAATTATGGAAAAGTTTTGCCTGGATCAATTCAAGAATTTACAGCTTATTTAAATCCTGGATCTTTTGAAATATATTCAGATCGACGGGATGATTATGAAAAAGGTATGCGAGAAACTTTTGTTATAACACGGTAAATCAAAAGAGAAAGAAGTCCTCAAGATATCTTGAGGATTTTTTTTAGTATTTTTTGGAAAGTCCAAAATAAATACTAGTACCTAAAATAAAGACGGCTAAAAGAATTGTAAAAGGAAAAGATTTTTTTGTTTTTTCAGCAGGACCAGATTGTGGTAGTATAGATTCTTCTGGGAGAGGTTTTTCAATAATTTCATCTGTATCGCTAAATACTTCTTCCTCTAGTTCTGGCATATTGGTTTCATCTTCTTGATCAAGGATCTGAGTTGGAGCATGAGATTCTTCTGTACTAGCAGGGATAAGGAAGGGGCTATCAGTTATCTCTTCAGAGTCTTCATAAGTTGTATCCTCAATGGGAAATTCGGAGGATTCATAATCCACTTCTCCTTCAGGTTCAGGAGTCTCTACGCTTGGATATGGGGAATCTTCAACAAGTTCAACGAGATCTGTTGGAGTATTTTCAGAAAGAATAGGTGAAGGATTTTCATCAAGAAGACTGAAAATACCAGTTGTGGTGATGACAGCAGAAAAAATTTTTACATCCGATTCTTTTGTATTTTCAATTTTTCCACCAATTCGAATCCATTGATCCTCTCCTTCTTCATCTTCTCCCAAATACTGCCAGAGGGTAGGTAATCCTATTTGATCTTCTTCTTTTATTTGATGAAAAACTCGAACTCCTTCTGTTCGTTCAAAAGCATTAGGATCTGTGTGTTCCAATCGAATAATTTGTTTTGGACGAAGGAGTGAGAATTTATTAACAAAAGTTACATCGGTATTACTATCGACTAGTAATTCAAAAGAAAGGATTTCAGTCATTCTTCCTCGAGGTTTTTTTGTGGGAATATCAATTATTTGTGGTGGTAGTATTTCTCCTTCAAAAGGTTGTTTGTCCTCAGAATTAGAAATATAAGTATCTTTTATAAATTCCAAAAAAACAGTTCCTTTATCATCTGTCAGAATTCCAGTTTCAACAACTTTTCCTGCTACGATAGGGAGTGATTCTTCTGCACGAAGTGGTTCATTTGCAAAACCAGTCTCTGTCCAAGATGGTAGAACCAACTGGGTGGATATAAATAAAACTACAAATTTTAAAAAATTTTTCACGAGTAAATTCTCCTTTGAAAGCAAAAAAAAATCAAATTTTAAAGTGAGTGTGAAATAAAAATAGGTTTCTTAAGGATATGTCTTTAGACTTTTACAGAGATTCTTTCAAAAAAATTTTGACACCTCACGAATCCTTTCTAAAATCCATTAGCTCTTTTGGGGAAAAGTATAGATTGTGACAAATTTACTTGTTATCAAAAGGGGTCGTAGCTCAACTGGTTAGAGCACCTGCCTGTCACGCAGGAGGTTGCGGGTTCGAGTCCCGTCGGTCCCGCCATTTTGGAAGATTTTGTTATAAATATTGAATATACTTTGTGTGTTGGAAAATACAGTTATATACATTGTAAAACTTTTTTTGATATGAAAGGCTATAATAAAATAAATATTGTTGTCATTCAATAAGGAAAAAGTTTTTTTGTATAAAAAATATATGTTTTGTACCAAAAATATATATATTGAGAAATGAAGAAGTTCTATTTTTTGTTTCTTAAATTTAAATTTATGAAAATCACATTTCAGTACAAGTTCATCGAGAGACTGTTTTTTTCTCTTGGAGGTTGTTTTTTTTTAGCAACCATTTTGTTATTTTCTCCTACTACTTATGCTGCTAATGGTGTAAATGTTATGCCAGTTAATATGGGTGGTATGGATGTGTATTTATCCGATACAACTGCAACGGCTCTTTTGCAAATAGATCTTTTTGATGAAGGTGGAGGAACACTTAACACAATTCAAGTTAATTTGGACAAAGATACTGGATGGCAAATGTTTGTTCCAACCAGTGATTTGGCTTTATTATCTGGAGACGCTAATGCGGGAATATCACTTTGGAAAGATAATGGAGATGGAAGTTTTGGTGCTGGGGATATACTTGTTGGAACTCAACCAACTGATTGGCCTTCTAGTCAAATTCAGGATTGCATGGAAACTTGGTTACTGATTTTTTCTAATATAGGGGTGCCAATTTCTACTAGTGCGACTTCTATGACAACTTTGTTTGTTGTTGGAAAAGCTGCTGTAGTAGATCAAACTCCAATTCATTCGTTTGGACCGCGAATTCCAATGGGTGGAATTCAAACGAGTGGAGGATCTATTGGAAATTTTCCTTCAAATTGTGATATGCCGTTTTCTCCAGTTTGGCTGGGGCCTGTTGGAAGTGGTGGTGGTGGAATGATGGGATCACCGCTTGCTATTTCTGAAATTCAAACAGCAGGAGGAATTGCTACTGACGAATTTATTGAATTGTATAGTCGTGATATGGAAGACTTTCTCATGAGTGAAGAACCTCGGTTTACAATTGTTTATGAAGCGTGGAATAGTGGAAACTCTGAAGAAGAATTGCAAATAAAGGCTAATTGGGATGCTTCATTTGAAATAATAACAGGAACGATTCCAATAAATGGATTTTATTTATTAAAAAATGCAGGATATGACGGAGGAACTGTTGCGGATGCAACATACTCATTTTCGTTATCAGAAAGTGGGGGATTTGTAGGTCTTTTTGAAGGTGAACAATTGGTTGATATGGTGGGATATGGAAATGCCACTGCTAATTTGGCTGAAGGTGGACAAGTTGCTCCAGCACCTTCTGCAAATGGTTCAATTGAAAGAAAAGCTTTTCCTGATTCAACGGCATCAAAAATGACAGGAACGGGGATTCATTCAAGCATGGGAAATGGAGAAGACTCACAAAATAATGGAATGGATTTTATTATTCGAACAACATCTGATCCTCAAAACACAGCTTCACAACCAGAATCAATGGGAGGAATGGGTATGGGAAGTTTGATTCTTTTGAATGAAGTTTTTTACAATACAGATACGGGTCTTGGATGGATTGAAATTTTTAATCAAAGTGTAGGACCTGTAAATCTTTCAGAGGGAACTGGCTGGAATATTAGTTCAAATGGAAAAACATATAGTTTTCCTGCAAGTGCAACTCTCTCTGCTGGTGCGTATGGGATTGTTTATTGGAATAAAACGGGAGATGATATTCTAACTAGCACTTTTTATACTGACGCAACTGTGGATACAGACATGGCAACCTTTGGAGGGGAAGTTGTTCTCAAAGATGGGGCTGGAAATATTGTTGATTATGTGCAATATGGAGGAACTGGATTCACAAATGAATCAGCAGCTAATTCGGCAGGGGAATGGATGATTGGAGATAAAGTTCAATCAACACTTTATGGACAATCAATGGGGCGTCGTATGAATGATCCTGATTATAATTTTAGTGGTGATTGGCAAGTTTATAGTTCTCCAAGTCCTTTTATTCCAAATATGGGAGGAGATTCTACGGTTCCTACTGCTGTTTCAGAAGTAACTTTAATAGATAACGATACTGTTGCAAATAGCGGATTGAATGGTAACGATTTAACGATTACTTGGACACCAGCTTCAACTATTGATCCTACTTTTGATAAATATGATATTTATATTTTACCAGAAGGAATTGCCCTTGATGATACTTCTCATTCACCAATAGATAGTATTTTTGGTGGGCAATATCAGTATAATTCAGAAGGGACGCGACTTTCGACTATATCTTATGCAGGAGCTCCATTTATTACACACGACAGTGCTGATAATCTTCTTGATACAGGGAGTTATGTAACTTACATCGTAGGAGTTGATTTTGCAGGAAATAGTTCAGGAAGTGCAATGTCTTCTCCCTCAAGTTTAACTGCAGAAATTTATGATGCAGGAAGTGATGATCAAGGTCCTTTTATTATGCATATGGGAGTTTGGAACGCAAAAGCAGATGTTGCGATGAATTTAATTGTACGAGCTGTTGATGATAGAGAAATTGATGCAACCAATCCTCTTCAAGTAGTGTATGATGTGAATGCTAGTGGTTCATGGACTGTTGCCGATTGTTCATTTCTTGATGCTGATTTTTATAATTGTCAGATTCCTTCACAAACCGCTGGAGCACAGGTGAGTTATTATTTGAAAGCAAAAGATGCAGCCACAACACCGAATTATTCTTATTTTTCAGCATCGCCTACTTCGGATATGAGTGGAATTGAAGATAATGTAAAAACGACTCCATTTGTAATTGAAATGCTTACTTCTGTGGGAAATTATGATGATGATGGAACTGCTGTTGACTTGTCGGGAACAATTTATAAACCAGATGGAACGGCATTTCCTGATGATCAGTGGCCAAAAGTTTTTATTGAAGGAACTGCTACAGGAGTTATTACACCAAATAATGCTACAGGAATTTTCAATTTTCCAGATAATACACTTTTAGCAGGATCACAAAATATGGTGATTTTTAAAGAAGGATACATGGACATGATGATAAATGTCTTTAAGGGAGACAGTGTTGATACTTACATGAACGAAGGAACGATGAATATGACTGGAGGAGGAGATAAACCATTTGTTACATGGACTGCTCCTGGACCTGGTATGATGGGAACACCAACTGATATTTTTTGTACTGGAGATTGTACTTCTTTTGGAATGGGTGAAATGCCAATTATTATTGGGTTTGATAAAACAATGAATGCTAATACCATCAATGATCAAGATGCATCAAATGCTGGATCAAATATTTATCTAACTACGAATGGACAAGATCGAATTGCTGGAAAGGTGCGATATGATGCTAGTATGAATGAAGCGATATTTTATGCGACAACACATAATTCTCTCAGTCCAGGAACATTTTATAATATTGTTGTGACCCAAGGGGTAACTGATATGGAAGGAAATCCGATTTTTGGAGATGGAGTTGGTGGGGCATTTGTAACTGGATTTAGTACAATGATGGATAATACTGATATGTGGGGAAGTGGAGGAGATGATTTTACAACTTTTGGTGGTGGAGGAATGATGATGCCACCATATGTAGTGGGTACAATTCCTGCTTCAGGATCATTTGATATTCCGCTTAATAGTTCTGTAACAGTAGAATTTTCAGAACCAATGGATTCTAGTTCTATTAATTCAACAAATATAAAACTTTATCCAATTACAAACGAAGCAAATTGGACGATCGGAACATCAATTCCAGCAACTGTAACACTTGATCAGGCAACTCAGCGAATTGCAACTATTACTCCAATAGATCCGCTTGTTGCCAATGTAAGTAATAATGGACGATATATAGTTCGTGTGATGGGGGCTGTAAAAAGCTCCATGGGTATTTGGATGATGAATCCATCGATTTGTGGAGAAACTAATCCAGATATCTGTCTTGCAACACAAATGACTTATGAATCTGATTTCCAAGTATCAGGAATATCTGACAATATTGATCCAACAATACAAGGAACATATCCGAAAAATAATGATACCAATGTTAATGTCGGATTACCATTTATTGATATTGGATTTAGTGAAGGAATGTCATCAGGAACTATTACAGCTCAAAATATTACGCTAACATCAGGATCGACAGCTGTTTCTGGAAATGTGAAATATGATGCTATGAACAAAATGGCAAAATTTATTCCAAATAATGCTCTTAGTGCGAATACTCAATATACGCTAACTATAGGAACAAATGTTGAAGATTTGGCTGGTAGAACACTTGCTTCTGCATACTTGGCAAACTTCACAACAGGAGCTTCTGATACAGTTTCTCCAGAAGTAATGTATGCAAATGGAGATGATTATTCTTTGGCTGTTAGTTTTTCAGAGCCGATGAATGTTGCTCTACAAACAGATACAAATCGATGGGATTCATCTGTTTTGAATCCTGCTAATTACTATATAAATGGACTTGATAGCGAAGGGAGTTGGGCGGATAATCTTGGATTAGTGGATCCGTACAATAATGGTGGGGGAAATCAATTGTCTGGTATTTCTGGACTTAATTTTACTTATGATGAAGGAACAATGACAGTGATTATTGAGGGATTTGCTTTTAGTGTAGATACTCCAGCTTTTCAAATATTTATTGATAATGTAAAAGATAAATCAGGGAATATTCTTACAGATACTGGGAATAGATCTGCTTCGGGGACACATAAGAATGCAGCTCGTGGACCACTGCTCAATAGTACTGAAACATTTGGATTACTTGGTCCTGGAGGTGGACCAGGAATAATGGGAGGTGGTGAAATGGGTCCCATAATGGATATGGATTCAATGGGAATGATGATGGCAGGGGCTTTTCCAATGAATGCAATGGCTGGTCAAACCAGTATGTATTTTGTTGATATTCCAACTACTAAGTCTATTCCTACAGGAGGAAAAATTCGACTTACTTTTCCTGCTGGATTTGATGTATCTGGTGCTGAAAAAGATATTTTTTCTCCAGTTAATAGCGATATTAATGAATGGAACGCTGGAACAATTACAATTACTTCAGTGACAGGAATACAAGCGTCTCGAACGATTGATATCATTACAGGAGGGGAAGCAACACAAGTTAATGATTTTCTTCATATGGATATTCAGGGTATTGTAAATTCTTCTATTCCAAAAGATTTTCAAACTTCAGGATATACAATTGATATTAAAACTTTCACAGCGGATGGAGCTTTATTAGAAACAATTTCTACGATGCCACTTTTTATTAATGAAGGGGGTTTACGAACGATTTCAGGAACGATAACAGCTGCAGGAGCAACGACTGGAACGATGGAAGTGTATCTTGGATCACCAATGACTGGACCAATGGAAAGAACAGTAGATTTTGCCGCGCTTGGAAATGGAACAGCAGCGTATTCATTTACAAATCTTCCAGATGGGGATTATCACATTTTTACCGAGCCATTTGTAACTTTAAATTCTATAAATTATGTGGGAAGACAAATGCCAGAGCCGATTTGGGTTTCAGGGGGAGATTCAATTGGTAATGACTTTACTCTTTTAGCAGAAAATGTGGGAGCTAATGCAACAATTACAGTTACTTTAACAGGAGATTTTAGTTCTGGAGGAATAGATGATAATATTGATATTTTTGCAAGTTCACCAAAGGGGTTTCGTGTAAAAACTGTGAATCCAAATGGAGATGATTCAGCTGGAGGTGATACTTCATTGGATACTGTTCAAGGTAATTATGTCACAAAATACAATCTTTTTCTTCCTGAAGGAGATTGGCATATTGGGATTGGTCCAGCGATGCCAAAAGGAGCAATGATGGGTCCGCCAAAAATGCCTGATTGGATGCCACCAATGCCAGTAAAGTATAAAAGTATTGGTTCGGGAACAGGAGAAGTTAGTGTTTCTATTTCTGGACAGGAGGTATCCAGAACTATTACTGGAATTGTACAAAATGATTCAGGAGTTGGTATTGCTGATGCAGAAGTATATGCTTATCAACCAACAGGGGGATTTGGTGGATCAAATGCTAGAACAGCGGCAGATGGAACTTTTGTTTTGAAAATTCCGGTGCTTGGAACTTATGTAGTAGGAGCTTTTAAATCTGGATTACCAAATGGACAAGAACAAACTGTCAATGTACAAAATGATGTAACAGGAATAGTGTTTAAAATAAAAAAACCTGGACAAACTATTTCTGGTAAAGTGCTCAATGCTCAATCACAACCAATTGCCTATGCTCCAGTTTGGGCATATCAAACGACAGGTTGGGGACATTCTAATACTATGACTGATGCGACTGGTAACTATATCTTGTATGTTGATGATGGAACATGGAGTGTAGAAACAGATGCTCCTGGGGTAGGTTGGATGCAGTATGAAAGAGTAATTACTATTAATAATGCTAGTGCTTCAAATATTAATCTCAAACCAGCCTCGGATACCACTTGGCGGACTATTTCTGGAACAGTGGGAATTGATACTGATGGAGCATATTCAACGGTTGAGACACCGTTTGCTAATATGCCAATAAGGGCTACAAAATATGATGCTACTGGAAATTATCTCGGATATGAATATGGAGGAATGACAGATTCTTCTGGTAATTATAGTTTAAATGTAATTTCAGGTATTTACCGTGTGGATATTTGGAATCCAGATTATGGAGAACAAGGAATTAATAACCAAAATAATAATAATATACTTAACGAGCCTGCTGATGATTCATATACAAACAATCCAGCGAATGTTAATGCTTCTTCTGGAGATGTGAATAATGCTGATATTATTATCGTAAATAGTGGTCTACGCACAATTACTTTACAATTTACTAATGGACAGGCGGATCAAGAAGGATTTGTGAGTGTTGAAGGAGTAACTTTTGATGGAAATAATGTTCCGACTCCAACTGGATTTCACAGGTCATTCCATGTGGGGGATTTGTCAGCTAGTACAACAATGAGATTAGGATCTGGAGATTATCTTTTCTTTTTGCAGGTTCCAACACTTGGGGAGTTAATTCCTATTGCTGATGATGGAACACTTGGAATGGATCCAATAAAGAAAGATATTGTAGTGGGTGGAATAGATAGAACTGTTCAATTTACTTTGCCGGATGTAACTAATAGTGATGATGTCATTATCATAAATGGTACAATTAGCGGACCAACTGCAAACCAAAGTAATGCTTGGGTCTGGATTGGGAATCCCCAAACAGGATTTCACGCGGGTGTAGAATCAAATACGGTAACTGGAGCTTACTCAATTAAAGTACCAAAACTTTTATCGGGAAACTACTTTGTGGGATCAGATAAACCAAGTTTTGCTGCTGGTGAGCCAGTATCTATTACAGGAACGGTAGATACAATTGTGGATTTCACACTTACAACATTGGATAAAACCATTTCAGGTGTTCTCTATGCTGATGCAAATAGCAATGGGTCTTATGATAGCGGAGAGGAAGTGCCAAATGGACGAGTTTTTGCTGAAACTAGCAATGGACTTAAGTCGTATGGTCCAGTTGATGGTACTGGAGCATATTCTATCAATGTAACATCTGGAACATGGAAAGTCTTTGGATTTGGAGACGGATATATTCAAACGAAATATCCTGATGAGCTTGTGGTTGCTGGGTTGAGTTTAACGGGCAAGAATATCTCACTTTCTAGTGATGCTAATTGGAATAATGTACAAACTGCAAAACCAATTACACCAGCACAGGGTGGAAAAATTTCCGATACAGGACAAGCAACTGATGGAACGGCTTCTGGAACTGGGATGGAGCTCACTTTTCCTCCAAATGCGTTGGGAAGTTCAAGTTCAAGTGGGAATGTAACTACAAAAAGGACAAATTCTGTTACAGGAACGAGTAGCATGGATCCGCTTACAGGAAAAGCGATTGAAATTACTGCAAAAGACAATTCTGGTCAGCCGATTACGAATTTGAGTAACTATGTTGATTTGGAAATGGTAATTTATAAAAAAGAAATAGAAAACGATGGAATGCAAAATTTCAATAAACTTAAATCTATGAAAATTGGATATTGGGATGAAACCACCAATTCTTGGATTTATCTTGAGACAACAAGAAAAGCATACTATAAAGATACTGCTGATACTCAATGGACAATGTATAACGGAGATGGAATTGTTTCTGGATATGTAAAATTTATTACGGATGCACTTGTTGGTACTACTCCAACATTTGTAGAAGGTGTTGATTATGATGATTACAAATTTGTACTGAAAGCAAAGACAAATCATTTCACTGTTTTTGCTCCAGGTACTGCTCCAGATGGAGTAGTTCCTTCTGCTCCTACTGGATTAATTCAATCTTCTGGAAATGGAACAAATGTTGGACTTAGTTGGAATGCGGTAACAACAAATGTTGATGCTTCTGTGATTACTGATCTCTATGGATATGCTGTTTATAGATCTATTGATGGAACAACTTATTCGCAAGTAAATACTTCAAATATTCCAGCAGGAACTGAAACATATACAGATAGTACAACTACTGCTTGGACTAGTTATTATTACAAAATTACAGCTGGAGATGATGATAATCTTGAATCGGCATATTCTACTAATATTCAAAGTTGTTCTAACAAATCTGTAAGCAACGGAACGGTTGCTGGTAATTGTACAATTACTTGTAATTCAGGATATGTTTTAAGCGGGAAAAGTTGTCTTTCTTCTGGAGGGGGTAGTGTTGGAGGAGGAGGTGGTGGAGGGGTTTCAATGTATAGAACTTACAATACAATTCCTTCTTATACATTATCAAATAAGGAATCAATTCGTAAATTGGATTTGGTAGAACCAATAAATCTTATTTTTTCTGGAGGAGTATTTACTCGACCAGTTCAATTAAAAAATCTTTATACAGGAACTGTTGTTGAATTTAGCAAAGGAACGGTTGTTAAAAATGATGAAGGAAATGTTTTTAATAATATTATTATTATTCCAAAACCATTAGTTCAAACTCAAATTCCAGTACTTCCTGAAGGTTTATCAATGATTAAAGGTTTTAAATTAGGATCTGTTGAAGATGAACCTCTTAGTTTTTCCAAAGCGTTTACACTTAAAATTCCAATTAATAAAAAAGTTGTAAAATCTCAAAATATTAAAGTAATTACCTATGATAAAACAACTCAAAAATACAAGTTAGCTGGAGATGGTGGTATTTTTGATGATAAATTGATTACTGTTGAAACAGATCATATGTCTTACTTTGTAGTTGTAGATACAGGTGGAAAAAATTTAGATTTTTTATTGGAAACTGCGGACAAAACTGTTTTAGAAACTAGTGAAGAAATATCTGACACACTTATCTCGATAATTGAACGCAAAGTTCCAACTTTTGTTTCAGAACCAGCAATGGAATTTAAAGATATTAAAGGACATTGGGCAGAAACTTATATTAGTGATATGCGAAGACGAGGGGTTGTTCAAGGAAAAAAAGAAGGTCAATATGAACCAGATTCAGGGCTTTCAAGAGCAGAATTAATGAAAATTGTAATTAATGCCTTTGGAATCCCACTTGATGAAGTGAATGTAAAACCATTTCCTGATGTTAGTCTTCAAAAATGGTATACTCCTTTTATTTCTACTGCGAAAAAATACGGGATTATAAATGGTTATCCAAACGGATTTTTTAAACCAAATAATCCAATTTCTCGAGTAGAAGCTTTGAAAGTTATAATCAATACAGCTGGACAGAAAATGGAAAGTGAAGGTCTAAATAATCCATTTTTCGATATTCCAGAAAATGCTTGGTATACTTCATATGTTAAGTTTGCAAATAGAAGGGGGCTGCTTGATCCAGTAAGAAAAGGTCATTTCTTGCCAGCTAAAACAATTACTCGTGGAGAAATTTCGAAAGTAATTGTGAAACTTTGGCGAATAATGCAAGACTAATAAAATAAAAGATAACCTAGGATTAGTGTTCTAGGTTATCTTTTGTTAGTTTATTCAGAATCTACTTTATGTGAAAAGCCTTTTTTAAAACACTAGAAAGCAGTTTAATATCTTCTATTGTGATGGCAGGGAAATTACAGATACGAAATGTGGTTGGTTTTAGTTTTCCATATCCAGTTCCCATATGAATATTGTTTTCTTTGCATACTTGGTGGATTTTTGCGACAGTGGCTTCGTCTGATTTTGCACAAACGAGCGAAATAGAAGAGTCATTTCGGTTCTTTATAAATGTCGTTATATTAGGCAGGGAATCTAGTAATTCATAGATTTTTGCAATTTTGATTCGAGTTTCTTTTTCCATTGTTGGTAAACCGCCTTTATCTATAAATCGTTGAGTTTGTTGTCCCAATAGATAAATATTTAAAACATTTGGGGTGGCAATGGTGTTATAGTTTTTGAGCATTTTATTGACATTTTTTTCTATGCCAAATGCACCTATTGGATTAATGCCTTGTTGGTGTAAATCTCTGGATTTTTCCCATACTTTTTGGTTAACGACCATTATCCCAAGACCTGCGGGAAGTCCAAAACATTTTTGAACTGACCAAAGCCAGATATCGGCTTGTTTGATATCAATATCGATAACTCCCATGATGGAGGTGGCGTCAACGGCTATGAATTTTTCGGGATATTTTTTTCGGATATTTTTAATATCTTCAGGTGAAACCATACATCCTGTACTGCTTTCGCATTGAGTAATTGTGATGAGTTCTGCTTCGTTTGGAACATCTTCTGTGTAGTCGTTTTTTGTTCCCCAAACAGCTTTTTGGTAGAGTGGTTTTTTGTGTAGATCTTTTGCAAGTTTGATAAAGTATTCTGAGAAATTACCATTGGTGAAATGGAAAGAAGTTTCTTTTACTGTACTTCTAATAGCTAGTTCCATTGCTTCGATGGCAGAACCTAGAAATAAAACATGCCAGTGTCTTGGAATTTTTAAGAATGTCTTTAAGTTTTCTACTGCGAGTTGGCTGATGGAACAAAATTCAGGACTTCGGTGACTGATTTCTAAGATTTTGGTGTCGATGGCGTTTGTAATGTCTTTTTTGACTTCTGGACATATTTTTGAGGGACCGGGTGTAAAGGTTAAATCAAACATGGTTTCATTAAAAAAAGAATTCTTTTTAGAAAAGTTCTCTAGCTCGAATAGTTCCTGGGATGTTCTTTAATTTTTTAAGAAGATTATCGTTCCCTGTGGCAACTGTTTCTGTATCGAAAACTACATATCCGATTTGATCGTTGGTTTGTAAATATTGTCCAATAACATTAATTCCGACTTTTAAAAAGAGTTCATTGATTGATTTCATCACGCCAGGTTTGTTTTCATGAATATGTAAGTATCGATTATGACTTTTATCTAGAATTGGAAGGCTTACTTTTGGAAAATTTACTGTTGAGTCTGTGTTTCCAAGATTACTGTAATCGATTAATTTATGTGCTGTGTTGATTCCGATGTTTTCTTGAGCTTCAATGGTTGATCCGCCTATATGAGGAGATAAAATTACATTATCTAAATTTTGAAGCGGTGATTCGAATTTTTCTTCTTTTGATTTTGGTTCTTTTGGGAATACATCGATAGCTGCTCCCAGAAGGTGTTTGGATTTTAGCGCGTCAGCCAAAGCTTCAATATCAACTACGGTACCTCTTGAAGCATTGATAAGATGACTTCCTTTTTTCATTTGTCTGATTTCTTTATATCCAAACATGTTTTGGGTCTGTTTTGTGTTGGGAACATGAAGTGTGATGAAATCACTTTTGTTTAGCAATTCTTTGATTGTTTTTATAGATTGTGCGTTTCCAAGAGAGAGTTTTCGCTCGATGTCATAGTATAAAACTTTCATTCCCATGGCTTCTGCTAAGATACCAGTTTGTGATCCAATGTGTCCGTATCCAATAATTCCAACGGTTTTTCCTCGAACTTCAAATGCATTATGGGAGTTTTTGAGCCATTCACCTTTATGAGCGGCTGTGCTGCGGTGTGGAATTCCTCGTATAAGCATAATCATTTCTCCTATAACGAGTTCAGCAACGGAACGGGTGTTTGAGTAGGGGGAATTGAAAACAGGAATGCCGAGTGATTTTGCTATTTCTAGATTGACTTGATTGGTTCCAATACAAAAACATCCGATGGCGATTAGTTTTTTAGCGACTTTAAGTACTTTTTCGTTGATTTGTGTTCGAGATCGGATCCCGATGAAGTGGTATTTTGGAATAATTTTTAAAAGTTCTGCTTCTGGGAGTGCGTGTGTGTAATAGTCAATTTGTGTATATCCATCATCATTGAAGGCTTCAATCGATTTTTTGTGTACTCCTTCCAGTAATAAAATTTTTACTTTTGATTTTTCGAGAGAAAATGTTTTGGTGCTCATGATAAAAGTTTTTTTAAGAATTGATTGAATTCGTTGATTTTTGTAAAGAAATAAGGAGTTCCGTTTTGAACAAGTTGGCGTTGTGCGTAAACACTAAATCCGATGAATAAATCAGCGACTCCTTGTGTCAAAACTTCTAAATCGCTGGCACCATCGCCAATCATGATAATGTCACCTTGGAGCATTCCAGAACTTCGAAGAGCTTGGATGAGTTTTGGTTTTCCGCCGTTTTGACATAATGGATTTTCGGTCATAAATCCAGTAACATACCCGTTTTTATTAAATATAAATTGGTTTGCAAAAATTTGTGATGTCGGAATTTTAGTGGATTGAGATAGAGAGACCACCCATTCTGAAAATCCTCCAGAGATAATAAAAACGGATTGGCCTTTTTTTTGAAGATCATGAATGCATTTTTGCATTTCAATTTCAATTGATGGACATTGGTTAAGATAATTTTGAATATCGTTTTTATGTAGTTTTGCGAAATTGAGTCTTTGATTGAGTGATTCACTAAGTGTTATTTTTCCTTCCATTCCTTTTCGGCAAATGTCTTCAATATATTTTATTTTTTTGTCTTTTTTTGGATCATTTTTGAGTGTAAGTTTGAGGATTTCATCCAGAGTTTCGTGTGGAAAAAGAGTCGAATCAAAATCGAAGATGAAAGTATTGTATTTATGATTAAGTTTCGGTTTTTTACACTTTTTTAAAAAAACGATAAGGTCGTTTTTTTTGTATCGTCGATGTTTATTTCCACTGTCTCGTATTGCAGGTAAAATTCCTTGATGATCCCATCTTCGGAGAGTGATAATAGATTTTCCGAGGAAGTATGCAGCTTCTGCTGGAGAAAGTAATTTTTCTTTATTCACATTTCAAATCTTATCATTTTTGTTTTCCGTGTCAAATGATAAGGTTTGAATTAATTATCTCAAAATTCTTTTTGGTAGAGGACTATCAAAAAAACGGTCTTTTTTTCATAATAACAAGGAAGACAAAATATTGTAGATCCCGTTTCAATAACGGGAAGACAATTTATTTATTAGTTTAATTTCGAATTTCTAAATCAACACCTCCAAACGGAAAGAAACCTACTTTTTTATCTGTATTTGCTGAAATCCATTCAGGAAGATAAAGAACAAATCGAGAAGAATTTCCTTTTATCCCCTTACCAGAAAGGTTAATTTTAAAGTGAATTTCTTTTTTTTCTCCTACTTTAATTGTATATATTTCATCAAAAGGAATTTTAATAATATCATTATCGATAAGAATTTTTTGAGAAACCATAGTTCCATCAATTTCTACCCAGGCATAAAGAAAGTCACTATACAGACCATTGCCGATTCTTCGGATTTGAAGTTCAGATATTTTCACTGGATTTTTATCGGCTTTAAAAGAAAGTTTTAAGGCACTTACTTCTTGTTGAGCACTAGAGACTGGAATAATTTTCAGTCCACCAGAAATTTTAGCAATATTGAGAGTCCCTGGATTTTGAGCCATCTGTGGGACAGGAGAATCAGAATTTTCTTCTGTATAAATAAAGGTCTCTGTTGTTTGAGTTGTTTCTTTTTCTGGGATATTTGTTTCATCAGTATCAATAGAGGAAAGAGTATCTTTTAGTTCGTAAGAAGAAAATTTCCCTGTTTTTTTCATAAAACGGAAAATTTGTTCTACAATTTCAGAACGAGAGGGGTGATGATTAGGAGTAAAGGAATCATCGTCTGTATTATAAGGAAAGAGTGATTTATTTTTAAGCACCCGAGTAAATTTGTCGTACCAATTTTTGTCTGTATCTTCTTCAGAAGAGTTGAATCCAAAAGCATTACTAAGAATTTTCGCTGTTTCTGCTCTATTGATTTTACTTCCTGGACGGAAGGTGCCATCTGGATACCCAGAAAGCCATCCATGGTATTTAGCTGTTTCAGTGTATGAAAAAAACCAATCATCCGTTTCAATATCTGAAAAGCTAGAATTAAGAGGGATGTATTTTTGAGCGTTTGTAGCAGTTACTAAAATTTTACAAAATTCTGCTCGATTAATTTCATTATCTGGTCGAAAAGTACCATCTGCATTTCCAGAAATAATATTTCGTTCCACTAATTTTTTTATGGAAAAGGTTGCCCATTTTGGGATTTGTTCTTCATCAGAAAAATAAGCACTTACTGGATGAATAAAGAGCAAACATAGGAAAAGTGAGATTTTTTTCATTTTTTTATTTTTATAAAGTTCTGATTTAATTGTGTGTGATTTTTATAAAAATGACAATTTTTTTACATATATAAATTTTTTCTCGGTAAGATTTTTTTTATTAAATTTACCACAATATCTCGTATAGTAAGTGTGGGGATATTTACTTATCGGTATTTTTTTATAAAGAAACCTATTCGTTAGAACTTCCAGGAATGATGTTTTCAATCGCAGCCCATTTAGATTTAGTTTCTTCAGGAACAATAATTGTTACTTGATCACCAACTTTTGCTCGAAAGAAAGTAACGGATGCATATAAAACATTATAGGTTTTTGAGTCGACTAAGATTTGATATTGAGAACCATCTAAAACCAGATGTCCAACAATAAGCTTTCTGGCACAGAGTTCAATTTGTTTATAAACAAAGGCTCCATTTTCAGCAATAGTGAGTTTGAGTTTGTCACCTTCAATAAGTTTTGATTTAGAAGCATAGTTGGCAGGTACAGGATAAATAATGCCTTCACCATCAATCATATTTTGACCATCGAAAATACCTTCAATAATACCAGTTTTTTCTTGGATTGAATTTAAAGTGGTTTCTTGTGCTAAGTTTTTTGCTTTATTTGTTTCGGCACCAATCTTTTTAGCGAGTTTTTCAGACCATTTTTGAGCGGCAGAAATGGAGGTTTGGGCAGATTCAATTGATTCGTGGATTTTGAGAATGAGTTCTTTTTCGTTCATAAATTATTTTTGTTTTGATTTCATTAGTTTCTTTTCGGAAAAACCAATTCACCAATTCTACCATAAAAAAAATATATTTTCAAACCTTTTTGGCTTTAAATTTTTGCTTTTAAGTATAATTTTTATAAGCTCTTTATCGATGATAAAAATTGTTGTTGCTCTCGGAGTTTTTTGTTCTGGTCTTTTCGCAGGAGGATTTGGAAGTGTTCTTTTTGGACAGAAGAATATTGAAATAGATCCGTTAGAGATAGTTCAAAGTGCAAGGCAAAATCAGTTAGCATCTGCGGGTAGTGGGTCTTGTGGTAATTAATTAATTTTTTATTAAAATGTCGAAAAAAATATTGGAACAACTAACGAAAAAAAAATATTCAGAAAAAGAGAAATCTATTTCGCTCATAGTGATTATTATATTTTTGACAGGGGCACTGATTGGTAGTTTTTATAAAAATGTTTTAGTAAGTAGTGTTTTTGCGGAAAATAAAAAAATTATTCAATCTGGAGGAAATACATATGTATCTGTAAAAAATTTAACAGAAGACTTTTTAGTGGAATTAGATAAATCACAAGAATTTGTTGTTTATAGTGGAAAGACTTGGATTCCAGTAGATGGAAGTCCGATTGAGACTTTGGTTGTAAACGATGTAACTTGTAGTTCTTGTATTACCACGCAGGAGATAATGTCGTTGCGTCAGAATATCACACCAGCACTTTTGGTGCGAACGGTTGATATAAATTCTGCAGAAGGAAAAGAATTGATTGAAAAATTTGAAATAAAAACGATTCCTAAATTTATATTAGGAGCGGGGATTGAGAACTTTAAAGCAAAAGATGGTTCTTTTTTTGTGAAAAATGTAAAAGAAGTTTTAATACAGAAAGATAATCTTTATCTTGTTGATTCAGCTAAAGTTGGTTTTAGTCCTAAAAAGTTTTTGGAATTACCTACTTTTGTAGATATGGATACAGAACCACGAAATGGAAGAGGAAAGGTTCGTGTTGTTGAATTTACAGATTTTCAGTGTCCTTATTCAAAAAGACTTCATGATCAAAACAAAGATTTAATTGCAAGACTTGTGGCAGAAGGAAAAATAGAACATATTTTGAAAGATTTTCCATTGGGGTTTCATCAGGAATCACCAGCTGCACATCAAGCTGCAAATTGTGTGTTAAAATTAGGAGGAGATCGTAAATATTGGGAAATGCAAGATAAGATTTTTGTTACGCAAAATGAATGGTCTGGGAAAGGCGAAATGGCTTTGATACATTTTACTACACTAGCGAAATCTTTAGGAGAGGATATACAAGAGTGTATGAATGATGAATCTATCAAAGCAGAAATTGTTGGTGATTTAGCGGAGGGACAACAATATGGGGTAAGAGGAACACCAGCACTTTTTATAGGAACGAGTATTATGCCAGGAGCAATTGGTCCAGATGTTTTGGAAGCATCTGTAGAGGCACAATTATAAAGAAAATTATTCCATACATTATTTTTTCTAGTTCAACTTAAGAACACAAAAATAAATTTCTGCGAAATCAAGAATGCGTGTTAGGACTAGAGTATAATTAATATTTTACAGGGTCTTCTTCGAATCTTTTGTTTTTTTTTATCATTTGTTTAAAATTTGCTTGTATTTTTTAATTTTCAAATTCTATGTTGGTAACTATGGATAAAATTGTTGGATGGTCAAAACGCAAGGGATTTATATTTCCTGGTTCTGAAATATATGGCGGTTTTGGAAATTCTTATACATATGGTCCTTATGGATCGGAATTGAAAAATAATATAAAAGCTTATTGGTGGAAACGGTTCATACATGAAAGGGAAGATATGACGGGAATTGATGGGGACATAATTCTTCATCCGCGAACTTGGGAAGCATCAGGACATGTTGAAGGATTTAATGATCAACAGGTAGATTGTAAGGAGTGTAAGACACGAATGCGAGCGGATCACCTAGTAGAAGATGCATTGGGTGTGGATTGTGAAGGTTTGCCAGATGAGGAAGTTTCAAAACTTATTAAAGATAATAATATAAAATGTTCAAAGTGTGGATCTGAAAATCTTACAGAAGTACGAAAATTCAATCTCATGTTTCAGACACAGATGGCAAAAGTAGGGGAGAATTCAACGGCTTATCTTCGTCCAGAAACAGCACAGGCTATATTCTTAGAATTTAAAAATGTGTTGGATTCTACGCGTTTAAAATTTCCTTTTGGGATTGGGCAGATTGGAAAAGCTTTTCGAAATGAAATAACACCTGGAAACTTTATTTTTAGACGGTTGGAGTTTGAACAGATGGAAATAGAATATTTTATTAGAGAAGAAGATTGGGAAGAATTGTTTGTTATGTGGCAAAAAGAAATGAAAGCTTGGTGTGATGAGATTGGGTTGAGTCGAGATAAATGTCATGATCTTGAACACGATAAAGAAAAATTATCACATTATTCTAAACGAACAGTTGATATTGAATATGATTTTCCATTTGGAAAGAAAGAATTATATGGATTGGCGTATCGAACAAATTTTGATTTATCACAGCATGAGAAATTTTCAGGTAAGAAACTGCGATATAGAGATTCTGAAACGAATGAAGAATTTGTACCGCATGTATTAGAACCTACTTTTGGGGTGGATCGGACGGTTTTAGCGGTGATTTGTGATGCTTATAATGAAGAATCTTTGGAAGATGGGACATCAAGAGTTGTTTTAAAATTTGTTCCAAAACTTGCTCCAGTGAAAGTGGCGGTGTTGCCTTTGATGAAAAAGGACGGATTACCGAAAAAAGCACAAGAAGTATTTAAAAAAGTAAAAGTTTTTGGAAATTGTGAGATGGATATTTCTGGGACAATTGGGAAACGATATCGACGACAAGATGAAGTAGGAACACCCGTATGTGTAACTATCGATTATGACACACTTGAGGATGAATCAGTAACAATCCGAGATCGGGATACCATGGAACAAAAAAGAGTGAAGATTTCAGAACTATTGAATATATTGGGAGAAAGTTATTTTAATTAGGAAAATAGATTCCAGTTTTTGCATGAATGAGTGGATAGGTGGTAAGAATGAGGATAGAGAGATAGGTTTATTAGTGTTTTCTTAAAAAACAATTATGGCACGAATATTAACGGGATTGCAATCGAGTGGAGATCCACATATAGGCAACTATTTTGGGATGATAAAACCAGCTTTAAAATTGCAGGATATGGGGAAACATGAGTGTTTTTATTTTATTGCGGATTTGCATAGCTTTACTTCCAATAAAGATGGGAAACTTTTTGCACAAAATCAAAAAAATTGTGTTTTGGATTGGCTAGCTTTGGGTATTGATCCGGAAAAGTCGGTTTTTTATCGTCAGTCTGACATTCGGGCACATACGGAGATGATGTGGTACTTGTTGTGTTTTACTCCGATGGGATTACTGGAGCGAGCACATTCTTTTAAAGACAAGAAAGCGAATGGAATGGAGACGAATGTGGGTCTTTTTACCTATCCGATGCTTATGACAGCTGATATTTTGCTCTATGATGCAGAGATTATTCCTGTTGGGAAAGACCAAAAACAACATGTAGAAATGGCGCGAGATATAGCTCAAAAAATGAATCATCATTTTAATTCGGAATTGTTTGTGCTGCCAGAACCACAGATTGAAGAGCTTGTGCAAACGATTGAGGGGGTGGATGGACAGAAAATGTCTAAGTCTTATGGAAATACAATTCCGATTTTTGGAACAGAGAAAGAAATAAAAAAGAAGGTGATGTCGATTCAGACGCAAACTGTGAAGCTTGGTGATCCTATTGACCCAGCGCTTTGTAGAGTTTTCGCTTTTCATAAACTTTTTGAAAATCCAAATTTAGTGAAGTTAGAAAATCAATATCGAAATGGAGAAATTGGTTTTGGAGATAGCAAAAAACAATTATTTGAATTAATTTGGGAATATTTTGCATCTGCTCGTGCAAGGCGTAAAAAATTAGAAAAAGATGATGCTGAAATAGAAAAGATACTTCGAAAAGGGGCAGAAAAGGCTTTTTGTATAGCGGAAATGAAACTCGAAAAAATTCGAAAGAAGTTTGGGTTAGAAGGAAAACATCTGATTTAATAAAAAAAAACAAAATCAGTTTATAGGCAACTCTACTCGATTGAGTAAAGGATTATTTTATGATACAATGCTCGGATTTTTTGTTTTATTTAAAATGTCTGAGTTTAAATTTGAGAATTTGGAGAAGAAAAATCCTTTATGGAAGGATATTTTTATGTTTTGTTTGACAGTGGTAGGTGTTTGGGGAGGTACACATCTGATTTTAAATTATGATGCATATGCACAAATAGTTGGGTTTGAATACAAAACACTTCAGACTTCGGTTATTTCTGATCTTGAAAAAATGCGCAAGATAGAAGTTACTGCGAAACAACCAGAAGAGACAAAAACAGTTGAATTAAAAAAAGTAAAACGATCAGAAGTTTCATTTAAAATAAAGAAATTAAAAGAAAAAAATTATGCAAAACAGGTTTTTAAAAATATGCCAGTATATCCTTCAGACAATAGACTTTATATTCCACGGATTTGGAAAAATGTTCCATTGATAGCTGTTCCAAATCACAAAAATTGGAAACAATTGGAAAAGAATATACAGAATGGATTACAAAAAGGAGTAGTAATTCATCCTATTTCAAAAGATCCAGGTAATTTTGGAAACTTTTTTGTTACTGGACATTCTTCTTATTATGCATGGGATAATGGACGATTTAAAGATGTTTTTGCCCTTTTACATGAAGTAAAAGTAGGGGATTTGGTGGAGGTTTATTGGGAAGGAAAAAAATATGAATACAAAATACGAGAATCAAAAGTGGTTTCTCCAACAGAGGTTTCGGTACTCAATCAACCAAAGGATCGGGCAATTCTAACATTGATGACTTGTACGCCCGTAGGGATGAATACCAATAGATTGATTTTGATTGGAGACTTGAAAAATAATTAGTCTAAAATTTTATTGAAAGATTATTTTTTGTTTTTTTTCAGTATTTCCTTAAGAGCAGTCTTAAGATTAGGGAAGCGTTTCCAGCCACGAAGTCTACCTTTTTTTGTTAAGATACCCTGTATCCATTGATTTTTGCTTTCTATAAAATAAAAATCTTGAACGCATAAAACTTTTTCTGGAGAGAGTGCACAAAAAATTTCTTTTTCTGGATTTTCTAAAAATTCCATTTCAAAGTTTTGAGGGAGAAAAAAATCAAAATCATCGTGTCCCAGTATTTCTTCTACAAAAATTTGAAGATTTTTATCGATGGAGGTATCGGGTAGTTCCAATGAAAAAAGTTGAAGATTTTCAATAGCAACAGTCTCAGCTTCTTCCAGAAAATCCAAAATGAATGGTCCAGCAACTCTTTCCCATAAATTTCGCTCTTCATCGTCGAATTTTTTATCACACCATTCATAAACATTAACTTCGAATTTATCATTGGAGAGTTGTAAAATAAGAGCTTTATTATTGAAATTTCGAGAAACAATTTGTCGAACTTCGTTGTTTTGAGTATTTTTCATGGATGAATTTTAACAAAAAATTGTTTTTTTCCAAATAATTCATTTTATCTGTTGTTATCACTATAGATGTTAATTAATTTGATGATAAATAGTAATTATTTTTTGAGTCCAATTCGTATTTGTAAAAAAGCTTTTTTTATGGTATAATGAGCGGATATATTGATAAAAAAATGGAAGAAAATATAAAACCACAAAAATTGATATTTAATCCAGGTGCTGAAATTTTTTCTTGGATGGCACACGATTATCATCCACACAATAGAGGAATAGTTTGGTATATTATCTTTTGTACGATTATTTTTGGAAGTGCATTTTGGTCACTTTTTATTTTCAAAGATTGGATAATGTCGTTGGTTTTTTTTCTAGTTGCGGCAGTTTATTTTTTGGTACACAGAAATGGTGAAGAAAATCATATTGTTCGTATTTTTGAAAATGGACTGTTGATTGATGATAGGCAGTTTTATAATTGGAAGCAGTTTTCAGGGTTTTGGTTTTTGTATGACGAAACTATTTCTGTAGTCAATTTTCAGATAGTCAAAAAAGATCGGAAAATAGCTTTACAATTGGGTGATTTGGACGCTGAGACAGTTCGTAATGAACTGAAACAAGTTGAGTTAATTGAATTGAAAGATAAAACGGAACCATTATTGGATCTTTGGATTCGTGGATTAAAATTATAAAAAAATCCTAAAATGGGGAATAAGTTTGAAAAACCGAAGGGAACAGCTGCAGATGCGGTGGAAGCTTTGGAGAGTCTTAGAATAGAGACGAGTGGTGCTTTGCAGAATGAGGGAGAAGTTATTGAATTTCAAAATAAATTAAAGACTATTGAAAATCTTTCGGAAGATTTATCAAAGTTATTTCATGAAAAAATAGCAGAGCATGCGAGTATGGACATAACGGCACTAAAGGTATTGGCACAAAAAAATCCAGAGAAATTTGTTGAAATTGCTCCGAGTATTATGAAAAGGGTGCAAAATGATTCGGTTATCAAATCCAAGATTGCAGAATGTGAATCTATAAATCCAGGGATGGGTGCGATGGTTTCTAATTATTTTGCGGGAGTTGGAGATTATTTGGAAAGTAAGGCTACATTGATAAAGTCGCGTGTAGCTGATTATGCGAAAGATGTGGTTAACGATTTTTCAGAAATTAAGAAAGAGGATGTCACTGCTATTGATTACCAAAATGCTTTAACTGTAGGATCTTTGACTGCTTTTTGGCCGTTTATTTATGAAGGAGATTTTAGTACAACATTCAAAACATTTGGTTTTGCGGCAGCAGTAGGAGCAAATTCAGCGGTAGCAAAGGCAGCATTGAAAACTATAAATGCTGGTTTAGAGGGGGTTGGTTATATTTCAGCAGAGGTACTTACGCTATGTACTGATTTTTCACATAGCGTGGCTTCTGGAGATCTTTTGGGATTAAATGAAAAGCAACGACAAGAGGCGATGGAAGTATTTGAAACAATAGAAGCTGGGATACAACATTTTCCACCGAGAATGAAAGGTATTTGGCAGAAAGTTTTGGTAGAGAAAAATGGGAAAAAAGCCGAAACGGGGAAAGAAATAAATGATGATGATATTAGTTACGCGGCATATTTTGCTGTTCGTTCTTTGAGTGAGAGTATGGGGCAGTTGGAATTTCTTCAGTTTAATCTTGATGTGAAAAAGGGGAAACTAGAAGCTTCTACATTTAGACGATATTTGTTGACGACTTCGTCAGGAGGTTTGGTTGCTTTCTTTAGAGGACATCCTGCCTATGCGGCAAAATTCGATAAACAGCTTGAAATTGCAAAAGGGGAGTTAGAAGCAGGAACGATTAAAACATTCACTGCAGAAGAGTTAGAGAATAATCCAAATCTTTTTCGTTTTGCAACACCGCCGAATGTATCACAAGAGAAATTACGAGGTATTGCGGGAGATTTTAAACTCGGAGCGTCTGGAATGCTTGTTAAATATTTAATGATAGCTTGGGGGATATCTTTTGCTGCAGCAAAAATTATTGGTGCAGGGTCATGGATATTTGGTGAAGGAAGAAAGTCAGATGTACCAGAATTAAAAAATAAAACAATTTTAGAAGGAGAAAAAACATTATCGAGTGTTTTAAAAAAAGATTATTCACTTGAAAATTGGAAGATAGCTGTAGGTGCATTAGGAAGTATTGGGTTTTTGAAAAAGACATTTCTTTTTAGTAACGAAAATGAAGTTAAAAAATTAAAAAATATTAAAGATAAAGAAGCGATTTTTAATGCCATAAAGAGTAAAGGCGAAAATAATTGGGTAGTTCCTACGACGCTTACAGGATTTAGAGATAAACAAAATGAACTTTGGGCAACAATAGGAACAGTTGGAAAAAATGCACGAGTCAAACTACCATTAGGAAAGTTTAAAACAGGATTAGATAGTGATAGTGATAAAAAAGAATTATTAAAAGATAATATAGGACAAGCGTATCTTAATTTAAACGATTTAATTGAAATGTATAAGGAATTAGAAAAAAATGGTAAAACTTCTTTATCAGATTTTTCAACTGATATGTCCTTGTGGAAAATTCTTAAAAATCCAATAAAGTTTTCTTGGCGTAATGCTAAAAATATATCAAGAGAAAGTAGAAAGAACATAAAAGATATAGCTGTTCGTATAAGAAGTCGTTTCAAGTCTGGTTCTAAGCGTAATTTTATAAAAAATGGATGGAATGGACCTCAAGGATTTATGCTTGGTAATATGCAGGTTTTAGGCGTTCCAAAATTTATGTTGGGAAATTTAAAAAAAACATCAAAAGCTCAACGAGCTTCAGCAGTACTTACAATGGCGAAAGAGGTTAGAGATCTATATGGGAAAAGAACAAAAAGTTAAGAAGATATTATTTATTGAAAATGCTGTAGGTTTCTACTTTTTTTCTTGAAATTTTACCTGTTTTATGGTATAATCGAAAGATTATTTAATTCAGAATAAAATAATCAATTTTATAGAAATAAAGTTGTTTACCAAACTTTGCTTAAAAATGTTAAAATTGCTAAAGGTTAGAAATATTGTTTACATACTTGTAGTTTTAGTTGGTGTAGGAATCTTTGATCCGTATGCTTTATCTTTTGCTGCAGGAGACGATGTTTTACAAGATATCGCAGCAGTGTTATCAGTAATTATAAAACTAGTGACATTTTTTGCTCTTTTGATTATGAGTTGGGGAGGAGAATTATTAGGAACGAGTTTTTTGACAAGTGAGGAAGCATTGGCGGGGATACGACCGATTTGGATTTTTATTCGAAATATTACCAATATTGGTTTTGTTCTTGTGTTGCTTTATTTGGCTTTTGCTAATCTTTTTTCTTTTGGAGAAGGGAATTGGACGATTAAAGATAAACTTCCCAAAATTATTTTTTCGCTTGTAGCGATTAACTTTTCTCTTTTGGCATTTCGAGTGGTGCTAGATGCGGTAAATGTTGGAACTGTTGCAATCTTGTCTATTGCAGATGAGGCGATAAAGGAAAAAGGAGGGGGTCTTGATGTAGAGGATCTTTTGAACAGGTCTACAGATAAAAAAGGAAAAACTTGTACATCAGGGCCTGATTGTAAAAGTTTTATGGAACAAATGAATGAGCTGATGTGTAGTAATGGATCAGAGGAAAACTGTTTTTTTAAACTGGTTATTCCTAAAGAAAAGGCATTACCGACCACAAGTAATCTACTACTATCTTTTGGTGTTTATTTTCAACATATAGAACAATTGCCAGCGTTGGCAGCAGATCTCAAGGATGTGACAGGAGTGATTGATAGTGTTCTTTTTTCTACTGTTATGGCGTTAGCATATATTGTTGCGTTGATTGCAGTTTTTATTGCATTATTAGTTCGTATTGTAGCCTTATGGTTCTTTATGGTATTTTCACCATTCTTAGTGGCTGCAGGCATCATGGGGTTTGGAGGTGGAAGTAGTGAGCTGATGACTAAGCTTGTGACTTACATAATTATGCCACTCAAGATTGCAGCAGCATTTTCAATAAGTTTTATTATGATTGCGGTATTAATTGATTTTGAACCCAGTTCATCAATGAATTTTATTAAAGTTGGACCATCGTTGGCTCAATTTGCTGGAAACAACATGTTTGGAATACTTTGGAAAATATTAACGGTTGTTATTTTTTGGACAGTAGCATTTAAAGCACTTGAAGGAACTGATATTGAAGGGATTACTAATCAAATTAAAGATGGTGCGGCAGGTGCAGGGAAGTTTCTTACAAAAGCCGCAACGGTGGATCGACAAATTCTCAAAATGCCAGGATCATCAGAAAAAGTTTCGCTTACTAGTTTGGGGAAATTACCAGCTGCTATAGAAACATTTGTTGAAGCGAAGAATGTAGCGGGTTATCAGCAAATGCAAAGTGCTTTAAAATTGACAAGTCTTTCCAAAGAAATGGCGAAAGTGGTACAAGAGCTTAAATCAAAGAAAGCAGGTGATTTTTCAACTCAAGGTAATGTTGCTACTTATTTGAAAGACACAGTCGGTTTAGGGGAATCGCGTAAGTCAGAAATGGTTGCACCGATAGTAGAAATGTTGGAAACATCTGGTCGGTTTGATACAGGTTTTGACAAATTAAAAACAAGATTGACAAACGCTAGCGGTGATCCGGCAGTAGAAGCAGCTTATATAGAGTTTTTTAAGAATAATAAATATGCGGAGGGACAGAAGGAAGATTTCTATAAAAATTGGGGAGGAGATAGAAAGGAAAAGGATGATAAAGAATCAAAAGGTAAATTTGATGTTCTTATTACTAATGATAATGGTAAGGATATAGCAGTTATTAATCAAGGTGGTGGTCATGAGGTGATAATAAATTTATACGATGCTCAAAAAGAAGGTGATTTAAAGAAAAGAATGAAAATACTACAGGATGAAATTAATACTAAAGTTAATGGAGATAGTGATACCAGAGATTCTTTGATAGCAGAACAAAAAGATGTTCTCGAAAAAGCTGGTTTTGATAAGACAAAATATGAGATAAAGGTTGATGGAACAGGAAGCGGTGTTGAAGTAGTAGCTATTCCTCAATCATCAACTCCTGCGACGGAAACTCCATAATAAGTAGCTACTATAGGAAACACTGATAAAAACGAAAAGGAAAAAACAAGAGATCCATTTCGTATAGAAATCTTTTTATCATCAAGTCTGGACTTTCAATGTCCAGGCTTTTATTTTTTCTCAGATTTTTTATACTGCGTTTGATGCGACAAAAGTTTTCTCCTCGAAGCTATGGACTCAAGGTTCTTTCACGCCGGGAACATTCATGTGCTGAATTTAAAGAAAAGCTCAAAAAGAAGTTTCCAGAAGAAAAGATAAAAATTGAGGAAATTATTATTGAATTTATTGAAAAAAGTTGGCTTTCGGAAAAAAGGTTTTGTGAAGCGTTTACGCGTGATCAAATATTGAAAAAGTCTGGACCGCAAAAGATTTTTCAGAAGTTATTACAAAAAGGTGTTGAGAGAGATATTGCAAAGGAAAGTGTAAATAAAGTTTTTCCTCAAATCGATCAGGCTTCTGTTGCTGAAAAATTAGCCGAAAAGAAATATAAGGAAGTGCGAAAACGAAGAAAAGATGACAGCGAATTTGAAGTGCAGCAAAAAGTGTTACAGTTTCTCATTGGTCGGGGATTTGATTTTGATATGTCAAAGAACGCAGTAAGGTCAATCTCTAAATAGAAAATAATGAATAATTTAAAACTAGAGAAAGTTTCCGGAGCTGCTCGTGCGGGTGTTTTGAAAACCAGAAGAGGGGAGATAAAAACACCTGTTTTCATGCCAGTTGCTACTCGCGGGGCGATCAAGGGGGGAGTTTCGTTTGAGGAGATGGAGAATCTTGGGGCACAGATTGTGTTGGGTAATACTTATCATTTGTTTCTTCGACCAGGGGATGAACTGATTCAGAAAAATTTTGGAGATTTACATACTTTTATGCATTGGAATAAATCAATATTGACAGATTCAGGAGGGTTCCAAGTGTTTTCAATTAAAAATAAAAAGATAACGGATGATGGTGTTTTCTTTAATTCTCATATTGATGGAAAACGGTTTTTTCTTGATGCGGAAAAATCTATTCAAATTCAGTTAAATTTAGGGGCAGATATTTTAATGGTTTTTGATGAATGTCCGCCAAGTAAAATTGCTAATCCAACAGGTTTGTCGTCAGAAAAGTTAGAAAGAAAATTATTTTTTAAGGTTTTACGAGCAGTAGAAAAAACAACTGATTGGGCAAGGAAAAGTAAAGACCATTTTGAAAAATCTTTTGCCTCAAAAATTTCACCAAAAGAGCGTCCTCAACTTTTTGGAATTATCCAGGGAGGATGTTTTTCGGAGTTGAGACAAAAATCTTTAAAAGAAATAACGGCGATGGATTTTGATGGGTTTGCATTAGGAGGATTAGCTGTAGGGGAATCGGCAATAGAAATGTATAAAGTTTTGGATGAAATGTGTCCAATGATGCCAGAAGAAAAGCCGCGGTATTTGATGGGGGTGGGAACACCAGAAAATCTAATTGAGGCAGTGAGTCGTGGAATTGATATGTTTGATTGCGTATTGCCAGCGAGGAATGCTAGGCATGGAACGATTTATACATGGACGGGAAAGATAAGAATTGCTAATGCGAGATATAAAGAAGATAAAAAAGTTTTGAATGAGGCTTGCGGGTGTGTGGTTTGTGCAGACAAAAAACTTTCCAGAGCTTATCTTCATCATTTGTTTACAGTAGGAGAAGATTTAGCAAAAAAATACCTGACGATTCATAATTTATATTTTTATCAGGATTTGATGCGAACGATGCGAGCAAAAATTCTAACCAATGAATTTGAAAATTGGAAAGATGAAGTTATAAAAAAACTCTCAGTTTAAAAAAGAAAAGAGTTATTTTTGTTAGAGCTTATTTTTCAGTGATTCCTTAACATGTCTAGAAGAATCCCCAGTCACCAAAGAGAATATTGGTTTGTATTTCCAATGCAAATTCTCTGGAGATGTATCCAAGAACCATAAAAAGAAGAAGAAGTGTTCCAGCAATGGCTAAATCTAGGAACAGATTTTTTACGGTAAGGACACAGTCTTTTTTCATTTTTTTTTGTAGGAGTTAATTATTTTTTTTAAGGAACATTCTAATACAAAGAAAAAAAGAAGTCAAATAAAAAGGAAGTTATTAATGACAGGATTCTTGTATATATAAAAATGGTGATGGAGAATGAATTCTAAATTTGAATTCTTGGTGTAAGTTCTTTTTTCAGAATTTTCAAATTTGTCATTGGCATATTAAATTTTTCTGCCAAAACCTTTACTTCTCTAATAGTTGCTTTATGACCTTCTTTATTAATAATTTCACAGATCACAACCGCTGGAATCTTATGTGTTTTTTGTGCAAGTAGTACGGCAGCTTCGGTATGTCCAAATCGTTTTTCGGTGTCTTGTTCCGCTCGGAGAGGAAAAGAGTGACCAGGTATGACAAGATCAGATTTGGTAGAAAGTGGGTTGGCCAAAACTGAAATAGTTTTCGCTCGATCAAAAGCAGAGACGCCTGTGGTCACACCTTCTTTGGCATCTACAGAAATACAAAAATTGGTTCCATGAGGATTTTCATTATTTTCCACCATCAATGGAAGTTTTAATCTATCTAAAAGAACTCCATCACAAGCGGTGCAGATCATGCCTCGACCATGTTCAAGGAGGAAATTAATTTTTTTTGGGGTGATATTTTCTGCTAAAACAAAAAAATCACCTTCTACTTCTCGGTCTTCATCAAAAACAATAATAAATTCGCCTTTAGAAAAAGAATTTAATATTTGAGAAAAGTCATTATAAGAAAAATTCATTTTTTTAATATATGGATCATTTCGATGGCTGTTTGCGCATAACTTTTTCCTAGTTCTCGTCGTTCCCAGGCGGATTCAAAATCTGAGCAAGCGAGAACGCCATGAATAACTGGTATTTTTTCATCTAGAGCGACTCGAGAAAGTCCTTCTGTGCAAGATTTGAGGACAATTTCATAGTGATCAGTTCCTCCTTTTATGACGCATCCTAAAGCTATTACTGCTTTAAATTTATTTGTTAGTAGTGAGTTTTGTATGGTAATAGGAAGTTCAACTGCTCCAGGAACCTTTATTATTTGAAAGGGGATTTTTGCTTTTTCCAAAACTTCAATTGCTGATTTTTCAAGCGGTTGGGTTATCTTTGCATTAAATTGAGCGGTAACAATAAGGATCATGGATTTAAGAATAGTTTATTTTATTTTTTTCTTATCAATCTTATTGAAAAAGGAATTTTTGTTAGAATCTTTTTTCCAAACCAAACTTCTAAAAAATATTCGCCTTCCTCTTCAAACTTGGTGTTGATAAAATCATTTAAGAAATTTATTTCCGTTACTTTTTTCAATTTTTTTATTTCACGAGGACTTGCTTCAATTTTACTAATAACTTCATTTGTGTCTTTTTTTAAAATTTGAGCCTTGAAATTTTGTATTTCATCAGTGAAAAGACTAACTGCAAAAGTCATTTTTGGATAAGCAAACGGTAAAACCTTGGTATTAATATTTTTAAAAATACCAATAATGTTTAGCTTTTCATCTTTTGAAAAGAAAGCCATATCACATAGATGTGCAAAATTAACTTCAATCATATTCATGATTTATGATAATGCGTTTTGCTTATTTTTCAATGATTCTTTTTTTTATCTGGATGATATTTTTCAATAGTAGCTGTATTGATTCGTTTTAGTTCGGTAATAGGGAATGGTCGTAACAGTTCCCATCCAAGATCAAGTGATTCAATAATATTTCGATTAGAATTAAAGCCCTGTCCTACAAAGTCTTTTTCGAATTTTTCCGCAAAGGCAAGATATGTTTTATCAATATCAGATAGAGAACTTTCTCCAAGTACAACTGCGAGTTCTCGAACATCTTTACCTCGTGCGTAGCAGGCAAAAAGTTGATCTTTCAATTTTGAATGATCTTCTCGTGTTTTACCTTCTCCCATTCCTGCTCCTGCGAGACGAGAAAGGGATTTGAGTACATCTACTGGAGGGGCAATTTGTTTTTGGTGCAAAGATCGATCTAATACAAACTGTCCTTCAGTAATATAACCTGTTAAATCTGGAATAGGATGTGTGATGTCGTCTTCTGGCATGGAAAGAATTGGCATTTGCGTAACTGAACCATTTTTTCCTTTGATTCGTCCAGCTCGTTCGTAAATTGTAGAAAGGTCTGTATAAAGATATCCAGGATATCCACGACGCCCTGGAACTTCTTTACGAGCAGCTGATACTTCTCGAAGGGCTTCAGCGTAGTTGGTCATATCTGTTAAAATAACTAGTACATGTTTTTCTTTTTCAAAAGCCAAATATTCAGCATAAGAAAGTGCCATTCGAGGAACGGCAATTCGTTCTACTACTGGATCTGCCGCAGTATTGATGAAAAGAGTTGCATTTTCAATTGCACCTGTTCGTTCAAATTCTTTTTGGAAGAACATTGCTTCCTCAAAAGTAACCCCCATAGCTCCAAAAACTACAGCAAATTCTGAACCGTCAGTTACTTTTGCATTTCTGGCGATTTGTACTGCAAGTTCTGCGTGTGGTAATCCTGAACCAGAAAAGATTGGTAATTTTTGTCCTCGTACTAAAGTATTCATTACATCAATGGTAGAAACTCCAGTTTGAATAAAATCAGAAGGGAAATTTCGAGAATAAGGATTAATAGATGCACCAGAAATATCAACATGTTTTTCAGCCAAAATTTCAGCTCCACCATCAAGTGGTTTTCCAGCTCCATTAAAGATTCGTCCAAGCATGTTGGTAGAAACTCCTAAAGTAGCAATCTTTCCAAGAAATTTTGCTTTAAGTCCTTTAATTGAAAGACCTTGAGTTGATTCAAACATTTGAACCATGGCTCGATTACCATTTACTTCCAAGACTTTTCCCATTTTTGTTAATCCTTTGCTGGTAATGATCTCTACGAGCTCTTCGTATTTAACCCCCTCTACACCATCGACGACTAAAATAGGTCCAGCGATTGATTCGATATTTTCGTATGCTTTCTGCATTTTTAAAAGAATATTACTAAGTAAAAATCGGCGAGATTTTAAAAACAATTTGATATATGTCAAAGGTTTTAATTATTTATTTTATAGAGGTAGTTTTGATAAATAAATTAGTATTAAAAAAATTAAGATTTGATTAAATTTAAACTTTTAAAAAAAAATTTTATAATTAAAATATGTTGTGAAAGTGTATATTTTTTAATTAAAGAAAAGATGAATTCATTAAACAAAGCACAAGTCATTGGGAACATAACGCGGGATCCAGAATTAAAACAAATTCCTTCTGGACAGTCGGTTTGCACTATTGGTGTTGCTACAAATCGTTATTGGACTGATAGTTCTGGAGATAAAAAAGAAGAGGTTGAGTTTCATAATATTGTTTGTTGGGGAAAATTAGCAGAAATTTGTGCAGAATATCTCAAAAAAGGATCAAAGGTATTTTTTGAAGGACGGCTTCAAACGAGAAATTGGGAAGATGATTCTGGTTCAAAACATTATCGAACAGAAATTGTTGCAAATGATATGATTATGCTTAGTCCAAAAGGTAGTAGTGGAGTAGATGGGGGAATGGTAGCAGATAACAAAGCCCCAAAAGAAGCAAGTGGTGGTGAAGAAGTTTCTGCAGAAGACCTGCCTTTCTAAAAGGAAACATTGAAAAAAACAAAAATGACAAAATTACAGATTAATTTTGTATAAAAAAAATTAATGTAAAAAATATGGAAAAAACACTTGTATTAGTGAAACCGGATGCTGTTCAAAGGGGACTTGTAGGAGAAATTATTTCTCGCTTTGAGAAAAAAAGTATCAAAATTGTTGGATGTAAAATGATGAAATTAAAAGAAGCGGTGCTAAGAGAGCATTATGCGCATGTGGTAGATGAATCTTTTTTTGAAGAGCTTTCACAATTTATGAGTAGTTCTCCTGTTTTTGTTCTTTGTTTGGAAGGAATTGATGCAGTGAATATTGTTCGAAAACTTTCAGGAACGGATAATTTCCAATTGGGAACTATTAGAGGAGATTTTTCAGTTTCTTCACAAAAGAATTTAATTCATAGTTCAGATTCTATTACTACCGCAAAACGAGAGATTTCTCGATTTTTTTCTTCAGCGGAGTTGTTTGATTATGATAAAACTGAATGGAAACATATTTATGCAGAAGTAGATAAGCATAAATCATAAGACTAAGTTTCTTTAGGTATGAAAAAAATTAAAAATAAACATATGGATTCTCTTCAAAAAATCTTTAGTATAAAGAGATTTTTGTTTTTTTGTTATTTATTATTATTTGTACCAGGAGTTGTTATTAAAGCTTCTTTTTTGGATGTTGATATTACACATCCAAATTTTCATGCGATTACATTTTTGGAAGAAGAGGGGGTTGTTAATGGTTATAAAATTAATGGTGAAAAATATTTTCGACCATTGAAAGGTATTAATCGAGCTGAAGTTTTAAAAATTTTAATGCTTTCCATAGGAAGTGAAATTTTAGAAAATGATTTACAGGTTTTTCCAGATGTTGCGTTTTCAGATTGGTTTTCAAAGTATGTGAATACAGCTGTTGACTTAGGAATTGTTAAAGGATTTGCTGATGGAGCATTTCATCCATCAGCACAAGTAACTAGGGCAGAGTTTCTAAAAATGACAATAGAAAGTCTTTCTATTCCTTACGAAAAACAACAAGAAGGGGAGGAGTGGTATGATCCTTTTTTAAATACAGGGAAAGCCTTGAGGCTTATTTCGGAAAATAAAATATCTCCACACGAGACTATTTCTCGAGGAGAAGCTTTAGAAATTATTTATAGAGCTTTGTGGTGTGAAGAATATGATTTTCAAAAAAAATATGTATATTCAGGTGTTGGACAAGCGAGTTATTATAATGAAGGTTTTGCTGGAAAAAAAACAGCTTCAGGGGAAATTTTTAATCCAGAAGAATTAACGGCAGCACATAGAACATTACCTTTTGGAACACGATTAAAAGTATTCAATGAAGAAGGAAATTCTGTTATTGTACGGATTAACGATCGAGGTCCTTATCACGAAAATCGTATTATTGATTTATCGCAAAGAGCATTTAAGTCCTTGGCACCAATCTCTCGAGGGGTAATTAATGTCAAGTTAGAAGTTTTTAGTGATACTTTGGACGAACCGCCAACAATTCCGGAGCAGATTCGACCGAGTTTATCAACTGAATCTAAAAATAAAAAAGTGCCAGATATTATTGTAGAAAAGATACTAACGAATCGAAACAATGAAGAAACTGTGACAAAGTCACTTTTTGATGAGGTAATAAAAATGTTGCCAAAAGACTTTTTTGAGAAGGTCATTTTGCGTCGAAATTTTCCACAAAAGATTACAATGGGAAGTATTTTAAATTTTTCAGGAACTGTAGATGCTTGGGGACATAAGGAAGCTATTTTCTTTTTAGATAATTTGGAAACAAGGGAACAAACACATTTTTCAGGAGCGGTTTCTGGTAAAAATTTTTCCATTCCTGTTGGGTTTTTAGAAGAAGGAACTTTTCGGTTAGGATTGGTGTTTGATGAAGAAACAACATCAAGAGTGGTTGATATAGAGGTTGTACCACAACAAAAAGAAAGAGTTTTTCAATCTTCCTCGGTTAAATTTAGTTCTAAATTAAATGTTTCGGTCATTCCTGAAGAATCAAAAGTAATGTTTTCTTGGGATTCTTCAAAGGATAGATTAACGAAACTTATATTTTCACAGGGAACAATGGATACCAAAAAACTTATTTTTGAAGATGGAGTTTCTCAGTTTTCATTTACTTATGATTTTTTTGATGATTTTAAAACAGGAGAAATCTTAGCGATTGATCTTTTTCAAGCAGCAACTGAAGATGGAACTTATCAAAAACAAAGTTCAAATTGGAAACAAATTACTTTTGAAAATTTTAAACTTGTTTCGGGATTTCCAGACGAAGAACATGAAAGTATTTCTATTCATAATTTCCCTCGTTTTACTCATACGCTTGACCCAATAATACTTGAAGGAGTTATTCTTGATTCAACTATTGAGCTTTCTTCAAAAGCATTTGTTATATTTCCAAGTGGGAAGGTTCAAGAGTTTACAATTATAAGAGTAGGAGATACTTTTTCTGTTCGAGTAATGCCTGAGGGGTGGGGTACACATGTTTTTGAAATAATATCTGATCATGGTGAGATTTTATTCAATAGAGCAATTTATTTTGATGAAGAAGATGTATTGCCAGTTTTTACTTGGAAACAGACTTTTATTCGTTCTGAGTCAGAAATAAGTATTTTAAATTGGATTAATACTCTTAGGAGGAAACAGCAAAAAAACAGACTTTTTTCAAGTGCAATGTTAAATGAGTTTGCTCAAAATTATGCAGAGGAAATGGCAGAAAATGAATTTATTTCCCATTTTGATCTTACGGGAGCTTCTTTTCATGATCGAGTTCAAAATTATGGACTTGAAATAGGAGATTATGGAGAAAATCTAAGCATGGGAAGCACGATAAATCTTGTTATGTCGGGGCTGGAGAACTCGGCCTCTCATAGAAAGAACTTGTTACTTTCTAAGTGGAAAAAAGTGGGGATTGGGTTTTCTAAAAATAGTAAAGGAGAGTTTTATGTTGTTCAGCTTTTTGGAAAATAATAATTATTATTCTTCTTTTTCATTTTATGTTAATCTTTTTAAAAAAATATTTGCCATTTTATTTAAAATTGTGTATAATGACTAGAATTTATTGAAATAAAAATGAAAAAAAATCTCAAATCAGTTGCGTATTTATTCCTTGGACTTTTTAGTTTTCAGATCTCGTTCTTCAATACTGGACTTGCTCAAGAGTTTATGCCTCCTGGAGATGTAGCAGATTTAGAAGCTGTAGCTAGAGATCTTTCAGTTGAACTTAATTGGAATGCTGCACAAGACCCAGATGGTGTTATTTTAGGGTATAAAATTTACTATGGAACAACTTCTGTGAAAACAGGGAATGATTCTTATGCTGATGAAATTTTAACTGGTTCTTCTGAAACAAGTTACACGGTTTCTAATTTGCGAAATGGTGTTGATTATTACTTTGCATTAACGGCTATTGATGATGAAGAAAATGAATCAGAAAATTATTCTGTAGAAGTTTCAGCGATGCCAATGTCAATGCAGACCAATAATCCTTCGGTGGTTTCTGTAAAACAAATATCAGAAACGGAGGTAAAAGTAGAGATGTCTGAACCAGTAACAGTTAAGAGTCTTACCAATTCGTTTTCGATTGAAGAGAAAGCAAATAAAGATGGTGCAGTAGAAATTAAGACAAGTAAGTTAAACGGAACTTTTGTCTCTTTAATGGTTGAAAAAGGAAGTATTAAGCCAGAAACTATTTATAAAGTGACGGCAACTTCAACAGTGGAAGATTTTACAGGAAATCCAGTTAGTTCTGGTATCACTGATTCTGCCGAATTTTTGTCTATGAAAACTCCAAAGGAGTTGCCAGTTATAGAAGAGCCAGCTATGGAGGAACCTAATATAGAAATACCAGAAATAAATGAAGACGAAGAACCGTTTTTCATAGTACCACCACAAATGGAGGATCAAGAACATACATCAGCGCCTGAGCAAGAAGAGGATAAAACTCCGCCTCTATCGGTTCAAAATATAATAATTGATAATACTAATTTTGAAAAAGATGGTTATATCATACTTACTTGGACACCAGCAGTAGATATTGAAACAGATATTACGGATCAAGTCTTTTTTACAAGAATTGAAGGGGGTGAGTGGGACAATGGTTATTCATTAGGAAAAGATACTGTTGAAATTGAAGTTGATGTAGAAAAAGATACTAATTATGAAATAAAAATCGTAACGGTGGATAGTTCAGATAATCAGACAGAAAGTAAGATTCTTAAGTTTTCAACTAAGTTAACGAAAACAGGTCCAGGAGGGGTTATAGGATTAATAATTACTTTCACGATAGCACTCTTTATTTTGGGAGGACGAAGACGAACAGTGTAAAGATTAAATAAGGAAAATTAGAAAAAAGAAAGGTTGAAATCAATTCAAACCTTTCTTTTTTTATGTTTTACAATAAGGTGCAAACGATGAAAGAAAAAATACGATTACAAAAGTTTTTGTCTCAAAAAGGTCTTTTTTCACGAAGAGAAGTTGAGAATATGATTCGTCAAAAACGACTTACGATCAATGGTAAATTAGCAACATTAGGAGATAGGGTTATACAGGGGGATCAAATTTTTTTAGATGGAGTATATTTGGATATTCCAAAAAAAATCAAAAGGGTTGTCATAGCTTTTTTTAAGCCTAGCGGAGTTGAATGTACTTGGGAGAAAAATTCAGAAGAAAAAACATTGGCTGATTTTGATTTTAGACAACGAGTTTTTAATATCGGACGATTGGACAAAGATTCTCATGGACTGCTTTTACTGACGAATGATGGTGAATTAGCAAATCAATTAATGCATCCTAAATATAAGAAAGAAAAAGAATATTTGGTGGTAACAAATAAGGATTTTGATGAAAGTTTTATAAAGAAACTATCAGAAGGAATTGAAATTTCTCCTAAAAAGATAACTCAAAAATGTTTTGTAGAGAAAGTTGAGTCGAAGATATTTCATATTATTTTGAAAGAAGGAAAAAATCGTCAAATTCGACGGATGTGTGAAAAATTAAATTACAGGGTGATGGATTTGCTTCGAATCCGAATGGGAAAGATTTATTTGGGGGATTTGAAGGAAGGGAAATTTAGATTCTTATCTGAGATAGAGGTAAAAAGTTTACAGAAATACTGATAAATAAATTTGTATCAAAAAAATCTTGATTTTTATAAAAGTTTTGTTTTGATGATATTTTATTGCAGTTTTTTATGGATTTCTTAAAATTCATTTGATTTTAAACGCATGTTACCATGTCTGGACACAGTAAATGGCATTCAATTCGACATAAAAAAGCCGCTAAAGATGAAAAGCGAGGAAAAGTGTTAACAAAACATTCTAAAGTATTGATGGTGCTTGGACAGAATGATTCAAATCCAGAAACGAACGCTTCTCTTCGAAATGCCATTATTAATGCAAAGGCTGATGGAGTGCCAAAAGATAATATTGAACGGATATTAAAGAAACTTTCGGGAGAAGGTAAAGGTTCTTCTATTTATTCTGAGCAAGTTTATGAAGGATTTGGTCCAGAAGGAATTCCTTTTGTGGTTACAGCGTTAACGGACAATACAAATCGGACTTATTCAAGTATTCGGACGGCTTTTATGAAAAACGGAGGAATTCTAGGTAATTCTGGTTCGGTGATGTTCATGTTTAACCATATAGGAGTTATTACTATCAAAAATAGTGGAAAATCAGAAGAAGCACTTTTTGAATTAGCTATTGATGCTGGAGCTGATAATTTTGAATATGAAGAAGAGGTATCGGAAATTTTAACTGTCTTTACAGATTTGGGTCGAATAAGGGATATTCTATCTGAAAAAGTAGAAATTATAAAATCAGAACCTCAATATCGCGTTAAAGATCCGATAAAAATAGTAGATAAGGCCGTTTTAGAAAGGATAGAACAATTTATCGAAGCAGTAGAAGAAGCGGATGATATAGATGAAATTTTTGGTGGATTTGAGGTAGATAGTCGCATTATTATCTAAATTAAAAAGAAATGGAATTTTTTATGACTTTGGTCTTATTTGGAGGATCTACTTTTTTACTGGTAAAATCGGCTGATTTTTTCATTGAAAATGCAGAGAAACTTGGGATTTCTTTGAAACTGCCTCATTTTATTACAGGTATTCTCATTGTGGCGGTTGGAACAAGTCTTCCAGAGTTTGCTACTTCCATATCATCGGTACTGAAAGGAGAAGCAGATATGTTAGCTGGGAATGTTTTGGGAACAGTTATTGCCAATATATTTTTAGGTTTAGGATTGGTTTCGGTTATTGCTCGGCAAAATATAAAATTTAAGCACAATATTTTTCAAGTGCATTTTCCGATTTTTGTTTTTTCTGTGGCATTATTAACACTTTGTTTAATGGATAAACAAATTACTTCCACAGAAGGTTTTTTCTTTCTGGCAATTTGTGGAGCGTATTTATGGTTTTTATTTTCCCGGGATAAAGTTGAATTTTTTCCTCATCATGAGCGTTTTTCTTGGAAATTGATTTTATTTGCTTTTATTGGTCTTTTAGGGCTTGTGATTTCATCTGAATTTGTAGTAAGATCAATTTTAAGTCTTGCAACTATTTTGGGAGCGGCAAAAACAGCACTTTCCGCAACATTAGTGGCTGTTGGGACAAGTTTGCCAGAGATGATGGTAGTATTTGCAGCATTGAAACGCAAAAATTTCGATATGGCGGTGGGAAACATATTGGGGTCTAATATTTTTGATATTTTACTTATTTTCGGAGTTGGAAGTTTTATTCAGACTATCACTATCTCTACACTTACTTATACAATTATATTACCTTTTATGTTGGCAACACTCTTTATTTATTGGGCGGTTTCCAAGGATAAAGAGATAACTCGACAAGAAGGATTGGCGATGACTTTTTTTTATTTCCTTTTTTTGGGGAAATTATTTGGGATTGTTTAAGAAAACATTGATAAATAAACTTGTTCCACTCTCATTTCTGCTCTATCTGTCCTCATTCCTGCGAAGGCAGGAACTCATTTCGTTATTTTTAATTATAATTTGCAGGGAAACAGTGTATTGTTCTGTGGTGTAAGAATCTTGAATAAAAAGTATTTTTATGGTATAATGACGGGATATGGCGGCAGATAATTCCACACAACTAAAAGAGGAAAAGGAACAATTTTCAGAAAAGGAAAAAGTACCTCGTTTTGGAAATGTAACCAAGCAGATGGTTGAATCTTCTGTTTCGATTTTGGGATCGAAAACAGAATTAGGAGTTTTTAGTGAAGAATTAAAACAAGGAAATGAAATTTTTGCAGATGATAAGAAGTTGGAAAAAGCATTGGAAGGAGCTATTGATGCAGAAAAAAAGCTTTCTTTAGTCTTTGGAAATAGATTGGGAAAAACAACTACCTTTCCTGAAATTAGTGGAAAATTAGAAGAAGTTGCTCATGATTATGGTGGATTTGATGAAAAAGGAAATTTTAAAACGAATAAATTTTCATTAAAAGATACATTATCTGAAAGTTGGCAGGAAACGGAAGGAAGATTTTTTCTTTTGCGTCCTTTTTTATTACTGAAAAATGTGATAAAAAAAACTTTTGTGTGGAGAGCTGTAAAGAAATATGAGAGAAAAATTGATGGATACTTTAAGGTGAAAAAAAGTGCAGATAAATTTATTGATAAGGTTGATGATTTAAAAGACAAAGGAACAAAAGCCAAAGAATATTTTTCGACTTATCGGCATTCTGTAGTAGAAAATCCTGCAGCACAAGCTGTGATTGGAAAATATAAAGGACAAGTAGGGGAATTATTGGGGTTTTTTAAAAAAGGAAAATTATCACCACAAGAATTTACCAATCAGTTTAAAGATTTAACGGGGAAAATTTCTAGAGAAGGTGGAAAAGAACTAAGTCAAATTGTAAATGCTAAAAAATTACCAGGTTTTTCTTTGAATTCGGCGGGAAAATATATGGTGGTTGAAGTTTTGAGCAAGAGTGTTCTAAATGCGGTGGAACAAAAGAGGTTTGGAGCTTTTAGTGAAACTTTAACTGATGTAGATGTTTTGAAGGAAGCTATTCCTATTGTGGGGTCTTGGAAAAGTCTAGGACGATTATTTGATGAGGATGATGAAACACCATTTAAATTAAAACTTTTTGATGCAGGATTAAACATAGTAGGAGATGCCGCATTGATAGCGGGAGTTATAAGTAGTGTTGCCTCATTTGGCACAACGGCTGCGATTGGAGTGGCGGCTCGTACAACTATTACAGGAATTGGAAAATTACAATTAAAAAAAGAAGCTAGAAAACAAATTGTCAAAAGAGCATTAAAAACTTCAGCAAGTTCTGCTTCGAAAATAGTCCTTTCGGCAGGGAAATTCTCTCTTATTTCGATTCTTGTTCAACAAGCATTCAATCGGTTTGTTCCAGGAGGTAAAATCATGGAAATGACTACAAAAACAGCTACTAAAAACTTTTTGACGCCGACTCAAGCACGAGCAGTTGAGATGGTGATGGCACGCTAAAAATCCACAGCAGTTTTTCTGGAAACAAGATTATCTCGTTTTGGCTGATGAAAATTGTCTCGATTATTTTCGAGGATTTTTTGGCGATTACGAATAATGTGGCGAACGACTTCATGTGGATTTGGGGCATCGTGGAAATATAATGTTCCTTGAATAGCTGCGGTTTCAATTTGAATATTTCCAAATTTCAATAACCAGTGAAGTATTCCAGTGTTGTCTGGTTTTACATTCGTGATTGATTCGTATGAAATGTCATTGGAAAATGCACCGAAAAGTTCTCGATTTTGAAGAATGATACGACGATTTGTTATGTAAATGACATCATAGTTGAAATCGAGCCAAGCTTTGAAAAAGAATATTCCAGCAAAAAACAAAAAAAGACATGTAAAAATAACGGCAAAAAGATTAGCTTGGAAGAAAACAAGAACGGTAAGACTTGTAGTAGTGAGAGAGAGTGGTAATAAGAGATTTAAGAGAAAAACAAGAGGATGTTTTCGAACTACATGCTCAATTTCTTCTCCTTCTAAGACTCGAAATTCTCCATGGCTATCTTTAGCACAATCTAGGATTGCAGCGCGTTCTATGTCGTAAATTTTTCCGAGTTTTAAAATTCGTAAAATTCGGAATCCAAAGAAAATTTCAGGTGCAGATAGAAGAGACATTTTGGCCAAATAAAATGGAATGATTGCAATTAGGTCAATAGCTCCCCATTTAGAAAAAATATAACGGAGAGGTCGTCGTGCTGACCAAATTCTCAAAATATATTCAACTGTAAAAACAGTTATGATAAATTTATCAAAAAAAATCAAGTAATCGTGTACCCAGTCTGGGCTTGGTAGAAAATGAAGTGGGAGTACTGCAATAGATAAAACAATCAAAAAAACTAAAAATCCATTAATGATTTTTGGCATATGCGTAGATGGTGTATGAAGACACTTATTTACCCAAAGTCGAAATTTAGATATATACATTTATACCAAATATATTTCATAAAACACCTTTAAAAGCAAATTTTCCATGAAGGAAACTCTTTTGTTTTCTTAGGTTAATATATTGAGTGAAGCATGAAGTAAAAAATAAGTTGTAAAAAAAGTTTGACATATATTCTTAGCACTCATAAAATACGACTGCTAATAAATTAATAATTCTTAAAAAAATGAGTAAAATAATTGGAATTGATCTTGGAACTACAAATTCTTGTGTAGCTGTGATGGAAGGTGGTGTGCCGACCATTATTCAAAATGCAGAGGGGAATAGAACGACACCGTCTATTGTAGCAGAAAAGGAAGGACAAACATTGGTGGGAGTGCCAGCGAAAAGACAAGCTATAACTAATCCGAAAGATACTATATTTTCTTCAAAACGATTTATTGGAAGACAATTTAGTGAAGTAGAAACTGAAAGGAAAGAAATGCCATATGAATTTACAAAGGGAAAAAATGGAGCGGTGATGATTAAATTTGAAGGAAAGGATGTTCGACCAGCAGAGATTTCCGCTAAAATTTTAGCTAAACTAAAGGCAGATGCAGAAGCTTTTTTAGGAACAAGTGTACAAAAAGCTGTTATTACAGTTCCAGCATATTTTAATGATGATCAACGAAAGGCAACTCGTGATGCAGGAAAGATTGCTGGTCTTGAGGTAGAGCGAATCATTAATGAACCAACAGCAGCGGCTTTGGCGTATGGGATTGATAAAAAAGGAAAAGATGAAAAGATTGTTGTATATGATCTAGGAGGAGGAACTTTTGATGTTTCTATTTTAGAAATTTCAGATGGAACTTTTGAAGTATTAGCAACTAATGGAGATACGCATCTTGGGGGAGATAATTTTGATTCGGCAATTATTCAGTATATTTTGGAAGAATTTAAAAAAGTGAATGGAGTGGATTTAACAAAAGATCCAATTGCTATGCAACGAATAAAAGGTCGAGCGGAAGAAGTGAAAAAAGAACTTTCTTCAACAAACGAATCAGAAATTAATGAAATGTATATTACAGTAGGGGAGAGTGGTCCGATGCATTTGAATGTAAAAATTAATCGAGCTAAGCTTGAACAGCTTACAGAAGATTCGGTTAAGCGATCAATTGAACCGTGTAAAAAAGCACTTAAAGATTCTGGTATTTCAAAAGATGATATTGATGAAATTCTTCTAGTTGGAGGAATGACTCGAATGCCAGCTGTAAAAAAAGCGGTAGAAGACTTTTTTGGAAAAAAAGTGAATGAATCTCAAAATCCAGATGAAGTTGTGGCACTAGGTGCTGCGATTCAAGGAGGAGTATTACAAGGGGATGTACAGGATGTACTACTTTTGGATGTAACACCATTAACTCTTGGTATTGAAACAGCAGGTGGTGTTCGAACACCGATGATTGAACGAAATACGACTATTCCAGCTTCAAAATCACAGGTTTTTTCTACTTATGCAGATAATCAGCCTTCAGTAGAGATTCATGTACTTCAGGGAGAACGAGAAATGGCAGCAGACAATAAAGCTTTAGGAAAATTTATTTTGAGTGGTATTGCTTCAGCGCCTCGTGGGGTACCACAAATTGAAGTTGCTTTTGATATTGATGTAAATGGGATATTGTCTGTTAAAGCGAAGGATAATTCAACTGGGAAAGAACAATCTATTAAAATAGAAGGATCTTCAGGAATGTCTGATGAAGAAATTGAAAAGATGAGAAAAGAGGCTGAGGAAAATTCTGAAGAAGATAAAAAACGAAAAGAAATGGTAGAAGCTCGAAATCATTTAGATTCCTTGATTTATCAAGCTGAAAAAACGGTGAAAGAAGCGAAAGATTTGAAAAAAGACGAATTAAACGAAGGAATTGAAGCGGTAGAAGTTTTAATACCAGAATCAAAGAAGACTTTGCAGGATGAAAAAGCAGAAGCAGAAACATTTAAAAAATCAGCGGATGATTTAGCTGAAAAATTAATGGAACTAGGACGAAAAATGCATGAGGCAGGGAAGGATCCGGAAGCTTCTGCAGGAGAGAAAAAAGCAGATGAAAAAGAAGAACCAGAGATTGTTGATGCTGATTTTAAAGAGAATAAAGAAGAGTAGATTTATTTATAAATTAAATTAAAAGGTTGATCTTTTATGGTCGACCTTTTTAAAAATTAATATATTTCAAGACTCAAGATTGATTTTTTGTCCAAATTCATTGCAGATAAAGATTTCAGACTCAAGTTCAATTTGATATATTTTGAAAACTCTTTTTTTCCATTTATTCATGAGAGAGAGCAGATCTTTTTGAGTGGCTTTTCCTTTATTTATAAAAAAATTGGCATGAAATTCTGAAATTTTAATATCTCCGATTTGGTCACCTTTTGCTCCTAATTCATCTAATAATTTGCCAGTTGAAATTGTTTTTCCGTTAACAATTGGGTTTTTAAATACACATCCACTGGACTTTCCAGGAGAGCTTTTTTCCCATCTTAAGGAGAGAAGTCTTTTTGTTTTATCAAGTGCTGTTTGTGGAGCAAGTTTTTCTTTGAGTTCAAAAGTAGTTCGAATAATACAAAAATCTGGATTTTTTTTAAATAAACTTTCTCGGTATCCAAATTTACAGGCCTCCTTAGTGAGTTTATGTATATATCCTTTTTCATTTAAATATTCTACGCCGAGAATGGAATCGGAGACTTCTTTGTCGTTTGCTCCTGCATTGCCTCGTACAAATCCACCAATATTTCCAGGAATACCGCTTAGTTCACAAAGGTCTGAAAATCCTTTTTTATTAGTTTCTTCAATAAAATCTTGAAATGTCTTTCCTGCTTCAACAGTTACTACATTTTCACGCCAAAGCGTTTTTTTGAATTTAGGAATAAATACACGACCGAGCAGACCTTTATCAGAAAAAACAATATTTGATCCACGACCTAAAACTATTTTGGGAATAGAGTTCTCACAAGATTCAGCCCAAAGTGTAGGCAAATCAGAGGCATCATGAATTTCAAATATTTCATCAGCAGGGCCTCCAATGCCGTAAAAAGTTTTAGTCGCAAGTGGTACATTTTTGAAAACTTCAATCATTTATTTAATGAAACATTGATAAATAAACTCTAACTAAAATAAATTCTTTTTCCAGATAATATATTTTTTCTTCAATTGTTTAGCTATGGTTAAATTTTATGAAAGAGGTTTCTTGTTTTATCATTTTTGTTTTTTTGAGTAAATGAATGGAGTATTTCCTAGTGCTTGCTAGAAAATGAATTTATGTTTGAAAAAATAAAAAAAATTTTCTAAAATCAAATCATGGAAATAATTCATTACTTAGATTTATTGGGAACTGTTGGGTTCGCGGTAGCTGGGGCTTTTCAGGGAATACGAAAAAAAGTAGATATAATAGGCGTTTACATTGCTGGTATTTTGACAGCTGTAGGAGGTGGAACTATGCGTGATGTTTTTATTTTTGATCAAACACCGTTTTGGATTGAACAAACGGAATATCTTTATGTTGCTTCTGTGGCGATATTTCTTACTTTTTTTATTCCATATCATTTTGCAAGAAATTATCATTTTTATCGATTTATGGATTCTATTGGATTGGCAGTATTTATGATTTTAGGAATGACAAAAGCTCTTCATGCAGAGCTTCCTTGCATCGTGATGCTTATTTCTGGTATTTTACCAGCAATTGGCGGAGGTATTTTGCGTGCAATCTCTTTGGGAGATTTACCACCGTATGTATTGCGAAGTGGATTTTATGCTGCTCCAGCACTGATTGGGGGAGGATGTTTTTTGTTATTGCTTTATTTGAAAGTACCAGAATTCCATAATATTTGTGTTTCGATGTGTGTGGTTTTACTGTTAAGGCTTTATGGGGGTGAGAAAAAATGGAAATTGCCAACAATTAATTTTAAAGTTTCTTAAAAAGCTAAATTCTTTAAACTAAATTTGATTTTTCTTGTTTTTTTTATAGTATTTCACGGCTTTAATGAAACCGACCTGTGTTAAGGGAGGTAAAAAGTTTATTTCTTAATTTTAAAAGCAATGGCAGCAGATGTGAAAACACTTTTTGAGAATTTAGTACATGTAGGACATCGTTCGGAGAGATGGAATCCAAAAATGAAGAAATACCTTTATACAAAAGTTAATGGAGTAATGGTTTTTGATTTGGAACAAACAGCAGTGAAATTCGAAAAAGCACTTAATTTTTTGAAAGCTGTTAAATTACAAAATAAGAAAGTACTATTTGTTGGAACAAAACCACAAGCAGCACTGCAAATCCAAAAATTAGTAGCTCCAAAAGGACACTATTATGTAGATAAAAAATGGACACCAGGACTTTTAACTAATTTTGGTGAACTTAGGAAGAGAATTGATTATTACTTAAATTTAAAACAGCAGTTTGAATCTGGAGATATTAATAAATATACGAAAAAAGAAGTTGCAAAATTTAAAAAAGATCTTGAAAAATTACATGCTTCTTATGGAGGAGTGGCAGAAATGCGAAAAAAGGCAGATGTTGTTATTGTACTTGATGCTGTAACTGATCGGATTGCGGTTGATGAAGCTAAAAATGCTGGATTGGCAGTTTTGGCAGTTTGTGATGCTAATGCTAACCCAGAGGGTGTTGATTATCTTATACCTGGAAATGATGATGCACTAAAATCAGTTGCATTTTTATTAGAAAGTATGGTACAATCGTTAGATTAGTTTTTAACTGAATCAAAATGACAGATAAAAAAACAACAGAAACTGTGAATGAAGTAGTACCAGTTAAGCCAAGTGAAGGTATTGAGCAAGCTCAAGTAAAGCAAGGTGTATTAGACAAAATAGAAGCCAAAAAAGATGAAGCAAAAGCGATTGAAGTAGCTTCTGATGAATTGGCAGCAGAAAATAATATTCCAGATTTGGATGTAGTTTCAAAAGGGGAAAAGATACTTTCTGCCATTGGTTATTTAAGTTTCCTTTGTATTTTACCATTGGTACTCAAAGAAAAATCAGAATTTTGTCAGGTACATGGAAAACAAGGACTCATTTTAGTTATTTTATGGTTGATTTCTATGCCTATTCGTTTTGTTGGTGATTTAATAATGGATGGATGGTTTTCTGGTATTGTTGGATTTATGTACTTTTTAGTTATTTGTTACGGAATCTATAGTGTATTTAAAGGAAAAAAAGAATTGCCTGTACTTGGAATGATTGCGAAGAAATTGTCATGGTAAGTTTCCTGTAATTAAAAAAGTTGATTTTAATAATCGTTCGGATAGAATTCGAACGATTTTTTAATTTACAGGAAAATGGCAATTACGGCACAACAAGTAAAGGAATTAAGGGACAGAACAGGTGTAGCGATGATGGCATGTAAAAAAGCACTTGAAGAATCTGATGGAGATATAGAAAAAGCTATTGAAATTTTAAGGAAGAGGGGAGAATCAAAAGCGGCAGAAAAAGCGACCAGATCAACTTCAGAAGGAAGAGTTGAGGTTAGTGGCCGAGCTATCGTAAAAATTCTTTGTGAGACTGATTTTGTAGGGAAGAATGATAAATTTATTACTTTTACTAAAGAATTAGCAAAAAAAATTGATAAAGATGGGGTAGTAGCTGGAAAAGAATATTTTGAATCAGTAAAAACGGATAAGATTCAAGAAATAGGAGAGAATATTGTTTTAGATGACATTTCTTTATTAGAAGGAGGGGATATTGTTTCAGGGTATGTGCATTCAAATGGAAAAATAGGTGTGGTTGTAGTTTTAGAAGGCGGAACAGAAGAAAATGCTAAAGATCTTGCTATGCATGCTGCAGCAATGAATCCATCAGTAGCGAATCCTGAAGATGTTTCTGCAGAAGAAATAGAAAAAGAAAAGTCTATTTACCAAGAACAATTAAAAAATGAAGGAAAACCAGAACAGCTTTGGGAAAGGATTATGGAAGGTAAAGTGAAAAAGTTTTGTGCAGAAAGGGCATTGTCTTCACAATCTTTTGTAAAAGATCCATCCATGACGGTTGCAGAATTCTTGGGAGATGCGAAGCTAATTGGTTTTATTAGAATGGCTATTTAGAACATTATATTTATAAAATGTAAAAAAAGCACCTCAGATGAGGTGCTTTTTATTTGATGAATTGATTTTTTTTAAGTAAGGATTTGGTCGTTCATTTTGAGGATTGGAAGATAAATAGCTAAAATCATAAACACAGCTCCGAAAGCAATAAAAGCAAGGATGATTGGTTCCATAATTTTAGAAAGAGCTTCAATTTTTCGTTCTAGTTCATCTTTATAAAAGTCGGCTGCTTTTGACATTACGGTATCAAGAGAAGCTGTTTTTTCTCCAATAGCCATCATATTAACTAGCATTTTTGGAAAAAGATCTTCATCATCAGATAAGTTTTCTGCGATAGAAATACCTTTTGTTAAATCATCTGCGGCTAAAAGTAGTTTTTCTTGATATAAATCATTCTCAGCAATGTGGGAAGCAATTTTAAGACTTTCAACAATAGGTACTCCTGAAGTCATTAAAAATCCAAAAATTCGAGAAATCCTAGTAAGAATCATTTTTTGTAAAATATCACCAACAAGAGGAATAACTAAGAGAAATCGTCCCCATTGTTTTTTTCCAACTTTTGACTTTTTCCAAGTTAAAAAACTAGCAACAGAAGCTATAATAAAAGAAAGAAATAAAAAGGATTGATTGAGTACAAAGTCACTGGTTCCAATAAGAATTCTAGTTGGTAATGGTAAATTAGCTGCTCCGCCAAAAAGTTCTTCTAGCTTAGGAACCACAAAAACAAGAATCACAATTGTTAAGAGAATCATGACTGTAATAACTACAACAGGATAAGTCATTGCAGCTTTCATTTTTTTTGAAAGTGAGTTTAGTTGCTCATATTGATCAACTAATTCTTTTAAAATTTCATTCAACTTTCCTGATTTCTCTCCAGCTTCGATTACAGAACAAGTAGCATCATCAAATACATCATCATTAGCTCTCATAGCTTGCGCAAGACTTTCTCCTGATTCAATTAAAGTTTTGATTTCTTTAATTACTATTTTCATTTTTGCGTGCTTTGTCTGATCATGAAGAAGGGTTAAACATTCAAGAATAGGCAGTCCAGCGTTAACCATGGCTCCTAGCAGTTGGAAAAAAAGAAGTTTTTCTTGAAGAGGAACAGTTGATAAATCAATGATCCAATCATTGATACTATTAAATATAGAGTTAATTGAAATAATTTTCTTTTTTTGTTTTTGTTCAATAGAAATAGCTTCATTCGAGATATCCAGAATGAGTGTTTCTAGATTCTCTGTATTTTGAGCTTGTTTATTTTCAATCATCTTTTTTTGTACTATTCTTTAACAAGTTTATAAACTTCTTCAATAGAACTTATACCTTGTAAAACTTTAATAATTCCATCTTGTTCCAATGTTGTCATGCCTTCTTTTTGAGCAATCTTTTGGATTTCCATTGAAGGCATTTCAGATAAAATAGCTTTTTTTATAGAATCTGACATAGATAGAACTTCGAAAAGACCGATTCGTCCCTTGTATCCAATACCTTCACAATGTGTACAACCATCCTTTTTTGCAACATAAAATATTGGATCTTTGAAAATACTCATATCTAAATCTTTTGGAGGAGTGAAAATTTCAAAGGCTTCTTTAATTTTGGCAAGTGCGCCAGCACTTGGTTTTCGTTTGATCTTACATTGACTACAAAGACGTCTTGCTAGACGCTGTGCGATAACCAAATTTACTGAGGCGGTTACAAGAAAGTCTGGAATCTTCATATTTAAGATTCTAGTGATGGTTTCAACAGATGAATTAGTATGAATTGTTGAAAGTACAAGGTGTCCTGTAAGACTGGCTTCTATGGCGATTTCAATTGTTTCTTTATCTCGAATTTCTCCCACCATAATAATATCAGGGTCTTGTCTCAGAGAGGTTCGAAGACCGTTAGCAAAAGAATATCCAATAAGTGGACGCATTTGACTTTGATTAAGTCCGTCCATTTGATTTTCCACTGGATCTTCTAATGTCATAATATTAACTTCTGGAGAATTAATATGACTCAATGCGGAATACATGGTAGTGGTTTTACCAGACCCAGTTGGTCCAGAGGTAAGAATAATTCCATTAGGTTGTTTTATGGCTTCTAAGAATCGTTTATAATTAATTCCTTCAAGACCTAACTTTGATAGTGTTGGGATTTTTTTAGATTTATCTAAAACACGCATTACAATTTTTTCTCCATTAACAGTTGGAAGTGTAGAAATACGAAGATCAACCTCCTTATCACCAATCCAAGTTGTAATTCGTCCATCTTGAGGAATACGAGATTCATCAATTTTTAGATTCGCCATCAATTTTGTCTTTGAAATAATACCAGGGTGAAGATTTCGAGGATATTCTACAATATGGTGAAGTACTCCATCTACGCGTAATCGAAGCTCAACATTATTTTTTCGTGGTTCAATATGTATATCTGACGCATCTTTTTCAATAGAAAGTCTCATTGTTTCTTCAAGAATATCGGGGATACTTCCTCTAATAATAGATTCTTTTAAAGATTTTAATGCTGTGTTAGCCATAATGTTTTTTTAACGAGAAAATAGAGTTGCTTGTAGTTTTACAGTATAATATCTGTTGGTATTTTGTTTTCCCTTCTTTTTTTCTTCTGAAATACCAATAGCGTTGATATTTAGAAGAGGAAGTAGGTTTTTTTCTAAAAAATTACCTTCGATTGCATCATTACTAAAGGTTTTTTTTATTTCTTCTGATATTTTTCCAGTTTGTAAAAACTTTATAAATCTACGAAGATTTTTTTCATCAGCAGAAAAACTAATACTTAAGGCAGTGGTTGAATACTCTTTTTCTTGTCTTGTCTGAGAGAGATTTATAGAGTTTAAATCAAAATAAGATTCTTGAAGTAGTAATGCCCTTAAATCTTTAAGTTTTATCGAAAACATTTCTAAAATTCGAACAATTTTATGCACATCAATTTTCTCTGGAAAAACTTGTTTTTCTTCTGAGAGGGAAAATTCAGATTTTTCACGAAAGTTGTTTTTTAGTTCTTTTAAAGTGCTTTGATTTAGCTCATAGTCTTCTTTTAATTTAGTTTTATTAATTTCCATGATAGCTATATTATTTCTAAATTTTTTCCAATTAGTGTATTCAGGAAAGTTTTTTATAATCCCAACACTAATAGAAATTACCAAGAGAATAATCCATGTTATAGGACTTTTACGCATTTTATCTCTTCGAGAAAGTTTTAGATGACGATTTTTATTTGTATTTTCCATTTTTGTACTTAATTAGAATTTGGAGCAATTCCTCTACTTCTTATATTAGTTTGTGCTTTATTTTTGTTTGTTTCCCAGGTTGTATATTCTTTAAAGCGGTCATCTGCAGGATCATGTTCTAATTCGTCTTGTATTTTTAACTTAATAGAAAAAGAGGTTCCAATATCACCATCTTTTAGTATTTGTCGTGTGAAACTTCTAACAGAAGCATTTTTAAAGAAATCAAAAGAATTCATCATTTCAATAAATTCAGTAGTAAGAGAAAATACATTTCCATCAACATTACTGGCTTTAATAGAAAAAGATGCTTCATTTCTATTAAAGGCCATTGATTGAATTTCGACTTTATTTAAAACAAACTGAATATCAGGGTTTGAATAACTTGAAGAAATAAAATATTCTTGCATTCTCCCAATACTATCCATGATTCCATAAGCAAATCCATCTTTTGTATCTGTATCAAACCATTGAAGCTGTTCATTTCTAATTTTAGAAATTTGTTTATCATAAAGATAAAATTCTTCGTCTGCTATTTTCCTTTTTAATATATTAATTTCATCTATGTTTTTTTTGTTGTCTTTTGTCAGTTGCTCTTTTGTTTTTTCTAAAGTACTATGTCTTTTAATAGTATTTTCTTTCAGTCCAAAGTTTTTAAGGTATTTATTATCTTCATCTAAATCGGCTTTTAATGCTAAAAAAGAAACTGATATAACAGTAAAGAGCAATAATGAGATAATTTTTAAAAGAATTATTGAAACAGGTATTTTTCGTCTTTCTTTTAAGAGAGAGTTACTGTTCACGATTCCTAACTCTGGTGTATCAGCAGCTTTTGGGTCTGGGATTGTATTATTCGGAATCACTGGTATAGCTGGAGATGGCTGTTTATTATTGAGAAAGTTTTTAAACATTTTTTTAGTTAAAATCTGACAATTATATCAGAAAAAACAAAAAAAAACAAGCTTAAAAAATAAAAAACCTGAAAGATAAAGATTCAGGTTTTTAAATAGACTTGAGTTAATCTAGGCTTACTTTTCATAACGAACACTTGGTAAAAGTCCCATGATTCTTGCCTTTTTGATTTCAGTAGCAAGTTTCTTTTGATGTTTTAAGCAAACTCCAGTATAAAATCTACTTTGAATTGATCTATAGTAAGTAATAAACTGAGCCAATGTTTTTGGATCTTTGTAATTAGGCGATTGAGTGTTTTTGCAAAAGGTGCAAATAAATTTTTTAGGTCTAGGTGGCATGATTAATCTTAATTAGTAAATAAAGTTTAGATTCCTTCCGAGGATTGTGAAATTATATCATCTAATTTCTTATCTACATCATCCTTTTTAGGAGAAGGAGAAGATTCTTTCTCTTTAATAGTAGTTAATTTTTCTCTTCTTGTAGATTTTTTTTCTTCTTTTGGTGTATTTTCTACTTGTTTTTTCTTTTCTTGAGCTTCGTATTCAGCTTTTATTTCGGAATATTTTCGAGGAGTAGCAGCGTTTTTTTCTACTTTGGAAATTAAAAATCTAACCAATTCTTTTTCAAGATTTAGCTCTTGTTTCATTTCAGAAAGATTTGCTCCGTCTAGTTCGAATTGTGCAAGAAAATAGTATCCCCAAGTTTGCTTGTTTATTTTATAAGCAAAACCTCGTTCCCCCCAAAAATCTTCAAAGGAGATATTTCCTCCTAATTTTTTGATTTTGTCTAAAATTTGTGTCTGACAAACCTTTTTCGCTGTAATTTCGTCTAGCGAATTTTTTACGATAGCCATTATTTCATACTTCTGCATGCTTTATGGTCGGTTAATAAATAAAAAGTTTTTTACCGGCGTCCCAATTTAATAAAGGGAGGCAAAGCTCATGCAGGATAAGGAAAATTGTTTTTCTTACAAATCTTTTTCTTGTTTTCTGAGCTTTAGATAAATAATTTTATAGATTTTCATAAGTTTGTTTGTATACTTTTTTACATGTTATCAGGATTTTTATTAGTAGACAAAGAGCAAGATTGGACAAGTTTTGATGTATGTGCAAAATTAAGAAAAAAACTGGGAGTTAAAAAAATTGGACATACTGGAACATTGGATCCGTTTGCAACAGGACTGTTGATTGTTGCTGTAGGATCTTGTACCAAATTGATTCCTTTTTTTGAAAAAGATAGAAAAACCTATAAAGCTGAAATTTTATTGGGAAAAACTTCTGAAACATTGGATGGTGAATCTGAAATGATAGAAAGTTTTAATGGAATCTTTCCAGATAAAAAAAAGATAGAAGAAGTATTAAAAACTAGATTTTCAGGAAGAATAGAGCAAATACCACCAAAGTATTCGGCTCTTAAAATTGGTGGGAAAAAAATGTGTGATTTAGCTCGAAAGGGCATAGATTTTGAGATAAAGCCACGAGAAACAGAAATTTTTTCAATACAACTTTTGAAATATGAATTTCCTCTTTTAACAGTAAATATAGAAGTTTCTGCAGGGTTTTATGTGAGAAGTTTTGCACGAGATTTAGGTAAAATCCTTTGTGGTGGTGGACTATGTAAAAATTTAAGAAGAGAGACGATTGAGAAACTTTCAGTATCACAAGCACAAAAAATAGAAGCTATTTCAAAAGAAATCTTAATTGATCCACAAAAATTACTTTCTTTACCTAAAATAGAAATAGATAAAAAAAGAAAAGATGATTTTTTGCAAGGAAGAGCTTTTGCTTTTCAAATAGATGAGAATATTGAATCAGGTGGGAAATTTTTGGTTCTCTCAGAAGGAAAAACATTGGGAGTAGGGGAGATGGAGTTTGGAAATTTACAACCAAGAAAGGTTTTGTAATTTGGAAAAGGAATGAAAACATTGTTTTGGATTTAATTTTAGAGACTTTTAAGAAGATTTCTTTATTTTTATTTAAGAGTTTGTAGAATTTTTTTGATGTCTAAAAAATTCGTAAACTTGCATACGCATTCTTATTATTCAATTTTAGAATCGGTTATGTCACCGCAAGCTATTTTAGAAAAAGCAGAAAAATTAGGATGCTCAAAAGTAGCATTAACAGATACTGGTTCAGGGTATGGATTGGTTGAGTTTTTTGAAAAAGCAGAAAAATTTAAGAATCTAAACCCTATTTTGGGAGCAGAGATTTTTATAGCAAAAGATTCTCGTTTTGAAAAAAGACCAGGTATAGATGGTAGAGAAAAAAGCATTGTGCTTTTAGCTAAGAATCAAAAAGGATACAAAAATTTGCTTAAAATTATTTCTTACGCTCATTTGGAAGGAACTTTTCAGGAAATACCTCGGGCAGATTTTGAATTATTGGAAATGTATAAAGAAGGTTTATTTTGTCTAACAGGAGATTTTGACGGTTTTTTAGGTGATGCTTTTTTGATGGAGGGAGAAGTTAAAGCTGAAGCATTATTAACAAGACTTTTAACGATTTTTAATAAAGAAACACTTTATTTAGAACTTTGTGCAAGAGGAGAAATGGTTGATCAAAAAAAAGTAAATCAGTGGAAAGAATCTCTTGCTCAAAAATTTGATTTAAGTCTTGTCACGACTTCCAATGCACGATTTACTAATGCAGAAGACGAAGAAGCTGCTGATACACTTTATTGTATAGGGAAAAACCAACACATAGCGGATTCAAATCGGAAAAAATTTGTTGAGAAGAATTGGTTTAAATCTTGGGAAGATATTTGTGAAGAATTAAATTATTTAAAAAGTGAAACTCTTGAGATTTCACGAAAAAACACGCTTAAAATTGCGGAAGAAGTTATCCTAGAACTTCAATTTGGAGAAGATTTATTACCTGCATTTGAGGTTGAAGAAGGGGAGAGTGAAGCGAGTAAACTTAAAAAAGATTGTGAAAAAGAAATTTCTAATCGTTATCCTACTAAAAAAGAACAAGAAATAGCTGAGGATAGGTTGATTTATGAGCTTTCCATTATTAGTAAAATGGGGTTTGATGCTTATTTTTTGATTGTGGCTGATTTTATTGATTTTGCTAAAAAAAATGGAATTGCAGTTGGACCAGGGAGGGGGAGTGCAGCTGGTTCTATTGTGGCGTATCTTTTGGGTATTACGAATATAGATCCGTTGAGGTATGAACTTCTTTTTGAACGATTCCTCAATCCAGAACGAATTAGTATGCCTGATATTGATATTGATTTTTCTGATGAACGCCGAGATGAAGTACTTCAATATGTGATTGAAAAATATGGGATAGAACGCGTTTCGAAAGTTTGTACTTTCGGAACATTAGCGGCAAAGGCAGCACTTAAAGATGTGGGAAGAGCCAATGGTATTGAGTTTGCCAAAATGAATGCAATGACAAAAATTTTGCCAAATCGTCCTGGTTTTTCTTTAGATGAAGCAGGGGAAATGAAGGAGTTCAAGGAATTTTTGATGAAAAATTCGGAAATGAAGAAGATTTTTGAAGTAGCGCTCAAATTGGAGGGATGTGTGAGACATGTTTCGGTACATGCTTGTGCTGTAATTATTGGAAAAACAGATTTGACTAACAATACACCTGTTCAATGGGCGCCTGGAGCAGAAGAAATAAAAATTACACAGTTTCCGTATCAGCAGTTGGAACATTTGGGACTGCTTAAAATGGATTTCTTGGGATTACGAAATCTGTCTATTTTGGAAAAGGCTGTTTTGAATATAGAACGAAGTACAGGAGAAAAAATAGATCTCAATCTCATTCCGATTGATGATGAAAAAACTTTTCAAGAAATTTTTGCTAAAGGGGAAACAACTGGTGTTTTTCAATTTGAATCGGCTGGTATGCGACGGTATCTCAAAGAGTTGAAACCAACTGAGTTTGAAGATTTAGTAGCAATGAATGCTTTGTATCGTCCTGGTCCAATGGAATATATTCCTCAATATATTAAAGGGAAGCATGACCCTAAGACTGTTAAATATATGCACAAAGCATTAAAACCTATTCTAGAGAAAACATATGGGATCGCTGTTTATCAAGAACAAGTACTTCGAATAGCTAGAGATTTCGCGGGTTTTTCTTTGGGGGAAGCAGATATATTGAGGAAGGCGATTGGGAAAAAAATTGCTTCTGTTTTGGCAAAACAGCGTCAAAAGTTTATTGATGGCGTAGTGAAAAGTGGATATGATGAGAAAATAGGAATAAAAATATTTGATGATATAATTGTTCCGTTTTCTGGATATGGATTTAACAGATCACATGCTGTGTGTTACGCTAGGATTGCTTATGAGACGGCTTATCTTCGAGCAAATTATCCTGTAGAATTTATGGCGGCAATGATGACGACAGATCGAAATAATACCGATCGAATTGTTTTAGAAATGAATGAATGTGTGGCAATGGGAATAGAAGTTTTGCCTCCTTCAATTAGTGAATCAGGCAGTTATTTTACCGTTATTGCTCCACAAAAAGATGAGGATCAGTTGCTGATAGAAAGTACCGTTGCAGATAAAAAAGATGCGATAATTTTAAAGAATATTCGTTTTGGACTTACTGCGATTAAGGGGCTTGGAGAGGAGACAGTCGATCGTATTCTTATGGAACGAAATAAAAACGGAAAATTTAAATCACTTCAAGATTTTGCGAAACGGGTGGAAGTAAAGTTAATGAATAAAAAAACACTGGAAGCACTTGCTTTTTCGGGAGGGTTTGATCAGTTTGGTGATAGGAAATCTATTGTTGATTCCTTGGATGATTTAACAAGATTTGCACGGGAATGTCAGGAAAAATCTATTGCTGGACAGATTGGGCTTTTTGGAGGAAGTGGAGAAAGTTCTATTGAATTTATGCTTAAAGATACGAAAGCAACAAAAGATGATATTTTGAAATGGGAACGAGAAAGTTTAGGTCTTTTTGTATCAGATCATCCGTTAAAAGGGTTAGGGAAGTATTTTGAGAAATATGGAAAATTAATTGGGAAATTAACTGAAGAAGAGGATGTGGGGAAACAAAGAACTTTTCATGGAATTGTGACAAATGTACGAAAAATTGTAACTAAAAGAGGAAAAAATATGGCAATTTTGGTTGTGGAGGATACAAGTGGAAAAATTGAATGTGCAGTTTTTCCAGGAGTGTATGATTCAATTCCCCAAAAAGTTTATGAAGAAGATTGTTTTGTTCGGATAAAAGGAAAAGTAGAAGAGCGAGATGGAAATTTAAATTGTATTGTAAATGCTGTAAAAATTGGAAATTTAAAAGATATTCAGAATTCAACAGCATTTTTCATTGAAGAACCGAATATGGAAAAAAAACTATCGTTCTTTACAGTTCGAATTCCAGATGGAACAATTCGGTCTCAAGTAGATGCGATAAAAAAAGTTTTGATTGCTGCCAAGTCAATAAAACCAGCTGCTATTTCTGTGAAAGTAGAGATTCAGGGACAATCTGTAGATTTACCTTTTAAGATTGATTTTTCAGATTCATTAGAACAGGATATTGTGAATATATTGAATGGAAATTTGCAAAAGAATTGATCAATTCGTTTGGATTATGAATAATCATTATAATGAAAGTTTTAATATTAGCAGGAGGATTTGCCACAAGACTTTGGCCTTTGACAGAAAATAGATCTAAACCACTTTTGCTTTTAAATGGGGAAACTATTTTGTCACATATTATAAAAAAAATTCCACAAGGATTAGAAATTATTTTACTTACAAATAAAAGATTTGAATTAGACTTTTTAAAAGAACTTCAAAATATCGGACGGAAAAAAGTGAAAATTTTCTTAGAAGATAGTTTTTCTGATGGAGAAAAATTAGGAGCATTGGGTTCTCTCTCCGAAGCGATAAAGTATTATAAAATTACGGAAAATATTTTAGTTTTAGCTGGAGACAATTTGTTACCAGATTTAGATATAACAGATTTGTTTTGTGATGAAGGGGAATCGAAATTGGCAGTAAGAGAGTTAATAGATTTACATACAGCTAGAAAGTTTGGAGTTGTAGAATTAGAAAAAGAGGGGAATCGTGTTGTTGGGTTTGAAGAAAAACCAGAAAGCCCAAAATCAACACTTGTTTCGACTGGTTTTCTTTCTATTGGGAAAGATTTGTTTCCTATTTTACACGATTTTGCTGCACGAGAACCAGATGCACTTGGCGGAATCTTTCCTGAGTTTTTAGTACATGGAAAAATAATTTCAGCGGTTAAGGTAAAAGGGGAGTGGTTTGATGTAGGAAGTTTTGAGACATACTTGGAGGCACATAAAAAAATACAATTTGAAAAATTAAAAAAAGATTCAAAAGTAAAAGAACATGGAAATCAGTTTTTGGGGAAAGTATTTTTAGGAAAGGGCAGTGAGGTAAAAAATTCTATTTTGATTGATACGATTGTCTATCCAGGAACAAAATTAAAAAATTGTCGTATATCCAATACTATTATTGATGAAGATTGTAATTTCTCAGGGTTAGATCTAAATCAAAAACTAATTCGCAAAAATACATATCTGCACGCGGAAAATGTTTAGTCATTGTTTTGAATTTCATTCAAAAAATTTTGTTCTATGGACTCTATTTCCACTCCTGTGTTTAGCCAATCATTCCAATGAGTTTTAAGTTCTTTTTGAAGGTTTTGATATTCGATTCCCAATGTATCCATTTTTAATCGATTCCCTTGTCTATGTGCTTTATCAAATGCTTCTTTGTTGGTTTGTTGTGCTTTTTCTATATTGGCTATGTGTTTTTCAATTCGTTCAATTTGTCGTTTGAATGGGCGAAGAAGTCGTTGTTTTTCTTTTTTTTGTTCTTTGTGAATTGGACTTTTCTTTTTTGTATTAACCGATTGGATTGCATCTAGTTTTCCAGATTCTTCATTACGAAATCCTTTTTCAGAGAGGAATGTTTCATAATCTCCAGAGAAAACAAATACTTCATCATTATCAAAAACAATAAGTTTTTGAGCGACTTTTCTTAAAAATGTTTCATTATGAGAAACAAAAATGGTACTGCCTGAAAATTTCTTTACCGCTTTAATTAAAGCCTCAACGGATTCATAATCCAAGTGATTGGTTGGTTCATCAAGTAGCAGGAGATTGGAAGGTGTTAATAAAATTTTTCCTAAATTAACACGCGCTTTTTCTCCACCAGACAAAATTTCAATTTTTTTATATGCTAAATCTCCAGAAAAAAGTAAATTTCCAGCAATCGAACGAACCATTTGTTCTCCAACATTTCCAGTGGACATAAGTTCTTCAACAATGTTTTTGTTTTTATCGAGTTTATCAAGGTTAGATTGTCCAAAATAACCGATAATTGTCTTGGTATTTTGTTTAAGTGTTCCAGATTGAAGTTCAAGTATATGAGCTAAGATTTTCAAAAGAGTTGATTTTCCTTTCCCGTTTGCCCCAATAATTCCTATTTTTTCTCCTGGAAGAATTTCAAAACTTAATTTTTTTAATAAATCATGATTCTTTTTATATCCAAATGAAATGTTTCGTGCTTCCATAACTTTTGCGCCCAAAAAAGATTCTTCTAAAAACTTAAATCGAATAGGAGTAATAGAAGAAAGAGCTTGAAGTTGTTCTTTTTTTTCTAGCATTTTTATTCGAGATTGAACAAGTCCAGCAGATCTTGCACCAGATCGAAATTCTCGAATAAATTTTTCTTGTCTTCCTCGTTCCTTTATTTCAGAGAGTCTAGTTTTTTCATGAATGAGTTCTTCTTGTTCAATTTGTGCGTAAATTTTAGATGGAGACCCTTTAAGTTTTTTCAATTTTTGACGATGAATTGCAACGGTGTGTGTTGAAATATTTTCTAAAAATCGTTGGTCATGAGACACACATAAAATTTCTCCTCGCCAAGATCTTAAAAATTTTTCCAACCATCTAATACTTAGAATATCCAAGTAGTTTGTAGGTTCATCAAGTAGCAATAAATCTGGTTCTGAAAGCAATAATTGTGCAAGTTTAATCCGAATTTGGAATCCTCCTGAAAATGAATCTGGTGAGGAAAATAGGTCTTTTTTTGAAAAACCTAAACCAAAAAGCAATTTTTCTGCCTTCCAAATATCATTTTGTTGATCTTCGTTTAACACTTGAGCCACTTCATCTACGATAGTTTTTTGACTAAAACAGAGTTGTTGATCCAGTGTTCCAATTTTATAATTTTCAGGATAAACGATTTCTCCATCATCAGAAATATCTGTATTTAAAATTAAACGAAAAAGGGTTGTTTTTCCACATCCATTTCGTCCAACAATACCTATTTTTTCTCCTTTGTTTAGTTGAAAATCAGCATTTTTAAGCAATATTTGTGAACCGAACGATTTTGTTATATTTTTTCCAAAAAGCATACTAAAATCATGCTACTAAAAAAAATTAGAAATTCTAATAACTATAAACCAATATTTAACAATTTAATTTTCAAACTAGGAAGATTTATCAGAAAAAATCCGCCTCCCTCACAAAGTGCGCCTGGGTTAAGAACTTTAAATCCATCTCGTTCTTCTTGTTTTGCACGATGAGTGTGTCCATGACAAAAGACATCGGCAGTTCCTTGTAATTGAGACTGTGCAACTCCTTCGATATGAGAAATAGCAAAATGAACTCCTTCAAATTCAACTTCAATCACTTCTTTGAGCATACAATTTTTAAGCTTTTTTATTTTATCTAATACTTCCTCGTTCACATCAGCATTTCCTTTTGCAATATGAAAAGTGATATCTGGATATTTAGCAAAAATCTTCTCCACATCATAAACTACCAAGTCTCCTGCATGAATGATATGTTTGATTTTTGCTTGAGAAGCTTTTTCACAAAGTTTTTCCAAAAGATCTATTCGACCATGAGAATCTGAAACAAGAATAATATTCATCAATAATAAGACTATCAAAATCTTAATTTTTTTGAAAGAATTTTTTTCTCTTGTGTAATAACTATTGAAAACAGCTTTTAAATAATTTCGATTGTTTTTTTTGTGCTTTTATGGTATCCTTGACGGATAATTAAGGTGATTTTAAACCTTATTATGAAAATTTAAATAAAAAGATATGGCAAATCAACAACTAATTGATTGGATCAAGGTACAAAAAGCACAAGGACATTCAGATAAAGAATTATATGATATTCTTATTAAAAAGGGTTTCAAACATGAGCAACTCAATGAAGTTCTAACACTTCCCAATCCTGTTGTTCCAGTTACTCATTCAGCTCAAGTTTCCTCAGAAGTTCAATCTGTTGTTGTTCAAGAAACTACTATTTCTTTAACAAAGATTCTCGTTGGAATCAGTTCGATTTTTTTAGTTGGTGGAGGAATATTTTGGTTTGTTTTCAATCAAGGAGAGCCTTCAATACCAGAAGAAACAGAAGTGGAAGTTATTGAAGAAATTATGGAACCAAACGAGCAAATAGAAGAAAATGAGGAGCTTGAAGAAGAAGTTGTAGAACTAAACAAGCAAATAGAAGAAAATAAGGAGGTTGTAAAAGACCATAAAGAGGAAACATCTATAAGTAACGAAATTGATGAGAATGATTTTAAAGGAGAAGAAGAAGTAGACACAATTAAAACTGAAAACGATAAATCAGTATTATTAAATTCAAAAACATGGGATTTGATTAAACAATTAAAAGTTGTAGTAAATCAAGAGCCCATTAATTTAGAAAATCTTAATAATTTTTCTTATATTGAACAATTAAAATATCCGACAGAGAAAGAATGTACTCTACTCTTTCCAGATAAAAGTGTTGAAGAATGCCAAAAGAGTATGATTGAATTTGGTTCTGGTAAGGATACAATAAATAAATTAGATGAAGAAAAAATCAAAATATACGAAGATGAAAGACAAGGTATCGTTTTTCAAAATGGAAATGAAAATCAAATAAAAATATTTACCATATTAAATGATGGAGATGAATGGAAAATTTTAAATATCGTCTTTGTAGAATCAGATATCATAAAAAAGGATAGTGATAATGATGGAAGAAATGATGAAGATGAAGATTGTTCAGGAGACATCTATAATCATTTTCCTGAAAAATGTATCAAATCTAATTTGAATGAAAAGGATAGTGATAATGATGGTTGGTGGGATGGTACAGAAATTAAAGCGAAGACAGATCCGAATGATCTAAATAGTAAACCTCTGAATATTAAAGACATTTTGATTCAGATAATACCATCTACTCCTTTAAATATAACAACAAATAATACAAAAATAAAAAGACCAACGGTAAAGCGTATTCAAGCCAAGCATTATCAAATAGAGAATGAAACCGTATTTTATCTTAAAGATGGACAAAAGATAGAGGTGAAAGGTGCGGATGCTAAAACATTTGAAGAAGCTCCACAGTTAATTGAAAACCAACTAGCGTTGGGAACAGATGGAGTAAATTTTTATTGTGGAGAAAAGATTTGTCCTAAAAATACGAATAATCACTATGGAAGTGGATATAAATTTGTATTTTCTCCGGATGTAGAAACTGATTTAAAGAAAATTATTTTGAAGGTTCTTTATTTTGAAAGTTATGATAATGATTTTAGGAAGATGGTGGTGGAAAAATTAGTAGATATCTCAATTGATATAATAAAAGCAGATGTGTATGAAGAAAAAAGAATGGGGGACCATGTAAAATGGTTAAACAAAGAACTAAATATAGATATTGACACTACTTATCTATTTACAGAAGATTTAAAAGTTCTTTTTGAAACTCCAGTAGAAGAAAGGGAACATTGTTTTTCTGGAATGTTGAATGAAGAAGACGATTATTTTATAAATAAAGGAACTATGTGTGAAAATGATAATGAAGAAGAGAGGGAAAATAAGACCCAAATGCTTTCAATACTTTCATCTTCATCAATGGAATTAAGTGTAGCGGCTGCTTCAAGAGAAAAGGATAAATACAAATATAATAACGCAGAATTACAAAATGTTTTGGCTGGAATAAGTATAAATTTTAATAAAGATTGTTATATTTATGCTTATAATGATGAAAAATTTGTATTGATTGCAAAAGTAGGGGATCAATCAGGAGTTTATGATCGTAAGTATAATAAAGAGATGAAACAAGAAATAGAAGATTTAAAATTAGATATTTGCAATATTCAAAAGATGAAAGAATATTTACAACCAAAAGGTTACACGGATGCATTTAAAATAGAAGCCTTGGAAGAATAATAATGTCTTTTAGGACTTTTTAATATTTTCTACTGGAAAAGTCCGACGAGCTTCTATTAATATTTTACGAGCCTCTTTTTCGTCGTATCCAGAATTCAAAAGTTGTATACGGATATTTTCAACAGAATTACCTTGTTGTAATAGTTTAATAACATTGTTAAGAATTGGATCTTTTTTATCAATTTTCGTGGAAGTAGTTCCTGAAACTAAAAAAAAGAGTCCTAAATAATGAACTCCTGGGATAAGACAGAGCAAAAATGCCCAAGTTCTATTTGCTCGACTAGCTAAGATAAAACATGCCCAAATATAGAGACCAATATTGAATAAAAGAGCTGTCTGCAAAAAGGAGTTAAGATTGTCAGACATAGTAGCAAAACTATTTCCAAGACCCCAAAAAATACCGAGTATAATTCCAATATTTACCAAAAAAGATGAGAGATTCGCTACTCTCATAATCCCATGCAAAGGGAAAAGTACATCAAAGCCATCTACATCATAGTTGTTTTTCCTTGCAATTCGTAACATAAGAAATACATGTGCAAAATATCCAACAAAAGTTATAATAATTTCCATATTTTAAACATTATTTTCATTTTTTTAAAAAATTCAAGGAAAATTTAAGATTATTTTATTTAGATATTGCAAAGCTAGATAGAAAAGCATTGATTTTTTATCTTTGTCATTGTACAATGTTTCTGTACTTAAAATAAAAAGTGAAATGAATACTATTTCTTACAGTCAAACACGGCAAAATTTGAAATCGGTTTTTGATTCAGTTGTAAATGATAGCCAACCTGTCTTTGTGAAAAGAAAGAATGGTGAAAATATAGTTATTCTTTCTGAATCGGATTATACAGCATTGAACGAAACAGCTTATCTACTTTCAAGTTCTGCAAATCGAAAACATTTAAAAGATGGTCTCAATAATTTAGAAAAAGGTGAATTTCAAGTATTTGATTCTTTAGAAGACTTAGATAATGCGATTTAAATTTGAAAATAAAGCGTTAAAAGATTTTAAGTATTGGAAAGAAAATCATCAAATCATTTATAAAAAAATATTAAGGTTATTGAAATCTATTTCTCATAATCATTTTGAAGGAATCGGTAAACCAGAACCACTGAAAGAAAATTTATCTGGTTGGTGGTCTCGACGAATAAACCGTGAACATCGATTAATCTATAAAATAGAAGGAGATAATATTTTGATTTTGTCTTGTCGGTATCATTATTAAAAACCATCTTTTTAATAATTCTATGTAATGATTATAATCATGATTATAATCATTACATAACTAGTCACAAAACTGGTTCGAAAAATCACTCGTATTGATTATTATTCCTCTCTTATTTTCGCACAAGCAGGGGTGTCTTTTCTCATTCCTGCGTAAATATGGTTGTCTTTTCTCATTTCTGCTCCCTTTCCTCATTCCTGCGAAGGCAGGAATCTATGTAATTTGTCTTCCCGTTCTTGAAACGGGATCTACGATTTTTTGGGTTCAAATTCTTTCTTAACTATTTAAAAAAATCAGACTAATGTCTGATGTTTTTGAAATGGAGGAGAGAGAGGGATACTCGTCCCTTCTGCCCGAATACTCGGGACTCGGTGGAGCTTCCAGCACGAAATCAAAGATTTCGGCTTACAGTCGAACCCTTTTGGGTTCAAATCCCTAATTCGCTTCGCTCATGTATAAAAAAATTCTAGTCTGAAGACTAAAATTATTTTTATGGAGGAGAGTTCGGGAGTTTATGAGGAACTGAAGGATGTTACATGTTTAAACATTTTAATTTACATCTACCTTTTCCTGCTTTCGATTATTGACTAATAAGCTCCATTATTGAACTTGATTTATCTAAAGTTATTACGCCATCAAAATCAAAAAAAATCCATTTTGTGCTCATAGTAAAATTTTTATAAAAAATATTGTATTAGAAATGTAATAAATCACTCTAAAAATAAAAGTTTTTTTTAGAAAGAAGTTATCTTATTCAAAATTTAAAACGAAATAATAGCGTATATCGTTGAGTTGAATAGAATAGGAACAGAATTGTAAAATTGCAAATATGTCAGACAAATCAATAGAGATTGTTATAAACTATTTATTAGAAATTGAAAAGATTCTTCATTCTGGAGATGCTCGTGAACATGCTTACCGTCCAGCTTTTCAAAAACTTATAGAAAATCTTGCTTTAGATATTCAAGTTATAAATGAACCTGCTTATACAGGAGGGAATGCGCCTGATTTTTTGTTTAAAAAAGGAGATACCCCAATTGCTTATGCGGAATGTAAAGATGTAACAATTGATATTGATCATAGGTATGTGCAGAAACAAGCGAAACGATATGTAGAAGCTTTTGGTCGAATATTGCTGACCAATTATTATGATTTTCAGATTATTAATGAATCAGGGGAAGTGGTAAAAATTTCCATTGCAGAAATGGCTGATGGAAAAATTGTTCCACAATCAACAAACTTTGAGAGTTTTGTAAATCTTATTCGAGATTATATTACCCCTTCACATCGAACTATTCGTTCGGCGAAGAAACTGGCTGAAATTATGGCGAGTAAAGCAAGAATTCTTAGAGACAATGCTCTAGCTTCACTAACAGAAAATCCCGATTCTGATATTTATGCCCAATATATTACTTTCAAAGAAATCCTGATTCGTGATCTTACGGAAAAAGATTTTGCGGATATGTATGCTCAGACTTTGGTGTATGGGCTTTTTGTAGCACGATATTTTGATCTGACTTTGAAAACTTTTTCTCGGCATGAAGCACAAGACCTCCTTCCTTCTACTAATCCATTACTCAAGAAATTCTTTGGTCATGTAGCGGGAACTGATTATGACCCCAAAATTGCCTGGTTGGTAGATAGTTTGATTGAGGCGTATTTGAGTACGGATGTACATGAGTTGATGCATAAGGAATTTGTAACAAAACAAAAAGATCCAGTACTTCATTTTTATGAAACTTTTCTAACAAAGTACGATCAGGGATTGCGGAAAAAGCGTGGAGTATACTATACGCCAGAGCCTGTGGTCTCTTTTATTGTGCGTTCGGTTGATCAGATATTGAAAACAAAGTTTAATTTACCAAAAGGGTTGGCAGATAACAGTAAAATTGAGCACAAGATCAAAGTTCAAGCTGAAGATAAGCGAACAAAAGATAATATTAAAAAAGGGACAGAAAAAATACATAAAGTACAAATCCTTGATCCAGCAGTTGGAACAGGAACTTTTCTCAACGAAGTGATTCATGAGATTCATAAATCGTTCAAAGGACAAGAGGGGATGTGGCAGGGTTATGCTAAAGATCATTTATTACCTCGCCTACATGGTTTTGAATTGATGATGGCGAGTTATACGATGGCACATTTGAAACTGGGGGTGACGCTTGCAGAACTTGGATACAAAGGAAAAGAAAGACTTTCTGTGTGGCTAACCAATAGTTTGGAAAAGGGTGTACACGAGTTTCCGAATCTTTTTATGAGTCAATGGCTGACGGAGGAATCGCATCAAGCGTCATGGATCAAAAGCGAACTTCCAATAATGGTTGTATTAGGAAATCCACCGTATAGTGGAGAAAGTTTTAATAAAAATAATACAGGACATAATGTGTACAAAGTAGAACCAGGAGGAAAACAAAAGCTTCAAGAACAAAACTCGAAGTGGCTCAATGATGATTATGTAAAATTTATTCGATTTGCAGAGAGTCAGGTTGAAAAAACTGGGGAAGGGGTTGTAAGTTTTATTACTCCTCATGGATATTTAGATAATCCGACTTTTCGAGGAATGCGTTGGCACTTGATGAAGACCTTTGATGAGATTTATGTTTTGGATTTGCACGGAAATGCAAATAAAAAAGAAAAAACTCCTGAGGGAGCAAAAGATGAGAATGTTTTTGGGATCAAAACTGGTACAACAATACTTTTGGCGATAAAGAATAATGATAACAATAGAAAACTTGCTAAAGTTTTTCATGCGGATTTTTATGGGAAGCAAAAAGATAAATATCGGCAATTAAATGAAAATAGTTGGGAATCAATAAAGTGGAAAAAGTTATCTCCAAACGAACCAAGTCTTTATTTTGTACCTTTTGATGATGAAAAAAAGAAGAAATATGATGAAGGATTTTCTGTAAAAGATCTGTTTCCTATAAATGGAGTAGGAATGACAACCGCTCATGATGACTTTGTTATCAAAAAAGATAAAAATGAGCTTTTGAAAATGTATGAAGATTTTCAGTCTACAAGAAGAGATGCAGATCTTCTTCATGAAAAATTTAATGTTAAAAAGAAAACTGGTTGGAATATACTAGATGGTTATGACAGTATAAAAAACGAAGAAGATTTAGAAACATATATTTATCCCATATCATATCGTCCTTTTGACACTCGTTATGTTTTTTATGAAGATAGGTTGATTTGGAGGACAGTAAGGAGGGTGATGCAACCTTTTCTTGATGGAGCAAATGTGGGATTAGTTACTGCAAGAACGAACAAATCTGAAAATTGTGATCATTTTTTTGTTTCAAAATATATTATGGAAACAAAGTGTGGAGAAAGAACTACTCAATCTTCAATTTTTCCACTATATTTCTACGATGAGTTTGTTGGAAAAATTCCTAATTTAGATGATGAAATTGTCTTGAAAATCGCCAACAAGTTAAATATGCGTCCTGATTGGATTCCAGAATGTGCGCAGGCAGTAAGAGAAGGAGAATCTGCTCATGAACTTGATAGTTTAGAAACATTTTCTCCTGAAGATATGCTTGATTACATTTATGCGGTTCTTCATAGTCCAAAATATCGAGAGAAATACAAAGAATTTCTGAAAATTGATTTTCCACGAGTGCTATATCCCAAAGATAAAGAAATTTTTTGGAAACTTGTTGAACTTGGACGAGAGTTGCAGGGATTGCATTTATTAGAATCTCCAAAAGTTTCTGATTTTATTACGACTTTTCCTATTGGCGGATCAAATATCGTTGAGAAACGATATCCAAAGTTTGAAGACGGAAAAGTGTTTTTGAACGAAATACAGTATTTTGGAAATGTTACAGAAGTAGCATGGAACTTTTACATTGGTGGATATCAGCCAGCACAAAAATGGCTCAAGGATCGTCGAGAGCGAGAATTGAGCACGGAAGATATTGAACACTATCAACAAATGATTGTGGCGTTGAGTGATACTGGGAGGATTATGGGGGAGATTGATGGAGTTATTAAGATTTAAATTAAAAAACTATGGACAATACAATATCTCCTAAATATCAAATGAAACTGACCGAAGTGTTGGAAAAAGCGATTTGGGATGAATTTTCAAGTTATAAGAACGTAGAATTTTATTTGGACAAATGGTATGAATATGATGGAAGCTTTTGGGAGAATTTTAAGATTTATCATAAAGAAAGTGGTGAAGTTGATCTTCTTCCTACTTTGCATGGAATAGATGGAGAGTTGTTGTTAAAGATTGCTATTGATATGGGAGTTGAAACTCCTGATTTTATTCCAATTATTCCTACATTTAAAAATGATCTAAAAGTAGATTATAAAAAGGCATTTGAGGTGTTTCAAAAAGCCTTGAAACAGGTTGAAGAAAATCCAGATTTAGCGATAGGATTAGTGAATGCTACTCTTGAAAGTATTATTAAACATATTTTAAAGAGCCCTGAAATTAAAACTAAATACAACATAAAAAAGACTTTGTATGACTTAACAGGAAAATTACTTAAGGAATTTAAAATGTTTCCGAACAGTGAACAAACACAAGAAGAAGTAAGAAATATTGGAAGTTCATTAATGAAAGTATCTAAAAATATTGAAAAATTAAGAAGCGATAAGACCTTTTTACATGGGAAAACGGATGGAGATTATGTTGTTGATGATCCTCTATATGCATATTTTGTTATCAATGCAGTTTCGACTGTTGGTTTATTCCTCATTTCTTTCTATAATAAAAAATTTAAAAAAATCATTGAAACAGAAAAGAAACAAAAAACAGAGGAAGTTAGTGCGGAAGATCTGCCTTTTTAAGAAATAATTCAATAAATATAAATCAGGTATTAAATTAATTTAAAATGTGATAAGGCAATAGACAAAATATCGTAGATCCATCGTCTTGGAGGTGGATGACAGTATTCTTTCAGAGAAGAGGAAACAAGAAAAAAATTATTGACTGGATTCCCACCTTCGCGGGAATGAGAAGAATAGGGTATCCATACTCTATAGATACCTGAAAATGAAGGCTATCTAAAGATTGGAACTTTAAAATCTTTCGAAAAATAAAGAATTATTTCTCGAAATTTAGCTTCAGAAAGTCGTGAACGGTTGTAGTACTTGTTTTTCATTGTCTAGATAAGTGTTTTTAGAGTATTTGCTAACTCTTTACTTGTCTAGACCCTAAAATAAAATGAAGATACAGAAAAACTAATAGAGCTGTTTCATTATTATATAATCTTGTCTTGTATAAAATAGTTGTTCAAGTTGATTAAAATTTGACAAAACTCCTCCAAGTTGCTACGCTTCAAAGCAAGCTATTGATTTTAATTGCTTTTAAAGATTTGCTTAGCTAACTAGGATAGTTGTAACTAACTGTCTTTGTTTTCAAGTCCTTTTATTAGGACTTTTTTTTATTTTCTTATTTTGTGTCCTCTGTGCGTTTTTACGCATGGGGGATTTTTGCGTATGTCAAAATCAAAAAACTCATTAATCCGAAAATTCCAAAAACTCTATGAAAAAGAGTACGGAAGAGCTGTATCTGAAAGTGAAGCTGAAAGGATTTTATCCTCTCTCGGCGATCTCCTGCTTTTAGCAGGAGTTGACGAGAGAGAGAATCCTCCATAGCTTAATTTATAAATGTAACGACACAGTAATGTCGTTACCACTTTTTAATTTATCTATTTATAAAACACCCATTAACCCAATGAATAAAACGAAAAAACCAAATACGCCATTTACTCCTAAAATAATCCACTTCGGAATAGATTACATTCGATTAATTTTCAGTAGATATTTTGTAATAAAAGAACTTAATGATTTTTTTATTGGTTTATCTGCAAACAGTAATTACCGAGAAATTGATTGGTATGGTTACCACTTTGTCCTTGATTACACTTTTTCAGGTTCTAAAAGAACACTTAAATTTACCTATGAAAATTTTCCAATTCTCTATCTTTGCTCTTACGAAAATACAGGCGTTATCGGACAAAATATTTCTCATTCCATAGATATTTATAGCACCGCTTTTTATATTCCAGAATTGCAAAGATTTTTTTCTCAATTTTGGAAAAACATCGGATTTAGAGGGAAAATTACTCGACTTGATTTAGCTTGTGATTTAATTTGTACCCCAAAAGAAATTTTAGATTGTGGATACATTACGCAGTTTCCAAAAGGAGCAATGCTTGGATATAATGAAAAAAATGGCAGTTGTGAAACCCGATATTTTGGAGAAAAACAAAGTAAAAATAAACGTCATTTAATCCGAATCTATGACAAACTCAAAGATTCCCAAAAAAAACAAAAACTAAAATTGTTTGGTGCTTATTTTCAGTTTCCTAATGTTACTCGTGTAGAAGTAGAAATTAGAAGTACCACCGCTAAAAGTTTACAAATTACGCCTCAAAAGATAGGGGACTTAGACTTTTTAGAATCGGTCTTTCGGACACTCGTTATCAATGAAAGTGGAACTTATTTTAACGCACTATCAAACCTCGATTTATCGCAAGCTCAAAAAATAGAATTAGATCGTTCTTCAGTAGAAATTCCTTTAAGTCGATTAGATATTTCCAAAAGATTCCTTGGAATGGCAGTAAATTTACACGAAAGCGGAGCTGACCCAATTGGCTTTCTTATCGAAAAATTCTCAAGGTTGGGAGTTTATCGGAACTCGATTGATTGGCAAAGATTACAGAAATCAGTGCATAATATCGAGAAACTTAAATTTTCTAATCAATATAAAGAATGAAAAAATGTTTTATCTATTGTCGAAAATCCAGTGAAGAAGTTAATAAACAAGTTCAATCAATTGAATCACAAAAAAGAGTTATGAAAGAAATAGCACAAAACAACAATTTAAAAGTTGTTGATATTATTATTGATAATAAGTCAGCTATGAAACCAAATTTAAGAACTGGATTTAATAATATGCTTAAACGAATAAGAAAACAGGAAGCACAAATAATAGTAACATGGAAAAATGATAGACTATCTAGGAATCCTCTTGAGAGTGGTACTATCTGCCAATTATTACAAGATGGTGTTATCCAAAAGATAATAACAGTTGAAAAAACCTTTCTTCAAAAAGAAAGTCAAATTCTCTTTACGCTTGAAAGTGCTATGGCTTCAGAGTATTCTCGAAGCCTATCAATGAATGTAATACGAGGACAACAAACGAAAGTAGAAAGAGGATTGTATCCTGCTTGTGCTCCTATTGGGTATCTCAATGTGGGAAATCAAAAAGGGAATAAAACCATTGAACCCGATCCCTCAACATTTCTTGTACTCAAAAAACTTTGGACGATTCTAAAAACAGAAAAGCTACAATTGGCAGATTTGTATCGAATAATGAAAGAAAAATATCCGATTTATTTTCGCAATCATGCCAAAATTATTTCTTTTTCATCCTTTCATCGAATTTTTCATAATCCTTTTTATTGTGGACTTTTCCGTTGGAATGGAAAAGAAAATTTAGGTGTACATAAAACTATGATTACACAAAGCGAGTTTAAAGAAGTTCAAGATTATCTTAATAAGAAGGAAAAAACGCGAGAAAGAGTCTTAGACTTTGATTTTAAGGGCTTATTTACTTGTGGAAATTGTTCAGCATGTATTACGGCTGAACGCAAAGAGAAACTGATTAAGGCAACGAAAGAAACAAAGTATTTTGAGTATTATCGGTGTACTCATCGGAAAAAACAGATCACCTGTAAAGAAAAACCAATTTCTAAACTAAAAATTGAAGATCAGATACTCAAAGAACTAAAAAAAATTCATCTTCCCCCAGAAATAATTGAATGTGGAAAACAAGATTTGAAAATACGATTTAAAAAAGAGAGTACTATACAGTCAATAGTTTCTAAAAATATTGGACAAGCTATAAATAAACAGCAAGCCAAAATTTCTCAACTAGAAAACAATTTGTGCTTTGAAACAGAACAGGACACCCGAAATTTAATGAAAGACAAACTGGAAGAAGCCAAAATACGACTTCAAGGACTCAAAGAAGATTACGAAAAGGAAAAATCATCTCCTCGAAAAAATTTAGAAACACTTCAAGAACAACTTGAAATTATTAACGGAATCGTCAAAAAATTCCAAAATGGTGAAAAAAAAGATCGTCAAAAAATTATTAAGTCTTTAGGTTCGAACTGGAAATTAAAAGACAGGAAGCTTTTATACGAGTCACATTTTATTCCAAACGCCATAAAAAAAGCAAAAAACTCTCTTCCTCCCGATTTTACAAGGTTAGAACCAGAGGAAGGTAGTCATAAAAAGAAAAAACTAACATCAGATGAGATTAGTTTCGTATGGAGGAGAGAGAGGGATTCGAACCCTCGGAGACATTGCTGCCTCAACGGTTTTCAAGACCGTAGCTTTCGACCACTCAGCCATCTCTCCGTCTAACGAATTTTAGGAAAAAAATTTTAACTGGCAAATTTTTTATAAAGAGATTTTGTTTTGTCATAAAGAGGGGAGTAGGGGATGTCTTGATTCTGGAGATTAAAAGGAGAAAAAAATTTTGCATTCTTTAAAAAATTGGTTAAATTTCTCATGCTTTGTTTAACAAAGTTTATGAATTATTGAGGGCGATTAGCTCAGTTGGCTAGAGCATCTGGTTTACACCCAGGAGGTCATAGGTTCGAATCCTATATCG
>JAGLIF010000003.1 GCA_023143095.1 Candidatus Altimarinota bacterium
GGATCTACGATATTTTGCATTCATTGTTCCTATGAAAAAAAGACTGTTTTTTTTATTCAAAACTGGTTTCTTCCTTTTCTCTTTTCGTTTTTGTCAGTGTTTCCTATAATCAGTTTGTGGACATTCACTTTATCGGCATTGGAGGCATTGGTATTTCTGCCCTCGCACAATTTTGTAAAAATCGCGGTGACACGATTTCTGGTTCAGAATCACAACAAACTGGTACTTTTGAGTTATTACAAAACCAAGGTATCGAAATAAAAATACCACAACAAGCCAAAAACATCCCACTCAATTGTGATTTAGTAATTTATACTGAAGCTATTGGAGAAGATAATCCTGAACGAGTGGAAGCTTTGAAACGAAACCTGCCTATCAAAACTTATTTTGAATTTTTAGGAGAAATTTCCAAAGATTTTCACACCATTGCCGTTACAGGAACACATGGAAAAACCACTACTACAGGACTCATAGCTGCTGGATTTAAAACAGCTCACTTTGATGCCACAATCTTTGTCGGATCAAAACTTCAAGAACTCGGTAACGCCAATTTCCATGCAGGGAGTAATGATTTTTTACTCTTGGAAGCGTGTGAATACCGAGCAAACTTTCGATTCTTATATCCAGAGATTGTGATTTTGACAAATGCCGAACTAGACCATGTTGATTTTTATAAAAACGAAGAACATTACATCGAAACTTTCACTGAGTTTTGTGCAAAAGCCAAAACAGTTATCTACCATAAAGATGACAAAAATGCCCAGATTATTTTGAAAAATTTTACAGGACAAAAAATAGCAGTTGATTCCAATGATCCTAGTTTTAAAACTTCAAAGAAGAAACTTCATTTGTCTGGTGAACACAATCGAGAAAATGCGATACTTGCCTTATCTTGCGCTCAATTGCTTTTCGAAAAAGAAGATGCACAAATGAACCAATTCAAAAAAGGACTAGAAAAATTCTCTGGAGCATGGAGACGACAAGAGTTCTTGGGAGAAAAAGAAATCAACAACAAAAAAATACAAGTTTTTGATGATTACGGACATCATCCCACAGAAATCATCGCAACCCTGCAGGGTCTAAGAGAAAAATTCCCAAACAAAAAAATCGGACTTATTTTTGAACCACATCAATACTCTCGAACCAGAAAGTTTTTTGATGAATTTTTAACAGCACTTGCCCACGCAGACTTTATAGGAATCTTTCCAATCTATGCTGCCAGAGATACTCAGGCAGACAAACAATCTGTCTGCATCGACAACTTTTGTGAAAAAAATCCTGCTATTCAAAAAATAGAAACTCAAAAAGACGCACAACTTTTCACACAAAAATTAAACGAAAACGATATACTTCTTTTTATGGGAGCGGGAGTAATTGATGTTTTTGCACACGAATTTTTAAGGAAGAGTTGATAAATAAACTCATATTTTTCCATCCTCATTCTAAATTTTAAATCTGCTATAATTAATGCGAAAAAAAATGAACACTTCACGAAAGATTTCGATGTTTTCGGGGAAAAAGTTAGTACAATTAGCAAAGGAAAAGGACGGGAAAGGACTCAGAAAAGTGCTAAAACAAATCAAGGAGCAACCACAAAAACCTCCGAAATCAGAGGAAGAAAGGTCGGACGAACACCTAAAAGAGCTTGGGGTAACGACAACCCCAGTAGACAACTCAGAGTGGATGGCGGCATTCTCAAAAAAGAAAAAAGTCGATTAAAAAACAGAACTCTTTATATCTACAAAAGTTTATTAAATTAAGTAAATAAAATAATAATATGATAAAGAATAAAAAAATGACAATATGGGGTGTGGGACCTCAATTTGCATTCATATCTTGTATTTATACAATTATTATTTTTATTTTGAATCATATTTGGTTTTCGAATTTTCTTATTCCTTTATCGCATAATTTATCTTTAATTTTTGGAATAATTCTTATTGTTCTAGGTCTACCTATCTTTTTAATTCCCGCATTTACAATTAATAAATATGTTAAAGAAGGTAAATTAGTCACAAAAGGAATCTATGGATATTTTAGGCATCCCATATATGTTTCGTAGATTATATTTTTTGTTCCAGGTATCGTTTTAATTAAAGGTTCACTATTGGAATTAACTATCCCTTTTTTTATGTATTTTATTTTTAAAATTTTAATAAAAAACGAAGAAGATTATTTAGAAAATAAATTTGGAAAAAAATATTTACAATATAAAAAAAGAGTAGGAACAATTTTTCCAAAATTGTTCTAAAATAAAAAATTGTCCTTGAATTTTTGTTCTTAAGCAAAATATCGTAGATCCCGTTTCAAGAACGGGAAGACATTTTTTTATACAGGAAGACAAATCTCATGGATTCCTGCCTACGCAGGAATGAGGAGAGTGGGCAAGCATGAGGAAAAGCGGAAACTTTTTACTTCTTCATCATCGCAAAGAAAGCTTCTTGAGGAATAGTCACACTCCCAAATTGTTTAAGGCGTTTTTTTCCTTTTTTTTGTTTTTTTAACAACTTTTTCTTTCGTGAAACATCTCCTCCATACAGTTTTGCAGTTACATCTTTTCGTAGTGCGGAGATAGTTTCTCGTGCGATAATTCGGCTGCCAATGGACGCCTGAATGGCGATGGCAAATTGGGCTTTAGGGATAATTTCCTTTAGTCTTTTACACCAATTGGTTCCAATGTGATGAGCGTCATCTTTGTGTACAATCTGGCTTAGCGCATCAACTGGGTCTCCTGCTACAAGAATATCCATTTTTTGTAAATCGCCTGGACGAAGTCCTATATTTTCATAACTCATGGAAGCGTATCCTGAGGAGATAGATTTTAGATCATCATAAAAGTCCGTTACAATGGAAGCCAGTGGGATTTCAAAGATGAGTTCTACTCGATTTTCAGTGGTGTACTGAAGATTTTTGTGAAGACCTCGTCGATCATTACATAGTTTCATTATCCCTCCCACTTGATCGGAAGGACACAATATGTGAATTTTCATCCAAGGTTCTCGTATTTCCTCATACAGACCAGCATCAGGAAGCTGTGAAGGATTTGCAATAGTAATAATTTCTCCATTATTTTTTACAATTTCATAGGAAACAGAGGGCGCTGTAATGAGAATATCAAGATCAAATTCTCGTTCGAGTCGTTCTTGTATAATATCAAGATGAAGAAGTCCCAAAAATCCTACTCGAAAACCGTGTCCCAAAGCGCCAGAGTGTTCAGGTTCGTATTGCAAAGACGCATCGTTGAGACTTAGTTTCTCCAATGCTTTTCTCAACAAAGGGAAATCGTCTCCATCAATTGGAAAAATACCAGCATAAACAAAAGGCGTTACCTCTGTGTATCCAGGAAGAGGGGTCGGTGTTTCTGTTTTTTGGTTTTTTGATCTTTTCCAGATAGTTTCTCCAACTCTTGCATCGATTACATTTTTTAATCCTGTAACAATATACCCCACTTCTCCAGTTTTAAGACTTTGTGTTGGGGAATAGTTTGGATTGAGAAATCCTACTTCCAGAGCTTCTATTTCTCTACCTGTACGAATGAGTTTGAGTTTGTCGCCTTTATGGATTTCACCAGAAAAAACACGAACGCTGCTCACTACTCCTCGATAATTATCAAAGGTGGAATCAAAGACGAGTGCCTTTGTTTCATCTGAATCTTTTACTATATCAGCATATTTTTTAAAAATTTCGTTATTTTCTGGTTCAGGGATTTTTTCGATGATTTTGTCTAACAATTCTTCCACATTAGTTCCGTCTTTAGCTGAAACTGTCAGGATATCTTCAGCTTGAAATCCTAAAACATTTTCGAGTTCTTCAGCTCTTTTTTCTGGTTCAGAAGCTGGAAGATCAATTTTATTCAGCACAGGAATGATTTCGAGACCATGTTCCATCGCCAAGAAAACATTTGCCAATGTTTGTGCTTCAATTCCTTGTGTAGCGTCTACTACCAATATTGCTCCATCACAAGCAGCTAAACTTCGAGACACTTCGTATGAAAAATCAACATGACCAGGTGTATCAATCAGATTGAACTGATACCCTTTCCAAGACATTCTCACTGGTTGAAGTTTGATTGTAATTCCTCGTTCTTGTTCAAGTTCCATCGTATCGAGCATTTGAGTGTTTTTCATATTTCGTGTATCGATAGTGCCAGTTATTTCCAAAAAACGATCGGCAAGAGTCGATTTTCCGTGATCAATATGGGCAATAATGCAAAAATTTCTAATTTTCATTGTAGGAATAAATAGTCTTTTTTTTAATCTTTTAGCTTTTTTTCAAATTTTTTCAAAGGTTTATGGGTTTTATTCTTCAAATTTTTCTCTATAATTGAAAATGATGCACAAGATGTCTGGTTTTACGATTTTAGAATTCCTAGTAACTATAGGGCTTATGGCTATCATGGCAACTATCTCTGCACCCAATATTTCAAGGATGTTAGCAAGATCGAAGTTTGATGGAGAGGTGCAAAAATTTCTGAGTACTATTGCTGATGTAAGAGCAAATGCACTTTCCAACAAGAAATGTACAAAATCAGATGGATCAAAGGCATCTTCAGTCTCTTGGGCTGTACGAATAAATAAGACAGCAGCTCCTTTTTCTTATAGTTTGCATTGTTTTTTGCAGAAGGATTATTTCGATGTACTTAATCCCTTAAAACTCGATAGTGTTAATGTTGTAGTGGGAGATGCAGTTTTTTTCTCTGAAGAAGTCGTAAAAGATTTTAATCTTTTTTATGATACACCATTACCAATTGTGAGCGGGAATGATGTACTTCTTAATTATTGGTCTGGAATGCCTCAAGTAACAATTGTAAATGATCATACTGGAACGCCAGAAAGAAAAGAAGATGTTAGAATTGTTGCGGAAGGGTCTTTTGGAGATATTAAAACAATTTGTGTAAATCGTATTGCAGGATTTCCTACTTTTAATAAAGATGGAAATGTATGCATAGAATAATTTATTTAAAATTTATTGTAAAAAATGAAAAAATTTTTTAAACAGTTTCGGTTTTATTTGTTTAAGCGTTCAGGAATAAGTTTGGTAATTTCCTTTGGAATGATTTTTATTTTGTTTGTAGTTGGAATGGTTGGTTACAAAGCATTGAATAAAGCTATGGATGCAACAACTAGTATGCAAAATAGAAAAAATGAAATGCCAGATGAGTCTGGAGATTTGGAATTAAATTTTGCTTTTAAAAATGCAGTGCAATTGTTTTCGTTAGAAATTTCTCAGGCGAGACGAAATGCAAATTTAAATAAAAAATGTAATAGAAGAAATCCATCAATTACTTGGCAGTTTTTTATGGAAGGATTTGAGAACAATCATCATACTTTGAAATGTTTTTACAATGATGAGGATTTCTTGGGGGAAGTACAATTTTTGGAACAGGAACTTCCTAGTGAAGAAGTCATGATTGAAGGTATTTTTGTGAAAAATGGAGTTTTGTTAGATCCAGATGATGATTTGTTGATCACTTTTTATTCTGAGTCACCGAAAACAAAAATAGAGTATTTTGATGGAAAGCTTCATGAAGTAGATAATGTTCGCATTGTTTTTAAACAAACTCGTGGACTGGCGAAGAAAATGGCAATTTGTCTCACTAACGGAGAAAGTATTCAGACTATTAATTTAGATGGTGATACTTGTGAATAATAAATATGAAATTCAATAAAAGTTTGAAATCAAGTAAGTGTTCTGGAGAAACCATTCTGGAGGTATTGGTGGCTATTGTAATTTTAGGAAGTGTACTCACAGCAACTTTTTCCATTTTAGACAGAGCTCTTAAAACAAATGTAAATATAAAAAGTCGAGTAATTGCGCTCAATATTGCTAGAGAAGGACTTGAGGGTGTGCGAAACATTCGAGATACTAATTGGCTAAAATATTCAGGAAATAGACGAGAAAAATGGTTATGTTTGGATAGTATTGATAATTTACCAAGTTCATTGGATGTTTGCGATGGAGCCTCTACAGTTACTATTGAAGATGGTTATTATACAGTTGATTTTTTGGACACTTACAAGCGATACTTTTTGGTAGAGGAGGGACCGAGTGATCCAAGTGGAAAAATGGATTTATCAACAACACAAACGGATCAGGCAGAGTTAAAGTTATACCAAACTCCAGAAAAACGCTATACGCATGCAGAGGAGGATGGAACTGGAACAGATTATGATGCTACATCGTTCTCTCGTCAGATTCATATTGAGATACAAAATCCATATGAAGATGAATCTAGTTTGCCCAGTTTTTGCGATAATGATACAGATGAACCGGATTGTACAACACATAGAGTCAAGGTGACTTCGTTTGTGCAGTGGAAAGACGGTGCGGTAGTTTCCTCAGTTACTTTGGAAACTTTCTTGTATGATTTTTATGAGAGGGATGATTATTAGTCAATTTAATGAAAAGAATATTGAAAAAAACAAAAATGATAAAACGAGAGATAACTTTCTTTTTGTTCAAAAAATTTTGCCGAGTAGGCAAGTTGTTATTCTTGAATAAAAATAAGGGATTTTCAATTGTGGAAGCATTGATTGCTATGGGGATTGCGTCAATTGTAATTTCTTCTTCTTTAGGAGTTGTAGGAAATATTTATTTTAGTCAAAAAAAGGTGCAATTTACGCAGAATTTTTATGCAGAAGCACGGTTTATGATGGAGAGAATTGCACAAATTGCTCAGAATAATACGATAGATTACGATAGGTCATTTGAGGTATATGGACCAGATTCTATAGAATGTGCTGATTTTAGTTCAGAGCAGATTCCTGAAGAATATGTGCCATCTCACGACTATGAGAATATAGCAGCAAATCGATCTCTTTTTACTTATCCAATTATTTTTTATTGGGATACGAATGAGGATGATATTCAGGATCGAAATTTGGGAGGAATGACTCTAGATGGATCCGTAGAAGATCCTTGTGCAGAAGCATGGAATAGTTCAATGACTATCGATGAATTATACCTTATCAATGGTGACCGAACAATTCGAACTGCAATAAAAAGAAAAGTAACACTTCCTGTGGCTAATTTAGAGGTTGATAATCGTATTGAATTGGAAACTCAACTCGGAGCAGATATCGATGGAGATGATATAGCTGATATTTGGGGACCAGTAGATAACAATGATAATGGAACTTTTGAAATTGATGGTATAGAGCAAGATATCGAAGTGTCTTTTAATGATGTTACTGGTTTGTGTGAATTGACTTACTGGGATACAACTATTGTTTCTGAGGTTTCTTTGTCTGTTTTAGGAGATACCTCTTCCAAAGAGTTTTGTAATAAAGCACATCTTTTTACTCCGATTTCACCAAGAGCCATGAATGTTAGAAATCTTTCTTTTCAACCTTCTCCAAACAGAGATCCTTTTTTGAATTTTCGAGTCAAGAGTGCACAGATTCATCCACATGTATTTATTTCTACATCTATCAAACTTTTCCAACCTTTGGATTATGGATTTGATGATGATGATAGTATACCAAAAATTTCCTTTCAAACATCGGTAAGTTCAAGAGTTTTTGGAAATAATCGGAAATGATTTTTCTTAATTAAATGTTAACTATGGAAAAAATTATTGTTAGGATGCCTCCGTCTCCAACGGGGTTTCTACATTTAGGGACAGCGCGTACAGCACTTTTTAATTATCTTTTTGCAAAAAGAAATGGTGGTGAAATCATTTTTCGTTGGGAAGATACTGATCGGGAACGATCAAAAGTGGAATTCGAAACCGAAATCTTGGATGGACTGAAATGGCTTGGAATGGATTTTGAAAGAGAATCAAGTCATTTTTTTCGTCAAACTGAAAATACTCCAAAACATCAAGCTGCACTGAAAAAATTATGGAAAGAGGAAAAAATATTTCCTTGTTTTCTGACATCCAAAGAAATAAATATTTTGCGAGAAGAAGCACAAAAAAAGAAAATAAATTTTGTTTTTTGGTCACCATTTAGGAATTACGATAAAGAGAGTCTACAAAAAATGATGGATGAGAATATGCCTTTTGTTTGGCGATTGAGAGTACCACAAGAAAGGGTTATTGTTTTTCAAGATTTGGTGAGAGGAAAGATTTCCGTCAATACTAAGACTATTGGTGATTTTGTTGTGGCAAGAAATGATGGTAGCGTGTTGTATTTGCTAGCAAATGTTTTAGATGATGTTGATGGAGCGATTACACATATTATTCGAGGAGAAGATGGATTGCCTAATACTCCTAAACAAGTATTGCTCTTTGAAGCATTAGGAAAACTACTTCCACAGTATGCACATATTCCACTTGTACTTGATTCACAAAATCGGAAACTTTCAAAACGAAATGTGGAACCAGGTATTTGTGTACTTGTGCGAGATTTTCAAGAAGCTGGATTTTTACCAGAAGGAGTAATCAACGGATTAGCCTTTTTGGGGTGGAATCCAAAAACGACGGAAGAAATTTTTTCATTGTCAGAATTAGAAAAAATTTTTGATTTAAAAAATGTAAACTCAGCCGCTGCACGGTATGATTTTGGAAAAATGGAATGGTTTAATGCACAGTGGATGCGAAAAATTGAAACGGAAAAATTAAAAGTTGATTTTCTTTTTTGGAATAATCAGTTCGGTGCGATTAAAAATAAAAAATATGAATCAATTGAACCAAGAAAGTTTTTAAAAGCTCTGGATTTAGTGCGAGAAAAAGCAAAGACTCTCAAGGAACTGGAAAGTGAATTGGAATATCTTCTTTTTCCTGTCGAAGCAAAACCTTCCTTGTTGGAAAATGAAAAAATGAATATCAATCAGGCGTTAGTGACGAAGGTATTATTTGAAATTGAGGATATGTTAAAATCACTTTCTCAAGAGGAATTTACGCGAGAGATTTTACGAGAAAAAGCCATTGAACGAATTACTGCTTTGAAGTTAAAAAATGGACAGTTTCTTTGGCCGTTTCGAGTCGCGTTATCAGGTAGGCAAAAGTCGGCAAGTCCGTTTGAAATAGCTGAGATTTTAGGCAAAAAAGAAACCCTTGAACGAATCAAGAGGCAGGAATGAGGGTAGTAATGCAAGGATAAGGAGGAAGGACTATATTTTTTTTTGTTTTACATTGAAGATACGAATACCTTGTCTGGCAAGACGAGGATAGTCTTTTATGTTAGGAATATACTCTGGGGAAGTGATTGTTTCCGTGTTTTCAAGAATAGATTGTTGTTCTTTTTCGAATTTTTTTTTCAGGTTTTGTGGCAAGTTTTGTAGTACTATTGCATTTTCTAAATCAGTATCCCAACTCCGTTTATTCATATTGCTACCAGTAAGAATCACTATTTTTTTATCATCTATTTCGAGTCGTTTTGTATGAGTTGAATTTTTACCATTTTTCCAGAGTGAAATTTTTAGTAGACCGTCTTTTATTTCTTTAGAAAAACTTTTAGCAAAATCTTTTAACTGTTGTTCATAAAAAAAAGGGAGAGTTCGACCAAGTAATTGCATAGAAGCTGATTTGAATTTAAATTTATTAAGATCTTTAAATCCATTGTTTGTCGTTTCTTTCCATTGTTCGGGAGGTAACCACCAGTCATTTGCTTTTTTGTCTCCTACAACAATTTGTTCTTTACAACCTATATTAAGTGTCTCTCTAATTTTTTCTTTTAAAGGTTCTGGAAGATTAAAATATGGAGTATAGAATGTTATTTTTTCTTTAGCGACTTTTAACGCATTGAGCATGGCTTCATTAACTTCACTTTTAGAATTTTTTCCGATTAATGGAGTTACAAGAACAGAATCTTCGTTTCTTTCAGTTTTTTCTGGAGAGGAAAATCCTTCAAGCGAATCCAGGATTTTGCCAGCATTAGCTCTAAAATCAACTTGCATTTGTTCGACAAAGGAATTGGCTAGTTTCGGTGTATTTTCAAATAATACATAAGTGTCTAATCGTAATTCATCTCCAACATGACAGTATTTGTTGCTTATGGATGCACCGCTGTAAAGGAGAGTATCATCAAAAACCATTCCCTTAGGATGAAAAACTCCTTTTCCTTCGGTTTTGGCGATTTGAACAGTTGTAACACTTAGTTGTTTTTCTTCGGGGATATCTTTTTTTAGTGCTTCAATTACTGGTAAAATACCATTATCTTTTGGATGATCTGATCGACCTCTTTGTGCTCGATGATGATCGATAAAAAGCTGTATATCTATTTCAGAATTTTCTTCTTTTTTTTGAAACAATTTTTCAAGTATTTCATTTCCTGCTTCATCATTTTCGATATACAGGAGGGAGAGATAAATTCGCTTTTTGGTTTTTTTAATGAGTTCTAATATTTTTTGATGATATTCCTTTGGACTGTTTAATACATCAATATCCTCTGCTTTTACTTCAAATCCAGGAAGAGAATCAAAATATGCTTGAGCATCTGCTTGTTTTGAATTGCTTAAGGTCTTACTCATTTATAAAAACTACTTTCAAGTATTCTTATAAAACATTAAGATAGAAAAAGCAAGTTAAAGTCCGGACTCCGTAGAGTCCGGACTTGGCGAAGGCTTTATCAGTGTTTTCTTAAGATTTTTTTTTCAGTTTATCGTTTGGTTTCTTTTTATTTGTGGAATCATTTTTCTTTGTTTTTTCTAATCGTTTATCATTATCTGTTTTTGTCCAACGCATGATTTTATCTTCTACTTCCTTTTTTGGTTTGGTGTATCGTTGACGAGAAAAATTGACGATTTTTTGTATTCGAATCTCTGGATCGTCTTTTTCTTCATGATTTGGCGATGGTAATGTATCAGCTGAGAAAACAGGAGTCGTCATACCATCAACCATAATTCGATTATATGCTTTATATTTTGGCAGACTAGCAAGATGAATAGGCTGAATGCGTTCTTCATCAAATTGTTCAGAGAGAATTTTAGCATCATCAATACCGACTTGAAAAGAAAGTAAACTTCCAACATTGCCAAATACTGCTGCAGCAACTTCATCACTCATTTGAGCAAGATATTGGTTTGCCATAGTAAGACTGAGTTTATATTTTCGAGCTTCAGACAAAATCGTAGCGAAAGAATCTGTAGCAAAGTTTTGAAATTCATCAACGAATAGTGAAAAATCTCGTCTGTCTTTTTCTGGAATATCAGCTCGACTCATCGCATCGATTTGAAATTTAGTAATCATCATGGATCCAAGCATGGTGGAATTGTCTTCTCCAATTTTCCCTTTTGAAAGATTCACGATCACTATTTTTCCCGTATCCATTGCAAATCGCAGATCAAGTGTTGATTTTGGTTGTCCAACAATATTTCGAATTATAGGAGTTGAAAGAAATTGTCCCACTTTATTTTGAATCGGTCCTACTGCTTCTGCAAGCTTTGCAGGAGAAAGAGCAGAAAACTCTGTTTTCCAAAAACTTAAAACCATCGGATCTTTCACAAAATGCAGTATTTTTTGACGATAAATTGGATCCACTAGCATGCGGGTAATGCCAAGCATAGTAGTGTCAGGTGCTTCAACTAGTGCAAGTACTGTATTTCTCAAAAAGTGTTCTAGTCTTGGTCCCCAAGAATCTTCATTTAATTTTTTAATGACTCCGATAAGTCCCGATGCAATGAGACTTCGTTGTTCAGGATTTTTTCCTTCCAACATATTAAAAGCAAGAGGGAATTCTCGATCAGAAGGATCAAAAATAATTACATCATTGGTTCTTTTTTTTGGAATAAATCGAAGTACTGCTTCTGCCAAATCGCCATGCGGATCAATAACGCAAACGCCTTTCCCAGCCTCTAGATCAGAGCGAATCATGTTTTCGAGTAAGGTTGATTTTCCCATTCCAGTTTTTCCAATGACATAGACATGTCGTCGACGGTCAATTTCTCTGATTCCATATTTTTGGTTATGGTTTCGGAAATTTGTTTGTCCAATGAGAGTAACACCTTTTTCACCTTCTTGTGGAAGATTGGTAGGAGGTTCTAATTTCACAGAATCTACCCAAGAAATAGCAGGAGTGGTTACGGTTTCTGTAGGAAGATGAAATATTGTGGCAAGTTCTTCCTGACTTAATACAAAAGGTTTTTTTTGTGTTCTGTGAACGATGTTTTTGAAAATTTGTGAATTTGTTTCTCTTGAAAAAGAAGAAATTGAAAAATGATTCATTTGTGGCAGAGAAAATTGTTGAAAAGTTCCTGCAATCTCTCGTATTTTAGCCTCTGCATGTAAATCATCGTTATCAGAATGGATATAAATAGCCCGAATATTAGTCGCAAAATTAAGTCGTGTGAGCTTATCATAACTGGCAGAAAAAATAGTTTCTCTATCATGTCGTCCAGAAGTTTGAGATTCTCGATCTAAATTTTGATCATCCTCATCATTTTCATTAAAATTTTGTGTAGCAGAAATCTTTTTAAGTCCTCCCCAACCAAAAAGAAAGAGCATAGTAATCCAAATTGGAGAGCGTATTATGCGAATGCGTTTTGAAGGAGAAAGCCGAGCCCATTGATAAAGAGTACGAACCCAGTTCCACTTCCAAGGTCCATATCCCGAAAATCTTCGCAAAGTTTTCTGAGCGATTTTGTTCCAACTAGGAGAAACTGGAGAAATAACAAACTGAATAATGGCAGAATCGTCCTTTTTGTGTAATTGAGAAAGCGCTGAAGATACTGGTCCAAGAGGGTCTTCGAGTATTTGGTTGAGCTTATCCTCAAACTGAGGGTATCGTTTAAAAGGGAATACATATGGTTCAGATGGTCTGAGTGTAGCTGTGAGAATCTTTTTATCTTTTACTAATTTTTTGGTGAAGTATTCTGGAACGGTTTCAATTTCTACTTCTTTGTATTGAGAATAAATTTGAGAAGAAATAAGCGTTCGAAGATGAGAGGGCGTAACAATGTAAAAATAAATATTTCCATCAAGTTTCACGATTTCAAAACTAATGGTTTCGTTTTCTATACGTTTAGCACTTTTAGAAAGCAATCCATGAAGTGAAGCGAGAATCTGCTCAAAAGCAAGTGGTCCGCGTGTATTGAGCCGTGGAACACGGAGTCGTAAAAGTATTTTTTTGTGTGCTTTTTTCATTTCTCTTATTTCTTTGATAGTACCATAAATAGCAGAAAATAGAAAGAGACCTTATTTATTTTTTTGACTTTTTTCGTGAAAAACCTAACTTCTGTTAGCTATTTTTATATTATGCACGAGTGGCGGAATTGGTAGACGCGCTAGCTTGAGGGGCTAGTGAGAAGTTTATTCTCGTGGAGGTTCAAGTCCTCTCTCGTGCACCAATTTGTTGATATTATTTTCAGTTAAGGAAACGCTGATTTAATAAACTCATTGTCTTCTAGTTCAAACTCTTTTTCTCCTCCCTCATCCCTGCGAAAGCAGAGATCTATGCGATTTTATAAATATTGTCTTCCCGTTCTTGAAACGGGATCTACTATATTTTGTCTTTCTTGTTACGAAAAAAAGACAGAGATCCTGAAACAAGTTCAAAACGACGATATATTCCGAAAGACTGTTTTTCTTATTCGAAACAGATCTCTTCTTTCTTCCTTTTTGTTTTTATCAGTGTTTCCTTAAAGATAGATGCCGTACAATTCGTGTGATTTCAATAGATCTTTTTTCGTTTTCACGCAAAAGATGAATTACTAGTAAACTTAAAACAAGTACTGATAAAAATAAAATACCAGTTACTCCAGATTTTAAACCAGTGACTTTTTCAATATAAATCACAAAAAAATCAGGAAAAAAAGATATAGAAGCAATGACTCCCCAAAAAAATATGTTTACTAAAACTTCTCTAAAAGTTCGTTGATTTCGACGAAAAAAAGAAATTGTTCGAGCAATCATAAGCAAGGAAAGAAGTGGCGTAAGAATTTGATAAATAGCAATCTCCATATGATGTTTTTCTTTTACGGACTTTCCTCTACAATGATTATGCGAATTTATCTGAAAAATAGCAATTTATGTCAATCTACAAAACATTTGTCTTTGAAGATTATACTTTCTTGAAACAAGAGAAGAAATTAATTTTGAAATATTCTTTTGATTCAAATATTTTTTTTGAAGAAACAATTGTTTTTGATTTTGATTTTATAGAGGATTTTTCAATGGAAGCACTGGATCGTGCGTTTTTTGGACTTTTTGTAATGGCAGGAATATCTTATTTCAAAGCTGCTTTGCCATCACAAATAGTGTTTAAGAAAGGGGGGCTTTGTAAAAATCAGAAACAATTTTTTGAGAAAATTTATCTGCATGGACTTGGAGAATTTTTTTATCAAAACAAAATAAATCCGAAAGGAAAAATTAATTTTACAGATAGTGAAAAAAAGAAAAAAGGAGTAAAAATACCAAATCTGAAAGGTTGTTTGATTCCCATTGGAGGAGGAAAAGATTCTTTGACGACAGTGAATTTGTTGGCAAAATCGAGAGAAGTGTTTGATAGTTGGACTGTGAATTCCGATGCAAAATTTGAGTTACAAATCCATAAAATTCAAGAATTATCAGGCGGATCTCATTTAAAAATTCGCCGTACAATTGCACCAAAATTGCTTGAATTAAATAAACATGGAGCTTTAAATGGACATGTGCCTATTTCTTCAATTTTGGCTTTTTTATCAGTATGTACAGTGATATTAACTGGAAAACAAAATATTTTGTTTTCCAATGAACATTCAGCAAACGAAGCTACAATGAAATATTTGGGGATGGAAATAAATCATCAGTATTCTAAAACACTGGAATTTGAAAGAGATTTTCAGAACTTCGTACATCAATTTATTTCATCTGATATTTATTATTTTTCGTTTTTACGCCCTTTCACAGAACTTAAAATTGCAGAATTGTTTGTTCAATATGCATGGAAAGATTTTTCCAAACAGTTCTCTAGTTGCAACCGTAACTTCACTCTTTTTGAAAAGAAAGATTATTTCACTTGGTGTGGTAAGTGTCCCAAATGTGCGTTTGTTTTTACAATTCTTTCACCATTTGTTAAAAAGGAAGAGTTAATTAGTCTTTTTGGTGGTAATTTGTTTGCCGATAAAAACTTGGCTGAAACTTTTTATGAACTGCTCGGTCTGAGAGAAAAAAAACCCTTTGAATGTGTTGGCGAAATTATGGAGATGAGAAAAGCGATGGTACTTGTTCGTAAAAAATTTCAAGAGGTAGAAGTTTTCATTTCTGGTTTTTCATCAGCTGATTTTGCAAAGATAGAAGCTTTTGATTATAGTTTTAAGCATCCACATGCTATGCCGCAGCGATTTGAAAATTTTGTTTATAATTTTAAAAAATAACAATGCATTTTAATCAATTAAAGAAAGCGAAAAAGATTCTCATTTATGGATATGGGGCAGAAGGAAAATCTTCAGAAAAGTTTTTGCGACATTTTTTTCCAGAGGCTTCTCTACAAATTTTTGATGAACAGATTCCTACTTATACGGGAGAGTCTTTTAATCAAAACTATGATCTTATTGTAGTAAGTCCAGGAGTTGCAAGATCTGAAAAAATTCCAGAAGAATTTTGGAATCGATGTACCTCAAACACAGAAATTTTCTTTCATAATATTTCTCCCGATCAAAGGAAAAAAATTATTGGTATTTCTGGAACGAAAGGGAAATCTACGACTTCTGGGTTTTGTCTTGAGATGTTACATCATGCTGGAAAAACAGCTCGTGTCGCAGGGAATTTTGGAGTTCCGTTGTTGGAAGTTTATGAGGAGTTTATTTCTGGAAAAATAGAATATTTAGTCGTAGAGCTTTCTAGTTTTCAGTTGGAGCATTTGGATGTTTCTCCAGGAATTAGTATCTTTCTTAACCTTTTTCCCGATCATTTGGATCGTCATAGAACAATAGAAGTGTATTTTAAAGCAAAGAAAAATCTTTGGGCACACCAAGAGAAAGAAGATTTTTTAATTCTTTGTGAATCAATGAGGCTTTTCTATTTTTCAGGAAAATTAGGAACTATAAATTCACAAGTATCAGTAGCTTCATCTATTGAAAAAGATGTTTTTGCTGGAGATTCTGTTTTTCGTGCAACTCATTTTCGAGAAAATTTTGGAACAATGATTCAACTTTCAGAAATATTGGATTTGCCAGAACGAAGTTTTTTACAAACAGTACATTCTTTTCAGGGGTTACCTCATCGGATGGAATTTTTTGTACAAAAGCATGATATCAGATTTTATGATGATGCTATTGCTGTAAATCCAGATTCTGTTAGAGCAGCTGTAGATTTTTTTGGTGAAGAATTGGGAATGCTTATATTGGGAGGGAAAAGCGGAGGTGGAAGTTTTCAGACTCTTTTTGAAAAAGTGAAACCATTGAGCAATACAAAAATAATTGTTCTTGAGTCAGAGGCGGGAAAAGAAATCTTATCTGAAATAAAAAAACAAAAATTTCCTGAAAACAGATTCTTTGTAGTTAAAAATTTGGAAGAAGCTGTACCGCTTATTTTTATGAATACTGTTAAGGATAAGGTTTGTCTTTTGAGTCCAGGAGCCAAGAGTTATGATCAATTCAAAAATTTTCAGGAAAAAGGAAATCACTTTAAAGCTTTGATTAAACAATATGAATAATTAGGAAAATTATGAAAAAAATTTGTAAGACAACAGGAAAGACCTTTGAGATTACAGAAGATGATTTGAAGTTTTATGAAAAGATGGGAGTTCCAACTCCAACATTGTGTCCAGAAGAACGACAACGAAGAAGACTTTCTTGGCGAAATGAGCGAAATCTTTATCACAGAGTTTGTGATATTACAGGAAAAAAGATAATTTCGATTTATTCGCCAGATAAATTGCTTCCTGTTTATGAAAAAAATTATTGGTGGTCAGACAAGTGGGATGGTCGAAAATATGGAAGAGATTTCGATTTTAGTCGACCATTTTTTGAGCAGTTTTTGGCATTGCAAAAGGTTATTCCTAGACCAAGTTTACATGTTGTTGGAAATGAAAATTGTGATTTTGTGAATCAGTGTGGGTTTTCGAAAGATTGTTATCTTTCGTTTAATACAGATTATTCCGAGTCATGTTTTTTTTGTAGTAATACTTTTTATTCTAGCGATTGTTTGGATTCTTTACATTGTGAAAAATGCGAACTTTGTTATGAATGCTTAGATTGTAAAAATTGCTATGCATCTAAATTTTTAAAGAATTGTAAAAATTGTTCTGAATCATATTTTTTAAAAAATTGTATTGGGTGTTCGGATTGTTTTGGGTGTGTTAACTTGAGAAATAAGCAATATTATTTTTTGAATGAGAAATGTACTAAGGAGAAATATTTTAAGAAATTATCAGATTTAAAGTTGGAAAAATATTCTTCATTGAAATCTCTGCGAAAAAATTTTTCAGAATTTATCAAAAAATATCCATGTAAGTTTGTAGAAATTTTAAATGTTGAAAATGTTTCTGGGGATTATTTAAACAATTGTAAAAATGCAAAACATTGTTTCGATTCTTTTGATAGTGAGAATATTTCTTATTGTGCTGTTTTTAGTTGGGGAAAAGATTGTATGGATTTTGATGTAGGAGGATATGAATCAGAATTGTGTTATGAAACAGCTTCATCAGGAGGAAAACAATTTGACTGTGCATTCATGGCAAACTGTTGGACGGAAGCTACAAATCTTTTTTATAGCGAGTTGATGATACGCATTAAACATTGTTTTGGTTGTATTGGACTAAAAAGTGCTCAATATTGCATTCTAAATAAGCAATACAGCAAAGAAGAATATTTTCAATTACGAGACAAAATCATTGATCATATGAAAAAAACAAAGGAATGGGGCGAATTTTTTCCTATTGAAATTTCTCCATTTGCTTATAATGAAACGATGGCACAAGAATATTTTCCGCTTACAAAAGAAGAGGCTTTAGCAAAAGGATATAAATGGAAAGAAAAAGAAGAAACAATAAAACATGATGGTCCAAAATATGAAATTCCAGACAACATTAAGGATGTTTCGGATGAAATTTTAGAAAAGGTTTTGATCTGTGAGAACACTGGAAAAAACTATCGAATTATCAAAGTAGAACTTGATTTTTACCGAAAAATGAATCTTCCAATTCCGAGGAATTGTCCAGAAGCTAGATATGTGGAAAGAAGAAATCTTCGTAATCCTCGAATCCTTTATGATCGAAAATGTGATAAGTGCGGACTTGATATTCAGACAACTTTTGCTCCTGAAAGACCAGAAAAAATATTTTGTGAGAAGTGTTATTTAGAAGTAGTTAATTAAAAAAATATCTAACTATTTGTAAGTTGTGTTAGGATGCGTTTATATATGAAAACTTATCTAGTTCAGATTGCTCAAAACAATGACAAAAATGCAGCAGCGTTTGAAGAAATTTTAGTAAATTTGCATGAGACCCTTCGAGGAAAAAAAATCGCTTTTGAGATTGTGGTTTTTGGTCAAAATATTGGATTTTGTTTTTCGGGAGATGAAGCTGCTTGTGAAAATGTGGCAGGACAAATTTATGCACAGAACTCAAATTTTGAGATTATTGAAATTTCAGATTTCACAAAGAATATTACTAAAAAAACAAAGTTTATGTGGTCAGAGATAGGTCTTGAACGAAATGATTTATTTCCGTTAAAAAATTATACTGAATTTGAAGGCGAATCGCTTTCTAGTCTTTTGAATGTTTTGTCAAAAACGAAACCAGGAGAAGGCGTTTGGATACAGCTTGTGATTCGTCCTGAAAAAGATTCAGGATTTCATCATTTCAAACTTGGTTGGCGAAGAAGATTTGATAAGATTAGCCAGCTTTTTAGAGTTAAATATTGGTTTAAGAAAGGAGCGGCAAACAAATTTGGAGAAAAAATTGCGGAAAAAATTGCTGGTAGAATTTATCGAACACAGATTCGAGTAGCATCTTTTTCAGATCCTTCAGTATCCCAACAAAAAAATCCAGAACCCAAAATAAAAGCTATATTGGGGGCGTTGCAAAACTTTAATACTCTTGATCTCAATAAAGTAGCGATTGGAAAAATATCAAAAGATTTAAAAGGAGGACTGTCACGATTTCATTATCGAAAATTAAATGGTGGTTTTTTGTTTTCTACAAGGGAATTGGCAACCATGTTTCATTTACCAAACGAAAAAGAAGTACCCAATCTTATACATGTGCTTTCTAAAAAAGGAGAACCACCCGCAGACTTACCGACAAAAAAAACTGATTTAGATATTTCCTTCTTTGGGGATACAAATTTTCATGGACAAAAAATCCCCTTTGGAATTAAATATTCAGATCGGAGACGACATTTGTATACAGTTGGAAAATCTGGTTCTGGAAAATCAAAGTTGTTAGAATTACTTATTTTAAACGACATCAAAAACGGAAAAGGGATTGGAGTTTTGGATCCACATGGAGATTTGGTCGATAATGTTTTAAAGATGATTCCCAAGAATCGCTTGAAAGATGTCGTGATTTTTGATCCTTCAGATTTGGAGTTTCCGATTTGTTTTAATCCTTTGGCAGATGTTCCGCCAGAGTTGAAAATTCGAGTAACTATTGGATTTATTGAAATCTTTAAGAAACTTTTTGGAGCCAATTGGACCCCAAGATTGGAGCATGTTTTGCGATATACGACTTTAGCGCTTTTGGATACGCCAGGAACGACTATTTTATCCATTTTGAAGATGCTCACGGACAAGAATTATAGGCAGTCTATCGTTCGAAATATTCAGGATAATGTAGTGAAAAACTTTTGGGTAAACGAGTTTGCTGGTTGGTCTGAAAAATTTGATAATGAAGCAATTACGCCACTTTTGAATAAAGTTGGACAGTTTGTTTCGACCAATATGATTCGAAATATCGTTGGACAACCAGAGAATAAAATTGATTTTCGGGATATTTTAGATAATAAAAAGATTTTGCTCATGAAAGTTTCTAAAGGAATTTTGGGAGAAGAAAATGCAGCGCTAATGGGAGCTATTGCCATTACAAAGATTTATCAGGCAGCGATGAGTAGAGCTGATACACCAGAAGAAGATCGAATTGATTTTTATTTCTATGTTGATGAGTTTCAAAATTTTGCAACAGATACTTTTGATGAGATTTTGTCAGAAGCACGAAAGTATCGATTAAATTTAACCATAGCTCACCAGTTTTTGGGACAACTTTCCGATAAAATTCGAACAACTGTTTTTGGAAATGTGGGATCAATGATTTCTTTTCGAGTGGGAGGAGAAGATGCCAAAATTTTAGCTGCAGAATACAATCCGCGGTTTTCTGAACGGGATATTATTAATTTAGCAGTTCGAGATTTTTATTGTAAGATGTCGGTTGATGGAGAGCTACGAGAAGCTTTTTCAGGAAAAACTCTTGATATGAAGTTTCCTAAAGAGAGTATTGCCAGAGAATGTTTGGAGTTTTCACGCAAAACTTATGCGAAATCTAGAAAAGAAGTAGAAGAAATTTTACAAATCTGGGAAGAAGGAAAATTAGATAAAAAAAAGGATGAAAAAAAGAGTAATAAGAATTCGAATTTTGAGGAAGTAGAATTTGAAGAGCCAATTATTTAGTCCTAAGCATCTCAATTTAATGCGTAATAAAAACGAAGTTTATTCTTCCAAAAATGTTATTTCCCTTGTGGTAGTTTTTTGTGTGTTGTTTTGGCTTTTATATTCAATTGGAAGTTTTTTGCATGAATCGAAAAAAATTGATGATGAAATTGAAATGATTCGGGAAACAAATGTGTCTTTACAACATGAAATTAAAGAAAAAAATAAGGAGATAGCGTATCTCAAAACACCACAAAGAGTAGAAAAAGAAGCTAAAATACAAATGGGAAAAAAGAGAGAAGGTGAAAATGTTTTGGTTTTCGTAGAAGAAAGATTACCAATGCTTCCAACGGAAAGAAAGCAGGCTCAAGCAAAAAAGATATTAACTGTGGAAAATTGGAAAAAATGGCGGTGGATATTTTTAGGGGAAAATGTACAGATTTTTTAAGTCCGGACTCGGAGAGCATTGAGTCCGGACTTTTTTATCTATAGTTCGAACTGTGAATGATTGTTTGACGAAGAGTTGAAAAAATTTACAATCATCAAGCGTTGTTTTAAAAACAAAGCTTCCCGCAAAACAGAAACGAAATAGATGTTTTGAAGGAAAGAAAAATCGACTGGGTAGCTCAGCTGGTTAGAGCGTCGGATTCATAACCCGGAGGTCGGCGGTTCAAGTCCGCTTCCAGTCACCAAATTTAAAATCCCGTTATGGGATTTTTTATATTGTTCTCATTGAGAAGAATTTGAACTTAGGAGACTCTCCACCCTCATTCCTGAGAAGACATGGATCAATTTTTTAATACACTAAAATTGTATGGTTACCATAAAATTCATGCTCCCTATGTGGAGCTATTCTTTAAAATTTACTATTCCAGAAACACATTCCTTCCTCTCTGCTTCTAATTCGTTGGTAGAGTGAATTTCTATTTCCAACATTTGTTCTACACAAAAATCCGTAATCTTCAGTAAAAACAATTTTCGTTTAGTAATGTGAAAAATAATTAATTTTGAGATTCTCTGAACTGTTTTAATCTTTCAAGAGTATCACTTCTCCTGCTTTTATAGACTGATTTATTTCACTCTAAACATTGTAATTGTTTTTCTTTTAATTGATTGAAACATTGTAGATATTCATCGGTATGTTTGATGAAAACTTCTTTGCAATATTTAGCTTCGTTTTCATAGGCAATCTGACAGAAAGCAATGTTCTGTTATCTTAAATATAAAACGAGTGCTCCAATCCCAAGCAAGAGAAAAACTACTACAATCGTAATTTCGGAAATGACGGATTTTTTCATCAAAAAAGTGGCAACTTTCGTTGCACTTTACTCGACAATCCCTAAGGACAACCGTTAAGATAAAAAATCGCCCCATCTTTATGGTTGCCTTCAAAAGACACAAAATAATGCCTAAGGAAAAATGGTAACGAGTAAAGTACTCTCGAATAATAAGAGATTGAACTTTTTTATAAAGATACAAACCTCGAACAGACAAGACTCTGAAAGCTATCTTGTAATAATTATGAAAGTGTGGGAGATTGTTTATACTTTACCCAAAAAATATTCATGTCCAAAAAATCTAAAAGTAATGAGAGTGGTCTTGATGACCATAAACAACACAAAAAAGAATTGAAACCGCCCTTCTTGTCTCATGATTTCAATATGAAAACATCATCATGGTTTGATGAAAGACTTCCTGAAATGCTTTGGACAGTATTGGTTATTGGAAATATAGAAAGAGATAAAGCATTAAAATTTTTTAGGTATGTTGGAAAGTTTGTAGAAAAAAACAAAGAGTGTTCTACCGTTACCATTACGGGTATTTCCAACTTCTCAGACACAAAAAGAAAAGAGTTTATAAAGTATATAACTGAATTTTCGAAAGAAATAACTAACATTCTCAGTAATCTATTACTATTTCCCAAATTGCCAAATTTTAATGAATGGAAAATACATCTAGTTAAGCCCGAATCTGAAGATGGTTGGCACAAAGTAGCAAAAAGTGTTGATAAAACCTTTTGGCACCAATCGGAAGAGGCAACTGATTGTCGTTGGATAAGCATTTTATGTGAAATTTTGGGAGAAAAAATTAAATTTTCAAAAGATATAAAAGGAATTGAAAAAACAATGCGTGGGATATTTGAATACCCGGACTATGGAGATATGAGACATGTACGCCCATCGATTAGGTCAATGGAAATGAGTTTAACAATTCAAAAAAATGGCAAATCAGTATGGGCAAAATATTTTTGGAAGTACTGTTTTAAAAATACCGATTGTGTCCCAGAAGAGGTTATAAACAAAAAAATACAAAAACGACAGAAAAAATTATTCGAAGAAATGCACGAAACAAGAAAACACAACTTTGATGAAACTGTTGAATTAAGAAATAAACTTATTAACCATTTTTTTAAGACATCAGAAGTTTCTGCCATAGACTCCCGTCACGAAGGAGCTTTTGGAATAACTTTGTATGCACTATCTTTATATATTGAAATAATTTTCTATAAAACAGCTCTATCAATTACGGGAAGGTTGGGGCTAAGAGCTCTTGTTGAAACATATATAACTTTTACCTATCTGCTGAACAAAGAAAAATCAGAATCTAAAATTTGGGATGATTATCGTAGTTATGGAACTGGACAAATAAAATTAATTTATCTTAAATTACAAGAAATGAAAGAAGTTCCTAATTGCACTAACTTGGATGAAATGAACTTTCTTGCAAACGAAGATAAATGGGTTGAGTTTGTTCCTATAAACTTAGGTCATTGGGATTCTGCCAATCTAAGAAAAATGAGTGAGTCCGTCGGACTAAAGGATATTTATGATAAATTTTATAACTATACCTCTGGTTTTATGCATGGCAATTGGGGAGCGGTAAGGGAGTCTGTGTATCAAACATGTGTAAACCCGCTACATCGTCGTCATAGGATACCAACTCACGACTTGCCCCTCATGCCGAGTACAACAGACGATGCAAGAGAAATCATGAATAGTATTTTTGATTGTTTGGAAAAAGCATACCCTAAATTCAAAAAGAGATTCACAAGTCCAAAAAAGGGAAAGATACCTTTTCCCGTTCGCAAAAACATTCTTTCTCTTGAAAAGTAGGATGAAATGACAAAGAAGGAGCAAGATGAATATGTTAAGAAGTATGTTCTAAAGAAGAAGTAATAAACAAAATAGATAGTATTGTGAACTGCCTTGTATTAAATTGTAAATTGGGTTAACTCCTTTATACTTAGTGATGTCTAACTTTGGAAAAATGATATTAGAATTTGTACCCATAAAAGAAGGATTGTGGGATATGTTTAATAATTTTCTTAGAAAAAAAGTGAAAGAAAAAACTATGGTGTTACAAGGAATCACGAATAAAACCCAAATTCATGAAGGAAGGGGTTATTCTTTTGATGTTTCAGGAGTAAAGCAAGACATGAAAATGAAAGTAGCTTCTGGAAGTTTTCAAATAAAAAAAGAAGAACAATCAAACCTATCTCTTGCAGAGATAACAAAAAGAATTGAAGGAGTTGCCGAAGAGATGGCGGGACAAATGGAAAGAGGTCTTATAGAAGTGCTTAACAATACCACAGGAATCACTTCCGAAGCAAATGCCAAACCTTTAAACCATGAAACTCTTTTAGAACACATGGAAAAAATAGATATTGGTTTTTATGATGATAACCCTATGAAACCGCATGAATTATCACTGATTACAGCTCCTGGAATGGAAAAGGAGTTACAGCGACAATGGGATAACATGTCTGAGGAAGCACAAGGCAAAATCGAACAAAGGCGAAAAATAATTTATGCTAAAAAATATGAAGAATACTCTACTCGAGAACAGCGTAGAAAATTGGTTGATTAATTCTAATGAATTAGGATATCAATCTGCTTTTTGTCAGCTACTTATTGCTGACGGTTATGCTATCCACCAGGTAAGAACTCATCAGGGCTTTGAAGAAGGAAAGGATATTATCGCTACAGATAAAAATGGGGATGTACATGCTTTTCAGCTTAAAGGTGGTGATATAACCCTAACAGAGTGGCGAAAAAGCATAATGGTTCAAATAGAGGAATTAATTTTTATTCCTGTAAAGCATGTCTCAATTCCTACGGGTTCAGTACATACTTCCTACTTGATAACAAATGGATTTTTTAATGACCATGTAAGTAAAAGCATAGAAGACTTCAATCAAAACAAATGGAAGAAGCATCCTTTATTAGCATGGGATATTGGAATTTTAAGACAAAAATTTCGAGAATTCGCTAAAGGGTTTCTTCCTGCTGACATAAGCGAAACTGCTCAGAAACTACTTTGGGATTTGTATTCTGATAGTGGAAGGGGGGATGTAAATGCAACACATTTGAATACATTTTTCGAGGAAGTAATACCAATCAAACAAAGCAAAAACAAAAGCAATTTACGAAGGCAAATTGGAATATTGGTACTATATTCATCCTATATTAGTCAAAAATATAGAGAATGTGAAAACTGGGTTTCAATAGTTAAAATACTTACAATAACAAGCAGTTATATTTTGCTTTTAGTAGAGAAATTTTCCTTAGAAGAAAAATATTGGAAAGCCTCTTTTGACTTATTGCAAAATGAAATTTCTGATTCGGGAGAAATGCTTTCTATTGAAATTCAGTCCGATTCTTATCCTGATAAACTTTATCAAGATTTAACCGATGGAGAATTAGGGAAATTCAGACTGCATTCAGCAGTCGAAACAGTCTTAGCTATAAAAATTATGCAATTCATGAGACAAGAAAGCTCATGGAAGGATTTAGATTTTCTAAAATTAAAAGAAAAATTTAATCATTTTCTATACCCTCTAGGAGAGGGGCAGATATTCAGTTTTTTTCTTTGTTTTTGGTATGTTTTCTTAGAAACATCCAAATTGCATTTTGAATTATTATTGCAAGGAATGTTATTAATAATTAAAAGCAATGGTCGACTATCTCCTGAAGATTCAATCGGGATTCCAAATCCCTACTATGATGTAGAGCAATTATTAAAGAATAAGTATTTAAAATCTGAGGAAATTGAAGAATCGTTCATAGGAAAATCTTACTTAATGGGAAGTTTTATAACCTTACTCGTTCTTCATAAACAAAGAACGATTTTAGAAGAATCGTGGCGAGATATTACATATATCTCCCAAAATAAATTTGTTCCAAAAAATCTCTGGCAATATTTTCAATGGCGAAGTCCTGAAGGAAAACTAGTACAACAAATTCCGAAACAAACTGAGCAATCTTGGAAAGAATTACAAAAAGATATTTTTAAACCGAAAAAAGCAGATTTACCTAAAAGCATAAAGAAACGATTTGAATTTATTCCTATGTTTTTATTGTTTTATCCACAAAGGATTTGTCCCGAAATAATTTTCTTATTAGAAGAGAAATTAAAACAATTAAAAAACCCCCAATAACTTCTATCCCCGTGTCTTTCTTATCTACTATCCGTTCATGAGGATGCATGAACAATTCTCACACATCGTTCTAAAAAACTTATTTCATTGATGTGTTGATGCCATTATTCATTCGTGAATAGCCATGTGTGTATAGTTCAGCCTCAAACTTGAATAATATGTATCTATCCCGCTTCCAGTCACCAAATTTAAAATCCCGTTATGGGATTTTTTATATTATTTTCATTGGAAAAAATTTGAACTTAGGAGACTCTCCGCCCTCATCCCTGCGAAGGCAGGGATCAATTTTATTTCTGATTATGTACTTATTATAATCATGATTATAATAAGTACATAAAACCATAATTATGGTGGATTTAAAAGCTAGAATTAAATAGTAAATATCCTAAATTCCGTTTCAAGAACTGGAAGATATTACAACAAAAATCTAAATGAAACCAAAATGAAGATTCCCTATGGTATATTCTTTTAAAGAAAACATACTTTTTTTCGATGCTTTCAAAACTTAAAACTTTGAGTCTTTTAGGCTTAAATGCTGAAATCGTAGAAATAGAAGTTGATCTGCATAATGCAAGTTTGCCAAAATTTCAAATTGTAGGTTTGCCAGATGCCGCTATCCAAGAATCTAAAGAACGCGTGCGTTCCGCAATCAAAAACTCTGGATACAAGTTTCCAACTGGAAAAATCGCTATCAATCTTGCTCCTGCTGATCTACGCAAACATGGTCCAAGATTTGATCTCCCAATTGCTCTTGGCATCTTGCACGCCATGCAACAAATTACTATTCCAGATGATATTTCTAAAAAAATTTTTGTAGGTGAACTTGGTTTTTCTGGCGAATTGCGTGAAATCTATGGCATCCTTCCTACTACATCAGAAGCAAAAAGATTTGGCTTTAAAGAAATTTTCGTACCTCAACAAAATTCAGAAGAAGCATCTCTTATTCCTGATGTGTCTGTTTTTAGTGTCAAAAATTTGTGCCAAATCATTGATCACTTAAGTGATCTTGAACCAATTTCTCCAATGCCAACAAAAAAACTTGAACCACAAAATCAGGAAGAAAATTCGGAATTTGATATGAAATTTATTCGCGGCAACGAACACGGCAAACGCGCTCTGGAAATCGCCGCTGCAGGAGGTCACAACATCCTCATGAGTGGTCCCCCTGGATCGGGAAAAACCATGCTCGCCAAAAGTTTTGCTACCATTCTCCCATTACTAACTGTCGATGAAATTTTAAGTATCACCAAAATCCATTCTATTGCTGGATTTACGAATGAAAAAAATCCTATTTTACTCCAACGCCCATTCAGAACAGTACATCATACCGCAAGTGGTGTTTCTATTGTTGGTGGAGGAAATCCCCCGAAACCAGGTGAGATTTCGCTCTCTCATCGTGGCATACTATTTCTTGATGAATTTGCAGAATTTCCTCAAAAAACACTTGAGGTTCTTCGCCAACCTCTAGAAGACGGGAAAATTACCATCTCTCGCGCAGCAGGAACACTGACTTTCCCAGCAAAATTTACACTTGTATCAGCCATGAATCCTTGCCCCTGCGGATACCTTTCTGATCCAGATCGTGATTGTGTTTGTTCTCCTTTTCAAGTGCAACGCTATCGCAATAAGATTTCTGGTCCACTTCTTGATCGCATCGACCTACATATCGAAGTCCCTCGTGTGGACTTTGAAAAACTAACTCAAAATGAAGAAGGCGAAACCTCAAAAGAAATTCGTATGCGCGTACAAGCTGCTCGAGATATACAAATTGAAAGATTCAAAGGTACAAAAATTGCTTCCAATGCAGAAATGAGCTCTTCTTCTGTAAAAAAACACTGCTTATTTGATAATGATGGAAAAAAACTTCTCAAATCAGCTGTTGCTCAAATGAGTTTGAGCGGTCGTGCTTTTTATCGAATTTTAAAACTTGCCCGAACAATAGCCGATCTGGACAAATCAAAAAACTTAGAAATAACACATCTCGCCGAAGCTATTCAATACCGTGAACGAAAAGAGGACTAAAAAAATCATCTGCCAACTCTTGGTAAAAATCATTCCCTTTCGCATCCACAATCATCTGTACTGGCATTCTTTCCACTTCGTACAAACGCACAGCCTCCATACCCAAATCTTCAAAATCAATTACTTTTTGTGATTTTACAAAGTTTCGAAGCAAGCTTGCAGGACCACCTTGAATTGCTACAAACATCATCCCATATTTTTTACAGTTTCTAGCAAACATTTTAGACCGTGTACCTTTCGCAATCGACAATGGCAAAACACTTTGTTGTCCTAAAAATTCAGAAAATTCGTCCATCCTTGACGCTGTTGTTGGTCCAAAACTTCCAATAATTTCTCCTTTTGGAGTATCCGATGGTCCTACATAAAAAACCGATAAATATTGTCTCAAATAATCAGGAATAACTCCTTTTTTCTCAAAATTCTGAAGCCATCTTGCGTGTGCTTTATCCCGCGCTCCAAGTATTTTTCCAGAAACAAAAAATTCTTCTCCTGATTTTATTTGTCGCAAAACCTTTAGAACGATTTCCAAATCATCGTCCAGATTAATCTCTTTTTGTTTTTTCTTTACTGCTAAAAGTTTTTGTTTTTCTAAAAATTGCTCTGGATTTTTACAAAGTTCTTCCAAAAACACACCATCTTCATTGATTTTAAACCTCTGAATCCGATGTGCCGAGCACGAAACACCCATACCAATAAAAAAATGAGCTGCGTGCCTAGGCGCCCTAAAAATTCTTAATCCATCTGGCATAAGAAAAAACTTCCCCTCTCCTTGCGCCCCCATATTAGAAATTTTAAGTCGTTTCAAAATAGCCTCTTCCATAGCTTTGTCTCGAACAACTTCCAAATCTGGATTTTTCGCCCAAACATAGTTTTCAACCGTCGCCAATGTTAAAAATTGTGAATTCTGCAAATGAGAAAGTCCCCCTAAAACAATTTTTAAATGATAAGGAGGACACGCCGAATGTCCCATTTCTGCAATTTTTTTACATAAATAATCGACTAAATTATCTCTATCTTGATAGAGAGATGGTTTTTCAGAAAAATTCCAAAGTTTTGAACCGCTACCACCACCTTTGTTCGAAAAAATACCAGCAATCTCTCCATCAATCAAATGATCAAAAAAATGCACCTCACAAGGAGAATTATCACCAGAATTTTTTTCTAAAACATCCTCTTTTGGCACAAAAACTGAATTTCGAAACGGATTTTTTTGTCTCGCTTCACTCGCTCCTGTTTGAATCTCCCTAAAAATATCCGAAGAAACAATTGTCTGATCTCCTCGAAAAATGTACGCAGTATCAGTACCACAATCCTGACAATATGGCACTCTTTTGTTTTTAGCTTCAACTGCTGCTCGAATATTTCGTTCCATCTTTTCTTTTTCTGAATCAGAACTTTCAGATGAATCCAAAATCGTTTTCCAATTCTCTAAATGTTTTATTGAAAAAAAATATCGCATTTCTTCGAATGCTATCGCTGAAAGTTTTTCAAAGTTTTTTGGAAGAACCTCCAAAATCTTTTTCGTTTCAAGAAAATGAACTTTAACCGCATCCTTCCCAAGAATTTTTTTATACAACATGTAAAACTTTTTAATTTTTCTCAATGTTTCCTTTATTAGACTTTTAACCTTTTTAGCCTTAAAATCAAATTAATGATACTAACAACAGGTCTCGGTAATTTTCCAGAAAAATATAAAAAAACAAGACATAATTTTGGATTTTTAGCAGTAGAACACTTAGCTAATAAATTCAAATTTTCCGAATTTAAATTTGAAAAAAAGTTCTTTGGAGAAATCTCCACTGGTCAAATCAACAATGAAAAAGTTATTTTACTCAAACCAAAAACATTTATGAATTTGAGTGGTAAAGCTGTTTTAGCTGTAAAAAATTTTTATAAAATTTCCACATCCAATACTTGGATATTCTCAGACGATCTTGATCTGGATTTTGGTCAAACTCGGTTCAGAGAAAAAGGTTCCTCTGGCGGACAACGAGGAATTGCAAATATTATCAATGTTTTGGGAGTTTCTGATTTTCCGCGTGTAAAATTTGGAATTTTAAATGACAAAAAAAACCTTATGCCAACAGAAAATTTTGTACTTTCCAAATTTTCAGAAGAAGAATGGAAAAAAATTCCTCAAATTTGTGAAAAAGGAATTAACAAATTCTTAGAAAAAATCTGAAAATTTCTAAATAATCTTCTTTCTACAAAATCAATTATCTGGAAAAAGAATTTTTTTTAGTTAAAGTTTCTTTATAGGACTTTCTTAATTTCCTTTTATATGCTTACTAGCTACTCCGAAAGTTACAAAACTTGGGTTTTCTCCAAAAATGCAAATGATTCGAGTTTACCTATTGCTAGACTTTTAGATTTTGTCATTAACCCGGAAACAGGTATTTTCGAAGCTCTTTGGGTACAATCTGCAAAGGGAACCAATCTTCTTTGCCCAAAAGATATTATTTCTTGGAATGAAGAATCCATCCTTATTGCCGATGAAAATGAAATATTGGAAACCAAAGAACTCCCTCGATTAAAAAAAACACTTAAAAAAGAAGTTCCTCTATTAAATACCAAAGTTTTTACCATAAAGACCAATACATATTTAGGAATTATTACTGATTTTGCTTTTGATACAATCTCTCCTCGTGTTTTGAGCATAACCGTAAAATCTGGATTTTGGATTTTCGGAAGTAAAAAAATAATTGTCAGAACTCGTATAAAAAAAATCACAAAAACTGGAATCTTTGTTTCTGAAAATCTCGTAAAAATAGAAAACAAAAAAAAAGAACTTCTTCCTAAAAGTATCAAAAAAAATGTTCCTGAAATGGATATGCAAGAACGAAAAGAATAGATTTAAATCAAAATTAGAAAAAACAAAAAATGTATTATTCTTTAAAAAAGAATTGTTTTTTGTTAAAGTTTATTTATCAGTGATTCTTTAACTATAAACAAGAAAAATATTAACCTATTTTTAATTCAAAAAACGAATGCAATCATTTAATCATTTCCTTCGTGAAAAAGGCGTTTCCAATGAAGTTCGTTCTCTGCTTTACCACATCGCTCGTTCGGTTAAGTATATTAATTTCTCTATTCGAGCTGGAAACACAGGTAAATGTGAAAGTCAGAACCTTTTTGGAGAAAATCAATTAAAACTCGATGTTTCAGCAGATAAAACTATTGCTGATGAATTGGAAAAATCAGAATTAGTTACAGTTATTGCCAGTGAAGAAAAAGATAAACCAGAAAAATTCAAATCATCTCGAGGAAATTTTTTCGTAGCATATGATCCTTTGGATGGAAGCTCTCTGGTAGATGCCAATCTAGCAATTGGTTCTATTTTTGGAATTTGGGAAAACGCTGATAATATTCTAGGAAAAAAAGTAGGAGAAAACCTAATCGCTTCTTGCTATGCCGTTTACGGACCAAGAATCACACTTACCATTGCTATTAAAGACAAAGGTGCTCATGAATTTGAACTTAACGATGTTGGTGAATTTATCCTTTCTCGAGAAAAGGTAGAAATTGAAAACCAATCAAAATATTTTGCACCAGGAAATCTTCGAGCCTGTTTAAACAATCCAAACTACAAAAAATGGGTTGATTTTGCGATTGAGAACAAAAAAACACTTCGTTACTCAGGAGGTATGGTTCCAGACCTGCATCATATTCTTAGCAAGGGTCAGGGAATTTTTTGTTATCCTCGAGACAAAAAACATGTCGAAGGGAAATTAAGACTTTTGTTTGAATGTGCACCTTTTACATTTATATTTCAAGAAGCTAACGGCATTGGACTTAATCAAGAAGGAAAGAATATCCTTGATACTGTCGTTGAGGATTTTCACCAAACAACACCTATCTTCATAGGATCAAAAGAGGAAATCCAAACCGTTGTAAAATTCTTAAGGAAACACTGAAAAAACAAAAATGCTTTTCACCAAAGCAGTCAAACGATATAAAAAACACCTGAAGAATGTCAAAAATTCTTCGGTGCACACTCTTGAGAACTACGGGAGATCCCTCCATATTTTTGGAGAGATGCTAGGAGAAAATGCCCAAATAAAAGACATCACTCTTGAAAAAGTGGAAGATTTTCAAGATATTCTTTTTGAGAAAAAAAACAGAAAAGGACAAGAACTATCCGCCAAAACAAAAAATGCCTACCTTATCCCTATTAGAAGCTTCTTGAAATTCTGTATCAAACGAGAATTGAGCAAATTAATCCTCAATCCAGAGAAAATTGAAATATTAAAAACCAATCCAAGTGATGTTTCTGGATTAAGTATAGAAGAACTAGAACTTCTCAGACATTTTTCAGAAAAAAATAATATTTTAGCTGCTCGAAACCGCGCTATTGTAGAAATTATTTTTTCCACAGGTCTCCGTGTTTCAGAATTAACCAACCTCAATCGAGAAAATGTAAACCTCCATACCAGAGAATTTTCAGTTATTGGGAAAGGTAATAAAATCCGAAGTGTCTTTTTAACCAAAAATTGTGTTGAGGTCTTAAAAAAATATCTAAATCTTCGAACAGATAATTTTCGACCGCTATTTATTGGGAGCAGAAAGCAAAAAAACGAATTTGAAAATTCTGGAGAATCCCGACGACTCTCCCGAACAATGGTGGAAATCATGATTTCAGATCGAGGAAAAAAGTGCGGCATCACAAAACCAGTCACCCCACACAAACTCCGTCATACATTTGCTACAACACTACTCCGAAATGGCGCTGATATTCGTTCTGTTCAAGAAATGCTGGGACATGCTAACATAGCAACCACACAAATCTATACTCATATCGCAAATGCAGATTTGAAAAAAACCCATGAAAAGTTTTTGGAAAATTAAAAGTCCGGACTTGGCTGAAATTAAAGTGGGAACCCCTCTGCCATCTTTTCTAGATACACCCAATCTTCATCAATTTTTCGTTTCAATTCATCCAAAAGCGGTTTGTTTTCTTCTTTTAATAAATGCTTTGTTCGTCCTTGCATCCCCAAAAAGTTTTCCAGTTTTCCCTCTTTATTTCTAGGTTTAACATTGATTTTCCATTTACCATGATCCACTTCATACAAAGGCCAAAAACAGGAATCAATCGCTAATTGAGAAAGTTCAATTCCTTTTTGAGGATCATACTTCCAATTAGTCGGACAAACAGAAAAACAATTGATAAAAGCAGGACCATCCACCTCAAAAGCTCGATAAACTTTTCGCATTAAATCTGTATAATTTGCTGGATTTGCTTGTGCTATATAAGGAATATTATGAGCAGCCATAATCCGTGTTAAATCTTTTCGATGTTGCGGTTTTCCTTTTATTTTTGAACCAACAGGAGTCGTCTGAGATCCAAACGCAAACGGTGTCGAACCAGATCGCTGAAACCCCGTATTCATGTACCCTTCATTATCAAAACAAATATAAACAAAATTATGCCCCCTTTCCATCGCCCCAGAAATCCATTGAAACCCAATATCATAACTCGCTCCATCTCCACCAATCGCCAAAAATTTAATCTTTTTCTGTTCCTTCGTGAGTTTCCCTTTTCTATTTAAAACTTTATGTGCCGCTTCTACACCAGAAATAACCGATGATGCATTTTCAAAAACAGAATGAATCCACGGTGTACGAAAACTCGTGTAGGGATACGCCCCAAAACAAATTTCTGAACATCCAGTAGCATTCGCAGTCACAATTGGAGCTTCAATCGAAGTAAGTGCTTGCTTCAAAATCATGCCTATCCCACATCCAGGACAAAGTCTATGCCCAGAAGCAAGTCTTTGAGGATTTTGAGAAATTACTTTTAAGTTTGGATTAAACGGTTTTGTCTCAGTCATGAATAACACAAAAAAATCTATCAAATCAATTATAGAGATTCACAAAAAAAAACAAAAGTCATTTATCCTCTATTCACTCGCTGAAATAATCTGATCTCCCATTTCACGAATCGTCTCCATAAGAGCATTTCGCACAGATTTTACCTTCCATCGAAGCGGTCGTTGGTTTGTCTCATTCATATACAGCGCTCGATCAAATTCCAACTGAATTGTATAAATCTTTTTTCCTTTCAAAATCTTTTTGAGTCGTTCATTTTTATTCTCATTTCCAAAAAAACGCGTCACATGTCCCCCCTTAAAAAGATAATTAATTTTAACTTCTCGTTTATCAAATCCCAATTTTTCAGCCAATGTTTCCTGAAAAATCTCCATTAAATAATCTGGTGCTGTCCCAAAACAATTTTCGTTTATTTGTTCATCTGGAGCATTAGAAATAATCACTTTTGGTATTCTCAAATGTTTTTCTCGAATTTTATCTTTTGATTTTGTAGCCCCCAAAATCAAATTACCCGTATCGTGTACATCTATTAAGATAATAGGACGACCTTCATTTTTTGGATTTTTTGCGGCCTGTTCAATTGCCACAAAGACTTCTTCATAAAAAGGATAATAAGACAATTTTAAAATTTTACGAAGCCAAAAACTATGAAACCAAGACTCCGTAAGTCGTCTTTCAAACTTTTCTGAAAAAATACGATAACCGCTAAAATCTCTAAAACGAATCAAATCTTTTGCATTTTTCTCTCGATTCGGATCCCCAACTAGCCGTCCATACCGAGGAATAATTTTCTGTTCTACAGGTATATGATCTAACAAATATTTCGTTCCATAATCTGAGAAATTTAATAGTAATCTTGGTGCTGTTTGATAATAAGCAGAAAGTTTCGGAAAAACTGAAAGCGGAATTTTAAAGCTACCATGTGCAGCAGTAATAATAAAGTTACTTGGAAAGTGCTTTTTCCCCCATAAAAACTCCTTTACTCCCAGAAAAATATTTCTTTTTAGTTTCATTTCTACAAGGCTATTATAACACAAAAAAAGTATTCTTTAAACTTAAAGAAACACTAATAAATAAACTCTCCTTTCTCCACACCAAATCTAGACTCCACAGAGTCGAACATTTTAACAAGAAAAAACCGCTTATCTAAGCAGTTAAATCTACTGGAGCCACCTATCGGGATCGAACCGATGACCTACGGGTTACAAATCCGTTGCTCTACCAGCTGAGCTAAGGTGGCGAAAGGGAACGAAGAAATTCTAAAAATTTTTCAAAAGAAGGCAAATTTTTATTTTTTTGTTGTAAGTTTATTTATCAATATTTCCTTTCGTGTTTCCTTGAGTTTTTTTCAAATAAAACGAAAATAGCTTTCGCATGAAAACACATCAAAAAACACTCAAAAACGGTCTTCGAATTCAAGCTCTTGAGTTACCAGGAACAAATGTCGTCACTACTCTTGTTTTAGTAGGCGCTGGATCAAGATATGAAGAAGAATCCATTTCTGGAATTTCTCATTTCACCGAACACATGTTCTTTAAAGGTGCAAAAAAATACAAAAAACCAAAAGATGTAAGTCAAGTAGTCGATTCTTTCGGTGGAGAATTCAATGCCTTTACAGGTAAAGAATATGCTGGATACTTCATTAAATCTGGAAAAGAAAATCTGGAAAAAAGTTTAGATGTTCTTTCTGATATGCTTCTTTTTTCCAAATTTGATTCAAAAGAAATTGAAAAAGAACGAGGCGTTATCTTAGAAGAAATGGCCATGTATTTAGACGCTCCCATGTACCAAATTTCTTGGGACTTCGAACGCCTTGTTTTTGGAAATCAACCTTTAGGAAGAGATCAAATCGGATCTAAAAAACTTATAAAAACAATCAAACAACAACAATTTTTAGATTACAAAAATTCACTCTATGTACCAGAAAACATAGTTATTTGCCTTTCTGGAGCAGTTACAAAAAAAACCATCAATCTAGTCGAGAAATTCTTTCAAATGCCAACACAAAAGCAGAGTAGAACACCTTATAAATTTGATACAACACTCTCTACACAAAAATATAAACTCCGAACTAAAAAAACAGAACAATATCATGTCTCTTTTGGTGTAAAAACAGATGCGGAAATGGATAAATCTTTTCCAACTCTAAAAATACTCTCAACAATTTTGGGTGGGAATATGAGTTCTCGGATGTTTCAACATGTCCGAGAAAAAAAAGGTCTTTGCTACTCTATTCGAACACAAGTGGATGAATTTTCCGATACGGGACTTCTCACAACTCGAGCTGGTGTAAAATTAAAAGACAACTTGCAAGCTGTAAAAGCTATTCGCTCTGAATATGACAAAATCGTAAAAAATGGCATTACTCTCGAAGAGCTGGAAAATGCCAAAAATTACCTATGCGGAAAAATAGATCTTCAAACTGAAGATACTGAAGCCGTCGCTCATGAATATGCAAAAAATGAACTGCTTTATAAAATTCATAGAAGTTTTGATAACTGGAAGGATCTTATCCAAAAAGTAAAAAAAGAAGAAGTAGACCTCTTAGCACAAAAGCTACTCCAACCAAAAAATTTTCGTTTTGCTGGAATTGGTCCAGCCATTGATGAAGAAGCATTACTCAAACTAATTTCTTAGGGAAACACTGATAAATAAACTCGTCTCCTCGCCAAGTCGCCAAGTCCGAACTTTTACTAATTTCGCACAAAATATTCCCTTATTTGATCAAAACTCTCAGGAATATATGCCCATTTTTCCATAAATTTTTGATGAAACACATCGTGAAACTGCGACTGAAAAATACGAATAATCTTTAACTTTTTGGTATTTACCTCAATATTTTTAATATCTGCAAAAACTTTTCCATGAACAGTATATTCAAGAATTTTGGGAAAAATGCTTTGTTGTTTCAACACACTGTGCACAACTTTTCCTACAAACCTATGATCGGAATGATCGTCTTGAGTTGAAGAAGGAACAATGACTTCCTCTATTTCATAACGAGAAAGAAGATCTTTCAAATTTTTTTCTAAATTACCCTTTGTATATTTTTCAAAAGGAAAATAGCTTGATCTAGAAGTTTTTCGTTGTTTCGTAAAAGAAGATTGCACCACTTGTTTTTCTTCCAATTCTGCCAAATGACCATCTGGAAATCCAAGAAAAAATAAATCTGATTCTTTGAGTCCTAAAAAAACAGCCGCTTTTTTTGATTCTTCTTTTCGTATTCTTCCATAATTTTGAGCGAGCGAAGCAATATCTGAATCATAAGCATCTCCATCCGTAACAAATATGATTTTGACCGACTTTCCCTCTTTCACTTTTTCTTCAATCCTAAGACTGCAACAAAGCACCTCGTCATCAGGATGCGGTGCAAATATAACCGTAACAGGCTTTTTCTTTTTAAAAGATAAAATTCTTTCGTGCTGTTTTCTTTGGAAATATTTATGAAAAGAGTCTCGACTTCGTTTCTTTGATAACAACCTTCTCGAAACAACATCCTTTCTCTGTCTTTGATCGGAAATGAAATACTGACTCTCCAAAGACGGACTCATCAATTGCTGATCCAAAACATTTTTCCAAAAAAGGGCCGATACAACTAGATGCTCCATTTAGAAAAATAATAATGATAATTGAAAAATCAACAAGACAAATATGTCTTAAGGAAACACAAGTTTATTTATCAGTGTGTCTTTATTCCACCACCCGATATACTTCCGAAAGCGAAATTTTTCCTAAAAGAACTTTTCGTATCCCATCTTCAAAAAGACTCAATTGGTTTGTGTTTTCCAATAAATAATTATTTATTTCGAACTCTGTTTCTCCATCTGAAATTTTTTCCCGAAGAACATTATCCAAAATCAAAACTTCACACAAAACAGTTCGACCAACATAACCCGTATGAGAACAAGCCTCACATCCAGTTGGTTCTAATACTTCAATATCTTTCTCCATCTGTTTCACAAAATTTCCTGAAGCATCTTTCGCTTTTGGAATAATCTCTGGATAAAGTTTTTTCAACCGATCCAAAGCAACTTTTATTTTAGAATTTTCGTCTAACCCAATTCTTACTTTTTTGGCACAACTTGAACAAACCTTTCGCACCAATCTTTGTGCAAAAACCGCATTGATCGATCCAGAAATATTATAACTTTCCAGTCCCAAGTTTCTCAAACGAGTAATAGCTCCAATCGCTGAATTGGTATGCAAAGAAGAAAAAACAAGATGTCCAGTCAATGCCGCTTCTGAAGCAAGTTTTGCCGTAGAAAATTCTCGAATCTCTCCAATCAAAATCGTATCTGGATCGTGTCGCAAAAGAGCTTTAAGTCCAGTTGAAAAATTATATTCTTGCTTCTCATCTACTTGAGATTGTGTGATATTTTGAAGATGGTATTCAATAGGATCTTCAAGCGTTACTATTTTTTTTGCTTCATCATTAATTTCCGACAACATTGAATAAAGCGTTGTCGTTTTCCCTGATCCTGTAGGACCAGTTACCAAAATCATTCCATTTTTTTGATGAATAACAGATTGAATTTTTTCTTGTATTTTGTCATCAAACCCTAATTCTGAGAATTTTTTAATCCCTTTTCGCGAATCCAATACACGCATCACAATGGACTCTAGATATTCTGTTGGCAAAGAAGAAATACGCATATCAATCCGACGATCATTTGCTATAAAACTCAAATGTCCATCTTGCGGAAGATCATAAATATTCGACTTCATCCCAGACTCATATTTAATACGAGACACGAGATTCTTAGCTTGTTCCAAACCAATCTCACAAATATCGTGAAGAATGCCATCTACACGAAACCGAAGCACCATATTTTTTTCGTTAGGTTGCAAATGAATATCAGATACTTTATTTCGAATAGCAAAAATCTGGATTTCATTAAGTGCTTTTTCCGTTGGAAAAGTTTTTATTCGTTCCTCTAATTCCGCAAATTGAATAAATTGCGATTCAAATGTTTCATGTTCCTTTTCATCAAAATCACTTCTTATTTCAACAATCTTCTGATTTAAAAACTTAGACCCAAAGACATCAAAAGCCTTTTGAAGACTATGTTTTGAACAAATAAATAATTCTACTTCAAAATCTTTTTCCTCCATATATTCAACAAATTCCTTAGTATTCTTAAAACTAGAATCAAACACTGCAATCTTTAATTTTTTTGCGTTCCTAAAAAAAGGAACTGCTTTTGCTTTTTCACAAAAATCTTTTTCCACCAATTTTAACACATCTGGATTAATCGGAAATTTTGCTATATTAATATAATCCAATCCCAACTTCTGAGCCTTTTTTTGAGCTTCCCGTTCCTCAAACTCAAGATTTACAGCATTATCTGGATTCAAATTTTGTACCATCTCCCAATTATAGCACATTTATGGTAAAGAATCAATTACCCAACACCTCTTTCCCTAACTTCGTTTCCAAGATTTTTTCTGCCCGTTTTTTCAAAAATTCTTTTGACTCTTCTTGCCAGCAAATTTTAATCTCCCTCTTCGTCGAATCAATCTTTGGAATTGGAAAAAAATCTTTCAGTGTTACCACTTTCATTTGTGTTCCTGCAATTTGTTGCAAAATTTGTTGCGTCTTTTTTTCTCCAAAAATAGCTTCTGGAAAAAAAATCGTATCACAACCTGCATTCTTAGCATTGCGAATAAATTTCCTTGTCAATCGTCTAAATTCTACGCTGTCTGCTAACCCCTCGTTTGCAAAATCACGCAACAATTGTGTATCAAAAAGAGTTATATTAGGCTTTTTTTCTGCTCGACGAGTGTCTTTTGGATTGTAATCATTTAAATATTTTGTTTGATCACTTTCTACTATTTGTTTTTGAAAAAAAGTTTTAGCTTCAAGATTCTTTCGATCGAGAAAAACACCAATGCGTCCAAATCGTGTTATTTCTGATAAGATTTCCTTTATACCTCTTTCCCTAAAATCAGATTCTTTTATAGACTCTTTTTCTTTTGATATTTTTTTAAAAAAGAATTTAATTTTTGCTTTTGGATATTGCTTTAAAATTGTCCGTCCCAAAACAAAAATCCCAAAGTCCGCGCCCGAAATGAGAACTTGCATTTATCCAATAAAAAGTATATAATTGCGGGAAGAATATAAACACAAAAATGACTTCATCACAAACAAATAACAAAAAAATTACAACTTCGACCATTCTAACCCTTCTTTTTTTCACTGGAACGGTCGTTCTTTCTGGCTCATTAGTCTGGCAAAAATATTCCTTAGCTGAAACACGAACACAGCTCAATGAATCTATTAAAGTGAAAGAAGCACTCATTACTGACTATTCAAAAAAAGATTTGATTGGAGAAAAACATCTTTCTCAAGAAATTTTAAAAAAGGCCGAGTCATACCGAGTAATTTGGTCACAAAAGCTTAAAGATGTCCGAACTCTAGAAAATAAAAATATCAATTTCCTCTCTATATCATTGGAAAAAGGTGCTAAGGTTTCCATTTCAGCTACCGCCAACAGCAAGGAAGCGATTTCTAAATTAATCGAAACGATAAAATCTGATCCTCTTTTTACAAATCCCTTTGTTTCTGGTTTTTCAGAATCAGAAATTGAAAATCAAAAAAACTATAAATTCTTAATTACTTTTTCCTATCTTAAATAATGAACTCTTGGAAAATATGGCTTTCGTTTTCAATTCTTCCTATTTTCGTCTTTTGGATTTCGCCTGCCTGGAAAGAAGTAAAAATTGAAAAAAAAGGAGTAGAAACTCTTGAAATACTTCGAGATGAAAAAATTAAAGAACTTCAAACCCTATCAGAAAAAAAAGAAACACTTCTTGATAACGATAATCAAGAAATCCTCAAAAAGATTCCATTAACATTAGAACAAGAAAACCTTATCCGAGATCTTACTAAGATTTCAAAAGAAACTGGATTTTACTTTACTTCTCTTTCTTTTGGAAAGGGAAGAAATGCTGATGTTAATGCCCCTCAAATAAATCTTAACTTTTCTGTAGAAGGTCGATTGGATAAAGTTCAACCATTCCTTTCTCGCATTGAAAATAATGAACGATTTTTAGGAATGAACGATCTTGATCTTAATATTAAAGATAAAAATGGTTTAAAAATCGCTAGTTTTTCAGTTTCTCTCTACGCTTTCGCTCAAGAATAAATATGTCTTCAACACATTCTCACTCTCCCATTGATAACAATCCAAATACTGATTTGGAAACAATTTTAAAAACTCCAATAACACCTGCCAAAAAAAGTTTAAACTTATTGAAAAACCCAAAAAAAAGAGAGATTATTTACGGCGTAACAGACCGACAAAACGATCCATTCCTTGTAAAAGTAAATGATTTTTTAATAGATCATGGTCGCGTAACACTAAAAGAAAAATCTCTTTTCTTTAATTCACTTCGTTTACTCGTCAATTCTGGTGTTCCTTTCACCAAGTCTCTTCGAATGCTGGCAAAAAGAACTACAAATATCAAACTTTTCCGAGTCATAAACACAATGGTGTATGATATGGAAAAAAACGGACAATCTTTTTCTGGTGCCATGATCAAGCACCCATCAATTTTTTCTTCTTCTGAAACAAAAATGATTTATTCAGGAGAAATTTCTGGAAAAATTGAAAAAACACTCAACTCAATTGCTACGCAATTACAAAAAAGTATTGAATTTGAAATGCAAATAAAAAGCGCTTTACTTTATCCTGCAACCGTTTTTACAGCCATCATTATTGCTGGAATTATTGTAGTCATGTTTATTATTCCACAATTCGTTTCTCTTTTTGCTGAATTTGGAGGAGACCTCCCTCTTTCTACAAAAACACTTCTTTGGATATCTGATTTTATGATCCAATTTTGGTGGATTCTTCTCTGTTTTTTAATCGGAAGCGTTTTTGCCTTCTCTTCTTGGAAAAAAACTGAAGAAGGGAGAAAAGAATGGGACCGTTTTATTCTAAATTTACCTTTTGTAAAATCCCTTATCAATAACCTTCAAGTCGTTCGTATTGCTTCAAACTTTTCAACACTTATGCATTCTGGTATTCCAGTAAATAAATCACTTCGTGTTTTAGGCGAAATCATGCCAAATACTATTATTGCACAAGCCATCTTTTCTGCTGAAATAAATGTACGAAAAGGACTTACCTTAAGTGAATCTTTCCGACAAGAATCAACCATTGATCCTGTACTCTCCGAAATCCTAGAGATAGGAGAACAATCTGGAAATATTGCCGAAGTTCTAAATAAAATCGCAACACAATATGAATTAGAAGTGGATTCTCAGCTCAAAAACCTTTCGACCATCTTGGAACCTCTAATTATTTTAATCGTTGGAGGTGCTGTTATTTTCATGGCACTCGCCATTTTAGGACCTATTTTTCAACTTCAAGAACTTTTTAGTACTGGACTTTAATTTTCTAAAAAATGAAAAATTTCATCAAAAAAGAAAAACAAAAAAATAAAGGATTTTCACTAATTGAACTATTAATAGTCATCGTACTCATTGGTATTTTTTCCAGTATGATAGGTCCTGGTTGGATAGATTTTTACCGAAAAAAGAATCTCAACTATTCTGTTCAGATTGTAAAAACAACTCTTGCCGAAGGATTTTCTTCTGCACGATCTCAACCAAAAACTTTTGGTATTGAAGTATATAAAAATACTAATGAAATAAAATTTTTCGAATGTACTAACTACGCCTGTTCTTCAAAAATCTACGCTGATTCAGAAAAATTTTCGGGCATTGTTACTATTACTTCAGACGATCTCGAAATTCGATTTAAACCGCCTCATGGAGAAATGACCTTTTTTGATAAAAATGGTCAATTATCTGAAAGTATCAAGTCAATTACAATTGATCTTGAAAACAAATACAAAAAAACAATCACACTCTATAAAAACTCAGGTCTTATCGAAGATTAAAAAAATTTCTCAATGAAACTAAAAGAGACTATCCGTTTACTACTTAAAAACCGACAAAAAAATTCTGCCGCAATCGCTGGATTTACGCTTATCGAAACAATGGTAACAATTGTTATTTTAGCCTTCTCTCTTTCTGGAACAATTTATTTGATGATGACTATTTTAAATTCCACCGAAACAAATCAAAAGCGTATTACCGCAACATATTTAGCCCAAGAATGTACAGAACTGGTTCGAAACATGCGGGATTCTGCGTGGAAACAAAATATGCCATGGAATTGTGCTTTCCCAGATGGTACACAAACCTATCGAATTCATCCTGATATAAATGCTATTCCAGGTTCTTTTCTTACTATGTGCAAAACCAAACTAGGTGCACAGATTGAAACTGATAATTTTTCTCCCGATTTTTTCACACTTTATAAGACTGATGGGCGTTTTTCCCATAACTCTACATTACCAAATAGTGAACCAACTATATTTCAACGAAAAATCGTTATTTCTAATGTTGATAATGAAAAAATGACCATTACCTGTAATGTATCTTGGCGAAAAAATCATTCTACCGAAAAAATCGAAATCTCTGAAATATTAACAAACTGGCAAAAAAGATAATTGTATTTCCTTATGCAAAAACTTATTAAAAAATTCTTTCAAAAAAAAGCTTCCTCTCAACGGAAGAATGGATTTACGCTTGTGGAAGTCTTGGTTTCTATTGTAATTTCTGGCATGGTTTTGGTTTCAGTTATGGGAAGTTACTGGATTTTAATGAAGACAAATCAAGCCGCCGAACTTTCTCGAAACCTACAAAAAGAAACTAGTTTTACACTAATCCGAATGACAGACAAAATCCGAAGTCTTTCTATTGATTACGAAGCTTATGAAAATAATTCTGGAAAACTCTGCGAAAACCAAAATCTTCAAACAGAACAGATCATGCTTTGTATAAAAGACAATCAAATATTTGAACATAAAGATGGAATGCTCTTTATGAATGACCAACCGCTTTTTTCTTCTTCTTTCGAAGTAGAAACCGTTTATTTCTCAGTTTCTCCATCTCAAGACCCTTTTAAAAACTTAGCGAAAAAAGAGTTTCAACTTCAACCAAAAGTGACAATCTTTTTGAAAGTAAAAGCAAAACTAAACCCTAAAATAAAATTTGAAATTCAAACAACAATTTCTTCACGAAAATACACTCCATAATGAAAACACTGATAAAAAATTTATTCTTAAAAACAAAAAAAGCACCAAAAAAGGAGCTCTCTTTCAAAAAGAATGGATCCGTACTACTCGTCACAATCCTTTTGGGAGGCATGATTCTAACCATTGGAACTGGAGCTGCTAAAATTTTAATAAAAGAAATTCAGTTTTCTTCTGACCTTCTCTTCGCAGAAAAATCTTATTTTGCCGCAGAGTCTGGAGTAGAAATAGCTCTCTTTGAACTAAAAAACGAACCGATTCGACACCTTGTAAATCAAGAAATAGACTTGGGAAATGGAACTCTTACAAACCTAAGCATTAAAAATCGTGTTGATTCCTCTGAAAATTTCATCATAACGCTTCTAAAAAATGAAAGTACCAAATTCAGACTTTCTCGACAAAAAACTGATTCTGATAATTTACTTGCTCCTATCATCAATAAAGAGAAAGTTGAAAATTTCAAAATTACCAATTCAGCTAACAAAACTTTTCACTGGAAAGTCCTTTGTAAGGATGAAGTAGATAATGCAACAGTTGTAATACAAGGTGATACCTCAAGCGAATTGAATCCTTCTACTTCCAATGGTATTTTTGAAGACGCAAACGGAGATTTTTATGAAAACACTAATCTAGCTTGGTTTTTACAAGAATCCAATTATAAAAATTGTTTCCTTTCTGTAGAAAATTTAGAAAGAGAAGACACTATTTATCTTTCTTTTCAGGGAGTAGGTGAAGCAATGACTTCCAACAAAGCAACCATCTCAGCTATTGGTCTCTCTGGAGGACGAGAAATACATATTGCTTTTGATTATGCACAAAAAAATCTTGGAACCCTTTTTGATTTTGTATTTTTCCATTCAAACGACGGATTATAGTCTCCCCAAGTTCGAACTCTAAGAGTTCAAAATAAAAAAAAGCCCATTTTTTCAAATGAGCCTTTTTTTTAATCGAGAATAAAATATTATCTATTTCCTCGACCAAACCCTTTCTTTTGACCTTTTCCACTTCCATCTTGTAATCCTTGACCACGACTATCACTTCTTCCTAAACCTCGCCCTTGTCCATTTCCATTTCTCAAACCTAAACCAAGTTCTGTTCTAATAGCTTTTGCTTCATCAAACTTCCCTTCTTTAGCTAACCTGTGAGCTTCTGCAAATAGAGAGAAATTATCTGCATTAACAACTTGAATCACACGACCTCTTCCTTCCATTTGCTCTATCCAAGCATTATAATCGTTGTTTTCAAACGCAGATTCTATGATTGCATGCCTTTCTGGCGAATAGTTAGGTCCTTTTACGGAAATATCACCGCGATAAGCAAATGCCGATGATGTAGTAGCAATCGCTACAATTGCAAGAGCGAAAGTTCCGCTCAAAAGTTTTGTTGAATTTTTCATAATTTTAAAAATTAAATTGTAAAAAGTGGATTGTCGACCTCCAACTAGTAATACTCCAAACTAAAATTTTTCTTTCAAAAAAGTTAATATTTTTTATTTCTTCAACAATAAAAATCTTCCATCATAATCTTTTCATTTTTTTAAAAAGCAAAACCATAAAAAAACTTTACGAATAAAAAAACAACAAGTATAAGTTTCTTGTATGCTTACTTAGAAAACCATGACAAAACTAAATCAAATTTATAAATGTGATATCTGTGGAAATATCGTGGAAGTCATTCATTCTGCAGAAGGACAACTTGTGTGTTGCGGACAATCTATGCAACTTTTAGAAGAAAATAAACAAGACGCAGCACTCGAAAAACATGTACCAATAATCGAACAAACCAATGGTCTAGTTCGAATTAAAGTTGGCGAAGTACCACACCCAATGGAAGAAGTTCATTATATTGAATGGATTGAACTAGTTACTGAAGAAAAGGTATATCGAAAATATCTCAACCCAGAAGACTCTCCCGAAGCAATATTTAATTTAAACGCTGAAAATATAACAGCTCGAGCCTACTGCAATCTGCATGAATTATGGAGTTCAAAGTAAAAAAATTCCTAACTAAAAACAATTTCTCCAGATTCAAACTCAACTTTAGTTCGAGTTTCTTTTAGTTTTCGAAATATATATTCACGATCATACAAAATCCCTTCTGTAATTAGTTTAGCTGGTACATCACAAAGAACTTCATCTCCAAATTTAACTCGATATTGACCATCTGCCCTTACTTTTCCAACTACAGAAACCCCAGCATTCATCGCCACTTTTCCAAGTTCCCAATCTTTTTCAAAATGATCAATGAGTTTTTGAGTAATGCTAGGATGGCAAGCAAAGCAAAATCTCTCTTGCGTCTCTGAACAAGCAATTACATGAGGAGGAAAATCTCCATCAATATGCAAATTTTCCAATTGAATATCAGCACCAAACCCACCTCCTTCGCAAATCTCAACAGTCGCACAAAGCACTCCTCCTGCACCCAAATCTTTACATGCTATAAGATGAAATTCTCCAGATTTTTTTAATTTTTCTAATAAATCTAAGATAGAAGCTACTAAATGTCGTTCCAAAAATGGATTTGGTTGTTGAACAGCTGCTTTTTTAGAATCCATATCATCATCGTCCTCAAAACTTCCACTCGCAAAAGATGCTCCTCCGAACCCAGAGTTATCTGTAGGCTTTCCAACAATCAAAAGGTCCCATTGCTCCTCTGCTGCTTTTGGCGGAGCGTAAGAATGAATTAAATCGGATTCGCGAAGCACTCCTAACGCCGACACATTTACCAAACAATTTTCGTTAAACCCTTCATCAAAAAAATAGTCTCCTCCCAAATTTGGAACCCCCAACGGATTCCCATAGCCTGAAATTCCTCGCACAACCCCGTTCGCAATATTTTTCTGCTCATTTTTACTAGGATTTCCTAACCGCAAATGATCAAGCACCCCAACTGGTCGAGCCCCCATACACAAAATATCTCGCACAATCCCACCAATTCCAGTTGCCGCTCCCTCATAAGGAACAACTTGAGAAGGATGATTGTGAGATTCTTGCCCCAAAGCAATACAATATTTTTCACCTTTATATTTAAAAACTTCCACAATCCCTGCATCTTCCACTGGTCCCAAAACTACATTTTCCCCTTTTGTAGGCAGCGTTTTAAGAAATTTACGCGAACTTTTATACGAACAATGTTCCGAAAGCTGAATCCCAAAAATAACCGCTTCGGTTAAAGTCATAGGACGCCCAAGCTGTTTTTGTAAATTCCGTACTTCTTCTAATTTCAGTGAAATTTTATGTTTATCTAACAGTGCTTGTCCTTCGGAAGCAAAAAAATCTAGTGTCATTTTGAAACTCATAATCATTAATGATAATTTTATCACAACGATTATAGCCAAAGCGTAAAAGCTTTAAAGTCTAAACCTTAAAAATCTCAAAAAGAACTTATAATCAAGGCTTACTAAATTTGTAACGAATCTTGTGCATTCTCCAACTCATCCGAATCAATTGCCACCTTAGGAGATGTCAGCTTTACTATTTCTTTTTCTTGTTCTCCCAATTTTTGAGAAATCTTTTTTAACTCTGATTCTTTAAGTTTAAAGTTCCGCATACTTCGTTTCCGAACAGAAACCTCTTCTTGAAAATCTTTTGGCAATGCTTCTTTGGTATTCATCAAATCAACAGATTCCCTTGCCAACAAAATATTTGCTGCATTCTGAAAAGAAATATGTCGATCATAATTCGCTATCAAATTCACAATATTTTCTCTATCTTGCGGATCAAATTCCTGAATTTTATCGTATTCTGTAATACGCTTAAAATTTGAGATAATCGATTCTATTGCCGAAATAGGAATAACATAAAATGAAAAACCTTCTTCGAAAAAACTAAGTTTTCGACATTGAGAAATTTCATCATCCGGCATAACAAAAAACATAGTCGAATAAATAGCTTCATTCCCCTTACACTTTTTAGCAGTCTTTTTAATTTGATCATTCAAATAATTTTGAGGATCTTTCGATTTTTTAGCATCAAAAATAATATATTGTCCCAAAAAACTCACTAAAAAATCAGGTTTGAGTGTTCCATCAAATCCATCAGGAAGATTTTGATTATCAAAAGTTTGAAACCCAATTTCTGGTTTCTCACTAACCTCTCTCAATTTTGCTAATACCAAAACTTCATGATCATTCCAGATTCTATTTTGTTCCTCCAATATTTTTGCCTGACGAACCTCGTCTTTTCTTCGAACACGAATTCTTTCTTCTTCCAACGCGTTACGCGCTTCTTCTAATCTTTTTTCAGAACGCTCCTTTTTTTCCTCAAGTTGTTCAGCGCGTGCTTCGAATTCAGAAATTTTCTTTTGCGCTCCTCTAAGTCGATCCAAATATTGTTTTTCATTCGCCTCCAATTCCACAATGCGTTGTTCTTTCACCTTCTGTCCACCAACCGATTCATCAAATTGCTTTTTTATTTGTTGCAATCGACCAATTTCTTGATCTTGTTGTTCCATTTGTGCCTTATATTTCGCATTCTCTTCTAATAAAAAGTGTTTCTCCTCTTCCATTTTTTGAAGTCTTTCGGAAGAGGAATCCGTCCTTTTTCCAAAAGTTTGCCATAAAAGCAATCCCAAAACAACCACCCCAAGAACGAGAAAAAGTATTTCCATGTTTTCCTTAATATAAGTTTAAGAAAAGTTCAAAAGTTTAAAAGCAGAAAAGTAAATATAAAATTCAAACTAAAAAGAACCAATCTAAACTTATCGTTTTGACCATTGTGGTGATTTCCTAGCTCTGCGAAGACCTGGTTTCTTTCTTTCTTTCACACGAGAATCTCGTGTTAAAAGATCTTCTTTTTTCATTTGTTCTTTTGATGTAACATCTTTTTTTACAAAAGCCCGAGAGATTCCCAATCGAATCGCTTCGGATTGAGCCATTTTCCCACCTCCTTTAGTAATAACCTTCAAATCAATTTCACTCTTCATTCCCAAAAGCACTAGTGGTTGAAGTATGTTTCTAACCATGTGTTCATGATCAGCCCATTCACGAAGCCCTACTCCATTAATAGTAATATTTCCACTTCCTTGAGGAAACAATCGCACTGTCGCTATTGCATTTTTCCTCTTTCCGTTCGCATAAAAGTAAGCCCCTTTTGCCATGTTATTAATTTAAGTTTAAGATTATTTAAAGTTCTAATTTTTCAGGTTTTTGCGCTTCATATGGATTTTCAGATCCTACAACTAATCGCAATCGACGCATTTGATGTTTTCTTAACTTATTCTTCGGAAGCATTCCCGAAATCGCTTCCTCCAAAATTCTAGTTGGATTTTTTTCTCTAACAACCTCAAGAGATTCTGTTTTCAAGTGACCTAAGTAACCAGAATGTCGATAATATTTTTTACCAATTTCTTTGTTTCCAGAAACTCTTACCTTCTCAACATTTAGAACCACCATGTAAGCTCCACCATCTTCGTGCGGAGTATAATCAGGTCTGTCCTTTCCTCTCAAAATATTAGCAATCTTGGTAGAAATCTGTCCTAAAGTTTTATCTTTAGCATCCATAACAAACCATTTCCGGTCCTCATTTATAACGTTTTGTCGTAAAGTCGTCTTTTTCATTATTTAGTAAATGTTATTCTGAAATAAGTTCTACTTGCATCATAAGTGCATTATCACCAGCTCGATGTCCTACTTTTGTAATTCTAGTAAATCCAGAATTTTTATTCGTTTTTTGTGTATATTCGAGTGCTTTCTTTGAAGATGCCTCTGTATAGATAATTTTCTTTAAGTCTCGAATCGCATTCATAGATTCTTTTCCTCTAACTCTTGTAATCAATTTTTCTACCTCTGAAACAAGCGCTCTCGCCTTTGCATCAGTTGTTTTTACTTTCCCTGACAAAAACAGTGCTGTTATCAAACTTCGAATCAGCGCCTTTCTTTGATCCACTGGTCGATTTAATGTTGCTTTCGTATTTCTATGTCTCATCGTTTAGTTTTATTCAGAATTATTATTAACACTTAAATTCGTTACATATCCTCTCTCTCTCAAAACTTCTTCTAACTCTGTTTTTGCTTTTTGTCCAAAACCTCGTAGTTGTGTCAATTGACTCATTGGTGTTTTAAGAAGCTCTTCTACAGAAGTAATCCCTCCATTTACTAACGCATTAAGAGTTCGTTGTGAGAATCCAAGTATATCAATTGGCGTAAAAGCCTCTTCCGTTGCTGCTGAAGCTGCTTGTTTTTCTGCTTCCTCTTTTTCTCGAATAGCAGAAAAACTCGTTGTAAAATCTTCATCAGTATAAGCATCTTCAACATTGAAAAGCTGAAAGTAATTTTCCAACATTCCTGTTGCTAACTTAATAGCACTTTCTGCTTCTAAACTTCCATCTGTTTCTACTTCTAACTTCAATTGATCTAAATTTGTTTGATCTCCAACACGAGCAGGCGTTACCTCATACTTCACTCTTTTTACAGGAGAAAAATTCGCATCAATCAAAATATATTCTGGATCCGCTTCTGCTATATGTTCTTCGTTAGAAACAACTCTATATCCAACCCCTTTTTCTATTCGAAGAAATAATTTCTTTTTTGTATCTACTCCATCACAAGTGGTAATAATTTGAGAAGAATCTAAAATTTCAATATCACTTGAAACTTTTAAATCTTTCGCCGTAATAACACCTGATTTTACTAAAGAAACCTCTACTACTTCCGCTTCTTTTGAGTGCTTCTTTAATCGCAAATCTCTTAAATTCAAAATAATATCAAGCATCGAATCTTTCATTCCTGGAACAGCCGAATACTCATGCGCAACTCCATCCATTTTCACAGCCGTAATAGCTGTTCCTGGAAGACTAGACAACAAAACTCGTCGAAGAGCATTCCCCAATGTCATCCCATAACCAGAAGGAAGTGGATTTACCGTCAAAATCGCCAAATTCTTATTTTCATTATCAATTTTCAATTTGGGAACCCCGATGGTTTCGTGCAAGATATGCATTTTTTTTTGGTTTAAAAATTTAAATTACCGAGAATAAAACTCCACAATTGAACGAGTTTCTATGAGTTGTTCAAAATGTTTTTGCTCAGGAATCTTTAGCACCTCAATAGACATTTTCCCAAGATCAACCTTAAGCCAATCTGGAACCAATGTTCCATCAAGTTCTTCTTTATTTTGAGCAAACACTTTTGATTTCTTACTTTTTTCTCGAACTTCCAAGACATCACCCTCTTTCGCTTCAATAGAAGGAATCGTCACTCTCTGCCCATTTAGCATCAACAATCCATGAGATACAAATTGTCGCGACTGCATCCGAGTCATCGCCAATCCTGCTCGAAAAACAATATTATCAAGCCTTCGTTCCAAAATCTCCAAAAGCTTATCTCCTGTAACAACCTTCGAAATTGTTGCTTTGTCAAAACACCTTCGAAATTGTTTTTCCGATAAACCAAACATTCTCTTAAGCTTTTGTTTTTCTCTCAATTGCTTTGCATATTCCGTCATTTTCCCTAGGCGTTTTCCTCCATGCATTCCTGGAATATTTGGGTTTCGTGCTAGAATTTTTTGATACTTAGGAGAACCAAACAGATTTACTCCTTCTCTTCTACATTGTCGCGCTTTAGGTTGTGTATTTCTCATATATTAACTTAATAACAATATTAATTTTAAACTCTTCGTTGTCGAGGAGAACGACATCCTCCATGAGGAACTCGTGTCACATCAGAAATAGAAATAATATCCAATCCTCGATTCATAAGACCTCGAATTGATTGATCTCTTCCTGGTCCCATTCCTTTTACAAAAACTTCTACAGAATCAATACCAAATGCTTGTGCTTTTTCTGCTACTACTTCCGCAGAAATCTGTCCTGCGTATGGTGTTGATTGTCGTGCCCCTTTGAAACCATTCGCTCCTGGAGAACTCCATGCCAATACCTGTGAAGTTGGATCAGTTAAAGTTATAATCGTATTATTATAATTCGCTCGGATATAAACTTTTCCTGTTTCAAATGTCTTTCGAACTCGCTTTTTAGGACTTGCCATTCAATATTTTAGAAATAATTATTTAATTTATCTTGTTATCTTCTTTTTATTTGCAACTGTTCCTCTCTTTCCTCTCTTCGTTCGAGAATTCGTCTTCGTTCGTTGTCCTCGTACTGGCAACTTCCTTCTATGTCGAAATCCTCTATAAGACCCTACATCTTGCAGTCTTTTTATATCTTGTGAAATTTCCCGACGCAAATCAGATTCTAAATTATATTCAAAATCTGTAAGCACTTTCCTCAAGAGCTCTTCTTGATCTGTTGTTAAGTCCTTAATCCGAATACTCTCATCAATCTTAGCCTTCTCACAAATTGCTTTTGATCTAGCTGGCCCCACTCCATAGACATAAGTCAACGAAATGATGATTCTTTTTTCTGCGGGGATATTGGTTCCTGCTATACGCATATATATATTTCAATAAAGAATTAAACTATCCTTGCCTTTGTTTATGCTTTTTTATTTTGCAAATTACTCTCACCACTCGTTTTCGTCTTACAACTTGGCAATTTTCACAAATTTTTTTAACTGATGCTCTTACTTTCATATTATTTGAGTCGATAAGTGATTCTCCCAATTTCTAAATTATAAGGAGTAAGGGTAAGTTTTACTTTGTCGCCTGGAACTATCTTAATATAGTGCATTCTGATCTTTCCAGACATTTTGGCACGCACCTCATGACCTTCGAAACCTTCGGTCAAGACTGAAACGAGAAACTCCCCTCCAGGCAGGTTCTCCTTTACTACGCCTTCCACCTCAATACTTTCATCTTTAGCCATAGGGTAAAACACCAAAAAAGCCGCCGGATTCTAACAGCAAAGTCTTTGTTGTCAAACTTTTTTTTGTCTTCAATAAAAAACTATGTTTTTACTCTTCAGTACAAAACGAAAATCCAAAAATTGCAAAAGCTAATGCAGCTCCTAAAAGAAGATTTACAAAATTAAACACCAATAATAGACTATTAGTAATAATTGCCTCCCCATCACCTATAGCAAGAGCCGTTCCAATCAAAACCAAAACAGGAATTAAATAAAACGCAACACCAATTCCCACAAATCGTTCCATACGAGAAAATCGCAAAAAACAATAGAGACTCGTAAACCCAAGAACAAACGCTCCCACTAAATTCAACGGATTTCCTAAGTCAATATAATTCATAAATTCCTGAGAAGAAATACTAACTTCTGGAAAAATCCTATTGAGAAGAACTATCAATACAAGCGAGAAAAATATTTGTAAAAGAAGTGCTCCAAAAAACCCTTCTATCGACGCTAAAAAAAGTCTTTTGTTTTTCATGAAGACTCCAACTACTAGATAATTGAAGTATACGAAGAAAGGTGCTAGAGAAATCCCAACAAGAAAAATTGTCAGATTCCCTTGTAAAATTCCAATTGTAGCAATCAAGCTCGAAAAAACAGACATCAAACGATGTTGTTGAAAAAATTTAAGACTATTTTCCAATCGCTCTACACTTGTCACTACCTTCTGTTTTGTCACAATTTCTTGAAAAATATTATTAATTCCCTCTTCAGCTATTTTTGATTCTAATTTTCGATTCCAAAACATTTTTTATTTTTTTAAGATTTAAGACAAAAAATAATCCTATTATTTTACCAGAAAAAAACTCTTTCTGCAAGGGAAAAGAAAAAAAACAAAAAAATCGACTTACTCCAACCAAATCTCTAGACTCCAGCAACCAAAAACAATATGGAAAACTCTGATAAAAAACCGATTCTCGCCAACCTTAATGCAAAACAACTTAAAGCCGTAAAAGTCCTTTCTGGACCACTTCTGGTACTTGCTGGAGCGGGGAGTGGGAAAACACGAGTTCTCACTCATCGAATTGCCAACTTGATGGCAAATAATATTCCTGGCGGAGACATTCTGGCTGTAACTTTTACCAATAAAGCAGCAAAAGAAATGGAAAGTCGAATTCATAAAATTCTGGGACAAGATTTTCCTCATTCAGCTGTTAGCCATTTTTCACTTCAAGGCTTTTCTCCTAAAAATCCAACAGTCGGCACTTTTCATGCCATTTGTGTTCGTATTTTAAGAACAGATATTGAAAGTTTGGAAACGGGACTCACCAAAAACTTCGTTATTTTTGATACCGACGATACCCAAAAGCTAATTAAGTTACTGATGAAAGAACAAGGCATTGATGAAAAAGAATTTAAATTTCGAGCTATTCTTTCTCATATTTCTACAGCCAAAAACCAACTTCTTACCCCTCAAGTCTATGGGAAAGAAGCTGAACCAAATCGTTTTACGCAAGTAGTAAAGACACTTTTTCCACTCTATCAAAAACACTTAATCTCACATAACGCCTTGGACTTTGATGATCTTTTACAAAAAACAGTACAGATTTTTGAAAAAAGTCCTGAAATTTTGGAAAAATATCGAAAACGATGGAACCATGTACTCATTGATGAATACCAAGATACCAATTTTGCCCAGTACCGCCTCATTCGACTCCTCTCTGACAAACACCAAAATTTATGTGTAGTGGGAGACGATCATCAGTCTATTTATTCGTTTCGAGGAGCTGATTTCCGAAATATCTTGGATTTTGAAAAAGATTTTCCCAACGCAAAAACCGTAAAACTAGAACAAAATTACCGATCTACCGCAAATATCTTGGCAAATGCTAATACCCTAATTGGTTACAATGAATCTGGACGAAAAAAAAATCTCTGGACACACAATGAAGAAGGACAAAAATTAATCATCACAGAGGTTTTTGATGAAAAAGACGAAGGACGATTTATTGCCGACAAAATCAATGAGATTCAATACGAAACCAACGAGAATCTAAAAAACATAGCAATTCTATATCGAATGAACGCCCAATCCCGAGCATTGGAAGAATCACTCATGCGAAACCGAATCCCTTATCAAATTATCGGAGGAGTTCGATTTTTTGACCGAAAAGAAATTAAAGATATTTTGGCATACCTGCGACTTATTTTTAATCCTCAAGACGACATTGGGTTTTTGCGGATTATTAATGTACCAACACGAAAAATTGGTGCAGCAACCATCGAAATATTGAGGAAATACGCCAAACATTACACAATGTCTCTTTTTGAGATTTTACAAACAATAGATGAAATCCCTGAACTCAATGAGACTAAAAAAACTGTGTTGAAAAATTTTCAAAAAATTATTCTCGATCTTCAAAAACTAGTTCAAACTGAACCGATTTCAATTCTCCTTGATCGATTAATTGATCGTATTGAGTTCTACAAATTTTTAGATGACGGAAGTAATGAAGGTGAAGCACGAATCCAAAATGTAAAAGAACTTTTCTCTGTTGCAGGCAGATACGACAGTGCCGAAAATCCCATCGCCGCTTTTCTAGAAGGTGTAGCATTAGTTTCTGACCTAGACCGAATGGAAAACACTGATTCCGTCACTCTGATGACCATCCATGCAGCAAAAGGGTTGGAATTTCCAATTGTGTTTTTACCAGGCTGGGAAGAAAATATTTTCCCATCTTCCAATGCTCAACATTCTCTAGAGTCCTTGGAAGAAGAACGCCGACTCGGTTATGTAGCAATCACTCGAGCAGAAAAAAGATGTCTCATTTCTCATGCTAGACAACGAATGCTCTTTGGAAAAAGAGATTACTCCGCACCATCAAAATTCCTCTCAGAACTCGATAAAGAATGTTGTGAAAAATCTACGACCAATCATGATATGGCTTCTGCCTTTAGTCGTGGCAAAACTTTTTCCGCTAAAAAATATCTCGCCACTGGTTCTGGAGCAGTTTCCACTCCCAAAAAAACATCTGCCGCCAGCGGATCGGCTTTTGCCACATTCCCCAAAACCCCTAAAACTAAAAAAGAAGCACTTTTTGGAATCGTTCAAAACGAAACCGAGTTCGCAATTGGCGAAAAAATCATTCACAGAGAAATTGGCAACGGAACGATCATTCAAATCTCAGGAGATATTTTAACAGTAGCCTTTCCTGGACTAGGTGTGAAAAAAATCGTTGCAAGTGTAGAACCTATTGAGAAGGTGGAAGAATAATCCGGGAATCAAGTCCCAGACTAAGTTAATGGTTGCGGGGAGAGGATTCGAACCTCTGACCTTCGGGTTATGAGCCCGACGAGCTACCACTGCTCTACCCCGCGGAGTCGTCGGAGAATGCTTCGCTTACTTCGTTTCCCGCTTCGCGGAAAATCTTCGTTGCTTCGCTTCTCCTCCTCTTCCCTTCAAAACCGTCGCTTCGCTTTGGATTTTGTGGGAACCCTGTTTTTAAGACAAATGCTTCGCTTCCTTCGTTTTCTGCTTCTCAGAAAATCTTCGTTGCTTCGCTTCTCCTCCTCTTCCCTTCAAAACCGTCGCTTCGCTTTGGATTTTGTGGGAACCCTGTTTTTAAGACAAATGCTTCGCTTACTTCGTTTTCTGCTTCTCCTCTTCTTTCTCTTCCCGATTCACTTCATTTTCACCGTCCATAAGATACTTCTTCTTATCTTCCAAAGAAGAATGGTGGGCACGCGTGGACTTGAACCACGGACCTCTTCCTTATCAGAGAAGCGCTCTAACCAGCTGAGCTACGCGCCCGATCTTTGGACAAAATTAAACAGCCAAACGATTTTAGAAAAAAAATGCTTAGTGTCAAAATTTTTTACCACTCAAAGCGATTAAGGAAACACCGATAAAAACTATTTTCCCTTACGGACACGAAATAGAATTAATATAATCATTAAGGGCTTTCTCTGTATTCAATCCATACAATCCATCAGAAACCACTGATAAAGCCGTTTGTATACTTGCTAATGAACAACTTGTTCCTTCTTCCATTTTTCCATTCATTTTCAATGAATCACAAATAGGTCCTTGAACTGAACCACTATTTAACGGACAAGGTCCCGATTTCCTCGTTTGACCTTTTGCTGAACCCGCTGGAGCTAATTTATAACAACTCTCTGTTGCCTCTGGTGGAAGACCGCAAATTGGATCTTCATTCGCTCCCACATACGATTCCCCGCTATAAGTAAGAGAAATAACCGTTTTCGCGATAACATAGGAAAATATAACAAGTAAAAGTCCTGCCGCCGCCCAAGTAAATCCTTTTTTAGCTTTGGTAAGTTCATCCGATCCTCCTACTGCAAAAACAAGTTTTGCTGCATTCATAATCACAAAAAGAACAGCTACTCCACCGGCAACACCAGCTAATCCATTGATGATATTTTGAATCACACTCGTTAAATCACTAACATCTCCTTTATTCGTTTCTCCTGCTCCTGGTAAATGCGCTGGTACTACAGGATTTTCCACCCCTTGTGATGTCTTCAATGCTTCTGTTAAAGAAAATCCCTCTGTTGCTGCTGCCTCGTCAACAAACACTTGTGCACTAAAACAAAAAGTTCCAAAAACGAAAACGAAAAATAATTTTTTCATCATTATAGTCTAACACGATTAATTGGCAGTTCTACTAATATTGTTGGTGCTGATATTGATGCTTCTGATGTTATTGAAGGTTGTTCTGTCCCTGGTACATCACCAATAATAAAATATACAGCTTTCATAAAAGAAAAACTCAAAACAATAAAAGCAATCCCCATAATCCCATATTGAAAAAACTCTTTCGATTCTTTCACTTGTTCTTCGTTATCTCCTGCGTAAATAAATCGAATTCCTGAATAGAAAAACATCACCATTACAATTGGTGCTACTAATTTCATCAAAATAGTTGTTAAGTTGGGAATAAAATACAATAAAAGCCTGCTTTCTCCTGTATTAAGATCACCTTCATTTTTTCCCAAAATACCGACAACCTGATGTCCTTCATCTTCCCAACTAGGAAATAATTCCGTTGGATTAAATTCTTCTGCTGCACTAATTCTTGGCAAAAACATTGCTAATGTCAAAAAACAAAAAAGTAAGCCTAAAAAAAGTTTTTTCATCACTAAAAAAAATCAATATTAATAATAAATTTAACAAATGTATATGAAAGTGCTGCTATCGCCACCCCCACAATTGTCCACAAAATAATATCTTTTGCTTGTTTTGTCATTTCAGTATCTCCTGAACTCGTCAAATAGAAAAATCCCGCAATGATCAACATAATCGAAGATACCATCAAGAGAAATATAAATGTCCCATTCGATATTCCTGGAATCAACTGATTTGTCACATAATATTTTGCATCTTTCCCACTCTCTGGTCCTGGAAGTATATTCCCACTCGTAACTGGTGGCAAACTAGCACCTTCTACCAAAAAATTATCCGTAGAAAACGGAAAAAAGAACAGAACTCCCCAAACGATAAAAACCAATTTCATTAACATTTTTTTCATCACTTTTTCCAATTAAGTTCTTATTTAAGAAAATACTGATAAATAAACTCTTTTCTATAAAATTGATTATTTTTTCACAGAATTTATTTTACAGACACTCCTTTAACATATACTTAAATTTAAGATAAAAATCAAATTCTTGTATCACTCTATGATTTAAGGAAACATGGATTTAATAAACTCGTATCTTTCCATCATAGTCATTCCTTCTTATCAAAGCGAAAATCTATCTCATGCTTGAAAAGATAAAGTATCTTTCCTCATTCCGTGCAATAAATGGGGAACAATTCTATGCAGATCCCCGCCTACGCGGGGATGAGGGTGGGGTTGGCGTGGATAAGAGTGGAAGAATGAGAGTAGGGTGAAAAATCAGTTTCTTTAACAATTTTATGTAATGATTATAATCATTATTTAAATAAGTACATAGAATCAGCAAAAAAAACAAAAAAACTTTCCAAAACAATAGGAACTCACAGAAAAGACCGAAAAACAAAAACGCTTAATTTGTACCTAAAATAATTTGGAGATCTACCAACTTATCTTCATTAAACACTTCACTCTCCTGCAACGACGACATCTCTTTTATGTCTAAAAATTCTTTAAGAAAGTTTTTTGATCCTAATGCTTTTTCTTCCGCATAATCATAAAAAAAACTTCGAAAAATAGGTCTACTGCTTTCATAGTTTCCAATATCAATAACATGAAACCCAAAACGACGCAGCCGAGTTGCCATTTTATTGGCATATCCTGAAATTTTTGAACCATTGAGTATTGAAAATTGCATATTTTCCAACAAAATTTCCGGCTGAACCAAAACCAATTCTATAAACTTTTGCGTATCACGAAGATTTTTTGGAAGCAACACAAATTGTCCTCCATAAAATTCTCGTGCAGGCGTATAAAGAAATCCTCCCTTTTGAGTAGGATCATCATTAAGAACTGCTGAAATAGAATTTTGATAATTAATACTGACCGCCAATTTTGCCAACTCAACAATCTCCACAATTCCCAAATCCGTATTAATATTCTGCTTAAAGATATTGTAAAAAGTTCTAAGTTTATCAAAATCTGTCAATAAATTTAAATCTGCCACCTTTTTCCGAATCGCGAGTAACAAATCCTGTTGTCTTTGTGCTCGATCATAATCTGAAGAAGTTTTTCGACTTCGTGCATACTGCAGAGCGGCTGCTCCATCCAAAGTTTGAAGTCCCTTTCTCACAATAAATGTCTTGTACCCATAATGTTCATCTGGATAAAATGGATCAACAATCTCTTTCGAAACAAACATATCAATTCCACCAAGCTCATCTACAAAATCTTCAAAAACCTGAAAATTTATCACAGCTCCGTAATGAATCTTAACTCCTGTAAAGTCTGAAAGTGCTTTTTTCATAACCTCCAACCCCTTTCGATCATTCTTATATTTATACCTAGCTGCTGCATAAATTTCGTTAATTTTTCTATCGCCAATCCCAGACTCAATAAATAAATCCCGCGGCAAACTCAAAAAACTTGCCGAAGGATTCTTTGGATTTATAGAAAGAATCAAAATAGAATCTGACAAATTACCACCTTCCTCATTTTTTCCAGCTACTCCCAACAACAATATATTCGTATGTCCAAATTCTCCTTTTTTTAAAGGACCAACACTTACCAATTGCCGCACCTTATCAGTAAAAATACCGGCATTCAAAATCACAGCCCCTAACAAAAGAACTACTGAAATCGTAAAAAACAAAACATAAAAAAAAGCTTTTTTCGATCCAAAAGTGCGAACAAGTCTACGCCAAACCTTATTTTTAATTTTCGATTTGCCTTTACATATTTTTTTTACCTTAAATGTCATCAAAAAAAGTTTAAGAAAATTTAAAACGGGGTCAAAAAATCTTTTTTTTGTTTAAACTTATTTTACTTTGAATTTCACTATCTTTTCCCACGGCAAATCCAAATCAAGTCGTCCAAAATGCCCGTATACTGCAAGTTGTGAATAAATAGGTCTCTTGAGATTTAAGTATTCAATAATTGTTTTTGGAGTCAATGAAAAATTATCTCGAACAATTTTTTCAAGTTCTTCTTGTGAATAAGAAGATGTTCCAAAAGTTTCTACTAAAACCGAAACAGGCTCAGCTACCCCAATAGCATAAGAAAGTTGTACTTCTGCTTTTTCTGCCAACCCATTCGCCACGATATTTTTCGCAATATGTCGTGCCATATATGCTGCCGAACGATCTACTTTCGAAGGATCTTTCCCAGAAAAACATCCCCCTCCATGCCGTCCCATTCCACCATATGTATCCACAATAATCTTTCTTCCAGTGAGCCCGCAATCTCCTTGCGGTCCCCCTATAACAAATTTTCCTGTAGGATTAATATGAAACACTGTTTTCTCATGTAACCATTTCCCCAAAACCGGCTCAATTACTTTTTCTTTTATATCTTTTCGAATTTGTGTTTGAGTAATATCTGGCGCATGTTGTGTAGAGATCACTACCGCATCCACCCTTACTGGTTTCCCGTCTTCATACACCACAGAAACTTGAGCCTTCCCATCTGGACGAAGATATGAAATTCCTTTATTTCTTCTAACTTCTGCTAGTTTCTTCGTCAATCCATGAGCCAATGAAATTGGTAACGGCATAAGTTCCGGCGTTTCATTTACAGCAAAACCAAACATCATACCTTGATCTCCAGCACCTTGTTCTATATGCACTCCTTCCCCCTCATTTACACCCATCGCAATATCAGGCGACTGCTCATCAATAGCAACTAAAACCGCACAAGAATTTCCATCAAAATGCATATCTCCATGATCATACCCAATTTCACAAATTTTCTGACGAACCACTTTTTGAATATCAATGTAACAATTTGTGGTAATTTCTCCAGAAACAACCACTAGTCCAGTATTGACCAAAACTTCACAGCCCACTCTTGCATCAGGATCTTGTAATAATATTGCGTCTAAAACGCTATCTGAAATCTGGTCAGCCACCTTATCTGGATGCCCTTCGGTTACCGATTCTGATGTAAAAATTGTTTGCATAGTTTGTTATTATTTAAGAAGACTCTGATAAATAAAGTTATTTTTCATAGGCTCCATATATTAAAAAAAGAAGCTAAAATGCTTCTTCTACTGGTTTAAAACCTTTTCATGTATTAATTTTGGTTGGAGCACCGTATTCGTAAGAACCGGTTGCTGACGGATTACAGAGCCAAATCTCTCCCCGTCTCTCAATAAATGAAGCTCCTTAATCATAAAAATAATTATCCTTTTTACAAATTTTTTCCTATCATAAATTTAATGAATCTTTTTTATCTTCTCGGTATCGCAGGAGCTGTCTTTCTTTTAACAGGATTTATGGTGCGAAAAAACAAAAAATATGGAGTAGGCTCTACGCACTATCTCATTCTCAATCTCGTGGGATCCGTCCTTATGGTAATTTACGGTTGGGCAGGAGAAGTGTGGCCATTTGTTTTACTCAATAGTGTTTGGGCAGGAGACAGTATTTTTTCGTTGATAAAAAAAAGGTGAAAATGTCTTTCCTCATTCCTGCAAAGACAGGAATCCATTTTTAAAAAATTTCAAATCATTTATAAATACTTGTTTTCCACCTTTTAATTTTTTATGTTACAATTCAAAGCAGTTTATTTAATTTTCATGAATTTTTTACAAAAAACATTGATTTTAATCTTGGTGTTCCCTTTTTTTCTTACTGGATGTTCAGAAAACATCGAAAATTCCCCGAAACCAAAAGTAACTGAAACATCTAAAGAAAACAAAAAACAAACAGATGAAAATATTCCAACAGAAAAAAAGGATTCGTCTTTAGAAAAAGTTGAAAAAAAAGAAGATCTTCTTTTTGATTTCTTCCCAAAAAAGATTGATGAGTTCAATGGAACATGTGAAAAAAAGGATTTATTATTCACTTGCAAGTATGAAAAAGCTGATAAAACTGCATCTATTGAAATTATTGCATCGTTAGATGATAAATCTGCAAATCTTGATTCTTATCCTAATGACATAATTGTTACTTGGGAAAACTATTATCTAAAACAATTTAAGCGTACTTATGCCTGGATACCAAAAAAAGATTTTTCTGCTTTATTTTTTGAACCTGAGTTTGCAGATTCTGCATCGGATAATGCAATCGTTCTTCGTTATTTTTTAGAAAAATTTGGATTCAATGCCGAAAAAATGGAGCCCTATAAAACAGAGAGAACACAACTTCCTTTGATTTATGATGATATGATGCTTCGTTTGGGATATGGAAGTTCAAAACTTATCTCTGGATTCTATGGAAAAGGACATGATGAAAATACTTTTCAGTTCATCGGCATTGACTATCTTGTTTTGTTTGGAGCGAAGATCAACTTAATTGAACGCTATATGCGTAAAGAATTATATGGAAAAGGTGTGTTTGCTCCTGCAAGTGTAGATGATTTTCAAATCGCTTGGTTAACAGATGAAAATAAAAACATGGTTACTTTAACCATCTCTAATAAAAAGTCTCTCGATAAAAACACTCAATTGGCAGATATAAAACTAAAAGACTTTATTTCAAAAAAAGACTTTAATTTTTTTCTAAATCTTTTTGATTATTCTGGATGTGATGTTGATCATCCTGGAAAGTGCAAATTCCAACCAGACAAAGTTAGTCCTGAAATGGAAAAAATGTTACAAACATTAGAAACCCTCGCAAAAAAACAGTCAGAAATACGAGCAATTAATAATAAACTATCCGGAAGAGTTTACTCTTTATTCTCTGAAATAAAAACGGCTTCAAGAACTTCTTATGACAATAAAAAATTTCTTTATGATGCTTCTGACAGTGAATTCATGAATTTAAAAACTCTTTTAGAGATTAACTATGAGGATGCTCCTCAGCCAGTAAATGATATTTGTTATGCAATTGCGATGTCTCAAGGAACCGACCCTTCTAGCGGAGATGATAATACCTTTATTATCGCATCTTGGCAGAAAGCTATTCCTCCTAAAGATCACAAAGAAGGACACATTACTGTTCAAGGAGAATATAATGAAAAAAGAACCCCTTTGAGCTTAAGTTCGTCAGATTTCCATTGTAGCAATATTTCTGCAACTCCAAGAAAACTATTGTCCTTTTTGGGAGGGAAGGGCATTGGTCTTTACATAGATGAAAAAGGAATCCATGAAGCTTTTAATGATTTTAGTCAAAAACCAAATAATCCTGAAATAACTGTTAAAAAAGGGATAAGACGAATAAAATCAAATAAATGAAAAACTATCCAAATAAAAAAAAAATTGGATTAGCTCTCGGAAGTGGAGCTGCCCGAGGCTGTGCTCATATAGGCGTTCTAAAGGCCTTATCTAATATGGGAATAGAACCCGATATTATCTGTGGTTCTTCAATGGGAACGATTGTTGCAGCTTCTTATGCAGCAGGAAATCTTGAAAAATTAGAAAAAAAATTTTGTTCTTTTACAAAAATGCAAATTGCAAAGTTTTTACAATTTGATATATCCTTAATAAATTTTGTTAAAAAAAAACAATTAAATACCTTTTTTACAAAATATGTTTGTGATAAAGATAAAAAAATAGAGGATTTACCAAAAAGTTTTGGAGCAGTTTCAACTCTCTTCAAGACAGGAGATGAAGTATTCTTTTCTGATGGATTAGTTTTTGATGCCATATTCGCCTCTATTGCAATGCCAGGACTCTTTGCCCCCTTTAATTACAAAGGAAAATGGCTTATCGATGGAGGACTGGTAAATCCTATTCCTATTTCACTCTGTAAAAAATTAGGAGCGGATATTGTTATTGCTGTAAATTTAAATTCTGATATTGCAGGAAAACATTTAAATAAAAAGAAAAACTCAATGACTAACAACTATATTGCAAAAAAGATTTCATCCAAAATTGAACAATATTCTAATAATTTTTTTTCTTCTCAAAAAGATAAGACACCTCCAAATTTCATCAATACTATTTTGAATTCAATTAACATTATGCAATACAATATTGCTCTTAATAGAATGAAAATAGACAACCCTGATATAATCCTAAATCCAAAACTTTCACATATTGGATTAATGGAATTCAATCGAGCAAAAGAAGCCATTGAAGAAGGAGAAGCTTGTGTAAATCGTATGAATTCTGAAATAAAACAGTTAACTGGAAGTATTTAGAACATCCATTAGACAATACTTTAACGAAACCATTGAAAGTTTTGCAAAAAAAATTTGCAACTAAGTTGCGTTAATTCGTTTTTAGAATAAAGTTTTTTTAATTATGAAAAATACACCACTCAAAACCACTGTAATAGATATCCTGTCTAGCCAACGCAAACCTGTGTCTGTTCCAATCTTAATGAAGCTTCTATCTTCAAAAAAATACACGCCAAACAAAACTACTCTCTACCGACTTCTTGGAAAAATGAAAAAAGAATCCTTAGTAGAAGAAATCTTACTGGACAGTAATCTCTCATTTTACGAACTCAAATCACACAATCACCACCATCATTTCATGTGTGAAAAATGTAAAGCGATTCATTGTGTAATCGACAAACCATTAGAAAAAATTGTTAACCAATTGGAACATAAGCTCAAAAATAAAGGGCTGCAAATACAGTCACATCAATTTTCTTTTTCTGGATACTGTAAAAATTGCATTTCATAACCCTCTTTTTCCATCATGAAAAAATTTCAAATAATTTTTCTCTTCTCTTTTTTCTTAACTCTGGTTGGTTGTCAAAACTCTCCTCATAAAACAACAATTTCTGATACAACCAAATCAGAAAAAATTTCAGTTGTAACAAGTTTCTATCCACTAGCTTTTATAACAAAACAAATTGTTGGTGAAAAAGGAGAAATTGTAAATCTTTCTGGAAGTACTGATATTCACAAATATCGTCCAAGTCCTCAAGATATAATCAAACTCAATAAAGCTGACCTTGTGGTTATTCAAGGATCTGGACTTGAACCATGGGCGGAAGATATTTTACCAATACTGAAGCAAAAAAATAAACACATACTCGAAATTAATCATAATCTGTCTCTTCAAAAAATGGAAAAACCAAAACATCACGATGAAAAACATGAGGAACACCATCATGAAGGATTTGATCCCCACACTTGGCTTGATCCTGTACTTGCCCAAAATATAGTTGATATTATTACTCAGTCACTCAAAAACATTGATCCAAAAAACAAGACATATTATCGAAATAACGCAGAAAATATTAAACAACAATTTAAAGCACTCGATACAGCTTATCAAAAAACATTGTCTTCTTGTGAAAGAAATGAGATTATTACTTCTCATGATGCCTTTGGATATCTTGCGCGACGATATGGATTCAAGGCATATTCTATCGCTGGACTTTCTACTCATGATGAACCCTCCGCTCACACATTGGCAGAATTGAAAAACGAAGCAAAGGAAGGAATTACACATATTCTTACGGAACAAAACAATATTACGCGTTTTGCAGAAACTCTTTCTGATGAAACTGGATTGCAAATGCTTCCGCTCAACACACTTGGCAGGGGAACCCTTGATCTGGAAAAAGATTTTTTTGATATTATGAACGATAATCTTCAAACACTTAAAACCGCCCTCGGATGTCAATCATCAAAGTAAAAAATGTCTCTGTTATTATTGAAGGAAATCTTATTCTTGACGATATTTCTTTTTCTTTGAATAAAGGAGATTATGTAGGACTTATTGGTCCCAATGGAGCTGGGAAAACGACGCTTATAAAAACAATCCTAGGAAAAATAAAATACTCACAAGGAAGTATTCATATCAAATCTGGTACAAAAATCGGGTATGTTCCACAAAATTATAAACTTTCTCAAGTAGTTCCTATTTCTGTCCGTGAAGTTCTTCTCATGGGCAAAAATGCAGAATCAAAATACAGCGAAGAAGATGTTCTCAAGTTGGTAGGACTAGAAAAAGAGTTCCTTCAAAAAAACTTCCACGATCTTTCGGGAGGGCAAGCTCAAAGAGTAATTATTGCTAGATCTCTCTTTGGAAATCCAGATGTATTATTCTTTGATGAACCTTTAACTGGTGTTGATTTTGAAACAAAACTCAAACTGCACGAGCTTCTTTCCCATCTAAACAAAACACAAGGACTAACTATTCTTTTCGTTTCTCATGAAGTGGAACACATAATTCACGCCTGCCATAAAATTTTATGTCTTCATAAAAAATTACATGAAGGCTGTCATCCCATTGATTTTATAAAAGGAAAAATAAAATGTCCTGTGATAGAAACGACCTTTAAAATGTGTCCCGTACATCATCATCATAAAACTCAATCATGATATTCGACTTATTAACACACGATTTCATGATTCGGGCTCTCCTTGCTGGAATCTTTACTGCTATATCTACAGCCATATTGGGAAATTTTGTTGTTGCATCTCGACAATCGATTATCTCTGATATGCTCTCTCATACAGCATTGGCAGGAGTTGGACTTGGTATCTTTTTGCATTTATCTCCTACTCTTTTTGCCTTTATTGTTACCTTTCTTACCAGTTTTTTACTTTGGTATCTTACTCGCTCGCATAAAAGCGCACCAGAGGCTATCTCTATGATGCTCCTCTCTGGAGGACTTGCTCTTGCACTACTATTTTCTCATGCTGCGAAAGATAATCCTATCTCTCTCGAAACCTATCTTTTTGGATCGATTTTGACTATTACACAAAACGAACTTTATTTTTTCATCATTGTGAATCTTTTTATTATTGGATTTATTACTTTTTTTTGGCGGCAACTTTTAACTCTTGTTTTTGATAAAGATTTTTTCAAAACAAAAAATCCCCACGCTGCTATTTTAGAAATTAGTTTCATGCTCCTTATTGCATCTATCGTAGGAATAGGCATGAAAATCATCGGAGGACTTCTGATTGGTGCAATGCTAGTTATTCCAGTTTTGACAGCTCAAACCTTTTCACGCAATTTTTTTCAAAATGTAGTTTGGAGCATTATTATAAATATATTTGGAGTTATTCTGGGAATTTTTAGTTCATTCTATTTTGATATCCCAACCAGCAGTGGAATTGTATTAAGTCTAATTTTTTTCTTTCTGTGTTCCCGTTTGTGGAAAAGAAAATAGTATTTTTGAATTCGAACTTTAAGCGCCCCAAGTTCGAACTCTTTTTCTCAATCCTCATTTCTGCTCTCACCACTTCATCCACTACTTTCTTCTTCATCCCTGCTCCTTCCCCTCATTCCTGCTCTCTTCTCCCTCATTCCTGCGAAGGCAGGAACCCATTTCCCATAATTAAAAAAATCTATGGAAAAATCACAAGATTTAAAATTACAGAGCTTGGAAACTGGTAAAATCAAAGAAATGCCATTTGATGATGTTGGTCCTTTGGTAGATAATTCAAAAAAAGCCGAATTACTTCGTCAATATTTTTTACAACAATATATTTCAAAATTTTCTGGTTTTATGCTTGGGAATGACTCTATTTCAACTATTCTTTATAAAACAGGAGTTGCCAAAAAAATAAATGAGAAAATTACTGAAACTTATAAAAAGTTTGAATACTCTAATCTAAATAAAGCTTTTCATCATCGATACAACAGAGAAATTTATCCTGGAGAAAGTGAAATAGATGATCAATTTGCACAAAAAATGCTTTGTTCTCCAGCGGATTCATATTTCAATATTCGTGAAATTCAAGACGGAAAAATAGAACTTTATTCAAAATTAGTTTTAGATTTATCTAAAATGATTGGTTCAGACAATGCTGAACTATTTTGTGACGGTGGAAAATTTTTACTTTTTACATTAAAACCTTTTCATGATCATACTATGGATTATCCTTTCAATTCATGTGTTCTTTCTGAATCAGAAGATCTTGATACCAATCGAAAAATAGTAAATTCAACAGATTTAAATTTTACAAAATTTATTTCATCGAAAGGTCAGACAACTTTTGATGAAAATCACAGAGTCGTAACGCGTCTTTTGGCAGAAGATTTTGATGAGCAATATTTCTATGTTGAAGTTGGTGCAATAAATGTAAATTCGATAGAACAAGATAATTGCAAACTTAACGAGAAATATAACCGTGGAACTCAAAAATCTCATTTTAATTTCGGTTCTACTATCATTCTCCTATTACCCCCAAAGTTAGCTGATCAACTTTGTTTTCCATATGCATCTTTAGATGACGATACTAGCATAGAAATTCAGCGTGGAAATGTTGTTGCCATTCCTAAAAATTGTCCTACTGATAAAATCTTTTCAATTGCTAATAAAGTAGATTTGGTACTACAAGGAGAAAATAAAATTGCAAAAATCCATCGAAGGAAACACGAGAAGGATTATTAAGATTTTGAAAATAGTTTACATAGAAAGACTTCAATTCCTTTCGCAAATACTCGTAAGCAAAAAACTACCCAGATAAATCTGTGTACTTTTTTGCTAGCAGGACTTAGTGACCTTTATCCGAACATACTTTTTAGATAGAAAAAGTCAAATATGAGTAGATTTAAACAATCTTTAAACTATTTAAACTTTCAACTAAGTGATAAACCTTTGTTATCGGCTTTTGTTTCGCATAAACCATTTCTCCATCAGCTTTCCAATATTTTTCTAATTTCATTGCTCCTTCTGTAGCTTTTTTTTGAAAAGGCTTTAGTAGCTTATATAAATCAAGACTTTTTCCTTGTTGTTCATAGCTTTCTATTTGAAGAGCTGGGTCCAGTTTGTTTAAGTACATTGTTAATTCTTTATAGTAGTTCTTTCGTCCTACTGAACTAGTTGAATATCTGAAATGCAAAAGATACCACAACTCAAAACACTCATTTGAGTATGCAACATTAAAAGAACATTCCATACCTTTTTTCTGATTAAAAGCTTTCGCTTTATAGATTGCGTTATCAAAATTTCCATTTTCACGAGTGTCTTCATCAAAAACTACCCAAACCTCATCTCCTTCATTTTTATCTATCCCATCCTCTTTAACTTTCTTTATAGCGTAATTAACCAAACTAATTGTATTCGCACCAGTTCCTTCAATAACGATAGCTGCTTCTTTTCTACGAATCTCTTCTTCAATTTCTTGCTTGAATCCTCGAAAATAAAGAGGTTCCGTAGATTCGCCTTCACAAAAAATATAAATCTTTTTAAATTCATCTCTTGCTTCTCTTTTTCTGATAAATTTTCCCATATTTATTGTTCTGAAAAGGAATTATTAATAAAGGGCAATGCACCGTATCGTCCAGACAAATAGCGTGTTTGAAAATCACTCCCCTTTCTCTCTTTAAACTCTGCCAAAGAAAATAGACTAGCTACTCCGTATTTATCTCTTTGAGTAAACCAAAATTGATCTCTATCAATATCCTTTTCTGCCAATAATGTTACATCGTGTGTTGTAAATATTAATTGAGCATTGTATGGATTCGTTTCTTTGGAATGAAATAAGTTAACTATAAATTTACATAAATTTGGGTGAAGGTGTTTATTTAACTCATCAATAATTAAAATCGTTCCGTTTGTTAACGCATTAATAATTGGATACAATCCTCCAAAGAAATGAAGAGTCCCGTCAGATTCATCATCTGGTAGGAGTTTAACCGTATTAAGTACTTCCTTTTTTTTATTATATTTAAGATGAGAAAAAAGAACTGTTCTAATAAAGGGATCACTAATTTCAATACTCTTATTTTTTTTCAGTAATTGCTTTAATTCTTCTGGTATTTTTTCTTTCTTAATTTCAAAATCAGTAATACAAAAATCGGCACGCCTAAGATAATCTATAACTTTTTCCTTAAAATCATTATTTTTAATGGCAGTTTCTGCCGTACTAGGAATATGTCTTGCTAAAGAATCCCCATTAATAACACTGAACCCTTTTTTAAAAAAATAAACAATCTTTTCATCAACCTCTTCATTCCATTGACTAACAACGGATAAAAATAGGTATGATTTAGAAGTTCGATCTTTTAATGCTTCGTCATTTATAAAATTAGAATCAACTTCAATAGATTGTTTCTCTCTTGAAAAAAGAACTTTTTCTGTAGTTCCCGAAAGATCAAAAAAGTTTTCTTTATCAATGGTATTATCAGCAAAAATAGAAAAATTATATCTGTAAATTTTTTCGTTTATAGAAAAAATTATTTCAAAAAAACTTGGTTTTTTTTCAAACCCCTCCTCCATTAGAAATGGACTAGCTTTTAATTTCTCTGTAACTTCAGTATTTGTAGATTTTCGTATTTTTAAATCCACGAATTTCATTGCTCTGAGCAATGTTGACTTTCCACTTGCATTTGGACCGTAAATAATTGTGGATTTCAAAAGATAATCTTCTGTTTTTTTGAGATTAAAATTATTTTGAGCATCCTTTCTTGTAGACATATGAAAATCTACCCTCTCTCTAAAACAACCAAAATTAGCCACAGAAAATTTTATAAAAGCGACATTGAGATTTTTTTTCATTTTTTTAGTAATATTTATCATTATTGTACACGAAGTCACCAGAAAACAAAAGAAAATTGCAAAAAAATTGCAATTTTCACAAAAAAGACTATGGTAAAAAATATGATTACACCGAAAATTACTCTCAATCAGTTTCTTATCTCAGTTCTGCCAGGAGGATTCGTTGTATCCATTATTTTAATAACAGTTATCTATTCCAATCCATATTTTGCAAAAACAATACAGGGAATTGATTTTTTGATGACATTTATGTTTGTTTGCCTTTCTTTTATTTTTGGAGAAGTTCTTCAAACTATTGCTCGTGGCTGTGAAAAAACAATAGACTGGTTATTTTTTCGAGGATATAGACCTTCTGATATTTTCTTGCTAAGAAATAACCCAGTTCTCAAAGATGAAAAAATAAAAGAGGAAGTAATTAAAAAATTAAAACTGACAAAGGAAGAAAAGGAAGAACTTATCGAGTACTCAGAAGCACCTTTTGCCTTTTGGAAGAAAAAATCAAAATTTGTAGGACTTAATAAAAAGAACTTTTGGAAGATTTATTCCAAATCACGCGAAGCAGAAAATATAAAAGAATCAAATGCACGATATCTTTTTACTCGGGTGATGTTCGTTATTTTCGTATTCTTGATTCTGTGGTTTTCAATTTTAGAATCTTGGATTTTTGTAAAAGTTAGTTCTATTTTTATGGTTCTATTCTTATGGCGAGCTAGAGGGTGTGCCAGAGGCTTGGTTTTTTCTTCTGTTAATAAATATTTAAGCGAATGAAAGTAACTATTTTTGACATTTCCAATGGTGATTGCAGTTTGGCGGTATGTTCAAATGGTTATGGTTTAATGATAGATTGTGGGAATAACTCGGACAAGCTCTGTCCTGTAGACATAATAGAAGAAAATAAATTTGGCTTAGGTAATTGGTCTGGATTTAAACATTATGGAGATGGATATAAACTTACTTTATTACACATAACCCATCCAGATTATGACCATATAAAAAATGCCGAAAAAGTTGTGGAAAAACTCAAACCAAAATTAATGCACAAAAGAGATTACGATATAGCGTTTCCTCTTGATATTCAGAAAGATATTGATGATGGATATAAAAAGAATGTCTGCAAGCAGTATCGAAATACAAAACACAACACACGCCCCGAATGGGGATTCGATTTTAACCAACCTTATGAAATCCCTATGAATGAAATTCTTAAAAATGAGAACTTATCAGAAAGCCCTAAAAATAATTCTAGCATTCTAAGAATCATTGGTTACGGAGGGAAAAGAATGTTATTTGGTGGTGATATAGAAACGAATGGATGGTTATGGCTACTCAATAACGACAAAGATTTTAAGGAGAAAATTTCAAAAGGCATTGATGTGTTTTTAGCACCTCATCACGGACATAAATCTGGATTCTGCAAAGATTTATTCGAAATAATGGGTAGACCACACACAATACTATCCAAAGGAAGTGAAGCAGAAAAGGAGGGTACTGATGTTTCTGCGCAATATTCTGCCCTATCTTCTCCGCTTAACTATAATACTTTGAATAAAGATTCACGAACAGCAAACATTCTAACGACAAGGCAGAATGGACATATTTTTATTGAAATTGACTCAGAAGGAACTATCTATTTTCAAACTGAGAAATAGATTAATTATCTTAACATTAATAGATCTCAGCAATAATCCTTGTTTTCTTCTTATCGCTATTTCTCCTACAGAAGTTTTTTGAATCTTTTTTCATTTGCCAATTGAGAGCCAAATCTCCGAAATCTTAATCTCCAAACAATTAGCTATCTTCTCAAGATTCTTGATAGTTATGTTTTTTTCTCCACGCTCTACTGACCCAACATAAGTCCGATGAAGATATAACTTGGCGACAAAGCTTTCTTGAAAATAGCTTTTTTTTTCTTAGTTTGCGTATGTGTTCGCTAAATTTCTTGAGAAGTGAATTGGTCATTTTTGAGATAATATCATTCGTTCACACTGTAAAAATGAATGACCTACTGATTTTAAAATGCAAGCTTATTGTGAAAAAAACTGAAGCAATTAAAACACTTGAGGGAATTCTATAAGTATTTCAGAAGATGAAATTAACGTTTGGCAGGGACTGAAGGAATACCGTCCCTTCATTCTTTCGCTTTCGCTCCAGAATTCGGTAGGTGAAACAGCTAAAAATCTGTAGCTCTCTTCGGTCGCCAGATTTTGGCTTTATTTTCGAACCTGGGTTCAATTCCACAGTGCTTCGCACAGAGTAAAAAAGAGACTATGTCCCTTTGGGACTCACTCTCTTTTTTACTGGCAGGGACTGAAGGAATCGAACCCTCGACCTCGGTTTTGGAGACCGATGTTATACCACTTAACTAAGTCCCTTTTTTAGAGCTTGTGAATTTTAATGCGAGGAAACAAAAAATCAATTTAAAAAATAAAGGGAACACGGAGAAAAACAAAAAATATTGTAGATCCCGGATCAAGTCCGGGAAGACATTTTTTACTAATAAACAAAAGTCCTTATTTCCTTCTCTTCGTAAAACCACCCGCCCTCGGTTTCCCACGACTAGAACTCTTTCTTGAACCTCCTCTGCCCTTTCCTCCTCCTTTTTTACCTTGTGATGCTCTTTCTACTCGTACAGGAGCGAACTTTCCTTTTTTCTTCATTGTATGAAACGCATCCAAAATCGCTTCAGCTTGTGAAAAAGGTACCGAAATAAACGAATATGAATCCATAATATCAATTTCCCCAACAGCGTTTCCAGAAACTCCAAAATCTTTTTCTATCATTCGCAGAATTTTTGGAACCGTTGCCCCATCTTGTTTTCCAGTTGTGAGAAACAACCGAGTCGTACCAAATTTGCCAGAAATTGGTCTTCCAACATCTTCTCGACGACCGCCTCTCTCTGACCTTTGTCCACCCCTCCCTTGTTGAATAGTTTTATATGAAGCTTCATCTAGTTTCTCAGAAAAACTATATTTTAATAACGCGGCAATGATCGCTTGCGGCTCTTTGTCTTTAAACATTTCTATCCCCAATTTTTCATATTTTTTAAGCAATTGGGATTCAACCAAAATCGATTCCATGTCACGGATAATTTTACATTTATTCAACTCTACCATCTCCGATGCGCCAGGAATTGCTTTCTTTTGAATTTCAGCCTTAGCATGATGTTCAAACATTCTCAATTTGCGAAACTCTGAAGGTGTTACCAAGGTGATTGCTTTTCCGGTTTTCCCAGCTCTTCCAGTCCGTCCAATCCGATGTACATAAGATTCTGAATTTTGTGGCAAAGCGTAATTGATTACATGTGTAAGATCGCTCACATCAATTCCACGAGCAGCTACATCTGTCGCCACTAAAATCTCCGTTTTCCTTCGACGAAAATTTCCCAAAATTTGCTCGCGCCTATCTTGTGTAATATCTCCATGAAAAGCTTCTGCACGATACCCTCGATCCCCCAATTGTTTACTGACTCCATCACTATCATTTTTAGTTCTACAAAAAATAATACCGTAAAACTCTTCTTCCATATCAATAATCCGACACAATGTTTCAAACTTATCTCGCATTGAAACTTCAAAATAAATTTGATCCACTGCATTGTTGGCAATCCGATCCTTTTCCGTTTTGATACTCACAGGATTCTTCATATATTTCTTCGCCAACCCAGCAATCCTTGCCGGCATGGTCGCGGAAAAAAGAAGCATCTGTCGATCTTTTTTCACATACTCTAAAATCGTTTCAATATCTTCAATAAATCCCATGTTCAACATCTCATCCGCTTCATCGAGGACAAAATATTCTATTTTATCGAGTTTCAATGTTCCCTTTTCAAGATGATCCATCACTCTACCTGGAGTTCCCACGACAATATCAACTCCTACTTGCAAATGTTTTCGTTGCATCCCCCAAGACTGTCCACCGTAGATTGGCACAATCGAAAAGTTTTTTGACCCTTTTAGAGAATTGAGTTCTTCGGCCACCTGTACCGCAAGTTCTCGTGTCGGAGCTAACACAATCGCTTGTGGCGCTTTCGATTTTCTAGGAGTTAATTTATCAGCAAAAACCAAACCAAAGGTTGCGGTTTTCCCCGTTCCCGTTTGCGCTTGTGCAATAACATCCTGATTAGATTTGAGGAGCAACGGAATAGTTTTTATTTGAATTTCAGTAGGTTCCTCAAAACCCTTTTTACGAATAGCTTCAAGTGCCATGGCAGAAAGCCCGAGATCAGCGAAAGATTGTGTCATAAGAACGACACCATAATAAAAAAGTCAATATAAGCAAGAAAACTCTAATTTAATAAACTCATTGTTAACTCTTTTCCCACTCCCTCATTCCTGCGAAGGCAGGAATCCATGTGATTTTATAAAAATTGTCTTCCCATTCTTGAAACGGAATCTGCAATATTTTACCTTCCTTGTTACGAAAAAAAGACAAAGATTCTGAAAGACTGTTTTTTTCAGTGTTTTCTTAAGCGATTGATGAAAAAATATATTATTTGGAAAAAGAGTTTTTTTTAGTTAGAGTTTATTTATCAGAGATTCCTGTACTAGAGAACGAATGAAAAAAGATTTCCCTATCATAAATGATTATCTCAACCTATTTATTGAAGACCTTCCTCTTTTGGATGTCCGCGCAAGTGTAGAATTTGAAAAAGGAGCATTCCCTTGTGCAGAAAACCACCCAATTCTCAATAATGAAGAACGAGAAATCATTGGCACCCGTTATAAAGAAAAAGGAAACGAAGCGGCCGTAAAGCTTGGCTCAGAACTTATAAGTGGAAAAGTGAAAGACGAAAGAGTTTCCGCTTGGAAAAAGTTCATAAAAGCCTGTCCAAATGGTGCCCTCTACTGCTTCCGCGGAGGAATGCGATCACGAACCGCTCAGCAATGGATTTTCGAAGAAACTGGAATAAAATACCCACTCATTGAAGGAGGTTATAAATCCATGCGGACTTTTTTAACGGAAACCCTCAATAACTGTGAGAAATGGATCAACCCAATTCGCATCGGCGGACGAACTGGATCAGGAAAAACCCAGCTACTCGCACAACTCAAAAATGTCATTGATCTTGAAGGACTCGCTCATCATCGAGGATCGTCTTTTGGAAATTATGCAGACACACAGCCCGCGCAGATTGATTTTGAAAACACTTTAGCCATTGAACTGCTCAAACATCAAGCAAAAGGAAATCCGCCACTCATCCTAGAAGACGAAGGCAATAACATTGGACGAGTACATATTCCCAATAAATGTTATGAAGCTTTTCGTTCTGGACCATTGATCGTTTTGGAAACATCCATTGAAGAACGAATTGAACTAACTCTTCAAGAATACATCGTCGAATCTCTTCAAGAGTATCAAGAAAAGTATGGAAAATTAGGTTTTGCTCATTGGAAAAACACCGTTGAAAACCAATTTGCCCGTATCAAAAATCGTCTCGGCGACGAACGATATAGAAATATGAGCTCCGAAATAGAAACCGCGATGAAAACACATCAAGAAAATGGAAAAACAGATCTATACAGACCATGGATAAAAAAACTTTTAACGGATTATTATGACCCAATGTATGACTATCACATTGCGAAAAGTGATAACAAAGTAATCTTCCGGGGAACGGGAAAAGAAATAAAAGTGTTTCTTGAAAAAAAAATGTCTTCCCGTTCTTGAAACGGGATCTACGATATTTTTTATTTAGTTTCTATTTTTTCGTTGAAATCACCTTTTATTTTTCTTGTCAGTTCAACTTTTGCAAGCACTAAAACTATATGGTTATTGTATGGCTAATACTATCACACTAGTGATTTTTCAAACAGTTTCGAAACCAATTTTGTTTTTAATTATGTACTTATTATAATAATGATTTAAATAAGTACATAAAACTATTAGAAAAGACAAAAAATCGTAGATCCTGAAATAAATTCAGGAAGACATTATGATTGTTCATAAAGACAAAACACATAGGTATTCCTGCTTTCGCAGGGATTAGTATGGAAAAAGAATAATTCAAATCCGAACTTTGTACTTCATATCAAACTTTTTCCTGTCATCTCAAATGGTTTTGAGATATCCAAAACTTCCAAAATTGTTGGAGCAATATCGCCTAAATCACCTTTTTCTCGAAGTTTTTTAGAAGAACCCACCCACACAAACGGCACAAGGTTTTTCGTATGCGAAGCATTTGGATCTCCGTTTTCCAAAAACATTTCATCCGCATTCCCATGGTCAGCTGTAACAAATACCTCATAACCTTTTCCCCGCAAGAGGGGAATAAGTTTCGCCAAACATTTATCCACTGTTTCAACTGCTTTTTTTGCCGCATCTAAACTTCCTGAGTGTCCCACAAGATCCGTATTCGCAAAATTTTGAACTACTAAATTATAATCTTTTTTCAAAATTTCTCTAAGAGCTTCTTCCGTTTGTTCGTATGCCGACATTTCTGGTTTTTCTGCATAACTCGAACATTTGGGTGATGGAACAAGTATTCGATTTTCCCCTTTAAACGGCTCTTTGCGTTGTCCCGAAAAGAAAAAAGTCACATGATTAAATTTCTCGGTTTCTGAAATTCGAAGTTGCGTACCACCTTTTTTCGATACGACTTCCCCAAGCGTGTTGTGTATCGCTTCATCTCCAAAATTAAAAGGCTCTTTCGCTCCTGGAAAATAAGGTCCAAAAATCCCATAATTTTCTGTGGAAATCTTCACCGAACGAGAAAATTCTGAAAATTCATCATCACAAAATACACTGGAAATCTGCCTCATTCGATCTGTCCGATAATCAAAATTAATTACTATATCGTCAGATTGTATTTGACCTTCTTTTTTGAGTAACACTGGATCTACATAATAATCTGATTTATCAGTGTTTTTATCATAAAACTTTAACAAATAATCTTGCCAAGACTGCTTAATCAATTGAGTTTTTTCATCGCAAAAAACTTTGTAATGAGTTTCAACTCGATCCCAATTGGTATCTCTATCCATCACAAAAAATCGACCTCCCACACTTGCAATGCTCCCAACTCCAATATCTTCTATTTGTTTCAAATACTCATTAGCTGTTCGCTCTCCCACATCACGACCATCTAAAATCGCATGAATATAAACATTCTTAATCTCAAACTTCTTTGCCATTTGTTGCAATCCAAAAAGATGCGGTAAAAAGCTATGAATCCCTCCGTCTGAACACAATCCCATAAAATGAATACGATCTCGTTTTTTCGCTTTTTCAAACAAATCAATCAAAACTTCGTTTTTAAAAAATTCTCCCGAATCGATTTGATCGTTGATTTTGGTAAGCAAATGTTTCACTCTCCTTCCACTCCCAATCGTAATATGTCCCACCTCTGAACCGCCTGTTTGAAACTCTGGCAATCCCACACAATTTCCATGCGTTTTCAGTAACGAGATAGACTCTTGCTGTAAAATTTTATCTAAAAATGGTTTTTTCGCCTGAAAAATCGCGTCACCCCTGTCATGGTGACCAATTCCAAATCCATCCAAAATAATTAAATAAACTTTTTTTTCCATTACTATGATTTTAGGGTAAAATACTCATTGAATGAAATATTTTTTCACAAAATCTCCAAAAAACCCTGGAATTTCATTGCTCATTGTTCTGGGAACCTCTCTTTTTGTTCTTAGTGGAGCCATGTTGACAATAAACTCTGTCAGCCAATCTCTTGAACAAGCTTCAAACATAGAACGATCAACACAGTTTTTCTTTGCTGCCGAATCGGGCATTGAATCTGCTTTTTTTCATCACAATGCTCGCGGACCAGGAACACAGTTCGAAAATGAAACTGAATCCAGCCAAAAAATAAATCATCCTGAAACCTCCGCTCAAACCACTTGGACAATCAAAAGCCGAACAAATCCTGTTATTGGACTTCTTCATGAAGGAACCTCTGTTCAAATCCCTCTTTTCGGAGATAGTAGTACCAATCCAACAAACACTAACACTCCAACAGCTGTCCTCAACTTTTTAACAGAAACTCTCTCTTTTTCCTTTTACCCAAGCTCTGCTACTCTCCCCGAAAACCCAAGTGTGGCAGGAGATATCGAAGATACTTTTATAAATAACTTTGGTGAAATCGCTAACATTTCCATTGATTTTGGAAACATAAACAATGAAGTTTTAATCGATTGGTCATTTTCTCGAGAAAATTCTAATAAAGGTATTCAAACTTTTTCTCCTACAGAAAATAATGATTGCTCAAATTCTTCTCCTGATAATATCGATGGATTTATTTGTGAAGATCAACTAACTACTGCTACTGAAACATCTTTTCCTAAAATAATCTCTTCTGATCCTATAGATGGAAGAGTTTTGCCTGGAGGAATTGGTGGTGACGATGATCTAAAAGAATTCCTTGATTGTACAGATTCTATGGTAAGCATAGGCGATACTTGTAAAAATTATACCCTCACTTTTCGCCCACTTCTCTTGTTTAAAGACAGTCCCACTGACGATAAAATAAAAGGTATCCCTTTTGTCATCAGCAGCAGTAACCTAGCTATCGATCTCCCAAAAGACAAATACACAGTAAAATCAACTGTTTCCATGGGAAATTTTGAACAATCTATTTCTCTTGATGTTCCCGAAAAAACCTCTCTCGGAGCGTTTGACTATGTCATTTTTGATTAGAAAAAACAGTCTTTCTGAACGAATTTCAAGAACGGAAAGACAATTTTTATAAAATCAGTGTTTTTATAGATGAATTTTGGTTCCAATTCTCTCCCCAAAAACCACTTTCTTGAGATTCCCTTTTTTCATCAACTCAAAAACAATAATCGGCATATTGTTATCTCGACACTGTGCGATTGCCGTTCCATCCATAACTTTCAAGTCTTTCTCCAGAACTTCGTCGAAAGATACTTCTTTATATTTTTTAGCTTTAACATCAATACGCGGGTCAGCATCATACACTCCATCCACATTGGTCGCCTTGAGAAGCACATCGCATTCCAACTCCAAACTTCGCAACCCAGCAGCCGAATCCGTCGTAAAATAAGGATTTCCAGTACCTGCAGCACAAATTACCACTCGACCTTTTTCCAAGTGACGAACAGCTCTTCGTTTAATATATGGCTCAGCAACACTCGCCATTCCAAGAGCTGAACACACTCTCGTATAAACTCCTATCTTTTCCAAATTTGCCTGAAGTGCAACTGAATTCATAACCGTTCCCAACATACCAATATAGTCAGAGGCTACTCGTGGAATACCTGATTCTGCATTTTGACTACCTCTCCAAATATTTCCCGCTCCAATCACCACAGCAATTTCTACGCCTATCTCTACCAATTCCTTAATTTCTTCACAAATTTGATGAAGAACATTATAATCCACTCCATATTCTTTTTTTCCCAAAAGAGCTTCCCCGGAAAGCTTCAACAAAATTCGATTATATTTCTTTTTCATCTTTACTAGTTTAGAAAAAATTGCTAAATTTTCAAATGAATAATAATGAAAATCATTTTACTGACTTCCGATTATCACCTAGCTGCAAATATTGCAATCGATACTTTTTTTCAAAAAAGAACCTCTAACATAGAAATCTTAGGAATTATCTCAGCTTCTACTTTTTGTTTTGATGAAAGATCTTTTCGTATTTCTTGGAAATTTTTGAAACGGTCTGGACTCCGTTTTTTCGTTAAAACTGTGCTAACAAATATTTGGCAAACAATTTTACTTAAGATTGGAAAATATTTTTTTCATGAACAAAAACGAGAATTTTTTGAAATTGAAGAATTATCAAAAAAAAATAACATTCCATTTTTAAAAGTTTCCAATATTAATTCTAAAAATGTGAAAAATTTTATCAAAAAACATTCCCCCGATTATATTGTTTCCTGTCTGCTCCTACAATTAGTGAAAAAAAACATCTTAGAACTTCCTAGAAAAGGTGCTATCAATTTTCATCCAGCACTTTTTGAATTCCATCGTGGAGGATTTACGAGTTTTTGGACATTGTTTAAAAACCGAAAAAAATCAGGAGCTACTGTTCATTTTATGACCGAAAAATTAGATGAAGGTAAAATCATATTACAAAAAAATTTTTTAGTTAAACAATCCGACAGCATTTTTTGTATAAATCGAAAAAGTGCTCAACTGGGAGGACGATTGCTTGTTAAAGCTCTCATAAAACTTGGGAAACGAGAAAAATTAGAAAATTTTCAAAAACGACTTGGAAAAATTTTCACTATGCCAACAAAAAAACAAACTTATCTTTTTCGAAAAAAAGGAAAAAAAATAATTCATTTGAAAGATCTTTTTCGTGTGTAATTATTTTATTTTTTTCCAAAAGAAAAACCATAAAACACGCTTAAACCCATTTTTGAGATAAAACCGATGTGCCTTATTTCGAAACGGTTTAGATGTAAGAAAAATAAATCGATGATTTGTTTTTTGTGCTTTTTTTTCTAAATTTTCAAGCATTTCTGTCCCCACTCCTTTTCCTCTCCACTTAGAATCTACCACAAAAAACCTCAAATGAAGCCATCTTAATCCCCAAAAAACAACAGAAGAAATTGCCATTATTCCCAAAATTTTTTTATTCTTCTCTGCTTGAAAAAAAAATTTAGATTGCTTTTCTTTGTGAAACAATTTCCAAATAGCCCTCAATCCCCATGCTGGAAAAATAGCCTTTAAAAATCTTATTGCCGTCTTCTTTTTTTTAAGCGGTTTTAATTTCATCTCTAAAATTTTGAAATAAAAACATCTCCATCTTCCTTGCTGATTTTCCTCGATGTGAAATTTCGTTTTTTTCAATTTTACTCATAACAGAAAAAACCGTATCAGCTCCTTCTGGCTGAAACACCGCTGAAACAGGGATACCTTCCTCTAATCCAACCTCTGGTTGCTGAATAATGACTCCTTCGCACTTTCCCATAAACACTTGCTCCTTCTTTTTTTGCGGATCATAAAAAGCCATGGCCGAAAAAAAAGCTGCCCCTCTTGATACCTCTCCCTCAAGTAAAAATAAAAACTTTTCCAACCACTCTTCATCCGTATCTGCTTCAATTTCTCGGCGTGTTTTCAATCCAAATTTTTCTGGAAACGCATCCAAAACAAGCCCTGCATCTTCCGATATAGTAGGTATTTCAAAAGCTTCTCCAAAATAACGAGCCTTGATAAGTGCATTTTCTTCAAAAGTTGATCCATTTTCTTCAGGTTCTTCAATTTCTGGAAAATCCTTAAGTGTTAAGAACTCAAACCTCGGAGAAAGCGTTTCAAAAAACTCCAAAATCTCTTTCTTTTTTCCCTCATTTCCAGTGGCAATCAATAAACGCATATTCTAAAAAATTTAATTCATAGATAATAACTTATCATCTAATTTCCCTGACTTATCAGGCCTGAATCGAACTTGTATAATCCTCCGTGTTTTAACAATCTTAGCCAAATCCTGCGCAATACGCTTTTCTTGTTTTTTAAGTATTTTTAGATAATCAGCATTTGCTCCCAAGCTTTTGACAAAGACATCACAAATCCCCAAATCTCCAGAGATTTCTACTGCCGTAATGGTCAAGAAACCAACTTCCTCTGGCGTCACTCTTGATTGTATCAAAAAAGAAATCTGTTCCTCTACCACTCCTGCCAATTTTTTACTTCGTTCTGAAACTTTCATCAAAACGATTATTAATAAATATGTCAAAAGAAGCAAATTCTAGTTTTGTGCGAAATAGGTTTCTTGTTTTTTCCTTTTTGTTTTTTTCAGTGTTTCCTATACTTTCAAATATGAAAAAACTTTGCTTTTTAGACCTCGAAACCACCGGATTTGATCCTGAAAAAGATTCGATTATTGAAGTTTCTTTTCTAGTCTTTGAGTCAGGAAAAAAAACAGAAGAAATCGATCAAGTACTCATTCCAGATAAATCGCCTTTAACAGATTTTATATCCAATCTTACTGGTATTTTTCAAGAAGAAATCGATACTGCTGGAAAAAATTTTTCCGAAATTAAAGACGAAATCATAGAAAAAATAGGAGATGGAGTTATCGTTGGACACAATATCGATTTTGATATTAATTTTTTAGTGAGCAATGGCATTCCAATTGAAAACAATCCACGAATCGATACGCACGAACTTGCCCGAATAATGCTTCCACAAGAAGAAAGTTTTGCTCTTGAGGTTCTAACACAAAAATACGGATTTGCACATGAATCTGCTCACAGAGCGATGTCAGATGTTCTTGCTAGTAAAAAACTTTTTGAATTTATTTGTGAAAAAATTGATTCCCTTCCAAAAGAATTTTTGGAACAAATAAAAGAATTTTTGGAAACAAAGACCGATTGGTATGCAAAAACACTCTTCCTCAATAGCATTGGATCTAATGATTTTGTCTTTGAAAAATCAGCTCCCAAAAAAAATCAAAAAGAAGAACCTCCACCTATTTCAAACAATTTTAAAACAGCATTTAACGCTCTTTCTCCTAAAAACTCCATTTTCTTAAAAATCGGAGACGCTACACTGTCCGCCAATTTTTGCGAATCCATCACTCAAGAATTTGTTGAAATAGATACTTTTGCTCCAGAAGAAACTACCGATGGAACACTCTCTCTCCCTCTTCAAGAAAAAAATATCCAAAAAAACAAATTCCTAATTATCAGTCCAAAACTCGATTTTTTTCCTCGAATTAAAAAGTTTCCCACACCAGAAGTCCTCTTTGATATTAAAAATTTGGAAAATTTTTTAAAAGAAAGAACTTCTCTTGATTTTGGGGAAACGACATTCTATCTCAAATGTAAATTTCGACATTTTTTAGGTTTTCGAGGACTCCATCAATTTGATCTTTTCTTTAAAGAAAACGATTTTTGGTCTGAAATTCACTGCCAAAATACGGAAAATCCCATCTTTCAAGAAATTCTCGAAGAACGAAAATCCTATAACACGCTTGCTATTACCCCAAATGCCTTTCTGCGATTTCACGATTTAGAGTGTTTTCAAGATCGAATTCTAATTATTGATGAAGCCGAACTTTTCGCCGAAGAACTGCTCTTTGCTCCCGCAAAAAAATTCTCACTACAAAGATTTCTCAATACTTCACAACACACATCAAACCTGTCCAAAGAAGAAAAAGAAAATCTATCGGTAACCACTCAATTTTTTATCACTCATTTTTGTAAAGAAGTTATTGAAACAAAAATTCAACGACAACTCTCTCGTTTTCCAGAAAAAATACTTTTAAATGAAACCGAAACATTTCCTCAATTTCAAGAAAATCTAGAAACTCTTGCAAAAATTGATCCACAGTGGACATTTGTAGCCGAAAACTTTAATCAAAAAACAAAACAAGTCCGATGGGTAAATTATTTCCCTGAATCTGGAAATTTGATGTTTGGTTTTTGGCATCCCGACGACTGGCGAAAATTAAAAAATAAATTAACTAAATTCCGAAAAATTTTCTGCCACCGTCATGAGATTGTGGGAGAAGACAGACCTTTCTTCCGAATTTTTGTAGGAGCTAACACTGGAATATCAGTTCAAGAAAACTTGTTTTCATCAAAAAAACTCATTATTCCAAAAGATCTTGTTTCACAAAATTCTCCAGAATTTAATGATTTTTGTGCGAAAAAAATAACTACAATCTCCAGAGAATTATTAACTGACCCAAAAAGTGCTCTAGCCGTAAATTTCTCAAGCCTTGAAACACTTAGAAATATTTTTACTGAAGTTAATACGCCTCTCAAAAAGGAAGGATTTATTGTCTTTGGTGAAAAAGCTTCTGGTGGCGACGGAAAAGTCCGTGAACTTTTAGAAAAAAATAAAGATAAGCCCTCTATCTTTTTCTATCAAAAAATGTGTCATCCAAACCTAGAACATTTTCAATGGGAAGGTATATTGATACAAAAATTTCCTTTCTCTCCCCCTCGTCCATTGCTCAAAAAAATGGAAGAAGTCATCAAATCCTCAGGACAAGACTTCTGGAAACTTTGGATTATTCCACAAATTGCCGCCAATCTTTCACGAAGAATTTCTTGTTTTCCTTCCTCCAAAAAAATTATATTTCTCGATCCAAGAGAAAATGCTTCTTGGGGGAAAAATATTTTAAAATCAGCATTTGGTGGGTATTTATAAAATTAAAATAAACTCTGAATCTTAGAAAACATTTTAATTTGACAGAAAAGCCTTTTTCTTTAAACTCGCGCCTGAATTTGTATGTTTTAACTTAAAATTTATTTCTATGCTTATTATCAGATTGGCTCGTCGCGGACGAAAAAAACAAGCTTTTTATGACATTGTTGTCGCAGAAAAAGCTCGAGCAGTTCAGAAAAAATATATAGCAAAGTTAGGATATTTCAATCCTTTGTCAGAAAACGGAAAAGGGAAAATTGTTATCGACAAACAACTCGTTGAAAAATATATCAAAAATGGAGCACAGCTTTCACAAGCCATCGCTCGTCTTTTAACGAAAAATGGCATAAATGCCGCTGAGAAATTTATTATAAAACGAGCAACTAAACCAAAGAAGGTATCCACAAAGACTACTGTCACAGAACCCCCTGTTGAAGAAGCCACCAAAGAATAGATTTTTACTCTTTAGTTTTTTAATCTTTTTTAAAATGTCTGCTAGCAAACAAGCTCTCGAATTTGTAAAATATATTTTAGATCAAATCTGTGAAACCAAAGAGGCGATTGAACTTAATCAAACAAAAGATGAAATGGGTGTTTTAATTTCTATAAAAGTTGCAGAATCAGATATGGGAAAACTTATAGGAAAACAAGGACAAACTATTTCTGCAATACGAACTCTCGTTCGAATCATGGGAGCAAGAGAAAATGAAAGAATTAACTTGAAAGTTCTAGAGCCTTCCAAGTAGAATAGAATTGTTTATTATTTTTTAAATAAAATGGCAAAAATTGTGCCGGCTGTTTCAAGTGATTATACTTTTCCTTCTGAGGTAGAATTCTTAAATGATACCCCAGCCGTTACAACACAACCAGTCGTTGATCACTATTCCGAAATTCCCACAACAAGTGCATTTGATTCTAGTTTTACTACTGAAAGTCTCCAGCAAATGGATTTGATGAGCTTGGTCCAAATGTTTGTGGTTTATGCATTCCTCATAGCAGCTGCTCTTAGTGCAGTTTTTATTTTCGTAGGTGGTATGAGTTTTATTTTGTCTGGAGGAAGCGACGAAAAAATTAAACAAGCAATAAACACCATTCGATATGCAATAATTGGTCTTATCGTAACAATTTTAAGTTTTACATTCGTTACTATCGTTGGAAGAATGTTCGGATTGAATTTCCTCGATTATCTTTCTTACGGTCAAATAAAAGATTCTATTAATCGACTTATTTCTACAGGAGAAAAACCTATTCGCACCTTTGAAATACGACAATAAAAAGGGAAATAGAAGAAAATCAATAAGAGGAAATTAATACATGTTTGTTTATCAATATTTCCTTAAGCGAAAATGAAGACGCTCTCTTTTTTTAAGAAAGTTTTGTGTTTACGATAAAATCAAGTCTAATTTTTTCTGTTTTTTATTGGAAAATGAAGTTTTTTTTATCAAATATAAACACTCTTTGGATATGGTTTATTGAAGCCCTTTTTCCACAAAAGTGTCTTATCTGCCGAAAAGAAGGAGCTTATCTCTGCACAAAACACAAAACATTTCAGCCCGCTCCTCCAAACCAAGTACGCTTTCGTTATTTAGACAAATGCTTAGCAAGTACAAAGTATTTTTCACAACCTTCAGACAAGGTTGTAGAATTTTTTAAATTTAAAGGATTTAAAATTTTGGGCGATATTATGGCAAAAGAAATGATAAAAAACATAAGCCCTAACTCTCTCCAAAAAGCCATCTTTGTTCCAATTCCCTTACATTGGACACGATTGCTTTGGAGAGGATTTAATCAATCCAATGTCCTCGTTCTCGCACTTCAAAAACAATATCCTCCTCTTCAAATTTGTTATGATCTCAAACGAGTAAAACGAACGAACCAACAAGCGAGACTTTCAAAAAAACATCGTGCTCAAAACTTAGAAAAAGCCTTTCGTTGGAAAAGCTCTAAGTTTCCCTCTCAAAAAATAATCCTTATTGATGATGTTGTAGCTAGTGGAAAAACCCTTGATGAAGCAGCTAAAACACTCAAAAAATTAGGCGCAATAAAAGTGGTCGGAATTGTTTTTGCACGAGGTGGAAAAAGTTAGATTATTTTCCTTTTTTATGATACAATGCAGGGAAATTAACATACAAAAATGAAAATAGAATTTGCTGGTGCAACTAAAGAAGTAACTGGATCAAAACATCTTCTCCATATAAACGGAAAGAAAATTCTTTTAGACTGTGGTCTTTTTCAAGGAAGACGAAAAGAATCCATCAATAAAAATATACATTTCCCTTTCGACGCAAGCTCTATAGATACATTGGTACTTTCTCATGCCCACATTGACCATAGTGGATCTATTCCACTTTTGGTAAAAAATGGATTCACAGGACCTATTTACTGTACACACGCAACTCGAGATTTATGTTCAATTATGCTCAGAGATTCCGCCTATATTCAAGAGAGAGAAGCAAAATGGTTACAAAAAAAGAACAAAAATGAAATTATTGAACCACTTTATACTATTAAAGACGCTGAAAAGGCTATTTCTCTTTTTCGTTCCGTTTCTTACCATCAAAAAATTCGTATTACACAAGATATTAATGTTACTTTTCATGATGCAGGACATATTTTAGGATCTTCCATTGAGGAATGGGAAATTTTTGACCATGATACCAAACAAAAAATACGATTGGGCTTTACTGGAGATTTAGGACGAAAAACACTGCCAATTTTAAAAGATCGAGAACAATTAGAAAATCTAGATGTACTATTATCAGAATCCACATATGGAGACCGTCTTCATGATGAAATTTTAAAGGTGGAAGATAAGTTAGCAAAAGAGATTAATGAAACCTACGAACGCGGCGGAAAAATTTTGATTCCAGCATTTGCCGTTGAACGAACACAAGAAATTTTGTTTGTACTTCGTTATTTAAGACATAAAAATAAGATTCCAGTCTTTCCTATTTTTATCGACTCTCCATTGGCAGTAAATGCCACTGAGATTTTTCAACTTCACCCAGAATGCTTTGATGAAGAAATGAATAAACTCCTAGAGGAGGGAAAAGATCCATTTGCTGACAACAATGGCGTTCAATTTATTCAAAGCGTTGAAGAATCCAAGGCCCTCAATAAATTCCCTGGATCCGCTATTATTATTTCGGCCTCTGGTATGTGCGAATTTGGACGAATTCGTCATCACCTTGCCAATAATATTTCAGATGAGAAAAATCTCCTCCTCATCGTCGGATGGATGGCACAAAATACGCTTGGAAGAAAACTTCTTGAAGGAGAAAATCCAATTAATCTTTTTGGAAAATCTCACAATGTAAAAATTGAAACACAGATTTATAATGCTTTTTCTGGTCATGCCGACCAAAAAGGTTTGTTAGATTTTGCTCAAAATACAGGAACTCCCAAAAATGTTTTTCTTGTTCACGGAGAAATCTCTCAACAAAATGTACTAAAACAAAAAATGAAAGACCTCGAAAACATGAAAAATACAGAAATTATAATTCCTGAATTTGGCGATATTTATGAACTAAATACTGATGGAAAATTCTTTCGTTCTCACGAAGTAAATCATATCTGTAAAGAACTAGTTAAGGAACCTCTGAAAAAGAAACTCTAACAAAAAATAATTAATTTTATAGAAATAAAGTTTATTTATCAGAGAAACTTCTAGCGAGGAATAAGCGTTCTTTTTTGTGTTAGGTATTGATTTCCAAACAAATCTTCTATTCCAAAAAGCTGTAAATAGAATCTTTCATTTAGTTGTTTCACCTCTTGTGAAAAACCAATGATCAAAGTTTTATTATCCGATAACAGCTTGTAAGTCTTGAGTTGCGGATGTTCCGTAATTTTCGTGTTTTCAAAATCTCGATCAAAAAGTATCGCCGAAAAAGAAGGTTTTAACACTACTTTTTCATTGAAATGAATTTCTGCCAAAAAAGAACTTTCATTAAAAATATTTTTCAAATCTTTGGTTAACCCTTCCTTCTTTATAACTTCATGTAATGTAACAAATGGTGCATTTTGATCTAGCTTTTCTGTCCAAGCAAATATCTTCCTAACCTCCTCTAATTCTGAAAAGAAATGTCCAAGACCATCTCTTGTCTCAAAAGTCGCTTTTTCAAACACTTTTTCTGGAAAAAGTGCTATCGAAACATCTAGAAAAAGCTTTTGTCCTCTTGGACGAAAAATAGAAAAAGAAACTTCTGACAAATCACCTATATATTTTTCCCGAAAGGTTTTCTGAAATTTTTCTCCAGGTTTTAAAGAATGTTCCACGAAAAAATTTTGTCCTCCCAGAAACGATGGAAATTGTATTTCAAATCCTCCTTTCCAAAATTGCGAAATCGGTTCATTTTCCCCTCCCTGATGCTCTACTAAAAAATCTACAACAATCTCCCACTCACCCAAACTCTCTTCCCTTGCTGAAATTTTAAAGTTTTTCTTAAGAACTCGAGAACTTTTTCCCCCACCAAGATTCCATTCCGTAACAGAAAAATCATTCGCTTGTTTCTCAATGTTCGGCGAAATATCTTCCATAAAAAGAGCTCCTTTCTCCAAGCGATCTCGAATCAATCGTGTTATTTCTAGTAAAACAAGAGGATTTCTCAATCCTTTTTTTATAAGAGTTTTGCCAACATTTGCAGCCACTTTTTTCCGATTATCCAAAGCCGTTTCATCATGTCGATCAATATTGGCAGCTTTCCGAGACAATAATGAAAAAAGCGCTCTCCCTTGTACAGATTCTCCCTCTATATCAAAAGTCCCCAAAAGAGTAGCAACCGCTTCAATTGTTTCAAAATCAACCAATATAACATTTTTCACATCCAAATCTGTTACTTCTTCGTATGCCATCTGAAATTTTTTAGCACACATTGATAAATTTGAAGTTGTTCCCAAATCCCAAAACTTCATTGTTGGAGCAACTTTACTCAAAGGAAATTCCGTCTTTCCAAAAGAAGGTTTTTCAAAGTGATAAACATTTTTAAGTTCAAACTCAAAAGGAAAAAGAGAAACAGTACCAAAAGCAGTCAAAAATCCTCCACAAGGACGTGCTTCATTTTCATTGGTAAACAAAATAAGTTGATTCCCTGTCAAAAGTTTGGGAATAACCGTCTTTATAGGCCAAAGAACAACTATCCCATACAAAAAAATAAAAACCACTATATACAACAAAACTCGTATTATTTTTTTAAAAAAACATTTTTCTTTCTTTTTAACTTTCTTCATCAAAACCAATTTTGACACAAATAAAAAAAATCTCAACTGCTCTTGTTATTATAAATAAATTTATCAAAAATACCATTCCCCCTCCTTCCCAACAATAGGCAGGATTTATTTTTTTCGCATAAAAAATAATTGTCTTCCCTTCTTTCCAAAAATAAGCAGGATTTATTTTTTCGCATAAAAATAATTGTCTTCTTGGATAAATAATTGTCTTCCTGGATAAATAATTGTCTTCCCGGACTTGATCCGGGATCTACGATATTTCAAGTCCGGACTTTATAGAGTCCGAACTTAGTGCTTCAAGCATAAGCTATTCAACAACCAAACAATTTTAGTTACTCAAAAGTAAAAATATCGAAAAAAAAGAAAGAAATTATAAAAAAAATCCCTTTTTTAAACTTCCAACCTCACTTACTTTCCGCTAAAATCAGACAAGACAAACTCAAGAAAACACTGATAAAAAACAAAAATGATTCTAAATCCTAAAATATTTCGAGCCTATGATATTCGCGGAGAAGCCTTTGTAGACTTTGATGAAGACGGATTTTTCGTCACTGCACAAGCCTTTGGTCAATACATCAGCCAAAAATTTTTCATTAAAAAACCAAAAATTTTTGTCTCTGGAGATGGACGACTCTCTATGCCACAACTCCACCCAGCAGTGATCGCAGGACTAGAAGCAGCAAACTGCAGTGTCACTTGGGGTGGCACTATTCCAACTCCTCTTAACTATTTTGCTTTTCACGAAGGAGGCTTTGATGCTTCTATTCAGATTTCCGCTTCACACAATCCAGCACAGGATAACGGACTGAAATTAACCGATAAAAAAGGCGCTGTCTGTGGAGAAGAAATTCAGAAAATTCAAGCCATGACTCAATGTATTGACTGTCATGGAACTAATGATTTTGGTGAATGCTTAAAAGACTGTGAAACCATTGATTTTTCAAAAAAATATACTAAGAAATTACTCAGTATAACATCTGCTCAAGCACCAAAAAAAATAGTAGTAGATGCTGGAAATGGAGTATCCGGATCTTTTTATCCATATATCTTTCGAGCATTTGGTCATGAAGTCGTAGAACTTTTCTGTGATCTTGATGGAAACTTTCCTAATCACCAACCCGATCCTGAACGAATAGAAAACCTAAAAGATGCTCGTAAAAAAGTACTTGAAACAAACTCTGATTTTGGCTTTGTTTTTGATGGAGACGGAGACAGGGTAGGCATTGTTTTGCATGACAATACAATACTAAGCGCAGATAAAATACTTTATGTTTTAGCTACAGATTTTTTGTCTCGAAACCCGAATGAAAAAATCATAATTGATGCTATGAGCTCACAAATCCTGATCGAAAAATTAAGGGAAATTGGAGGTGTTCCAATTTTATCTAAAACAGGACATTCCTACATCGAAGAAGCCATGAAAGAACACTCTGCCCTTTTTGGAGGTGAACAAAGTGGCCACTTTATGTTTGGCGAAAACTTTTATGGTCACGATGATGCTGCTCTTGCATGTCTACGATCTTTAGAAGCCATAGAAAACAATCCTACTTTAATCACGGAAATCACGAAAGGATGGCCAAAACTTTTCGAATTTTCTGAAAAGATTACTACCGCAGATGAAGAAAAGTTTAAAATACTAGAAAAAATTAAAATAGCTCTCCTCGAAATATTTCCCAAAGAAAAACTAAACTTCATTGATGGAGTTCGCATTGATTATGATGATGGAGACTGGGGCATCATCAGGTGTTCCAATACTTCTCCCAAGATTTCTATTCGAATTGAAGCAAAAGAAAAGGTCTTATTAGAAACTAGAAAAAAAATGCTTATCTCTCTCCTTGAAGCGAACTAATCTCGTTCGCTTTTATTTCAACTTTTGCTACTTCAATTTGTACTAATTGTTTAGGAGTAAATGAAAGACTTTCTTTTAAAGAAGTTTCAAGATAAGGATTAGCCAATAAAATCCTCGCCCAGTTTTTAGACCTTACAAATCCTGCTAAATTTTCAAAAAAAGGCAGAAGTTCTTTTGTATATTGTATATTTTTATCCTGTCGCAATTTATTCTTTTCTGGTGTTTTTTCTGGATCTTCATGGGAAGAATGTCCGTTATTTAAAAAATCTGCCAATTTTATAAACCAAGCTAACGGATTTTGTTTTATTTTTTCCAAATAACTGTCCAAAGATTCTTCTTCTTTTCGTGTTAACAATTCTACTACCTCTAATACTTCCTTAATTTGAGGGGCAATTAATTCTGTCGAAGAAACTAGGAATTCTTCTATATCCTCCAATGTTCCCATCCCATCTTCCACAAAATCATGAAAAAGAGATATAGAAGTGATAAGTTCTATTTTTTTAAAAAAAATTTGAACCCTCTCTTTTTCTTCAGAGGAAAGGAGTTCCTCAGAAGCCTTCAAAATAGCATCCAATATCTTCAGTGCTAGATTAGCCGTACCAATCAAATGATATTCAATGGGAGCCTTTTTTCCTGAAACTTTTCCATTCTCACTGTGCCGTTTTTTTTCTCCATATTTTTTTTCTATAAAATGACAAGTATGCAAAGCATACCCCCAATCCTGACAAAAGTGATCCAATATCCAAACTAATTCTTTTTTCTTTACAAGTATATCTCCTCCCTTTCCTCCCACAGTTAAAAAAGCATTCAATTCACAACTTTCCACTTCTTCGAATTCCAATGTTCGTTCCCTCCACGGCGTATCAAATAATCGGGAATCATTTTCTTCTGCATTTTCACCAAATACAAATTCATTGTCACCACTAAAAAATTCCAAATCCTCAGTCTTTTCATCTAAATACTCTCCCATTCTTAAACTTTATTACTTCTCTAATTAAATAGAACAATAAAATAATAGGGTCAATATTTTCTCCACCCTTAATTTTAAAAAATACCAATAAAATTGTTACAAGCTTATTAAATCAGTCTTTTTGCAAACAACAGAAGAAAAAATAAATTTTCTGGAAAAAGAATTATTTTTTGTTAGAATTTATTTATTAAATTTTCCTTAAATATCTTATGCTTAGAACTCATCACTGTAATCAGCTCCGGGAAGAAAACCAAAAAGAACATGTAGTCCTTTGTGGATGGGTTTTTCACCGACGAGATCACGGCGGTATAATTTTTGTAGACTTACGCGATCACTATGGCATAACTCAAATTGTTTTTGATCCAGAAATAGCCCCACAAGCACACAAACTAGCCGAACGAGTGCGTTCTGAGTGGGTGCTAAAAGTCACAGGATTTGTTCGAAGCAGAGGAAAAGATCTTACAAATCCAAATTTAGACACTGGAGCGATTGAAATAGTGGCCGAAAAATTAGAAATTTTAAATCAATCCAAAACACCTCCCTTTGAAATAGGAAGCGAAGTACAAAATGAAAACATTCGTTTAGAATATCGATATCTCGATCTTCGACGAGAAAAAATGCAAAAAAATCTACAATTGCGTCACAAAATGACAAAAACCATCCGAGATTTTTTCGACCAAAAAGATTTTTTAGAAATTGAAACACCTATCTTGATCAAAGGAACCCCTGAAGGAAGTCGTGAGTTTTTAGTCCCAAATCGAATACATCATGGGAAATTTTATGTTCTTCCACAGTCCCCTCAACAACTCAAACAACTTTTGGTACTTTCGGGTATTGATAAATATTTTCAAATTGCGCGATGTTTTAGAGACGAAGATTTGAGAGGAGATCGTCAACCAGAATTTACACAATTCGAAATTGAAATGGCATTTCCAGAACAAGATGATATTTTAAAAATTATGGAGGAATGTTTTGTGAATCTCACTGAAAAATGCGCCCCTCAGAAAAAGTATAAAAAGTTTCTCAAAAATGGGAAAATCAAAAAAATCACCTGGCAAGAAGCCATGGAAAAATACGGATCAGATAAGCCAGATATTCGATTTGGATTAGAATTTATCAATATTTCAAAAGAAGCAAAAACTTCCGGTTTTGGTATTTTTGAAAAATCTAAACATGTTTTTGCCCTGTCGGTTCCTAAAAACCTCGGAGAATTTTCTCGAAAAGACATTGAAGACCTCACTTCCGTAGCTCAGTCTCACGGAGCAGGTGGATTGGCATGGATTAGAAAAGGAGAAGACTCTGGACCAGTAGCTAAAAACTCAACACCTGAATTTCTCTCATCGCTATTTGAAAAAACTGGTGCCAATGATGGCGACATTGTTTTCTTTGGAGCTGGAGAATTTCATAAATCAGTCGAACCTCTTGGACAAGTCCGCCTCGAAATTGGAAAACGAATCGGTCTCCAAAATCCAGATGAATTCGCCTACCTTTGGATAATCGACTTCCCACTTTTTGAACAAAAAGAGGATGGAAGTATGGGCGCTTGCCACCATCCATTTACAAGCCCTAAGGCGGAAGACTTTGCACTGCTAAAGACCGAACCGTTAAAAGTACGATCAAATGCATATGACCTTGTTCTCAATGGATCAGAACTAGGAGGCGGATCTGTTCGAATCCATGATCCAAAATTACAACACGAAATATTCGAAATACTCGGTATGAAGGAAAAAGAAATCCAACTTAAGTTTGGACACTTGCTCAAAGCTTTTGAGTACGGCGTACCTCCTCATGGAGGGATTGCCATGGGACTTGACCGAACGGTAATGCTCTTTGCAGACGAGCCAAATATCCGAGAAGTGATAGCATTCCCAAAAAACCAATCAGGACAAGATCTCATGCTTGGCGCTCCTTCAACTATGCCAGAAAAAGAAATTGAAGAACAAAATATTCAAATTCTAGACATCGACGAAAAATAAACTTCTTAAGAAGTCATTGAAAAAAACAAAAATGAGTCTCAAAAAGCACATTGGTCATGGTGAAACAATACAACTAAAATTTGGAATTGGGGAAGTGTATTTAGTACTCATGTTTTTGTTTTGGAGTCTAATTTTTGGTGGGATAATCTATTTTTTCCGAAATAACTCTTTCCTTTTTATTCCACCGCTTATTGCTTGGGGACTTCTTTGTATTTATCTTTTAACGATTTACTTCACAACTCATTATTTTGTCACAGAGAAAAAGATTTATAGAAAAACTGGTGTTTTTTGGAAAAAAATAATAGACGCAAAAAAGGATCAAATATCTGATATCAGCGTTGTACAAGGTTTTCTTGATCGTTATTTTTTTTACACAGGAACTATTAAAATTAATACGGCAGGGGGACCTTCTATTGAAATTATTCTAGAAAAAGTCCAACGACCATACTTTATCCGAAAAGAAATCAGCAGAATTTGGCATTCTTAAAAAAAAGACGAAGCATTTTTATACCTCGTCCAATTTTTTTTAAACAATTTTTTACCTATATCCCAAATCCGTAATATCCTAAAACAAGCCCTAAAACAATACAAACTGTACCCATAATCCCAAGTTTTTTGCATTTCATCATCGGAGTAAAAAGCTTCAACGCAAATTCTGGAAGAACAAGAAGCAAAATCCCTTTAAGAAGAGCACCCCAACCGATAATCGTTACCAACACCGTCCAATCCATCTCCCAAATATTATGATTTTTCACCAAAAGAAACCCTACCACGAGTGCTAACGCTCCACCAAGATACATCGTTCCTTTCTCCGAAATCATTGCATCAAAAACCTTTCGATAATAATCTCCATTCAAAAGTAATCCCACCCCAATAGAGATATAAACCACTGCCACAATCTGCGCAACCAGTATGGAAAGTTCCATGTGATATATTAGTTAGTAAATATAATTCTTATTATAGAGCCTTTTTCTACATGTCAAAGAATTTTTTAATGCAATACTATTGCAAAAACTAATACAACACATTCACAGAAAAGAAATCGCTAATGCAATAGTATTGCATTAAACCTTTTTCATTACTATATTTCCACGCACATTCAGTTTAAAACATAAAAAAAACGCTAGAAAAAATAATTTCCTAGCGATATTTTTGAGTACACTTATTTGCCTATTCAGCAGCAAGTGCAACCATTTCTGCTTTTGGTCCTTTATCGGATGTTCCCATCTCAAAAGTAACAAGATCACCTTCTTTCAAATCTTCAAAAACAACTCCTTCTAAATCGTTGGCGTGAAAGAATACATCTTTTGCGCCTCCCTCTGGAGTGATGAATCCAAATCCGTTCAAGATTTTTTTGATTGAACCTTTCATTATAAAATGAGGATAAAAAATAAATTCCACAAGTTTTGTAGTGTAGGAATTTCTTTTAACCCCTCTAAAACACGACCAATGGACATTAACCATAACAAAGCAAAGAAAAAAAGCAAAAGAAAATTTTAAAGACGAAAATCTCAAGAAAAACTCTGGAAAAAAAAGCGAGATGGTTTGTTTTAAAACAAAAAAAATGATACAATAACAAGAATAAAAATGGAATCATTTTTTATATTTGTCCTCGAACAACAATACTCTACATTATTTCTATTTATTCTTGTAGGATTTATTGCTCAAGTTATTGATGGTGGAATAGGAATGGGATTTGGATTAATTTCTAATATAATTCTCATAAGCATGGGATTCCCTCCAGTAGTTTCCAGTGCAAGCGTTCATACTGCTGAGGTATTTACCACTGGATTCTCATCTTTCTTTCATCTCCGTGCAAAAAACATAAAAAAAGATTTGTTTGTTCCTCTTGTAACAACAGGCGTAATAGGCGGTGTTTTGGGAGCCTATTTATTGAGTAGTTTAGAAGGAAAATACATAAAACCATTCATTGTAATATATTTATTAATTATGGGAATTGCGATTATTCACAAAGCATTACAAAAAATGGAAAGAATTGAAATTGAAAAAAGAGTTTTTCCTTTGGGAATAATTTCAAAAACATTCTTGAAACTCGTCTATTTTCGCCATTCTAGTCAAAAAGTATTGTCTAAAAAACAACTTAGCGGACTAGGCTTAGTTGGTGGTTTCTTGGACTCAATTGGTGGTGGCGGATGGGGACCCGTTGTTACTTCTACATTAGTTGCAAAAAACCATCACCCTCGATATAGCATCGGCTCTACAAGTGCGGCAGAATTTTTTGTAACATTCGCCACTTCGTTAACATTTTTTACAGTTATTGGATTGAGAAATTGGCAAATAATAGCAGGACTTCTTATTGGTGGAATGATTGCAGCACCTCTTTCAGCTTTCTTGTGTCGAGCAATTGTTCCTAGAGTTTTAATGTTAATAATTGGAACACTGGTTATACTCTTGAGTTTTGTTTCATTTCATTTAGTTTTGAATGAATTATTCCCATCATTCTCATTATTCTTTTCCAATAAGTTTTCTTAAAAAAATAAAATAGGTTCCTGCCTTCGCAGGAATGAGAAAGAATAAATAAGGAAAGAGGACAAATTAAGAGCAGGAATGAAGGTGGTTTATTTATTATACCACCCAATTGGATTTTTTTTTGATTCTTGTAATAAATTAAGTGCTTTGTCCAAAGGCACTGGTCGACTATAATAAAATCCTTGAACTAAATCTGTTCCTGCTTTTGTCACAGCATCTAATTCCGATTCTTCTTCTACTCCTTCTGTCACTACAGTATGAACCTTCGCTCTTACTAAATCTATAAGAGATTTAAGAATTATAAAATTTGTAAAACCCTCTTCTTCATTAAATTCTTTTCCCCTAATGAACACCTGATCTATTTTTCCTGTGTCAAACGAGGTCATTTGTATCAATCGTTTAGGACTGGCATATCCTGTTCCAAAATCATCCATTCCCAAATGGATACCCAGATCTCTTAGACATTGAAGTAATTTTTTCACTGCTCCCTTATCGCTTGGTAAAACTCCAGACTCTGTTATCTCTAATTCAAGAATTGTTTCATCCAAATTTGTTTCTTTCAATATATTCTCAACTAGTTCTGGAAATCTTATATTTTCTAGCTGTTGTGAATCTACATTGACAGACACTCCAACTCCTGGATATGCTGATTGCCATGATTTCGCATCTTGACAGGCTTTTTTAAGCACCCACTCTCCTAATGGAACAATCAGTCCCGTTTCTTCTGCTAAAGGAAGAAATTTCCCTGGAGAAAGTCTTCCTTCCTTTGGATGATCCCAGCGAACAAGCGATTCGAAGCTTTTAATTTCACCTGTATATGGATTCACTTTAGGTTGATAAAACAACATCAAACCACCCCCTTCTGGAGATTCTATAGCTTCCCGAAGTTCATTTTCCAATTTTTGACGCTGAAAAATAGCTTGGTTTTCTTCTTCTTTAAAAAAATGAAATCTCGCATGTGTTCCATATGAAAAATCAATCGCATTTTCAGCATTTTGAAGAGGATCTCCTTCGTTTTGGGGATAAAAACTAACTCCGCAAGAAAAATCTAAATCAACATCAAAAACCTTCTCAATGATATCCATAAAAATGAGCATTTTTTCCTGCTCAAATTTACCCAATAAGAAAAACTTATTTCTATCTCGAGCGATAGTTATATCTCGTTTTAAAAACTCCTTTTGCAAATTATTAGATATTTTTATTATAAATTCATCTCCGCACTTTCTTCCTTTGTCTGGATTATAATTTATCTCCTTCAACCCTTCTACTTTCAAAACAATTATAGTTATATTTTCTTTTTCACTTTCTGTTTTGTCTTCAAAATGTCTTATTTCATCCTTTAGCTGTGCTTTGAAGAATCTACGATTAGGAAGTCCCGTCAAACGATCATAGTTAACTTCTCGAAGAAATTCTTGGTGTAATCGATACCCACGATGTAAAGCTGATAAAGCGTTCGCTATAATGAGCGCAAACGATTTTTGCTGTTTATTTTCGTCTTTTTCATCATCTTCATCATCTTGATCTGCTTCCATATATAAATTTACAATATAGAGCAATTTACTGTCAGGATTTCCCGGTTCTTTTCGAACTTTAATAAGAAAATTCCCATGAGGAGATGTCATTTCTCTTAAATCACTAGAATTGGTTTCATAATAATTGTCTAATTTGGATATAAATTGCACCTCTAAATCATTTTCTAAAAAGTTCTCGCAGATACATTGATTAACGCCAAATTCGTCACACGAGCCTTGTTGTTTTTCTGAGAAATTTTTATCAACTAACAAATGAAGTTGATCTGCTGTTTCTGATACTTCAAAAATACATCCTTTGTCCAATTTTCCAGCTCGTTCAATATTTAAGATTATATCTAACGCTTCCTGAAAAACCTTTCTTAAAGAAAGATCTCTATTAGCAAGTTTTGTTATCTCATATTGTTTTTTGAGTAAATATGTAAATTCACCTTCCTGCATGGTAATAGCATCGCTAACCATGCGCCTTAACTTTATTTTGAATTCTTCTATGAGATGACTTGCTTTAGCATGAAATGTTTCTCTTGTTACTCCTATTTCCAATTCATCTTTCTCTCTTTTTAATTCTTCTTCCATATTAATCTATAATTTAGTAAACCTTCTTTTCCCCAAAAATCCCTTTCTCAATCCAATTTATTTTTCTAAATTGAGTGAAAAGGATATTTTTATTTTTTTTAATTTCCGTAAAGACTTTTTGCACAGTATAACTAGTTCTTTGATGAATAAAAGTTTTTTTTCATTATTTTTTGAATGAAAAAGAAAAACTAAAATTCAATTTTCAGCCACTCTCTTTCAATTCCCTCTCGAATATCTACTCTTAGGCTTAAACTTTTCGTAAAAGCCCATAGAGACTATACGAGCATGAATTAAGCAAATTTTAAAACCAAGTTTTTTACCTTCACTTAGGACGGAGTGAACCAATTTTGTGCCAACTCCTAGATGTCTGAAATCTGGATGAACAGCCATATTTCTTAGCTCAACAATATTTTTTTCTTCAGATCTTCTTAAAGCAATAGAGCCTATGATCTTTGCATTTTCTGTATAAGCCATAAATCCTAAAAAATTCTCCTCTAGTTTAGAATAAGAGAGAATTGGAATACTTGTTCCTGTATGTAATTGTTCAAATACAAATTGAGCAAAGACTTTCCATTCCTTACTTGAATCAATTTTTGAGATAAAAATTCTGGATTTTGTAATCATTGTTATTGAAAAAACCTGATCTAATTGGAAAAAATATTTTGAATTTCCTCCTGATTTGCAAAGAATACATACTTATGCCCTACTTTTTTAGCAATTAGTATTTTTAGACTCTCTAGTTTTTGTAAATCTATTCTTGCCGTCAAATGAGATATTTGATGATGACTCTGATGAATTTTAAAAGTAGTCATCCCTTCGGGTTTTATTAAAAAATAAATTAACAATTTTGCTTGTCTCTCATTAAACCCCCTTTTAAGCAATTTAGCTAAATGATTATTTTCCTTGCGAACCCTCTTAATGGTTGCTGCAAAATCCTCCATAGCCATAGAAATTTGCTTAATATTATATTCAAAAAAGTAGTTAAAATCATTTTCTACTTGCTCAGTCAACAAAAATGAGTCTCGATATTGTCCAGGAGATTTTATAATTTTGCCTGATATCGGAAGAAATGGAATTGCCCAATATCCATTTTTGAGTAGATACCAATAAAATATTGAACGAGCCACTCTCCCATTCCCATCTACAAAGGGATGCAAATATCCAATCCAAAAGTGCAAAGCAATCGCTTTTACCAGTGGATGAAAATAATTTGATTCTTCTTTGTTTTCATCGTTTGCGAATGCTAATAGATTTGAAATATTCTCCACAAGAAACTTATTAGAAGGTGGGATGTGTGCAATCTCTCCTTCTGTATTAGAAACAACAACTTTGTCTGAATCTTCCCGTAGTCTTCCTATTTTTTCTGTAGCAATATCAGTATTTCTTGCAATAGAAGTATGTATCTCCATTAAAACCTCTAGTGAAAGTGGCGAATCTTTCCAGTCAGTTCTAATTTTTAGCATAGTTTCATAATTGTTTTGTATCATTTGTTCATCTTTATTTTTGGGCTTTATTTTATCCCGAATCATTCTCTTTGCGTCCGATATCGTTGTTACTGCCCCCTCCAATTTTGACGAATAAATAGATTCTTCAAGTTCTCCATTCTGTATAAAAGTTGTCTTGTGCATAGGTTCATCTGATAAGAGTTGTCCGCAACACAAAGAATCAAAATCATGGTAAAGTTTTCTATATCTAGGCAAATCCCAAAAAAAGAAGGGAGTATTTTCTTCATCTTTCATGGCCATTGGAATTTTTTCATTTCGATGAAAAACGAGTCCCATCCAAACTTCTTTTGCTGTAAAACCATCAAATTGCTTATGCTTTATATCTTTCCAAGAAGCATAGCGCTTAAGACAGAATTCTTTTTTTATTTCTTGAAAAAACTCTTGTCCTTTTTCGGCTTTAAAAAATTTAGCGAGAACCTCCATAACTTCTTTCTTTTTATATTGAGGTTGTTCAATTTCAATCATTTTTTATACTATTAGTAACTATATAGTTTATATACAAACTATACAGTTAGTTTATACATAAGTGCAAGTTTTTTTTATAGAAAAATGTATAAAAAAAGAACAATATTTTCCTTTTTCTAAATTAGAACCGTTAAATTCTAGCATAATTACTAAATTATACTTCTAACCCTTTCTTTATTTTTATTTGTTTGATTTATCAAAGGAAATAAATATTTTTGTATGTCAGGATGAATCTGTTGAGTTTCCAAATCTTTTAAATCAAGCATCCTTGCAAATCTTAAAGTAACATCATGAGATGGATGCAATTGAGAAGAAGAGACGACATTTACAGCTTCTTCGTCACTAACTGTATCCAACTGTCTTTCTTTACATGCTTTAACAAGATCCTCTCTAGACTGAGGCGGCGGTTTGTTTCGAAATCGCGGCATATAATAAATGCCTCCTCGAAACAGTCTATGCTCGTGTTCATCAAAAACAAAGGTCATGTCTTTTAATGCAATTAAACCAACTTTTTGCTTTATTTTACGAGTCTTTGGTTCTTCCCAGTCATACATCCTCATTAAAAATGACACTGAAACATCATTATCAAGCGATATTTCAACCGGCATAAATGTTACAGGCTTATCGGGTTCGTACATACTTACTTCCACCATATCGCAAAAAGGAACTAAAGTTGATTCATCTAATACGACAATTTTTTTTGCATCTTCCGTAAGGGCTACTTTTTCTGGCGTCACTAGATTAAAAATAGCTCTTGAAACATCACATCTTCTCAATAATGCCCCGGCAAAATTACAGTCAACAAAGTGTCCTGTAAATAAACATTCTTTAAAAATATTTCCTCTAAAATCCATATGAACAGCAGGTCCCTTGATATTTTGCCCATTATGAACCAACCCTTCATCAGTCTGTTCCAGCTCTCTTTGACATCTCTCAAATGCTCCAGCATCATCGATGTCACAATCACTATTCCAACATCGACTATCAAGAAATGATTCAAACTCCATAAGATAAATTTAGATTGTTTTTAGGAAATGTCAATCATCCAAACACAAAATATTCACTCGCTTTTTTATATGACTCAGCATTCCGTTCTTATTCAAAACTCGATGTCATAAAGAAATTTTGAGGTTTGGGAAAATTTTGAAAAAGTATTTAATTAGAAAAAATAAAAATACTCTTTATTATGAGATAGATAGAATTTAAATTATTTTTATGAAAAAAGAACTAAAAGAGTTGGCAATTTATCAAACGAAAGAAGGGGCAATTCGTTTGAAAGAAGATGTTAAAAATGAGACGGTTTGGGCAAGCTTAGATCAAATCGCCAATATTTTAGGGAGAGATAAGTCTGTAATTTCAAGACATATTAAAAATATTTTTAAAGAAAATGAGTTAATACAAAAATCAGTTGTTGCATTTTTTGCAACAACCGCCAGTGATGGAAAAACATATCAGGTAGAATATTTTAATCTTGATGTAATTATTTCTGTTGGATACCGAGTTAATTCAAAAATTGCTACTAAATTTCGCAAATGGGCTACAAAAATTTTAAAAAAACATGTTACAAAAGGCTTTACTATCAACAAGTATCAACTTAAAAATAATTATCAAGAATTCCTACAAGCAGTTGATAATGTAAAACTTTTGGCAAAGAATAATTCAAAAGTTCAAACAGAAAACATTTTGGAATTAATTAAGACTTTTTCCAGTACATGGTTTTCCTTGGAAAGTTATGACAAACAAAAGTTTCCAAAAAATGGGAATACTCAATCTATAATAGACATTGAAGCAAAGGATTTGTATGCAGATATTAAACTGTTAAAAAAAGAGCTTCTTATAAAAAAAGAGGCAACTGAACTTTTTGCACAAGAAAAAGAAAGAGGTCTCTTGAAAGGAATTTTGGGAAATGTTTTCCAATCTGTTTTTGGAAAAGACGCCTATCTAACCATTGAGGAGAAATCTGCTCATTTGCTTTATTTCATAATAAAAAACCATCCATTTAATGATGGCAACAAGCGAACGGGTGCGTTTGCCTTTATCTGGTTTTTACAGAAATCAGGGTTTGAATTTCAAAAAAAAATCTCACCAGAAACCCTCACTACATTAGCTCTTTTAATCGCAGAATCAGATCCAAAAGAAAAAGAAAAAATTGTCGGATTAGTTTTGTTGATTTTGAGATAAAAACATCCATCAAACACAAAAAAAGAGACTGAATACTTTGTATCCACTCTCTTTTTTTTGGCTCCCTAGTTACTTTTCACCTCCGAACCGTACTAACCACTTACAACAAAAACCGAAAACACTTTATTGTTCCCTTGGAGAATCATACTAGCTGGAAAGAGAGGCAACGGCAATTGAGGTCAATAAGCTTTTTAAACTTATCATTGGCTAGGAAGGATTGGTCTCTCCTAATTTCTAGGAAGATGTGACTTGCGTATTGCACAAGGAATTCAAAAGAGATCGTGGCTGTTAAATTCTTTTTTCTCAATTATACTTTTCTTCTTAAATTTAGTAGATTATAGTCGAATCAAAAAAATTATATTTTACAAAAATTGCTATGTCCAATCAGGAAGCACAAGGTGAACATATTAGTATCCGTACCAAGGTTATAGAAAAAATACGGAAGAGCTTATCTAGTCGATTTCGTGTGTTTGATAACACTGGGGCAGACAAAAAAATAATCGCTGGACAATTTCCTGATGTTATTTTATTTAAAAAAGAACCACCCCAAAACGACGAAATCTTATTTGTTCTAAAAATAGAAAATGGTGGTAAATTATTAGACAGTCTTCCTTTGTGGAAGGAGCTTGGAAGTGCCCCAAGTGCCTTTTACATTGTCGTAGCTAAAGAAAAATTAGATGAAGCAAAGAAACTTGTAAGTGTTGCGGGAGTACGGGCAAGGTTTGCTTGGTATGAAGTAGTAAATGACAATGTAACCCAGGTCCATTATGAGTAATGATGCATTGTTTCTGATTTTTGGTGCCCTTCTTGCTATTAGTGGAGGATGGATTAGTGACGAAATACGTGCATGGAGAGAGCGTGCGCGCGAGTTAAAATCAATAAAAATCGCTATCTGTGATGAACTTAGTGAAATAAAGTCCACAATCCAAAATATGCACGAAGTTTGGACACAGGCAACCATCATAGCTCCTTCCTATGTCGATAGCCTCCTTTCTAATACAACCGCCTTCGACAATCTGCGAACGCGACTTTTTTTAATTAAAGATGAAATAATCCGTAAAAAAATTGTTTCCTTCTACAAAAAACTGAAAGATAAAGCGAAAAAATCTAATGGAATGCTCGGAAGCCTATCAGATACTCCTGAGTCTAGGACTGAACAGACTACCTTCGATAGTGACTTTCAATTAATTTCTACTGAGGCTGAAGCACTCCGAACAGATCTCGAAAAATAAACCTTAAGGTTAACTTCTCCTTCTAAGACGTACCTGGTCAACACTCATATATAGAAAGCCGACAACCCCAAAATCGATTTGCGCCCTGTTCCATAGGAATTTTATCAATTCATAGCAGGAAGATCCCCCACAGATTTGCTTCTTGGAGATTTGGCAAAAAACGAAGGGAAAACACCCCCTCGAATATGGTATAGTAAAACTTCGAATTTACCGCTTATTCAATAGGGTAGGAGATTTTCAAGCCTTCTCTCAAAAAGGGCAAAAACTTGACATCTACTGAGTGAAAAACCAAAAAAAGCACAAAGGTCGATTTTTTAGCTCAGTGAAAAGGTTTTCTTACTATTTAGGGGTGTGGGTTCATTTAACACAATGTGCATTGTACAAAGTAACCCTGCAATAGATTAGAAATCCCCCCCCCTCCCACTTTTCTTTTGGAGGAAGTTATATTTATATAGAAACAAATTAACACAGGATTGGGAAAAAACTATTTTTAGTGTAAAAAAATAGCAATCAAGACAATAATAATCGTAATAATCCAAACTAATGTTTTTGTAGAATTTTCGTTTTTTTGAATTTCTTTTTTTATTTTAGGACTTATAGAACAATTTATGGGATTTTTCAGTGAATCTATTTCGATTAATATTCCTTTTCGATCATCTAAATCAGAAGCAAGATTTAGTAGATAGTTTAATTCTTTTTGATACAAGTTTTTATCTATGGATAATAATTTTCTAATAGTTGGGGTGATGACAAATACAATTTGATCTCTTATCCAATTACCGAAATGAGACTCGAAAAAAGGACTATTCTTAAAAGTTTGAGTGTTTTTTTCTAACTCATCAAGAACTTCTTTAACTTGAGAAAAGAATTTTTTGTTCAAAATATTTTCAATTGATTCCAATTTTCTTACAGAATTTTGTAAAGGTTTTATAGATTTTACAATTTCCTCAATTTCTTTTTTATTGTATTCATCTTTTAATTCATCAATGTTTGGGGCGTTTAATATATGATAAAGATTAAAACTCCTCAACCTCCCCTCACGCATTTTTTCATCAAGATGCCAAGACCAAGTTGACTCTTCCAACTTATCTAATAAATCAAACTCATCAGTATATTCTAAAACAATTTTATGCATAAGGTTTAATGCCCCAAATTTTAAATCTTGTTTATATAAAACTTGAATTTTTAGTACTTTGGCTAGTAATGAGTTAGGAAATTCAGCAAGAATTTGATTGATTGTCTCATTGCAATAATCATATTTTTCCTCATAAAGTGCATTTTCAGCAAGTTCGAGTAAGAAGGTAATTTTTTCTTCTGACATTTTCAAAAAAGGGGTGCCTTTCGTTGCACCCTTTGTTATCAGCCTCAGAAGAGACATCTGCTAGGACGAGAAGTCGCCCCATCTCTACAGACGCCAATTACACATTCAAAAAATGTGTCCTGAGAATAAATTTCCGATAACAAAGAGTGCCTGAGGAAAGTACCTCCAATACTATTTTTCGTCAAGATTTTCAGAGCTATTAGGAAGTATTTCTGTATAGCAAAAATCCTATAATTAAATTATATCCCAAAACAACAAGCTCATTGTTTTTGCAATGTTTTTTTTCTTTAAAAAGAAAGGGTAGTTAAAAACAGGGAATAGTAGCTGTATTACATTTTCATTTTTTTAAAAACGACACCGCTATTCTAGTATAGCTTTTGTGCCTGAAATGAGTCATAGACTTGTATTTCTGGATTTCATTCAGATAGTAGTAAGTTTATGTTGGCTACAAAAAATAAAGTTCAAACAACCTCAAATTGTCTAAAAAAGGACGAGAGGAAAGTTGAACTTGAAAAACAATTGAAACCCTTTAAAAATCGAGCAAAGATTCTGATGAAAAAAGTCAGAAGTTTTCTTTGGAACAACAGGAAAAAGACATTGAAATTATATGGCAACGACTTCAAATTTTGAGAGATGCAAAGGAAATTTTGAACAACAAAACTGAGTTCGAACCTAAAAATTTATCCTGATAAAATAGAGGTCGAATGGAAAGAGTCTTTTTATAGACTAGCTCAAAGCAGTGCTTCAAATATTATCGAACATCAAAAAAACGGCGTTAAACACCATCTTAATGAATTTGGCTCCCGGGGTCGGGGACTCTCCTAACGACTCACTTCGTTTGTCTCCTTGAGGGCTCAAATAATCGTCGTTTCGCTAAGCGAAACTTCTCATTTTTTGCCTCGAACCTTCGGTTCTAACCATGTCCTTCAGACAATAAAAAAAAGAGACTGAATACTTTGTATCCACTCTCTTTTTTTTGGCTCCCGGGGTCGGGTTCGAACCGACGGCCAATTGGTTAACAGCCAATTGCTCTACCGCTGAGCTACCCGGGATTATCATCAATAATGCAACAGCCTCCTTTTCCTTATAAATTCTACTTCCTTTCCATCACACAAATCTCTCGTCCTACGAAAGTTTTGTCTCGTTCGTATATAAAAGTCTTCTGTCTAGCAAAAAGAGCCTGAGGAATATAAAAATTTTTAGGTATTTTGGCAAATAATTTTTCAGCAATCGAGTGTTTTTTGCCTCGAAAATTCCAACAAGGCAGACAAAAAACTACTTTTCGAATCTGAGAAACTCCTAAGTTTTCAAAAATCTTTATCCATATATCCAGCACTTTTCGTTCTTCATTAGCAATTTCTCTTGGTGTAACTCGATGATTACTATCAAAGTTTTCTCCTAAAAATCCTTCTGTGCAGATTACACCTGATTGGTCTTTCCAGTCTATCTTCTTAGCATCCTTAGTCTCAAAAACGCCTCCCTCCACCTCATACCGAAACTTCTGAGCCATTTGCTCAAAGTTTTTTATAGCACCCTCCACAAATTCAGGATTGATATCCGAACCAATCGTTTTATACCCTGTAACCGCTGCCTCGATATTCACTGTTCCACTTCCACAAAAAGGATCAATAACAGTTTCTTCAAAAGAAGGATTCGCTAGATTAATCATGATTTGTCCTAGTTTTGGCGGCAACATACCCATTTTAGAATCTCGAAAAACTTTTCGTCGATCTCGAAGAGTATAATTTCTCAAGTTTTGATTCGCCACAGTTCGTGCAAGCAAAAAAGAGTTTCCCCGTTTCCAAATAATAAACTCCATCCCTTTTTGCAGTAATTTTCGATCAAAAATCTGCCCGCTGGTCATATTTTCGCCCTTTGAGTTCTCTATTCTAATTTTTGTGTCTTTTTCTCTCGCATAATCACGAATCCCTTGAAAAATTTCTGGAAAAAGCTTTTTCCCAGCACCTATAACCGAAAACCCTATTTTATTTTTTTCTTCTTTTTTCAAAAGATTCAACATTGTGTCCAAAAGTTCTTTTTTAGAAAAGAATTCTCCCAACACCTCCCCAAACCGAATCACTCCTCCCATTCTGTCTAAAAAAATCTGTTCTGGAGTTTTTGGCAACTCCCTTGGGTTCTCAAAACGAAGATTCTTGGCGATAAAAAGTCCTTTCTCTCTATCAGAAAAAACCTCTTCACAAAAAGGCACAAGCTCCGCTCGCGATAACTCAAAGTTTCGTCCAAGAACAAAAAGATAATTTTTCACAATGACAGTCTATAGGAAACTCCGATAAAAAACTATGAATAAAAATAAGTACGAATGATACATCTTTTCGCTTCTTCAAAATACATATTGTTTTTTTTTAAAGTTTCCCTAAATTCTAAGTGTTAATTTTAATTTTGTTCATAATGACTGCTTTTAAACGAATTTTCTTTTGGTTTTTGATTAATGCTGCAGTAATTGCAGTAATTATGACGATTGTTTCCGTTTTTGGTTTGGATATTCACTATCTCAAACCTTACGGACTAGATCTCAAGTCACTCGCTATATTGTCCCTTCTCTGGGGTTTTGCAGGGAGTTTTATTTCATTATGTCTCTCCAAATTTCTGGCAAAACGCATGCTTGGAGTAAAAATCATCGATCAACCACAAAATCATGATGAAATCTTTCTTACTGAAATCATTGGACGACTCGCTTCTCAAGGAGGCTTCAAAACACCTGAAATTGGTATCTACGCTTCTCCCGAAGTAAATGCCTTTGCAACAGGCGCAACCAAAAACTCCTCGCTTGTAGCAGTCTCTCAAGGACTTTTAAATGAAATGGATAAAGATGAAATAGAAGGCGTAATTGCTCATGAAATGGCTCATATTCAAAATGGCGATATGGTAACCATGGCACTCCTTCAGGGCGTTATCAATGCTTTTGTAATCTTTTTTGCACGCGTTGCGGCTTACGCTGTCCAAACAGCTTTGGGAAAAAGTGGTGATGAGATTGGAGGACTTGCTTATTGGGTTACTTCTATCTTATTTGAAATTCTTTTTTCCGCATTGGCTTCTGTCATTGTTTTTGCTTTCTCCAGATGGAGAGAATACCGAGCAGACTTTGGCGGAGCTAGCTTCGTTGGTAAACAAAAAATGATCGCCGCTCTAAAAAGACTCCAAAATACGCAAAACAAAATTGATTCACGACAAAAATCTTTATCAACTATGAAAATCGCAAACAAAGCTTCTTTTGCTCGGTTTTTCTCAACACATCCCAGGCTTGATGACCGAATCAAACGATTACAACAGGCTCCTATTTCATAAAATGTCCTCGTAGTTTAATGGAAAAACATCGGCTTGCGGAGCCGGCGATCCAGGTTCAATCCCTGACGAGGACACCATTTGGGCTTTTTTTAAGGAAAATCTATAAATAGAAATTTTATTTTTTAATCCTGCCGAATTTTCGCTTCCCAACTTTCAACACCATCTCCCCTGAAATTTTTACAATATATTTTGGATCAGTAATATTTTCCCCATCGATAGAAACAGCGTTTCCAGCAATGAGCTGCCGTGCTTCTGAATTCGAGTTTGCAAACTTACAAATTTTTGAAATCAAGGTCAAAATTCCAATTTCATCTTCTTCAACCAAAAAATCTGGCATTTGATCCGGCACTTCTTTCTTCACAAACTTCTGAACAAAATCTCTTTCCGCTTCGTCCGCAGATTTTTCATTATGCAACCAAGAAACGATTGCTTTTGCTAGTTTCACTTTAGCATTCCGAGGGTTTTCCAAAATAAGATTTTTTGCTTCTTCTAAATCAATTTCTGTAAAAATTTCAAAATACATCATCATTTCTTCGTCTTTTGTCGACATTATTTTTCCAAATATTTCGTTTGCCTCATCCGTCAATGCAATAAAATTACCGTAGGATTTGCTCATTTTTCGTCCATCTGTTCCATTTATAATTGGTACTGAAAGTATCCATTTTTCTCGTTTCTTATAATTTTTGAGCAATGTTCTACCCATTAGCATGTTAAAAGTTTGATCTGTTCCTCCCAGTTCAAGATCTACTTCCATAGCTACTGAATCATATCCTTGCAATAAAGGGTAAATTATTTCGTGTCCGAAAATAGGTTGTCCTTTTTTTATGCGTTCCTGAAACATATCTCGTTCTAACAACTGTTGAATCGTCACATTTCCTAGTAACTTAACCATGTCAATATAGTTGAGTTTCTCCAACCAATCTCCATTGTATTTAATCGTAATTTTGGAAAAATCCAGAATTTTTTCTGCCTGTGATTTCCAATCTTGAAAGTTCTTACGAATTTCTTCGTCCGTGAGCACAGGGCGCGTCGAGTCTCTTCCCGTAGGATCTCCAATTCGTACCGTTCCATTCCCAATAAGCAAAATCACATCATGTCCAGCATCAGCAAACTGTTGTAGTTTCTTTAAAACGACAGCATGTCCCAATGTCAAAAAAGCACCTGTAGGATCTATCCCCAAGTATAATCGGATTTTCCTTTTTTGCATCAGTTCAGTCAGTGTTTTAGCACTTGGCAATACTTGTGCTACTCCACGCGTAAGGATTGAATCGATTCCGTTTGAAGACATCTTAAATTTTCGTTAAAGGACTAAATCGTCAAAAGTATAGTGAAATTTTTATTTCTAAGAAATTTTTGATGTAATTTATGATATAGAGGATGGAAAAATACGAGTTTATTTATCAGAGTTTCCCTAATTTATGGTATAATCAAAAGGTAGGTCTCTGTTCCTAAAATATGAACCAAAACTATAAAATCCAAAATCATCAAAATATAAATCCTGCACTCAAAAAAGTAATGGAAGACAAAAATGAAAACGGGAAACCCGATATTTTTGAAAATGTAACAGACCTCCCTAGTCTTTTTTCTGCATTAAAAACAGCTCACCGTTTATACAAAGAAGAAAAAAAGAAGATCAGTCCTTATTTTCAACAAACCCACTCGCAACAAGGATTTACTTCTTCCGATGGCAATGGATTTCGAACCTTTTTATTTATATTTCTTTTGGTTGGAATTTTAATTGGAATATATTTTTACTTCAATCCCATAACACAACAAGAACTCTTTTCAATACTAATCAGAAAAGAAAGTTAAAAGGTTTTAAGACTTTTTTCTAATTTCTCCAAATCCTGCTTTGCGTTCTTTAATTGTTCTTTAGTTTGATTTACAAGTGCTTTTGGTGCTTTTTCGATATAACTTTTGTTTGCAAGTCTTCCTTCAAGTCCAGAAATTTGCTTTTGAATTTGTTCAATTTCCTTGGTAATTCTGTTTTTCTCAGCTTGAGCATCAAATGGAATCTCTACAAAAAGCTCTATCTCTTCCACAAAAACCGTTGCACAGTGTTCCGGCTTTTCCATATTTTCCTCCATTTCTAGTGCAGAAAGATTTGCCAAGGATTGGATAACTTTTGTTGAGTCTCGCAATGATTGTTCAAATCCTGCTTCCATGCCTTTAGTCTTTATTTTAACTACCACTTTATCTTTTGGATTCAATTTTTTATCCGCTCGAACCTTTCTAATCTCAAAAACTATGTTTTGAATTTTCTTGAAAAGGTTTTCAGCATCTTTATCTTGAAAAGTAGGCTCAGGATAATAATTACGATCCATTATGCTTTCCTTTTCTCCCCAAAACCTCTTAAAAATTTTCTCCGTCACAAAAGGACAAAGTGGATGAACCAATGTCAAAATTTCAAAATAAAGCCAAGCGAGAAATTCTGGATTTTGTTCTACTTTTTGAGTCTCCAAAAACCAATCGCAAAACTCGTTCCACACAAAATGATATATTATCTCTCCCGCCTTGGAAATATCATAAGTTTCAAGGTTTTTTCGAACCGTTTTCGCTACTTCACTAAACCGACTGGCAATCCATTTGTCCGCTACTGATTTCGCCTCAACCTTTGATTTGTCATTGAAAGTTATCTCTGCCAAATCAAGCTGCATTTGTACAAATCGTCCAGCATTCCAAAGCTTGTTTACAAAATTTCGGTAACCAGAAATCTTTGCTTCTCCTATCGGAATTTTTTGTCCTGGTGTTGAACCAATCACAAGTGCGAGTCGTACTGGATCTGCTCCAAACTTTTCAATCATTACTAATGGATCAATCCCATTTCCTTTTGATTTCGACATTTTTTTACCTTTTTCATCAGTCACCATCCCATGCAAATAAGCCGTATGAAATGGATATTTCCCAGTGGCATATCTCCCAAACATAATCATCCGTGCCACCCAGAAAAATAAAATATCATGTCCCGTTTCCAATACAGAGTTAGGATAAAATTTTTGAAAATCAGGATCATCTTCGTTCGGCCAACCTAAAATGGAAAACGGCCACAAGGCTGAAGAAAACCATGTATCCAATGTATCGGCATCTTGCCGAAGTTCTGATTTTTGCGAAACTAAAATTTCTCCCCAAATACCAAAATCTGCATTTTCGTTTTTTTTGCGTGTTTTTAAAAACCCCTCAATCCCACTCCCTTCTCGAACAGCATCAATAGCAGAAAAAACTGACCGATGTGCAATCACCAAAATAGAACCTTCCGATTTTTCGTTCTCTAATTTTTGCCATCCTTTTTCTACTCGATCAAAAACCTGCTGAGAAGTTTCTCCAGTTTCTTTTTCCATAGATCTTTCTATTGCAAGCACCCCAGTAACCGCAGAGGTTCCTGTAATCTCTCCAAAATCTATCCCAGAAAATTCATCCCAATATTCTACATTCAAGTTTAGTTCTTTTGCGATAATTTCAGCCGTTTCCTTTGCCCTTAGATGATGACTCGCAATAATTTTAGTAATTTTTTTATCTTTTACTTCCTCAATAAGCCCTTGGGCATGCACCCGTCCATTCTCATTTAGACCATCACTTTCTCCCTGTACAATCTTGTTTTTCCCTGCATCTGTTTGTCCATGCCGTGCAAGAATTATTTTTTGTTCACTCGTTTGTTTTGGCGGATTAAAATGATCAATTGACCGAAAATTACAGTTTTTCAAAACCGTTCCTTGAACAAATTTCGCAAAAGTTTCTCGACTCAAAGCCTCTCCAAATCGATGCATCGCCAAAATAATTGAAATCGTTATTTCGTGTGAAACCACCAATGTTATACCTTCGTTTTCTGATTTTATTTTTTCTAAAAAAGTTCGTTTCTGTTCTATAACTGACTCAAATTTTTCACCTTTTTCATTATCAAAAATAAATGAAAGTTCATCCTCTATTTTAATTTCTTGTTTCCCAAAAACCTCTGTTTTATTCTTTCCCTCCAAATCACCAAAACCCATCTCTCTCAACTCCGTAAAAACTTCTGCTTTCATCCCAAGTCTTTCAGCTATAATTTGTGCTGTTTCATGTGCGCGTTTCAAATCTGAACACACAATTCTTGAAATTTTTTCTCCTTTTTCTGCAAGTTTTTCTGCCAAATCTTTCGCTTGATTTCTACCTTTTTGAGAAAGCGAAGTATCCCAACCTGACCCCTGAATAATATCATTCATATTTGCCTCACTTTGACCGTGTCGAACCAACAAAAGTTTTCTCTCTTCTGGCAAATAAGTTTTTCCATCCTCATCATACCAAACTGGAATCTGGTGCCCCCACCAAATCTGCCGAGAAATACACCAATCGTGTAAATTATCAATCCACTGAAAATAGGTTTTTTCAAACCGTTCGGGAATAATTTTTACATGCTTATTTCGAACCGCTTCCTGTGTAAGTTTTTTTAGCGTTGTGCATTCTCCTGTAAATCGACAAGTAAATTCTTTTTCCACAGACACAAACCACTGAGGAGAAACCATTGGTTCTACCACACACTCAGATCTGTAACACAAAGGAACTCGATGCTCGTATGTTTTATCCTCACCTACAAGCAATCCCTTTTCTTTCATGATTTCTGCCGATTTTTTTCGTGCGACAGCGACTCTCATTCCTTCACAGGCTCCAGCAATAGCCTTCATTTTCCCTTCAAAATCAATCTTATCAAAAAAGAGATTTTCCAACCCTTTTCGTTTTCCCAATCCATAATCATCCGCCGAATGATTACAAGAAATAGTCATAGCTCCAGTCCCTTTTTCCATATCAATTACCTCATCTGCCATTACATAAAATTTCCGCATCCCCGCATAAGTTTCATATTCAAAAGACTTTCCCTCTAATTCTTTTCCTCTCTTGGTTTCCAACAATTCCCAAGTTCCGTTTTTATCCAACAAATTTAAAGTTTTTTCTCGCTGTTCAGTGTTTTCAAAAAGAAATTGTGAAATAATAAAAATCTCCTCCTTTCCTTTCGAGTCAATAAATTTTGCACGAACATACTTCCCTTCAGGATTTACCACAACAGGACTATCCGCACATTTCGTCTCTGATCGCACCGTACCAACAACAAATTCTCCACAACGAATATAATAAAATGGTTCATTTCGGACTTCCCATTCTACCTCGTCATCAGCAAGTACGCTTTGTGCACCAGCACTCCAATTTATTAGCCGATGTCCACGAACAATCAATCCATCTTCATAGAGTTGTTTAAAAATTTTATTAACTGAAAAATTTCGTTCTTCATCAAAAGTGTAAGCTTCGCGACTCCAATCAAGCCATGCTCCCATTTTTTTAGTTTGCTTGACGATTGTATCATGTTTTTCTCCCGCAAACTTGCGGCAATGTTCCAAAAATTCTTCTCGAGAAAATTCTTCTCGAGACTTGGCGCCTAAATGTTTTAACACTACATTTTCAGTAGCAATCGCAGCATGATCAGTCCCTGGAATCCAAAGACTTTCATATCCAGACATTTTTTTGTATCTAATCAAAATATCCTCAATCGCCAACATTGCCGCATGCCCCAAGTGCAACTGTCCAGTCACATTTGGAGGAGGAAGGGGGATTGTAAAAGCTTCGCGAGAAGAAGTATTGTCAGCACGCATTTTTCCAGAATCTTCCCAACTTTTATAAATTTTATCTTCCGAAGACAAGTGATCGTAAGCTTTTTTCATATTAGATAGATTATAAGAACCTCTGATAAAAACAAAATGATAAAACGATAGAATAGAATCTTTTTGCACAAAAAAACTCGCTAACGATGCGAGTCTTATCATCACAAAACCTCGCTTCGTTTTTACGAAATGACTTTTGTGACGATGACGCTATTGAATTTTTTCATATTCACAAGAAAACATATCTAGATTGGCAGTTCTTGTCAAAAAATTACAGAGAAGATATGAAGTTCCTATTTTCCAATCTTTATCATGTCTCCAATTTCAAGTGTTTCCAGAACGGATTGATTTACTTCCAAAACCATTTTGGCATTCGATTTCCCCCTATAAGTTTTGCAAGGATTTGCCCTACAAGGTTCCGCATTTTGTATATCTACCACAATTCCTTCTTCTGAAATCCAAATTATTTTTAGTGGTAGAAGCGTATTTTTCATCCAAAAAGTTTTCAATGTTTCTGCTTCAAATATGAAGAGCATTCCCTTATCTAAAGGCATGCTTTTTCGAAACATTAACCCATCTCTTCTTTCTTGAGGCGTATCAACTACTTCTACGAGAAATGTCTCCCCTCCTATCTCTACCTTTTTTAAATCTTCTAAATTTTGTTCACAACCCCACAAAAAAAGAGTAAAACATATAAGCATAAAAACTTTTTTCATCACATGAAAAATACTCCTTTTTTAGAAAAACTAAACCCCCAACAACGAGAAGCTGTCGAAAAAATCTTTGGTCCAGTCCTAGTCATCGCCGGTCCTGGAACAGGAAAAACACATCTTTTGACGACTAGAATTAGCCATATTTTGTGTGAAACCGATACACTTCCAGAAAATATTCTGTGTCTAACTTTTACCAATGCCGCGGCAATTGAAATGCGAGATCGTCTTCAAAAAACAATCGGTCCAGCAGCGTACAAATTGAAAATCTCAACCTTTCATGGTTTTTGTGAAACAATCATGGAAGAGTTTCCAAGTGAGTTTGAAGCACTGCGTGGATCCCGAGAAATAGCCGATGATCTCCAAAAAGCCCTAGCTTTCCGTGATACTGTTGAAAATCAAAAATGGAAATTTTTTGGTTCTGTTTTTGATCCTTTTCTCTCCCGAACAGATTTCCTCTCTACTCTTTCGAAACTTAAACGAGAAAATATTTCTCCCAAAGAACTGAGAGATTTACTTCCATCTGAAAAAGAACGACTTGAAAACAATCCGTCTAATTTTTATAAAAGAAAAACTGGGAATTTTAATATCGGCGATCCAAAACCTGCTGTGATGCAAAAGATTGAACACAAGATGTCCAAAATGGCAGAATTAGCTGATTTTTGGGAAGTGTATGAGACAAAATTGGCATCTCGAGGAGTTTTTGATTTTGATGACCAAATCATGTGGGTCGTAGAAGCATTACAAAAAAATGAAAGTCTTCGTGCTGATCTCCAAGAAAAATATCAGTTCATTTTGGTAGATGAATACCAAGACACCAACTCCGCTCAAAACTCAATCTTGTGGGCTCTTACAAGCTTTGATGATGTACCCAATCTTCTCGCAGTAGGAGATGATGATCAATCTATCTACCGATTTCAAGGCGCAAGTGTTGAAAATATCCATGAATTTTGCCAAAAATTTCCCAATCGATTAAATATTTCTCTCAAAGCAAATTATAGGTCGGCACAAAACATTTTAAATGCAGCTTTTTCTGTCGTAGAAAAAAACCTAGAACGAATTGATCCAGATAAAAATCTTGTCGCAGCTGGAAAAAATAAGTCTTTTTCTGGCGAAATTTTCAAGGTCGAGTTTGGGTCTACTTACGGAGAAATCAACTTTCTGATTCACAGAATTCAACAAGCCCTTGAAGAAGGAACTCCCCCAGGAGAAATCGCAATTTTGGTACGAAATAATAAAGAAGTCAAAACTCTTGCCCGAGAACTACCAAAATTTGGTATTCCAATTGCTGCTCAAATTTTTCAAAATATTTTTAATGATGAGTTTGTGCGCATCTTAATTGCCATGATGGAAGTAATCTCAACTCCTGCTGCAAATGACAAAGTTTTTGAGGTACTCCATGCTCCTTTTTGGGATATTTCTGCACAAAAGATTTTGGCACTTTCTCTTAAATTCTCACGCGAAAAAACTAAATCAAAAATAGAATTCCTCATGGAACAATCTGAAGAATATCCTGAACTAACACCTTTTATCGATTTTTTTGCTGAATCTCGAAAAAACTTTTCACACTGTCGCCCAGGAGTTCTAACTGAAAAATTGTTTTACGAGTCCGGACTCGCTTCCTTTTTGAGCGACAAATCACTTACCAATAACTTCGCCAAAATTAGAAAATTTTTTGATTTTGTTCGCGAACAAAATGCAGATACTCTTCCCGAAGTTTTAGAAATTATTGAACTCTATAAAAAACTTGAAATCCCTATCCGACCAGATGAACTCCCTGCAGACCGGCATGCAATCAATATTTTAACAGCTCATGGATCAAAAGGCCGTGAATTTGATATTGTCTTTTTGCCTGGATTTGAAGATAAAAAATGGGGAAATCCTCGTGTAAGAAATGGTATGCCTCTGCCACAAATGTTTGAGGAAAATCACGATGTAAACGAAGATGAACGACGACTTTGTTTTGTCGCCATGACCAGAGCAAGAAAACAAGTTTTTCTTTCTTACAGCCAAACAGACATTAGCGGTCGAAAAAAAAATCCTTCCCAGTTTTGGCATGAAATTCCAGAAACCCTTACAAAAACATTGCCTACAGATGAACTGGAAGAAGAAGTTCAAAAACTTTTGCCTATATTCTTGTCCGGTGAAAAAGAATTTTTACTCACAGAGGAGGAAAAAGATATTTTGCGTACGCGTGTCAAAAACTTTATTTGGTCAGCATCAAGTCTGCAAAGTTATCTTGATTGTCCACGAAAGTTCCTCTTTCAAAATCTCTATAAGTTTCCCCGAAAACCAAATGCACAAATGGCTTTTGGTGTTTCTCTTCATGAAGCCTTGGAAAAGTTTTTCCGAACGAAAAACTTTGATGATTTTTCAATACTTCAAACTGAATTTGAGAAGGCTCTTCGAGGACAAAATTTGGAATTGAGTGAGTTTAAAAAACTGCAAGCACATGGACTTGAAATTTTGAAAAACTACTTTGAGACAAGAAAAGAATCTTTTACTCAAAATGCCATACTCGAATTTAATCTTGGTAAGTTTTCGCCTTCTGTTGAAGAAATTCGCATTACAGGAAAAGCAGATAAGATTGAGTTTTTAGACGAAAAACAAACCATTGCCAAAATTGTGGATTATAAATCTGGAAAACCAAGACCTATCTCAAAAGGAAGTCGTATTTGGCGACAACTGGTTTTCTACGATCTTTTATCTCTTCAGGCAAAAGTTCAATGGAAAGTAGAGTCTTGTGCTATTGAATTTCTAACCCCCAATCAAGCAGGAAAGCTTGAAATAAAAGAATATAAAGTAACTTCCGAAGACCGAGAAAAAGTCATTCAAGAAATCAAAGATTCTAACGAAAAAATATTAAATCTTCAGTTTCCTTTAGTTCAAAATCCAGATAATGATGCTGAAATTGAGTTTTGGCAAAATTTTGGGAAGTGATGATAAATTCAAGAATTAAGAAAAAAAGAATTGAGATATTTTCTAGAAAATATATACCCCTTGATTTACTTGCATTTTTATATTTTTTGATGTATATTACTTACCAATCGGTAAGTAGATAATATAGGACAAATAGCTATTCTCTATCTACTTAATCAAAGATACAAAATAAAAATGCCATCAAATTTAGTAGAAATATCAAATCTGATTAATACTTCTCAAAGAGGTCTTGAAATTTCACAACCACTCATCTTTTCGGATATGGGAACTATTGAACTAGTACAAATGTTTATTACCTATGCGTTTATAATTGTTGCAGGATTGTCGGTTGTTTATATTTTTTTGGGGGGAATACAGTTCATACTTTCCGCAGGAGATGAAGAAAAGATTAAAAAAGCCGTAAATGGAGTAAGAAACTCTGTCATTGGACTTATCATCGTTCTTTTGAGTTTCACTGGAATATCAATCATAGGAAATTCTTTTGGATTTAATTTCATAGGTTATGTTTCTTTTTATCAAATAAGAGATTCCATTAATCAGGTTATTCAATCTCACATCCAATCTGCTCCAATCAATTCCACTCAACAACAATCAACTTCATCATCTAATTTTTTCCAAAAATGATTTTTCAAAGAAAATATGTTATCGCTCTTGTATTTCTTCTCCTAACGCTCATTGCAGGAAGTTTCATTATATACAATCGAACAAAAATTATTAAAAACTACGACATTATTACCAACGGTTATAAATCTACCAAAGTAAAAAGAGCAGACATAGAAAAACAGGTATTTGTTACTGGAACATTAGAACCTAAAGAAGACGCAAACCTTGCTTTTGAAATTGGGGGGAAAGTTAAACAAGTTTATGTACAAGTTGGAGATAAGGTAAAAAAAGGACAAAAATTAATTACATTACATAGTGGAGATTTGTGGACACAAAAATTAGCACAAAGCGCTAGACTTGAAGCAGAAAAGGCACGATTAGAGGAGATAGAAAGAGGGGCAAGACCCGAAGAACTTAATGTTCAAAAAACTAGATTATATAAAACACAAACAACTATTGGAGATTCGGAAAATATAATTATTAACCGTCTTCGAGAGGCCTACACACAATCAGAATATGTAATTTATGACAAAGGAGATATCATCTTTAGTAATCCTTGCTCAAACAATGCTCACTTAAATATCCGATCAAATAATTCCAAACTTGAAAGTCAAATTAAGAATGAAAGACTTTATATCGGAAAGATGATGGAAGAATGGCAGAAAAAAATTATTTCACTTAATTCCAAAAATGATCTTCGTGTTTCTATCTCTGAAACAAGAAAGAACCTTCAACAAATAAAGACCTATTTGGATAAATTAGCACTATTTATTACCTCCTTATATCCAAACTCAAATCTTTCACAGTCTACTATTAATACTTTAAAAGTTGATATAGCCATCTCAAGAAACAATATAAATACCACCATATCCAATTTATCCATAGCCGAAGGACAATGGAATACTTCAAAATCGGCTTTTCAAATGGAACGCTCACAATTAGATTTATTAGAAGCAGGTTCAACCTCACAACAAATAACCGTTTATGGAGCAGGCGTAAAATCAGCCGAAGCACAAATAAGAAATATCAATGTTCAGTTAGCAAAAACGATTCTTTATGCCCCTATCAACGGAACAATTACCAAACAAGACATAACCGCAGGAGAAATCATTCCTCCCAACACACTTATTGTTTCCATTATAGGAGATGAATATGAAATTGAAGCGAATATACCAGAAATAGACATTGCAAAAATTGAAGCAAAAAACACAGTAAAAATTATCTTTGATGCTTTTGAAGATAGAGTCTTTATGGGTGAAATTATGGTTATTGAACCAAAGAAGAAAGTCATACAAGGAACAACTTATTATACCGCAAAAATAAAACTTGAAGAAACTGATAAACGATTTTTACCAGGAATGTCTGTTGATTTATATGTTATTTCCGAAAAACGAGAAAATACGCTTGTTATCCCACAAGAAGCTCTTTTTTACGAAGATAATAACACATTTGTAAAACTTTTAAAAAAACTAGAAAACGACAAAGACCCAAGAAAATTCCTTACTACAAAAGTAGAAATTCAAACTGGATTAAGAGGAATTGATGGAAATATTGAAGTGTTAGAAGGACTCACTGAAGAAGATGAAATACTAATTATCAACAATTATGACTAAAGATAAAAAAGGATTTCTCCAAAAAATACAAAGTGCTCAAACAACTCTAAATGACTTAAAAGTTGCTACATTTTTGGCGATTAAACAGGTTACACGAAGCAATAAATGGTCATTATTTTTGACCATTTCTATCATGTCATTGGTTTTTCTAAATATCGCTTTTATTGCAGCACTTATGTCTGGAATGGTTGAAACTATGAATTCTCAAGCTATCGATACACAGTTTTCACATATAAAAATTGAACCACCAGAAAATGAAATGTTCATAAAAAATGTAAAATCACTTAAAAATAAAATCAACCATCTAAACGGAGTTATCGGAAGTACAGCACACTATAAAACCTATACACAATTTACATACGATAAAAGAAAGGACGGACAAGATACAAAAATTGGCAGTTGGATAGTAAGTTCTATGAGTCCTGAAGAAGAAAAAAAAGTAAGCATTTTTCATAATTCTATTCTTGCAGGAGAATATTTAAATAAAAATGATCGAGATAAAATTTTATTGGGAAAAGATATTTCAGGAGGATATACTTCCAACTTTATTCATGAATCTTTAGGAGGATCAAGTGGATTAAAAATAGGAGAAAAAATAACAATTACCTACCCAAACGGCATAAAAAGAGAGTACACCATAAAAGGAATTTTCGATACAAAAAATCTTTTTGCCGATGCTGGAGCATTCGTAACCGAAAAGGAAATGGAAGACATGCTTCAAGTTTCCAATCAAGCTACGGAAATTTTAGTTAAAACCAAGAACATAAACAATACTGCCAAATATATTCAAGATTTTCGGTCAATAGGAATCACAAAAGAAAAAATCAATCCATGGACAGAATACACAGGAATTATTACAGATATCACTGAAAGTATGTTAATGATAAAGATTCTTTTAACTGGAATTGGATTATTTGTATCAGGTATAACAATCTTTATTATTATTTTTATTGGAGTTATTAATAAAAGAAAAGAAATTGGAATACTAAAAGCAATTGGAATGGAAAAACATACCATTGTTATCTCTTACCTTCTTCAGGCTTTATTCTACGCCTTATTAGGTATTGGAGGAGGACTATTTATCTTGTACTTTATTTTATCCCCATACTTTGCCATTCACCCCCTCGATTTTCCAATAGGACTTGTTTACTTGGAGATTCTTACAAAAGATGTAATTATTAATAGTATCGCTCTCATAGTAGCCTCTATTATTTCTGGATTTATCCCCGCATGGGGAGTTTCCAAAAAATCAATTCTTGATTTAATTTGGGGAGTCTAATTTTAAATACCATGATAAAAACTGAAAAATTAACACGAACTTACGGAACAGAAGAACTTCCAGTTTTGGCATTAAGAGGGGTATCTATTCATATCAAAAAAGGTGAATTTGTTGGTATTATGGGGAGAAGTGGCTCAGGAAAATCTACACTTCTTCATCAACTAGGACTTTTAGATACTCCTACAAGTGGAAAATTGATTATTGATAAAAAAAATACAAAAGAATTTTCAAATAAAGAAAAGTCCCTGTTTCGTTTAAAAAATTTAGGATATGTATTTCAAGAGTATGCACTTCTTCCTGAATTAACATCAATAGAAGCCGTTTCTTTACCACTCATGATGATAGGATTAAATTCTAATGAATGTAAAATAAGAGCTACTCAAGCATTAGAAGCTGTTGAACTTGGGGATCGACTTAATCATTTATCCTACGAACTTTCTGGTGGAGAACAACAAAGAGTAGCAATCGCTAGAGCCATTGTAAATACCCCTAAAATATTATTTGCTGATGAACCATGTGCTAATTTAGACAGTGAATCCTCTGATGTAATTATAAATCTTTTCAAAAAGCTTAATAAAAAACTTGGACAAACTATTGTTATGGTAAGTCACGAACCAGAAGATAAAAACGAAGTAGACAGAGTTATTTGGCTCAAAGATGGTTTATTGGATAATCAACAAAAATGAAAACAATCACTCCCACCAAAAATCGAATACTAAGAGTTGCTCAAAAAATCCTTTCTAATGAAGGATATGTGGGAACATCTATTAGTAATATTGCAAAAATAGTTGGGGTAACTAAACCCACTGTTTATCATTTTTTTAAAAACAAAGAAGAACTTTTTAAGGAAGTTTTGATAACAGCTTTCAATGAACTGAATACCAAATTAAAGAAAGCAAATTCCAAAAAAGAAAGCCTCGATCAAAAATTAGAAAAATTAAGTATCATTTATATAAAATTTGGACTCAAACATAAAAATATTTTTACAACCGCACTACAAAAAATACCACATTCAGAAAAAAATCTTATTCATCTTGTTACAGAATTAAGAAAAAAAATTATTACCTATTTTGAAGAAGTTATTGAAGAAGGGATAACAAAAAATCTTATTCCTACAAACAACTCAATACTTACGGCATATCTTTTGGTAGGAGGACTTGATTCATTCTTATTGGAAAAAATCTTTTTTCAGGAAAAGCGTTGGACACCAAAATCAGCCACAGAAGTCTTAACTTCAATTATTTTTAGAAAATAAAAAAAATTATAAATTAAAATATATAAAATGAACAACTCACTTTTTAGATTTTGTAGAAACCAATGGACATTTACTAAAGAAAGATGGTATGAATTTGATTCGTGTATTTTAAAAAATAAACAAGAACATCAAAATCTAATTGATTTTATTTCTCCATTTCTACTTATTGAAGTTTTGTTTTGAATTGGAATAGCAACTTTAGTCTTTTTATCTCTTTTATAAAAAAATCATCCCATGAAATTTTTCAATCGTCTTCGACAACAGTCAATTGCGAAACAATCAGCTAAGTTGAAAAAGCTGAAAACATTCAGAACATCAATCATGCAAGACTTTGATGAAACCATTGAAAGACTTATGAAAAAAAAGCTTGAAATTCAAAAAACATATTCAAAAAAACTTCACAAAGATAAACTCCTCCCTTCTTTAGAAGTTAAAAAAATAACACTTCTCAAACAATTTGATATTCATATCAACAAACTGTCTACAAAGAAAAGCCAAGTACAAAAAGCACTTAATAGAAAAATTTATGCTAAAAAATTAAAATTCGGTTTATTTCTTCGATATTTAGTTTCCGCTCCGTTTATCTATGCCATGATTATCCCTGCTGTCATAATGCACATATTCTTGGAGGTTTATCATCAAATTTGTTTTCCTTTGTATGGATTGCCAAAAGTGAAAGCAAAAGATTATTTTGTATTCGACAGAAGACATCTACCTTTTTTAACTTTATTTGAAAAAATCAACTGTGTTTATTGTAGTTACTTTAATTGTTTGGTTTCCTACTTAAGAGAAGTATCAGCTAGAACAGAGCGCTATTGGTGTCCCATCAAACACGCTAATAAACTTAAAGATCAACATTCTCAATACAACCTCTTTTTCGATCCATCAAAACCAGCCAAATACAAAAAAGGAATAAACAAAATTAGAACTATCAAAAAAACAAAAGTTCCTATTCTTGATTAATCTCATCCCATGTCAAAACTAAAACAAAAAATTAAAGACTTAAAACGATTCAAAAAAATCGTATCCGTATTTGTAAAATATAGATTTGGATTTCTCTTTGATAAAATGGATATCCCGTTGCTTAGCAGAACAAAAGATGTTCATCATAATTCATCTGCAGAAAGACTTCGTTTAACCTTTGAAGAACTCGGAACAACTTTTATCAAATTTGGACAAATTATGTCCACTCGACCAGATATTTTTCCTGATGAATACATTCAAGAATTAGAAAAATTACAAGATTCTGTTCCTCCTTTTGCCTTTCACGAAGCCAAAGAAATCTTGGAAACGGAATTTAACAGTTCACTTCCCAAAATTTTTGCTGAATTTGAACCAAGACCAATTGCTTCCGCTTCTATATCACAAGTACATCGGGCAGTCCTTCATACAGGAGAAATTGTGGCAGTCAAAATTCAACGACCAAATATACAAGAAACAATAGAAACCGACCTTGATATTTTTTATGCTTTAGCTGGATTTGTTGCTAAAAAAATTCCTAAAGCTAAAAATTATAACCCGTCTGAGATTATAAAAGAATTTGATAAATCTATTCATCAAGAACTAAATTTTGTTATTGAAGCGGATAATTTAGAAAAATTTAAAAATAACTTTACCAATGAAAAACAAATCGATTTTCCGTTTGTTTATCGAGAATTAACGACTGAAAAAGTTCTTACAATGGAATTTATAGAAGGCACAAAAGTTGATTCTATTTCCAAGCTAAAAAAACTTCACATAGATTTACGATTTACGGCAAAAATAGGAGCAATCGCTTTTATTAAACAAGTGTTTTTAGACGGATTTTTTCATGCAGACCCACACGCAGGAAATATTTTTGTTCAACCAAATGGAAAAATTGTTTTTCTTGATTGTGGAATGGTCGGACATATTACAGAAGATACAATGCTTTCCCTTGCCAATCTTTTTGCAGGTATTGCTGACAAGGATACCGATAAAATCCTTTCTGTTTTTGATGATATGGGAGTTTCTGAAGATGAAAGTTATAGTAAAGAACTTCGAAAAGATGTTCAAGATTTTGTAAATCAATACGCAAATTTATCTCTCCAAGAAATTGAATTGGGGGTAGCCTTGCGAAGTGTAATACAGATTATCACTTCTCATGAACTGAAAATTCCTGCTAATTTAGCCATTCTTATTAAAGCGGTTATTACGATAGAAGGAGTTGGAAGACAACTTGACCCTGAATTTAATATGATTCAAACCATTAAGCCTTTCACCCAAAAGCTTTTTATTCGCCAGTTTGTTCCAAAAAAGATTATGAATACGATTTTAGGCAATATGCAAGAAATACAAAAATTTATTTCATATTTTCCACACGAACTAAACATCCTTACAAAAAAACTTTGTCGAGGAACAATAAAAATAAATATTGAGCATAAAGGATTAGAAAATACTACTAATCAAATACAGAGCTCCCTAAACATCCTTTCTTTTTCTCTCCTTATTTCTGCTCTTATTGTGGGATCTTCTTTGATTGTTACCACGGATATTGGAAAGAAAATTTGGGAAATTCCAATATTGGGATTGATAGGATTTGGAATTGCCACATTTATGTCTTTGGTATGGCTGATCGTTATTTTACATAAAAAAAGAAAAAAAATGTGATTTTAATGTTTTTCTTCCCAATATTTTTGAATCTTTATTTTTTTGTACAAAATAGATTTCTTATTTTATTCTTTTTGTTTTTATCATTGTTTCCTTAACTACAATGTTCTAAAATTCATTCGTATTTTTTTGTTTTTCAAACATGTGTGGAATATTCGCCGTTTCTGGAAAAGGCAATCATGCTGGAAACATTATATTAGAGGGATTAAAAAAACTTGAATATCGCGGCTATGACAGCTGGGGGATTGCTTTGCGGAAAGCGGGAAAAGACGCTATTCTCATTGAAAAAGAGGTGGGGAAAATATCCAAAGTAAATAAAGAACTTTCTCCCAGTGTTGAAGGTATCGGACACTCCCGATGGGCTACTCATGGCGGGGTTACACGAGAAAATGCCCATCCGCACCAGGTGGGAAAAGTGACAATTGTACACAATGGAATCTTTGAAAACTTTAGTAAACATAAAAAACAATTTGAGGCGAAAGGAACAAGCTTTTGTTCTCAAACTGACTCAGAAGTAATCGCAGCAATACTTAATTCTTTTTTTGAAGCTGGTTTTTCACCTGAAAAATGTATCACTAAAACAGCTAAAAAAATCGATGGTAGATTTGCTTTTCTCGCTATGTTTGAAGGCATCTCTGGTATATTCGCCGCACGCAGAGGAAGTCCATTGATTATTGGTCGTGGAAAAACTGAAACTTTTATCGCTTCTGATATTCCTGCTTTTTTGGAAAAAACAAATATCGTCAATTATCTGGATGATAATGAAATGGTTTTGGTGAATGGTACAACCGTAAACTTTAAAAATCTACAAACTGGTCTTCCTGTTGAAAAAAGAGATATTAAAGTTCCATGGAAAGTCGAGTCCGCGGAAAAAGGAAAATTTCCACACTTTATGATCAAGGAGATTTTTGAACAAAAAGAAACTATTGCCAGAGCCATTAATCATGACGAGAATGCACTCAATCAAGCCATTTCTCTACTAAAAGACTGTAACGGCGTATTCTTTGTCGCCTGTGGAACCGCTCACAAAGTCGCAATGACAGCAGAATACTTTTTTGCCGAAATTTCAGGACGAAAAATAAATGTCGTTCCTGCCTCAGAAATGCCATATTTTGAAAGATTTATAAACAAAAAAACAGCCATCATTGCCATTTCACAATCAGGTGAAACCGCTGATGTATTAGAAGTTTTAGAACGAGGAAAAAAAGCAGGTGCAAAAATTTTGAGTCTGACAAATGTTGAAAGTTCTTCAATCGCTCGATTGTCTGATGTCCATATCCCTATTCTCGCTGGACCAGAAAAAGCCGTAGCATCTACAAAAGCTGCTACTTCGCAAATGGCATTATTATTTCTCCTTGCCTATACAGAAGTTGGAAAGACAAACATTGCTAGAGAAATATTGAGATCTACTTCTTCATCCATAAATGATTTTTTAAATGAACGATATGAAGCAATCATCCAAGATGTTGCAAAAACAATCGTCAAAAAAGAAAACTTATTTATCATCGGAAGAGGGGATCTCTATCCCATGGCTTTAGAGGCAGCAATCAAAATTCAAGAGGTTTCTTATATTCATGCTCAAGGATTTTCTGCTGGAGAACTCAAACATGGTCCTATCGCCCTAATTGAAAAAGACACTCCTTGTTTGGTCCTTGGCGATGATTTGGAAACTCTTTCAAACGCCGTAGAACTAAAATCTCGTGGAGCTAAAATCATTGGAATTTCTCCTCAACGAGCAGATGTTTTTGATGAGTGGCTCAAAATTCCTGACTGTGATGGAGCTAAAGCCATTGTGACCATTATTCCAGTTCAAATTCTTGCTTATCATCTTGCACTTCTGCGAAATATTGACCCAGATATGCCGAGAAATTTAGCAAAATCAGTTACGGTGAAATAAGTATCTTATGCTTTTTCAACTTTTAAAAGATTCTTTTGAACTAATTCAAAAATACTAGTAACACCTTTTTTAAATTCATCAGGAGAGTTTTCCAATAATTGAATCAACTGTCCCAATCCTTCTGCATAAGCTTTTCTACCAAGCACTTGTGTTTCAACTTCGTCTACTTTTCCTTCGTCTTCGTAAGCAATAAATTTGTGTATTCCGTGACCTCCTATAGCTTCATCAGGTACTTTAAAAATTTTCTCAGAGATTTCATCACATCTAACACTAACTATTTTTCCAAGATGTATTAATGGATTCTTCGCAAATTCCTCCCATTCTTCCATCGATTTTATTACCACATTTTCAACTTTCGAATCTTCCATTAAAATTTTTGCACCCTCTTTAGCTGTACCAGGAATGCTTTCTTTTGCTTTTTGATGCGCTTCAATAATTAAAAAATCAGCATTGGGATGATTCTCCTTCATCTCTGGTAATTTTCTAACTAACGCCTCTACTACTTCAATTGATAAATTTGGAGCTAAAACAACTGGAGTCTCGGCATCTTCATATTCCACATCATTTACTCCCGTAGAAGCAATAATCAATGGACCATTTAATTCGTTTGATTTTGGTAAAGTTTCTAAGACTTTTCTAGCATACACTACACAACTTTCTTCTGGTGCTTCTTGCTTGATATCTAGTGTTAAATCAATGTTAGAATCTCCTTCTAAGTGATCTGAAAATTCTTTAGCTAGATGTCCAAGTTCTTTCTCATTCGAAGCTCGTGCACCAATTAAATGAACAGGCGTTTTTTTCGGTGAATCCATTTTTCAAAGTTAAATTAATTTATATTTCTAATTTACCCTTCTGGACAAAGCTGTCAAGTTCATAGGAAACAATAAAAACCACCTAGAATTCAATCTCGAAAAACTCTTACCGTATCGCCTTTTTACACGCTTTACAAAATTTTTCCATCGCATTAATGTCGTTTCGAAACTCAAAAAGTTTGGAACCAATAATCCCTCCATCCGCTCCGTTTTCTTTCAAAAGCGCTAAATGTTTTGGACTTGAAATCCCAAACCCAACACAAACAGGGATCTCCGTCTGTGTCTTTAAATCTTTGATCATTTCCAAAGTTTTAGTGGCAATTTTTTCTTTTGCACCTGTAATCCCTGGAGTAGAAATTGCATATAAGAACCCCCCTGCTTTCTCTAAAATAGATGTTACTCTTTCTTTTGGAGTATTGGTCGAAACGAGAAAGATAAGATCTATTTCATGTCCCTTTGCCGAATTTTCAACAAGAGAAACTTCTCCTTCAGGCAATTCTGGAATAAGAACCGAATCAACCCCCTGCTTTTTACATTCTACAAAAAAATCGTCTATTCCAAACTGTAAAATCAAGTTTAAATAAACCAAAAGACCAATCGGTTTTTCTGGAAATTTAACTCGCAAATTCCCAACTATATCTAAACACTTTCCTACAGTTGCTCCTCTTTTGATCGCTCTATCCGCAGATGCTTGAATTGTCTTCCCATCCGCAAGAGGATCTGAAAAAGGAATCCCCAACTCCAATAAATCAGCATGTTGTGCTAACATCTCAACAATTTTTTGTGAAGATTTCAAGTCTGGATCGCCCAACATCCAAAAAGGCATAAAACCCATTTCACCTTTGGCTTTCAATTCGGAAAATGTCTTTTGATATCGGTTCATATTTCTTTTTTAAAAACTAATTTAACGAAGTCCGTTTTTTTCACAATAATCAAAAATTGTATGTAAATCTTTATCTCCACGCCCCGAAAGATTTACCAATAAAATTTTATCTGTTCCATATGTTGAAGCTCGTTTCATCGCTTCTGCTAATGCGTGTGAACTTTCTAATGCTGGAATAATGCCTTCTGCTTTAGAAAAATCTAAAAAGGCACGAACTGCCTCATCGTCCAAAATTCCCGCATACTCTGCTCGCATCTCTTCTTCTAAAAATGCATGCAACGGTGAAACTCCTGGATAATCCAATCCAGCAGAAATTGAATGGCTTTCTTCAATCTGCCCATGCTCATCACAATTCACTTTGGAAAGACTCCCATGCAAACATCCATATTTTCCTTTTCCTATCGTAAGACCATGTTTTATTCCATCTCCAGCTGGCTCTACCCCAACTAGTTTTACGGAAGAATCCTCCAAAAAGGCTTGAAAAATACCTATTGCATTTGACCCTCCTCCCACGCATGCCAAAACTTCATCCGGTAATCGACCAACTTTTTTAAGTATTTGTTCGCGCGCCTCCACTCCAATTACTTTTTGAAACCTCGCCACAAGCTCTGGAAACGGATGTGGACCAGCTGCAGTCCCAAACATATAATAAGTTTCCTGAGAATGTGCAATCCAAAATCGCATCGCTTCGTTAATTGCATCTTTCAAACTTTTTGATCCTGATTCTACCGAAACAACTTCAGCTCCCAAAAGTTGCATCCGTTCCACATTTACCTTTTGTCGTTCAATGTCTTTTGTTCCCATAAAAATTTTCACGGGTAATTTAAACTTCGCTCCTGCCATAGCTGTTGCAATCCCATGTTGCCCCGCTCCTGTCTCGGCAATCAAAAATTTTGCTCCCATCTCCCGAGCAAGCAAGGCCTGTCCTAATACATTATTTGTTTTGTGAGCCCCTCCATGTAACAAGTCCTCTCGTTTAATCCAAATCTGTGCCCCACCAAGAGACTCTGACAAATTTTGAGCAAAATAAATCGGTGTGGGTCTTCCTGCAAAAGATTCTAGTAATTCGTCGAATTCTTGTTGAAGTTTTGGTGTATTTTTAAATTTTTCAAAAGCCTCTTTCACTCGATTTAAAATCGGTTGTAATAACTCTGGAGCAAAACATCCTCCATATCGTCCAAACCGTCCATGAGCATTTTCGATAAAATTTTTCATTGAAGTTGTTGTTTTAAGTTTTGTATCGTTTGTTCTAATGCTTTTGATTCTTTCGGCCATTCCAATATTTGGTCGGGATTGGTGAAAACCTCCTTTAAATCTTCTGGAATTTCATTTTTTGTATGCCGAAGTACTATCGGTAAAATCTCTAGTTTTGATAATTCTGACACAAGATCAAATTTATATTTAATCAAAAAAGACGGCACCCCATACCGCAAAAACCATGGTTTGAAATCATTCACTCCACTCATCGGATTTTCTAAAATAAGAGCTTTCGGTGGATGCGTCTGTGCAAGCTTCGCAGCAAAAAAGCTTCCCAGCTCTTTCCCCCAAAGAATTGTTTTTTCAGGAACAAAACCTTTTTCTTGTGTTAAATACTTCATCGCAGCCTCCGCATCTAAAATAAAATCATTTTCTCGTTTTAATGGTCCTTCGCTTACCCCAAAATCTCGATAATCAAAAATCAACGCATTTTTTTCCAATCGTTCAAATAAAGCCATAACCCCTAGAAAGTTTGTAATATTACCAGCATTTTCGTGAAAATAAAGAATTACTTCGTCCGATTCTTCTTTCTCAAAGAAAATTCCTATAAGTTTTTTTGAGTCTTCCGTTTTAAAATTTACCAATTCCATTTCCATTCCTTTTGGCGCCAAGGTTTGCCCCTTATGCTTGGACGGAAAAAAGAGATAGTGCTCCTGCTGAAAAAAAGCAAAAAGCAACCAAATCGCGTAAGTTAAAATAATTGCCGTACCCCATCGAGAAAAAAAACGATGTGGATTAATCCATTTCTCATCGAGATTAATGACATAAGTGAAAACAAAATCTTTTATTTTTTTTATCATGATAACTAAATTTTATAAATTTTTTTTATTTTTTAAACATTTCTATTAATTTTTTAGCAATTGCCACATCAAATTTCCCATTTTTTTCAATTCCACTCGCCGTATCCAGAAACTTTGCATTAGGAAAAGAAACTTTGAACTTAGCAATATTGTCTGCATTGATACCCCCAGCAATACCATAAGGCATGTTTAATCTTTCTGCTTCTTTAATAACTTCGTGTAATTTTTCAGTGTCGATTATAGTTTTTCCACTTCCAGGAATTTTTCCATCAAAAAGGAACTTGTCTGCGCTATTGCAATACTGTTGCAATAGAGTCTTGTTAAAATCTTTTTCTATCAAAAAAGTTTTCCACAATTCCAGTTTCCCAAAGGATTCCTTTAGTTTTTGCAATAGTCTTGCATTTTCTTTTCCATGTAACTGTACTCCATCAAACTCTACTTTTCTTAACACATTTGAAATCTCCTCAAAGGACTGATTCATAAATACCGCTATTCGTTTCGTTTTCCCTTTTTTCGAAGAGAGAAGAGCAATTGCTTTTTCAAGTGAAACTTTTCGTTTTGACCAAGAAACAAAGTTAACTCCCGCATACCTCACCCCTGCCTCTTCACAAAACTGAAGCATTTCCGTATTTCTGATACCGCAAAGTTTAAGTTTCATTTTCCTCTAAAAGTTTTAACAAGTTTGCCCATCTCTCCATAATCTTGAGTTTTCATAAACGAAGTTCCCACCAAGATTGCATCACAATATGGAACAAGCTTTTCAATGTCTTCTGGCGTATAAATCCCTGACTCAGCTACACGAACAATGCCTTCTGGAATTTTGGAAAGAAGCGAAGGAAGTCTATCTAAATCGACCGATAAATCCTCAAAATCTCTGGAATTAACCCCAATGATTTTTGCACCTGCTTGTACAGCCAACTCAATTTCAGCCTCACTCTTCGTTTCAACTAAAGCATGTAAACCAAGAGCCTCCGTATATTCTCGAAATATTCGAACTCGTTTCTGGGTTTTAAGCACAGACACCATCAAAAGCACTGCACTAGCTCCATAAAGAGCCGCTTCCAAAATCTGTGAATCTTCCATGATAAAATCCTTTCGTAATACGGGAATTCTGACTTTTTGCGACACTGTTGCAACATCATTTATGCTTCCCGAAAAAAACTTTTCATCTGACAAAACAGAAATCGCCGCCGCTCCACTTTTTTCATAAATTTCAGCAATTCGCAGGATATCTCCTTGTGGGAAAATTTCCCCCTTCGATGGACTGCATTTTTTGATTTCCGCAATAAGTTTTGGCATTTCTCCCTTCTCTTGCAAACTTTTTAAAAAATCTTTCGATTCAGGCACTCTCAACTCCTTCTTTTTGAAAGCAGATTCCAAACAAATATAGTAGTCTGCCTTGAAAGCGAGTTCTTCTTTTTTGTGTACAATTATTTTTTCTAAAATATTCATTTTTATTTTTCCATACATTCGTTAAAAAACTGTTCGGCAACTCTATAATTTATTTCCAAAAAATCTTGATGCGCTTTGGATGCCCGCCCAGAAGCAAGTAATTCAAATATTTGTATATTTTGCGTTAAATCACCACCTGAAATCAATTTAAAATCATTCACTCTGTTTACCCCATAATCCTCTGGCACAAACGAACCCTTTTCGATTCCTCCTTTTTGCACTTTCCAAAAAAAGGTTTTCCCTCCAACAGATACATCATCCAATCCAAAAACACTATCATGTACAAACAAAATATTTTTGCCTAATATTTTTGCTACCGCTGCCAATCTATCTCCCAACGAAGAATCTGAAATTCCAACCATCTGCGCTGTTAAATTTTCCACAGGATTTAAAAGAGGTCCTAAAAAGTTAAAAATAGTCGGATGTGATAAGCTTTTCCGAATCGGCGCTAAATTTTTCAATGCTGGATGAAACGCTGGGGCAAACACAAATGCTACATTTTTTTCTTCTAAATTTTTTAATACTTTTCCAGGAGTATCACAACTCTCTAATCCAAGCTTTTCAATTAAATCAAAACTCCCTACTTTTCCTGAAGCAGCTCTATTTCCATGTTTGGCAATCTTGAATTTTTTTGATAATTTTAATGCTAATGCCGTAGAAAGATTGATTCTATTTTTACCACTTCCACCTGTCCCACAAACATCAAAAACCCGATATCCTGGACAAGATACAACAATTTTTCGTTGTTCCAATTCTCGTATAAATTCCAAAATTTCTTCAACACTTTCTCCTCGTTCATGCAATTCTACCAGTATTTTTTTTACTTCTTCCTGATTATTTTCAGCGTTATCGAGAACAAATTTTGCTAAGTTTTTCATTTTGTTTTTAAAAAATTTTCTAAAATTTCCATACCAGTCTTTGTTCCAATAGACTCAGGATGAAACTGTAAACCAAAAATTTTTTCATCTGCTTTTTCACACGCCATCACCAACCCTTCATCATCTTGTGTTTGAGCTGTTATTGTTAATTCTACTGGGAAATTTTCTTTCTTCACAACCATGGAATGATACCGCATCCCTTTAATTGTTACAGGCATTCCATCAAAAAGCCCTCCTTCTGTTTTTAGAATTTTCATTAACCACCTTTTTCCATGTACAGGTGCAACTTTTTCTATTTTTCCACCAAAAATTTTTCCAATTAACTGATGTCCCAAGCACACCCCCAAAATAGGAATTTTCCCACGAAACACCTTGAACAATTCCTCACCGTTTCCAATATCTTTTACATTTTCTACTGTTCCAGGTCCTGGTGAGAACACGAGATAGTCTGGATTTAATTCTAGCGCTTTTTCTGTAGATATTTCGTCATTTCGGTGAACAAATACCTCACATCCCAACTGCTGAAAATATTGCACTAGATTATAGGTAAAACTATCGTAATTATCGATCAATAATAATTTTTTCATTTTTGCAGAACATAATTAAAAATTTTACATAAACTCTTCGCTTTATTGTGTATTTCTAACCATTCTTTTTGAGGATTGGAATCCTGCACAATCCCTGCTCCAATTCGAAATTTTGCCACTCCATCCTGACAAAAGAAGCTTCTAATCGCAATGCAAAATTCCATATTTCCATCCGCAGAGAAGTATCCCACTGCACCTCCATACAGATTTCTAGGATGTGTTTCTGCTTGATAAATCAAATCAATCGCTCGAATTTTAGGTGCACCAGAAAGCGTCCCCGCAGGAAAAATAGCCTCAAAAAAATCTACCTCATCATACTTTTTCTCATCAATTTCACCTTCTAAATCTGAAACCATGTGCATAACATTCGCAAATTTTCGTGCATATTTTTCCTTTATCACTTTTACGCTTCCTGCCTTACAAATTTTTCCTAAATCATTACGACCCAAATCTACCAACATATCATGTTCTGCATTTTCTTTTGGATCTTCTTTCATTTCTTGCAATATTCGCCCATCTGCTTCTTCTGTTTTTCCTCGAAATCGCGTTCCGGCAATCGTTGAGTATGTCACTTTTTCTCCTCTCTTGGAACCCAATATTTCTGGACTCGCTCCACACACCTGCCCATGCTTCCCAAAATCGAAAAAAAAGAGATGTGTCGTAGGTTCAATTTGCCGTAAAACTTCATAAAAATCTAATCCATCTTTTTCTCCTATTTCACAAGAAAATCCATTAGACAAGATTATTTGAAAAATTTCTCCATCTATTATTTTTTGTTTCGCCCATTCCACTTTTTTGAAAAATTCCTCCGACTTTAAATCCGATTCAAAAGAGGAAAAATCCGCATACTGATCTGTTTTTAAATCCTCAAGACTACAAGAGGGAATCTCTACTTCTTTCGCCCGTTCTAAGATTGATTTATTTTCTTTTTGTTCCACTCCTCCATTTTCCATAGTAGAAAATGCAAATATTTTCTGCTTAGTATGATCAAAAATAAAAAAACGAGAAAATTCATAAAAAATTGCATGAGGCTTTCTTGATGTTTTTTGATATTGAGACTCTATTTCATTAAAAATTTCAAAATTAAAATACCCAATCAACCCTCCTGCAAAATGAAAATTCCGAGGGAACTTTTTCGACTGTAAAATACCTTTTCTTATTTTTTCAAAAGAATTTTCTTTTGTAACAATTTCTTGAATAGGAGAAAAAGCCAAAATAGAAAATTTATTTTTTTCATCAACTGTTGCCGACTCCAACAATGCCAATGGAGTGCCAAACTGTTCTCGAACAACCGAAAATACCGTCGTAGGTATTATACCTTTTTCATAATCAAAAACCTCTAGAATCATTTTTTTGTTATTTCTTTAAAAAAATTGGGAAATATTTCTGCCCCCACTCCAAACTGGAGTTCTTCACTTCCTCTCGAAATCTGAGAAATAGAAACTCCTAGCTTTTGAGAAATTTCTCGTTGTGGTTTCCCTTTTAAAAGCATTTCCACCACCCGATATCTATCTCCAAGAACTTTTACTTCTTTAGGAGTAAGAAAAGCTTTAAAAAAATCTTGAATTTCTTTCTCTGTCTGAAGCTCAAACACCTTTTTAGCAATTTGAGGAAGTGGCGACCTTTTTAAAAATTTCATTTTGTAATGGTATAACGGTACAAAAAGACTATATTTTGTCAATAAAAATCATCCAAGAGAAAGCTTTTTTATTTTTGTTATAAAATCCTTTATACTTCCTTTATGAAAATTATTGGAATTGATCCAGGATATGAACGCTGCGGTTTTGCCATTCTAGAAAAGAAAAATTCTGAACTTTTCCTTAAAAGTTTTGGGATTATTCGGACTGATTCGAAAACACCTTTTGTTGAACGACAAACGGAAATAGCACGAGATTTTTCTCAACTCTTAAAAAAACATAAACCACAAGTACTTTCCATTGAAGACTTGTTTTTTGCTCAAAATGTTACTACAGGGTTAAAAGTTGCTCAAATCCGAGGAATTCTTATCTATCTAGCCCATGAATTTGGATGTCGAATTTTGGAACCAAAACCAGTCGAAATAAAAAGTGCGTTCTGTGGAAATGGAAAAGCCAATAAAGTAGAAATGCAAAAAATGACCCAAATAATATTTAACCTTGAATCCTCCCCGAAAATGGACGATGCAGCAGATGCTATTGCAGCAGGCTTTTTTGCCACACAAAATCTTTCTATTACAGATTAAACAGCTCCACTCTACCCTTATTTCTACCCCTTTCTCGCCTCTCCCTCATTCCTACCTATTTTCTTTACATTCTTTTTGTTACAAACTTATTAATTCAACATTTCCTTGTAAAAATGTTGTGAAATAAAGTTGTTTTGCAGATTTTTCTTTAAAATGGTATAATTAGCAGATGGAAAATGAAAATAAGCCTACTTTTCTACCTTCTCAAGAAGAAACCGCCTCACCAAAAGGAAATGAAACTCCCGCTGTAAAAAAGGCTGAAGAGATTGAAGAAAAAATAAAAAATGTAGCAAATATAGATGATGAATCCCTTCTCATTGAGGATGATGGCGACTTTTTTTGGGTTTTACAGCGCGTAGTTTGGGGAATTTTAAAAACTACTGTCGTTTTAGGATTACTTCTTTTTCTTGGTTGGAGTATTTGGGGAAAAGAAATTTCTCTGTGGAAAAAGAAAGATATCCTCAAACAACCAACTAGTCCGATAATAATAACAACAACAACTCCATTAAAAACAGATGGCTCTTATATATTTGAAATTGCTCAAAAGGCTTTCTTTCTTGAAAAAGCTCGGATTTCAAAGCAATCCAATATCATTATTGATGCTGTTATTTGGTTAAAAACCGCTAAAAGTCTTGGCGAAATTTCTACAGTTGTTTTACGAATTCAATCACCAGAAACAAGAGCTCAAAAGATTGAAGAGACACTTGTTGCACTAGATAAATCCTTTGAGGAATCCAAAAAAATACAGGGAAAACTGCGACAGCAGGGCGAAAAAGCTTTACTAAAATTCGAACAAGAAAATAGGATAATTGAAGCGCTCAATACTCAAATTGAGTCTGAAATACAACACCTTCAACCTCAAAACATAACAACTCTTTTGTCCCAAAAAATTGAAGCACAAAAACGTGCTGTTGAATTTGGATCTCAGGGAAAACTTTTGAAAACTTTATTCTTAAATATTCAAAATTTTGACCAACTTCTTCGATCTCTATCTGTCCCAATGGCAAACCCGATAACCGAACTGAAAAATCAATAAAGAATTTGTTCCCATACTCTTGAAGTTATTTTTCGAAACTTCTGTCGAGAAACTTTATCTTTGTTCTCCGTTCTTTTTTTTGTAGAAAATACTGTTTTTTGATCTAAAACAAAGGGTATTCCTAATGAAACTAATGATTGTTTTTGTATAATTCCCTCAAGAAACTCTCTGTCAACTTCTGCCAAAAAATCATCAAAAAATCCATCTAAAGCCTGCTCGCTTTCTATTTTTCTTTTTTTCGCATACGGTTTATAAAGCTCTTTTTTCAAAAAAGTTTTTATAGTTTTCTCATTAAAACCTACCGAAGAACTTCCTTTGGGCAAGGAAAAAACTCTTATCGTTACACTATTTTTTGCTTCCGAAAAATCTTCAACCTCAAGCTCTATTAAATGATTTCCTAATTCATCAATTCGAAGTGCTTTGGGATTTTTATTCTTCGAAAAAACTACTCCATCTAACTTCCAAATAAAGTTTTTTAAGTCATGATTACCATCTGGATCGGAAGAATCCTCTGCCGTTAAATTTATAGTAAACGGAACAGTTCCAGTCGTTCTTCCTGTACCTTGTACCGTGATATTAGCAATTGGTTGCTGATTTTTTTTAATATTTTGTTTCCCTGCCGAACCATTGAAGTGCCGAAAAAAATCCATCGCTCTATTTGTATCAAAAAAGTTTGTATTTCTAGCTACTGATTCGTTTTTTACTAATCCCTCTATTTCCACACACGCACCTTGCCAATGACTCTTATTTTTCTCCTTACGAGATTCCTCTGTTTGGCTAAGCTCTCCCGACTGATAACAAACAAAATCCTCCGTCTGTTCCCAAGATGTCCCAGAAAATAAAATAAGCTCATAAGTTCCAGATCCTGCCGAAAGCCCTTTTCGCTTGGAAGAATAAATACGATATGGTGGAGTTTTTTTGCTTGAAAGAATTGTGTCCATTTCTAAAACCAAAAATTCTCCAGGCTTTACCCAAAAATCTTCTTCAAAAAAATAAAGTGTTGTTCCGTTGTGTTTTATTTCTGCATATTTTAAATTTATCTGCTCTGGTCCACTTCGAAAATAAATCTCTAAAAAATCGTTCTTTGGAAAAGTCTGATTTGGAGAGATTTCTGAAAAAAGAATTTGAACTTCCTCTGGAAAAGATGGTGGATTCTTGTTTGGTTTTCCTTTTGTATGATCATATTTTGGTTCTGAAATTTTAAAAATAAGCGGAAACCACTCTTTTTCAAAAAACTCTATATTCCATATTTCTGCTGAGTATTTTTGTCCATTTTTAGTAAAGGATTTTGTCTTTGGATATGTGGCTTGTGTTAAAATAACATCTTCTTTATCCAAAATTTTTATTGTAGCTCCTTTATCAGGAAGTGAAAAGGGAAGATTCTCCCAAGAGAACCAGAAACGATAACTTTCATTTTTTGGAAAGATAATAAGTCTATCTGAAGCCAGTCTTTCACTCCCTGTACCAGAAAAGACATCACTCGACAAAACAAATCCTGAACCCGAAAGAGCCACACTTTGTCCTGCCAAGCTCAACGCACCATCTCCAAAAACAAGTCCTTCACGATAATCTAAAAAACGCTTTTTCATTCCTTCGTTTTTTTGTATTTTCCAGTCAGAAATATCAACCGCCCCTTCTGATTGAATAAAAAACTCAAGCCATTCCTTTTCAGCTGCTATGGAAATAGGTGCAATCTCTGATATTTCCACAGAAGTTGGAATCCAAGAACGAAACGCTTCACCCCTTCCTCCTATCCATAAAAAGACAAAAAAAAGAAGCACTCCTTTAACGATATTTTTCTTCTTCATCTTTTTGGTTCTAGCTTGTTTTAAAACAAATAAAAAATGGCGTTCTTCATCTTTCGTTCATTCTTTTATTGAGAAAACACAAAAAGGACAAATGGATTCCTGCTTTCGTAGGATTTATCAATGTTTCCTTAACGGAATGAAGCAACTTGCGAAAAACTGAAAAAATCGGATGATGTCCTTGTGAAAAAATATCTTTTCCGTGGGGGAGCACTTCTTGGAATATCAGCCATTTTATCAAAACTGGTAAGTTTCTTTCGTGATCGATTATTATTAGATATTTTTCCTACAGAAAAAGTAGATATCGTTTTTGCCGCCTTCCGTATTCCTGATTTTTTTTACTATTTATTTGTCGGTGCAACAATCTCTGTAATTTTTTTGCCACGAGTTATTGATTTGAAAGAAAAAGAAAAATTGGAATATTTCTCCAGTTTTTTATGGGGAGTTCTTTTTTTCTTTGGCGGTTTGAGTTTATTGGGTATTTTTTCTGTAGAATTTCTCGTTCAGCTTTTCGCAAAAGGCTTTGACAAGCACCTTCAAGGAGAAATTGCAACACTATCGCAATTGCTTTTTGGTTCTGTTTTTCTTCTTTCTCTTTCGGGTGTTTTTGCAGCGTTTCTGCAAGCTAAACAAAAGTTTATTTCAATTGCCTTAGCTCCACTTTTTTACATGAGTGGAATTTGTATTGGACTTTTTCTTTTTCGAGACTCTTTTGGGCTTTTGATTATTGGCTACTCTGCTATCTTTGGGGGATTTTTACACCTTTTTGCAAATATGTTGTATTTCTTTCTCAACAAAGGCAAAATTGGTTTTTTCTGGAAAAAACCAATTTCTGCTTGGAAAAACTTCCAAGCAGATTTTTGGAGAAGAGTTTTAAACAATTCAGCCTTTCAACTCAATCAAAGTGCAGATATTCTCATTGCAAGTTTCCTCATTACAGGGTCAATTACTGCTTTTTCCATTGGAACGAATTTAGGTCACTTTTTACTCTCTATTGTAGGCTTTTCTGTAGCGAATTCTGCATTCCCAAAGTTAACTAAGCATAAATTTAATTGGTCAAAACAAAAAATAATTCTCCACAATGCATTAAAATGGATTTTGCTTTTCTGTATTCCCGCAACCATTTTTGCACTCTTCTTTTTAAGAGAAATTTTAGAACTTGGCTTTGGACTTTCCGATACCCCACTTGAAATGACCCATACTGTTTTCTTTTGGACGGTTCTTTCTCTTCCCGCCGCTTGTATGATTCCCGTTTTGTCGAGAGTTTTTTTGGCCAATGACGATACCTCTACCCCTCTCTGGATCAACTTTTGCTCTCTACTTGGTGCTACAGGACTTGCAGCCTATCTATCCCTTATCGTATTCCCCCCCGAAAAAGCTATTTTGGGATTAGCTCTTGGTAATTTTACTGCTAATTTTTTAACGCTAGGACTCTTTTGGTTTTTCTTTCAACGAAAAATCAAAATGACTTCTGTCGACTCAATTTAACATGTTTAAAAAAACAATAAAAATTACTCCCGAAGAAGCAGGTGTTCGAATTGATAAACTTTGTGGTCAGCTCTTTTCTCAGCTTTCAAGATCTCGCTGGCAAAATTACGGAAAGTTTTATTGCAACAGTATTGCAAAAACTAACAAAACAAGGACACAGAGCGGTGATGTCTGGAATGTTGAGTGTGAAGAAGAGTCTCCTATTTCTGAAAATCTTGTTCCATGGAATTACCCATTAATTATTCTAAAAGAAACAGAAAACTGGGTAGCAATTGAAAAACCTGTAGGTCTTTCCGTCCACCCCTCTTCATCTGAAAACTCACAAAAAACAATCATAAATGCACTACTCTACCATTTTGGTAAAAATCTTTCAGAAAATTTCGATGAAATTGAAGGAAAAAGAATTCCTCGTCCCGGTCTTGTCCATCGCTTGGACAAAGTTACTTCTGGAATACTCCTAATCGCCAAAAATAATAAAACTCATAGAACTCTTCAAGAAAATTGGAACCAAACAAAAAAAACCTACTGTGCAGTTGTCCACGGCACACCCCCAAAGAAAGGAAAAATTGAAGGAGCTATTTTTCGAGACCCAAAAAATCGGAAAAAAATGACCGTATCTAAGCATGAAAAATCAAAAGAAGCCATTACTTTTTTTGAAAATCTTGGCACAAAAAAGAATTTTTCACTTCTCAAGATAAACATTCCAACAGGACGAACTCATCAGATTCGTGTCCACTTGAGCGCAATCGGCTTTCCAATTTTGGGTGATATCCTCTATGGGGGAGACACATCCGAACGAGTCTTTCTTCACGCCGAAACACTTATTTTCCCTGATCCACAAAACCCTCAACACTTTATTAAAATTGAATCAGCGGTTCCAGATATTTTTTATCAAAAAAGTATCTGTAAAGCAGATGACAAATCCTGAATATTTCGTATTATTCCTTTATCATGAATACTTTTGGAAATCTTTTTCGAATCACTAGCTTTGGCGAAAGTCACGGAAAAGCTCTTGGTGTTATCATTGATAATCTTCCTCCCAATATCAAACTTTGTGAAACCGATATCCAAGCAGAACTTGATCGCCGAAAACCAGGACAATCCTCAGTGACTACTCCTCGCAAAGAAGCTGATAAATGCGAAATTCTTTCGGGTGTTTTTGAGGGCAAGACCACTGGTACCCCTCTGTGTACTATTGTGTACAACAAAAACCAAAAATCGAAAGATTATAGTAATATCAAAGATATTTTTCGACCTTCACATGCAGATTTTGGATACTTGAAAAAGTACGGTCTGCGAGATTATCGAGGAGGGGGTCGAAGCTCTGCCAGAGAAACAATTGCGCGAGTGATTGGCGGTGCAATCGCTAAAAAAATCCTGAAAGAAAAATTCGGTATTAATATTTATGGATTCACACAAAGTCTCGGAAAAGAAGTTTTTACCGCTGTAGATAAAGATTTTATAGAAGAAAACCCCCTGAGAATGGCTGATAAGAAAGTTTTTGCAACAGTATTGCAAAAAGTCGAAGCACTCAAAAATGCTGGTGATTCTATTGGGGGAGTTGCCGAAATTCATATTGAAAATCCTCCTGCAGGACTAGGCAATCCTGTCTTTGGAAAACTAGAAGCATTACTTGCACAAGCAATGATGTCAGTTCCAGCCGTAAAGTTTTTTGAAATGGGCGAAGGACGAACCATTTGTACGCAAAAAGGTTCTGTTGCAAACGACCCTTTTGTTGCAAAAGGGGATTTGGTATCCTCTGAACGAAATGTAAATGGAGGCGTTTTAGGTGGAATCTCTACTGGCGATGATATTTATTTCCGTGTTGGAATTAAACCAACTTCTTCAATTTCTCTGCCACAAAAATCAGCAAACATCCACGGTAAAAATGTCGATTTAGAAATTCATGGTCGACACGACCCAGTCCTCCTTCCTCGAGCTATTCCGGTTTTAGAGGCTATGGCAGCCCTTGTTCTTCTTGATAGCATAATGCTACAAAAAGCTCAATGTGATCTATTTTAGTGTTTTCTTAAAAAATGAAAAATTTTTGTGTTATCGGTTTTCCAATTGCTCATTCTCGTTCACCACAACTCCACGAAGCAGGATTTCGAGAAATGGATATTGATGCAGAGTTCACGACCCAAGAAGTTCGCCCTGAAAATCTAGAATCTTGGATGAAAACTCAATTTAAAGAATTTGAAGGAGTAGCTGTAACAATCCCTCATAAAGAAGCCATTCGAAAATATATTGATACCGATACAGAAGCCGCACAAAAAATCGGCGCAGTAAATACCATTTATCGACACGAAAACACCGTTGTCGGTACTAACACTGATTGCATGGGGGCTCTCAAGGCAATCCAAACAGAACTCCCAGAGTTACAAGGGAAAAAAGCCCTTGTTTTAGGAGCTGGAGGCGCTAGTCGAGCTGTTATTTTTGCACTCCAAACCGCTGGCATGCAAATTCTGCTTTGGAACAGAACAACAAAAAAAGCTTTATCTCTCGCAGACGAATTTGATATTGAGGTCATCGAAAACCTCAAGACTATTGATGCTTCTGATCTAGATCTCATCGTCAATGCAACTCCCGTTGGTCTTGGAGAATGGAAATCTCCACTCCCTGAAGATTTTTTTGATTCACACAATGTGGTATTTGATATGGTGTATGACCCATTGGAAACAAAACTTCTCTCTGATGCTGAAAAGGCTGGAGCAAAAACAATCACGGGAGACAAAATGCTAGTTTTCCAAGCCATAGAACAATTCAAAATCTGGCACAACATTGAACTTGAACCAGAAATAATGGGAGAAGCGTTTTTTGAATAAGACGCCTTTATCGAGATAACGCTCGAAGGAATAATTTTCCAAAAGTTTTAATTCCTTCTGAAAAATTTTGTCCTTTCGCCAAAGTCTCTGTGGTATATTTTACAGAAATAGGTACTTCGAAAATCTCAAATCCTGCATGATTAACTTCCCGTATAAATTCTGAACAATATTCAAACCCATTTGCATGCAAAGTTAGTTTTTGTGCCACTTTTAAACTAAATCCACGCAACCCACTTTGTGAATCTGAAACCCAAACACCAAAAAATATTCCAGTAAGAACATTTGCAATTTTGTTTGCTACTCGTCGAAAAAAAGGAATCTTGTTTTTTTCCAAGAATCTTGATCCAATCACACATTCATGTTCTTCTAAATTATTTCGAATTTTCACTAAATCTTCTGGATTCTGTTGTCCATCACCATCTATCGTAAAAAAAAGATCAAATCCCTGTTTGATTCCCCAAACAATTCCTGTCTGAGTTGCCGCACCCACACCACAATTTTGACAGTGAGTTAATATCTTTACCTTTGAATCATAAATCTCTTTTTCAATCTGATCAGTCGACCCATCGTCCACTACAACAATGTGCTTAAATCCACATTGCCTGAGTTTTTGCAATAGTATTGCAATACGCGGAGCTTCATTTAAAACGGGGATAATGACAAGTGATTTTTCGAAAGACATCTATTCCTTATCATAAAAAAAAAAAAAGAAGATGCAATGAGAAGAAATTAAAGAAACTCATAAGAAAAAAATAAAAATTTTTATCAAAGGTTCCGTTAGTGTAAGGTTGTATATGAAATGAAAAAAATTTGTACTGTTTCTGGAAAAGAATTTGAGATCACCGAACAAGATCTGAAGTTTTATGAAAAGATGGAAGTTCCCACTCCCTCCCTTTGTCCTGAAGAAAGTCTAAGAAGAAGATTAGCTTTCCGAAATGAGCGAACTTTGTATCACCGTAACTGCACAAAGACTGGAAAAAAAATCATTTCAATGTATTCCGAAGACAAACCATTCCCTGTCTATGATCGTGATTTTTGGTGGTCAGATAATTGGGAACCAAAGGATTTTGGACGAGAATTCGATTTTTTACGATCTTTTTTTGAACAATTTTATGAATTACAAACTGTTGTTCCTCGAATGGCTCTTATCGAATCACACAACGAAAACTGTGATTTTTGCAACATTGTTGGTTATTCACAAAATTGTTATTTGCTTTTTGGCTCTATAAATTGTGAAGATTGTTTTTATGGAAATCCTTATTTTTGTAAAAATTGTATCGATTCCATTTCTCTACAAAATTCACAATTCTGTTATGAATGTCTTGATTCGGAAAATCTGTATGAATGTATTTTTTGTCAAAATTGCGCTCATTCAAACCATTTAAAATTTTGTTTTGATGTTAAAAATTCACACGATTGTTTTGCCTGCGTTGGACTCCGAAATACTTCTTTTCAGATTTTGAACAAACCCTACAAAGAAACTGAATACAAAAAGATTATTGAAGAAATAAACCTTGGTAACCCCAAAACAGTGAACGATATTTGGGAAAAATTTCGTAATTTAAAAATCGAAACACCACACAAATTTATGCATGAAAACCAAAATGAAAATGTATCTGGAGATGTTATTTTTAAATCTAAAAATACAAAACACTCTTTCCAAATTGAAGAATCTGAAGATGTTTCTTGTTCTGCACAAATCGTAAAATCAAAAGATATTTTCAGTTCCAACAATGGGGAATTTGGGGAATTGCTTTATGAATTTAGTGGTTTTTTTAGCGTTTCTAACTCAAAATTCTCACACTGGTGTTGGGAAAGTTGTTCTGAGTTGGAATATTCCTCTTTATGCATAAAAACAAAAAACTGTTTTGGATGCATTGGTCTAAGAAATGCAGAATACTGTATCCTCAATAAACAATACGGCAAAGAAGAATATTTCACCCTTCGAAAAAAAATCATTAAACATATGAAATCTCATGGAGAATGGGGAGAATTTTTCCCAATATCGATTTCCCCATTCGCCTACAACGAAACACTGGCACAAGAATACTATCCTATGACAAAAGGAGATGTTTTGGCAAAAGATTGGAAGTGGAAAGATAAAGATGAAAAAAATTATCAACCTCAAATCTATCAAGTTCCAAGTGCAATCACAGAAGTTCCTGACACTCTTTGCGATGAAATTTTGGCATGTGAAGATTGCCAGAAAAACTATAAAATCCAAAAACCAGAACTTGTTTTTTATCGAAAACAAAATTTACCTATCCCAAAATCTTGTCCTAACTGTCGGCATATCAAACGAATGAAGCTACGAAACCCGCGAGATCTTTTTGAGCGAGTTTGTGATAACTGTGAAGAAAATATTCTAACTTCTTTTGCTCCAGATCGACCTGAAATAGTCTATTGTGAGAAATGTTATTTAGAGTTTATAAATTGAGGAAGCTACTATTCAAAATTCCCTTGAAGCCTATAAAATTAAACTAAAAAAAATAGTTGAAAGTGCTGTTTTGAAAATGCTGGAAAGTTAAGTTTTTCTCTAAAGAAGCTATGAAGCTTTTAAAACAAAATGGTATCCTCGCTAGGAATTGAACCTAGATCTTGACCTTAGAAGGGTCCTATTCTATCCATTGAACTACGAGGACGATTGTGAAAAAAAGCTTTGCTGGATTACTTTAGCAACTTTTTGAAAAGTTTAAAGGAAACTCTGATTTAATAAGCTCGTAAGAAAAAAATAATCAAGAATGGGTTCCTACCTTCGCAGGAATGAGGGTGGGGGAATTAATATAAGTTTTGTTGAACAAATTTTTACTCTTTTTGTTATAAAAATCTTTTGTTTTTCTCACTATTTCAACTTTCGCATGTACTAAACTCCTCTGGTTTCTGTGTAGCTCATACTGTCAATATATGTGATTTTTTTAATATTTTTAATACCAATTCTACTTTTTGTTATGTAATGATTATAATAATGATTATAATCATTACATAAGTAAGTATAAAAAAACAAAAAAAGAATGGGTTCCTGTCTTCACAGGAATGAGGAAAAACACCCTGCCTTCGCAGGAATGATGGCAAAAATGAGGACAATATTCGATTATTAAAGTCCGAACTTTGACTATCAGATTAACTTTTTTGTCATATAAGTGGCTTTGAGTTTGTACCCAAACTTTCGATAATACCCGCGAGTGCCAACACCTGAGATAACCATGATTTTTTTTAATCCCCATTCCTCTCGGGCAATTCGTTCTGCCTCAATGATAAGCTTTTTTCCAAATCCACGATGTTGTCCTAACCCCTTTCCTTCTCCTACCGATATTTCACCTCCATATGAATGAACCTCTCGAATCAATGCTGCATTATCTAACACAGATTTAAAATTAGAAAATTTTTGTCCGCTAGGTTTTCTCAATCGTAACAAGGCAAAGAGATGTTTTTCATCTAAGGATTCATAACTTAGGAAGACCTCCTTTCCTCCAGAAGCTTCATAATCGCATCTCTTGAGAATTGGTACACCTTGTGCAGCAAGTTCCTCTAAATCAGAAAATCCAACCTCCCTCGCGCGAATATCTCGAAAAAGATTGTGATTATGTTCGATATCGTGCTTCTTATAAAAATCTTCGCCCACAATTTCTCGTATTTTCTTTGGTTGATCTCGCAAAATCTGCCGAAGGTTAGAAAATTTTGCTCCTTCCAAAATATTTTTTACAGGAATATCTCTCATGAGTCGCATAATCCGTGTCCACCGAGGAACAAAAACCTGCCATTGCAATAATAGTTTTATAAGGTCCGCGTCATCGTATGGTTTATATTTTCCCTCTTTCCACCAATTTTGAAGTTCTGAGTCTGGCAAAACCACGCACGGATAAAGTTTTACAAAATCTGGTTTAAAATCGGAGTTTTCAAAAATCTCCTTCATCCATTCCAAATCTTTTTCTGGATTTGATCCCGGTAATCCCGGCATGAGATGAAAACAAACCTTAAACCCAAAATCTTTCATGAGCTTCATAGCATCTGCAACTTGCTTTCGAAAATGTCCCCGTTTGGTAAGCTTTTGCACTTCATCATCCAGCGTCTGTACGCCTATTTCAATTCTTGTACAACCAAGATTCCTCATCCTCACTAACTCTTTTTCTGTTATAAAATCTGGTCGCGTTTCCAGCGTAATTCCCACCACTTTGTGTTCAGCTGTTTCATTCTCTTTTTGTGCTTGAATTATATTTTTGGAGAAATCTTTTTTTTCGTTCGCTGCCTCAAATACCTTTTTAATAAACCAAGTTTGATACCGTTGCGGCAAAAAACTCCAAGTTCCTCCCATCACAATAATCTCTAATTTTGAGGTTGGATGCCCAGACTGTTCCAATGCCAAGATTCTATTTTTCACTTGATCGTAGGGATGAAACTTGTTACGAAATGCTCGTGCAGCCGCAGGTTGGTTTTTCAAGTACGATTTTGGCATCCTCTCTTCCGTCGGACAATACACACACTTCCCTGGACACGGATAAGCTTTTGTTAGCACTCCTATCGGAGAAACCCCTGAGATAGTTCTAACCGATCGCTTTTGCAATAGTATTGCAATAGCATCAGGAAGTACCATCCCCAAAGCTTTTGCCTGTACTATTAGATCTCTGTTTTGAAATAAGTTAATCTTTTCTCTGGCTGCAAACTCACACTTTCGTTTTTCTAATGCTTTGGCTGATTTTGGAGGAGAAGTAATAAGTTCGCGTAAAAGTATTTCCACTTTTTTTGGATGTGGTACTTTTTGTGAAATCCCAAATAATTTCTTCTGCTTCATGAATCGAGTATACTAAAAGATTCACTGAAAAAAATCAAAATAATCTTTTAATTATGAAAAATAGATTCCTGCCTTCGCAGGAATGAGGGCAAGGGGACAAAATAAAGTCCGAACTCTCTAGAGTCCGGACTTCGTATGAGATGAGATGGGAGTCGAATCCGAACTTGGCGAGAAGCAAGAAAGGAAGATATGTATTGATCCAAGTTTATTTATCCGAGTTTCCCTGAACTAAAAGAGTCCATACCTCTTCTTCTTTTTTGAACATAAATCCTTCTGTCTTTTGCACAGAAACAAGCGGTATCTTGTTTTCTTTAGCAAATGCAATAAGTTTTTTTCCTGGAGACCTTTTCCCTAAAAACAAAATCGCCTGAGTAGGCACTGGCAGAAATTCTGGAAAATAACTTTTTTTCAGTACCCAAAAGTCGGATTCCAAACTTAAAGGCTGTGCTTTAATCTGTGCTGAATCAAACTCTTCACCGATAAAAAACATCTTCGCTTTTCCAAATTCCCCTCGCACAAAATCTTTTGAAAACTTTTTTATTTCTACCTCTCCTACAGAAAAAGCTATCTCTTCTTCAGAGAAAACCATTTCTAGACCTGTATTTTTACTAAAAAAAGGCCTCAGTTCTCCCAACACCACTTCATTTTTTTCTCCCCACCAAAAAACCAATCCTGTTTTACTTTTTACCGCCAAAAAATTTTCTCTTCCTATAATCTGAATAGATTTATCTTGTTGTTTTAAAAAAGTCTGTCCTAAAAACAAAAACCAAAGTCCAAATAAGGCACTCCCAAAGATTTTAATTGATTGATTCATCTTCTAATTTTTTTTGTTGTTCTCGCATTTCAAAAAAGGTTCTCGTCCAAACCGCAGTCGAAAACACCTCCACAATCGCCGTCAAATACGCCGCAAATCCAAGCAACGCTATTCCAACAAGAACAGACAATACTGTGGCAACCGAATTTGCAAAATAAGTCATTGCCAAAAGAACTCCCAATGGCACCCCCAAAATAATCACTACATTTATCAAAATCCTGAAATTAACCAAAAACATAAGCAAAATAATGGACATTGTTTTTCCAAAGTTTAAAAAAACAATGCTCACACTTTTTTTGATAGCAGTAGAAAGAGTTTTTTTTTCGCAAACAATAAAATACGGAGCAAAACTCATAAAAACCGTTATAAAAAAAGCAATGATCGTATAAACTAAAAGAACTGGCCATAAAAGCCGAAAAAATGTGTCATGAAAGTATCGATAAAAAGTCGCTAGAAAAATCGCAATAGACCAAAGAGAGAAAATCCCCGAAACCGCAGAAAACTCAAAAAGACTGAAGAAATACTCAACACCCTCAATCATTTTTTGTCGAAGTGATAAATATTTTTCTGGCGTATAAAGCTTTTGTTTTACTCCTAAGATTAGTCCTCCCAATACCCAACTCGGTACAACAAAGGCAAAAAACAAGATAAAAATGACCCCAAAAATCGCCCATCCCAATAAATTTTTATCGAGTAAAAAATGAAAAAGAGCGCCAATCCCTTCAAAAGAAAATTCGCTCTCAATTAGCCCAAACTCACCTAAATATAAATACAACTGCCAGGAAATCTCTAAAACAAAAACGAGTACCGCTACAAAACTTGGTACGAAGACAAACCATTTAAGTTTTGTGTTTTCTGTGGTAAGATCCCACGCCTCGTAAATTATTTCTGCGTATTTCATAGAGAGTTATTTTGCAAACTTTCCCTAGCTATTTTTGTGATTTTGAGAAAGAAAACAAGTTGTTTCATTCTTTCTCTTCTCAAAAACTCCAAAAAAAAGCAGAGAAATTCTCTGCTTTTTTTTCTAGTGCTTACCCTTTTCGTCCTTCAATAATTTTTTCCGAAACGCTGTTTGGTACTTTTTGATAATCTCCAAATTCCATAGAATAACTCGCGCGTCCTTGAGTCATAGATCGAAGTTCTGTCGCATACCCAAACATTTCTGCTAGTGGAATTTTTGCTTTTACGAATTTCGCAATGCCTCTTTCTCCCATTTCTTGAATAAGTCCTCGTTTAGACGAAACATTTCCCATAACATCTCCCATATAATTTTCTGGTGTAATGATTTCTACATCCATTACTGGCTCCAAAATCACTGGATTAGCTCTTTTCCCTCCCTCTTCAAAAGCCTTAATCGCCGCAATTTTAAACGCTAACTCTGATGAATCCACATCATGATATTTTCCATCATAAAGCTCTACCTCTACATCCACCACAGAATATCCCGCTAAAATCCCTCGAGTAACCGCTTCTCTAAATCCCTTTTCACAACCAGGAATATATTCGTTTGGAATCGACGCCCCCTTTATAGAGTTTTTAAAAACAAATCCTGCTCCTACTTCTGCTGGACGAATATGAACCAATACATGTCCAAATTGTCCACGACCCCCCGATTGTTTTTTGTGTACATATTCTGCATCCACTTCTTTTTGAATGGTTTCTCGATAAGCCACTTCTGGCGCTCCTATGTTCGCTTCCACATTAAATTCCCGTTTCATTCTATCTACAATAATATCTAGGTGAAGTTCTCCCATCCCTTCGATAATCGTTTGATTGGTTTCTTCATTTGTTGAAACTCTAAATGTTGGATCTTCTTCCGCTAGTTTTGAAAGTGCAATTCCCATTTTTTCTTGATCAGCTTTTGTTTTTGGTTCAATTGAAATTGCAATCACTGGTTCGGGAAAATCCATTGCCTCTAGCACTATTGGTGCTTTTTCATCGGCAAGGGTTTCTCCTGTCTTTGTGTTCTTGAGCCCCACAACTGCTCCAATGTGTCCAGCTGGAATCTCTTCAATTTCTTCTCGGTTATTCGCATGCATCTGTAAAAGCCGTCCAATTCGTTCTTTTTTTCCTGAAGTTGCGTTATATACATACGATCCAGACCGAAGAATTCCTGAATACACTCTTACAAAAGTAATTCGTCCTACATAAGGATCTGTTGCTACTTTAAATGCCAGTGCTGCTAATGGTTCTTTTTCGTCTGATTTTCTTTCAAGTATTTTTTCTGAATCCTCTGGATCCTTTCCTTGTGCTGGTGGTATATCTAATGGAGACGGTAAATACGCATTTACATTGTCAAGCATTGGCTGTACCCCTTTATTCTTCAAGGCACTCCCATTCATTACCGGCACAAAGTCTCCCGTAATTGTTGTTCGACGAATCGCATCCCTGAGTTCCTGTACTGTAAATTCTTTTCCTTCTAAATATTTTTCCATGAATTCTTCATCCGAAGACGCTACTGCTTCCACCATTTTTTCTCTCCATTCGTTTGCCAAATCCATTTCCTCATTTGAAATTTCTTCTACGCGAACATCTTTACCCAAATCATCGTAGTAAAGAATCGCTTTCATTTCTACAAGATCAATGAGTCCTCGATACCCCCCCTCCATACCAATTGGCAATTGAATTGGAAAAGCATTTTTGGTAAGTCTCTCGATAATTGAGTCATACGAACGCCAAAAACTTGCCCCTGTTCGATCTAGTTTGTTGATAAAACACATTCGTGGAACATTGTATTTATCTGCTTGCCGCCAAACGGTTTCTGATTGCGGTTCTACTCCTGCAACTCCATCAAAAATACAAACCGCACCATCCAATACTCGCATAGATCGCTCTACTTCTACTGTAAAGTCCACATGTCCTGGTGTATCTATAATATTGATCAGACAATCTTTCCAAAAGGCAGTTGTTGCTGCTGAAGTAATCGTAATTCCTCGTTCTTGTTCTTGTTCCATCCAGTCCATAACAGCTTCTCCTTCGTGAACCTCTCCAATTTTGTGAGATTTTCCTGTATAAAATAATATTCGTTCTGTACAAGTAGTTTTTCCTGCATCAATATGGGCTATGATTCCGATATTTCTGACCTTATCTAGTGAATAGTGACTCCCTTTGCTCATTGTTTATGGGTTAAAAGAAAACAAAAAATAAACATATTTATTTCGCACGCGATTTTATTAAAATCCTGCAAAATGTCAAAAAAGAACTTATTTTCTCTTTATGAAAAACTAAAATTTGACCCTTTTTTAAGAATGTTTAGAATTTTATCAAACTAAGATTCTTTTGGAAAAACTCATCCCTTTTTAAAATGGAAACTATTATTCAAACAACCTTGAAACTCCTTTTAGATAAATATGGAGCAGAATACGATTGCGTAACAATCTCCGAAGAAAACAATCTTTATCGAGCCAATATAGAAAGTACTATTCCCGCTCGGATAATTGGGAAAAATGGAGATACTCTTGCCGCAATCCAAATCTTACTTAAAAATATTCTTTTTACACAAAGCAAAAAAAATCTCTTTGTTTCCGTAGATGTAGATAATTACCGAAAACAACACGAAGATCGAATTATTGAGAAAGCTCAAAAATTTATTGATATCATGAAAAACGAAAACTTGGCAGAAATTAAATTACCACCAATGTCTCCTTATTACCGACGAATTATTCATCTCTGGATTGTTAATAACTTCCCTGAACTTTCTTCTGATTCTATTGGAGAAGGTACCGCTAGAGCGATTCGACTTTTTTATAAGTAAAAAAATGGGTTCCTGCCTACGCAGGAATGAGGAAGAGTATGAGAATCCACGCTATCATCATCCCAGCATAAACGAGGATTCACATAAAGTTTGTTTCTCTGTATTTCATAAAAGAAAACTTTGCAAAAATAAATTTTTATCCAAATGTTTACAACTGACGACCTTCGAAAAAAATGGCTTGAATTTTATAAATCGAAGGCTCACTCAATTATTCCCTCTGCTGGAGTCATACCAGACAATGATCCTACTGCACTTTTTCATAATTCGGGAATGCACCCTCTCGTACCCTATCTCATGGGAGAACCTCACCCATTGGGCAAACGCTTGGCGAATGTGCAAAAATGTATTCGAACTGGTGATATTGAAGAGGTAGGCGATGCAACTCATCTTACTTTTTTTGAAATGCTAGGAAACTGGAGCTTGGGAGATTATTTTAAAGAAGAACAAATTGCCTGGAGTTTTGAATTTTTGATTGAAGTACTTAAACTCCCTCTGGAAAAACTCGCCTGCTCTGTTTTTGAAGGAGATAAAAACTCCCCCCGTGACGAAGAAGCCGCAACTTTTTGGGAAAAAGCCGGAATGCCTCGCGAACGAATTGCTTATTTAAATGCTAACGAAAATTGGTGGGCAAAAGGAGAAACAGGTCCGTGTGGTCCAGACTCCGAAATGTTTTACTGGACAGGGGATAACCCTGCTCCAACTAACTATCAAGATACTTGGAAAGATCCTCGTTGGGTAGAAATTTGGAACGATGTGTTTATGCAGTTTAATAAAACACCAGATGGTATTTTAGAAAATCTTCCAACACAAAATGTAGATACAGGAATGGGCCTCGAACGAACCGTAGCGGTCCTCAACGGACAACAATCCGTATATGAAACCGATGCCTTTGTACCAATTTTAAAAAAAATTGCGGAACTCTCAAATAATCCTGATCTCTCAACAGATCCCCTTGGAACTACTCCTTCACATTATTCCGCACGAATTATTGCCGACCACATCCGAAGCGGAACAGTGATTTTGGGCGACTTGGTGTCACCCAGTAATACTGATCAAGGATATATTTTGCGACGACTGCTTCGTCGAGCAATTCGTCATGGTCGAAAAATTGGTATAAATCAAGATTTATGTCTCCCTATCTCCGAAGTGGTAATTGAAAAGCTATCTTCACACTATCCTGATCTCAAAAAAAATCGAGAATTCATTTTTGAAGCCTTAACAATCGAAGAAAGACAGTTTCGACAAACCCTAGAAAAAGGGGAAAAACAATTTGAACGCGTAATACAAAGCTGCAAAGGAACTATTGATGGAAATATTGCCTTTGACCTCTTCCAAACATATGGGTTTCCATTGGAAATGACTGTAGAATTGGCAGAAGAAAAGGAACTAAAAGTAGATGAAGAAGGTTATAAAAAGGCTTTTGAAGACCATCAAGCTAAATCTAGAGCAGGTTCTGAAAAAAAATTTCAGGGAGGGCTTTCTCGAGAAAATATCGAGGAAGAGACTGCCTTACACTCAGCTACTCATCTCTTGTTAGCTGGTCTTCGAGATATTTTGGGCAACCATGTTCATCAAGCTGGATCCAATATCACATCTGAACGATTACGATTTGATTTTACACATCCAGAAAAAGTGGAACGAAACTTGCTTGATAAAGTGGAAGCATATGTAAACAAAGCCATTGCGGCAAATGTCGATGTACTTTTAGAAGAAATGCCTAAGGAAAATGCACGAGCAAAAGGTGTAGAGGGCAGTTTTTGGGAAAAATATCCCGACATTGTGAAAGTGTATACTTTCAAAGACAACACTGGAAAAATTTGGTCATCTGAACTCTGTGGAGGTCCTCATGTCAAAAATACGAACGAGATGGGTCAATTTAAAATTAAAAAAGAACAAGCCTCTAGTCGAGGTGTTCGCCGAATCAAAGCCGTGTTGGTGAAAGAATAGGTTCCTGCCTTCGCAGGAATGAGGAGAGGATGCAGAAGGAAGCAGAAGCAGGAAAGACACACTGCTTTCGCAAAAGTGAAGATAGAAAAAGACAGGTTTATCTATCAGAGTTTCTTCAATTTTTTTGATATTTCCATAATCTTTCCGCTTCTTCTTCAGCTTTTTGTGAAAAAGACTCTCCACTTCCCGCATATAATATTGATCGAGAAACGGGAATAATCACCCCCAATCCGTCTTTTTGTGCTGCCAACACATCTTCCATTTTTCCACCTTGAGCACCAATCCCTGGAGCCAATATCCAAGAATGTGGCATAAGCTCTCTAAACTTTTTGAACTCCTCTCCATTAGTTGCCCCAACTACCGCACCAATCGATGAAAATCCGTTTGTACTTCGAGTCGTTATTCCCCACAACTCTACTTTTTCAGCAATTTTATCTGAAATAGTTTCCTGAAATTCTACAGCTGAAGGATTTGATGTTTTTACAAGCACAAAAATGCCTCTATCGTTCTTTTCACAAAGCTTAACAAATGGAGAAATTCCGTCTGTTCCCAAAAAAGGATTTACCGTCAAAGAGTCTACTCCTAGTCGACCACTCCCTAAATAAGCTGTTGCATAGGCTTCGCAAGTCGATCCAATATCATTTCTTTTTCCATCCACAAGTACAACAAGATTTTTAGATTTAGCAAAGGAAATCAAATTTTCCACCGCTCGTACACCTTCACTTCCAAAGACCTCAAAATATGCCATTTGGATTTTTATCCCACAAATAAATTTTTCAGTCACTTCTAATATTTGCGTACAAAAATTCTGCGCGCCCTGCGCCGTTTTCGGAAAATGCGTTGGCATCTTGGATAAATTTGGATCAAGTCCGAGCATCAAGCATGAACTTTTTTTTCGAACAGCCGTTTCCAATTTTTCAGAAAAATTCATTTTAAACATTATCAACGATTCTCTCTTTTTTTTCAAAGAAACTTTTGTCTTTTGTTTTTTTCTCTTTATAATTGAGCTCCTTGCCTTTTTGCAACACTCTTGCATTTGTTAAACAAAAAAAAATGAGAGAAACTCTCAATCAAATTACTCAAGATTTCAACTCTCGTGGATGGCGAATGACTACTGGAGTGAAAGGAATTTTAAAAATTCTGAAAGATGCCAGACACCTTTTTTCTGTTCATGAAATAAAAAACAAAATGCTTTTCACTGGAAACAACCTAGATTCCTCAACAATTTATAGAATTCTAGAAAAACTTGAACAACTAAAAGTCATTCATGAATTTGATGGCAGATGGAAAATGTGTGCCAATCAAGAAAATAAGGACGAACATCATTTTTTGATCTGTGAAAAATGTGGACAAGCCGATGAACTCTTTCTTGACTATAAAAACTCTATTTCTGATCAACTAGCCAAAGAAAAAAACTTTTTACTCAAACATGTACACTTGGGATTTTACGGAACTTGTGCCAACTGTCATCGCAAAAAATAGTTTATTTTTCCCGTGTTCAATTCTTTTTTTCGATTTTGAACACTTTTTTAGAACAAATTTGACTTTTGGGTTCTTTTTTATAGAATTTATTTGTGATAATTTAAAATTCTCATTTTACAGATGTTCACTTTGTATAAAAAATTTCTCGTATTCTTTTTTACCATTTTCCTGATCTTATCTAAAGACAATTTGGCTAAAAAGACTGAAATAAGAAGAGATAAAAACTTTATCACATTTCACTTTTTTAATTCCGCACAAAATGGAAACTATAACACTTTTAGTAGGCTCTTGCGCTTTTTTTATTGGGGCTGCGATAGCCTTCTTTGCGTCAAGACCGAAAGCCAAGCTCTTAGAAGAAACAGCAAAACGAGAGGTTGAACGAATCCGTAAAAACGCAGAACTTAATGCTGAACGAATCCTTTCCGATGGTCGGAAACAGGTTGATCATTTGCGTGAAACTGCAAAACGAGAAGAAACACAAATGAGAGATCGTTTACAAAAAATGCAAGAACAAATTGACGAAAGAAGTATCAAGAAAGAAGAACATCTAGAACAAAAAGCTGAAAAACTGGAAAAAGCTCGAGAAGAATACGAAACCTCTATCGAAAATATTGAAAAACAAAAAAAAGAATTAAAAAAACAACTTTCAGCACAAAACGAAGTCTTAGAAAATCTTTCAAAATTGAAAAAAGAAGAGGCAAAAGAAGAGTTACTAAAGCGAGTTGAAACACAATGTTCTACAGAACTAGCTGACTCTATGCGAAAAAAAGTTGAACTCATGGAACTGCACGCAGATGAAGATGCTTCTAATATTATTGTTCAATCTATTCAAAGATATGCCAGCGCTGTTACAGCAGAATCAACAATTACTGTAGTAAAAATTGATTCTGATGATCTTAAAGGGAAAATTATTGGTCGAGAAGGACGCAATATTAATGCCTTTGAACAAATGACTGGCGTTGACCTCATTGTTGACGATACGCCTGGAACGATTACCATATCTTGTTTTGATATGTTTCGACGGTATATTTCAAAGATTGCACTTGAAGAGTTGATTCGTGACGGAAGAATTCATCCTTCAAAAATTGAAGAGGCCGTGAAAAAAGCCGAAGAACGAGCTGATAAAATTTTGTTAGATTTAGGAAAAAAATCCGCCTATGAACTCGGTGTTTCTGGTATTCCTGATCAAGTTCTCAAACTTGTTGGTAGACTTCGATTTAGAACTTCTTATGGACAAAATGTTCTTCAACATTCTATGGAGGTAGCATATTTAGCTGAAGCTATTGCTCAAGAGCTTCCTGGTGCAGATCCTGAAATTTGTAAAAAAGCTGGTTTTGTTCATGATATTGGAAAAGCCGTTTCTCACGAAGTAGAAGGGGGACATGCCGTTATTGGAATGGATATTTTGAAAAAATTTAGTGTTGATGAGCGAATTATAACAGCCATGAAATCACACCATGAAGATTTTCCTTATGAAAGTATTGAGGCAAGAGTCTTGCAAGCAGCTGATGCTATCTCTGCTTCTCGTCCAGGATCGCGACGAGAAACCCTTGAAAAATATATTAAACGACTTAAAGAACTCGAAAGTATTGCAAACAGCTTTCTCGGAGTAGACAAAGTTTTTGCAATTCAAGCTGGACGAGAAATTCGTGTCTTTGTGAACGCATCAAAAGTAAATGATCTTGACTCTGAAAAACTTTCTTTCGAAATCGCACGAAAAATTGAACAAAGTTGTTCTTATCCTGGTGAAGTAAAAGTTGCCGTTATCCGAGAAGCTAGATATGAAGACATCGCAAAATAGTCTTTGCATCGAAAAAAGCCGCCCTCAAAAAGAAGTCGGCTTTTTTCGAAACTCCATTCTCCAAATTTTTTCTCCTTTATTTAATTTTGCCTGCTCCCAATTTGTTGGAATTCCATAAGCAGAACCTTCAAAAAATTTTATATCGTTGAATGGCGAGCCCTCTAAAACCTCCAAGATCTCTTCAAATAAAAACTGCTGATCCGTTTGAAATACAAAAACTATTTCAGTTGGCATCCATGTAGCAATTTCTCGCAAAAAAGATTCGTTGATAAATCTCCTTTTTTTATGTTTTTCCTTGAACCAAGGATCAGGAAAATTTATAAAAATCTTTTTAATTTTAACCCCTTTCTTTATAGAAGGTTCAAGAATTGACCTCCAATTCCGACCAGCATCTCCATCAAAGATGGCAAAATTTTCACGATTCCCATACAACTGCTCTAATTTTTGTGCTGCTAGCGTTCGAAGTTCAAAAAGAATATAATTATGGTCTGGAAATTTTTGAAACAACTGATTCATAAACTCTCCTCTATAAGCACCAACATCTACAAAAATTGGATTTTTATTTTTAAACCCTTTAAATTTTCTATGTTCTTTTCGAACCGCCAAAGGATTTACATGTTTTCGAATGCGTCTTATTCTTTTCAGTTTCAAAAAATAATTACAAAGACTTGAAAATAATTTTGTAGAAATAAAGTTGTTTTGCAATCATTCCTCAATTCGAATTTTAGAGCCCTGGAACAGGAAATTTTTGACAAAACGCTTCTACTTCATTTTTTATTCTTTTTAATTGAGATTCATCTTGATTGTTTTGTAAGGCCTCAATCAACCATCCTCCAATCTTTCTTATATCATCTTCTTTCATTCCTCTTGTTGTTGCACAAGGCGTTCCAAGACGAATTCCACTTGGACGAAGTGGCGGATTTGGATCATCTGGAATTACTTGTTTATTCGTTGTAATCGAAACACTATCCAAAACATGCTCCGCTTCAGTTCCTCCAATCCCAACACTTTCAACTGTGTTTACCACCATCATATGATTATCTGTACCATTCGTAATAAGCTTCATCCCACCATCCATCAATGTTTCTGCCAATACTTTCGAGTTTTTCAAAATTTGTTTCCCATATTCTTTAAATTCTGGTTGTAACGCTTTTCCTAATGCAACTGCAATTGCTGAAATTGTATTCATATGAGGTCCTCCCTGTAATCCAGGAAAAACCGATTTATCAATTATTTTTGCAAACTTTTCTTTGCATAAAATCATTCCTCCCCTAGGTCCTCTTAAACTTTTGTGAGTTGTTGTAGTCACAATATCAAACCCATAATCAAATGGATTTCTCATTACCCCTGCTGCAATAAGCCCTCCAATATGTGCAACATCTGCCATAGTAATAGCCCCTACTTCGTCTGCAATTCGTTTAAAATTTGCATAATCATAGTCCCTCGGATAAGAAGTATATCCGCACAAAATTATTTTTGGCTTTGTTTCTTTGGCAATGCGTAAAAGTTCATCAAAATCAATCCTGCCTTTTTCCTCTGGAATTGTCTTATATCTCACAAAATTAAAAATTTTGCCCATATGACTTACTGGATGTCCATGCGTCAAGTGTCCCCCATGGCTAAGATCCATTCCCAATATAGTATCTCCAGGCTTCAAAAAAGCCATATAAACAGCCTGGTTCATTGGAGAACCCGAAAGCGGTTGAACATTTGCATGATCACATTTAAAAAGTTTTTTTGCACGCTCAATAGCAAGGCTCTCAACAACATCTGTAAATTCTTGTCCTCCATAATAACGCTTGCCCGGATATCCCTCTGCATATTTGTTTGTCAAGATCGAACCATTTGCTGCAAAAACTTCCGAATAAGTATAATTTTCTGATGGAATCAATTCTATTCCTTTTTTTTCTCTATTTTCCTCTCCTGCTATTGCATTATAAACATCTGGATCATTTTTTTCCAAAAGTTGTAAACATTTATTTAAATCCATTTATGGAGAGATTAAAAAATCGTGAATATTTTAAATTACTTTTTTATATTCTTCAAAAGATTCTTCCTAAAAAAACAAAACTTGACGAAATACTCTTTTTTCATAGAATCTCTTGGCTTTAAACCCAAAATCATGACACGAAAATGTGAATTAACTGGCAAATCACCTAGTGCAGGAAATAATCGTCCTTTCTCTTTGAAGGCGACTAAACGAACATTTCGACCTAATTTATTTTATAAACGAGTGTTTAATCCTCTTACTGGAAAAATAGAAAAAATGCGATTGAGTGCGAAAGCCATTCGGACCCTTAAAAAATGGTCAAGAGAAGGCTCTGAGGCTGCTGAAGCTTCTTTGGAAAAGGAAGATAAAAAAAAGTAATCTTTTTAAGAATTTCAAAAAAAACGATAGTATTTTTAACCATCGTTTTTTTTATTTATTGAATTTTAAAAATGAGTGAAATCGTGGTTATTCTCGAAAACATCCGTTCTCTACACAATGTTGGATCAATTTTTCGTACGGCTGATAGTGCAGGAATCAAAAAATTGTATCTTTGTGGATATACAGGCTCTCCACCAGATAGACGAATCGAAAAAGTATCTTTAGGGGCTGAAGATTCTATCAAATGGGAGAGTGTAAAAAATCCTGTTCTTTGTGCTGAAACCCTAAAAAAAGAAGGGTTTTCTCTTCTCTCTCTCGAACAAACTTCCCATTCTCAAAATATTTTTAAAACGACTATCCACAGTGAAAAACTAGCCCTTATCTTAGGAAATGAAGTTGAAGGCGTCTCCAAAGAACTTTTAAATCTGTCTGATCTCCATCTAGAAATACCCATGCATGGAAAAAAAGGATCTCTCAATGTTTCTGTTGCAGCTGGAATTGCATTTTATCAAATCTCCGAGAAATTAAAAAATAAATAACTCCTTTCTTAACTACTCAAACTAGATAAAAATTGACATCACAAGCCTAAACATTAAGCTCAATTTCGCACTTTTTAACAATCTCGGGCCGATTGCGGAGCGGTCAAACGCAGCAGACTGTAAATCTGCCGGCTTAGCCTTCGGAGGTTCGAATCCTCCTCGTCCCACCAAAAGAAAAATAACCTTAGGGCTCATCCTTAAGGTTATTTTTTTACTCACGAATGAGAGAGAATGAGTCCATTCCTTTTTCACTAATGCAATACTATTGCATTAGTGCTTCTTTCCTCTTAATTCGGCCAACTCTTCTCAAAATCCCAGCCCCATTTTTCAATTGATTTTCTTGAAATTGTCGCATATTTTTTCGTAATTCCTTTTGACGCCCTCTAAAAGGAAAAATTTCTTGTACTTCAAATATTCGAGCTTCCCTATCAATGAGTTTTCCTCGAATACATACTTTTTGTCCCTCTTTAAATTCAACATTTTGGGGCATTTTTGTTTTCTTAGAAAGCTTCAATTGCCACTCTTCTCCACGAAAGCCCAAAAGCATCCAATTCTCTAAGTCAGAAATCTCTAAAATTTTTCCTCCCAAAAAACCTTCCTCAGGAACTCTCCATATTTTTTCTTTCTTTTGATTTACATTTTCAAAAAAATTAACCCGCCTTTCTAATTGTTTCTCCATGACTTCGGTAAGAGTTGTCTGAGAAAGACTGACACCCAAAATCAACTGAAGTAAAAATCCTCCACCAAAAACGAACAGAGTTGATCTTCTGTACCCACCTTTTGTTTTTTCAATAAAAAGTCCTGTAAAAAAAACGAGCCCTAACGAAAATAACACCCAAAAGATTGGAACTCCCACAAAAACAAGTTTTGGAATCATCCGTGGCGCTTCCCAAATTAATGAAATAATTTCTAGATTCATGATAAAATAAAACACCAATGCCGTGGCAAAAATACTAAAAATAAAAAACAGACCCGCTAATATCCAAATGCCTGCGTTTTTTAAAACAAAATAAAGCTTAGAGATAGGATGAACATCCTCTGTTTTTAATTTTTTCAACAGCCGATTTTTTAAATTAGACATCAATTAGAAATCAGAAATATTAAATTTTTGTAAAAAAAGTTTTTTGAATTTTTGTTTTCCTCGAGCAAGAAGTGTCGCAACTGTGTTCTCTTTTTTTTGTAAAATATCTGATATTTCTTTGTAGCTTTTTTCTTCTAAAAATAATAGAATAAGCACTTCCCGATACTTCTCTGGAACTTTTTGCAATACTATTGCAATAGCTTTTCTTCTTTGTTTTTTGTCGAATTTTTTTTCAATATCTTGCGTTTCATCTTTGAGTTGATTCCAAAACAAATCATATACATCTTCCGAAAATATTTGCAATTTCCCTTGTGATTTTTTCTTTCGAAAAAAATCATACGCCGTATTTCTAGTAATTCGATATATCCAAGAAGAGAAAGAGAGCCCATCATCAAAATCATTTAGATTTTTGTAAGATTTCCAGAAAACTTCCTGTAAAAGATCTTCTTGATCTTCCGTTTCCATTACTCCCAAGCGAAATAAATATCTTTTAAGTTTTCCTTCATATAAATCAATAATCTGACCAAAAGCGTCTGAATTTTCTCGTGCTCTTTGAATAATTTCTCTTTCTGTTAGCATACCTAGCAAATTTATTGATCATTTTTCTTTCCGTCAAAAGTTTATACGGAAAAAACAAAAAAAACTTTCAAAAAAAACTTTACGATTTGACAGCCTCTCAAAAACCATGTATTTATCTTTTCGTCTTTTTAGCAGATATTTCTAAAAATATCCTGCAAAAAGCGCTCTTTTACAACTTTTTTCTTCTTGTTTGGTGGTGGCGATAAGTTTTTTTATTTTTATAAAAGGGCTTTTGCCCACTAACAAACAATAGGAGGTGGTATTATGAAAAAACTGGTTATTTTTATCGTTTTTCTGGCAGGGATTTGTTTTTTTGCACAAGATTGCCCATGCTTCTCCCTGTTCTGTGCTTTTATAACAGGGAAAAGTATTTTTGAGCTCCTGAGAGCAAAGCAAAGTTTGCCAATCCGCTCTTTTGGTCTATTTTATATCTTTACTGGTGTATCATGCATCCTCTGGATATGGAGCCGAATCGAAGGAGTCTTCCTAATACAGGCACTTTTCGCCTGTGTGTTGGGGGCAAACTTATGTAAAGGGGAAGGTCTGAGCTTTCAAAAGCCAAAAACAACCATCCTAAAAATAATTGGAGGAATAATCTTCTCAGTTGTTTTTTTGATAGGAGTTATTTTTTTAGCTTCTTCCGAAAAACAACTCACTATGGAGACGATCTTAATGATTGTCTCCATAGGGAGTTTCTTCTCGCTTCTTACGCAGACGGGAGCGAGCGCAGAAGTCTTTTTTGTAAAAAAAGGGTTCTGCCTAAGCGGACTGTTCTTCTCTGCCATACTTTTGGCAGGGAACCTGTATTTCCTCTATGGATTTTGAAGGAAGGTTGTTTTAGAAAATGGCGACCCCTCATGGGGTCGCTTTTTCCTTTAAAGTTATTGAAAACTTATCACACATTTAATCTTTTCCCACAGTGATTCTAAAAATAAAATCAAACAAGGAACAAGAAGCAAAGTTAAAATTGTCGAAAGAGTCATTCCATAAATAATCGCAAACCCAAGCCCCCTCCAAATAGGGTCTGAAAGGGCAAGAGGCAATAAACCCAAAATTGTCGTGATTGATGTAATCAAAATTGGTTGCATCCTAGTTTTTCCCGCTTCAATAAGTGCTTCTATTTTTTCTTTCCCTAGTTTTGTATTATGATTTATCCGATCAATAAGCACGATGGCATCGTTCACAATAATCCCTGCCAAAGCAACTATCCCAATCATTGCTGGAAAAGAAATCGGCGTTCCCGATATCCAAAACCCTAAGAAAACACCTGTAAGAGAAAAAGGTAAAAGCATTACAATCACAAAGCTTTGCAAAAACGAATTAAATTGTAACACTAGGATAATAAGAATGAGAAACACTCCCAAAAACATCGATTGCGCCATTTCTCTCGCCAACCTTTCTTGATCCTCATTTTCCCCTCCAATCAAAATCTGTTCTTCGGGAAGCTTTTCTATTTCACTTATCGCTTTTTTAATTTGAGGCAAAAACTCTCCAACAGTTGCTTTCCCATCAATGTTTGCTTCCACCGTAATAAGCCTTTTCCCGTTTCGATGTCGAATCACAGAGAGCTCAGAAGAAATTGTATATTCGGCAATGTCCGATAGTTTTATAAAAGTCCCTATCCGTGTTTTAATTGGAATTTGTGATAATATTTCTAGACTTTTTGGATCTGTCCAAATCTTTTGTCCAGAAAAATCAAATCTTGCTTCCACATCAATTTCTTCATTGTTTTCTGCAATTTCCAATATTTTTACACCCTCCACCGATGCCCGCAGTGTTTGAAATATCTGTGTCGGAGAAAGTCCAAATTTCTCGAGTTTCTGTCTATCAAATTTATAAGACAACTGTGGCAATCTTTCCCCTCTAGTATCTAAAATATTTTTTAATCTAATCCCTCCTTCTAGCTCCATTCCTGAAAATTTTTCTTTAAGCTCTCCTGTGATTTTTTCAAGGTGTTTTAAATCTTCTCCCATTAGTCGCACTTCTATCTGAGCACTCCCTCCAGGAGGTCCTGCTGATTTTTCTGAAATTTTTATCTCAACAAAACTTGGAAGTCTCGCCTCTAACTGCGTTTTTATTTCTTTTGAAATTTTAAAAGACTCTGTTTTTCGACTGTTTTTATCAATAAGGTTTATCGTTATACCCAAGATATTAGATTCGGGTGTACTGCTTCCTCCGTTCCGTTGTGTTTGTGGGTCAAAAGGAGAAAACTGTCCTACTGAAAAAGAATAGTTCTTAATCCAGGCTTCTCCATTACTATTAGACACAAAATGTGGCAATAAAATAGCTTCCACTTCCTCCATTAATTTTCGTGTTTCTGAGATTTTACTCCCTTCCGGAAGTTCTAAAGAAATTGTAAAATAGTTTTCATCCGATGTCGGAAACATTTCTATAAAAATCTGTTTAAGTGGAAAAAGAGAAGCTGAAAAAATAAAAATTACCGTAGAAACAAATAGTACAAATCCTACTTTGTTTTTAGGCGATTTTTGTTTTGAATTTTTTTGTTTTTTCAAAATCAAAAGCATTTTTTTTTCATACCAAGACTTCCATTTCGGTAAAAATTGTGGTGTTGGAATTTCTTTTGGGTTACATTTTTCAAAAAATTTCTCAGCAAAAACTGGAAGTAAACAAAGAGAAACAAAGAGAGAAGATAAGAGCACTATAATAACAGTCTTAGGGATGGTCGAAATATAGTCTCCAGAAACCCCTGAAATCAAAAAGCTCATTGGTAAAAAGGCACAAATAGTTGTAAAAGTTCCAGTAATGATAGGCCAACGAAATGTTTTTATAGCCTTTTTTGCTGCTTGAAATGGTGTTTTTTTCTTCTCAAAAATATTATCCGAAATCCCTTCTGTCATAATAATCGCATTGTCCACCAAAAGTCCTATCGCCAAAACAAGAGCAAAGAGCGAAAGAAAGTTGAAAGAATCACCCATCGCAAAAAGAGTGCCAATAGCAATTAATATGGTGAGCGGAATCGCAAAAAAAGATAGAACCGATGCTCTCCATCCTAACGCGAAAAAAAGGATGATTCCAATTAATATTAATGTCTGTCCTCCCGTGGAGAGAAGTCTATTCAGACTTTCTGAAATATCCTCCGAACCATCAAAAATAATTGATATTTTTAAGTCTTTTGGCAAAAGGTTCTGTTGTTTTTGTTGTTCTATTGTTACAAGAATATCTTCAATAATCCTAAAGATATTTGTCCTTTGTACCGTCTTTATAACATTAATGGAAACTGATCGTTGTGCCAAAACTCCTTCTGAAAAAAAATTTTCAACCTCCATTTCATCAAATTCTCTGCGAATCTCTGATATCTCTCTTAAAAATACCTGTTGTCCGTCTTTTTCAAGAATCGGAAAATTTAAAAGTTCTGATACTTCTTTAAATTCAGCTTTTATTCTTAAATCGAATTTTTCTCCAACAATAAATACTTTCCCCATAGGAATATTCCTATGATGTAATTGTATTTTTTGTACTATTTCTTCAAGAGAAACTCCTAGCTTTTCTAGTTTTTTAGGATCAATAAAAATATGTATTTTCTCTTCTGGAACACCCGAAATTCTTGCTTCTTTTACTCCGGAAATCCCTTCTATTTCTGATTGCAGGAATTCAGCTACATTTTTCAACTGTGAAAGAGAAAAGTCTCCGCTCAATGCAAGTGTCAAAATAGGAATGTCAGACATCTTAACTTCCTGTATATCTGGACTTTCTGGCACACCTTCTGGAAGTTTTTTTTCAGCATCATCAACTGCTTCTCTCAAATCCTGAAAATTTTTCGTCATATCTGTCCCAGACTCAAACTCAACCGCTACAATAGAAATTCCCGAAAGAGAAGTAGAGGTATATTTTTTAAGGTTTTCAATATTTTTTATCTCTTGCTCTATTTTTTCTGTTACTAATTTTTCTGTATCTTGTGGTGAAGCTCCAGGGAAAATTGTTTGTATTACTCCTGCAGGAATTTCCACATCAGGAGCATTTTCTTTTGCAATGTTTTCATAAGCAAAAAGCCCCCAAGCAAAAATCAAAATCGTCAATAAAACTGACACTCGAAATCGAGTGAGAAAAAAAGTCCAAATTTTTGAAAGAGGTTCCATGTTTTTTGGTGTTTCCTTAAAATGTTTCAACAATTTCTTCGACAACCTCTACGGTTTCCCCTACAGAAATTCTGTTATAAAATCGTATCACTTGTTCTTTCTTCTTTAAGCCATCTAAAACTTCTACAGCATCGGAAATAATTTTTCCATATGTTATTTTTCTTCGTTCGGTTTTGTTTTCGACATTTAAAACCAACACTTCCGCTCCATCTGGTTCAAAGGATATAGAAGAAAGTGGTATCAAGTTTTTTTGTGTTTGTCCAATAGGCAATAAAACTTGAACAAAACTTCCAACAAAAATCTTTTTAAGTGCTTCGTTTTTTTCTAATAACATTTCTACTCTGATTTTTTGCGTCAGTGGATTAACTCGTGAACTCAAAAATTTTTCTTTTGTTTGTACCACCACTCCTTCCTCAATCTGAACAAAAAGTGTTTCAAGTGATTGGAATATTTCTAATTCTTCTTGGCTTAAAAAAGCAACAATTTTCTTCTGTGCCGCATTGTTTGTAAGTACAAAAAGTTTTTGATTTGGTAAAATACGATCACCATCCCCTACAAGTTTTTCTGAAACAATCCCATCAAAAAGTGCCCTTATAACCAACTCTTTTTGTGAAGCCTGTGCCAAAAGATATTGGTTTTCTGCCAATCCAACTTGAGATTCAAGATTTGCACGAGCCAACTCAAGATTTGATTGGGCGCTTTTTACTTGGTTTTGTACAGTCAATAAGGTTGAGTTACTCCGCTGTCTAGTTGTTTTTGCCGATAAAACTAATGTTTCAAGTAAAGAAATTATTCCCTCTGTTTTCCCTAAATAGATTTCACTTTGTGTTTGAATAACAGCTCTATCTGTCTCCTTAAACCGAGAAGACAAGATGGTATCTCGAACAAGATCGTCAAACCAAAAAAGTGCCCTTTGTAATTCTTTTGCAAAATCCACTCTCTCTTGAGCTTGATCCAATACTTTTTGTTCTGAATCATCTTCCCAGTCAATTTCTCTCAATATTTCATTATCCCTCGCAAGCTTCTCTACTAAATTTTTAGTACTATTTTTTTTCACAAAATTTTTAGCTCCAATTTCAGCTCGTCCTTTGTATTGTTCGTATCGAAACTTCTTGGAAGCTCCTAATATTCGATCTACAAAATTCAGAGCATTTGAACTATTTATTTCTGCATTTTTTGTCGCACTTTGTAAGTTTTGAAATATTTGATTTTGACTTTGCTCCTCTGTGGTCTTGGTTTGCTTCAATGCTTGCTGTGCATTTTGTAATGAAATTTCAGCTAAAAAAACTGCATTCTCCGCAGACCCCTTTGTAGTCTCAAGCGTTCTGCGAGCGTTATCATAATTTATTTGCGTCACATTATTTTCTGGTTTGAAGATGGCAAGCGTTGTTCCTTTTTTTACAAAATCACCAATCTGCACCATTACTTGTTCAATAGTTCCCGAAAGCTGTGCTAAAATAGCTACCTCCTGTTCTGATTCCACTGTGGCTAAAATTTCTCTGTTTTTTTGCGGTACCCAATCTCCAAAATTTATCCTCTCTACTTTTTTGGCAATTATTGCTAACGCTTCTTCCTCTTCTCTTTCCGTAAAGTTAATATTTTTAATTAAAAAAAGACCTCCCAACAAGAGGCAAAGTATCAACATTATTTTTATTTTTTGTCGGAATGTCATTTTTGTTTTTTTTTAATGTTTCCTTACTCCCCACATCCTTTAATTGTACCATATTTATAAGGATTTTACAAGAAATCTATTCAATATATAGTTTCTAAAATAGAAGCGAACAGAAATTAAGAGTAAGCTGAAAAAGCAAACTCAACCAATACAGTCGTAAGTTTTTTATAAAACGGCAAATACTAGCAGACCTTGTTTATTAATTAAAAGGACAATTTGTCATATCTATCATCCCCCAACATTCAATAGTTCCATCTGAAATAAAAGCACAAGAGTGAGAATGCCCACCTGAAACTGCTGTAGCATTATTTATGCCAGACGCTCCGCTTACTTGTCCTCGGTCATCCTTCCCCCAGCATTCAACCGTTCCGCCTGAAATTAAAGCACAAGAGTGAGACACCCCACCTGAAACTGCTGTGGCATTGCTTATGCCAGACGCGTCACTTACTCGTCCATCTCCATCATACCCCCAGCATTCAACAGTTCCATCTGAAATTAGAGCACAAGAGTGATACATTCCACCTGAAACTGCTATGGCATTACTTATGCCAGACGCTCCACTTACTTGTCCATAGGAATCATTCCCCCAGCATGTAACCGTTCCACCTGAAAGTAAAGCACAATAGTGCTTCCACCCCACACCTGAAACTGCTGTAGCATTGCTTATTCCAGACGCTCCGCTTACTTCTCCATTTCCATCATATCCCCAGCATTCAACAGTTCCGCCTGAAATTAAAGCACAAGCACCAGAGTTCCCACCTGAAACTGCTGTAGCATTGCTTATTCCAGACGCTCCATTTACTTGTCCTTGTCCATCATATCCCCAGCATTCAACCGTTCCATCTGAAATTAAAGCACAAGAATGATATGACCCAACTGTAACTGCTGTAACATTGCTTATGCCAGACGCTTCGGTTACTTGTCCATATCCATCATACCCCCAGCATGTAACCGTTCCACCTGAAATTAAAGCACAAGAATCTTTATACCCCAATGAACCTTGCGACAAACCAATTGGAATACAACTTCCACTTTCCAGATACTCACACCGATTAGTTGGGGGACTACATGTTTCACAAAAACCACAATCCGAATCTGTATAACATTTAATTGCAGGACAACTCTCATCTTCCTGCCAACTTAAACAAGGATAATAATATCCCGCTAGTGCAATTTCGTTTAATTTCCAAGTGGCTGTTCCTGGCGGTTGAAAAGACCAACTAGAATAGGTTGATTCTAACCGCATTTTATTAGTTGTTTTTCCATGTGCATATGTACAATCGCTGGCACCACATCCTTGAGATTGAAAAGATGTTTCTGTATCCCAAGAACAATCACTTATCGCATAAAATGTATATTTTCCAAACATAACATAAGGTTCTTGACCACTCCCAATCAACCCTCCAACTACTGAATTCCCTGTAACTTTTCCTATTGAATATGATTTTTTTACTCGAGCATAATAAAGATCTCCAATTAACCCACCTACAACAGAATCTCCAACCACATCTCCTGTTGCGTAGGAATCAATTACGGTCTCATTTCCTTCGTTAACATATTCTCCTCCTACAGACCACCAATAACTGTATCCTGTAAGACCTCCTACATACTTATTTCCGCTAACATTCCCTGTACTAAATGAACTTATAATTCTCGTTCTATGATAATTAGACCCTACTAATCCCCCGACTCTATTATTACCAATTACTGTAACCTTAGAATACGAGTTTTCAATTATTGATTTTGTACTTATTCCAGAAAGTCCACCAACATAATCTTTTCCTGTAACGCTTCCCACACCAATTCCTATGTTTTTTACTGTTGCTGTATTTAAATATCCAAATAATCCAACCACATCCTCTAAACCTCTATTTATATACAACCCACTTACCTCGTATCCTTGTCCATCAAAAATACCTGTAAAAGTTCCAATCGGATCAAATCCCTCTACTCCCCAAATTGAACCTCCAACAGAAGGATTTGTCTTCGAACAATCAATATCCTGAGTTAAAATGTAATCCCCATCCAAAGGATAAGCTGCATCATTTCCTATTTTTTGTAATTCTTCACAAGTTGAAATTCCTATCTGAATTTCAGGCACAACAGGACAAGTATTATTATCTTGCCAGCTTAAACAAGGATAATAATCGTCCGATGGCGTAATTTCGTTTAATTTCCAATCATCTGTTTCTGGCGGTTGAAAACTCCATCCAGTATAAGTTGATTCTTGCCCCATTTCAGCAGTGGTTTTACCTATCCCACCATCACTCGTAGTTTGACCAGAAATTTCGATATTCCAATAGGAATTTGTGGTTGAGGAGGAAGTACTATATCCAACCAAGCCACCGGTACGATCTGAGCCACTCACACTGCCTGCGGAGTAAGAATTGATGATTGTGGAGGAAGCACCATACCCAACCAAACCGCCGATATAACTACCTGAGCCGCTCACACTGCCTGTGGAGTAAGAATTGGTGATTGTAGATGAACGATTATTCCCAATCAAACTACCGATACGACTTGAGCCACTCACGCTGCCTGTAGAATAAGAATCGTCGATTGAGGAGGAACGATTATACCCAACCAAACCGCCGACATAACTACCTGAGCCGCTCACACTGCCTGTGGAATAAGAATTGGTGATTGGAGACTCATAATTATACCCAACCAAACCGCTTATATAATTACCGCCACTAATATCGATATTTATCACTCCTACATTTTTAATCTCAGCTACATAAGTATATCCAAATAAGCCTACATAATTCTCTGCACTTCTATTTATATACAAATCACTTATTTCAAACCCCTGTCCATCAAAAATTCCCGTAAATTTATTGGCAGAATCCCCAATCGGATCAAATCCAGCTCCACTATTCCATCCACTCGTCGCTGAACAATCAATGTTTTGTGTCAAAATATACTTTCCATCCAAAGGATAAGCTGCATCATTTCCTATTTTTTGCAATTTTTCACAAGTTGAAATTTCTATCTGAATTTCAGACACAACAGGACAAGTATTATTATCTTGCCAGCTTAAACAAGGATAATAATCGCCCAATGGCGTAATTTCGTTTAATTTCCAAGTATCTGATCCTGGCGGCTGAAAATCCCAACCA
>JAGLIF010000004.1 GCA_023143095.1 Candidatus Altimarinota bacterium
GTACTTCTCCATCTCCGCAATAGGTTGGCGGTGCATTAATAAAAGTCGTTAACGAACCTGGATTATTTATAGTACAATTTGCTGATGCTGTAACATCAAGAATAACTGAACTCGTTACACGCCCTGGTCCAATATCTTCTTTTGTATAAAAATTAAGTGCTGTAACCACACTCTTTCCTACTCCTAAAACATAGCCACCGAGACTGTAAGTTTGTGAACCACTGCTCGCCGTACTGCTATTTCCACTTGGATCGTAAACTACCAATGAAATTACCTCACCCACACTGTTCCAATTTTTGGTAATTGAATTAAGGGTTACATCACAAGTACCTGTATTAGAAATCGTATATTTATGATTAAATGCAGTTCCTGGATCAAAAGTAGAAGCTTGAGATGATGGTAAAAAAACCAAAAAACCAAGCACTATTCCCATAAATTTTAGAGAAAGATTTCTCAATTGAGACCGACTTAAAAAATAATTCATTTTTTTAAAAATCAACTTTTACAGGACCTTGTGTTTCTACTGGCTTACTCGGCTGAATGTTTTCTACTTGGCGTTCTTCTGGTGTTCTGAGAATTTGATCTTCTTTTTTCTCCTCAGGAAAACATCCCGTCAACAACACAGCAAGGACTAAAACAAACCCGAAACCAATTATATTTTTTATCATTTTTGTTTTTTTCAATATTTTCTTAAATACCAACTGTTTCCTCAGGAATAGTCGAAATTATTCCATCTTCTCCTTCTATAGTTACTTCACATGTTTCTCCTCCCCCACCTCCTCCACTACTACCTCCTCCTGCATTCCACATAGATAAAAACATTCCAATTGGAATCGTAGGATGAACTGTTCCTACAGACCAATTATCTTCATTTGCTCTTCTGGAAGGTGCTTTTTTTACTTTCTGTGAAACAACCGAAGAAATATTTTTTATCAAACAAGCATTGAGACATACCCCTCTCAACATAAAATTAAACTGTATAGTTTGTTTTATCCCGCCAATAGTAACTTCTCGTTCAATTGGCACAATACTCATCTGTTCCGAATTAAAGACTTTATCAATTTCTTTTTTTATTGTCGCATTTTTAGAATCTGTTTCATACTCATTTCGTCCAGTATTGATAACACTCGTAAGATTATTTTTAAGCGACTTGAACTGTTCACTTTTTCTATTAAAAATAAAAGACTTCGCAATCGCGTCTGTTATTTCCTCCTTCTTAACTGGAGGTTTCAAAAAACTGAACTGTTTCTCAATATGTGAAAGGATAATATCACTTACAGTTTGATCTGAAGTTTCGATATTTACCAATTGGTTACTCTTCGCTTCATCATTTTTTAAGACATTCCTCAATTCATCTCTAGCTTTTTCATTAAATGCTGGCAATGCCAATTGTTTTTGTGCTATCACTCTTTGAATCTTTCGAATCAAATTCTTATCAAATGTTCCAGATACTTCAACCATTGAAAATGGATTTGTCGTTGCTGATGTAGTATGAAGTTTTAAATCAAGACTTATATCTTTCCCACCAATTGTAAATTTTTGTTGATCAATCGCTTCATAAAATCTAGCATAAGAATCTGTTGGAATATCCTTAAATTTTTTCTCTATTTCTGACGAAATCCCAATTTCTTGTTCTGCTTCAAACCCAAATCCTCTTTTAAAAAGTTCTTTTGTCTTTTGGTCTGGAGTCATTCCTTTCATTTCAGATTTTGTCTCCATATCTTTCCTTTCTTTGGCTTCTGACTTTTTGAGCCATTCTGGTTTTTCTTGTACTTCCACCTTGTTAGAACTTTTTTCAAGTGATTTCAAAACATTCTTCAAGAATCCTGTAGACCCATAATAATAATTCTCGTTTTTTCTTCGGTTAATATTAACACTATTTCTAATTTCTTTATAAAGCTGTTCAAGTTTTCTTCGATCACCACCTCCTTCTAAAGCATCATTGATAGCAATCATTTTTTCCCGAATATCTTTGATAATCTCTGATGGATAATATGACCCGCTTAGAAAACCTAACTTAATTTCACTCTTTATAAATCCATCTTTATTTTTTTGTAAATCTTCCAATTTGTTCAAAACCTGTTCTGCTATAGCCGTATATTCTTTAATCCTTCCTTTGTAAGGAGCTAACTTCGTCATATTTTCCTTTTCCAATATATCTAGTTTTTGTGTTCGGATAATATGCCCTTCTCTTGATACCAAATCAAGATTCCTATTGTATAACTGATTTCGCAACTGGATATAATTATAATACTCTTTTACTTTTTTAGCAGAAGGTATTGGTGATTTTTCCATTTTTGTTCCCAAGTATTTCTTTTCAAATTTTGCAATTTTTTCATCCACTTCCGCATAAGCTTCTTCTGGAGTATTAATACCTTTAAAAGCTCGAAATAAAAAGAAATCCAATTTTCGAACATCCTTAATTTCTGCTTGCACCACTACTTTCTCATATCGCTTATTTCTTTCCGCACTCTCATCAATAACTTTCTCTAGTGGATTATCAATCTCATATGTTCCTGCTTTAGTCGTCTTTGAATGTTCTCGAAGTTGTTTATTTGTTGTCTGCAAATAATAATCTGTCGCATACATATCAAGAGCTTTCAAGTCTTGTTGAATTAAATCAAACTCTTCTTTTTTTAGTTCAGACGATTTTGATATTTTTACTTCCAATGCTCCTAAAAGAGATTCTTCATCCTCCGAAAGAGTTTTTAGCTCTGCTTTTTTCTTTGTTAATTCCGCATGTCGAGCAATAATGTCCAACTTGCGTGTTTCTACAAGATTTAGATCTGTTGAAGATCCCAAGGTTATCCGAAACGCTTCAATAAAAAGCCCCGCTGTCCAAACTCCTGATGCTGCAGATGCCGCCAGTGAAGCAATCACTGACCATTTTACTGTTTCCCAACCAAATTTCTTAATTCGACTAGAAAGTGCTTTTGCATCTTTCCCGTCCAATCTTTCCCCCGACATTTCAGCCACTTTCTGCATTTGTTCAGGTGTCGGAGCTCCTTCTTGTTCTAAAAGTTTTTCGATAACCTTCGCTTTTTCTGAATCTAGTTTATCTAAAAGCAATTTCGCATTTTCAAAATTTTCTGGAGTTGTTCCTAAAAACTGTTGATATCGGTCAAAATTTTCTACTGCAATTAAATCTTGATTCTCCATACCTCGTGCGTTTTCCATGTTAGTGAAAAGCCCTAAAATTCCATGCCGATCCGAAATTGTTCCTAATTTTGTTTCTCGTACTCCAGCTCGTTCATTGAGCAGTGTTTCTGCCACCACTCGACGATCAGCAATCCTATTATGAAAGGTGCTTGCCTCCTTGAGAGTCAAAATTAATCTATTTTGATCTATTTTATAAGTCTTCTCTTTAGTATTTTCAATAAATGGTTTCACTACTGTATCACTCAAAGCTGTTTCTTCCTGTTTAGCAAGATCTTTAGCCTTTTTTGTCTCTACTTTATGAAATTCTTCCGTCTGTTTTTTTGTTTCTAACGCTCTTAATTTCTGTGTCAGTGCTCTCCGTGTTTGCGGTCCAACAACACCATCTGATTCTATTTTCAAAAATTTTTGAAGCTCTTTTACTTTACTCTCTGTTCCTTTTCCAAAAAAACCATCGGCTGAATTTAATGATTTTCCATTTTTTTCATAAGTTGCCTCCATAATACCAAGTGAAATCAATACTTTCTGCAATGTTTTCACCTCTTCATTCTTATTCGGATTTCTTCTTAAACTTCTCCCCGTTTTGCAAAGAGCCTCTAGCTGAACTATATCAACTTTATTCCACTTTTCATCAAGTCCATCTAAAGTGGAAAGTGCTTCTGGTATAGAAGACGGACTGTTTTCCATCTTAAAAATAACTCTTTCTGAATATTCAAGCGCAACAACCGTATTTTTTAGTATTTTCATAATTTCCAGATAAAAATATCCAGCTATTCTACCATAAAATTAAGTCAATTGCAAGAACTTTAAATTTATGGTATAATTAAAGGATAGAGTCGTTTTTGAAAAACTATGAAATTTATTAAAAAAAAGGATTTTGAAACTTTAGAAAAAAAACTTTTAGTTTATAATAAACCAACATCCAATCCTGAAATCGCTCAAGAAAGTGATGAAGCCAAAAAACAAGCTAAAGCAGAAATTTCCCGTGCTTTAGAAGATTTGAAAAAAACTATAGAAGTCGGAGAAAAACCAAGAGATTTACCAATTGGAGATCAATTAGACATGCTTCTATTTTTATCAAAACAAGAAAATCTTTTAGATGATGACATAGATGATATTTTTTCGATGGAAAATATTAAAAATATTTTGAAACGAATAAATACAAAATTTGCCCCAAAAATTTCTCGTAGTTTTCGTAGTAAAACAAAAAATCTCGAAATTGGAAATAATGGAAAACTTTATAAAATTATTTCTCAGCTTTCTGAAGAAGCTTTGTTAACTTTCGTAACAAATGAAAAAACCGCAGCTTTTGAACTTTTTACAAACAGAGACGGCAAAAACTATCAAGTTGATTTCTTTAATATTGATTTCCTTGATAGAAATGTTTCACTGCTAGATATTCTTCCACCAAATCAAATATACATTCGTATAGGAAAAGCTTTTTATGTAAGACAAGCAAAAGGATATGTTTCAATTCATCCCGCTGATGCCAACTCAATTGCGCGAATTGAGACAGGAACAACTCTTGAACTTTTAGACAAATCACCACTAAATAACTGGTCAACAAAAGAAGTAAATGCGTTTAATAATTTAAATCTTAATTCAGAAAAAGAACTAGTTGAAGGTGAAAAACAACGAACTCAAAATTTTGAAATGTATCAATCAATGAAACTGCTAGTTTCATCGATGCGAGAAAAAAGTGAAGACGATAAAAAGTTAAAAATCGTTGCCGAAAGCTTAGATGCTTTTTATATAAAAAATAAAACTTTATCTTCAAAAGAGTTTACAAAAAATATCAATGATGAAATTGAGTTGATGCTAAATTCTGATCCCCAAAATTTAGACAAATTTAAAAATCTCATTAACAATTTTATTGTTAAAAATATAGAGAAAAAACAACATTTAATCTCTCACAGTGATGAACGAATTGAATCTTTCCTTGATACCTATTGTCCTAATAAAACTGAAGAGGATAAAAATAAAATTATTACAACTCTCTTGACAGAAGTGGATAAAGAAAAAGATTTTTCTGTAGACAAAATGAAACAAATTTTAGCAAAATTCAGTTTTGAATTTTTAGTTAAAGATAAAGTTAGTACCGCGCGACTCTTTACACTTTTGAAAAAACGACACACAATTATTTTTCAAAATCACAATAACGAACTGTTTGTAAAAAAAATAGAGATAACCCTCCTCCAATCTAAAATAGATCTCAAAAAAGAAGAAACTCAAAAAGACGAAAACATACTAAGAGAACAAATGATTCTCTTTTTTGAAAAAAATAAAATTTTCTGTATTTCACAGGATATTTATGATGCAAAAACATTGTTAACATTGTCTACTGACAATCTTGAAACTCTTCTAGTTAATTATAAAAATCAAACTTATAACGATATATTAAGTAACAGTTCTCCATTAATTCAAGTTCAACTCGACAACGATCTTGATACTTCTACACGAGACCTCTTTAAAATTATTTCGAAAAAGAAAGAGATTGTTAGTAAAACAGAGGAACTCTCTAATTTAGAAATACAAAAAAATATACTTCAAGACGGTCTTAGTGGTTGGGGAAATCGTTTTGACCAATTAATTTCTAAAACGGATGTCTTTGATAAGATTAGTATCTCTATCGAAAAAGGTGATTCTTTTCTCGATAAAGTACAAGAGATTTATAAAAAACTAAAAGAAAAAAAGGATTCTAGTGCTAAAACAACTCTCTCACAAAATGAAAACTTTCAAACACTTTCTGTAGAAAGACAAGAGGAAGTAAATAATATTCTTTGGGGAAAACAAACTGGACTATCTTTTGTCAAATACGGAGAAGAAGGTCCTGTTTTTCAATTGGGCATACCAAAACAAGCAATCGAATATAATCTCGAAAAAGATACTTTCATGGTTATTGGAATTGATGATTTCAACGAAGAATATCTTACATTTAAAGCTGAAGCCTCCTCCATCCCAAAAATGCAACTCTTTTCTGCAATGCATGAATCTAATTATTTTAATTCTGATACCTCTCTCTCACAAGACGGTAAACGCTTAGGAAAACTTGAGCTTAATATGTTTTTGAATAACTATTTTGGAGCTACCGCCGATACCAGAATCCTTCGACCAGATGAAGTAAACTCTTGGTATAATCTTGGTCTTGAATTGAGAGAACGAGGGATAGGATTATCCGGACTATTAAGAAAACTCAGCGTCCTCGATAACAACGGAAAACTGATAAGCGAAAAAGGAATAAATATACGAAACACCCTTGATGAACTTCTAGATGCTGCATTGGTGAATAATGATGAACCATTGAATCAATTGCTCAAGAACTCTCATCAAAATGAACCCATTATCGTTTCATAATGCATTGTCATTTTATGTCCAGACTTGAAAAATCCCCCTCCCTCATACCCACACAGGCAGACAGGAAACTATATAATTTTATGAAACTCTGATAAAAACGAAAAGGACAAAATAAGAAATACATTTTGTATTTAGTTTCCATTTTTTCATCGAAATCACATTTTATTTTTAATTTATGTACTGATTATAATCATGATTTAAATAAGTACATAGAACTATGTAATAAAAACAAAATATCGTAGATCCTGAAACAAGTTCAGGAAGACAAAATACATGGATTCTTGCCTTCGCAGGAATGAGGGCAAGTGGGCAAGAGATAATTATCAAAGAGTACTCAAAGGCAATCTCAAACAAATAATAGTTCCCATTCCAATATCACTCTGGAGTACTTTTAATGTTCCATAATGACCTTTCACAATGCCTTTTGTTATTGATAATCCTACTCCTAATCCACATTCTGACAAATTTCTGCTAAATGCTACAACATAGAGTAATTCAAAAATCTTTTCCCAATTCTCCTTTTCTATTCCTATCCCATTATCTTCAAAATCAAACACAACTTCATCTTCCATTATATCTACTTTAATCTTAAGTCGCTTAAATTTTTGTTGATTAAAAAAGAATGCATTTTTTATAATCTCCCTAACTGCAATTTTTAAATTATGAAAATCAAATTCTAGCAATTTCCCTTTTAGATTTTTAGCCAATTTCAATTCAATCTCTCCATCCCATACTTCTTTAAGTATTGCATCAAAAAAAATTTCCAGCGTCCCAAAAGTTTTTTCCAATGGCATCATCTGATTTTTCCATTGAAAAGCTTCTGATACACGATTCAATTTGTGTGACAACTCTTGCAATCCTTCTTGAGAAGACAACAAAAACTCTTGATCTTCTATTTTCAATTTTTTCCAATCAATAAGGTTTTTCAAATTTTCTGCCAAAAACAAAGGCGTTCTGATTTCATGAATCAATCCAGTCATAAACTCCTTTTCTGCAGTCAATGAATTTTCAAGATTCTCTTTTATGACTTTCTGATTTAAATATTTTGATATATAGATTGTTGCATTTTTCAATAAAATTTTTATCTCAGACATCTCTTGAGAAGAAAAGAGCTTTCCATTTATTTTTTGTTCCAAAAAAAACACTCCCAAAAAAAATTTATCGCTATCTAAAACTGGAATAGCTGCAGACACCATGTAAGCTTCCATATTTTTTTTTATCTGTTCCAAATCATTTCTTCGTTCTATATTTCGAATTTCATAATCCACTTCTTCTTTGACCAAATCCTGCCCTGGATGAGTTTGAAAAAACTGAAAAAGCGATTGAAATTTTCCAGAAGAAATATCCCCTGCAAAAACAAAATAAGAAGCCTGAATTTCCAAAATCTTTGTCAATTCTTCAATTCCAAAATTCATTGATTTTTTAAACCCTTTCAAACTTTCTCTAATCGCTTTAAGAGAATTTCGTTTTTTGTGATAAAATACATAATTCCAAAATATATCAAAAGTCTCTAGTGTCCATTTCCATAAAATAACCACAATTCCTCCTCCAATAAGACATAATATTCCAAAAACTTCTATCGAAATACTTCCATTATCAAACAATTTTAAACAACACAAAAAAAGAAGCATATACAAAAAAGTATTGGAAACATAAATCATTACTCGTTGAGCAGTAATCCATAAATCAAAAAATCTTTTAACAAAAAGTAAATAACCAACAAAAAGTAAATCGACAAAACCAACAATATGAGCAATCCAAACAAAACTATAATCTTGGAGAAAAAGAGGACGAATTATGTTGAAATAAACAATTCCCGTATATATGAAAAACGCAACCAACATATAAGCATTCTTTTTTGTTTCTATTTGATGATTCTTTTTTCGCATTCCAATGATTGCATTGATTATAGACGGAATAATTAATGCACTTGATATCAAAAAAGATAGCACTGCGACATGTCCTAGTTCTAAAATAAAAGTATGTGTATCAATTATTTTTACGCCAATGACAGTTAACCCAGGATACAAGTTCAAAAATAAACTAATTAAAGACACCAATCCAATTATAGAAGATTCTAAGATACCTAACTTTTTTGTAGGATTTTTTAACAAACAAGAAATATAAAAAAGTCCTACCATAAAAAAATTTCCTCCAAGATTATTCAAAATCGCAATCCCCTTTGCAAACCTTTCTCCCATCATAATTAAAAATTCTGACTGAAAATAAGCATCCGTAAACACCCACAAAAAAATAGAAAACGCATAGAAAACATATCCATTTATAATTCTTGTATGCTTCTTATTAAACAAAATATAACCAATCCAAAAAAGGTTTAAAAACGATATAAGAAACAATAAAGTTCCTTGAGGATATTCTAAAAGAGATTTCCAAAAATTTATCATGAAAAAATCTTTCTAATCAGATAATCTACATAATCACAATCTATTCCTTTATCAATCCTAGATTTCTTCTTCCTTTTTAGTACAACTTTTTTTACCTCTTCAATTCCCATATTTCAAAAAATACTAAACTCTTTAATTATACTTTTTATTGTAATATACGGGTTTTTCAAGCTAATCTTCACTTTTTCTTAACTTTTTTTTCATTTTCGCTTAATAAACAACATTAAAGAAAACTAGTTTAAACTCTAAAAGACTTGATATCCAAACATGATACTTGACAGCACTTAATCATTATGCAAAATATCAATATGAAAAACGAAAATATCGAAACTGATGAAAACCATGAAGATATCCTTAGCAAAGCAGAGACGATTAAAACATCTCTCCTTGAAATACAAAAAATACAAACAAAGTTGAAACAAGAATTACATATTTTGCATCATTCTTTACAAAGAACAAGAGATATTATGAAGATTGTCGAAAGAACTCCAATAGAAGAACGCAATTCAGTTTGGAAGGAATTACCTAAAAAAATTATGAAACAAAACTCTGACTTTTCGGATAAAAAATCAGCGTTAAATATAGCAGCTGAGACAGAAAACGAAACTCTGATGAATTTGATTGATTTAAACCTCCCCATGGAAGAAAAATATAATGTTGTTTTAGAAACTCCATCTGACAAAGAGATTGCTAAATTAAAAAAAATACCTATTAACACGAAATCTTTTCACAATGATTCTCATTCCAAAAATCCACAACCATTTCATCATAGACTTTTGAACTGCCTACTAAAAAGAAAAAGCCCTCAGGAAGAAGTATCTCTAAATGATAAAGTTGATTTTTCTCAAACACAAAAACTAAATGTAACAGACAAAACTTTTCCAATTTCTCATGAACAATTAGTTGCTCTAAGTATTACATTTGTAGTGGAAAACTTTATGCCTGCCTATCCAATTGACAATGTACATAACATCCAAAAAGATCCATATTCAAAAGAACCAACTGCTAGTGTTTGGCAAAATAAAAATGAAAAAACTTTTTCTTTTGGAGGTCAGTCCTTAATTTATCTTTTACATGAAAAGGAAGAAGTTTGAGTTTCTACGCAAAGATCTCAAAACCATCTTTTGTGATTACTCCACAGTATTCCCACTGACAAGCATCTTTGCCATCCAAAGTCACCACAGTCCATCCATCTTTGAGAGTTTTGTTGTCTGGTTTTCCAGCTGAAACGATTGGTTCTATACAAATTGTCATACCTTCTTTAAGACGCGCTCCTGTTTTTGGATTTCCGTAATTAAAAACATGCGGATCTTCATGTAATTCGTAGCCAATTCCATGTCCAGTATATTCTTCAACTAAACGATACCCACCTTTTTTGACTACTCGTTCTATCGCGTGTCCTATATCTCCTACATAATTACCTAGACGCGCTGCTGAACATCCCGCTTCCAACGCTGCTTTTACGCAATTGCAAAACTTCTCTCGAGCAAGGTTTTTCCCCTCTCCACCTACAACCACAGAAAAAGCCGCATCCGCATTTAAATCTTTATAAATCACTCCACAATCCACAGAAAGCAAGTCTCCATTTTTGAGTTTTCTACTATCGGGAATTCCATGCACAATCTCCGAATTAATCATCGTACAAAGAGTTTTGGGAAACCCTCTATATCCCTTAAATCCTGGAATCCCTCCAGCGTTTCTGATAATCGATTCTGCTATATTATCAAGTTTTTCCAACGAAACTCCTTCTCGCACAGATTCCAAAACTGCCAATTGTGCAACTCTCAAAATTTTCCCTGCTTTACGCATAAGCTCAATTTCTTTTTCGTTTTTAATATAAATCTTCGACATAAAATAAAACGGTTTATTTTTTTACTAATTAATCTCTTGTTTTATCAGTATTTCCTATCATAACTGCTGAATTTTTTCCAAAATATCTTTCGCCACATCTTTAGATGCTTGTTCTCCATCTACGGAAAGAAGTTTTTCTCGTTCTTCCCAATTCACTAAAAGCGGTTTAGTAAAAGTTTCAAAGTTCTCTAATCGTTTTCGAATTGATTCCTCATTATCATCTGATCTGCGAGAAAGATTTTTTGAACCGCATTTTGGACAAATATTCCCTCCAAAATTTTCTCCACAATCATTACAATTCGCTCGAGACAATAATCTCTTCATTGCCTCTTCTTCCGAAAGTTTTATCTCTAATGCATAAAAACTTCTTCCAACATTTTCCAATGATTGTTCCAAAGAAATTCGTTGTTCTTGGGATCTAGGAATCCCATCAAAAATAATTGGGGTATCTTTATCGGCTTTTTGGACAAAATTTTCAACAATTTTCATTACTAACTCGTTTGGAACCAAATCCCCCCGATCAGTAATATTTTTAACCATTTTTCCCAATTCGGAATCTTCTGCTGCAATTTTTCGAAGCTCTGATCCCGTTTCAAAAATCGTAAACGGAATTTTTTGAGTTAAAATTTTCCCTTGAGTCCCTTTTCCTGAACCCTGCTTTCCAATAAGAATAAGATCTTTCATTATTTTTTGTTATGAGTTCTTTACGAAAATATTCTAAAAAATTTTAATAAATAAGCAAAACTTCACACATTAATTTGACAAGAAAGACGCAAATTATAGAATCGCTCGGCATTTTGCAATGATTTATGTGAATAAAATGACAGATAACTTTACTTTGGCAACAGAAAAACGAAAAAGCTCTAAACACTCAGCACGAAATACCAGACAAACAGGAAAAGTTCCTGGAGTGATTTATGGACACGGTATTGATTCTATTGCTGTCTCTATTGGTTACTCTGATCTACTCAAAACATTCCGAAAAGCCGGACAATCCTCTATTATTGACTTAACTATTGATGGAAAAACAACAAAGGTTTTAATTCATCAATATACACTTGACCCAGTAAAAAACACTTTTACACATATTGATTTTCTTGCGATAAATATGAAAGAAAAAACAATGGTGCGTATTCCTCTCCGTTTTGTTGGAGAATCAGATGCTGTAAAGAATCTTGGAGGTGTTTTCCTTACAAATCACAACGAATTGGAAATCCGATGTTTTCCATCTGAAATTCCACATGAAATTAAAGTAGATATTTCAAGTTTAGAAAATCTACACGATCATATTTCTATTGCAGACTTAGACTTACCAGAAACCTTAGAACTGATGAATCTTGATAAAAAAACTATTCTTTGTTCTATAACTGGTCGAGCCGCTGAAGAAGAGGCATTGATAGCAACCGAAGGAATAGAAGGAGAAGAGGAAGCATCTTCTGAAGAAGGAGAAGAAGCTTCTGAAGAAAACTCTAAATAATTCTAAAAAATCTACAAAATAAGTTTTTCTAACCATGTTTATTTGTTTTGATGGTAATTTTCTAAAGCCAAAAGAAAACAGTTTAGTCTCCCCTTTTTTGAATGCCACTATGTTTGGATATTCAGTTTTCGAAACTCTTCGTACATATGATTCGACTCAAATTTTTTGTAAAGAAACTCACTTAGATCGATTGTTTAAATCAGCAGATATTTTGAAATTAACTCTTCCTATTGACCGAAAAGAGCTTTCTAAAAACCTAGATATTTTGGTAGAAAAAAATCAACAAATAAAACAAGATCTTCGTATTAAAATTTTTTGTTGTGAAGATTTTTATTGGATTCGAACTCAACTTTTAGATGAAATTCCAACAGATTTTTATACAAAAGGTATAGAAGTATGCGATCAAGTCTTTGAACGAAGCTTTCCTAAGGCTAAATATGCAAATCCCGCCTATCCGTTTTTTCTAAAAATCCAACCAAAACATTGTTTTGAAACAATTTTTTTCAATGAAACTGGTTTTTTACGAGAAGGAAATATTTCAAATATCTTTGTTGTTTTAGATAAAAAAATAGTCACGTCCAAACAAAATATCTTATCAGGCATTACGCGTGAAAAAGTTTTAGAAACTTCTCGCATATTAAATATAAAAACCGAAGAACGAGAAATTACTAGAGAAGAAGTTTCCTCTTCTGACGCTTTGTTCTTAACCAATACAACAAAAGAAATCGTTCCCATTCGAAAATGGGGAAACTGGGAAAAACAAGATTTTGAAATAGCGCATCTTTTGCGAAAACATTTTCCAAAAGGAAATACTGATAAATAAGCTTCCTCACTAAGTCCGGACTCTCTAGAGTCCGGACTTTAATCTTGCTTTTTTGTTAGAAATATGGTATAATTAGCTGATATACTCTCTTTCTCTAATGCTGTTTTCTCCAAAATTTTCCATTATTATTCCCTCTTGCAATGAAGGAATATGGCTTGAAAAAACCGTTCGTGGAGTTCTGGAAAACACCAATTATCCAGACTTTGAAATCATCGTTATCGCTGATGCTTGCACAGATAATTCCACTGATTTCTTAAAAAAGAAAAAAATTCCGAATGTAAAACTCATCGAAACATCATCTATTTTCGGTGCTATGAAAACAAGAAATATGGGGGCAAAAGAAGCCGAAGGAACCTTATTAGTTTTTATCGATTCTCACGAAATCCCACAAAAAGAAAACTGGTTATCCTCTCTCGCCAAAGAACTTCAAAATGAAAAAGTTGGAGCCGTTTCGTTAAAAATTCCACACTTAGAAGAAAAAGATCGAATAGGTTATATTTATACTATAGAAAACTGGGCACTAGAACCAACTTGGATTGTTCCAAACAATTTGAATTCGGTTCAGCAGACTCCAGCTATTCCTGGTGGATGTTTTGGTATTCAAAAAAAAGTTTTTGAAAAACTAGACGGATTTGATGAAGGCTTAAAACTCTGGGGACGAGAAGATTTTGAATTTTCCTTGCGTATCTGGCGTGCTGGATATGATCTAGTTTTTTCCCCAAAATCCGCCATTGCACATTCATATGATCGAAAAAGAAATTTTGAAATCTCTTACCAAGAAGTTGATTATAATACAATTCGAACTGCACTTCTCCTTTTTTCAGAGAAATATGTGCAAAAAGTATTCGCTGCCATTAAAAAAACTCGACCTGAAAGCCTCTCTTCAATCATTGATGCCGTTAAAAAAAGTCCTGATTTTTATCAACGAAAAAACAACTTAGACCGACAATCTATACGAAGTTTCGAAGAATATATTGAAACTTTTTCCAAATTTTTACCAAAGAATTAAACTGTTTCATTTGGATTTTTTTTTATTTCAACTAAACTTTCGTAAAAATAACTCTTGTAAAACATGAATTATGGTGAAGAATCTGTTTCAACTCGAAAACTTTCAGGCGGTCAAATTTTTACAGGATTAAAAAAAAAACTTAAAACAAAAGAAGATTTATCAATCTATTATACGCCTGGTATCGCCGAACCTTGTCGACTCATTGCACAAGATAAAACTCTAACAAAAACCTTAACAATTAAAAAAAATTCCGTAGCAGTTATTTCTGATGGAAGTGCTGTTTTGGGACTAGGTAATATTGGTCCAGAAGCTGGATTACCAGTTATGGAAGGGAAAAGCATGCTATTTAAAAACTTTGCCGATATTGATGCATATCCCATTGTTTTAGCTACACAAGATACAGAAGAAATCATTCAAACAGTTAAAAATATTGCTCCAACCTTTGGTGGAATTAATCTAGAAGATATCTCTGCACCACGATGTTTTGAGATAGAAAAAAGACTTTCAGCAATGCTCGATATTCCCGTTTTCCATGATGACCAAGATGGAACTGCCATGGTTGTCCTCGCTGGACTAAAAAATGCCCTTCGCGTTGTAGGAAAAAAGAAAGAAGACATCAAAATTGTCTTTTCAGGTTCTGGCGCTGCGGGTATTGCAGTAGCAAGACTATTAAAACACTGGGGAGTACAACATATAAAAATGGTAGATTCAAAAGGTCTTATTTCTTGTAAGAGACTAGGTCTAACTTTCCCAAAAAAAGAATTTTGTTCAACACAAACTGGTGATTTAGCTTTAGCTATAAAAGGTGCTGATGTTTTTATTGGTGTTTCAAAACCCAATATAGTAACTCAATCTATGATTGAATCCATGAATTCTGATGCAATTGTGTTTGCTATGGCGAATCCTAATCCAGAAATCCTCCCCGAACTTGCAAAAAAAGGCGGTGCTCGCATCGTAGCAACAGGTCGATCTGATTTTCCAAACCAGGTAAATAATGTCCTTATTTTTCCTGGATTTTTCCGCGGACTCCTAGACTCTGGTATTTCAAATATTACAACTGAAATGAAAATAGCTGCAGCCGAAACATTAGCCAGTTGTATTTCTAATCCCACAGAAGAAGAAATTATTCCTTATGCCTTAGATTTTAATATTGTACCAAAAATTGCCGCTACGGTAAAAAACTTTGCTAAACATAAGTAATTTTATTTCTATATTGTTTTAGATTTTGTGAGTCTACCAAAACCTTGTATTTCCAGATTCTGAAAATCTAGACTTTAATTACTCTCATATCAGTAAAAACTAGTATTTAAAATGAAAAGTTGCACGAAATAAAAAATATTCTAGAATTCGTTTGATCAAAAAAAGACGCTCAATAATTGTTAATTTGTTTTTATGCCACATTATGAACGAAACATTCGATTTATTCTTTTTCTAATCTTACCTATTTTAGGTTTCATTTTAGGATGGAGTTTGAGTCAGAAAAACTCAGAATACCTTCCAAGTGACGCCTTAACCATCGAAATAAAAAACAAAGACTCTTTGGAAATCCCAAAGATTGAATCCTTAAATATTTTTCGAAAAACAGAACCAAAAAATGTAGATTTGGATGTTTTCTGGGAAACATGGAACGCCATGGAAGCAAATTTCTTACACCAAGATAGATTGGAAACTAAAGAGCAAATTTATGGAGCAACCAAAGGACTTGTCAAATCTCTTGATGATCCTTACACCGTTTTTATGACACCAAAAGAAAATCAGGAATTTGAAGAATCTATCAACGGAGAATTCGAAGGTATCGGTGCTGAAATCACTATTAAAGATGATCAATTGACAATTGTTTCTCCTCTCAAAGGCTCACCAGCTGAAAAGTCTGGACTAAAACCAGGTGATATGATTTTCAAAATTGATGGTGAACAGAGTTTTGGACTTTCTATTGAAGAGGCTGTTATGAAGATTCGCGGACCGAAAGGCGAAAAAGTAACCTTAACCGTTATTCGCAAAGAACAAAAAAAACCAATTGATATTGTTATCGTAAGAGATAATATCATTATTCATGCTGTAGAATGGGAAAAAAAAGACGATATTGCGATCATTACCATTTCTCAATTTGGAAACAGTGCCATGAAGGAATTTCAAGAAATTGCTTCTGAAATTTTATTGGAATCTCCTAGAGGAATCATCGTTGATCTACGAAACAATGGCGGTGGACTTTTAGATATTTGCGTTAAAGTTTTAACTGAATTTTTAGAAGAAAGCGTTGTGGTAAAAACAAAAGGTCTAAAATTTGGTGATACTGGAGACCTCATGAGTGGGAGAGGTGGATCTTTTTTAGATATTCCGCTAGTAGTACTTGGAAATGAAGGCTCTGCGAGTGCTTCTGAAATTTTTATGGGAGCAATTCAAGACCACAATCGAGGACTTTTCTTAGGCGAAAAAACTTTCGGGAAAGGTTCTGTTCAAAATGTAATTCCTCTTTCAGATGGATCTAGTTTAAAAGTAACCATTGCCGAATGGCTCACTCCTAATGGACGATCAATAAATAAAGAAGGTATTCATCCAGATGAAAAAATAGAAAGAACAAACGAAGATTATGAAAATAATTTTGATCCAGCTATGGAACGAGCACTAGATTTAGTAGGAACAGATGAAATGATACAAATTTTAGCTTCTGACAGAGAATGGATGCATCCACCAGAAAAAAATCTAGAAATTTCTGAAGAAAACATTATTTTAGAAACGATAGAAGATGAAATACATGATTAAAAAAAGTTTCGCAATACTTCTTTTTGGATTTGTTTTCTTAAATCAAGATGCTTCTGCCAAAAGTGTTTCTGTGCCTAAAGACCTAAATCTTATTTTCGAAGATCGAATTATTACCCTAAATTTTGAGGTACAACCACAACTATTATTAGAATCACCTCAACATTTTTTAGTAATTAAAGGCAAAAGATTGGATTTAGATATGCAAGGAATTTTACCGATGAAAAATGAGTTTTTTGAAATACAAACACAGTTTAAAACTCAAGTTTCTCCAAAAAGTCTCCATGACTTTTTTGCTTCAGCATCCCTGTTGAAAGACAAAAGAAATGCTCCTGTAGAAATCAATTTTGATGAAAAAGGTAAAATCACCTTTACCGGAAAACCTCATAATGGTTATGAAATTGAAGAAGCTAAATTGGTAGAACTTATCAATGAAGCCCTTCATTCTGGAACAAAAAATGTTCGAGTACCCGCCAAAAAAGTTTTCTCTCATATTGTTGTACATCCTGATTTAGAAAAAGCGGGAATACGAGACATTGTCGCAATAGGAGAATCTAATTTTACTGGATCTTCTATAGCAAGAAGACAAAATATTTTAGCAGGAGCTAATAAGTTTAATGGAATTATGCTAAAAAAAAGCGAACGATTTTCCTTTAATAAAATACTGGAATCAGTTAAAGAAAAAGACGGTTTTGTGAAAGAACTTGTTATTAAAGGAAAGGAAACAAAAAAAGAACTTGGAGGAGGTGTATGCCAAGTTTCAACCACAGCATTCCGAGCCGCTTTTTCTGGAGGATTTCCAATCTCCCAACGAAAAAATCATTCTTATGCTGTTCCTTATTATAAACCATTTGGACTCGATGCTGCCATCTATTTGGGTGCACTTGATCTGCGATTTAAAAATGATTCTCCTGGAAACCTATTAATTCAAACATTCATCGAAGATGATAATTTGTTTTTTGTTTTTTATGGAACATCAGACGATAGACGAGTGTCATTTGAAGGTCCTTTTATTTCCGATTATAAAAAAGCCCCTGAAGCAATTGTATATGAATCTGAAGATATCCCACTTGGAAAAATGCAAGAAATTTCTGACTCACACGATGGATTTCGTGCCGAATGGATCAGAAAAATAACAAAAGATAATGAAGAGACAAAAGAAAGCTTTGTTTCATCTTATCGACCTTGGCCTGCAAAAATACTGAAAGGAAAGAATCTATCGCTTTTAAATAAAGTTAATTAAGGAAACCCTTTTGGTTGTAAAAACCAAGAAAAAACTTTAAAATTTCCTTGTTTCTTTGTTTTTTTCAATGCAGAAATTTTTCAATTCAAAGTTAGATCAGCTTCTTTTTCTTCTTTTTTTTAGTTTAAGCAGTTTTTTTCTTTTTAAATATTTATCTTTTTATCCTTCCTATCAAGAAGGCTTTTCAACTGGAAATAACTTTTCTTCCAACATTAAAATAATTGCTCCTCTTTTCTTGTTTTTAATAATTTGGTTTAGTCTTTTCCTCTATTATCAAAACCGAAAAATCACCCCTCTCCGCATTTTACTAAATTTTTTGGGAGGAATAACACTGGGAATGATTCTCTTTGCTTCGATAGCTGGAGGGAAAGATATATTTAAGAATATTGCAGTAAGCATGGTCTTTCTCAATATACTAGGAACACTTCTTCTTTTTTTAATTGGAGTAATTCTCTTTACTCTTTTTTTAACGGGTGTTGGATCGGGAATTCTAAAAGGAATAAAACAACAACAGGAAAAGAAACTCCCCCTCCTCTCCAAATTTTTCATAGGATTTATAACTCTAAGTTTCGTAGGATTTGGATTGGCAAAAATTGGATTTTTTAACCTTGAGGTTTTTTTAGGACTTTTTGTTTTATTGAGTTTTGTTTTTTGGAAAAACCTTAAAACCGTTTTTAAAACTATTTTCATAAACAGAGAAGTAACACTTTCAAAAACTGAACTGTTCCTTGTCTCTCTTTTAGGAAGTGTCATCGTTTTAAACTTTATACAAAGTTTTTATCCTTTCTCCGTAGGATGGGATTCTATGAATCAATACCTATTAACCGTTAATACACTTATCGAAAATGGCACACTGCGAAGTGGACTATTCCCTCCTTTTATTGAAATCGTTCTTGCCATTTTTGGAAAATTTTTTGGACTTTCAGGGGTTCAATTTCTCCTTAATTTCTGGGGAAGTCTATTAATTTTCTCCTTTTTTCATCTAGCACGCTCGTTCAATATTTCACGAACAACTAGCCTCCTTCTCGTTTCTAGTTTTTTTGTTTTACCAACTATAAGTTTCCAACTTTCTCGAGACCTCAAATTAGATCTTATTTTTTTACAATTAATTTTAACAGCCATACTCCTCTGGAAACAAAAAGCTTTTCCATTGTCAGCCTTTTTATTTGGATTTGCAGTTTTATGTAAACTGACAGCCCTGTGGCTTTTTCCTTTTTTAATCTTACTTTTTTTATTCATCCCAAACCAATCCAAAAATCAATTTAAAAGATTAAAAAAAAGTGGCTACTTACTTCTTCTTCTTGGACTGCCCATAGGATTTTGGAGTATTATTAATGTTTTAGATGTAGGACATTTCCCTAAAAACCTAAACCAGGCTCGAATTATCTTTTTGCAAGGAAAAATAGAAACACCTGTATTAAAAATAACTCCAACAAAAACACAATCTCATCAAAAGATTGTTTCCACTGCTTTCCGTGAAGAAGTCTCCAGGTATTCTGGTTTCAAAACACATTTTTTGGAAAAAGTCTGGGCAATTTTTTCTAGTCCAGAAATTCCTGATAAAAATAAACAATATGTTGATCTTGGCTTTTTATGGCTCGGAAATCTCATCTTTTTAATTTTTGGATTTTTAATTTTTTGGAAAAAAATAAAGCAAGAATACAAATGGTTTTTAGGATTGGGACTTTCCTTTTTCTTCTTTTGGATTTCTATTGGACAAGGAATTGCTTGGTATGGACTTCCTTTCCTCGCACTTCTTTACTTACTTTCCGCTTCCTTTATCTCTACTCAGCCACTCAAAAGAACTTCTCAAGCTTTTACTTTTTTTCTTATTATTTCACTCTTACTCGGAATCTTTTCTAGACTTGAACATAGCTTTAAACAAAATTTTCTCACCACAATTTCTTGGGCAACATTCCCAACAAATGAAAACAAAGAACGACTGGAAAACTCCTTTTTTAACGAAGAAAAACAAGCAGCAGCAATCTTAAATAAAGACAAAACTTCCAAAATTCTACGAGTGGGAACTATGGCACGATTTTTTATTCAAAATGGAGAAAACCGTATTTTTGAAGATCCTCAGTTAGATTTATTTCAACAACTCACCATTGAAGCAGATACTCTAATCATTCTTGATCGATTAACAAAAAATAACATTCGTTACTTATTAATTGACCGAGGTGCAACATCTATAGAAAAAAATCCAGAAGGATCTCTTCATCAAAAATTTAAAAAATTAGAGTCCTTTTTAGAAAGATCTTTAGTGCAAAAAAAGATTCAATTATTAATTAATGGAAACCGAATCGTTTTAATCAAAGTGTCAAGCATAAAAGATTGATTTTTATCGTAAGACACAGGAAAATATAGGAAGATATCATGAAAAAAATATTAAACATTTTTGGCGGAATTTTGAGTTGTTTGTTTTCTACTATCACATTAGCTCAAATTCCTGTCAAAATACCTATTCCTGATCATAAAATTATCAAAATCAAAACTGTAGAGATTTCTCCCATAGAAGTCGCTCTTTTTAAATCAACATCTGAAATACCTCTTGCTGGAAGGCTTTTTGTTGATGTGGATACACCTATTGAAACCATCTCTTTTACTCTTTTTGATAAAAACAAAGCAGAAGTCTGGAATAGCATGCTAGCTGATTTAAAAACCTCTGCTGGAGAAAAAGGATTTTATCCTTTTTCTTTTTCCAATAAAGAAATAAATCTCAAAGGTGTCTACTTCCTACAAGTAGCCATATTAGATAAAGATGAAAAAGAAATCGCTTCTGGTGGTCAAGATTTAAATCTAAATCTATCAGATGGAATAGAAAAATTAATGGTATCTGAATTAGTTGTTATTGATGATGTGGATGAAGTAAAAGTAGGTTTTATTTTTCAAAATGACGATGTCAAAAGAAATGTTCGATTTCAAGTACGAATAGTAAGAAATGTCGCTAAAAGTGCTTCCGTTGAAAATTTAAATGGGAAACTTCAGTCTTTCTCTCCAAATGAAAAAAGACGAATTGATTTTTCTCTTAAAAAAGAGTTTAAACCTGGACCTTATTTACTAAAAGTTTCTGTTCTATCCGAAGATGGAATCCCCCTATCTGGAGAACTCCAAGGAGCTTTTTTTGTAGACGGGAACTTTGTTGTTCTAACTGATAAAATACTTTCCTTTGATGAAAATTTAACAGACTTAGAAGGGACATTTTCCTTTGCAGGCAAAATTAGAGAGGCTACAGGAAGAGCCACTCTAAGAGCTAGATTAACACTAAAAGATGGCGAAACAACTCTTTTTGAGGAAACAAAATCTATTATTGCTTCTCAAGGAAAAATAGAAGGAGACTTTGATATAACTCTTTCTCAATGGACAACACAATTTTCTGGAACCATCGAGATTATTCGAGCAAATAAAGTTATTTTAACAGAAGATATAAATTCCTCAATCTTTACAGCAAAAATTCCAGGAACACAAACCGTAACAACTGAATCAATTGAGAAAACAATTGCACCTATTCTTACCCGACTTTCAAACAAAATACTTTTATTAATCGCTGTACTAACCTTTACATTGATGCTTATACTTTTTCACATTATAAAAACAATAAAAAAATCATTTAACATTTGGCTCTTGACTATCTTATTAATTCCAAATATTTCGTTTGCAGTAGATGCAACAAGCAATGATGCTCTATTCTCAGATCATCCACTTTTACGGTGGTTCCATCCAATTAATACTTGGTCATTTAACCCAACTGACACTACTCTTGATCGATTTCAAATGATAAGAATCGAAGGAGAGGTTTTTGATGTACTTACGACAGAAGGCTTCCTAACCAATGAAATTAAACAGTTTCGGTTACAATTTTCGGATGGAATTAATGTCTTGCAATATCCTTATCTACCCTCTGATCCTACCTTAACCATTTCTACAGATAAAGTTCGCTATACTTGGGAAATCAATCTCAATAGTTTAAATGATCTCTATACACTGAATGGTGGAACTGACCCAATCACTGATTTTGGTAATGGTGATTTGTCCATCCAAGTTTTGATGTTCAAGGGTCCTGATGCCTCTTGTAATGATTTGCCACCTGCTGATGATGGAAGCTGTTCAGGAACGAATAGTGCTTGGTATGGAACCGACTGGACAGGAGAAATTGTGATCGACTCAACACCTCCAACGATTGATAATTTTGCTTATAATCCTGACTTTACTGTTACAGGTTTTACAAATCTTCCGACAGAGATAACTATAAGTTGTTCTGAACCTTCTAGTGAAAGTGGATGTTTTACTGAGAACTATCCACCTTTCGATGTAAAAGGGAATTTTTGTAGTGATTCAAATACTTGTGATAACAATTCTCCACGAGGATTTGAAGTTTGTGATAATGTTGGAAATTGCACCACTCCTACAAACAATGAGCTTGCCATTAATTGGTATGATTCCAAACCCCCCATTATCAACTCTCTTCAGCTCTTATTAAATAGTATTAATGGTCTTGGTCCTATTGGACATCCAGGCAATCTAAAAGCTAATGCAACATATTCTTTGGAGTTAAATTCAACTGAACCTAATACAACACCTCAAACATCAGTTGATGATGATGCATGTGGAGATCCGAGTCTTAGTCCTTTTAAAGTAGTCGATACTACTCATTGTGCAGAAAAAGAGGTTGCCTGTGTAGTAACTAACTCTGGGTATTCTAATCGAGGAATAGATAGTGGAGCTGGATGTATCTCAACTGAATGTGGTGTTGGATATACCTTTGACGGAAATTATTGTGTTCCTCTTTGTAGTTTTGACAGATTTGATCCTGTCTTTATGTGTTTTGGATTAATGGAAGATCCTATCACTGGAGTCCCTATCGAACCTTCTTTCCAACTTTCAAACCCAACTCCTTAAATTTAAATACTAGCATGAAAAGATTCTTTACATTTTTGTTCTCTATTATTGTTAGCCTTACTAGTTCCTCTGGCTTTGCAGCTGAAATTGAGGTTGCAATTTCGAAATCTGGAATTGATTTGGATACTTCAACTCTTCAAATAACAAATTTTACTGGGCCAAACCCTACTACATGTTCTTTGACCAACCCAACACCTCTTTCTGATCCCCTTTTGAATTTTATTAATATCAACGGTAATACTATTGATCAAGAAATTGTTAATCTAACTTGTTTCAAAGAAGTTGGTACTTATTCTCTCACGCTTTCTTTAGTAGATATGGCTGGCAATATTGCCACACCAGAAACTTATGATTTAACAATCAAACCTGCAGAAGCTTCTATACCACAAAGTACTTTTACTCATTGTTCTTCTTTCATTGCAGATAATTCCGATGATTGTGCAACAACGGTTACGCTTAAAGATGAATTTGGTAATCTTATTCCAAACAGAGTTGATAATACACTTTCTATAAATGGACAACAAGTAAATGGTTCCTATGATACAACTCTTGATGCAAGTGAAGCCTTTATTAACGGAATACGATTTGATTTCACAAGCACTCCTGCAGAAAAAACTGATGTTAATGGAAATTTATTACTAGATATTACTGCTATGGTTCCTTCGTTAGAAATTATTGATAGTAATCTTGTTGATAATGATGGTAATCCACTTTTTCAGTTAGGAAAAGAAATGGCTCGTTCCGTTCTCTTTAATTTAAAAACACCTAAAATAGATGACTATGGAGATATTATAGCAGCTACATTCGAAATATTGGATCTTTCAACTAATTTAACTGCTACACCTCCACTAAGAACTGAAATTAGTGATAATGATGGGGCAGATCCAAGTGATCCTCTGGACTTCATATTTGGATCTCCAAAAACTTTCTATGTAAATCGTACAGAGTCAGGAAACTTATCTAATCCTGTTATGAATACTCTAGGAGTCCTCATAAAGGGACTGAGTCCTGTCGGTACAGTATTTATCAACGAAGATTTAACAACTGGCTATTTACTTGATGCTATAACTAATTCATTTGTAACAAAATTAATGTTAGAGATTGGTGGAACTCCCACAACAGATTTAGCTGTTACTTTTGGAACAGTTATAAACTATTCTGCCAAGGCACTTGATCCCGTAAATGTAAGCAATAATAATAATATTATCTATCCTTCCACCACTCTAGGAAATATGGTTGGAACAGATTTTGTTTTTGATGATCCTGAAGATATTGAAACTTGTAATCCTTCCGAAACTAGTGAGGTTTCTGCCATTATTGTTGGGGCAGACATTGAAGGACAAGTCCTTATGACTAACAATACTTTGGCTACTAACCCTGGTGATAACCTTCTCAATATGGGAGGAACAACTACCAAAGATATGCGAGAAGGCATTACCAGAAGTGTTTATGAATTACTTCGCGGACGAAATTATATTGATGCTAGCGGTGGAAAAATACTTGATATTTCTAGCGATAGTATCGCTAACTTCGGAGAAAACGATGTCTTATATTATAATGGTGGAACCGTTACTATCGGTACTGGTGGACAAACATTTGTTGGAGGTCAAAGAACGATTGTCATTGAAAATGGAAATTTATTTATTAAAGGCGATATTGTTTATGGTAATGATACTACTGATTCTTTAGGTATTGTACTTATCAATTCGGATTGTAACGATAAACAATTGGGTAATATATTCATTGATAATGATGTCCAAAAAATAATTGGAACATACTTTTCAGATGGAGGAATTATGAGTAGTGCAACAACCTTAACGGCCGTTCCTACTCTTGCAACAATCTTTGCTGATGACGGAGTCGTTGCAAATCGAAATATTGATGGTGGAAATAGTTCTTCTGTTTTTGGAAAACAACTTTTATTAGAAGGAACGCTTCTAACGCGAAATACCTTGGGAGGATATGTAACTTTACCACTCTTTACACCATTTGGCATCGCTTCAACAGTTGAAATTCCAGGATTATCTTCTGATGAGGAAGAAGCAATCTTATACGATGCTCATTTTATTCGACGATATATTCCAAGTAGCACATCAAGTAATACTATTGTAGATAATCCTGGTTGTGTTCCAGATGTCGCTGATCCTACTTTCTGTGAAGCCAATAGTCATTCTTTTGTTATTCGTCCAGATGGTCGAGTGAAAATTTATACTCCACCAGGATTCGATAGTGCTGCTACTGTTATTGCTCACTAACAGACACCCATTGGAAACTATCAAAATAAATTATCATGGAATATTTCAAAATATTGAGCATTGGATTTGTTTTGAGCTTTATCGGCGTTCTTTTGGCTGTTAAACTTTTCCCAAAAATTAAGCTATTGGATTTTCCACAACGATACGGACTTACACGAAACCGCCTTCCCTATCCTGGTGGTATAATTTTAGGACTTTTGTTTTTGGGACTGTTACTACTTGATCCTCGCTTTTTAATTTTAGGACTTCCACTCCTTTTGTTGGGCGGACTTAGTTTTTGGGATGATCGAAAAACTCTTCCAGCAAAATTTCGACTTTTTTGTCATTTCCTAATTGCTATTTTAGTTTACTTTTTGGGTATAAAAATTGAATTTATCGGTAACCCTTTCGCCCAAACTAATTTTGAATTATCTCAACAATTTCCAATTCTCGCTTTTCTTTTAACTATCTTTTGGATTGTTTCGATTCAAAACGCCATGAACTGGTTTGATGGATTATCTGGACTCGCACCAGGAGTCTCTGCCATCGGATTCTTTGTTCTTGGTCTTTTAGGACTTTTGCGACCAGAATTACTTTTTGATCCTACTCATCATACCATCACTTTGGCTAATTTTTACTTAACAGGAATTTGTCTTGGAGGATTTTATTTCTTTTGGACAAAGAAAATTGTTTTAGGAGATAGTGGAAGTCAACTTTTGGGCTTTTTGTTGGCAGTAATGGCAATTTTCTCTGGTGCAAAAATTGCAACAACCCTTCTCGTCCTAGCTCTTCCTATTTTGGATTTTTTTATAGTTATCTTGCGACGAATCATCATTGATCGAAAGTCTCCATTTCAGGGAGATTTAAACCATTTACATCACAATCTAGCTCGAAAACTCTCTGAAAAATGGGCAACCCTTTTTCTACTCTTAGTTTCCTTCCTATTTGGAGGTATTGCAGTATTTCTTGTTGGAACACAAAAGCTCATTGCACTTCTCTTCGCTACCGTTTTTGTTTTAGGATTAACAATTAGAACCTCAAAGTCCGAACTCTAAGAGTTCGGACTTTGGAATCTCCACCTATATGTATACACACAACCTGCCTTTTTAACCTCTTATCTTTCCACCACTCCCCAATACATCAATTTTGTGTTCTACCATTTTCTGAATTTCATCTCGTGCTGGTCCCAAATATTTCCGCGGATCAAATTCTTTTGGACTCTCTATAAAAACTTTTCTAATCATGGCTGTCATCACTAGTCGCAAATCCGTATCAATATTTACTTTAGAAATACCAAGCTTTGACGCTTCTTTAATTGTTTCCTCCAAAACTCCTCGCGCTCCAGCCAAATCTCCTCCATATTTATTTACTATCTTTACATATTCTTGTGGCACACTTGAACTTCCATGCATCACCAATGGTACACCTGGCAACACTTCTGTTAGTTTTTGCACTCGAGGAATATCTACTTTCCCATCACTTTGAAATTTATACGCACCATGAGAAGTCCCTATCGCACACGCAAGAGTATCGCATCCTGTTTGCGCTTTAAAATCCACTGCTTCTGCTGGATCAGTAAGTCGTGCATCTTTCTCATCTACTGAAACATGTTCTTCAATACCTCCTAATTTCCCCAATTCAGCCTCTACAATCACACCTTTCGCGTGAGCAAAATCTACCACTTCTTTAGTAATACGAACATTTTCTGCAAAATCATAATGCGATGCATCAATCATCACCGAATTAAATCCCGCCTCAATTGCACTTACACAAGTCTCCAAATCCGCTCCATGATCTTGATGTACAATAATCGGAATCTGTGGATATTGATCAGCCAAACTATAAATAATATCCATCAACATTTTCGTGTTAGCATATTTCCTCGCTCCAGAAGAAAGTTGAAGAATCAATGGAGCATTCTTTGCTGCATGAGCTCCCAAAATCGCCTGAGAAATTTCCATATTGTTCACATTGAAAGCTCCAATAGCATATCCATTTTCATAGGCGTCCATCATGAGTTCTAACGGGTTTTTTACAATTGCCATTTTTTAAGGGGGTTATGAGTTACTTAAAGAATCTCTAACAAATGAATTTTAACTAAAAATAATTATTTTTCCAGATAATTTTCAAGTCTGAGCTCTTCGAGTCCGGACTTGAGATTTATGAAACAAAAATGAAGACCGAAATTGACGACTAGTATGCTTTTTAGCATGGTTAGTTCTACCATGAAAAAACATTGTCACTGCAGATGCGCTAAAAGTTTTAAAGATCGTTTTTGGGGAATACTCAAAAAAAGAGATTTGAATACACCACTCTTTTTTCCTCACTGCCAAAGTGTTCACACTTTTTTTATACCAGAACCCATCACTCTTGTGTGGGTTGATCAAAATTTTGAAATTATGAAGATTGAGAAATCTGTACCACCCAACCGCATGCGATTTTGTCCAAAAGCTTTTGGGGTTTTTGAGTTTAAGCGTTCAGATGGAATAAAGGAACTGAAACGAGGAAAAACCTTATTCCCACGATTCCACAAAGACTCATCTGGACAAGCACTAGTCGAAGCCGCTATTCTTTTTCCACTTTTTATTTTGCTTGTTTTCGGATTTCTACAATTGGGTTTAGCTTTATCTGAAAAACAAAAATTGGCCTACACGGCTAATTATGCAACACAAGTTGGTTCTCTTACCAACAATGATCAAAAAATTTCAGGCGCCGTTGAAGAATCTTTTTTACCAACAGATATTTCGTTATCTGTTTTAAATCATTCTGCAGCCACTCAAAACGAAATACCAAGCAGTGATAGACGATATAATGATTTTTTAACCGTTCAACTAAGAAAAGACTTTTCCCTTCATGTGCCTTTTTTATCTTTATCTGTGTTGCCTCTTGAAGCTAAAAGTTCCGCTCGAATTTTATGTAATAACTCCACTTTTCCATATGTTTGCGAGTAAAAAAAAACAGGTCGGATCACTTGTCTCTTTTACAGCATTAATCTTGCCAGTGCTTTTGCTTATAGGAGCTTTAATTTTGGAAAGTGGAAACTTTTATATTCGTCACACTCAATTGGAAAATTTAACTCGACAAGCTGCCAACAGCGGACTAATTGCTTTTTCACAAATTCTTGAACAATCCGCCAATGAAAACAAAGACAATCTTTGTCTGGTTGAGATTCCCCCAGAAATTTGTAGCTCACTTAATCTTTTTGATTTCTTAACACTCAGCCAAGTACAAATCCTAGCTACAAATACTCTAAACCAAAATGCCATCAGAAATAATATAAACGATTTTTTAGTTATTTATGATCCACAACAACAAATAAATTCTGAAAATATTTCTATCATTTTTCCCGTTGAGGAAATAACTGAATCCGTAAAATTAAAAGTTGTAATCGAAATCATTCCAAACCAATTCTTTTCCAATTTCTTAGACACTCTCCACTCCATCAAAACCATCGGTATTTCTTATTTATCTCTCCCCTTTTAATACATGCAAAAATTATTTGAATATTTTCGAAAAAGAAGCAAAAAAAAACTCCCTCTTCCAACTATCACCCTTCCATACAATCGGGAGATAAAAAAACAACAGAATAAATTTTTATTATCCTTTGTACTATTTTTGATTTTAAGCGGCTTTTATACCTATCTTTATACACAAGAAAAAATCCGACAAAACCAGCTCAAAACGGTCTTAGTTTTCAAAGAAAATATTGAAGCACCGCAAATAATAAAAGAAACGAACATCAAAAGAATAAAGATGCCTCAAAAACATCTCCCTATAGGATACTTTGATAGTTTTGAAAAGATAGAGGGCTTAACCTTAATTCGTGACGGCGTAGAAAAAGAAATTTTGCTTTCCCATAATTTTCAAGAAGAAACTAATCCTTCCTCCATTAGCGCAAGATTTTCTGAATCTTTTGCACTTACGATAAATGAAGATTGGTTTGAATCTTCTTTTCCACAAATACACAAAAATGATCGCATTGATATTTTGGTAAGCAATCCCAAACAAAGCCTTTCTAACACTATTAGTATTGCTCAAAATTTAAAAGTCTTAGATATCCAAAAAGAAAAAAACGGACAAAGTTTTCTCGTTCTAAATACTTCTGAAACAGAGGCTCAAACGATTCTTTTTTCTCGAGGATTACACTTGCCTATGCAACTCCTCATTCGTCCTGCTAAGAAAAAAACTATTTCCTTAATGAAATCTGAAAATGAATTTATCGAATAAAATACCTATCGCTAAAATTGTCGGTTTTCATAGCCCAAAAACCTCTGGTTGCACCACAATTGCACTTAACACAGCAATATTGCATCAATCCCTTTATCCAACAAAAAAGATTGCCTTATTACAATTGACTGCCTTTCCTGATTTACATTTTCAATCTGGTCTTGAACCCATTTATGATATAGGACAACTTTATGATTTCCTCAAAACTGACGAATGGACACCATCCTTGTTAAATAAGATAAAACAAAATCAAGGATGCGATTTGTTTTTTTCACCATCCTTTTCGACTTGGAAAAATTTATCTTTAGATAATTTTCAACATATTTTTTCACTAATAGCTCAAAACTATGATCTTCTTTATCTTGACCTACACGCCTCTATTCCTAGCTCCATTCAAAAACTTATGCATGAAAAATTAAATCTGCTTTTTTTGATTTCCAACATTGATCCACCTTCTCTCAATGCCACTACTATTTTTTGGGAATCCTTTCCGAATTTGCAACACAAAATCAAATTAATACTCAACCAATGTCCTAAAGGACGAGAGAATGAAATAAAAAATCGCTTTTTAGGAACAGATATCCCATTAGATACCACTTTTATTTCGGATTCAAAATATCTCTGGCACCAAATTTATGAGGGATTTCCCATTGCATTTCAAAAAGAATCGAAGCTTAAAAAACAAATCATCTCTTTTATAGAAATTCTTGAAAGTGTTTGAAAATAATAAAAACAGCTCAATGCAAACCAATTTATTGACCATCCAACAAAAACTGTATGAAAAAACGATTGCTTTCATGCAACAACAAAATGAAACCGTACCGCATGAAATAAGGGTTCGTGAAATAGTGCAAAAATTCTTAAATCAAGAACAATTATTTGTTCCTAAAAATATATTTCAAAGACTTTTAGAAAGTATTACTTTTGCCATTATTGGATTTGGACCGCTTGAATTTCTCTTGAGAGACGATGATGTAAGTGAAATTATGGTTAATGGTTTTTCTTCTGTTTTTGTGGAAAAAAATGGCTCTATAGAAAAAACCTGTTTCTCCTTTCTAAACGAAAAACAATTGATTCAGACTATCAATCGAATCGTTGGGAAAGTAGGCAGACGCATCGACGAAAGTCATCCTCTCGTTGATGCTAGATTAGCAGATGGCTCAAGAGTAAACGCTATTATTCCTCCATTATCTCTGTGCGGAGCAACCCTAACTATTCGTAAATTTCCCAAAAAAATCTTTGTAATTTCCGATATGTTAAATAGAAATTCTCTTACTCAAAAAATGGCTGATTTTTTGGAAACCGCTGTCGTTTCCAAACAAAATATCATTATTTCTGGTGGAACTGGTGCTGGAAAAACTTCCACACTAAACGCTTGTGCAAGTTTAATTCCTCACAAAGAACGCTTGATTACAATTGAAGATGCGGCAGAAATTCGAATAAATCATCCTCACTTAGTTTCACTCGAATCTCGAACTGCCAACTTAGAAGATGTTGGTGAAATTTCTATTCGAACTTTATTAAAAAATGCTCTTCGTATGCGTCCAGATCGTATCGTAGTCGGTGAAATACGAGGAGAAGAAGCTATCGATATGCTCCAAGCAATGAATACCGGACATAAAGGATCACTCACAACTGTTCATGCAAATTCTCCTCTCGAAAGCCTCTATAGAATTGAAACAATGGTACTTTTAGGTGCTTCAAAAATACCTCTTTCGGCCATACGCCCTCAAATTATTCAAGGAATTGATATTGTAATTCAACAACAACGACTTCCTTCAGGAGAACGAAAAATCATAAAAATCTCCAAAATGGAAAAAGAGAAAGGATTAAGTGATTATACACTAAAAGATCTTTTCGTTTTTAACTTAAAAACAAACAAATTCGAACAACTTTAGAAAACTCTGATAAAAACAAAAATGAATTACTTTATTTATCTTTTTACAGAAACAATTCTTACTTCAAAATGGATTTTGTGGAGCTGTATTTTAGTTGGGTTTGCACTCTGTTATATTTTTATAATTCGTTTTTATGTAAGCAGAACTTTAGCAACTCATGGAAAGAAAAAATTTTTCCCTAATAAAAAAAGAGATAGAAAAACACTTTCTTATTTTGAAAAAAACAAATTCTTTTTTTCTATTTTCAATAAAAACAATCAAATAAAAAAAATGGTTGTACAACTTCCAGCTTTCTTACAAGCTCTTTCTTCTTCTTTACAAGCTGGATACTCTATACAAAAAGCTTTTTTGTTTTTGGAACAAGAAATTGAAAACCCTCTAAAAAATGAAATTCAAAAGATAAACAACCAACTTTCTCTTCATATTCCATTAGAAAAAGTACTTTCTAATTTCGCACAAAAAATAAATAATCCTGAAATCTATTTTTTCACCGAAAGCACCATTATCCAATTAAAAACTGGTGGAAATTTGGTAAACCTTTTTAACAAAATCAGCACTCTCATCGAAGAAAAACTAAAACTCCAACGAGACATTAAATCTTTTACCTCTCAAGGTAAATTAAGTGGCATTTTTATAGCTTGCCTGTGTCCAATCTCACTTCTTTTTTTCTATTTTTTTTCACCCAGTCACATGGAAATATTACTCCATTCTTCAGCAGGAAACTTTTTACTCGGATTCTCGATTTTACTTGAATCTATTGGATTTTTCTTCATCTGGAAAATTGTAAAAATAAAACTTTGATAACCCTTTCTTTATGTTACTTCTCTTTTTTCTTTGGACTCTTGTCTATTTGTTTTTCTGGAAATATTATGCACTCAAAAAATGGAACCCTTCCGTCTTTTTTTCTTGCCATTCTTTTTGGTCGCAAAAAAAGAAACAAAACAACTCTTGGAACCACCTCAAGTACTGGAAATCACTCACAACACCTGGTTTCCTTGTAAAATATTTAGTACATCACCAAAAAATATCAGAAAATTTTTTTCTTCTCAACAAAAATATAACAGTAGAATCTTTTAGTCGGCTTAAACAATTAATTTTAAATATTAGTTGTATTTATTTTTGGATATACATTTTTTTTGGTGAAGTTTCTTGGTCAAAATCCTTTTGGATTTTATTTTTTTTCCTCCTTCTCTTTTTTCTCCCCGATCTCCATCTCCAAACACAAAAAAAACGACAAGAAATGATTTTAGCTCAAGAAATACCTTATTTCATCGATCTTCTCTCCTTTACCCTTTCCTCTGGACTTAGTATTGAACAAGCACTCTTTTTTGTTTCTCATAAAAAACCTCAGACCATCGCCAAAATCGTAAATAAAAAATTACAAGAACTCAATTATGGAATTGGGTTAGAACAGATTTTTAAAGACCTAAAAAAAATCATTCCAAACCAGTCTTTTTGTCATTTTGTTTCCAGTATTTCGCAAGCACAAAAACTCGGAGTTCCTTTGAGCTATACTTTAGAAATACAATCAAAACTCATCCGAACAAGACGACGGCAACACGCCGAAGAACTGAGTCGAACCGCAGCAGTAAAAATATCCTTGCCATTGGTATTATTTATCTTCCCAGCGTTACTAATGCTCTATATTGGTCCAGGAATTTTGCACCTAATGAAATCCCGACTCTAAAGATTCTAACTTTATTCAAGTATTCCTATCAGTGTATAGTGATATGCTTTGGTAATCTTTACCATCACTTCTTTGCCGATAAGCGACCTGCCAGAAGAAAAATGTACTTCTAAAAATTCCCTACTTCGACCAATATTTTCATATAATCCATCTTCCCTTTTCTCCGATTTTTCCACCAATACTTCCAAAGTTTTCCCTATAAACGCTTTTCTCCCAAGATGTGCATGCGAATTAATAAGTTTATCAAAAAGATGAAAGCGTCTTTTTTTTTCATCCGAATCAATAAATTGGTCTTTCCTTTTCGCCGCTGGTGTTCCTCTTCGTGGAGAAAAAATCGCTGTATAAGAAAAATCAAACTTCACTCTATCGGCAAAATCACAAAGTTTCTGAAAATCATCCTCACTTTCTCCTGGAAATCCCACAATAATATCTGTAGAAATCATGCAATTAGGTATAACCTTTCGTATCTTTCGTATAATCTCTTCATACTGATCAACAGAATAATTTCTATTCATTGCACGAAGAATCTGATCCGAACTATGCTGCACTGGCAAATGAATATACGGACAAATACATTTCAATGTTGCTAAAGTCTCTATCAATTCCTCAGTAAAATCTTGTGGATGAGCAGATGTAAACCGAATTCTAGAAAGTCCTTTATCACTAAGTGTGTCGATCTTTCGCAAAAGTTCGGCAAAACATCGTTTTCCCTCATAGGTATACGAATTCACATTTTGCCCTAACAAGGTAATCTCAATCGCCCCCTGTTCAACAAGCTTTTCACATTCTCCAAAAATCTCAGGCAATAAACGAGACACCTCCCTTCCTCGTGCATACGGCACAATACAATACGCACAAAACTTATCACATCCTTGTATGATGGGTACTAAAACTTGTGATTTGTTTTCCGTTTTTGGCATAATACGAAAATAATTTTCAATAATTCCATTCCCAAAACTTTCAGTAAAACTAGAAAAATCATGTAAAGGAAAATGTCTTTCCAATAACTTTGGAATTCGTGCGGTATCTTCAATTCGAAAAACCATATCAATCGCTTTATTTTGTAATAACAAATCTTTCGATGTTTCCCTATCCCCTGTTTTTCGCACCATACATCCCGTTACCGCAATATATTTTTGTTTATGGTTTTTGATAAACCCGTTTGCTTTATTCTCAGCCGTTTGCCGTACTGAACAAGTATTGACAATAATTATATCAGCAGTCTTGAACTCTTCTGATTTTTCAAATCCACAATTTTCCATAACCCGAACCACTCTCTCTGAATCAGAGTAGTTCATTTGACACCCAAAAGTTTTGATAGCATATTTCATAACAAATGGATTGTGATTTTCCATGTAAAAAAATCAATAAAAAACATTTTGACTAAACTCTCTTTATGTATATAAATACTATAAAATAATTTTTATAAACAATATAGATGAATAATGAAATTAGATTAAACGAAACCGAACCAAGTAAAACAACTTCTCCTAACTCTCCTGATCAGGAGTATTTAGAAAAAATTTTAGAAATCTCTTCTAAACAAATTAGCGATATTTTAAATACTCCAATAAATGTTTCCCCAAATATTAGAAACTAAAAGAATTAAATAATATTCGAAAAAACAACTCAACAAGTTACTAAATATAATGAAAGTATAATTTAAAAAAATCCTCAAAGATAATGTCAATAAATAATAACCACAATAACCAAGCTGAACTAGGCGAAAGATTTTCTCCTGAATATTTTGAAAAATCTCTGGAAAGCGTTTGCGATAGAGCTTTAAAACAAATTAACGGTATTTTGGATAACCAAGGTAGAGCAGCTTCTAAAACCATAGAATTTTTAAAAGAAAAAAAAGTACAAGTGAAAGAAATAATTCAAATAGTCACCAGCTACAACGAACTTGTAAACAATTGTTCTCCAATTGGAGAACAAGCTTGTGCAAATTTAACAAAAACTATAGAAGAGGCAATAAATAAACTTACTCCACTTCAAAAGGATTAATCTATTGGCAAATTCTGTATTATCTCAAATTATCCACAATTCACTCCTTTTCTACAAATACAATTTAGATACAGATTTATGTTCTACCACATTTTTCATCACCTCCCCAAACAGTGGTGCTATTGAAAGTGTTTTATAATTTTTTGGTGTATTTTCAACTGGCAAGGAATCTGTACAAATAATTTCTGTAAAATTTGTTTCTGAAAGTCTCTCTCTGGCAGGTCCAGAAAAAATTGCATGTGTAGCACAAAGATAAACCTCTTCATTTGCTCCAGCAGCTAAAAGTGCCTTTTTTGCCGCACAAACAGATCCCGCCGTATCAATCATGTCATCAATAATAATTGGAGTCTTTCCTTTTACATCACCAATAACATGCGTGACTTCACTAACATTATGTTCTGGTCGTTGTTTATGCAAAATAGAAAGCGGAATTCCTAATGCATCGGCAAATTTCTTGGCCATTTTCGCTCCCCCAGCATCTGGAGAAACTACTATTGCATCTTTTAAATTTTTCTTTTGAAAATAATTCACAAATAATCTTTGCGGGTTTAAGTTGTCCAAAGGACAATCAAAAAATCCTTGAATTTGATCTGAATGCAAATGGAGCGTAATCACATGATCCGCTCCAGCCTTGTGGATAAGGTCTGCAAAAAGTTTGGCTGAAATGCCTTCTCTTGGTGTATGAATTTTGTCCTGCCGTGAATAAGCAAAATAAGGTAAAATAACATGAATTTTCTCTGCAAAACTTTGTCTTGCTGCATCAATCATGAGAAAAAGTTCCATCAAATCTTCATTCATAAATCCCGTTCGACAAGTTTGAATCAAGAAAACCTCTTGTCCTCGAAAGCTCTCATCAAATTTCACATAAATCTCTCCACAAGAAAATTTCTTAATTGTCATAAGAGAAAGTGGAATCTTTAAATTTTGACAAACTTCTTTGGCAAACGCTTGATTACTTGATCCAGAAAATATTTTTAAATTTGACATGTTTCGCATAGTTTTAAGGAAATACTAATTTAATAAACTCGTATCTTTCCACCTTCATCCTTGAGTTCGAACTCTTTTTCTTCTGCCCTTCCACTCATTCCTACTTTTCCCCTTCATTTTGCTAAACTTTTTTGGTTTTGTAAAGAAACCCTGATAAATAAACTTACATAAAAAAACAACAATTTTTTATTTTATCATTCTTGTTTTTTTCAGTGTTTTCTTAAACGATTGATGAAAAAATATATTATTTGGAAAAAGAGTTATTTTTTGTTAAAATTTATTTATCAGAGTCTCCTTAAACTATACTCAATGCAAAATGATTTGATTTCTATTATTACAGTAAATTACGGAAACTCCGCAAAAATTAAAAAATTATGGAAATCGTTAAAACAAAACCTCTCCATTAAATTCGAATTTATCGTAGTAGATAATGCTTCCCCTCATAACGATGCGCAAAATTTTGATTTTTTAGAAAAAGATTCTGCCAGCCATCTTGTTAAATTATCAGAAAACATCGGTTTTGGCGGTGGCAACTGGGAAGGTTCTCGATTTGCGACTGGTAATATTTTGGCAATCATAAACCCTGATATTGAAATACAAACCAACTGTTTTGAAAAATTATTATCAGTTTTAAACAATCCACAAAATAATGCAGGTATAGTTGTTCCACAACTAGAAAACCCTGATGGAACCCTGCAAGAAAATTGTCGAAAATTCCCATCTCTTTCCGAGCTTTTTTTACGAAGAACTTTTAAAACTGAAAACCCTTTAAAAAAGGAATCCCTGCAAAAAGAATCCGAATTTTTCCCAACTCAATGGGCTCAAGGCAGTTTTTTGGTAATGAAAAAAGAATTTTTCATAAATACACTAAAAGGATTTGATCCTCGTTTTTTTCTTTTTTTAGAAGACACTGATCTATGTCGAAGAACTTGGGAAAACGACAAAAGAGTCTTGTGTGTAAAATCCGCTAGAGCCTTTCATGGCACAACTCGACTTTCTGGAGGAACCTTTTTTCAAGTTTTGCGAAAAAAAACTTTTTGGATTCATGTCGTATCAACTTTTAAATATTTTATGAAATATCTTGGACATAAAAAACCCAAAATTAAGTAAAATAGAGAGATTTATCAACCTTTCCATTCCATATGAATTACCCACTTTTTGACACACATACACACCTTTATTTCCCTTCGTTTGCTGGAAAGTTAAATGAAGTATTAGCCGATTGCACACAAAAAAATGTGAAACACCAAATACAAATTGGATGTGATGAAATTACAAGCCAAGTTGCATTAGATATGGCAAAACAATACGAAAACTTTTATTGTACTCTTGGTCTCCATCCTTCTGACACAAATAAAATCGGAATAAAAGATTTAGAACATCATCGATATGTCGGAAACAACAAATATATTCCAAAAGCCAAAAATTTTGATGAACTATTTTCCTTTTTTTCAGAAATTTTTAAAAAAAATGCCGAAAATATCGTTGGTTTTGGAGAAACTGGTTTTGATCTCTATCACGAAAATTCAACTGAAATATACGAATTGCAAAAAGACAGTTTTTTTCGTCATTTAACACTTTGCGAACAATTTAATCGTCCTTTTATTTTGCATTCGCGAAACGCCAAAAAAGAAACTTTGGAAGTACTAGAAGCTGAATTTTCTAAACGAAAAAACTTGCGAGGAATTTGGCATTGTTTTTGTGAAGATGCTCAAACCGCACAAATTGCTACAGGACAATTTGGAATGTTTTTAGGTATTGGAGGGATTCTTACTTACAACAATACTGAAAATATTCGAGAAGCAGTGAAACAAACTCCTATTGAATTTTTAGTAACCGAAACCGATGCACCATTTCTAATTCCTCGAAAAGCCAAAAACAAAAAAGTTCGACTTAATTCTGCTGCTCTGCTACCAGAAGTTGTCGAACTCATTGCCGAAATAAAAAATATGGAACAAGAAGAATGCGCCCATATTTTATATGCCAATGCAAAACGAGCATTCGGATTGGAGTTCGAACTCTAAGAGTTCGAACTATGTCTTTTTTTTGCCTTTACCTTTCGTTCTTCTTTTTGTTCCTGTTTAAACTCTTTTATTTCTATTTGTTTTTTTATAAATTGTTGCACTAGTGTTGTTTGTTCCTTTTTGGAAAGATGAAACAATGCTTCTTTCCGTTGCCTAGTCATCTCCGAAAGACAAATTGCTGCCGCTACACTGACATTAAAGCTTTCCGCAAATCCTTGCATCGGAATATATACCTTCCAATCTGCCATGCGTTTAACCGTTTCTGAAATTCCTTTGTGTTCATTTCCTAAAACCAATGCTATTTTTTTAGTTTTGGTAAAATCAGTTTCAAAAAAATTTTGTGCCTCTTCATCTAAAATTGTAGAAATAATTGAAAAATTTTCCGATTTTAATTTTTCAAGACAGATTTTTGTAGAATCAAAAACTTCAAAATCAAGCCATTTATTTGTAAACGCTGAAGATTTTCTAAATTTTCTTTCTCTAGGATCAAATTCCTCTTGGTTCTCAAAAATAAGATAAATTTTCTGGATACCAAAAGCGTCTGCTGACCGCAAAATTGCTGCAATGTTGTGTGAGTCATGAATATCTTCCAAAACAAGCACAAAATCTTTTTGCCGACGAGATGCAATTCGTTGATAAAATTGTTTTCGTTTTTCGGTAATTTCAGTCATCAGTGCAAAGAATAAAGGAAACACTGGTAAAAACAAAAAGGAAAAAACAAAATATCGTAGATCCCGTTTCAAGAACGGGAAGACATTTTTTTCTTACGAGTTTATTAAGTCAGAAGTATCAAACACAGGATGACAATACAAGAGGAAAGTAAACTTTGGGAGTTTGAGGGTAAAACCGTGTTTGAGCGACACAAAAAATAAATCTTGGGTAAATAATTTCTCTTAGCGAGTTTTTTTACCCTCAAGACTTTTTGGTTCTTTTTAGGAAACTCTGATAAATAAACTCGCAATAAAAAAATAAAGATTTTTATATAAGTTTTGTTGAATAAATTTTTTTTGATAGTCCTCTATCAAAAGGAATTTTGAGATAAAAATTAATTAAAAGATTCTTTTTTTGTGCGAAAGGAGACTTCTTGTTTTATTTTTTTTGTTTTTATCAGAGTTTCCTTAGTCATAAAAAGAATGAAATGAATTACTATAAAATGGGTTCCTGCCTTCGCAGGAATGAGGGAAGACCATTTTTGTCATCCTGAACGACCCTACTGTCGTCCTGAACTTAATTCAGGATCTCTGTCTTTTTTTCATAATAACAAGAAAGACAAAATATCGTAGATCCCGTTTCAAGAACGGGAAGACATCTTTTTCTTACGAGTTTATTAAGTCAGTATTTTTTTAATTGTTAATTTTTAATTATTCATGGATAATTAATTTGATGATTGGTTTTTTACAAGGCACAGTTTTAGAAATATTCCCTAAAAAAATTTTAGTGCTCACTCCTTCTGGAGTGGGATATGAAGTGTATCCTAGCATGAACTTATTAGGAAATTGCCAACAAGAAAAACCTTTTTCCGCTTATATTTTTACGGTTGTAAAAGAAACCGAACTCTCTCTTTATGGTTTTGAAAATCTGGACGAAAAGGCTCTCTTTGAAAAAGTTCTATCAATTTCTGGTATTGGACCAAAAATGGCTTTGCAAATTGTTTCTGGGTCAGTGGAAAACTTCCTCTCCGCTGTTGAAAATGGAGATGAAGCTATTATCTGTAAAATTCCAGGCATTGGGAAAAAAATGGCACAAAAAATTATTGTAGAATTACAGGGAAAAATCGATCTTTCCTCAAATCCATCTGGCAAAGGTGTACAAAGAAGTGCTAGTTGGGATGAAGCCACCGATGCACTGAACAATTTGGGCTATGACCGAAACACTATTGAAAAAGTCTTGTCCTCCGCTCCAAAAAACGCTGGAACAGAAGATTTAGTAAAATATTTTCTTTCCAGTGGATCTTAAACAAAACCTGATAAATAAAAATGAACTACAAAAGATTCATTCGAACTTTTCTTCTTTTTCCCGACAAATTGTTGGCAAAAGCAGCCTCTTGGCTTATAAAAATCTATCAAAAAACTATTTCTCCCGACCATTCTCAATTGGGAGAAAGTTGTAAAATTTCTGGTTGTAAATTTTATCCTTCCTGCTCACATTATGCCTTAATTGTATTAAAACAAACTGGTTTTATACTAGGTATTTGGAAAATATTTTGGCGAATTTTACGATGTCATCCTTTTTCAAACGGAGGTGTTGATTTCCCTAGAAAAGTTGAATTTTTTGAAAAAACCAGTAAAAACTAAGTATTAAAAATAATTCCTGTTCCATATTATGATTCTTCTTTCTATTCTGGCTTTTATTGTTATTTTTTCTTCATTAATTCTTATCCACGAAGCTGGTCACTTCTTTGCAGCTAAAAAATCTGGCGTAAAAGTTTTGGAATTTGGATTAGGATTTGGAAAAAAAATATATGGAAAACAAGTAGGTGAAACCGAGTTTACAATCAATGCTATTCCTTTTGGAGGATTTGTTCGCATGGAAGGGGAAGAAGAAGCCTCCAATGACCCGCGAAGTTTCCGTAATGTCGTTCTTTGGAAACAAATGATCATTACGCTTGCTGGAGTTTTTATGAATTTCGTTTTTGCAATTCTACTCCTTTCCATTTTATTTTCATTAGGAACAAATCCTATTTTGATTTCAAAAAATGACTATATCAAAGCTTACGAATCTGGTGCTTTGGTGCTTCAAAACAAAGACGGTTCCACTTTTGCTTCTGTTGAAACTTTTCCTTCTCTAGACGATGCAGTTGAAAGTGCTGGAGATGCCGATATAAAAATGACTTTTGTACAAAAAATAAAAAAACCTTTCCTAAAAGCATTACCTTTTGCTTTCACTGAAACTTTCCGAATATCTTGGGCTGTCGTTGAAAAAGTATCTGAAATACCTATTGAAATCATTGAAAATCATAAATTGCCCGATGGAATGGCTGGTCCACTTGGTATCGCTGAGGTAACTCACAAAGTAGTTCCTCTCGGCATCCTTGCATTGCTCAAACTCGCCGCACTCTTATCTATTTCTCTTGGCGTTATGAATCTTTTGCCTATTCCAGCATTAGATGGAGGAAGATTTTTCTTTCAAATCCTCGCTCTATTGCTCATGCCTTTCAAGATAAAACATAGTGAAAAACTTGAAGAATGGGCACATGTCGGTGGATATTTTCTATTAATGGGGTTTTTATTAGTGGTAACTTGGAATGATATTGTACGAATCTTCTTTTTGTAGCATTTATTTAAAGTATAGGTTTCCTTATCTCCAAAAAAAACATGAAGATTACTGCTGATTTTCTTGAGGAAAATTTTCCACATTTTATTCATCAGCTTCAAAATTCTGTACAATTAATGCTGCTTAATTGGGAACTTTTTCGTACAGAAAAAAACAAAGTTTATCTAAAAGAAATAAAGCAACAAATAAACTATACTGTGAAACTTTTTTCACAGATATCCACAAGTCCGTTGACCTTTGAGGCACTCAACAAAAGACTTCTGAAAGTGGAAGTAAAAAGTCTTTTGATTAAAATTTTTGAAGAATTCTCTGAACAAATCCACAAACAACCTGTTCCTTCTGAAAAAGAAAACGATTCTTTTTTTGCTTTTCTAGATGTTTTTTATTTTGAAGAAGTCCTGCGACTTCTCTTCGAGAACGCTATTAAATACACTCCTAAAGGCGAAAACATTATTTTAGAATTAAGTCAAAATGAAGAAAATATTTTAATTACCTTGAAAAACACAGGTGTTGGGATTAAAAAAGCATTGCAAGACAAAATATTTGAACCTTTTTCACGAGGAGATACTCAAAAAGAAGGAATGGGGTTAGGACTCCATATCGCTCAAAAAATCGTTCAATTACATGGTGGCAATCTCAAAGTTGATAGTGATGAAGAATCGTTTGTTTCTTTTTTTATTTCTCTTCCCAAATCAAATGAAAATACTTCTCGTTGAAGATAATTCCGCAATGATGAAGATATTGAGAACGGCTCTAGAAAAAGAACATTTTTTGGTTAATTGTGCCAATGATGGAGAAGAAGGATTTAAAAAAGCAAAAACCAATAAATACGAGATAATTTTGTTAGATTTGATGCTACCCAAACGATCTGGATTTGAAATCATTCGAAATTTAAGAGCACTTCGGATTCAAACACCTATTTTGGTTATTTCCGCAATGATGAACTTGGAGGATCGGGTTATTGCACTCAATCTAGGCGCAGATGATTATTTGGTAAAAAACTTTTCTATTTCCGAATTTATCGCCCGTACAAAAAGCCTTATTCGCCGTTCAAACAAGAAAGGAAACAATGTTTTAACTTGTAAAAATCTAGTCTTTAACATTACGCACAATTTGGTAAGCAAAGATCAAAAGCCAATACCCTTGACCAGAACCGAATTTAGAATTTTGTTAAAATTAATGTTAAATAAAAATAAACTAGTTCCTGTAGATTCTTTAATAAAAAGCGTTTGGAAAGAAGAGTCAATACGAGTTGTTTCCAACAAACTCAGCGTTCATGTCCGTGCATTGCGAAAAAAATTAGGAAAAGAATTAATCGTAAATCAACGGGATTTTGGATATATGATTATAGGTTAATCTTGATTTTTTTCGTACGAGTTTATTAAATCAGCATTTCCCTAAAAGAATTAAAAAATAGGTCGACCTTTGTTCTCCTACAAGTAAACTTATACTTGATGTCATCTCAATACGATCAATTCGCTAAAGATTTTTCTGCCACCAGACAAAAATCCTGGCCTGAATTTGATCTTTTTTTGCCAACAATAAAAAAAATGGATCGGGTTTTAGACTTAGGATGTGGAAATGGTCGACTCAGAGATAAACTTTCAACAAATATTGTTCCGCTTGGTCATTATTTTGGATTTGATCTTTCCGAGAAATTACTTGAAATAGCCAGAAAAAATAATCCCAAAGATCATTTTTTTCGCGGGACTTTCGCCAAAGACCTTCCCTTTGGATCAGAAAATTTTAATTTCGTTGTTTCAATTGCAGCCTTCCATCATTTGCTCAATAAAAAAGACCAACACAAATGCTTGTCTGAATGTTTCCGAGTACTAAAACCAAACGGCAAAATCTTTCTTTCTACTTGGATACTTCCTAAAAAATATTTTTGGAATAATTTTTGGCACGGAAGAGTTTTCACCAAAAACTGGATTATTCCTTTTGGAAAAGAAAAACATACCCGAACATATAGATGGGTATCTGAAAATGATCTTACAAGATTACTCAAAAAAGCTGGATTTAAAGTCCTATTATCTCAGCGATTTAAAAATCGAAATTTCGTGATTTTAGCTGAAAAAATTTGAGAAGTGTTTTCCCAGATAAAATAATTGTCTTCCCGGACAAAATAATGTCTTCCCGGACTTGATCCGGGATCTACGATATTTTGTATTTGAAAATGAAATTTTTCTTAATTTTATATCTATTCTGTACTTGAATAAAACAACAGAATAAAGTTATGCAGACCTATTTTCTTTCCATTCTTTTTATGACTAAAAAGAACCAAAAAGTCTTGAGAGTAAAAAAACTCGCTAAGAAAAGTTATTTACCAAAAATTTATTTTTTATGTCGCTCAAACACGGTTTTACCCTCAAACTCCCAAAGCTTACTTTCCTCTTGTATTATCATTCTGTTTTCGAGTTCGAACTTGGGGGACTTAAAGTTCGAACTCTATACACTAATCTTCTTTGTAGTTATGTACTTATTATAATCATGATTATAATAAGTACATAATATCATCAAATAATTGTCTTCCCGGACAAAATAATGTCTTCCCGGACTTGATCCGGGATCTACGATATTTTGTATTTGAAAATGAAATTTTTCTTAATTTTATATCTATTCTGTACTTGAATAAAACAACAGAATAAAGTTATGAAGACTTATTTTCTTTCCATTCTTTTTATGACTAAAAAGAACCAAAAAGTCTTGAGGGTAAAAAAACTCGCTAAGAGAAATTATTTACCCAAGATTTATTTTTTGTGTCGCTCAAACACGGTTTTACCCTCAAACTCCCAAAGCTTACTTTCCTCTTGTATTATCATCCTGTTTTCGAGTTCGAACTTGGGGGACTTAAAGTTCGAACTCTATACACTAATCTTCTTTGTAGTTATGTACTTATTATAATCATGATTATAATAAGTACATAATATCATCAAATAATTGTCTTCCCGTTCTTGAAACGGGATCTACGATATTTTCCTTTTCTCATTATAAAAAAAAGACAGAAATCCTGAATCAAGTTCAGGACGACAGTAGTGTCGTTCTGCCACCCCCAAGTTCGAACTCATAGAGTTCGAACTCTATACACCAATCTTCTTTGTAATTAGTTTTCCTTTTTGTTTTTATCAGCGGTTGCTATACTAACTATACAAAAATAACTTACTCAATTATTAAATGTATTTTGATTCTGCTGCTACCACACCACTCGATCAACGCGTAAAAAACGCAATGATTGATGTTATGGATGTTTTTGGTAATGAAAATTCAAAACATTGTTATGGCTTTGAGTCACGAAAGGCAATCGATACCTCACTTGCCAAAATAGCTAAAATCTTAAAGGTTTCTCCCGATCAAATTTTCATCACTTATTCTGGAACCGATGCAAATCGCCGTGCCATTACTTCTAGTGCAAAACGATTTGGCAATGAAAACCTCTATTGTTCTGCAGTGGAACATAGTTCTATTTCAGACGAAATTTTGAAACAAAATACCTTTGATCCACGCGGAAAAAATTGGGAAAAACTACAAGAAAAAAACCCCAAATTTCTCGCTCTCATGCATGCTAACTCTGAAACAGGCGCTATTTATGACGGCAAAATGTTAAGAGAAATGTTTCCAAAAGCGTTTATATTGCGAGATTATGCTCAAAGTTTTGCCAAAGGGATTCTGCCAGATTTCGAAAATTGTGATTTCGGAACTTTCGCTCCATCCAAGTTTTACGGTCCAAAAATGATTGGACTAATTTACCTAAAAAACCCCGAGAACTTTCCAGAAATATCCAAAGACAGTCATACCAAAAATGTGTACCAAATTGTTGGCATGTCCAAAAGTTTTGAAATCTGGAATCAAGAGAAAGAAGTAAATCAAAAAAAACTAAAAAAATGGCAAACGCAAATAGAAGATTTTATCACTCAAAATATTCCAGACTATAAAATACACGAAAAAAATAACCCACGCGTAACAGGACTATTTAGTGTGGCTTTTAAGGGAATTCGTGGCGGTGAGCTAATGACAATCTTATCGAATGAAGAAGGCATTGGTATCTCTACTGGTGCTGCCTGCACTTCCGACATTCTCAGTGCAACTAGAATTTTGAAATACATTGAACATGACCACACTTGGCAATTTCCAATACGCATCGGACTGCATAAATTTTTGACTGACAAAATGGTAACTGATTTTTGTGAGATTTTAGCGCATTATATCAAAGAAATACGAAAACAAGGCTCTAGTCGATAAAAATTCATTTTTTGGATAGCATAAATTAAAAATCATCCATTCCGATATTCTCAACATGTTCACAAAAGATTTTATTATTTTTTACTTCCAGAAAAATAGCATCAATCTGAAAAGCTGGCATTTCAGCTAAGTGTAATTTTTTAAAAAAATAAGCAGAAATTGCACTGAGCATTTTCATGATTTTAAATCGTGTTACCGATTCCTTTATATTGGATAGACTGTTATATGTTCTGGTTTTTACTTCTACAAAAACATAATTTTTCGTTTGTGGATTTTTGAAAATAAGATCGATTTCACCACCTTGCGCATAGAAATTTTTTTCGATAAAAACCAAGCCTTTCTTTATCAAATATTTTGCAGCAATGGCTTCTCCTTTGTTTCCTAAAATTTTTTTAGCATCCATAAAGAAAAAAGAGTGATATTTTTCACATATTCCACAAAAAGAATTCTTTTAAAAAGAGGTTTTCTTCATTTAGCTTTAATAATGAAGGAGAAATTTTTCCCTCATTTCTGCACCCTCTCCTCATCCCTGCGTAGGCAGGAACCAATTCTCTGTCTTCCCCACATAAAACAATGTCTTCCCGTTCTTGAAACGGGATCTACGATATTTTGCATTTGTCCTCATCTTTGTTTTTACTTCCCCCTCATTCCTGCCTCTCCGCCCTCATCCCTGCGTAGGCAGGGATCTATTTTACAGTGATTCATTTCATTCTTTTTATAACTTAAAAAGAACCAAAAAGTTTTGAGGGTAAAATAACTCGCTAAGAAGAGTTATTTACCACAAATTTATTTTTCATGTCGCTCAAACACGGTTTTACCCTCAAACTCCCAAGTCTTACTTTTTTGTAGATAATTTTCTATGAAAAAAGACAGAGATCCTGAATCAAGTTCAGAACGACAATCTTTTTTCTCTCCTCCTTCTTGCCCTCCTTCCTGCACCCTCTCCTCCTTCCTGCGAAGGCAGGAATCCATTTCCTTTACATGAAAAATTGATAAAATAAAAATATGAAAATAATCTCTTGGAATGTAAACGGACTTCGAGCGGTAAAACGAAAAGGCGAACTAGATAACCTTTTAGATAACTATAATCCTGATATTTTACTCCTACAAGAAACCAAATCCAAACCTGAACAATTATCAGAAAAATTGGTGAATCATCCTGATTATCTACAATTTTATAATTCTGCCGAACGCCCAGGTTATGCAGGAACATCCATCTGGATAAAAAAGACCTGTGAAGAAATCTTTTCTAACGAAAACTCTCCCATGGAATTTTCAGATGGAATGCCAGATTTTACAGATAATGAAGGGCGTATTTCTAGAATTGATTTTCAAAGAGGAAACGATGCTTTTTCCATTCTGGGTATCTATTTCCCCAATGGTGGCAAATCCCAAAAAGCATGGGAAGAGAAATTAGTATTTTATGAAAAGTTTTTGAACTATACTAATACCCTCCGATCTGAAGGAAAAATCGTAATCTGGGGAGGAGATGTAAACTGTGCACACGAGGAAATCGATCTAGCTCGACCTAAAAATAATATGAAATCCATTGGGTTCTTGCCCGAAGAACGCACCTGGATTTCCAAGTGTATCAAACAAGGCTGGATAGATATTTGGCGAAAAACCAATCCCAAGACGGCTGATGTGTATTCTTGGTGGCATGTGATTACTCGTTCCCGCCTGAGAAATGTTGGATGGCGGATTGATTATTTTTTTTGTGACGAGAAATTTTTCCCAAAAGTTAAAAAAATTGAGTATCTCAATAATCAAATGGGATCTGATCACTGTCCAGTGATGTTAGAGGTTTAACTAAAGGAAACACTGATAAAAACAAAAAGGACAAAATAATATACCCTTTTCGTACAAAAAAATAATCTTAAAATCTTGATTTTTTTCTTACGAGTTTATTAAATCAGCGTTTCCTTTAAGGAGCCTCCGCAGGAATGAGAGAATGAAATAAGAGTTCAAACTCGAAAACAATGAGTTTTTCAGTGTTTCCCTTTAATTGTTAAATTTGAAATGCATCACATCTCCATCTTTAACGATATAAGTCTTGCCTTCCATCCTCATTTTTCCTGCTTCTTTGGCTCCCCCTTCTCCTTCATATTGTACAAAATCTTCATATGCAATTACATCTGCTTTAATAAATCCTTTTTCAAAATCCGTGTGAATTTCTCCTGCCGCTTGCGGAGCTGTCGCGCCTTTTCTGATAGTCCATGCTCTCACTTCTTGCACACCAGCGGTAAAATAACTCTGCAAACCTAGTAACTCAAAGGCTTTCTGAATCAAATTCTCAAGCCCTGATTTTGTTGTTCCAATCTCTGCTAAAAACTCATGTGCTTCTTCATCGGACAAATCAACTAATTCTGACTCTATTTGAGCACAAACCGAAAGAACTGGAATCTCAGGACGAAGAGACATTTTTCCACGAAAATCTGATTCATTAAAATACATAAAATGATCTTCTGAAGCATTTGCCACAACCAAAAACTTTTTCTCCGTTAATAAATTAAATTTATGAAAGAATTTCTCTTCTTCTTCTGAAATATCCAAAGAACTCGCCAACTGATTACTTTCTAATGCAATTTTTACTTTTTGTAATAGTTCCAATTCTTTTTTCGCATCCTTATCTCCTGTTTTAGCTTTTCTTCCTACTCGTTCAATTTGCCGATCTACACTTTCTAAATCTGCTAAAATCAATTCTGTCAAAATCACTTCAAGATCCGATTTTGGATCAACTTTCCCTGCTACATGATGAATTTCTGAAGATTCAAAATCCCGTAAAACATGACAAATAGCGTTACATTCTCTGATATGAGATAAAAATTTATTTCCTAACCCCTCCCCCTTGCTCGCTCCAGCCACTAATCCAGCAATATCGACAAATTCTACCGTTGATCTTTGCACTCTTTCTGGATTTACAATAGATGCCAACTTGTCCACACGCATATCAGGCACTGGCACAATTCCGATATTTGGATCAATCGTACAAAATGGAAAATTCTGTGCATCAGCTTGAGCAGATTTAGTCAAAGCATTAAAAAGTGTTGATTTCCCTACATTCGGCAAGCCAACTATTCCAATTTTGATGTTCATTTTTAAATGTGAAAAATTAATATTTCGCGTTTATATTCTTAATACCCCAAATTAATAATCTTTCAAGCAAGTCCAAACTTGAAAAAACAAAAAATCTTTTGACAAAAAATTCTAAAGAATACAAAATGTATTCAACTAGAGTGTACGATATTTTCTTAGATGCTTCTTCTTCCAATCAATTCTCCTCGGGATTGGAAATTTTGTCTCCCGTGGGAGGCAGAAAACCACACCCACTTAACAAATAGGGGAAAAGAGTTTCTAAGAAAAAACGGCATTTTGGTGTGTCTACTCGTTTTTTTTATCCGTCTAATCACAAAAACCACCTCTTTTAGAAAGGTATAAGGAAACTTTATCCTTTATATTCTGAAGATCTTCAGGAGACCCTTTTTCTATTACTTCTTCAATAGAAAATATTCCCTTGCTAGTCTTTATCCTCAAATTATCAATAACACCTTTTCCACAAGTATCTTCTGCAAAAGCTTGATGCGATATTACTTCTTTAACTAAAAATTTCCTTTGTTCCTCTTCAATTGAATTAACAGCTTGTCTTTCTTCCATAATATTTTGGAGTTATAATTTATCACATGGTAAGAATAACTTTCATTTTTGTCAAAATGTATTTACCAAAAAACAGCTTTTCATATTAAGGAGACTCTGATAAATAACATTCTTTGGAAAAAGAGTTATTTTTAGTTAGAGTTTATTTATAAAAGTTTCCTTAAAACCATTGCACAAAACAAAATTTTCCTTAAAAATATCTTTACATGCGAATAAGAAATTTTCGTCGAAAAAGGAAAGGAATTTCATGGATAAAAGAAAAACTTTTTCATAAAAAACAAAAAAGATTTTCTTTTAAAAAGATTTTTCTTGTTGGAAGTGGCTTATTGATTGCTTTTCTTTTTTTGTATGGAAGTTTTTTCTTACCTTCAGTAAGTGAAGCTGATCAACTCAGTTTTGTCGAATCTACCATTATTTATGATCGAGCAGCACTAGCAAAGATTGAGAAAAATCCTCAATCCGACCTCACTGAAAATGTACTTTATGTTATTCATGGAGAAGAAAATCGAGAATATCTCCCTTTGTCGGAAATCTCCCCTTGGATTACTAAAGCAACTTTAGCTATTGAAGATAATCGATTTTATTCTCATTTTGGATTTGATGTTTTTGGTTTGACAAATGCTATACTAGGACAGTTTGGTATTGGTACCCCACGAGGTGGATCTACTATTACACAACAGTTAGTAAAAAATACTTTTTTAAGTCGAGAACGAACTATTACTCGTAAATTCAAAGAAATTCTTCTATCCATAAAAATGGAGTGGAATTATGAAAAAGATGATATTTTAGAACTCTATCTCAACAAAATCCCTTATGGTTCTAATTCACACGGAATTGAGGCTGCTGCTAAAACTTTTTTTGGAAAATCATCTAGAGATTTAACACTAGCTGAGAGTGTTATCTTGGCAAGTCTCCCTAGAGCTCCTACAAAATTTTCTCCTTATGGATCTAATAAAGATCTTTTGATGGGCTTTTATGAATTAAATAAAGATACTGGTGAAAAATCCTATAAAAAAGGTCGAAAAGATCTTGTTCTTGAGCGAATGCTTGATCTAAAAATGATCACATTTGAGCAATTCAAACAAGCTTTTGCAGAAACAAAAGAGCTCGAATTCAAACGAGCACAAACGGATATCAGAGCTCCACATTTTGTCTTTTATGTACGAGAAAAACTTGAAGAAAAGTTTGGAAAAGAATTTCTCAGGCAAGGAGGATTAAAGATTTTCACCACTCTTGATCCAGAATTACAAACTCGTGCCGAAGAAATCATTCAAACTAAGTCCGCCCACTACTCTGGAACTTATGGTGCAAAAAATGTAGCACTGGTTTCTATACAAAACGAAACTGGGGAAATTTTATCTTATGTTGGAGGAAAAGATTTTTTTGATGAAGAAAATGACGGACAAGTCGATGTCCTTACTTCTCGAAGACAACCTGGCTCAAGTTTCAAACCTTTGACCTATGCAACCGCTTTCGAAAATGGATATACTCCATCAACCGTATTATTTGATGTAGAAACCGATTTTGGAGGTAATTATACTCCTCAAAACTTTGACGGAATCTTTCATGGTCCTGTTTCTGCTAGACAAGCATTGAATGAAAGCTTGAATATTCCAGCTGTAAAAATGGCCTTTTTAGCAACTCCTAAAAAAATCTTAGAAAATGCAAAAAAACTTGGTATAAAAGTTGAAGGAAATGCAAAGAGACACCAAGTAGGATTAGGACTTGGCGTTGCTGAAATCGAACCGCTTTCTCACATCAATTCTTTTCAAGTTTTCGCTGGAGACGGCAGTTGGTTCGAACCTTCTGCTATTTTGGAAATTCATAATTCGACAGGTACTATTTTGGAAAAAACTGATATTAAGAAGAAAAAGAAAGAGGGTTTAGATCCTGAAATTGCCGCTCTCATTCGCCATATTCTGACTGATGAATCTTCTAGACCTACCACCAATGATTTTGACTGGAATGTTCTGCTTCAGCTGGAAAAATGGAATAATGGAGCCAAAACAGGAACTTCCAATCGAACCATAAAAAATCCAGAATTTAACAAGGAAGAACCAGAAGATGAAGAAAAAAATCCTAAATTTGTAACCGCTCCTGGAGATTCTTGGACTATTGGCTTTACCCCACATCTAATTACTGGCGTTTGGGTCGGAAATAATAGAGGAGAACCAATGAAAATTGGAGCTACTGGACTCGCTGTAGCAGCACCTATTTGGAAAAAATTTATGACTGATGCTCATGATATATTGGTCGAAAATGGAATTGATCCCAAAAAACTATATAATGAACCAATCCCTCTTAATGTTCGAAATATTAATAAGTTTTCTGGAAAACTCTCTTCTAATCTTACTCCCCCAAAACTCGTCAAAGAAGCCTTTTTTGCTAGTTTTTCTATTCCCGTAGAAACAGATAATTCTATTAAAATCATTGAAATTGATAAAATTTCTGGGCAACCTGCTACCAGTTACACTCCTTTTTATGCCCGAACACAAAAACATGTTTTGAGTTTAAAATCCATTCGCCCCGATATGCCAAACTGGCAAAGTCCTGTGGAAGAATGGCTCAAAAAACACTCTCAATTTGCAACCAGTCTTGGTTCTATCACAGAAGAAAGTGATACCCCTCTTGAAAGTTCTTTTTCCGTTGATAGATTCTCTCGAATTAGTTCTCTACGAGATGATGTCCACAATGATTTTACAAACAAAAATCCCCCAGTGATAAAAATCTTATCCCCGCGAAGTAGCGGAGAAGTTGCTCGTGGAGATATAGAAATAACCGTATCCGTTTCTGCAAGATTTGGAATGAAGGTTGTCGAATTTTATTTTGATGATCAACTTGTCGCAGATGAAACAAATCCTCCTTTCACAGGTAAATTCAAAATTCCAACCAATGTTGAATTTAACAGTAAGCACACCATTCGCGCCGTTGCCATTGATAAATTACTCAATTACTCAGAAGAGGAAATTTCTGTCAAAATAACTCCTGATAAAAATGCTCCTGAAATTATTTTTTTAGGACCGATAGGAAACCAAAAAATACCGCTAAATTCTGAAATTCAAATCTTAGCAATTATTCGTGATTTTGAATCACAAGTAAAAAAAGTTGAATTTTTTCTTGATGAACAATCCTTGGGAACTGTAACAAAACAACCTTTCTCTAAAAACTTCATCTCCAATGGAAAACTTGGTCGACATTCTTTGAAAATTAAAGCGTGGGATGTACATGACAATGTTTCTGAAAAATCAATTCCTGTTATATTTGATAGAGAAAAATTATTAACAATAACTTCTCCTATAATTGAGAAAATCATAAAATATCGAAATTCTATCTCTATTGATCTCTCTTTTCCAGAAGCTGAAAATATAGAGTTTGCTGAGTTTTTGATTGTTCAAAATGAAACAGTCCTTTTCCATGAAAAATGGACGGATATAAAAAAATTCAGACAATTCCAAATTCCAAGAAATCTTTCTACCGGAAAAGCAAGAGTTCAACTTTTTAGCAAACTAAAAGAGAATGATGGACTTTTATCAAGTCCTGAAAAATCCCTTGAATTTTAGATAAATACATTCCTGTTTCACTCCCTCATTCCTAAATCCACCCCGAGTTCGAACTCCTAGAGTTCGAACTCTATATAAATGTCTTCCCGTTCTTGAAACGGGATCTACAACATTTTGCCTTCTTCTTTACGGGGGGGAAATCCCTTGAATTTTAAGTTTCTAGTGGAACTGCTTCAAAGAAATTTACAAAAAACTCATTTTCCAAAAGTTTTCTCTCAGTGTTCTTTAAAGTTTTTTTCAAGCTTTTTACTCGACGCTTTCTATGAGGAAAAATTTTTTGTTTCCAAAGTTTTGCAAAAAAATGTTTTTGCCGAACAAAGAATGAAATTTCTTTTTCAATTTTTAAAATTTCCCGTAATAATTTGTTTCGCTCTTTTTTAAACTTTTTAATCTCACTCTTTAGTTCACTCGCCATATAATCTTTTTGCATTCTTGTTAAGAATAACATATTTTTAATATTTTGTAAAGCCCTTGTTTTCCATCATTCTAAAATGAATTCTTCTTCATATAATTTCCTCGATTATGCCCGAAAGTTAGCGGGGAAAATCAATCCGCATTTTACAGCTCCCAACCCAAGAGTTGGATGCGTTATCGTACAAAAAGGAAAAATTCTTGCCAAAGGAGTTCATGAAAAATACGGAAACCCTCACGCCGAAGCAATGGCAATTGAAAATTTGATAAAAGCTTTTCCACAAAAAAATGATTTTTCTGATTGTGAAATTTTTATCACACTTGAACCATGCGACCAATTTGCAGAAAAAAATACCCCTTCCTGCACCGAACTACTTTTGAAAAAAAACTTTGGAAAAATATGGATTGGCTCACTAGATCCTCATTTTCAAGGAAAAAACATAAAAAAACTTCAAGCTCACGGACAAACTGTTGAAGTTCTAAACAATTCGAAATGCCAAGAACTCAATCCTTTTTTTGAAACTTTTATTGTAAATAAAAAACCTTTTATCACTCTCAAGATTGCTCAATCATTGGATGGGAAAATTACTAATTCTTCAAAATACATTACGAATGAAATTTCTCGCAACAAAGTTCATGAAATGCGAGCACGCTACTCCGCCATTCTCACTACTACCGAAACGGTTTTGAAAGATAACCCTATTCTCGACTGCCGCCTATCTCAAAATGACCTTAAATTTTTACCTTCAAACCCTGATATTATCGTTTTGGGAAAACGAAAGATTCCTAAATCTTTTAAACTTTTTCAAATCTCCAATCGAAAAATTTTGTTTTTTAATACTTTGGAAGATTTTTTGGAAAGTGAGGAAATCAAAAAAATAGATTCGATTATGACTGAATGTGGAGGAATAATGAACAGCAAACTTTTGAAACGAAAGCTTGTAGAAAATATCTTCCTTTTCATCGCTCCAATGGTTATCGGCAAACAAGAAAAAAACAATTTTGTCAGTGCTGTTGATCTCAAAGATTTTGTAATTCATGAAGTGAAAAATTTGGAAGGAGATATCTTTGTGGAGGGTAAAGTAGTAAGAGTTCGAACTTGGGGGGCTTAAAGTTCGAACTCTAATAACAACCCTCATTCCTGCGGAGGCAGGAACCCATGTGATTTGTCTTCCCGGACAAAATAATGTCTTCCCGGACTTGATCCGGGATCTACGACATTTTGCCTTTATCGTTATAAAAAAAAGACAGAGATCCTGAATCAAGTTCAGGACGACAATGAGAGTGAGAAAGTCCGGACTCTGCGGAGTCCGGACTTGTGCCCCCCCTCTATCCCAACAAATAATTGAAAAATAAAAAGGAAAAAGTAAACTCCTGCTGATGCACGAAAAGATTATCATTCTTGATTTTGGCGGACAATACGCACACTTGATTGCAAGTAGAATCCGTCGTGAAAATGTTTTGGCTGAAATTTTTAATCCAGAAGATATTTCTGTTGAATCTTTAAACAATCCGCTCATCAAAGGTATTATTTTGAGTGGCGGACCGCAAAGTGTGTTTGAAAAAGATTCTCCTAGATGCGACCCAGCTATTTTTGAATTAGGAAAACCCGTTTTAGGAATTTGTTATGGTCATCAATTTTTGAGCCATTCTTTGGGAGGAAAAGTGCAACCTGGAAAAATTAAAGAATATGGTCGCGCCTCGCTAAAACATGATGAAACTTGTCCACTTTTTACAAATATACCAAAAGAATCTGTTTTTTGGATGAGTCATGGCGATGAAGTGGTCACTCTTCCAAAAGGGTTTCAAACCTGTGGAAATTCGGAATATTGTGAAAATTCTGCCGTTTGGCATCCAAAAAAAAACTTATTTGGTATTCAATTTCACCCAGAAGTTACTCATTCCAAATTCGGAAGTCAGTTGCTCCAAAATTTCATTGAAATTTGTGAAGTTGCGCATGATTGGACTATTGAAAAGTTTTTTAAAGAACACGAAACAACTCTTCGGGAAAAAATCGGTAACAAAAATGTTTTTCTCTTCGTTTCTGGAGGAGTTGATTCTACTGTTGCGTTTTCTTTCCTTTCAAAAATACTCGGGGAAAATCGCGTTCGAGGGCTTTTTGTAAACACAGGACTTCTGAGAAAAAATGAAGCGGAGTTTGTAGAAAATGCACTAAGAAAGATGGGGGCTGATCTAACAGTTTTGCATGAGGAAACTCGATTTTTGGAAAATTTAAAGAATGTTTTTGATCCAGAAAAAAAACGGGAAATCATCGGAAATACCTTTCTACAAGTACAACAAGATTTTTTCTCAAAAAATGATCTGCACGATGATTGGATTTTAGCACAAGGCACCATTTATCCTGACACCATCGAAACAGGCGGAACAAAAAATTCTGCCAAAATAAAAACTCATCACAATCGAGTTCCAGAAATCCAAAAACTTATTGATCAAGGTCTCGTCATCGAACCCCTCGCCGAACTTTATAAAGACGAAGTACGAAACCTTGGAGAATTACTCAGTTTGCCGCACAATCTCGTTTGGAGACATCCTTTCCCTGGACCTGGTCTAGGAGTACGCATTCTATGTAGTAAAGAAGATAAAACTCTTCAAGATAAGTCATTTCAAAAACAAGTTCATTCTGACTTTATTCAGTTACCAATTAATTCTGTGGGAGTTCAAGGAGACGCACGAACCTATCGACATCCGGCAATCTTGCGAAAACAATCGTTTCATATCGAAAACCTAGAATATTTTGCCACAAATCTCATCAATAAAAATCCTGAAATCAATCGAGCCCTTTTTCTTTTAGGAACTAAATCTAAAGAAGATTTCAAAAGTTGTAAAGTCAAAAAATGTTTTGTGACTAAAGATCGTATTAAAACGCTTCAACAAGCCGATGATTTCGTTACTCAATCTTTGGAATCCATGACCCTCTATGGAAAAGTTTGGCAATTTCCAACTGTACTCATTCCAATTTCTTTCAATGGGATAGGCGAAGAATCTATCATCTTGCGTCCTATTAATTCCATCGATGCCATGTCCGCCTCGGTTGGAAACTTGCCTTGGGAATTTTTTACAAAAGTAACAGCACAGATTTTGACTAATCCAAAAATTTCTGCGGTATTTCTCGATATAACAAGCAAACCTCCAGGGACTATTGAGTGGGAATAGTTTAAGTCAGGACTTAGGCTGTTTGTTTTCAAGTTCAAACTATCTCTCCTCATTCCTGCTCTTCCCTCCTCATTCTTGCTCTTCTCTCCTCATTCCTGCGAAGACAGGAACCCATTCTCTGTCTTTCCGCATAAAACAATGTCTTCTCGGATAAAAAAATGTCTTCCCGGATAAATAATGTCTTCCCGGACTTGATCCGGGATCTACGATATTTTGCCTTACTTTGTTCTATTCCCCTCATCCCTGCGTAGGCAGGGATCTATGTGTTTTATCTTTCATGTACAAAATAAAAGTAAGATATGGGAGTTTGAGGGTAAAACCGTGTTTGAGCGACACAAAAAATAAATCTTGGGTAAATAACTCCTCTTAGCGAGTTTTTTTACCCTCAAGACTTTTTGGTTCTTTTTAGTCATAAAAAGAATGGAAAGAGAATGGGTTCCTGCCTCCGCAGGAATGAGAGAAGACAATTTTTGTCATCCTGAACGACCCTACTGTCGTCCTGAACTTGATTCAGGATCTCTTCCCTTCGCAGGAAGAACACAAAATATCGTAGATCCCGTTTCAAGAACGGGAAGACATTTTTTTCGAATCGAGTTCGAACTCTGTTTGTTTTCAAGTCCGGACTCTAAAGAGTCCGGACTTAGCACATTTTTTCTTTACTCGCTCGGTATAGGTCGTGATTTCTTTTGGGAACTCTATTTCTAAAAAAGTTTTGAACTCTATTAAATCCCCCGCCAAAACACAATCGACAACCGAAAAAGTGGGACCCATGACAAAAAACTGATCTTCTACTTTATCTATAATTTCTTGAAAATAAGGATTCAGTTTTTTAAGTATTTCTTCTTGCTGCTTATTTTCAAAAAGAGATTTGTCTGGCAACACTCCCTCCGCCCATTGAATTTCTCCTTCCACAGGTCCAATAAATAAAATCGGATGTGGAAATTGAAACTCCAACTCTCGCAAAACATCCATCGAATTTTTTATTCTCTCAAAAGAAATTGATTCGTGATCAATCCCTTTGTAGCTCAAAAAAAGAATTATTCTTTGGCTCAACTGATTATGTTTTGGGTGAAGTAAAGCCATGTCTTTTTTATTCTAATAAAATCTTAATTTTTTTCGAATCGAGTTCGAACTCTGTTTGTTTTCAAGTCCGGACTTAAGAGAAGACTTGAGAGAAGAAAATGTTTTCGAGTTCGAACTCTTTTCCTAAATATCCCCACCCCCATCCCCGCGTAGGCAGGGATCTATGTGTTCTATCTTTCATGTACAAAATAAAAGTAAGACCTGGGAGTTTGAGGGTAAAACCGTGTTTGAGCGACACAAAAAATAAATCTTGGGTAAATAACTCCTCTTAGCGAGTTTTTTTACCCTCAAAACTTTTTGGTTCTTTTTAGTTATAAAAAGAATGGAAAGAGAATGGGTTCCTGCCTCCGCAGGAAGAACACAAAATATCGTAGATCCCGTTTCAAGAACGGGAAGACATTTTTTTCGAATCAAGTTCGAACTCTGTTTGTTTTCAAGTCCGGACTTAACTTTTCCTAAATATCCCCACCCTCATCCCCGCGTAGGCGGGGATCTATGTGTTCTATCTTTCAAAAGTAAGACCTGGGAGTTTGAGGGTAAAACCGTGTTTGAGCGACACAAAAAATAAATCTTGGATAAATAACTTCTCTTAGCGAGTTTTTTTACCCTCAAGACTTTTTGGTTCTTTTTAGGAAACTCTGATAAACAAACTCGCAACAAAAAAATAAAGATTTTAATATAAGTTTTGTTAAATAAATTTTTTTTGATAGTCCTCTATCAAAAGGAATTTTGAGATAAAAATTAATTAAAAGATTCTTTTTTTGTGCGAAAGGAGGCTTCTTGTTTTATTTTTTTTGTTTTTATCAGAGTTTCCTTAGTCATAAAAAGAATGAAAGAAATTACTATAAAATAGTTCCCTGCCTCCGCAGGAAGAACACAAAATATCGTAGATCCCGTTTCAAGAACGGGAAGACATTTTTTTCGAATCGAGTTCGAACTCTGTTTGTTTTCAAGTCCGGACTTAACTTTTCCTAAATCTTAATTTTTTTGTTAAAATTTCATTATGAAAAAATTTAAAATTCTTTCCCGAGAAAAAGTATTGGATTCACAATGGTGTCCAATTGAAAAACAAATAGTAGAACTGCCAAATGGAAAAGAAACCGAATGGTTTGTACATATGAATGCGGACGCTGTCATCGTTGTACCAATATTGAAGAATGGAAACATTTTACTCCAAAAAAATTATAAACACGGATGTGGTGAATGTATCACTGAATTTTGTGCTGGCATGATTGACAAAGGCGAATCACCAGAAAAGTGTGCCCATCGTGAGTTTTTGGAAGAAACAGGATTTCAAACGAAAAAATTGGTAAAAATAGGCGAAGTTTTTGCAAATCCAACTGGATCAATCATGAAATATCATTTCTTTCTGGGGTTTGATTGTGAAAAAATTGCAAATCCCCAACAAGAAGAATCCGAACAAATTGAAGTTTTTGAGGTAGAAAACCTAAAAGCTGCCCACGAACTTTTAACTAATTCCAATACAAAAACCTCTTCTGCAACGCTCACTGCCTTGCTTTTGGCTCAAAAAAGGGTTGACAATCTATAAGTAATTTTTATATTTGTTTCGTCGTCAAAGACCGCAGGTTGTCTGTAAAGATATAAACCCTGCCGAGACGGAGAAAAGCAAACTTTATCCTTTTTATTTCTTATTGCTTTAAGGTCGCTCCAATTGCTCGTAAGATTTTGACACAACAAAAAACTTACCTTTTTTAAAAAAATGGCAATTACACGACAAAAAAAAATAGATCAACTCGCTGCTCTTGAAGAAAAGTTCAAAAATGGAGCAGGTGTGGCTTTTGCTAAATTTTCTGGTCCTACTGTAAACGAGGTTCAGGAGATTCGACGAGCCCTTCGTAAAGACGGAATGAGCTATACGGTAATCAAAAAAACATTGATCGCTTTAGCGGCGAAAAATGCAAAAATTGCTGATTTTTCTTCAGATGACTTAGATGGAAATGTGGCAGTTATTGTTTCAGACAATGATGCCATCATGCCTGCTACAACTATCAAAAATTTGAAAAAAGATTTCTTCGATAGGGAATCTAAAACTTCAAAATTTGATTTTGCTGGGGCTATTTTCGAGAGTCGTCTTTTAAACGAAGAAGAAACAGCTATTCTCGCCAATACTCCAAGCCGAGAAGAATCTTTGGCAAAAATTATTGGCACACTCCGTTATGGACCGCGCGGAATTGGTTCAGCACTTATCCATGGACTTCGTGGCATTACGATGGCACTCAAAGAAGCGGACAAATTCGCAAAAACCTAAGTCTAATTATTTAAATTTTAATTTTTAAAACCATGTCAGAAGAAACAACAATAACACTTGCCAAAGAAGAGCAAGCGGTGGTAGATTCCATCGAAAAATTAACCGTTATTCAAGCAAATAATGTTGCTAAATACTTTGAAGAAAAATACGGAATTTCAGCGGCTGCACCTGCGGCTGTTGCGGCAGCACCTGCGGCTGAAGAAGACGCTGTAGAAACAAAATCTGCTTTCAATATAGTTCTTAAAGATTGCGGAGCTCAAAAAATCGCAGTTATTAAAGTAGTACGAGAAATCACAGGACTTGGTCTTGGTGAAGCAAAAACTTTGGCAGAAAGCGGAGGAACAGTAAAAGAAGATGTAAAAAAAGACGAAGCAGAAGAAATGAAAAAGAAATTCGAAGACGCTGGTGCGACAATCGAACTAGAATAGAAAAATCTAAAGTCCGGACTCTGCAGAGTTCGAACTCTATGAGTTCGAACTCGGGATGTTTTTGACTTCCCTGCTATTTCCACCTATAAATATCCTACCATGTATGAAATTCAAACTGGCAAGGATAATAAAATTCTCAGAACCGTAGCCATACCGGTAGAGGTTTTTGACGAAGAGTTAAAAAAAATTGTCGATCAAATGGAAGAAACCATGAAAACTCCTGATCCTAAAACTAAGATCAAGGGAATTGGTCTAGCGGCAAACCAAGTAGGCATCTTGAAACGAATTATCATTGTAACTTTTAATGTAGAAAATTCTAAAAGACAAAAAGTTATTCCTATGATTAATCCTGAAATCTTGGAAATTTCACTTAAACAAAAAACACTTGAGGAAGGGTGTCTTAGTCTTCCTGATCAGTTTGCTAAAATTTCCCGCCCATCAAAAGTAAAAATTCGTTGGCAAAACCTCAAAGGGCATCTGTGCGAAAAACGACTGGAAAAATGGGCTGCGCGAGTCTTCCTTCATGAATATGATCATTTGGAAGGCAAACTTTTTATAGATTATCTTTCATCAAAAAAATAATCTTATTTTTAGTGATTGCAAAATCATGAACATTTCAATACAATTTCGTCGTTTTTATTAAAAGATTTTGAATGAAAAAACAGGGACCTAAAAATTTACCAAACAAAAGAAATCCTTTTTCTTTTTTATTAATCATTGCTCTTTTGGGAGCAGGATTAGCTTTGTTCTTTCAGCCAGAGGGCAGTATTTTTAAAAAAGAAGATGTAGAGAACATTCCAATTTCACAACTTTTACAAAAATACCGAGCCAATGAGTTAGAAAAAATCGTTATTGATGATCAAACTATTACAGCAAAAACCATAGATGGGGAAAATGTGGTCTCTATCAGAGAACTTTCTTCAAATATAAAAGACTTGGGACTTAACGATCCAGAAATAGAAACTATTGTCGAGATCAAAGATACAGCTTCTAGTAAATTTTGGGTTAATCTTTTGATTGGTGCAGCTCCTTTTTTACTTTTGATTATGTTTTTGGTTTTCCTTTCGAAAAGAGCAGGAAATATGGGCGGAGAAAGTGGTCCTTTTAGCTTTGGAAAGTCTCGTGCCAAGACTTATGATAAAACGAAACATAAGACAAGCTTTGAAGACATAGCTGGCGCGGAGGAAGCAAAAGAAGAAGTTTTTGAAATCGTTGATTTTCTAAAACATCCTAAAAAATACCACAAATCTGGAGCAAAAATTCCTAAAGGAATTTTACTTGTTGGACCTCCTGGAACAGGTAAAACTCTTATAGCACGAGCCATTGCTGGGGAAGCCAGTGTGCCGTTCTTTTCCGTTTCTGGTTCGGAGTTCGTAGAAATGTTTGTTGGTGTCGGTGCAAGCCGTGTACGAGATCTGTTTAAAACAGCGAAAAAAAATGCTCCTGCAATTATTTTTATCGATGAAATTGATGCAATTGGAAAACAACGAGGTTCTGGTTCAGGAGGCGGTCATGATGAACGAGAACAAACACTCAACCAAATTTTGACAGAGATGGATGGTTTTGAACCAGACGCTTCTGTTATTGTTTTGGCAGCGACAAACCGACCTGATGTTTTGGATAAGGCGCTTTTGCGTCCTGGTCGTTTTGATCGACGCGTTCATATTGATCTTCCAGACATGAATGCTCGCGAAAAAATCCTTGCCGTTCATTCTAAAAACAAGCACTTGGAAAAAAATGTTGATTTAAAAAAAATCTCTTCCAAAACCGTGGGATTTTCTGGAGCTGATCTTGAAAATGTGATGAATGAGGCAGCTATTTCTTCGGTAAAACAACGAAAAAAAGATATTGCTCAGGACGATATTGATAATGCTGTTGAAAAAGTTTCTCTCGGACCTGCTAGAAAATCACGAAGAATCAATAAAAAAGAACGGAATATTATTGCCCATCATGAAGTTGGACACGCTATTTCTGGACATTTTACCAAAAACTGCGAACCCGTTCACAAAATCTCAATTATTTCTCGTGGCGGCGCACTTGGAGTAACTTGGTTTTTGCCGACAGAAGACACCTATCTAAATTCTGAACAAAAAATGAAAGACGAAATGGTTTCTCTTCATGGCGGACGCGTAGCAGAACGCCTTATCTTTGGTCAGACTACCACTGGCGCTTCCAATGATTTGGAACGAATTACAAACATTGCTCGTTCTATGATTATGACTTATGGAATGGGAGATGAGAAACAACTCGGTCCAGTCGTTTTTCATAAAAAAAGCAGAGGGTTTTCTGGTATTGAAATAGAAAGTGAAAAAGAGTTTTCTGAAAACACCGCTCGACTTATTGATAAAAATGTACAGATATTGGTGCAAGAAGCCGAAGACACATCGACTAAAATATTAAAGACAAATTTACAACTTTTAAAAACCATATCTAAAGATTTGTTAGAAAAAGAAAATATTTCTCAAAAAGAGTTTTTGGCTTATTTTGAAAAGAAAAGTTAAGGAACTTCTGATAAATAAACTTTAAGCATGACACAACAAGGAAAAATCTTTTTTATTTCTGGTCCTTCTGGAGTAGGAAAAGGGACTCTTATTTCCGAGTTGCAAAAAAAATATCCTGAATTTGTTTTTCCGCCTAGTTGCACGACACGATCACCTCGTCCAGGAGAAAAAGAAGGTGAAACTTACTTTTTTATTTCACTTGAAGAATTTAAACAAAAAATCAAAGAAGGTGCTTTTTTGGAATACGCTTGCGTCCATTCACAAAACTTTTACGGAACACTCAAAGAAGCTCTTTTGCGTCCGTTGAAAGAAGGAAAAATTGTTATTCGAGAATTTGATGTTCAGGGATTTGAACAAGCCAGAAAAACTCTTCCAAAAGAATCTTTTACCTCTATCTTTCTAAAACCCGCTGAAAAAGTAGAATCTCTCATTGAACGAATTCGTGCACGCGCACCAATCTCTGATGATGAGATAAAAAAAAGAGTTTTGTCTATGAAAAAAGAACTTAAAAAAGCTGGAATATATGACCATATTATCATCTCTAAATTTGGAGAAATAAATCGATTGGTCAGTGAAACCGAAGCTATTATTTTTGGAAAAGATTAAAACCAGTTCCTTATTTTACAATGAAAAACCGCACTGTCAACGCAAAACAAACGATTTTAGTCATTTTCTGTAACATTTCGGGGTCTCTTTTCGTTTTAGATAGTGGTATTTAATATGGAAGAAATCGTGATTCTAAGCTTGACTTTGAGTTATCTTCTCATAAAGTACCACTACTCTGGTCGACCTGCTCCTTTGTAAAAAAAGGGAAGGCTCTCGATCCGCTTCCTGTATGGGAATGTGAAAAAAAGATGATCTTTGGAATAACGGCCGGAAACAAGGGATTTAAAAAAAACGAATCATTGTTTCTAGAAAAACAATATTATTATCTACTGTCACGACCCTACTGTCGTCCTGAACTTGATTCAGGATCTCTGTCTAAAACTTATCTACAAAAAAGTAAGACCTGGGAGTTTGAGGGTAAAACCGTGTTTGAGCGACACAAAAAATAAATCTTGGATAAATAACTCCTCTTAGCGAGTTTTTTTACCCTCAAGACTTTTTGGTTCTTTTTAGTCATAAAAAGAATGAAAGAAATCACTATAAAATGGGTTCCTGCTTCCGCAGGAATGAGGGAAGACAATTTTTGTCATCCTGAACGACCCTACTGTCGTCCTGAACTTGATTCAGGATCTCTGTCCTCCGTAAGGAAGAACACAAAATGTCGTAGATCCCGTTTCAAGAACGGGAAGACATTATTTTACAGGAGAAAACATTATTTTTTACAGGAAGACAATTTTTGTCCTCCTGAACGACACTTTTTTAATAATATTGCCAGAAGGTGAAACGACGCTTGAAACAAAATAAGCGAAGCATTCACCGACAAACAACGAGATAATCTACTTTTATATAAAGAGAAAAATTTATTTTTCTCATTTCATTCATCGCAAAAAGTGTATTTATTTGCGTATTTTTTAACTTTATTGACCATGGATTTTTTAAGAAAAAGCCTAGCGTCTATTACTTTGTCAGCTTTGGCAGCTACATTATTTGTAGCTCCAGCACAAGCGGCTTTGGATTTTACCGATGAAGGAGAAATTCCTTCATGGGCCGAAGAAGCAGTTGAAGAACTAATGGATCAAGGCGTAATCTCAGGAAATGATGATGGATCTTTCGCACCAAATCGACAATTGAATCGAGCGGAAGTATCAAAAATCATCGTTTTGTCTACTGGTATTGATCTAGATACGACCGGTGGACCACACTTCCCTGATGTGGAAGAATCAGCTTGGTACTACGACTATATTGAAACAATGTACAATCAAAATTGGATAAATGGTTATCCAGACGGATTGTTTCGACCAGGAGTAGGAATCAACCGAGCAGAAATCGCTAAAATGATAGTAAACGCATTTGAGATCGATCAAGATCTTTCAGGCGCACCTCATTTTGACGATGTTTCAGAATCAGACTGGTTTTACGGATATGTAGAAACAGCTTACAACAACGGACTCATGCGAGGTTACGGAGACGGCACATTTGGTTCAGCAAACGCTGTAACTCGTGCAGAAACTGTAAAAATCGTTTATGATTCTCAGTTAGTAGTTATTTCTCCAATGGGACCTGCTGAAGGAACATTGGAAGTAGTTCTTTCACGAGCTACTCCAAGAGGAACAAACATTCCTTTCAATGCAACTTCAGTTCCATTTACAACTTTTGAATTAACAGCTTCTGACGATGCAGATGTTGAAATTTCTTCATTGACTTTCACTCGATTGGGATTGGGAGACAACGACGACTTTGACAATGTATGGATGGAAATTGACGGATTCAAAGTAGGAAACGACAAATCAATCAACAACGATGATGTTGTTGAATTACGATTCAACCCACCGTTAGTAATCCCTGCAGGTCAAACATTGATGGCTGATGTTGTAGCTTCTACAAAGTACGCTGCAGCAGACCACAATGTAGGACACCACAACCGATTGGCGTTAGTATCTGCTGACGACATGGTTACAACTGCAGCAAACATTGCTGGAGACTTCCCTATTGAAGGTGAAGAAATGGAAGTGGCTGAATACGAAGTATCTCAAATCAAGTTTTCTCGATTGGGATCAGACACAACAGTTGATGTAGGAGACAACTTCATTGAAATCGGTAAATTCCGAATGTTGAACGCGTCAAATACAAACAAAGATGTTGAACTTCGAGCACTTACTTTAAAAAATGACGGTACAGCTGAAATCGAAGACAATCTTGAAAATGTAGCACTTTACATTTCAGGAGAACAAGTTTCAGCAGAAACTATCATTGATGGTGACTATGTAACATTCAGATTGGACAACGGAGTAACAGGAGGATACATCATCGAAGATGGTGACTCTCGAATCTTCTCTATCCGAGCTGATATTGTTTCAGCAGAAAAGAACGACACAATCAACTTCAAAATAGATAACTTTGAAGATGTTGTAGGCGTAGAAATCGGAACAGCATTTGGAGTGAAAGCTCTTTCTGCTGACGCACTTGGACTAGATTTTGCAAGTGGTACTACAACTACAAATGCTACAGTTTGTACAGACAAAAACGCAGAAGACGGTTGTGCTCGATTGAAAGCTTATACTATTGATTCTGGTGACTTGAACATTTCTAGAGACCCAGCGTCTCTTGGAAACCAAGAATACGCACCTGGATCAAACGATATCGTTTTCTTGACTGCTCGATTGGTTGTAGATCAACCATTGATAGTAGACGGAGTACGAATCGATGTGGCTTCTAATGTTGGTATAATTCTTGGTACAGCTGGTGCAGATCATGAATTGGGAACAACTTTTGATAATTTCCGATTGTTTTTGAATGACAATTTGATTGATTCAGAAAATACCTTTGCAAATATTGCTACAGCAGTAAATGATGGTTACTTAAATTTCAATACAACTTTTGAAATTGCAGGAACTTCTATCTTGAAGGTAGTAGGTAATCTACGAGACGGAGCTAAAACTGGTGACTCTATTAAATTGGAAATCATCAATGCAGCTTTCGCTTCTCCAGAATACATTTCTACAGGAGACCAAGTTTCTAGTACTGAAGTGTTGGGATCGGCTCAAGGTTCATTCGTTGAAATCCGAGAATCTACACTTACTATTGCAAAGACAGACGGTCTTACAAGCGGAGACAAGATTGTAGCAGGAGTAGACGATATTACTTTCTTGAAATTCGTGTTGGACAACAACGACTCTGGTGATGTAAATGTTACTTCGGCAACAATTGAAGGAACAGCTACTGGTAATGCTCGAACATATTCGAACTTCACAGCAGCAGTTTTCGTTGGAGGACAACAACAAGGTTCTTCAAAAAACTTGAGTACACTCGGAGTAGCTACTTTCAACGACTTGTCAGTAGTGATTCCATCAGCTGGACAAACTGAATTTGAAGTAGTGGTTGACACTATTGAAGCTTCAGCAACAGCTGTTGAACAAAACGCTGTAGCAGCTGTGGCAAATACAAGTGTTACAATTTCTGCAGCAAACGCAGCATTGCTTACAGTTGGAGACAAATTGAAAGTTACTGAAAAAGTTGATCCAGGTACAGCAGCGGGAACACTAACAGAAACTGCTAGAGAACTTCTTTCTACAGCAATCAATACTACAACAGGAGTGATTACTACTACAGGTACTGTAGCAGTACAAGGAGCCGCAGTAGTTGGAACAGCTGGAGAATCAGATTTTGACATTACAACTGCTTTTGTTACAACTGATGTTGTTACTCTGGCAAATGGAGCAGGAAATATTTGTGTAGTTACATTTACTGATAATGTTGCGGGTGGAGATGATTCCGTTTACAGTTGTGCTACAGGAGCAGTTATTGATAGTAACTTCATTGTTTCAGCAGCAGATCAAAATGATGCGATTTTTGCTTTGACAAATCTTCTTGATGCTGGGTATACACTTACTCAACCAGGTGTAGCAGGAACTCTTGTTACCTTTGCAGAAACAGCAACTCCATACATCGTTGGAAATGTAACAGCAACAGTTGCAGGAGGCAGCACTGGTCGAATTAATGCAACAGGTGCAGTCGGACTACAAACAGCTGGTGCAGGAAATACAGTAGGTGTAGCAACTGAAACAGCTCACCTCGTATCGTTGAAAAACGAAATGGATTTACAAGTTACAGCTGTTGATGCAGACAATGTAGAAAACGGACAAACTGTAACGGTAACAACATTACCACTTGCAGGAGTTTCTTTCGAACTAGTTCAATCTGGTCGATTGACAGCAACTGTTGGATCTACTGTGTACTCTGATCTATTAGTAGCAAATGCTACTGATGTAGAAGTACTAAAGATTCGATTCAACGCAGCAGACGATGAAGTACAAGTAAAAGATGTTTACTTGAAAAACAATCTCGCTGGAACACCAGCGTTTAGTGATCGAGCAAATTTCAAATTGTACAACGATGCTGGTCAATTGATACAAGAAAAACAAATGACTGGAGGAACTCTACACTTTGAGTTGGCTAACCAAGACCGAATTCGAGTACCGCGAGATGATTCGACAACAGTAACTGTCAAGGTTGATATCCGAGACATTACAAAAGCGAATCAAACAGGGGCTCGATTGGATCTAGCTCTTGATACGACAGCAGCTTCGCCAGCAGTTGAAGGACTTGAAGCAGTTACAGCTGCTACAGGAACTGATCTTGACAGCATAGCAATTGACGGAACAACAGCTACTCCAGATGGTGAACCATTTGTGGCTTACCGAACACAAATTTCTGTAAATCACGCAGCTTCTCAGCCAGCTTTTGCTGATCCGTCTGCGGCATCACAAGAAGTATACCGATTTACGGTAACAGCAGATGCAGCACGACAAGCAGAAATTGGACGAGTTTCACTCAAAGTAGATCTTTCAGGAATGGATTTTGATGGAGGAAATACTTTTGCTGTTAAACAAGTGAAAGACGATGGAACTATTGATAATACAGCTACTGTAACTACAGCAGTAACTAATACTGAAAATTCAGATCTTACTACAGTTGATACTGTTGATGATGGGGATGTTACAGCTTATGTATTGATTGATTTTTCTAATCAAAAACTTGATGCAGGAGAATCTCGAACTTATGCACTGTTCTTTGATTTAACAACAAATGCAGGAGGAGCAGCTGATGATGATTCAGTATCAGTAACAATTGTTACAGATACTACTTATCGAGCGCCAGAAGGTCGAACAGCTGTAGAAGGAGATGCTAATAATGATGGTGCATCAACTGACAATTCAGCTCTTGTTTGGTCTGATGAATCTTCAACAGTTCATTCTAGTACTTCACTAGACTGGTTGAATGGATATTTAGTTGACACTGATACGACAGCAAATATCAATCAAGACTAATTAAGTCCAATGATTTTTAATAATTTTGAAACGACGCTTCCCGAGTTCTAACTCTAGGAAGACAACAACAAAAGAATTAAGATGACTCTCAAAACCCCTATCACTTCGGTGATGGGGGTTTTTTGTAATCAAAGCAAAGTCCGGACTTAGACTGTTTCCCTCAAGTCCGGACTCGGGAGGCTTAGAATCCGGACTTTAAACCCTCATCCCCCCCGAGCCCCCCGAGTTCGAACTCCTAGAGTTCGAACTCTAATCTAATAATGTCTTCCCGTTCTTGAAACGGGATCTACGATATTTTGCCTTTTCTTATTCCTCCTCTCCTCATCCCTGCGCAGGCAGGAACCCATTCCTTTTTTTTGACTTTTCTCGAAACAATCTCTAAACTGAAATTAATCACAACGAGGTGGCGACTATAGAGGACTGTCTTTATGCTTTACACCTCACTTCAAAAAAACTCTTTTGTTTATCAAAAGGGTTATTTTCCAATCCAAGTCCGGACTCGGGGAGCTTTGAGTCCGGACTTTAAATTGTCTTCCCGTTCTTGAAACGGGATCTACGATATTTTGTTTTTCCTTATTCCCCCTCTCCTCATTCCTGGCAGGGAACCCCGAGTTCGAACTCTAATAACAATTCCCGCGCAGGCAGGAACCCATGAGAGTTGTCTTCCATGTACAAAATAAAAGTAAGACCTGGGAGTTTGAGGGTAAAACCGTGTTTGAGCGACACAAAAAATAAATCTTGGGTAAATAACTCCTCTTAGCGAGTTTTTTTACCCTCAAGACTTTTTGGTTCTTTTTAGTCATAAAAAGAATGGAAAGAGAATGGGTTCCTGCCTTCGCAGGAAGAACACAAAATAT
>JAGLIF010000005.1 GCA_023143095.1 Candidatus Altimarinota bacterium
TAGATCCCGTTTCAAGAACGGGAAGACATTCTTTTCTTACGAGTTTATTAAGTCAGAGTTTCCTTAGTTATAAAAAGAATGAAATGAATCAATATAAAATAGTTCCCTGCCTTCGCAGGGATGAGGGCAGGATTTTCCCCAAGTCCAAACTCGGGGGGCTTTGAGTCCGGACTTCAAATTGTCTTTCCGTTCTTGAAACGGGATCTACGATATTTTGTGTTTGAAAATGAACTGAGTTCTTAAAGGTTCGTAGTTATTTTAGGAGACACACCTTTAAAATGCCAACTCAAGAGGTATGGGACTTGGTTGTCAATTTTTTTTTGAATACTCTTCTTTATATATTTTTAGTTTTTTCTTATCCATAAAAAGGGCTTGTAAACCTTATTTTGTAGCTTTTCATTTGTCTTAGTAAGAGGCTAACTTACTCCTCAAGGTCGCAAAACGAATCCTTCCAAATGGATAGCTACACTCAAAATATATTTTGTTTATGCATTGTGTCAATAAAAAACAAATACCGAATCTCACAAGAAGTCCGGACTTTAAACCCTCATCCCTGGCAGGGAACCCCGGGTTCGAACTCTAACTAACACTTTTTTTCTTTTTGTATTGAGGAGGCTTTATCACCAATCTTATTTCATCAAGCTTTATTCTATCTGGAAGTAAATGTCTTTCAATCCTCCCTGGAGTGAGATTCATATTTCCTCCATAAGAACACAAGTCCCTTGCAATTTCGTGCCGTTTGGGAGGCGTTGCAATAAAAATTTCTTTTTGGGGAAACCTGCTCTTAATTTCTTTAACAATGGGTAGCAGGTCACTATCTGCACTTACAATAATGGCACGATCAAAAGAATCATCGACTGCATCGCAAAGTATTCTCAAAGCAAGATTTACATCCGTTTCCTTTTCTTCATGTTCATCCCATTGATGCTTACATTTAGTACATTCTCTGGGTTTCCCTTTGAAATTCCCCATAATAGTAGTGACACCAAAATACTCTAGTGCATTAACATACTGTCGGTGATGAAAATATGCTTTAGGTTTCCATGTTGCATATGCTGAAAAATATTTCACAGCATCGAGTTTTTCATCGCCACGAGTAATAGAATCCAAAAGCGTCCATAAATTTACCCATTTGAGATGAGGTCGACCAAGGTTATGTAAAGAATGATACAAATTAAACCCATCAATATAAGCAATAACTCGTTTCTTCGTTTTATTTATCTCGGCAGTCATTACGAGTATTAAAAATAAAGGTCATTTCCGAAAAGGAGATGACCTTACTATGAGGACGTACCCCATAGGGTGATGTTTTTATTATATCTATTTAATTACTTTTGAGTCAATATTTTTTTTACTTACATTATTTAAGGAAATACTGTTTCCCTCAAGTCCGGACTCTAATAATAATGTCTTCCCGTTCTTGAAACGGGATCTACGATATTTTGCCTTTATCATTATAAAAAAAAGACAGAGATCCTGAATCAAGTTCAGGACGACAGTAGGGTCGTTCAGTACGACAATATTTATAAGAAAACAATGGTTCCCTGCCTCCGCAGGGATGAGGGCAGGATTTTCCCCAAGTCCAAACTCGGGGGGCTTTGAGTCCGGACTTCAACTGTTTCCCCCAAGTCCCTCAAGTCCGAACTCCTAGAGTTCAAACTCTAATCTAAATCAAGCCAAGTCCGGACTTTAATTGCTTTAATTCCATAAAAAACTATATGATTAAGTAAAATTACAAATATCAATTTCAATATGACAAATTTCCTCCATTGTTTTCGTCCAAAAAATATTATTTTAAAAGCTTCGTTTCTCATGCTTATGAGTGTTTTCTTCACTCAAGGTGTTTTTGCAGCAGTTCCAACTTTTACAGCAAGTATCAAGGCTAAAGATGGGAGTACAGACAAGATTTTATTAACTTTTTCTGAACCTGTTTCTACAACCACTGGTTCAGCAGGACAACCTATCGTTGCTGGTGATTTAGCTGTTGCGGGTGGAGATGGTTTAACCATTTCTGCGTTGAGTCATGTAGCAAATTCCAAGTCTGTGGTTCTCACGATGAGTGCCAACATGAATCTTAGTGCGACAACAGAATTAACAATTGCGTGTGCAACTGATGCAATTTACGATAATGGAGGTGCAAATGCTTGTACTCAAGGTGCAACGGATATTTATAATGCGTCAGTAGATACGACTGGACCAACGGTTTCCACTATACATTGGCTAGATAGTGCTGGTGATGGAGATATCGACAAAGCAGAAGTTCAGTTTAGCGAAGCAATTGATGATAGTACGCTTGCGAATGCTGATTTTGAATTTGATAATAATGCGACAAATAACGCACTCGGAGAAGAAACTGTATCTGGAGGAGGAACAGCAGTTGTTTCAATTGGAAGTGTAAATCTCGTGGATGATGAATATTATTTTCTCACAGTAACGACAGGAATCGCAGGAACAGACTCTGCAAATTTGCACCTAATAGCGACAAATACAACTGATCTACTCGGAAATGCAATACTCATGGCGGATAAAGTAGGAACATCTATCGATAAAGCTTCACCAGTCGTGATGACTGCTGAAACATTAGATGTTGGAGATGATGGCACAACTCACAACGGAAAAGTTGATCATTTGAAATTAACTTTCTCAGAAAATATTGATGATAGCGGAATTGCAAATTACGCAGCTGGTGCAGATTATGCTCCACAAACTAGTTTTGTGGCAAATGTTACAAATGAAAATGTTGATGCTGTAGAAATTCTTGGAGACGCTGAAGATGATAACATTCTTTATATTATTTTTGATGAAGATGCTGGTGCGTGTGATGCCACAACTTTTACTGGATGTGATACGGATACGGTTGATCAAGACATTACTTTGACAGGAGCAACGGTAACAATTACAGATTCTAGTGGAAATGTTATGGGAGATTTGGTTTCAGGAGATGTAATAGAATCAGACACCGCAGCACCGTATATTTTGGGATCAAATTATTATGATGACAATGATGACGGGGTCATTGATCATTTGGTAGTTATTTTTTCAGAACCAGTGAGCGATTTATCTTATATCGATATATCTTCTACAATTAGTGCAGGAGGAACACTTACCACAACCGCACTCGTTGCGGCAGGAACTATCCCATTGGACGCAGCGGGGAATGATCGTTGGATTACACTTGCCATTGCTAGCGGAACAGCGAACACAACGGCAATAATATCAACTTTTGATACTGCTGGAACAGGTATGATCGATGATGCGAATGCAAATGATAATCTTTATCAAGCTACTGTAGCTATGGCGGATGAAGCCTCTCCGATAGTTGTTACTTGGAATTTGGATATGCAAAGCAGAATAATGACGCTTAATTTTTCAGAAACAGTTGATGCTAGTACACTTGCAGTAGGATCGGTTACAATTCAAGATGCAGCATCACAAACTACATCGTATACACTGACCAATAGTACAACTTCTTCTGGAAATGGAGGTTCAATTATCATTAATCTTAGTGATACAGATTGGCTTGCCATAAGAAACGATAGTTTGCTTGCGGTAGATCAAGCATCAAGTTATTTGTCTATTACAGCAACTGCTATTGATGATATGAATGGGAATGATCTGATTGCAATACTAAACACGGCAGGTCTCAATGCATCATCATATGTCAGGAAATCAAGCGGAGGAGGAACGAAAACAGTTGTCTGCCTTTCTCCAAAAATCGTATCTTTTTTTCCAAATGAAAATACAGAAAAATTAAGTAAAATTTGGTTCAATGTTAGTCCACAACAAAATTCCAGTATTTGGAGTAATTTTAATCAAGCAAAATCAGAAATAACGGTAAAAGTAGGAGGTGTCGAAGTACCTTTGAGCAATATTAATTTGTCTTTAGGAAAATATATTATCGTAACAGCAACGCTGGATACTCCGATTGAAACAGCAGGAAATGTGAATGTTTTTATTTCTGTTCCAAGTATGACAACTAAAGAAGTTTGTTATACAGAGGAAACCCACACAGTTTCTATAACAGAACATGTTGATACTCCATCTTCAAATTCAATTATCACAACTTCTCGTTTTCCAAACATGAAACGATTTGTAGATGTTGTTAGTAAAAAGAAAAAATTTAAAGATATTTCGATTATGGATTGGGAGCGTCCATTTGTGGACAAAGTGTCTGCTGCTGGAATCATGACAGGATATGCTGATGGATCTGGTGAGTTTGGAAAGGATGATGAAGTAACAAATGCTCAATTGGTGAAGGTTGGATTGGAATCCTTTGGATACGAGCTTCCAACAAAACTTGAAACTGCTCCATTTTTGGATGTAAAAGTAAATGAATGGTTTGCTCCATATTTGCAAAAAGCAAAGGAGTTAGGAAGTATTCCAAAAGTCGTTAATGGAAAAATTAAACCAAATAGTTCAATTTCACGAGGAGAAACAATGGAACTTTTGATCAAGATGGCAGGAATTGATCTCTCAGAAGTCTCTGGTGAAACTCGATTTGCTGATGTTTCTTCAAATAGAAGCTTTGCAAAATCTATCGCTTGGGCTACTGAAAACGGAATTGTGAGCGGATATGAAAATAAAAATCAATTTGGACCATTTGATTCCCTCAGTCGAGGACAATTGGCAAAGATTATCGTAAACTTTTTGGAATTTCTAGATAAGTAATTGTCTTCCCGGACAAAATAATGTCTTCCCGGACTTGATCCGGGATCTACGACATTCCCCCCAGTTCGAACTCCTAGAGTTCGAACTCTATGTTCAGCTTTCTTTGAGTTCGAACTTTATGCTCCCCAAGTTCGAACTCTATGTTCAAAGGGCAATCAGTTCGAACTGAAAACTTCTCCTAGACAGGCTTTAGTTGTGTTTTTTTTGCTCCCCGAGTTCGAACTCGGGGGCTAGAGAAAGTTAAGTCAGAATGAAGATAGACTCTTTATTTCATGGAATTTAGAATTTAAAATTTTAGTTAATGGGTAATAGAATATTAAAATTACAAAAAGAAACTTTTTACCATATTTATAATAGAGGGTGTAACAAACAAACTCTTTTTTTTGAGAAACAAGATTTTAAAAAATTTTTTATAATTATTTCTAAAAACAAGAAACGATATCCAGAGATAGAAATTTTAGCTTACAGCGTTCTTCCAAATCATTTTCATTTATTACTGCAGGATAATCTTCTCGGTCTTTCCCATTCGAACTGTGAAATTTCAAACTTCATGCAAAAAATACAACAATCTTACACCATGTTTTTTAATACAAAATATGGAGAAAAAATAAAAAAAGGACGAAAAAGCCCTATATTTGAAGGACGATTTCAGGCAAAAATCATCACAGAGGAATCATATTTAGAATATGTAAAAATGTATATAGAATGGAATGGAGTAAAACATGGACTTGTAAAAACACCAGAAAAATGGTTATATTCGAGTTATAATAGAGATAAATTTCCAGAATAGAGTAGAAGTATTTCCCCCCGAGTTCGAACTCCTAGAGTTCGAACTCTAAATATGGAATAAAACATGGACTTAAAATAAACAAATCATGCAATTAAAAACCCTCTCCCTTTTTGATTTTCGAAATCATCGTGAAAAACGGTTTGAGTTTGGTGAACAAAATATTGTTTTTTTTGGTAACAACGGAAAGGGAAAAACCAATATTTTGGAAGCAATTTCTGTGCTGAGTGTAGGAAAAAGTTGGAGAGAAAAACAGCCAGTTGATTTGATACGAAAAGGCGAATCTTCGGCGAAAATCATGGGAAACATGGAAGATAATGCTTATCAGGTGCTAATTGAAGAGAAAAATCGTACAATATTTCGAAACGAAAAAAAGGTTTCACTCAAATCTCATATTGGAGCAATATCAACACTTTTATTTTGTCCTGAGTTTTTAGGACTTTTTTCAGGAAACAAACGGGAACGGCAAAAGTTTTTTGATCGATTTTTGTTTCAAATTTCTCCCAATTATCGGGAAAATCTAACACGAGCAAATCAAGCACATAAACAAAAGACTCGTTTGCTTAGACAAGGATTCGAAAGAGTTGTTAGTTGGGATGAGATTCATCCATGGAACACTATTTTATCAGAAACGGTACCGAAAGTCGTTTCAGAAAGAGAAAGCTTCGTAAAGGATATAAATCCAATTTTTCAAGAGGAGTTTTCAAAAATTTCAGGCACATCACAAGATTCAGTGGAAATAAAATTAGAGTTAAAGGAAGAAGTTTCCTCAAATCAAAAAAGTTGTATCGAGTGGCTAGAAACAAACTTCAATCGTGAATGTGCTGCGCAAAAAAATTTTATTTCACCGTTGCGAGACGATTTTTCTTTTTTTATTCGATCTCAACCAATCCTCCAAACAGCCTCGCGTGGAGAAGAGCGAAGTGTATTGCTTGCTCTTTTATCCGCTAAGAAACATTTTTTAAACCACAAAATGGGAGTATCGCCTATTTTGCTTTTGGATGATGTTTTTTCAGAATTAGACGATAATCGACAAAAACAGTTAGAAACATTATGTGAAGGATCACAAGCGTTTATCACGACGACTCATCAGGAACATTTTGACAGATTTTCTAGTCCTATTCAAAAATTTGAGATTTTATAAGATCATTAAAACACTTCCTTCAAATCCTCCGCAGCTTTGTTCAATTTTTCCAGTGCCTCTTTTGTTTCTTGATATGCCTGCTGAGCCGCTTCTAGTTTCGATTTTACATCTTCAATTTTCTCAATACCTTCATCTTTCTTGTCCACTATTTTTTGTTGTAAATCAGTAACTTCTACTTCCAACGACTTATATTTCTTTTCCAATTGCAACTTTTCAAATTTCAAGGATGCTTTTTCAATAAAAACAGCACCATTTTCCTTTAATTCTTCTTGAAAAAAGAAGGCAATCCCCAAGAAAAAAATAACCAATAAAAATAAATGTTTTTTCATATCGCGTTTTCCTTTAAATTTACTCAAAAAGCCTTTTGACATCGTTCCCTCGAAAATCTTTTAATCTTTGCATTACTGCGCCCATCTTATCTTCCGTCAAAGGTTCATCGAAAAAAGAGGTTTGTACAGATCCTCTTAATGTACTGGATTTCATCTTCTGCAAAACAGATTCTCCCATTTTTGCTGAAATATGAGAACTCGCACCGCAAATGTGACAACGCGAAGAAAAATCAACATGATCGTTCTTTACTTCAAGCACTTCAATGCTTTCTTTCTTGAAAAGATTTCTGCATTTTGGACAATGAATCTCTTGCTGGATTCGTTCCATGATCTGTTCTAGATATTCTATCTTCATCGTATTACTAATCTACATTAAAAACGGATTACATTTCAAGTTTATTTTTAATAAAGTCCGGACTTAGTGCTGCCTTCACCCTCGGCAAGATAAAAACAGAAAAGATTATTTGTTTTTCCTTATTCTGAGAATCAACAACTCTCAAAACAATATCTTTCTGCCCTAAACTATCAAATCGTGCGGAAAGAGTTGGAACAGAAGCATTTCTTGAAATAACTTTTCCCGAAATCTTCCAATAAAATTTTAGCCGATGCCCTCGACTCTCCCTAGCATCAAAAGTAAAATTCGTTTGAGTGTCTCCTTCTTTTTGTGACACTTTTACTTTTATTTGAATTTCTGGTATTTCATAGACTTTTATTGTTTTTCGAATCGTTCGTATTGCTTTTGAATGATCTTGCACCTGCATCAATATTTCGTAATTCCCTGCTTTTTCGTACTGCCAAGTCATCATTGTCCTTGTTCCAAAAGTATTTTCCCAAACACCGTCTCCATCCAAATCAAATCTCACTTTCAATTTTCCAAATGAGCTTTCTTTATCGTAAATCTTCGCTTGAAAATCAACAGTTTCTCCCGCCAAAATTGCAGTCTTTTTTAATTGTGTATATTGAAATCTTCCTCTGATATTCCTTATTTCGATGTTTCCCTCTGGAAGAGTATTTTTTGTGATTGTAATTTTTTTCTGATGAGTTACTGTCTTGCTTCCAACCTCAAAAAATTCATTTCGAACCTCTAGCATTGGCAAAAAACTCCCAGTCTGATTATAACGAAATTCAGTATAAGTTTTACTTGAAAAAGGAGTATCAAACACGCCGTCTCCCTCAAAATCCCAACGATATTGATAATTTTTCGCTTGCGTATCTCTTTCAAAAATCTGTGCAGAAAATCGAACACGATCTCCTTGAGTAAAGGCAAAATAAGAATTGTTCCCATGAGACAAAACAGTGGTGTTTGATAAATTTTGCACCATAAAATTTACACGAAAATCTGTAGACGCAGGTTTTATATTGATAGTCGTTCTCGTTTCCTCACAGATAGGGGTAATTCGATTAAAACAATGTAAAAGCACTATTTCATGGTCTCCTGGACTAGCAAATTTTTTTGAAACCACCGTTTTATTTTTTACCACTTCTTCACCATCAAAATGAAATTCTAACCAAGAAGTCTGAGTTGTCTTCGTACCAGAAGCATCAAAACGAAAAGTTATATTCTCTGAAAAGACTTGATTTCCTGGCCAAATATTGAGTATCGGCGCATTTATTTGTGCTGGCAAAATCTTTATTTTACACCAATCTTTTGAAATAATTCGTCTTTGTCCATTGTACTGAGGAATTGTTTCCATTCCATTGATTTCAATCATCTCCCCGTCTTCAAAAAGCACCTGTGCACCTGGCGAAAACTTCCCTGTTTTTGAAAAAATATGAGAAACTACTTTTTCTGTCAAAAAACCTGTGTCATAAACTCCATCTGAATCAAAATCCCACCGAGTTTTTATTTTTTGCGTATCAAGCGCTCTAGGCAGAGAAAGGACTATTTGAAAAAATACTTCCTGCCCAACACGAAGCGGACTATTGCTAACAAGCTCTATTCGAGCATCTCTGGTCTGGTAATTTGTTCCAATAATATAATTTCGGTAAGTGATCTGCGTACTTTGGGTTTGCGTATCCAAAATTTCCATCTTTACCGTGAATTTCCCCGTATCCCAATGAATAATTTTGTATATCGGAGAAGTGGCGTAAGCCGTCCAATTTTTTTGAGAATTTAGTTTAAATCGATACTGCAATCCGTAGATATCACCCATTGCATTTCTCGAAGCAGAACCATCAAAAACAATCTCTCTTCCCACTTCTCCCCTTGTTGGAGATATTTCTAAATTTGCCTGCGGCAACAGGTTTTGTGCTTGAACTTCTCCAAAAAAAAGACCAAAAATGATAAAGAGTACAATTGACAATACTTGTTTCATATTGTATTGATATCATTTAAGCAAGAAAAGTCAAGACGGTTTTGTAAGGAAAACAATGTCTTCCCGGACAAAATAATGTCTTCCCGGACAAATAATGTCTTCATGGATAAAATAATGTCTTCCCGGACTTGATCCGGGATCTACGACATTTTGCATTTATCCTCATCTTTGTTTTTCCTTCCCTCCTCATTCCTACGGAGGCAGGAACCCATTCTCTGTCTTCTTGGACAAAATAATGTCTTCTTGGATAAAATAATGTCTTCCCGGACTTGATCCGGGATCTACGATATTTTGTCTTCCTTCTTTGTATGAATCCCTGCTTTCGTAGGGATGAGAGCGGGGTGGATTCTGTTCGAAGTTATGTACTTATTATAATCATGATTATAATAAGTACATGGAATCAGCAAAAAACCGCTGATAAGAACAAAAATGGCAAAATAACAAATCAGTTTTATACAAAAAAATAATTTTTTATTACAAATTCATTAAATAAATATTTCGTTAAAAGAGACAAAAAATCGTAGATCCTGAATCAAGTTCAGGACGACAATCTTTTTTCTCTCCTCCTTCTTGCCCTCATTCCTGCGGAGGCAGGAACCCATTCTCTGTCTTCTTGGATAAAATAATGTCTTCTTGGATAAAATAATGTCTTCCCGGACTTGATCCGGGATCTACGATACCTCCACAAACCCATCTGGAAAAGGGAATTTTTTTATCTTTAGTTCCAAATCCTCCGCCTCTGGGAATTTTTGGGATATCGCTTCAAGCATCTCGTGATGCAGGTATTCCAATAAATTAAAACTCTTTTCTTTGGGAAATCCTTTGATAAACTGATAAATTTCGAAGTAATCTAAGGTATCGTCAATGTTGTCAGAAATTATTGACGGTTTTTCATCTGCTTTGAACAAAAGAGTCACAAGGATTTTTTGTTTATTTTTACGCTCTTGTCCCGTAATTCCTAAAAAAACTTCTACCTCGATATCTTTAAGTTTAAATTTCATTTTTATCAGTGTTTTCTTAATGAAACTCTGATTTAATAAACTCGCAAGAAAAAAATAAAAATTTTGATATAAGTTTTATCGAATAAATTTTTTATGATAGTTCTCTATCAAAATAAAAGTAAAACCTGGGAGTTTGAGGGTAAAACCGTGTTTGAGCGACATAAAAAATAAATCTTGTGTAAATAACTCTTCTCAGCGAGTTTTTTTACCCTCAAAACTTTTTGGTTCTTTTTAGTTATAAAAAGAATGTAAAGGAAATGGGTTCCTGCCTTCGCAGGAATGAGGAAGTGAAGATTAATAAAAGTTTTGTCGAATAAATTTTTTGTAGCAAAGACTTTATTTAGTATTTCCTTAAAGTGTTCCATCTATCAACTGTTCTTTCTTTTCACGCTTCCATTTTTTAATCTCTATCTCTCTTTGCATAGCAGATCTCTTCGTTTCAAATTCTTCCCAATAAACAATCTTCACTGGTCGTCTCCCAGCAGTAAATTTCGCACCTTTGCCTGTATTATGCATATTTTCCCTTTTTTCAATATCTAGCGTATATCCTGTATACAAAGTTCCATCACTACAACGAGCCAAATAACAATAATGTTTCATGTTATTTTCAAGTTCCTTATTTTTAGATAATTTTTTCATAAGATACTTGTTTGTCGTGACATAAATGGTGGATATTCCAAGACAGATGTTGAACCAGTGACCAAAGTGTATGATGACATTTTTTGTCAGGTTATTAAAGAATTGAAATTTTTTCTGCAAAATAACATTGATCTTGCAAACTATTTTTTAACTACTTTGTAATGTAACTGTATCTCATTTTCAGTTATTTTCTTTTGCTCTATTAATTTTAAATTTACTTCGAAATCTTGACCATTGAAAACAGGAATTCCTTTTCCTAAAATTACAGGCTCAATATCTAAAAAAACTTCATCAATTAAATCTTCCTTAAGAAAAGCTGCATTTAAAATACCTCCACCTGAAACAATCACTTCTTTATAGCCATTTAAAATTTTGAGAGCTTCTTTGGGAGAATGTGCAATAAAGTGATTATTCTGTTTTAATTTGATATTTTGAGATGTAACCATAACCAATTTCACATCTTTGAGTTCAGAAAATTCAGGTTGTTCTGTAAGAATATAATAAGTTTTTCTGCCAACAATTAAGCAATTTGCTTCTCTTGTTGCCTTACTATAAAAACTCCATTCCTCCTCAGAAATCCAATTTGTATCATCATTAGTTTTTGCGATCATTCCATTCGTAGATACTGCCATATACATTATAACTTTCATATTTTTTAAGTTAATTTTATAAAGAATATCTTAGTAAATTGGATTTACATGTCATGACATAAATGGTGGGTTGGGAGAGGATTGAACTCTCGGCCAACTGGTTAAGAGCCAGATGCTCTACCACTGAGCTACCAACCCGTCGTCGGTGATTGCTTCGCGAAAAATCTTCGTTGCTTCGTTTCGAATTTTGTGAAAGTCCTGTTTTTAATAATTATTTTCTTTGATTTGAAAGTAAGATTGTGGATGTAAACAAGCAGGACACTCTTTTGGTGCCGAATCTCCTTCGTGTAAATAACCACAATTGAGACATTTCCAGATAATTTTTCCTTTACTTACAAATACTCTTCCTTCTTCAATATTTTTATATAATTTTTTATACCTTTCTTCATGTGCTTTTTCAACTTCTGCAATCTTAGTAAAAGCAGATGCAATCTCCACAAACCCTTCTTTTTTAGCTATTCTCGCAAACTCAGGATATAATTCCGTCCATTCTTCATTTTCTCCTTTAGCTGCTCCTTTTAAATTTTCAAGAGTTGTTCCAATCTTACCAGCAGGATAAACAGCTGTTATTTCAACTTGCCCTCCTTCCAAAAATTTAAAAAATCTTTTAGCATGCTCTTTTTCATTTAATGCAGTTTCTGCAAAAATAACCGAAATTTGCTCCAAACCGTCTTTTTTTGCTTGTTTAGAGAAATAATCATAACGCATTCTTGCTTGAGATTCACCAGCAAAAGCTTTTAACAAATTCTGCTCAGTGTGTGAACCTTTTAATGTTTTCATCAAAAATCTAATTAATGGTGGGTTGGGAGAGGATTGAACTCTCGGCCAACTGGTTAAAAGCCAGATGCTCTACCACTGAGCTACCAACCCATCGTCGGTGATTGCTTCGCATCACCTTCAAAACTCTCGCTTCGCTTGTTCCTCACTCTCTTTTTAGAGATGTCTTTTGTTCTTCTCTCTTTTTTCAAACATTGTTTGGTGGAGCTGAAGGGACTCGAACCCTTGACCCCCTGCGTGCAAGGCAGGTGCTCTAGCCAACTGAGCTACAGCCCCATGTTCAATGAATTCCAAAAAATGGTCCGAAAAATGACTTTAATACCAATTGCAATCCTCCTGTTATCCACATAAAAGAAAAAACTGTAGTCATAACACCCAATAATTTTATGAATGAATAAGTTCCACCTGATAAAAAATATTTTTCTGCAAACGGAAACTCACCCGTAAAATCTACTATTGGTTTCGTGTATACAACCATCAAGATACCAACCGGAATTAAAAGCCAGGGAATCATTTTACAAATACGAAAAGAACAAAAGCACCGCGATTTTAGAAAATTCACCTTATTTGTCAAAAAATTGTTTAAGATTTTTGTTCATTTTCTCCCGAGTTCGAACTCTAAAAGTTCGAACTCGGGAGAAAACTTGTAGAAATTTAGACAGTTCTCTTGAACTTTTATTTCTTTATTAGCATTTCCTTTAATAAAGAAAATATGGTACAATAAACGGAATATTCACATATAAATGAAAAAATTTGTACTTTTCGGTCTCTTTTCTTTGTCTTTATTGTTTTATTCAAATGCAAGCGTGTTTGCTGCTATTGAAGGTGCTAGAGCCAGCGCTGTAGAGCATACTAAGCAGGCTGCCATTGTACTTAAAAATGCAAAATTTGCTAAGAAATATAGAGAAGAATTACTTGCTGAAGCTAAAACTCCTGAGGAAATTAAGATTGCTAAAGAAGCGCTTCTTATGGATGAGAAGCAACTTATTTACGCTGAAGATGGTGTTATTACTGCTAAAGCTATGACTCTTCGAGCTGATCTTGATGATGCTGAGGAAGCGTCAAAATTGGCTAATCAAAATGTTGAGTTTGCTAAAGAAGATGAAGCTGATGCTATTGTTGCTGCCAAGGCTGATCCTAATAATGCTGATCTTGCTAAAAAGCTTGCAAGTGCTACTGCTGATAGACAAGCTGCTGAGGAAAAAAAGAAACTGACTGACGCAAAGCTCGTATCTGCCACTAAAATTTCTGATGATGCTTTTGCTGCTGCTCTAGCATCTACTGCTTTTATGGGAAAGAAAGTCAATGCTCTTATTGATGCGGCTGCCAAAGATGATGGTTCTACTACTGCTAATTCCGAGACTGAAACTACTTCTGATAAATCTCCAGATGAGACTGAACCCAATGTGGAAGATGCTCAAGCTAAATTTGATGAGACCGAAACCATTGCTGAAGAAGCTGAAACTGCTTTTGAGGAGGCTCAAGATCTCGCTGATGAAGCTGAGAAAGCTGCTACTGCAGCTGATGAGGCTGAGGAAAAATTTTATGACGCTTCTGATAAAGAGGAGGAAACCGCTGCTGCGGCTAAAAAAAAGGAGACTGAGGCTATAGAAAGACAAAAAAGAAAATTACCACTCATTGATACAAACTACGATATTCTTATCAGAAACAATCGATTCTTGAGCATGGTAAATACAGATGAAAATGATTCAATAAATACAATGGAAGCTATTTTCCAAGGCGATATTATCATCTATGCCAATATAATTGTAGGAGCCGTAGCCATTCTTTGGATGACCATTTTAGGCGCTGGTTTTATTTTTGCTCAAGGAAATGACGAAACTATTAGTAAGAAAAAACAACAATTTGGATGGATTGCCCTTGGTCTCGCTACAGTTTCTGTAGCAGAATATGCTGGATTTCAAATTTTTAATCCAGTTAATCATGATCTTTTAGGAAATGATGATTCCTCCAATAGCTTTTATGCGAAAGCAATCCAAATAAAACTTTTCTTTCAATATGTTGCTGGAAGTCTTGCTCTAATTGCAGGTATCCGTTCAGGTTACAATCTCATCACTATTGCAGAAAGCGGGGAAGACGAATCCATTGAGAAAGAAAAAGAATTTGTGAAAACATTCTTTTTTGGAATCGCTCTCATTTTATTCGCAGAAGTTTTGGTCACTGGCATTCTTTTTGTTGATGGTACATCAGCCAATGCTACTCAAGGAGTTCTGGAAATCGTCGGACTAATCAACTTTGCTATTACCTTTCTGGCTGGAGCTGCTGTCTTTATGCTTGTTCTCGCTAGTCTGTACTATATCATCAGCTTTGGAAATGAAGACCAAGCAAATCGTGCCAAACAAATTATTATTTCTTGCATTATTGCTTTGATTATCATCTTTTCTTCTTTCACAATTGTTCGATTTTTGATTCCTAGTTAAAAAATGAAAAAATTTGTACTTCTCGGTCTCTTTTCTTTGTCTTTATTGTTTTATTCAAATGCAAGCGTGTTTGCTGTTGAGGAATCTACTACTAATACCTCTACTGAAACTAAATCAACTTCAAATTCACTTCCTTCCAGCCAAGATGTTTTCGGAATAACTGGCAATGACCAAGGTCTTTTCGCTAATGAAAACGATATTATAAGAGACTATACAGGTGGTGCGACAGAATTTTCTGGAAATCAAATATTTCGACATTTGATAGAACAAATTATCGATTTTCTAAAAAAACTTCTGGCTCCTATAACCATTGCTTTACTAACTTGGTCTGCTATTTATCTTTTTCTTTCTAGAAATAACGAAGAAGAAATCAAAAAAAGGAAAAATGAAATTTTTGCTGCATTTGCTGGCTTTACCATTATTTTATTAAGTACATCTCTTGTTGATAATATCTTCTTTGGAGTAGAAGGAGAAATTTTGAGAGATAGCTGTGATCATATTTCTTCCAAAATCGATCGAAAAATTTGTATTGAAGAATTTGAATACAATATAAGCAAGTTTACACTAAATGCTAATATCGAAATTGAAGGAATCATTAATTTTATAACTACCTTTGCGGTTTCTCTCTCCGTCCTCTTTCTTGCTTTTACCACTTACACCTTGATCCTTGCAGGAGAAGACGAAGAACAAACTACAAAAACGAAAAAAAGAATTATTTTTATAATCATCGGAATCGCTATTCTTGTTAGTACATCCGACATTGTCTCTACTCTCGTTGATGATAATAAAAAACTTGTTCTTCCTAATGCTTCCGCCCTATTGAGCATAGGTGGATACTGGACAAATAAAGTTTTAGGATTTCTTGGATTGCTTTCCGTTACAATGCTCGTCTGGGCAGGATTCCAAATGGTTGCTAATTTTGGAGATGAAGAAAAAGTTGAAGATTCAAAAAAAATCTTTCGATTTGTTATTATCGGACTGATACTTGCCTTTTCTTCTTGGACAATCATAAGATATTTTCTGACAGCTGGTTAAAATTTATCTTATTTATTTTATTTTAAGTCCGAACTCTAGAGAGTCCGGACTTTAGAGCTGAGGGCGTGGTTTTTCCCTTTCGTTTACTTGCTTGGATTAAACTTTTGAAGTAAAAATTAAGTGTCATGGAAAAAATAGTTGCATCCTTTAACAGTTCTCTTGAAAATTGGTTTGAAATAAACCAACGAAAATTTCCATGGAGAAATATTTCTGATCCTTACCTTGTTTGGATTTCAGAAATTATGAGTCAACAAACACCACTCACTCGCGTGGCAGAGGATTTTTATCCTAATTTTATTGAAAAATTCCCTGATTTAAAAACTCTTTCCCTTGCCTCTTGGGAAGAACTTTTTCCTTTTTGGGATGAACTTGGACATTTGAATCGCGGAAAAAATTGCCTCAAAACCTCCAAAATTTTAGTAAAGAATTTTAATGGTATTTTTCCCAAAGATTTAAACAATCTTGAAAAATTGCCAGGTATTGGAAAATACACTGCTTCAGCTATTTTAAGTTTTGCTTTTGATCAAAAAGTTCCAGTCATTGATACCAATATTTCAAAAATAATTTCAACCCTGTTTCCTAACAAAAACATCATAGAAACATCTCAGATTTTGATAGAAAACGCTGTCTCTGGAAAACTTTGGAACTTCGCTATGAAGGATCTCTCAAATTCAATGCATGAAGGAACCCACATTAAAGGCGCTCTCTCTGAATTTTTCCCCCAAGAAATCACTCAAAAATTTATACAACAAAATAAAAAAACTAAAATCGCCCATAAAACAAAAATTCCACAAAAAATTGAAGTTGGTATTGCCTGTATTTTAAATGACGGAAAATATCTAATACAGTCTCGCCCCAAGGGTAAATCTTTTGTAGGATTTTGGGAATTCCCTGGAGGGAAAAAAGAAAAAGGTGAAGATTTTCATGCATGTGTTAAACGAGAAATTCAAGAAGAAATTGGAGTTAATATATCTGTTCATCCTTATTTTTTTGAAGAATGCCATAAATTTAAAAACGCCCACCTGTATCTTCGATTTCATCAAGCACAAATTCAATCAGGAACCCCAAAAGCATTGGAAATGCAAAAATTAAAATGGATTGCCCCAAAAGATTTCTTTAAACAAAAGTTTCTTTCTACTAATAAAAATGCCCTAAAAAAATTACAAAAGATGAAAGAGATTTGACGAACAATTTTTTTATACTAAAATCATTCCTGATGTTTGGTAAAAAGAAATCCCCAACTGTAAGAATTCCTAATTCGATTCTTAAACGAGAGGCCTCAAAAATGGCAAAAAAAATGTTAACCGCTGAAAAAAGGAATGAGCGGAATAAACTTGTACGAGAAAAAGCCAAAGGTCGTGCTACGAAAAAAATAGCACAAAAAAAAATCAACCAGTCTCAATGGGATAATTTTTATGATTTTCATCTTCAACGAGAAATTTTAGGCGTTTTTTTTGTTTTTTTAAGTATTTTACTCTCCGCCATTTTTTTCAGTGATGCAACTCTTTCTGAATTTATCACTTATTGGATTCAAAATCTCTTTGGTCTTGGTATGTGGGTTCTCCTCGTCGCTTTTATCGGACTAGGTCTTGCTCTTTTTTTAAAAAAAGAAACCCTCTTCCCTCCCGCTAGAATTGGTGCTTTTATTGCTTTTTTTGTTTCTTTTTGCACTCTCTTAAATCTTCTTGTCTCACAAGAAGAAAGTCTTTCTCTATCTCACAATTTCGGAGGAATGCTGGGGTTTTCCTTTGGATTTTTCCCTAGAGAATTTTTGGGAGATTTTGTTAGTTGGATTATTTTTCTCGCATTATTCTGGATATCTGGTGTCATTTTTTTTGGTATCAAGATTTCCGAAATTTTTTCGAAAAAGATTTTTAAAGAAAAAACAGGAAAAATTTTAATCGAAAAAAAGGATAAAAAAATGTCAGAAACGACTAAGACAGAAACCTCTAACCGATTTCAAAATGAAGTGGAAATTATTGATTCTACTAAAAAAGAAGAAAAAAAATCTGATAAAACACGCAAATTAACCTTGGAAGAAAAAGATACATTAAGCGAAGCAAAAAATAAAAAGTTTGGTGAATGGGAGCCTCCTAGCTTGGATTTATTAAAAACAGAAACCTCTTCTATTGTTGTAGACGAAAAAAAATTGCGAGCCAAAGCAGACTCTATCCAAGAAAAACTTGATCAATTTGGCATCGAAGTAGTAATGAAATCTATTCATGTAGGACCTACCGTTACACAGTTTACACTTGAACCTTCTGCTGGAGTTAAACTAACGAAAATTACCACTCTCAAAGCAGATCTTGCTCTAGCATTGGCAGCTGAAAATGTACGAATAGAAGCACCTATTCGAGGAAAAAAACTGGTAGGAATTGAAATTCCAAATGAAAAAAGAGCTGTTGTTGGTATGCGCGAAATACTAGAATCTGAGCCTTGGGAAAAAGAAAAATCAAACTTAAAACTGGCACTGGGACGAGATGTTTCAGGAAAACCAATCGTAACCGATCTAACAAAAATGCCGCATCTTTTAATAGCTGGGAAAACAGGTTCTGGAAAATCTGTTGCTATGAATGCATTTCTTACATCGTTGCTTTGGAATAATTCTCCAGAAGACCTAAGAATGATTTTAGTTGATCCAAAACGAGTAGAACTCGCTCCATATAATCACCTGCCTCATCTATTGACACCAGTTATTGTAGAACCTGAAAAGTCTGTGTCGGCACTCGCTTGGGCAGTGGCAGAAATGAATCGTCGATATAAAGACTTTTCAAAAAAAAGATGTCGAAATATCTCAGAATACAATGAAAAAAATCCTGATAAAAAAGAACCCTATATCGTAATTGTAATTGATGAACTTGCTGATCTTATGATGGTTGCTGGAAAAGATGTCGAAGCCGCTATTTGCCGAATCGCACAAATGGCACGAGCTGTAGGAATGCACTTGATTGTAGCAACACAAAGACCTTCTGTGGATGTCGTTACAGGACTTATCAAGGCAAATCTTCCTGCCAGAATAGCTTTTAAGGTTTCTTCTGGAATTGATTCTCGAACCATTATTGATTCTATCGGTGCTGAAGACTTACTCGGTTTTGGAGATATGCTCAATCTAGATGGAAATACTGGTCAAATAACACGAGTTCAAGGTCTTTATGTTTCCACGGAAGAAGTAGAAAAAATCACAAACAATATAAAACTTCAGTTTCCAGAATCCATTGGAAATGATGAAATAAGAGAAGAAATCACCAATCAATCCATTGAAGGAATGGCAAAAGGAGGTGTCTTGACTGCTAGTGTGGGAAACCAAAGTTATGAAAACGAAAATTTGGATGCTAAATTTGAAGATGCCGTTAAATTGGTACTTGAAACAAGAAAAGCTTCCGCAAGTTTCCTTCAACGACGAATGGAAATTGGCTATGCTCGTGCAGCGAGATTGCTTGACCAAATGGAATCAAAAAACATTATCGGACCAGCTAGAGGTGCTAAAGCACGAGAGATTTATGGAAGAAACGACTAATGAACAATCCTATGACTTTTGATATTATTACTTTTGGATCTATTACACTTGATATTTTGATCAAAGCTCCAAAGAAATCTCCTATCAAACTTTTAAAAGAAAAGACAAACCAGTTTTTCAAAATTCCGCTAGGAGATAAAATAAAAATTGATGAATCTATCGTTGCTTGCGGTGGCGGTGCAGCGAATTCCGCTACAGGATTTTCAAAACTTGGTCTAAACACAGCAATGTTTGGTGTTATGGGAGATAAGTCAAATCGCGGATTTTTGATGCATGAGCTCAAAAAAGCAGGTGTTTGTACTGATTTTATTACTTTTGCTAAAAACGAAACATCTAGTTTCTCTGTAATTCTCAATGCATGGACGGGAGACCGAACCGTTTTTCATCATCGAACTATGTGTGAAAACTTCAATGAAAAGACTCTTATGAAAACTCCTTCCTCTCGGGCTATTTATGTTGGTCATCTCTACACAGGACCAGATCAAATGCTTTCACACATTCCTGAATGGAAAAGAAAAATCAAAGGTCTTGTAGGATGGAATCCAGGAAAAACACAGTTCAAAAAAGGATTTTCTTTTTTTGAAGAAATATTTCCATCAATTGATGTTTTAATTCTGAATGTTGAAGAAGCTGAAGGGTTTACAGAACTTGTTTCTCAAAAGATAAAAGTTTCGGATTATACAGCTGAAATTATTGGAGAAAAAGTTATAGCAAATAGTGAATTAAAAATAGAATTTATGAGTGATTGTCGAAATTTAGCTGATAAATTTTTGTCTGCTGGTATTGCTAAAGTCGTTATCACTGACGGAGAACGAGGAGCCCAAGTCTTTGATGGAAAATCTCATTTCTTTTCTCCTTCTCAATATATCCAAAAAGTAGATACTTTAGGAGCTGGCGATGCTTTTTCCGTAGGTATCTTGTCAGCAATCTTACATGACAAACCTCTTCACGAACAAATCTTATGGGGAAATTTTGCTTCCAATAGCGTTATTCAAGACATGGGAGGACAAGCAGGACAATTGACCCTTGATGAAATGAAAGCTTCTATTAACAGACTCTAAAGAGTCTAGACTCCCCTCATCCACGCGTAAGAATCCACATAAAAAGCCTTCTCAGGACATTTTTTGTCATCCTGAATGACCCTATTGTCGTCCTGAACTTGATTCAGGATCTCTTCCCTCAGTGAGGAAGAACACAAAATATCGTAGATCCCGTTTCAAGAACGGGAAGACATTTTTTTCTTACGAGTTTATTAAGTCAGAAGTACCTCCCACCCTCATCCCCGCATAGGCGGGGATCCACATAAAGAAGGAGGGAATGGGTTCCTGCCTTCGCAGGAATGAGGAAAAAGAAAGCAGGAATGAGAAAAAACACCCTGAATTACTAAATAAGTCCGGACTCTTTAGAGTCCGGACTTAAAAAACTAAAACAATAAACAAATTTATTTTGCAAACCTTTGCTAAACAGCTGTTCCTGAACCAGCGCCCATAATTAATGTATTTACAAGAGCGAATGAGATTAGAACAACAATAATTCCAATAGCAGCATAAGAAATAATCTTTTTTGCTGTTTCTACATTTGAATCCTCTCCTTGAGAAGTTACATATAAGAATCCACCGTAAACAACAAACCCTGTCGCTACAATTCCAAGAAAGAAAAGGAAAAAGTTAAGCAATGTGAGAATCGATTGTCGAAAACTCTCGTTACTTCCTGTAGCTCCAGCAATCTCTGATGGATTATCCGAAGAACTAATCATTGCCGCAAAAGCTGGATCTAAATTAAAAAGAAGTACTGATGCGAAAAGTCCGAAAACGACTGCCATTGTTTTTTTCATTTTGTTTTAAATTTAAAATTTATTATTTAATTTTTTTAAACTTTCATTAAATACTACCATAATTTTGAGTTAAAAACAATTCTTTTGCAAAGTTTTTTTCATCTTTTCTTTCTATTCTCTGCAAAATGTTAAGAAAATGTGTACTTTCACACATGATTTTTACCTTCCACCTTGTCTGCTTAATTCATAAAGACTATTATTCAATCGGTATCATGCTTCACACTTCATTAAAGAACATCCTTTCTACCACCAAGACACATCTTAGTAAACTAGAAAAACTTGGAATATTGACCGTGCAGGATTTGTTGGAATTTTTTCCTCGTGCGGTAGAAAACTCCGAAATCAAAAATAATTTTTCCCAAATCGTGTTAAATGAGAAAAATACCATTTCAGGAGAACTAACTAGTTTTCACTTAGAAAAAACAAGATTTGGAAAACGAATAGCAAAGGCAGAATGTTTTCTAGAAGATGGAACTTCTATTAATGTTGTTTGGTTTCGCATTCCATATAATTTAAAAAACTTTGAAGGTTCTCAACAGATATTTTTAGTAGGAAAAATCATTCGAAACTACGGAAAAATACAAATTCAAAATCCCGAAGTACATTTCGAACAAAATGTCCATGTTGGAAATATCCGTCCCATTTATCCAGAATCACCTCCCATTACTTCCAAGTGGTTGCGTGAAAAAATCTCTGGCATACTGCTTTTTGCCAAAGAATTTCCAGAAATTCTACCACCAGATATTATTTCTCAAGAATCCCTGCTTTTAAAATCAGAAGCTATTAGGAAAATTCATTTTCCCCAAACACCAGAAGACTGGGAAAAGGCAAAAGCACGACTCGGATTTGAGGAAATCTTTGAAATCCAATTACGCGTCATGCAATCAAAAATCTTTCGGGAAAAACAAAAAGAAAATCTTTTTCCTGTTCCATTTAGTGCTGACCAAATAAAAGAAGATTTTAAAAACCTGCCTTTCACTCTTACTCTAGCTCAAAAAAAATCTCTTAAAGACATCTTGTTTGATCTCGAAAAGAATCGTCCTATGCATCGATTACTTCAAGGCGATGTAGGAGCAGGAAAAACTATTGTTGCCTTTCTCTCAGCACTCCAAGTTCTTCGCAGCGGGTTTCAAGTCGCCATATTAGCCCCTACAGAAATCCTAGCTAAACAACATTTTGAAAGTTTTCTAAGTTTCATCGAACCTTTTTCTAAAAAAAACAAGAAATCTCTCTTGGGAGAACAATTCCCTTGCGAACTCTTGACTGGATCTACCAAAGAAAAAGAGAAAAAGAATATTAAACAACGACTAAAAAATGATGATATCAAAGTGATTATCGGAACGCATGCTATTTTAACAGAAGACACCGTTTTTAAAAATTTGGGACTCGCCGTTATCGACGAACAACACCGATTTGGTGTTAAACAACGAACTATTCTCTCACAAAACCTTTCGCATATATTATCTATGACTGCCACGCCTATACCGCGAAGCCTCGCTCTAACAATCTACGGAGATCAAGATCTTTCTATTATTGACGAAAAACCTGCTGGACGAAAAGATATCGTAACACGCATCATCATAGACGAAAAGACTCGAAACCTTATGACAAAATTCATCGATGATCAAATACTTAAAAACCGACAAATCTTCTGGGTATGCCCGCTTCGGGAAGAATCTGAAAAATTAGATCTTCGTAATGTAAAAAATGAGTTTTTGCATATTTCTCAAGACCTTTTCCCTCATCGCCGCGTACAATTTTTGCATGGGAAAATGAAACCTAAGGAAAAAGCAGAAATTATGCGACAATTCCAAGCACATGAATTTGATATTTTAGTCTCTACTTCCGTTATCGAAGTCGGTGTTGATATAAAAAACTCCACCGTAATGGTGATTGAAAACTCAGAACGGTTTGGACTCTCTCAATTACACCAATTTCGTGGAAGAATCGGACGAAATAATATGCAAAGCTATTGCTTTTTGATGGTAGATTCTCCAGAACAAAAAACTACCGAACGCTTACGCGCCATGGAAAAATCTAATGATGGATTTCATTTATCTGAAGTCGATCTCCGTCTTCGCGGGGCAGGAGAAATTTATGGCATAAAACAAAGTGGTATCCCAGATTTAAAATGTGCAGATTTAAATGATTTAGATACAATGAAAAAAGCACGAGATTGGGCGCAAAAAATATTAGAATCCGATCTTTATCTAAAAAATTTCCCTGCACTCAAACAACAAATCGAGCAAGAAGAAGTTTATTTATAGGAAACTCTGATTTCCCCAAGTCCGGACTCAAAGCCCCCCGAGTCCGGACTTTGATATATAAAAAATTGTCTTCCCGTTCTTGAAACGGGATCTACGATATTTTCCTTTTTGTTTTTATCAGAGTTTCCTATAATTTACAGGTCTTTTGATTATGAATTTATTTATCAGTATTTCCTTAAAAAACTTTAATGTTTAATTTACTTCGAAAGCTTATTCCTGAGCGATCTCCATTTCGTCTCTTTTACCATAAGTTACAAGCGATCATCGCAACAATTTATTTTAGATTTCCTGCTAATAAACTTCGAATTATTGCTGTTACAGGAACTTCTGGAAAATCAACTACCGTGAACCTCATTCACTATTTAATACAATATTCTGGAACTAAATGCGGTGCAATTTCAACAATTAACTTCTTTGTTGGAGAAAAAGAACTCCCCAATGAAAGCCTACGAACAACTCTCCGTCCTTGGCAAACTCAAAAACTTTTACGAAAAATGGTTCGAGAAAAATGCAAATTTTGCGTATTGGAAGTTTCCAGTCATGCTATTGATCAATCTCGACTTTGGGGAGTTGCTTTTGATACAGCTGTTTTGGTAAATGTTTCTGACAATGAACATCTGGATTATCACGATAATTTTGCTGAATATGTTCAAACAAAAACAAAAATCTTTAGATCATTAAATACTTCTTATCGAAAACCTCATATCCCTAAAATTTCAATCTTGAACCGAGATGATGAGAATTTTGAAATTTTCGAAGATTTTCCTGCCGATCGAATATGGACATTTACCACAAAAAAACGAGCTGATGTTTCTGCTAGCGATATTATTTTGACCTCACAACGGTCTGAATTCAAAATAAATCTGCCAAATCATAAATTGAAAATTTCAACCCCAATCATAGGGGCGCATAATGTAGAAAATTTATTAGCTGCAATTACAGTTGTCGTTGCCAACGGAATTTCTATGGTAAAAATTGAAAAATTACTCAAAACTTTTCCTGGTATCCCTGGACGGCTAGAACCTATTGATGAAAAACAAAACTTCTCCGTTGTGGTCGATTTCTCCTATAAACCAAGCGCACTAAAAGCAGTATTAAATACCCTCAAAAACCTTGTCAAAGGTCGTCTCATCGTTATCTTTGGAGGTTGCTATGGTCGCACATCCGAAAATTTAAAAGCTTGCGGAGAACTTTTGGATCAACTCGCCGATGAAATTGTGCTCACTACGGACGATCCAAACGACTCAGATCCAAAAGTTTTATCTACTTATATAAAAGCAGGAATAGATAGAAAAGAGGGAGAACATTTTTTTGAAATAGAAGACCGATATGAAGCAATTCGGTATGGAATTTTTGTTGCAGAAAAAGATGATTGCGTTCTTATTGCTGGTAGAGGTCATGAAAAAATTCAATGTATAGGTTCCCAAAGAATTCCTTTTGATGACCGTGAAGTTACACGAGAAATTCTGCAATTCGCTCAAAAAGAGAATCTTTTGGACAAAGATTAAGAAACCAAGTCCGGACTTAAAATTTTGAACTTTTCTTCAATTTGCATAAACTTCCGTTGTTTTAATATTTTCTACCATGAATTCCAGTCTCCAAACACAACTTCAAAAATCAATCGATCATCTCAAAAAAGATTTTTCAGCACTTCAAATTGGTCGAGCAAGCGTTGCTCTGGTTGAAGATATTGAAATCGATAGTTACGGAACAAAAATGCCTCTCAAACAAGTAGCTAATATTGCCTGTCCAGATCCAAAAACTATAAAAATAGAACCTTGGGATAAGGGGCTTTTACAAACTATTGAAAAAACCATTCAAGAATCTAATATTGGTATTAACCCACAAAATATGGGAGATGCACTCTTTTTACCTATTCCTCCAATGACAGAAGAACGACGAAAACAAGTAGCAAAACTCGTACATGAACTAACAGAAAAAGCTAAAATTTCTATTAGAAGCATTCGACAGGATTCAATGAAGTTTATTAAAATGCAAGAGGAGGAAAACGAAATCTCTAAGGACGAACAAAAAGATTTTGAAACGGAAGTTCAAGAAAAAATAAACGATGCCAACACACAGATTGATGAAATTTCCAAAAAGAAAGAACAAGAAATCCTGAGTATTTAAAAAATTGTTTCTAAATATGTTTCGAAAGAAAACCTTTCAAAGAAGAAAATCTTTTCTGCTTGATTCCAACCAAAATCTCCGAAAAAAACCTAAAAAATTAAGAAATCGGGGACTTAACTTCTTGGCAAAAACCCTTTTTCTTCATCAAATTTTAAAACTTTTTCGTGCAAGTTTTTTATTTTCTGTCGCACTTTTTTGTATGGCTGGATTCGTTATTTTTTCTATATTTTCTCCTTATTTTAATCTTAAAAAAATATCGATTATTCGAGACAATCCAAATATTGATATTGAAAAAATAGAAACAAGTCTCCAGGAATTTTATGGTGAAAATCTTTTATTCTTATCACACGAAGATATTGAAAAACAACTGCTAAATACTTTTCTTGAATTTCGAAAAATAGATATCTCTGAAAATTGGCCATCAGAGATGCAGATCAAAATAACAATATCTCCTCCTCTCTTCACTCTTTTTAATATTGAAACCGCTAATTTTTCTGTTATTTCAGAAGATGGCATTATCCTTTCAGAAAAACCTCAAAGCCAACTCGTTGTTTTAAAAATTCAAGAATATAAAAAAACACTATTTCCAGGTGAAAAATTTACCAAAAAAGAAACGCTTGATAAAATCAAACAAGCTAAATTCGCACTGGAACATCAAATAAAACTCCCTATAAAAGAAATTTTATTTTTCCCCACAGCGAGAGAACTTCACATTATTTCTGAAAAAGACACAGCAATCTGGATTGATTTACAATTAGAAATAGAACCGCAAATTAGAAAATTAGAACTCTCCACAAATGAAATAGGCCTTTTCTCTAAAAACATAAAACATATTGATCTTCGTATCCCTAAACAGATTTTTTGGAAATAATTTTTACTCTTTTTCTACAGGATGCTCAATCTCCTGTAAAATCCCTTTTCCTATATCTAAATCAGCACATTTTCGAGAAAATCCAAGCAATACAAAAGCCAAAAGAGCCCCTAATATAATCGAAAACAAGTTAATAAAGAATGGAAGTATAAATGCTTGAATAGCTAAAAATTGTTGCATTCCTAGCAAAACACCAAAAAAACTTACAAATGGAATAAGAGAAACTGCAATCGCCACACCGATTAAATTTGATAAATCTTTTGCTCGCAACCAAGAATAGACCCCTGAAAACCCTGAAACAAACGCCGCAAAGAAAAAAAGTGTATTAATATTTGAAAATTTTTGCGAAAAGCTAGAAATATCAAAAATATTTCCATCTAAAAGTAATATCTTTGTAAAAATAGCCGTTATTAAAATAATAAAAAGCATGCTTCCAAAAAAACTTTTCGCCGCATAAAACACAAGAGTTTTATTGAAAAGCGCTATCCCCGCAGCAAATGCCAAAATCGTATTGAGTAATGGAGCCAATACCATTGCTGAAATCAAGATAGGAATATCATTTAATAAAATTCCAAGAGAGGCCAATATTCCTGAAAGTCCACACATAACGAAGAAGCTTGTTTCTAAACGAGATTTCTCTATCAAGCGTTTAACAGCTTCTTTTGTTTTTTTCTCTTTATGAAAACCAAAAATATGCCAAAAGTTCCTTCTTCCTTCTTCTTTAGAAAGAAAAGAAAAAAGAGTTAATTCTCCACGATTTTTCCAGTTTTTAAAAAACATTCCTATCATTTTACCAAAAAACAGAGAAAATCACAATTTAAAATGATTGGGAAAGGACTTTTGAGAAAAAAATGTCTTCCCATTCTTGAAACGGGATCTACAATATTTTGTCTTCTCTGTTATTATGAAAAAAAGACAGAGATCCTGAAACAAGTTCAGGACGACAGTTTTTTTTATTCGAAATGAGTTTTTTGATTTATTATTTTTGTTTTTATCAGAGTTTCCTTAAGGAAATTCTGACTTAATAAACTCGTAAGAAAATAATGTCTTCCCGTTCTTGAAACGGGATCTACGATATTTTGTGTTCTTTGGTATTATAAAAAAAAGACAGAGATCCTGAATCA
>JAGLIF010000006.1 GCA_023143095.1 Candidatus Altimarinota bacterium
TTTGTTTTTATCAGAGTTTCCTTAGAATCATTTCGTTTTAATATTTGTTTAAAAATGAAAATCACCTTAACGAAAGAATTGACAGCCACAGACGCTCTTTTTGTATTTGTAAGCGAAAAAGATTGGAAGAAAAAATCAAAACTTTTCGATAAAAAACTAGTTGAAACAATTGAATCCCATTTTGAAGATAAAAATTTTAATGGAGAAAAAGGGGAAGTTTTCCAAATCCCCTCTCTGTACAAAAAAACTAAAAAACTTTTTTTAGTGGGTGCTGGAAAATTAAAAACACTTGATGATTGTCGAATTATTGGTGGAAATGCAATCCGAAAAGCTAAAAAAATAAAAGCGAACAAAATTTCCTTTCTCTTACCTGAAAACATCTGCACAAAACGCGTTATATCTGGAAGTATTTTAGGAAATTATGCTTTTAAAATTGGCAAAAACGATTTTTTTACACCAAAAGAACTTTTAATTGTCACCAACGAAAAATTATCTAAACAAGCACTTCAATCTGAAATTGCTCTTGGAGAAGCAACTAATTTAACACGAGATTTAATTAATCTTCCACCCAACCTAATGAATCCTAATGATTTAGCTAATGAAGCTAAAAAAATAGAAAAAGGAATAAACAATCCTATAAAAGTTACTGTTTTAGGAGAAAAAGAAATGGAAAAACTCAAAATGGGATCTCTTTTAGGAGTTGGTCTTGGCTCACATGAAGAATCCAAACTCATTGTGCTTGAATACAACGGAGGACAAAAAAAAGAAGCCCCTCTGGCTTTAGTAGGAAAAGGCGTTTGTTTTGATTCTGGAGGATATCATCTCAAGCCCACTAACCATATAGAAGAAATGAAATCAGATATGTCTGGAGCTGCAACAGTATTGGGCATTTTTAAATGGCTTGTCACTGCCCGTCCAAAGAAAAACATTATCGGTGTTATAGGCGCTGTAGAAAATCTCGTAAATGGCAAAGCTTTTAAACCAGGAGATATACTTACTGCTATGAATGGAAAAACGATTGAAATTACCAACACTGATGCCGAAGGACGCCTTGTTCTCGCTGATTGTTTGTATTATGTTACTACGAAATTCAAACCATCGAAAATGATCGATATCGCGACTTTGACTGGTTCTTGTATTCAAGCACTAGGATTTGAAATAACAGGATTAGTTAGCAATGATGAAAAACTTACGAATGATCTAACAAAAGCAGCGAAATCCGCAGACGAAAATGTTTGGGAATTACCACTCAATGATTTTTTAAGAAAAAAGACCAAAGGAGAAGTTGCCGATTTATTGAATTGGTCTCCAGGAGTTTCTGCTGGATGTTCTATGGGAGGCGCTTTCTTGGAAAATTTTGTAGAAAAAACACCTTGGGTTCATATAGATATTGCTGGAACTTCTTTTCATTCCACAACAGAAACAAGTACTTCAAAAAAAGGAGCCACTGGAGTAATGATGCGAACATTAAAAACTTGGCTTGAGGATTAATTTTATTTCTTGTTTTCTCTTTTTTTTTACTTAAAAAAAAATAGAATTCTCTCGTACAAGAACAATTCATAAATTTTCAATTAATGCCATCTCTCGCAGTTATCACTTTTCCTGGAAATAATTGTGAAATTGAATCTCTTCGTATCGCCAAAAGAAATGGATTTTCCACTGAGTTGATCAAATGGAATGAATTGGAAAAAGTAGGAAATGCCGATGTTTATTTTCTTCCTGGAGGATTTTCTTTCGAGGACAGAGGAAGATCTGGCTCTATCGCTGCCAGAGAGAAAATATTTAAAACTCTGAGAAAAGAAGCAGTTAAAGGAAAACTTATTTTAGGAGTTTGCAATGGTGCTCAAATGGTAACCGAGTCTGGACTCATCCCAGTAAAAAATAATCCTCTTCCTGTTGCCTTAGCGCATAATCTTAGACGAGATAAACATGGACATGTTTTGGGAACGGGTTTTTACAATGAATGGATTTATATCAAAGCAGAACGAACAGATACCGCTTTTACTTACAAAGTTGATAAAATACTCCGAATGCCAATTGCTCATGGAGAAGGTAGATTTTCTTCAATTGATACACTTTCTCAAAAAGCTCTCAAGTCTGGAGACAATGTAGCTTTTCGGTATTGTGATAAAGAAGGCAATGTCAGTGACAAGTTTCCAATCACCCCAAATGGTGCTTTGCATGCAACAGCCGCAATTACCAACCAAGAAGGAACAATATGTGCGATAATGCCACATCCAGAACGATTTTTTGATACTTTCGATGGAGATCAAATTTTTGCATCCATGTATCAATGGATTTTAGATAAAAAATCTCCAAATAATATAAAAATTGGAGATTTTTCTCTATTGGAAAAACCTGAAATAAAAACATTTGAACCTACTGATAAAGCAATTTATTTAGAAAAAAAACTGATCATTACAGATAATGAAAATTTTTCTATAAAATCTGCTATTGAAAATCTTTTGGGACAAAACATCTCCCTTGAGAAATCTGTTTTGTTTGAAGTTTTAGGCGAAAATTTGGATCAAAAAAAGCTCGAAGAAACCAATCTTTTTTTTAACCCAAATAAAGAGTTTTTAGTAGAAAAAATAACCTCTTCCACTCTTTCAAAATTCATGACTAAAGATTTTCAAAACGACGAAGCAGATCATCTAGCTCAACAACTTTCAACACTTTTTGGAAAAAAAATAACCGTAAATATTTACAAGTCTTGGGATTTTGGCGACACGAGCCAAGACCTTATTGCAACAGTATTGCAAAACCGAATTCTTTGTAATCCGAATTCTTCAGAACTTTTTAAAGTATAAAGAACTACTAATAAACAATTTAACTATTTCCAAAAAAACCATGAAAACAGCTCTACTTTCAGTTTCAGACAAAACTGGTATCGCAATCTTTGCACAAAAATTAGAAAAACTTGGATTTCGAATTATTTCCACTGGGGGGACATTTCGAACTTTAAAGAAACATCATCTTAAAAACTTAATAGAAGTTTCTGATTTCACCAAATTTCCAGAAGGACTTGATGGACGAATAAAAACACTTACCCCACAAGTATTTGGAGGTATTTTAAACCTTCGAAACGAAAATTCTCATCAAGAATTTTGTCAGACAAATCAAATAGAAAATATTGATTTAGTGGTGGTAAATTTATATCCATTCAAAGAAACCTATGAAAACATTGATAAAAACTTTGAAGATAAAGTTGAAAATATTGATATCGGCGGTCCTTCCATGATACGAGCTGCTGCTAAAAATTATGAATTTTGCGCACCCATAGTCGATCCAACTGATTATAATCATGTTGTTGAACAATACGAAAAAGAAGGTGATTTAAATTTAGAATTTCGAAAAGAGTTAGCCACAAAAGTTTTTGAAATGACAGCTAATTACGATCTTCTTATCGCTAAATTTTGGGCTGAAAATACGAAAATAAGCGAAGAAAAAGGGGCTCTTCGTTACGGAGAAAACCCTCATCAAAAAGCTGTAACCTTACGAGATCCTTTTGCCAAAGGAGCTAATCTAATCGGCGCAAAAGTCTTGAATGGAAAACCCCTTTCTTTCAATAATTTTGGAGACGCAAATGGTGCATTAGAATTGGCTATGAGTTTCAAAGAACCATTTGCTGCTATTATCAAACATGCTACTCCTTGCGGCGCAGCTATTGGAGAAACTGTTGAAGAAGCATTTGATAAAGCTTATAAAGCCGATTCTATTTCTGCATTTGGAGGTGTAATTGCAATTAACCGAGAAATTACTGAAGAACTTGCTCGAAAAATCGTCTCTTTTTTCAATGAGATTGTACTTGCTCCAAAAATTTCTGATGAAGCATTGAAAGTTTTTCAAGAAAAACCAAATTTACGAGTCTTAGAAATTTCAAACTTTGACCAAGTAACACCTGATATTTCACTCAAACATGTTCGAGGTGGTATCCTCGTACAAGATTTGGATTTATTTCTTCCTGATTTTCAAAATTTGGAAACTGCTACTAAACAAGAACCAACACAACAAGAACGACTTGATCTAGAAATCGCTTGGAAAATCGTAAAAATAGTAAAATCAAACGCTATTGCTGTTGTAAAAAATGGAATAATGCTCGGCAAGGGTGGAGGACAAACTTCGCGTGTGGATGCCATGGAGATTGCTCTATCCCATGCTGGGGAACAGTCCAAAGGTGCTGTTCTTGCTAGCGATGCCTTTTTTCCTTTCCCTGATGCTATAGAAAAAGCTGGTGAATATGGAATTTCTTCAATTATACAACCAGGAGGCGCTAAAAATGATTCCTTAGTTTTTGAAAAATCCGATAGTCTCAATATCTCCATGGTACTGACAAAAACGCGTGCTTTTTTGCATTAAAAAAAACGCTGAAAAATAAATTTTATAGATTTTAAATAATGAGAATCATCTTTATTCCTGGTATAATAACATGGTCGTTTTATATGAAAGGATGGAAAAAAGATCTTCCTCATTATTTTCCAAATGATGAAATCGTCTTTCTGGATGAACTCCTTTATTTGCATACACAACAAAATAAAATGAACAAGATTGTACAAAAAGGAATAGAACTACTTAATGATGGAAAAGAAACCATTATTTTATCCCATAGTTTTGGTGGTATTTTGGGGAAAACCATGATCGATCAAGCAAAAAACCATCAAGTGAAAAAATTTATCACAATGGCAACTCCTCATGAAATGAATATTTTTGGAGTAAGAAAAGCAAAACAATTTTTAAAAACGCCTAAAACAGTCTCTGTAGAAACACAATCCTTTGGCGGATTTCTTGATCTGATAGTTCCTTATTTCTGGAGTAAACCACAAAACAGTATTCAACACGATAACTTTTGGTGTGAGCATATATCCTTTTTGCTCATACCTGCCACTCGACGAAAAGTACTGAAGAATTGCCAAGTCCGGACTCCGTAGAGTCCGGACTTTGGACTCATTCCTTATGGCTTAAATTCTTCCCGTATTTTCAATTCCCCGTTTTTTAAAATAAAGATTGCTTCATTTGGCTGATAAAGTGTTTCTGGAAGTTTGAGACAATCTGCAACTGATCGTGAAATTGGAAAAGATTCTATGATTTTCTCTCTACCCAAAAATACCCAGAGACAATTCTGATCATCTTTTTGTTCAAAAGATTGTCCCAAAATATTCTTTTTTTGGTAAGGTTTTAAAATTCGAAGCCCTTTCCAATCCTGATCTATATCTTCTTCAAATAAATTAATTACTCCGCCAGCTTCTATTTTTTCTTCCACCTTGCTTTGAATACCACCACAACCGACAAGTAAAATACAGACAGACAGTATTAATAGTTTTTTCATACTTATATGATAAACAACAAATTTGAAATTACAAAATGAAAATACTGTTCCCAAGTCCGGACTTGAATAGTATTTAAAGAAACACTGATTTAATAAACTCGTAAGAAAAAAATAAAGATTTTGATATAAGTTTTGTTGAAATTTTTTTTTGATAGTCCTCTATCAAATGGAAAGTAAACTTTGGGAGTTTGAGGGTAAAACCGTGTTTGAGCGACATGAAAAATAAACCTTGGATAAATAACTCTTCTTAGCGAGTTTTTTTACCCTCAAAACTTTTTGGTTCTTTTTAGTTATAAAAAGAATGAAATGAATCATTATAAAATTGATCCCTGCCTTCGCAGGGATGAGGGAGGGAGCAGGGATAAGAGTAAGTGAAGCAGGATGAGAGTGAAATGGAAACGAGGATGAGGGCAAGTGAAGCAGAATGCTAACAGAAGTTTCCCAAGTCCGGACTCTCTAGAGTCCGGACTTAAATAGAAGCTATATCACAAAATCAGATAAAATTTCATCATTCGTAACATCTGTAAATTCAAATCCGCTTTTCTTCATTTTAGAAAATAATATTTCAAAATTCTTTTTATCTTCTGTTTCAATTCCAAGCAAAACTGATCCAAAATTCTTCGCTGATTTTTTTAAATATTCAAATCGAGAAATATCATCATTTGGTCCTAGTAAACCCAAAAATTCTTTAAGTGCACCCGGTCTTTGTGGAAGCCGTAAAATAAAATATTTTTTATGACCTGAAAATTTCATCGCTCTCTCTTTGACATCTGGCAATCGTTCAAAATCAAAATTTCCACCTGAAACCACACATACTATGGTTTTTCCTTTTATCTCTTTCCTATCCATATCTTTAAGTGCATCAATCGAAAGTCCTCCAGCTGGTTCAAGCACAATCCCATCATGATGCAAAAAAGTTAACATAGTTTGACACAATCGATTTTCTGGAATCAAAATAGGTTTTCTCCTTAATGTTTTCTTTAAAATTTTTAATGTTTTTTCTCCAAAACTTCCCACCGCCGCTCCATCAACAAAAGTGTCTATCTTTTTCATCTCCACTGCTTTTCCTAACTTTAAACTCTCGGTCAAACTCGAAGCGCCTACTGGTTCTACTGCAATTGTTTCAGTTTTAGGAGAATTTTCTAACAAAAATTGAGATATCCCAGAAGCAAGTCCTCCTCCTCCCACTGGTACAAAAACAAAATCCACTTGTGACAATTGTTGTCCAATTTCCGATCCCACTGTCCCCGCTCCTTCAATTGTCCATTCATGATCATAAGGAGGCGCATAAACAGCTTTATGTTCCTTACAAAACTTTTTCGCCGCACTTGCTGCTTGATCATAAGTATCTCCTATTAAAACTACTTCTATTGCTTTTCCTCCAAAATCTTTTGTTCGACTTACTTTTTGATGAGGAGTCGTAACTGGCATAAAAACTTTTCCATTTACTCCAAATTTAGCACAAGAAAGTGAAAATCCCTGTGCAAAATTTCCTGCCGAAGCACAAACAAAATTTATATCAGATTTTTTTTCTTTAGATTCCTCTAAATAATTAGAAATAAAATGATATGCTCCACGAATTTTGTAACTTCGAACCGAACTCAAGTCTTCCCGTTTTAAGTAAACATTCGCCTCATATTTTTCTGATAAATATTCAGAAAATTGCAAAGGGGTAGGTGAAAAAACTTTGCTAAGTTTTGCTTCCGCATCAAGTACATTTTTTGTGAAAGATTTCATGTTAAAGAATTAGAATATAAAAAAATAAAATACAATAGGTGCCAGAACTAAAAAAACAATTGTGCTAAAAAAGACCTGCTGTGTCACAATTTTATGTTTGCAATCATAAAGTGAGGCAAGATTTATATTATTAACCGCCAATGGCATCAAGCACTGCATAAGCAAAAGTTTTTGTTCAAACTGAGAAAACGGCAAATAACCCACACTAATTTTTAGAAAAAAAAGTCCAACTAATGGCAAAAACACAAACTTGGAAACAACCCCCCAAAGATTAATTCCTAAAGAAAAATGTTTTACCTTTACTTCTGCTAAAAAAAGTCCAAACAAAAAAAGCTGTATGGCAATTGATGCATGCCCTCCAATTTCAATAAAAGCCTCTATTTTCGGATTCATCGAAATATTTAAAAAGTTTAAAATAATTGCCACTCCTCCAACCCATAAAATAGGCATCTTAAAAATATTTTTAATGGATTGAGGAATTGAAAATTTCCCACGAGAATAAAAATAAACACCAAAAATAAAACTCCAAAACACATTTGCGAAATTAATCATTGTCGTATAGATCAATGAAGTTGGACCAAATATTGTAAGCCCAAGAGGAATTCCTAAATTTCCCGTGTTTCCACTGGTTCCAGAAAAAATAAAAATAGAACGAATTTTCGGATCTCTTATAAAAAATTTACCTAATCCAACAAAAATAATCGCTAAAACTGCAACAGAAATAAAATAAACTATCCCTAAATTAAAAACATTCATTCCAAGTTGTGTACTCGAAAGCCCCCAAAAAACCAACATGGGCTGAAAAAAATACACCGTCAAAAGCGCAACTGATTGAGTATCAATTTTTTCCTTGAAAATCTTTTTCAAAAGAACCCCTCCTGCAATAAAGGCATAAATCGTCAAAATAGAAAAATAAAATTCAAACATAATTAAAAATAAAATTCTAAAAACTCACTAGATCTATCTTCAAGAAACTTTCTAAAATCTTTTGTTGAAATTTTAAGAGTAGCTGTATTTCTCAATGGATGAAAATGTACAAAATCATCCTCAAAAATTTCCTTATCTATAACAACCGAAACTTCTTCTGCATTTCCATCAATAAGCCCAAACGGGGTTACCGAACCAGGAGTAAGATTGAGATATTTTTTTAGTCTTTCTGCAGAAGCAAATCCCATTTTTCTATGTTCTTCCAATTGTTCTGCCAATACTGGAATATCTAAATTTTTTTCAGCTTTTAATACGACTAAATAATGCTTTTTCCCTCTTTTATTTCGTAAGAAAATATTTTTACAATTCACTCCCAAATTATGCTTCTGATAAAAATCCTCTGAAGCTTCACAAGTCGGAAAAGCTTCATGTTCTATTTTTTCAAACACAATATCCAGTGCGTTTAAATATTCGTAAAGTTTTTCTTCTGATTCATGCATCACTTAGAAATTAGTTTCTCTATCTGCGGTTCAAGAACCTCTTTTAAATTTAATTTCAATTCTTCTCCATTTTCCAATCGTAAATAAACTTCATTTCCCACCTTTTTAATTTTTGTAATAGATATCCCCAATACTTCTTCAAATTTTATTTTCAATTGTTCCAGTTGGACTAACTGTTTTTGATTCAACTTATCAGAAACACCGTCTTCAATAGTCATCCATGCTTCTTGGAGTTGAGTAAAATCTGTCACCTTATTGTATTCTTCTTTTGTCTTAAAAAATATCTCCGTACACCCAGTCAAAAGAAATAATGGTATAAAAACCGACATAAATTTTTTCATCAATTTTTAATTAATTTTAAATTAATTTTTTCTCCATCAATCTCTATTTCTTCCACTGTAAGTATTTTCTCGTGCTTAATTGAAACAGCTAAAACTTCTTGAGAAATTTTGTCTTGAAACTGTTCAAAAGCAGTTTTCAAGATTTCTGATTCTGTTACAAATGAAACATTTATACGATCTGAAATTTCAAATCCATTGATTTTCCGTTGTTCCTGAATCGCTCGAATTATTTCTCTAGCAAACCCTTCTATCTTCAACTCTTCTGAAATTTCTGTTTCAAGTAATACAACCAATTGTCCACAATTTTCAGCATCAAATTCCCCTTCACAATCAAATTGTGCTTCATATTCATCCGCTTCCAAAATTTCTCCTGCTATTTCAATTTGTCCATCATCTAGTTCTTTAAAATTTCCTGCTTTTCCATCAACAATAAGTTCCTGCATTTTCTTCCCAAACTTTCGTCCAACCTTTCTCGCATCTACTTTTACAATTTTTTTAGCAATTTTTTTCAATGCCTCTGTCGTTAAAATTTCTATCTTTTTCACATTTGCTTCCCCCTCAATAATCAATATATCAGAAGGCTGTAATAAGTCTTTTGCATTAGAAATCGAAAACTGTAATTTTGCCAAAGGTTGTCTCAATTTAATTTTTTTCTTCGCTCGAATACTGGCAGAAAGTCGCACTATTTCCCGAGAAATTTTTATTTTTTCATTCAATTTTTCATCAATCCAAGAATCTTTTTGTATTGGTAAAAACTCTAAATGCACAGAATTTTTTTTGTTTTGGCTCAAGTCTTGGAATAGTTTTTCTGCAAAAAATGGACAAACTGGCGCCAAAATTTTTGAAAGTGTTAAGAGCACATAATGTAATGTTTCGTATCCAGAAATTTTGTCTTCCCCAAGCCCTTCTTCCCAAAACCGTTTTCGAGATCGTCGCAAATACCAATTATTGAGATTATCCACAAACGGTGGTATTTCTTTCAATGCTTCTGCTATTTCATACTCGTCCATTTTCGTACGATAATGCTTTAACAACACTTGTGTTTCTGACAAAATCCATAAATCCAACTCATTTTCCGTCTGTGGTAAAGCAAAAAATGAATATGAACCTCCTGTTTTAAAAGAAGGCACCATTAATGCACCCTCTTCCGTATGTACATTGTTTTGTTGAGCTACTACATAGCGAATCGGTCCCCCATGAGAAACAATTACAGTATGCTTTCCTCTATAATCTGAAGCATAATCTTCCAAAGCCTTTTCCATTCGTGCTTGAATATCTAAAAGACTTTCTCCACTACTTCGTTTGAGTCTCTCTATAATTGGAATATATTTTTCCCCTTCCAAATCTCCAAAATCAATTTCTCTCAATCTTTCATCTTCTATTGGCGTGATTTTACTTTTTGCTGTTTCAAGAATAATTTTTGCCATTTCCCTCGTTCGAATAAACGGCGAACACACGAGAAAGTCAAACGAACCAACTACCTGTGAAACCTTTTGTGCCTGTTTTTTACCCTCTTCAGTCAAACAATGCTCATTTTCTGCTTTTCCAGAATAAACACCTAAAATATTATGATGTGCTTCTCCATGGCGAACAAAACTAAATTTCGTCGGAGACCAACCATCAATATTCGCATATAGTTGGAAAAATTGATACGCGTTTCTAATCGGTAAAATGATTGTTTTTAAAATTTCTTCTACCCCTTTTTCTGTAAAATTAAAATTCTCTCCCTTCATCACTGAACTCGCCATGAGATAATACCGCATAGCATCTGATCCGTATTTTTCAAAAATGAGAGACGGATCTGGATAATTCTTTTTGGATTTTGACATTTTATTGCCATCTTCAGCCAAAATCGTTCCTGTACAAATTACATTTTTAAAAGCATGTGAGTCTTTAAACGCTGTAGAAAGCACATGCAATGTATAAAACCAACCCCGAGTTTGTGAAATATACTCAGCGATAAAATCTCCTGGAAAAGTCTCGGCAAATCGGTCTTCATTTTCAAATGGATAGTGTTTTTGTGCATACGGCATCGCACCAGACTCAAACCAACAATCCAAAACCTCTGTCGTTCGTGTCATTATTCCTCCACATTTTTCGCATTTCCAAGTGTATTTATCAACAAAGTGTTTATGGAGATCTGTCACTTTTTCTCCAGACAATTTTTCTAGTTCTTTAATTGAATCTACCACTTGGTGATGTTCACAATCTTCACATTTCCAAATTGGAATCGGTGTTCCCCAAAACCGGTTTCGCGAAAGATTCCAATCAGGAGCTGTTTCCAACCCTTTTTGAAATCGTCCGTGTTTGAGATGAGTCGGTTTCCAATTAATGTTTTCATTCTGCGTAAGCATCCGATCTTTGATCGATTGCACATTGAGAAAATAAGCTCGTTGTGGATTATAAAAAAGTGGCGTTTCACACCTCCAACAATGCGGATAATTATGCGAATATTGTTTCGCTTCAAAAAGTTTGTCTTGCTCCTCCAACCACTGATTAATCTTTTTATTCGTGTCTTTATCCATGATCGCCATACCAGCAAAATCCGAAACGATTTTCTTAAAATTTCCTCCATCATCCACAGTTTCTAAATCCAAAATATCCAACCCCTTCTCACGAGCTAGATTGAAATCGTCTTCTCCGTACGGGGCTAAATGCACAATTCCTGTTCCTTCTTCATCTGATACAAAATCCGCTCCCACAACTTTGAATAAATCTTTCCGATTATCAAAATAAGGAAACAGTGGTTCGTAATTTTTACCTACTAAATCAGAACCCTTTAGCATTTCTACTGTTTCAAAATCCTCTCCAAAAATTTTCGAAGCCAGCGATTTTACAACAATGCAATATGAACCTTTATAATTCACTTTTATGTACTCCAATTCAGGATTCACTGCCAAAGCAAAATTGGACGGAAGTGTCCACGGAGTAGTCGTCCAAGCCAAGATATAGGTAGGAATATTCGTATTCTCATCAATGAGTTTAAACTTCGCTGTCGCAGTTTGATCATGTCTCATCTGATACGAGTTATCCATCGCAATTTCGAAATTTGAAAGTGGCGTGGCACATCGTGGACAATAAAGTGAAATTCGTCGTCCTTCGTAAATCAAATTTTTCTTATAAAGTTCAGCAAAAAGCCATATAACACTTTCCATAAAATCGATATCCATAGTTTTATAATCGTTTTCAAAATCCACCCATCTCCCAAGTCTTGTAATAATTTTTTCCCACTCATTTACATACAACAACACCTTCGATCTACAATCTTCATTAAATTTCTCAATTCCTATTTTTTCTTCAATATCTTTTTTGGATTTAGTTCCAAGTTCTTTTTCAACAATGTTTTCTATCGGCAATCCATGACAATCCCATCCAAATCTTCTTTCTACTCGAAACCCCTTCATTGTGAAATATCGCGGCACCATATCTTTGATCACTGACGCAAGAAAATGTCCATAATGCGGCAACCCCGTAGCAAACGGAGGTCCATCGTAGAAGGTATATTCATTTTTCGGATTTCGAGTTTCAACTGACTGCTTGAAAACTTCATAATCTTTCCAAAATTTCAGTACTTCTTGTTCTTGTACATTAAAAGATTTTTGTGAATCGACAGCCAAGAATTTTGATTTTTGCATAACTAAAAAAACACAAATAAATACTAATTTATTTACATCAGAGCCTCAAATACTTGAGACGGTACCATCTGACTTTGAGCTAATCTAGCCCGTTCTTGATTGTTTTGATCACACTCAAACAAAGTTCAAAAGCGTCTGGGTCTAATAAAGGACAAAAATCTTTAAGATTTCCCTCGTTCTTCCAGATCCCGTCCCAAAAAACTCAGGATTTATGATTGATAATCACTCAACGGGACTTCCATTTCAAAAAGAGCTTCTAAAATATACGCTCTAAATTTTTTATGTCAAAACCAAAACAACTCCACCTGCCAAACAAATAAAAACAACACTTATTGCTATTCTTAATAACAATTTTTTAGACCCCAATATTCCTACATATAAAATCTTGATAAGCGTATTCATAAAAATGGCAATTCCAATGGCATTTTTTGCTATTTCTGCCGACATTTCTCCAAGTTTTACCGATTCTAAGCTGGAAAGAACGATTGCATCAACATCAATAAATCCTGAAATAATAGCCGCCATATAAATTCCTGAATTTCCAAGATACTGTTGTCCTAGTGCTAAAGCAAAAAGAACAAAAACAAAAATAAATCCAAACTGCAAAGCAGGTTTGAGCTCAAATGGACTTTCTAGTTTTACATCTGATTTTACTGCAGTAAGATTGTGGTTTTTCGTTGTTTTAATAAAGAAAAATAAAGCAAAAGATGCTGCAACCAGTGCCATGGCGAGCGGAATTACCAATATTGTTGTTCCCAAGAGACCACCACCCCAAATTAAAATTTCTGCAATAACCCGCAGTTGCATTGTTACGATAGAGATCAAAATTCCAACAGCAAAAATCCCTGTCAACTTGCTTCTTTTCGATTGACTCGCCATAGAAGTAGTAACGGCAGTAGAAGAAACAATCGCTCCCAAAAAACCAGTAAGAGGAATCCCTCCTCTGGCTCCAAAAAATTTGATCAAAAAATAACCTATAAAACCTATTCCAGAGATTAAAATCACCAACAACCAAACATTAAAAGGTACCAATACGCCCCACGGATCAATTGGTACTCGTGGAAGAACAGGTAAAACAGCCCCCGAAAGTATTAATAACTGCAAAGCACCTATCCATTCTTTTCTCTTCAGGGTTCCAATAAAACTATGAAGCTCTTTCTTGAAAGCGTTAATAGAAGCCAAGAGAATCGTCAAAATAATAGCCAAAAATTGCATCTCCAATCCAACCAAAACACCGATCCAAAAAGTTAAAAGTGCTGATATCTCTGTAGTGAGTCCAATTCTTTGGAGATTAAAAACCCCGTTAGCATACGCCACTCCAATAAAAACGACTAATCCAACAAAAAATACCGCTGGCAAATAAGGCATCTGTAGAAAAAGTGTTGAAATAACACCTAAAACTGCTATCAGAGTCATTGTTCGAAATCCCATAAAACCTACTTCACCCATTTCTTGTGCCCGCATCTCTCGACGAATCCCCAAAAAGGCACCTAAAAGTGCCGCAATGAAGATTTCCATAATTGGATTGCTGAGTATTAGGTTTTCAAACATTTATATAGATATCTATCCCTTAAGCATACCATATTTCAAGAGAAAAGTAAAGAATGGTGGAGATCTTTGTTATGTAAATCCCCACCTATACAGGACAAAATTTTTATTAAAATCTTTATTTTTTTGACATCTGTCCAGTTTTAATCATCTCAGAAAATCCTTTTACCGCTTCTAAGGCATCAATAGGAATCATCCAAATCGTTGTATTTGACTGATCTGAACTCAAATCATTTACAGCTTGAAGTGTTCGCAAGTGCAATGCTCCAGGTGTTCCAGAAAGTGTTTTAGCTGCTGTTGCCAAATTGTCTGCCGCAAGTTTATCGCCTTCTGCTTTAATAATTACAGCTCTTTTTTCTCGTTCTGCTTCTGCTTCCTTGGAAATAGTTCGTTTAAGTTCTTCTGGAATTACTACATCTTTTAACTCCACTGCTTCCACATCTATCCCCCATGGATCAGTAATTGTATCAACAATTGTTTTAATCTTTTCAGCAATTTGTGCTCGGTTTTGAAGCAACTCATCAAGAGTTACTTCTCCTACTGCATTTCTCATATTCGTTTGTGCGATTTGAGAAACTGCCCAAAAATAGTTTTCTACCTCCAACATCGCTTTCCCCGCATCCATAACTTTGTAATATACTACCGCATTGATTCGAACTGGAATATTGTCTTTGGTAATCGCTTCTTGATCTGGTACATCTACCGCTTTTGTCCGAATATCAATCTTTTTCATAGATTGAAAAATCGGAACCACAATACGCCATCCTGGTTCTTTTATTCCTGTAAACTTACCAAATGTTAGCATTACCCCTCGTTCATACTGATTGACCTGTCTGATCACCATCACAAATAATATGATCGCTCCCGATATCAAAGTCCATTCCATTTTTATGCTAGTTAAGAATTACTTCATTGATATTTTAAACACCCTTAGGATGCTTTTCAACTTTTTATCTTCCAATTTGTTTTTCCTGCTTCATCAATTAATTCAATCCCTTTCGCCAAAAGATCATCTCGAACTCGATCAGCTTTTGCCCAATCTTTTGCTTCTCTTGCTTCTTTTCGTTCGATTATTTTAGATTCTATTTCTTTTTTTAAATTTGCTGAAATTATCGTCTCTTTTGGCAAAACATCGAAAATACAATTAAAATCATCTTCTAAAAATTTTACAACTTTCATCGCCTCTTTATTCGTCAATTTATTGTTTTCCCTCGCTTTCATTGCTGTATTTATAAGATCAAAAACAACTGAAAGAGCTTGGGAAACTCCCAAATCTTGTTCAAATAAGAATTTCTGATACATCTCCGTTGAAACTTCAACATCAAAACTTTTTTTCGCTGTACTCTCCTCTTTGTGATTTTTCAAAATTCTGTATACTTCAACAACTCGTGCAATTGAATTTTTTGCCATCTCCAAACTCTCAAAAGTAAAATTCAACGCCGTCCGATAGTGCGCCGAAAGAAGTGCATAACGAATCGTTTCTCCTGAATATCCTTTCTCTAATAAATCTCGAATCGTGTAAAAATTTCCTTTCGATTTCGACATTTTTTTTCCATCCACAAGTAAATGTTTGGCATGTAACCAACACTTTATTTTCCCACCATGAGTACATTCGTTTTGAGCAATTTCACATTCGTGATGCGGAAAAATATTATCTTCTCCTCCTGTATGAATATCAAAACTTTCTCCCAAAAGCTTTAAACTCATCGCCGAACACTCAATATGCCATCCTGGAAACCCAAAAAGTGTTGGGTCTTTCGCTTCTTTATGTTGCTTGTGAATTTCCTCAAGGGGAATCTTTTCACAAGTTTCAAAATTCCACTGCATAAGATGAGCTTCTTCAGCTTTTTTCCACAAAGCAAAATCCAGAGGACTTTCTTTTTCATCATTTACTTCCACTCTCGCACCAGAAAGTAGGTCTTTTAATGAATTTTTAGAAAGTTTACCATAATCTTTAAATTTGGTTGTTCGGAAATATACCGAACCATTTATCGAATAAGCAAACCCCTTTTCTATCAAGATTTTGGTCATTTCAATTTGTTCTTTCACAAACTCTGTTGCTCGAGGACGAAAAGTCGGCGGAATAATTCGAAGCACCTTTTCATCTTCAATAAAAGCTTCTTCAAAAAAACGAGCTATTTCATACGGATCTTTTTTTTCTAGTTTGGCTTTTTTCAAAATCTTATCCTCTCCTTGACTATCAACTAAATCGTCTTGAGTCAAATGTCCTACATCAGTGATATTTTGAACCTTTGTCACACTATATCCTGCATAATCTAAAACACGAAACAGCAAATCACTCATCAAAAAAGAACGAAAATTTCCAATATGCGCAAAATCATACACAGTTGGTCCACAAGAGTATATTAACACCTTTCCTTTTTCCAATGGATTAAGGATTTCTATTTCACCTTTTAAGGTATTTTTCAACTTGATAGTTTTCATTTTTTATAAAAATTTAGTCAAAAACCTAAATAGATTGTTTGCTACAAAATTTATTGTTAAAAGGGCTGCGATTGGAGAGAGATCAAACATTCCAATCCTCGCCCATCGAAACGGTCGAAGTATCGGTCGTACAATTTGTTCCAATAAGTCGCCTAAACGACTCTTGGAGCTAGCAAACCAACTCATCAAAACCCAAATAAAAATAGACCAATAAAGTAACTTTAAAAAAATAGTTAAAAAATAAATCAAAAATTGAATTAAAATAGAAAGATTCATTCTAAATTTAAAGTCTTTTTAAGATACACATTGTTTTTAAACAAAAGCTCCTCAATTTGCTCAAAATTCACTTTGTAATTTGTCTGCTCTGTATATTCCTCAAGATTATCCTGTACATTTTTTACATATTCTCCAATAAGCGGATAATCCACAAATTTAGAAAGCGTCCAAATAACCAAAGCAAAAACTACCGTCATTCCAATAATCATTCCAAGACCTCTAAAAATTCCAGCTAAAAAATTAATCCAAATTATTTTCCATGGTGATTTGAGATAGCGTAAAAAGTCTGAAAAACCAGAACTTCTCAATATCTTCGTAACTTTTTTTATATCTCCAGCAATAACTGATAACACTTGAGCATCTTCTGCTAAATTTACCTCATCTTTTGCTATTTTTTTTTCAATAGAACTTAATTCTTGTTTTTTTTTCATTACCTCCTGTTTTTATTTTATAAAAAACTCATGCTAAGTTTATTTTTTCTCAAAAAAAAGTAAATTTATAAATGAAGGAACCTCTGATAAATAACTTTATTTCTATAAAATTGATTATTTTTTCATATAATTTATTTTCTAATGTCTTCAAAATCAACTTTTACTTTCAAATCAAAAAAAATACCAACTGTTCCTGGTTGCTATCTTTTTTATGATAAAACTGGAAAGTTGCTTTATGTTGGCAAAGCTAAGCACTTACGAAAACGCGTTTCGAGTTATTTTCAAAAAACCAAAAAATCGATCAAAACGAACCTATTGATAAAAAAAATTAAGAAAATTGAAACCCGAGAAGTTCACTCTGAAATGGAAGCACTTATCCTAGAAAATAATCTTATTAAAGAATTTCGACCAAGATTTAATATTTTGTTGCGTGACGATAAAAATTTTCTATATTTACGAATTACCAATGAACTGTTTCCACGAATAGAAATCACTCGAAAAGTAATTCGTGATGGCAGTTTTTATGTCGGTCCCAAAACTTCTGCCAAATCTTTTCGGCAAATGATCAACTTTTGTCAAAAAATTTTTCAAATTCGAGATTGCAAACTTGAGATGGAAATAAGCTCAAATGCAGATATAAATAAAACAGTGGTTAAAATTGTAAAAAATCCAGAAAATCGAAAAATCCCTTGTCTTGATTTTCATGTTAAAAAATGTGCTGGTCCATGCAGCCAAGAAATCTCGGTAGAAGATTACAAAAAAAACACAGAAAGTATGAAACGATTTCTTCGTGGAAAAACTGATGTAATCTTGAAACAATTGACCGAGAAAATGATGAAATTTGCTGCTGATAAAAACTTTGAAGCCGCAAAAAAAATACGCGACCTTATCCAATCCATTGAAGTTTCAACTCAAAAACAAACTGTTCAATTTTTAAAAACATTTGATGCTGATTTCATAAATTTTTATCGAGAAAAAAACTCTGCTTTTTTTGTTCGAATTGTTTTTCGAAATGGAAAACTGCTAGATCAAAATGAAGTAGAATTTCAGGCTCCAGAAAGTGCTGAAAACAGTGAACTTTTAGAAAAATTCTTGCTTCAATTTTACGAACGCGTCGACGCAGTTCCTGATGAAATTTATATTCCAGAAAAGATAAATGCTAACGAAGAAATAGAATCTTTTCTGTTTTCTCAAAAAAGCACTGGAAACAAAACTCAAATTATTGTTCCACAAAAAGGCGATAAGAAAAAAATCCTTGAGATAGCCCAAAAAAATGCTAAAAACTTTGGAAAAAAAGAATCTATTGAACAAATGTCGAAGGCTGAAAACTTTTCAAAAGCACTGCCAAATCTAGCAAAAATTCTAAACTTAAAAAAACCTCCCAAAAGAATTGAATGTTTTGATGTCTCTCATTTTTCTGGGGAATTCCCTGTCGCCAGCCAAATTGTTTTTGTAAATGGAAAACCTAAAAAGTCAGAATACCGTCGATTTCATGTAAAATCACTCCCAGAAGGAAAAGTAGACGATTTTGCAGCAATGAATGAAGTTTTGGAACGACGATTTTTACAATTAAATACTGTAAAAATTAAAAAACCTAAGAAACAAAAAAAGAAAAAAACAAAAAAAGAGGAAAAAGAAGCACCTCAAAAATCTGTTTTTGAAGACAAAGTACCAGATCTTATTGTGCTTGACGGAGGAAAAGGACAACTTTCTGCCGTCATGAAACTTTTCAAAGAAAAAAAGATTAAAATGCCAAAAGAGTGGGTGCCAAAAAAAAGGATTCTCTCTCTAGCTAAAAAAGAAGAACTTATTTTTCGTCCTGGTATAAAAGAACCTCTCGAATTGGATTTCAATGAACCTGCTCTCAAACTCTTGCAACGCGTTCGAGACGAAGCACACAGATTTGCTATTTCCTTCAATCGAAACCTGAGAAAAAAACAGCAACAAAAATCCTTGTTGGATGAAGTTTCTGGTATTGGTCCAGCTACAAAGAAAAAACTCATAAAACGATTCGAAACCGTTTCTGGCATCCAAAAAGCAAAAGACAACGAACTGCTTGAAATCTTAAATGCAAAACAATTAGAAAACCTGCGAAAAATCTTATAGAAAGCTCTAAAAAAATAATGTCTTCCCGGACAAATTAATGTCTTCCCGGACTTGATCCGGGATCTACGATATTTTGTGTTCCTCATCCCTGTCTCTCTTTCCTTTAGTTTTCTTTCCTCCACGAAACTTTTTCATAGCATCACGAAACTCTATGTCAATTGGTGTTCCAAAAAATCCATATTTTTCTCGAAGCTTATTTTCAAGATATCGTTTATATGAAAAGTGAAAAGCCGCAATATTGTTTACGAAAAAGAGAAATCTTGGCGGAGCTGTATCTACTTGTTCTGCAAATTTTATTTTTCCTTTTTTATTTCCCTGCATTGGAATTACATGTGCAAAATAGGCCTCTGGAACAAATCGATTTAGTTCTCCCGTTGTAATTCTTTTTGTTCGTTCCTTGGCAATCCCTTTTGCCGACTCCAATAAATACCCAACTGATTTCCCCGTTAAAGCAGAGAAAAAAAGTACTGGTGCCCATGGTACAAATTTTATCTTTTTTTTGAGATACCAGAGATAATCTTGTCTTACTTTATCCAAATCTTTTCCCCACATTTCTACTTCTTCAAGTTCTCTTTCATCCGTTTCCTTTTCTTCATCTGCTTGTGTTTTTTCTCTAATCAAATCGAATTTATTAACACAAATCACCAATCCCTTTCCTGCTTCTACAATCTTCCCCGCTAAAACCAAATCTTGATGCGTAACACCGTCTAACGCATCTATCAACAATGCACAAACATCCGCTCGTTCTATCGATCTATTGGTTCTTACCGAACTCCAAAACTCAAAGTTTTTTTCAATTTTTCCGCGTTTTCGCATACCTGCTGTATCAATAAACAAATATTTTTGTCCATCTTCATCTGTAAAAGGTTCATCAATTGAATCTCTTGTTGTTCCTGCAACCTCTGAAACCACAGCCCTCTTTTTTCCTAGAAAACTATTTAAAAGAGAACTTTTCCCAACATTTGGTCTTCCAATAAAAGCTACTTTTATCACTTCATCATCTGCCTCCTCTTTCTTGAAATCCTCCTCTTTATATCCCAATTCCTGAAGTTTCTTTTGCAAGGTGTCTGTAAACTCCCAAAAATTAAAATTATTTTTAGCTGATATAAGTTCTGGAAGCCCAAATCCCAACTTTGCAAATTCATAAGTCTTTTCAGGATTCCCATCATCAATCTTGTTTGCCACAAAAATTACCGGTTTTTTTGATTTTCTTAACTTTTTTGCAATCTCATAATCATCTTGTGTGAGTTCTTCTTTGCCATCCACCACCCACAAAATTAAATCAGCATTTTGCATGGAAAGCTCTGCTTGTATCTGAATTTCGTTTTCTAGATTGTTATTTCCAAAGTCAGTAAGACCGGCTGTATCCACCAACCAATAATCAATATCCCCCAAATCCTCAACCTTTTCAATTAAGCTATCACGAGTCGTTCCAGCTATTTCTGAAATGATAGACTTTCGTTCTCCCAAAAACGAATTGAAAATCGTTGATTTTCCTACATTTGGTCGACCAATAATGGCTATAACAGGATATTCTTTTTTCATCTATGCGAACATAGCCCAAAAAAAGAAAAAAGCAATTTTACACAAAACAATGTCTTCCCGCATAAATAATTGTCTTCCCGGACAAAATAATGTCTTCCCGGACTTGATCCGGGATCTACGATATTTTGCCTTATGTTGCCCCCTTACTCTCATTCCCGCTCCACTTCCTCATTCCCGCGGAGGCGGGAACCCATTTCTTTCCTGTGGATCCCCGCCTACGCGGGGATGAGGACAAGGTAAATGCTGGGGATGATGGCGGGGTAAATGATTGGGATGAAGGTACATAATGGCGAGAAATAAGGACTATGAACAGTTATTTATCGTCCACCACCAATTCATCCTCAGGATTCCCAGAAACTGCCATTTCTTCCATTGGTCTCATTTTTTGTGTTCTAGAATGTTGCGGATTATAACATTGATAAAAAATTTCGATTATTTCCCCTGTATTAACTCTCGTCACGCTAAGTCCACAGTTTTCGAGCCCTGTTTTTACCACATTTACTCGTTCATCCAATCCTTTTTTCAATGTTTTAAACTCTTTTCGTCGTTGAATTACATTCATAACCTTATCGTCTGGTGAAATTTTCTCTAAAAAACTAGCAAAAATAGATGTCTTTTCTGCACGACTTGGATTTTGAGGGATTACCACAAAAAATCGTTTTTCCATGATATCGGCGTACTCCACCAACTTTGAAATATATTCAATATACTCACCCATCTGATTTTTTAGCAATTCATTTTGCTGATGTCGCAGCTTGTCTCGCAAATCATCCAAATAATGATCAATATCTAGTTTTCGAGAACGCATAAGAATTTGAACTGGAAAATTGAGACCATTTAAAAATCGTTGGTAGGAATAAATAATCGAATTTTGTTCCTCCTCTGATTTCAAATTAAAATTCACCGAACTTACTTCCAAAATAGCCCTGATTCCCCCATTTTTTAACACCAAAGTATCATTATGCACACCCGCAAATTCTAGGTATCGCTGTGTTGAAAGCAATTTTCTCTTTTTGGCGTTTTTTACCGTTTCTTTTTCTTTCATGGTGATTTAAGAATTAATCTTTTTTGATTTTTGCCCATCTAAAAGAGCTGCCAAATTTTTAATTTTTTCCTGTGAAACCTCTTTTTTGTCTGCTATTTCTTTCTTCCCTTTCTCTTTTAACTTTACTCCTGTGGTCATCGAAACAAACACATCCGAATTTTCCTGCCAATACCGTCTAGGTACCCTGAAAAAACCTTGTTCTATAAGCAATAAAATAAACTGAAGCAAAGGAATACTTTTTATTTTTACAAAAGCAAATGCTACAGCTATCCCCGCTGGAAACCAAACAAGAATCTGCTCTAGTGAATGAAGATCATATTTTTTGTTAAGATTCACAAACATCATGTACGAAATCCCTCCTCCAATGAGAAGCATAATGAGTTGTTTTAGGGTAATAAACCATAAAATCTGGTCTTCCCGTTGCACATTTTGTGGAACTTTATATTTCATTTTTAGGTATATCCCTTAATTATACCATTTTTTAGAGAAAAATTCAATTAATTAACAATTCATTTTAAAGAAACCTCTGATAAAAACCAAAAGGAAAAAACAAGAGACCCTTTTCGTATAAAAAAATCTGTCTTTTTTTCATAATAACAAAGAAGGCAAAATATCGTAGATCCCGTTTCAAGAACGGGAAGACATTTTTTTTCTTACGAGTTTATTAAATCAGAATTTCCTAAAAACATAAAAAATTAGCATTTTTTCCAGTTTTACATAAAAATTCTCTTGATATTTAATAATGCACACCTGAAATATGTCTGAGGAAAACCCCCTTATTACCGAACGAAAAAGAAAATTCGAAGAATGGAAGAAGATTGATTTTGATTATGCTACCAAATTTGACCGAACGCATACTGCAAAAGAAGCCAAAAAGGCAATTGAAAAAACTACTCCTCGAACCGTAACAGAAATCATGGAGAGTCCAAAAACAGAACACTCCATGTGCGGAAGAATCATAAATCTTCGTGATATGGGAAAATTGGCTTTCTTAAAAATAAGAGATATTTCTGATGATTTCCAAATTTGTTTTGCAAAGCAGATTTTGGGAGACAAATTTAAGCAGTTTCTAAAGATTTTAGATTTAGGTGATTTTTGCGGAGTTGAAGGCGAATTTTTTGTTACCAAACACGGTGAACCGACTCTCATGGCAACAAAAATTATTCCTCTTTCCAAATCACTTCGACCACTACCTGAAAAATTTCATGGTATTCAGGATCAAGAAAAATGTTATCGAGAACGAAACCTTGATCTAGCAACTAACCCAGAAACATTCAAACGATTTAAAATCAGATCAAGAATCGTGAGAGAAATTCGAGAATTTTTTTATGAAAAAGACTTTGAAGAAGTAGAAACTCGAGTACTTCAACCTCAAGCTGGAGGTGCTATGGCAAAAGTTTTCAAAACACATCACAATGCACTAGATCATGATTTTGTACTGCGAATAGCTCTTGAACTGGATTTAAAAATGGCTTGTTCTGGCGGATTTGAACGGATTTTTGAAATCGGGAAAAATTTTCGAAATGAAGGCACTGATCCTTCTCACTTACAAGAGTTCTCTATGCTCGAATGGTACGCGGCGTACAAAGATATTGAAACGAATAAACAGTGGACACAAGAACTCATTCAAACAATTTTGATTAAGGTTTTAGGAACCACAAAAGTAACTGTTTTGGATAAAGACGATAAACCTATAGAAATAGATTTTGGAGATGATTTTAAAGAAGTTCGTTTTCCTGATTTGCTAAAAAAACATGCAAATTTGGATATGTTTAAAGCCACGGACAAAGAAGTTCAAGAAAAAGCAAAATCCTTGGGTGTTGAAGACATAGAAAAAACCAGTAGAGCAAATTTATTGGATGATATTTACAAAAAAACTGCCCGACCTCTCCTCATTGAACCAACTTTTGTCATGGATTATCCTGAAGACTTGAAACCTCTTGCTGCTCCCAAAGGAGACGGTACAGCAAGTTGTTTTCAATTACTCGTAGCAGGATGGGAAATTGTAAATGCTTATGGAGAACTTATTGATCCTCAAGTTCAACGACGCCTTTTTGAAAAACAATCGGCAGCTCGCGCTTCAGGTGATGATGAAGCAATGGAAATGGATGAAGAATTTTTGAAAGCCATGGAACATGGTTTTCCCCCAATGACTGGGAATGGTATGGGTATTGATCGTTTTGTGGCACTTATTACCACACAATCCAATCTGCGAGATGTGGTGCTTTTCCCAACAATGAGACCGGAAAATTGATTCTTTCCCAAACAAAGTGATTGCCCGCCCTCATTCCCGTTCCACCACCTCATTCCTGCGAAGGCAGGAACCCATGTGATTTTATAAATAATGTCTTCCTAGACAAAAAAATGTCTTCTCAGACAAAATAATGTCTTCCCGGACTTGATACGGGATCTACGATATTTTGTGTTTGAAAATGAAATTTTTCTTAATTTTATATCTATTCTGTACTTGAATAAAACAACAGAATAAAGTTTTTTCATTTCATTCTTTTTATGACTAAAAAGAACCAAAAAGTCTTGAGGGTAAAAAAACTCGCTAAGAGAAATTATTTACCCAAGATTTATTTTTTATGTCGCTCAAACACGGTTTTACCCTCAAACTCCCAATGCTTACTTTCCTCTTACATGGTCATCATGTATTTAATACTTCTGACTTAATAAACTCGTAAGAAAATAATGTCTTCCTAGACAAAATAATGTCTTCCCGTTCTTGAAACGGGATCTACGATATTTTGCTTTATTTCCTTCATTCCGGAACCAATTCTTTTTCCACTGCCCTCATCCCCACGAAAGCTGGGATCCCTTCTCTTTTCCGTCTTTTTCTAAAACTATAATTGAATTATTTTATCCAATAATTCGATAAATTTTTCATCATTTCCCCAAACAGCCAAATGATCTCTTTTGGGAAATATTTGTTTTGTTCCTCCTAAATTTTGATACAAAAAATCACCTTCTCCTCCACTAACAAAAGGATCGTCATCCGATTCCCAAATAAAAAAAGAACCAATCTTTTGTTTTATTTTCTCAAAATCAAACCCTTTTTCCGTAAAATTATCAATCAACGGAGAAAAATCTAACTCTAAATGACGAGCAAACCCCGCAATCGAAAAAACCGCTAAAACTTTTTCTCCTTTATATTTTTCTAACGCTTTTAAGATTGTAGAAACCCCAAGCGAATGTCCTATCAAAACACAGTCTTTTTCTATTTTTGGCAACAATTTCCCCGTCCATTTTTCTAAATTTGGAGTATCGGTTTCAGGATAATCTTGAGCATCGACAAGAAAACCTTGTTTCTCCAGCTTCTTTTTAAGCCAAGGAAACCAATGATTTTGACCGCTTCCTCCAACTCCGTGTACTAAAATCACCTTTTTCATGTTAGATTTATTAAACCTGCGAAGGCAGGAACCCATTTTTCGTAATTAAAAGATTATTTTCGTTTTTATCAGTATTTCTTTAAAATAATACCTGAAAATGAAAATTTTGCATGTAACCACACACTTTAACCCATTTGTTGGAGGACTGGAAAACTTAGTCTTACAACTCGCAATTCAACAAGCAAAAGAACACGAGGTTTCTATCCTCACGCTAAAATACGATCAAACTTTGCCTAACTATGAATTGATTTCAGGTGTTAAAATTTTTCGCGTTCCATGTTTTGTACTTTTAAAAAATCAATACGCTTGGCCAAAATTTGGATTTTCTAAGGAAATACAAAAAATCAATCCTGATGTTCTCTTTACTCATACCCGATTTTTTGCGACAAGTTTTTTTGCTGGAAGAACTATTAAAAACACTTTGCCAAAATCTCTCTGGATTCACACAGAACACGGGATGTCCCATGTCCCCGCTCAAAATATATTTATTAAATTTAGTGCATGGTGCATAGACCAGACTTTGGGACGATGGATTTTTAAAAAAGCTCAAAAAATTGTGGTTCTTAGTCATGAAGGCAAGATTTTCATAGAAAAATTGGGGGCACTTCCCTCAAAGATTGTCATCATCCACAACGGTGTAAAACTCCCAAAAACCATAACACCTATTCCACAAAAAAATAAAATTCTCTTTTTCGGAAGAATGATTCGAGAAAAGGGAATTCTTGAAGTTTTGGAAGTGGCAAAAAAATGTGGCAATTGGACTTTTGAACTTTGTGGTAGTGGAAATTTGGATTTTTCACAGTTACCTAAAAATGTTATTTTTTCTGGAGAAATATCTCCTGATAAAATATCAGAAAAAATTCAAAAAGCTGATTTAATTCTCCTTCCTAGCTACGCGGAAGGGAGCTGCTTGGCAGTACTTGAGTCCGCCGCACAAGGGCGTGCAATCCTTGCTACTCCCGTAGGACAAAATAAACAAATCCTTTCTCCTGACTTTATTGTTCCAATAAAAAACACAGAGAAAATCATTGAAAAACTCTGCATTTTAGAAAATAACTGGAAAACTTTGGAACAAGAAGGACAAAAAAACCAAAAACAAATAAAAAAAGATTTTAATTTTGAATCCATGATTCAGGCGTATAAAAAAACATTGTCGTCCTGAATGACCCTACTGTCGTCCTGAACTTGATTCAGGATCTCTGTCTTTCCTTCGTAATTGATAAAGGCAAAATGTCGTAGATCCCGTTTCAAGAACGGGAAGACATTATTTTGTCCGAGAAGACAAACACCCCACCCTCATTCCTGCGAAGGCAGGAACCATTCTCTTCCTGCCTCCCTCATCCCCGCGAAGGCGGGAATTCCTTTTTATCCCTTCACTTGACAGAAAATATCAAGTAGAGTATAGAAATATTAATTGCTTTTTTTGATTTTCTTAAAACATGGTAGAATTTAATATATCAAGTAACAGTGACCTTGAACAATTCTTCACTCCAAACGAAGCAGTAGCTAGAGAAATGGCTCTTGCCAATGCAAACAAAGAAAGAGGCGCCATTGTCCAACAATTGACCCCCGAACAGATAAAACAAACTGCAGGAGAAAAATTGAAGGAGTTTTTAAATTCAATCTTTTGTGTTACAAGTGCTGAAGCTGCTCTTCCTCCTAAATCAGCACCAGTGGATAGAGAAAAATTTCTTGAATGCGATTGGAAACAAACTCAAGAGATATTTCCAGAAAAACGCTTAGAAAGATATATCAGCAACATTTTAATGTTAGCAAGAGATCTTGAAGTAAATCAAAATAAACAAGAAAATATAGAAAAATTGTTTTATTATTTAGAAGAAAATGAATGTATCTTTGATCTAAAAGGACTGATAGGTCACGAAGATGCAAAAAAATGTTCTTCTGAGGACATTATTAAAATTATAAAAGCCCTAAAAACGGAACTCTCAACCTGGCTGATGATCTCAGATGATTCTATCAAAGAAAAATTATCAGTTCTAAATATAATTTATAAAGACCTTATAAATATATTTAAACAAGAAAATTCTGTGAAAAAATAATCAATTTTATTAAAGTCCGGACTTTTGGGAAATTTTATCTTTTGTTCTCACTCTGCATAGAACAGCGTGTTTTTTCTCCTTCCTGTTCTCCTTCCTCATTCCCGCCATTTACCCTTCCCTCATCCCCACGAAGACAGGGAACCATTTGATTTTATAAACACTGTCGTCCTGAACTTGTTTCAGGATCTCTGTCTTTCCTTCGTAATTGAGAAAGGCAAAATATCGTAGATCCCGTTTCAAGAACGGGAAGACATTATTTTGTCCGGGAAGACATTTTTTCATTTTATCCCCTTGATAAAACACATAAAATAAGGTATAATTAACCGATAACTTCATTTGAAAACAATGGGAAAGGAAAACACCCCCTCTTCATCCGAATCAGGAAGCCGTGAGCAATTGAAACAAAGTAAAAAACTAACGAAAGCTGAATTGGCAAACCTAGGACAGGATATCGAATCCAAGGAATTTACTTTAAATGGGGAAAGATTTATTGATTGGAACCTGAAAGAAAAAGAAGAAGCTTCAGTTCAGGCCTTATTTAAAAATTATAGAAATAATATTTTATTTCTTGCCAAAAAATCTCCTCAATATAAAAATTCCGTAAGCAATGAATTTTTTCGCTATCTCAACAAAGAAAACCAAAAAAAAGCAAGTTCAGAATTCCTAGAAAAAGGTATTCAAAAAAACTCAAAAGAGGGTGTTGTCTTTATGGTCAATATTTTTTGGGAAGGAGTTACTAAATGGCTTAAAATAACAAAGTTTCAAGAAGATCGCCAAAAGGGAGTTTTTAACAAGCTGTACATGGACACTCAAATAATTTTAAGAAAAAATTTTGAATGAAAAAAACATTAATTCCAGTAATTGTTTTCAGCATTTACTTCTCTTCAGTTGCATCAGCACAACCAGTTAGTGATACTGTCGCCAACTCAGAAACAACAAGTGTGATAGAAAATACTGAAACAGATACCATTACAAAAATCCAATACCGAGGGATTATCCCAAAAGAAGGAGAAGAGGGAGCAAGTGAGGCTCAAGACACTTTTGCCAAAAAGGTAAAAGAAGGAACTCTTTCACTTGGTGATGTTCCATTGGTGATTGTCTACTGGCTAGATTGGTTGACTTGGCTGGCTGGAAGTATCGCCGTCTTGTTCGTGGTCATAGGAGGATATCAATATTCTATCGGAGGAATTACCGATGATAAAGAACGGGGGAAAAAGACCCTGTTGTATGCCATAGCAGGACTAATTGTGACTTTCTTTGCCTGGATTGCCGTAGATATCTTGCAAACATGGCTTACTGCCATGGCGTAAGTACTGACTAGGGGTTTACAACTTTCTGTTTTTTGGCAAAATAGAAAAGCTATGAAAAAACCTTGTCAAAATAGTTTTGAAATTCTCAAAATGTTTATCCGAATGGATTTTATTTTGCGGTATCAAAATTCTGTCTTGGGGTTCTTGTGGGTATTTTTGAAACCTTTTCTAATTTTCTTGGTATTGCTAACAGTCTTTACCTTTTTTGGGGGAGATATCCAACACTACCAAGTCTATCTGTTGCTCGGAATTATTCTTTTTCAGTTTTTTAGTGATGGAACAACTTTTGGAATGCATTCTATTCTCAATAAAGCACATGTAATCCTTAAAATCCCGTTTTCAAAAACTTCTGTCATCTTGGCAGGAACCTTGAACGCACTGCTTCATTTCTTTTTTGCTCTTTTGATTTTTTTCGGATTTTTGTTTTTCAATGGTCTTTATCCCTCTTTTTTAAATATTCTTCTTTTTTTACTTCTTATTTTCATCGAGTTTTTATTTATCCTTGGACTTTCTTTTTTTACAAGTCTTTGGGTTATTTCTTTCCGCGATTTAGGACAAATTTGGGAAGTCTTTTTGACAGCACTTTTTTATCTTGTTCCTATCTTTTATCCACTTTCTATCCTTCCAGAACATCTACAAAAGATTCTTTGGTTCAATCCACTTTCTCAAATTATTGTTTTCTCTAGAGACTTGTTAATTTACGGAAAGACCGTTCCTTCCGCCAATATTTTGTATCTTTTTATCGGATCTAGTCTTTTCTGTTTCCTTGGATGGCGCTATTTCCAAAACAAAATACAATCCTTTACTGAAAAAATATAGACATGATTCAAGTTAAAAATATTTCAAAACAATTTTTGATTCCCCATGAAAAACGGGAAACACTTCGTGAAAATTTTTTGAGATTTTTTCGTCCTAGAAAATACGAAAAGCTTCAGGCGCTTAACCAAATTTCCTTTAATGTAAAACAAGGAGAATGGCTGGGAATCATCGGTCGAAATGGTTCAGGAAAATCAACTTTGCTAAAACTTTTAGCTGGTATTTATGCTCCAAACAAAGGAAAAATTCATATTTCTGGGAAAATCGTACCCCTGCTTGAATTGGGTGTTGGATTTCATCCAGAATTAACCGTCCTGCAAAATATTTTTTTCAATGCCACTCTTTTGGGACTTTCTCAAAAAGAAATTGAAGATAAAACCGAAACTATTCTTGATTTTGCAGAACTTGAACGGTTCAAAGATCAACAATTAAAAAATCTTTCTTCTGGTATGCAAGTCCGTCTCGCTTTTGCTGTTGCGATGCAAGCAAATGGAGATATTTATTTATTAGACGAAGTCCTCGCTGTGGGCGATTTTGATTTTCAAAAAAAATGTGGAAAAGTTTTTAAAGATTTAAAAAAACAAAAGAAAACCGTTCTTATCGTTTCACATAATCTGGAAAATATAAAAAAATATTGTGATAAATGTATTTGGCTTGAGAATGGTCGTGTAAAAGATGATAATCTACCTGCCTTAATTATAAAAAAATATGAGCAATGAAAATCCCGTTGTTTCTATTGTTATTCCATTTTTTAATCATGGAAAATTCCTTGAAGAAACATTGGAAAGTCTTTTAGACCAAACATTTCAAGACTTTGAAATTTTAGTAATTGATGATGCCTCAACTGACAATGTCTCTCTTGAAATACTAAAAGAACTTGAAAAAAAATATGACACAATAAAGATATTTCACAATAAAAAAAATTCTGGACCTGCCTTTTCTCGAAATTTTGGTGTAAAACAAGCTCTTGGTGAATTCATCTTACCTATTGATGCGGATGATAAGATTGAGAAAACTTTTTTAGAAAAAGCACTTTTTCTCCTTAAAAAACATCCAAAAGTTCATTTCATTTATCCTTATATCCAACACTTTGACGGAGATGATATGGTTTATAAAACTTGGAATCCATACAATTTTTATGAAGAACTTTTTGAAAATAAGCTTTGTATTTGTTCTCTCATCAGAAAATCCTCTTGGGAAAATGTTGGAGGTTATAATGAGAACCTTCATAAAAACGAAAGTGAAGATTGGGACTTTTGGATCAAAATGGGAACTCACGACTTTCATGGTATGTGTCTTCCTGAACCTCTTTTCTTATACAGAAAATCTCAGAATATTCGTCTAAAAAATGTCATTAAAAATTATGACAAAATTGTAGAAAATTTACGAAAAAGACATAAGAACCTTTTCTCTTGGTGGGCATTACAAAAAACTAAACTAGAATGGAAAAAGAAGGCAAAACAACCTACCTTGTCTTCTTTGTCTGGTAAAGTTTTTGCAAGAATTCCAAAGCCTTTACAAAAAACAGCTATTAAATTTTTTGAAGCAGAACTTTTGGAAAAAAATAATTGGAAAAAATCACCTTTAAAATGTTTTCAATTAATGATTCCTCTCCATTTTCGAAAAAAAATAAATAAACGAGTAAATAAAAATTTATTTCATGAGGTAACTCGATTTTCTGAATATTTTTTAAAAAACACTCAAGAAATTCTTCCTTGTAAAAAAATAACAACTACAAAAACACTGAAAAAATCAAAGAAAGAAACTATTTTATTTTTTCTTCCTTGGATTCCTCTTGGTGGAGTTGAGAGTGTGACTCTTACTTTATTAAAACTCCTAAAAGATGATTACAATTTCATACTCATCACTACCCAAAAGAATAAAAATATAATGCATTCACAGTTTGCTAAATATGCTTATATTTATCATTTTCCAAACCTGTTTTTTGAGAAAGATAATTTTGAAGAACAACTTTCTTTTGTACAAGAAAAAATTGTTACCCATAAAATTAAAAAGATTTTTATTACTAATTCTTACTTAGCTTTCCAATTTCTTCCTTCTTTAAAATTCCAATTCCCATATCTACAAACATTTGTTTCTTTACATGGTTATGATGACCACTGGGATTTTTTACACGCTTCCGCTTTATTTTGGCCTTTCTTGGATAAAATTATTTGTGTTTCTAACACCATTAAAGAAAGATTCCAAAAACAACTCTTAGGTATAAAAAAAGATAATAAAAAAATAGTGGTTATTAACAACACTGTTGATTTTAAAAAACTCACAAAAGGTAATACAAAAAAAATGAAAAAAGATTCTATCCTTTTTCAATTGAACCTGAAGAAATCAAACCAAAAAAACATACTCTTTTTGGGACGATATGAATGGGATAAAAACCCTCTTTTACTTTTGGATATTGCTAAATATACAATTTTAGAAATGCGAATAACAAATATTCGTTTTTTCTTTTTTGGAGAAGGCTCTCTTGAAAAAGAACTCAAGTTTCGTGCAGAAAAAATTAATAAAAAACTAAAAAAACCTCTTATCTTTGTTGGAAAAAGACAAAAAGATCTAAAATATATATTTTCACATACAGATTTAACTGTAAACACTTCTCCACAAGAAGGTTTCGGACTAACGATGATTGAATCTTTGTTCTTTAGTGTTCCTGTTTGTGGGTTTGATTTGCCTGTTTTTAAGGAAATATTACCACCTAAATACAGTTTTCTTGTTTCTAAAAAAGCAAAAAAACCAATAGAATCTTTTTCTCAAGAGATATTCACTGCTTTACAAATGGTTTTTTCCAAAAGTGAAAAAGAGGAAATGCAAAAATATGTCTTAAAAAAATTTTCTGAAAAAAGTTTCATACAAAAATATAGAGAAGTATTAGATAATTAATATGTATTAGTTCTGTTTTCTATGAAAAAAAATTTTTTATTATTTCTCTTTCTTTTCTTTCTCATCTTTATTTTTGATATTGTCGAAAAATCATCACCATTTTTTTTTGAAAAGAATTTAAAAATTGATGACTTTATTCATACCAAAATAAATAATTATTGGAATCAAAAAATCATAGCTAAAAACGATTCTTTCGAAGAAATTTCCAATAAAAAAAATAACGATTCTCTAAAGAATTTATGTAAAACGCTTCCCGTAAAACAATGGTTTCGAAGACTTTATCCGCTTAAGAAAAAATGTCTGCTTTTGGTCTTTGATAACTCAATCTTGTTAGAAGATTTTAATGAAGCAAAAAAAGCTATACAAGAACTTTTAATCTTTGAGCCACAAAATTTAAATTTCGTTCTTAAACACTCTCAAGTTTTTTCAAAACAACAAAAAAATAAACAAGCATTAAAAATTATAGAAGAAGGGTTATCAATCTATCCTGATTCTTTTTCTCTTTTAGAAGAAAAAATTTCACTTTTATTTGCTCTTGAGCGTTCAAGTGAAATTATTCAGATAGCCAATCGAATAAAACAAGAAACTCCTATGTCCGTCGAAAGCGGTCTTTTCTTTGTTTCTGCAGACAAAACCTTTATCCCTTATCAAAACAGTACCACTATTAAGGAGATTCTATTTCTTAATGAATTTATAAATTATGAAATCTCTCTCAAAACAAGTCCCTATTTTTCAAGACTAAAAGAAACAAATTATATACGAATTGATACTATGATCCATATGGGAGAAGTAGAAATAGAAAGTCTTCAGTTTTTTGAAGAAAACAAAAAAATATTTGAAATTAAAGATTTTGATAATTCTGAATTACATAAATTAAAATTGTTAAAACATAATCGATTTGCTTCTTTTAAAATACATCCTTATTTGATTAAAGAATTAAACTTTGATGTAAGCAGCGCCACAAAGGCGGTATTACGAATGAAGCATAAAAAAATCTTTTCAGAGGCGATTGAAAAATTAATTAAACTTTCTCATGAAACAATGGATAAATAATTTTTTTAAATCAAAGAAACTAACCCTGTTTCTTTTCTGCCTTGTTGTAATTGTTTTTCTCTGGCAGATTCGTATTTTTTTAGTTTTTGTAGATCAAAATCAAGGAGAAAGATGGCGAGCAGTGATTCCACTAAAACATTATGCCGAATTACAAAAAAAAGAATTTTTGAATTTTTTTAAAAAAACGCTCTATCCCAATCCTAAAAAGTCTAAACTACCTCAATTTCATATTTCTATTGAACCAAAAAACCTAAAAAAACTCAACAAATCTCTTCCTGCTTCTGGCAAAAAATATATACCCGTTAAAATAAATTTTCAAGGAAAATCTTTTAATGGAAAACTAAAATACAAAGGCGATAATTCATATCATTGGTACTATTCCAAAAAATCTTTTCAGTTAAAACTAAAACAAGAAAAAACTATTTGGAATCATGACACTCTCATTTTTCGAAATATTAAAAGTGGAAGTATGATGAGTGAATATATTGGAAATTTTATTGCTTCAAAATTTAATCTTCTCTCCATAGACGAAAAATATGTAGATATATATATAAATGGAAAATATAAAGGACTTTATCTTTATACTGAATCTTTCAAAGATAAAGCATTTTTTGAAACAAAAGAATATACAGAAAATACACTTTACAGAGGAGAGCACCATAGTAAAGATCTCATCACAGGATCTCCTTGGAACTTATTTCAAAATCCTTATGGATGGGAAATACTCGGTTCAAATGAAACAAAAGAACCTTTGAAATCAATGATCAATTCTCTTCGTAAAATAAATTATGAGAACAAGGCTGTTTATGACGAGCTTTTTAAAATTATAAATCGTAATTATTTTGAAAACTTTATGGCTTGGGCTGCTCTAGTAGAAACATACCACTACGACCATTATCATAACCTTGTCTTTTATAATAACCCTTCCTCAGGAAAATTAATTCAACTTCCAGTTGATAGTGTAGCCTTCATGCTTTGGCACAATCCACAAAAAAATTTAGATATTGCCTCTAATGATTTATATAAAGCATTTCTCCGAAATCCTGATTTCATCTATAACAAAAATAAAATTCTTTGGACAAAACTTATCGCTGGTATTGAAAATAAAATTCTAAAAGAAATTAAAACAACACATAAAAAAATTGAAGCAAGCATTTACGCTGATTTTTCAAAGGCACATATTGTTCCTATCAGAATTCCAATGTCTTATCAGGAACATTTAGATTATTTGAAAAAATTAAAAATAAAAATCAAACAAATGTCTTCTGAGTACAAAACCCTATTGGAAGAGGTGAATGTAAAATACAAAATCAACGAAGCAAAAAATCAAATTGATTTCCTTGTAAATGGATGGAGTAGTGTAAGAGTAGAGGAAATAAACACTTCTTGCCAAACAAACCAAGTTTTTCGTTCCACGAATATTCCATTGCAAAAAAATGAGCTTCTACATCCTGGACGAATCACAAATATAACAGAAGATTGGCCTTATAGTCTTGCACTCTCTCCTGCACCATTAACCTATTCTTTTTTTATAAAAAATAATTGCAAAATTGACTCACTAAAATTAAAAAATGCAATAACAGAAAATGAAGTTATTCCAAAAAAAGTAGATTCTTTTGATGAGATTCCTCTTTCTAATTTTTCTTATCATCCTTGGAAAATCGAACAAGAAAAAGCAGAAACTTTATCACTAAAGCTTAAAAAAATCAAAGAACAGTATCCCCAATTTATTATTAAAAATAATCAATTAATTATTCCAGCCCGTCAACATACTATTTCTGAAAATATTATTATTCCTCAGGAAATTTTTACAAAGATATTTCCTGGAACAACTCTACTATTAGATGAAGGTGTCTCCATTATTTCTTACGGAAAAGTTTTCGCAGAAGGCACGAAAGAACACCCCATCACCGTTAAAGCTAAAAATTCAGAAAAACCTTTTGGCGTTTTTGCCTTAGCAAATGAAGAAGCCTCTGGAAGCCAATTTAAATATTTTCAAATCGAACATGGAAGTGAAACCATCATCAATGGTATTTATTTTTCTGGTATGTTTTCAGCTTATCACAATGATAATGTCCTTGTTGAGAACTCAAAATTTTCCTATGCACACGCGGATGATGCTCTGAATTTCAAATATTCAAACTCAAAAGTTTTATCTTCTGAATTTTATAAAAACAGTGCAGATGCGATTGATTTTGATTTTATGTCTGGAGAAATCCGCGGAAACAAATTTATCGAAAATGGAAACGATTCCATTGATACTTCTGGAGCAACAACTCTCATAAGAGATAATTATATTTCTAAATCAGGAGATAAATGCATGAGTTTTGGGGAAAAATCAAATACGGTTGTCATCAATAATATTCTAGATGGTTGTTTTATCGGCGTAGAGTGCAAAGACTCAACTACTTCTGTTTTAATTAATAATGCTATCATAAATAATAAAACGGCAGTAAATGCTTACCAAAAAAAAGATTTCTTTGGTCCCGCTCATTGTGAATTTCATAATTCAATTTTTGCGGGAAACAAGCGAGGCATTGTTGCAAAAAACAATTTTAACGAAAAAGGAAAAAAAATCTCTGATACTTCTGAAACAAGTATTAAAAATTCCATTCTTCCTTATCCTGAATATGATAAAAATGAAAATATTATTGAAAAAATCCTTCCATCCGTCCTTTCAGATGAAAGAATTGGAAACATTGAAAAACTCAAAGAAGTCTTTCCAGAATATATAAACCCTACAGTTAATATTGGAATCTTTAATAAAGAGGCTATCCCTTTTATAACTCCATGATTGAAAAGAAAATAAACCGACATTTTCGACGATTTGAATTCAAATATTTTTTGGAGAAGAGTTTATCTGATTTTCTCATCCCAGAACTTATGAATTACATGGAATGGGATCCTTACATTGGAGATAAGGATTATTATGAATGTCATTCCTTATATCTTGATAATAAAAATCTAAAATGTTATCACGAAAAAATCGATGGTCTTTTAAATAGAAAAAAAGTCCGTATTCGCACTTACAAAAAAAACTATGGAAACGAAGACAATCTTTTTTTTGAGCTCAAACGAAAATCAGGAGAAATTGTCCTAAAAGACCGTGAAATCATTCCTGGAAAATTCTTAGATATTTTTTTAGAAAATCCTTTTTCTCTTTTGAAAGAAAAAACTTTTGATCAAGAGTTTTTAAATGAGTTTATTTTTGAAACTGTAAATTATCAACTAAAACCAAAATGTTTAGTCAGTTATAAACGAAAACCTTTTTTTGCTAAAAACAACCCTGGTTTTCGTGTTACCTTCGACTATAACCTTGAATTTGCTACTGCTTCAGGTAGCAATTATAATCAAGTTTTTACCCCTATGCATGAAGAATTTATCATAATAGAAGTAAAATTTAACGGTACATTGCCTCACTGGTTTCATTCTATTATTGAAAATTATCGATTGAAACAAACCACCTCCTGTAAATATTGCTTTGGACTTGATACCCTTTCCACACAGTCTAAATTTGTATTTTAAGATTTAAAAAATATCATATACGCAAAAAATGAATGATAAATAATTTTATTAAAAATTGAAACATGGACATTTTTAAAACAAAAGAACTCATTAGACTTTTCGCTGACCCTCTCCAAATTGTTTTTCTTTTAGGACTTTCTACTGTTTTAGGTCTTATCATTGCTTGGACTTATCATCGAACACACCGAGGATTTTCTTTTTCTCAAAATTTTTCCAATACACTGGTTCTCATGACCGTTATCACCACGCTTATTATCATGATTATTGGAGATAATATCGCTCGTGCTATCGGTATCTTTGGAGCTTTTTCAATTGTCCGATTCCGAACAGCTGTAAAAGATGCTAGAGACACTGCATTTGTTTTTTTTGCTCTCGCGGTTGGACTCGCTATCGGTACTGGATCTATTCCTATTGGAATCGTCGGAACAATATTTGTTTCAGCACTTATTTTTGGTCTCTATTTTGGAAATTTTGCAGGACCTAAAAAATTGGATTATGTCCTTAACTTTCGAATGGATGCCAAGGAACATGATGAATCTATCTTCAAAAACCTGTTTTCCAAATATGTTAAATCTGAAATGCTTCTCAATGTAGAATCAAAAGAACGAGGAAAATTCCTCATTTTCACTTTTAATATAAGTCTTAAAAACAATATTTTTCTCAAAGATTTTCTCGATGAGTTAGCCACTCTTAAGGGTATTTCTGAAGCTAGCATGGTCAGTTCAAAAAGTGATCTAGAGTTTTAATCCCTCTTTATGAAAGCACTCTTTAACTTAAAATATTTAAATAAAGTCTTTAACTCTATTTTTATTAGTTTCTTTTGTTTTTATGGTGTTTCTTTTTTAGTTCTCGATGAACAATTTCGTCGTCTAGGAATTTCGCCTGAAGGAGCTTTTGGAATTACTGGTATACTTTTGCTCTCGTTAGGAATTGTAACCTTTCTTTATTTTAAAAAAACACACTTTAAAGAATCTTCTCCTGTTCAAAAACAACAGTCTTACTTTTTTTATTTTTTACTACTCTTATACCTTGTTTTCTTAGCTTTTACGATCTTTTGGGGGAGAACTGAGTTCGAAAGATCGTCTGATTCCAATTTCTATCACCACCAAATCATAAAAAGCTTACTTTCTTTTTTTTATGAATTTAATTTAAATATTGAAAGTTCCATTTATTCTGAAACATTTCCTCGTGTTGCAGAAAGTTTTACCGCTTTATTTTTAATAATTTTTCAAAAACTAACCTTCCTGCGTGCTCAGTTTTTTTGTTTCCTGTGCTTGTTTTCCTTTGCCTTTTTTCGATTTTGTAAAATTTTAGAGGCGAAGCTAACATTTGTCCTTTTTGTTTTTATCCTCTCAGTACCAACTATATTTTTACAACTACATACAAATTACATAGATTTATTTGTTGTTCCTATTTTTTTAATTGGTATTTCTTTTTTAATAACAGCTAGATCGACCTATAGTTTTTTCATTGGGATCTTATGGCTTGCCTTGCTAGGAGGTCTTAAATTACCATTTTTTATTGTAAGTTTTTTTATTATTTTAGTTTTTGGACTGTATAAAATTCAACATAAAAAATTAAAGTTTACTTGGCGTTTTATATTTTTAAGTAGTCTTTGTTTTGCACTTCCTTTGTTTCCTCTTTTAATAGGAAATCTTGTTAAATATGGGAGTCCGACAGCTCCCTATTCTTTTTTATTTTTTGATGGAAAAGATGTTTTCACATCTAATTTTTTTCAAAATCGTCCTATAGAATTCAAAGAAAATATGAATATCTTCTCTTCTAGTCTTTTAAGATTTTTATACTCTCATTTTTATAAAGGTTTTGAGTTTTTTGTTCATTATGATGCTCGTCTTGGAGGCGGTGGATTTTTATTTCTTTTTTTGATTTTAAGTGTTGTTTCTATTTATATACAAAAACTATTAACATTAACAAAAGAAAGCCTTTCTAGTTTCCATATCTTGATTGAAAAGATCGAAAAAACGGAGTTATTTTTAATATTAGCCGTAATTTCTCTTTTTATTATCCCAGAAACTTATTGGTTTCGATATATCATTTTAATTTTTTTGTTTTTTTCTCTTATTCTGTTTTTTGAAATCAAAAAACTTCCCCCGAGAGTAAAAAATGTTTTATTAGTTTTTATTTTCTCAATGTCTTTTTTCCAATTTTCAATATCGAAACTTAGAATTATGGAGCATTATAATAAGTTTCCTCAAAAGTTCTCTGAATTTTTAAATTTAACGCTATATTCTTCTCAACGGATAAATGAAGAAATGTTAGCACTGCAAAATTATTTAAAAAACTCAAAAAAAATAGCCCTCTTTATGGACTTAGAAAAACATTCTCGTCGAGTCGGTAATTATGTAAGTGCTTCTCCTGTTTTTTCTTCTGTGGAATATTTTGATTTAAATAAAAATAAACCGTTCGACTTAAATAAAGTTTTTGAAAACTTCGATACAGTTATTTTAATTGGGAAAGATCTGGAAGAGCTTGAATCTATACTTGGAACGAGGAAGATTGATTTAATTATTTATGACGGAGTAAACAATGGAATTGTCTCCTTAAAAAAGAAAATGCTTGATCAATAACATTGTTAAATCTAATTAATAAAAAAACCAAAAAATAACAAAAGATAATATTAAAACCAAAACAGATCAAAAAAGTAAAAAGTGTGTTGATTTCAAATAGTTTTAATAATACCAATACTTGATATACTATCGAGCTCGAAATTCCCTGACAAAAATAGATCCACAAGCTATTTCTTCCCGAATATTGAAAAAATTTAGTTAAAAGAACCTGTCTACTCTTTTGTGATTTTTTTTCACGATTTAAAAAGTACGCAGCAATAAATATAGAGAAAAGAGAATACAATAAATAAAGAAGTTGTGGCGGGAATTTAAACTCTTGAAAATTTGTCGTAAATATTTCTTTCCCACGAATTAAAAAAATTGTTGTTAATAAAAACAAAAAACATAAAAACAATTCCTTCTTGCTTTTTATTTTCAAATTAAAATAACCAAGAGCAAAAATAAAAAAATAAAAAATAAAAAATCCCAAATTATGAAAATAATAAGTAAGTCGAAATGCAGAAAAATTATTTTCTGAAATTAAAATTACTAATCCAAATAATAAAAAGATAAAAGCTGCTTTGGTTTTTTTGATAAAAAACAATACTGGCACCATCAAATAAACGGGAATAAATATATGTAAAAACCAAAAAGTTCCCATTCCAGCTACAGCTAATTCATAGTTTGGATGTTTTCGAAACAAAATCCAATCCTTTATATCTAAAAAAGTCAATTTAAGCGTTATAACAAAATCGTTAAGAATTGTTTCATAGAAAAGCAAACAAAGCACAAAGAATAAAAAGAAAACTAAGTAATTTTTATAAATTTTCAAAAAACGAAAAAGGAATTTCTTATAATCAAATGTTTGTAATTGTGCCGCAAATCCACTCAAATAAAAAAACAGGGGTACCTCAAAAAGTAATGAAAGTTCTCTAAAAAGTGGATTTGAAATATAACTCGTTCCACTCCACCAAAGAGTATGAATCAAAATAATATTAAAAATCGCCAATCCACGTAGAACATCCAATGTTACGACTCTTTTCATTTTTGAGAAATTAATAAGATAGCTATAAGTAAAAAGAACAAACCAATGACTTGTTTTAAGTTTATACTTTCATTAAAGAAGCAATAGGAAACAACTGTTACTAAAATTATACTTCCCGATGTTAGAATTGGATAAGCAATTGATAAATTTATTTTTGAGAGAATATAAAAATACAAAATCAAACTCAAAACAAAGCAAAATATACCTAAAAACAAATAATAATTTTGGAATAATTCGACCATTGAAAAGTTTCTTGCCCCTAGTTTTAAAAAAACATTTCCCCCTGCGGCTAAAACGATTGCTCCCAATAACACTATTGCATTAATCATTTTTTTAAAAAATTACCAAACGAAAAATCAAATAAATCATCAATAAAATTAATGGTTTTAATAAGAAATCGTTCGTTTCCTGACAAGATTCGCTTAACTAAAATAAACTCTGCACCAATATTTCTTGCAAAAAACCTATCCGTTAAAAACTTGTCTCCAATTACAATTTTTGGCATTTCTCGTTCCACTGTAGATAAACTATTTAAAATTTTAGAACTTGGCTTTTTAGGTGTTGTTTTTAGTATTTCAAGTTTTGTGATTTTTGATATTTGCTGATTTCTATAATGATTTCTTGAGTTTGTGCACAAATAAACTTTGTTATTTTTTTGTAGGTTTTCAATGAAATATAACATTTTATTCTCAATTTCTGTTGAATTATCCGCCGTAATTGTTCCATCTATATCCAGAAAGATAAGATGGTTTTTAATTTTTAAAAATTTCATTGAATAGAAAGAATTAAAATAGAGACTAGAATCCATAAAATCCCACTCAAAAAAACTGCTGGGTCAAAAAGTAATTTTTCTGGCTCTTCCCCTTTTCCATGATAAAAAACTAAATAATAATATCGAAAAATACCAAAAAGCACAATGGGAATAGTAAAGATGAAGTTTGGTGATTTTTCTACCACATAGAGACAATAAAATACAATAGTAAGCGTCGTTGAAATCCCCATAAAAAGTTCTAACATTTCTTTCTGATAATGTTCCAATATATTTCGAGATAATGTTTGATTTTTTAATTCAGAATATCTTTTGGCAACAACTAAAAAAAGTGCTCCAAAAAAAGTCGTTAAAAGCATCCAACTTGAAACTCGTACTCCAACAATTGCAGCTCCAGCAAAAATTCGAAATAAATACATAAGAGCAACCGAAATAATATCAATTGATACAATATGCTTGAGCCAAAAAGAATATAGAATATTAAAAATAAAATAGATTCCCAAAATAATTTGAAAATCAAAAGGAAGGTGAAAGCTTAAAAAAATCCCAATTGTAATCAAGATTGTTCCCAGTACCTTTGCCATTGTCATTGAAATTTTTCCTGATGCAATTGGACGATTTTTCTTTTGCGGATGCAATTTGTCTTTTTCGATATCACAAACATCATTCAAAACATAAACAACACTTGCTATAAAAGAGAATGCAAAAAAGCCTAAAATAGCTTGAAAAATTAAAGTTATATCAAAAAAAGAACATGCAAAAATCAATGGTGCAAAAATCAAAAGATTCTTAATCCAATGAAAAATTCTGATTTCTTTTAAGAGATTGTTCATCATTTTTTGTTAGTCTATATTTTATTCTGAAACTTGTCGAATCACCCCTAATCTCTATAGTAACCTCTGATAAATAACTTTATTTCTATAAATATGAAAAAATTTGAAATATTAACGCTCCCTTTGTTTTCCGATGATAGAGGGGAAACCATTCCATTGGAATTAGATTCATCTTTCCCCTTTGAAGTAAAACGGGTTTATTTTGTTTCTAGCAATCAAAACGCTGTCCGTGGTGGACATGCCCATAAAATCGAAGATGAGCTCTTTATAGCTGTTTCTGGTGAGATTACGGCACTTATAAATGATGGATCTGGTGATAAAGAAATTGTACTTGATCAAAAAAATAAAGCCCTCTTGGTGCGAAAAGGTTGTTGGCACGAATTTAAAAACTTTTCTAAAGGAGCCATTCTCACCTGTTTTTCCTCCACTCACTATTTACCAGGAGAAACTAACTATATTTGTGATAAATCAGCATTTTTAGATAACACTGATAAATAAACTCCTGTTTTCGAGTTCGAACTCCTAGAGTTCGAACTCTTTTTCTCAATGAGGGAGGAAAGAGTCTCTTATTTTATTTTCTTAACGAACCGGTATGCACTATACCAAAATGGAGACAAAACGAATTCGTTTCCTGAAGCATAATTTTTTCGATTACCACCAAATTTTAATTTAAATTCCGTAATTCCCGCATACTCGTGATCTTTTCTATAAACATTTTCCTCATCTGCTGGAGCAATCCCTAAAAAATCGTATTTTTTCATTCCTCTTTCTTTTGCCTCTCGAATCATTTCCCACTGCAATAAATACGGAGCCATTAAGTTTCTGCACGCTGGGTCACTTGTCGATGCTCCAAAATAATAAATCGCTTGTTCTCCGCAAAAAGTAGTGATTGCAGTCGCAATCCTTTTTCCTTCAACTTCTGCAAAGAAAAGTACCGCGTATTTTTTTAGTTCCTGTAAAAAGTTTTTGTAATAAATTTTTTGATGTCCTGAAAATTTGTCTCGGGAAGTTGTTTCTTGATTGAGCTGATAAAAATCTTCCAAATCTTGGTTTGAAAATTTCCCATCTTCTATTTTTACGATTTTCACTCCCTTTTTTTGAGCCAACTTGATATTGTATCGACCTTTTCGCTTCATTTCAGACAATATTATCTCCTCTGTTTTTGACAAATCTATTTCCAAAGTATCTTCTGGCTGATAATTTTGTGTTGTTTTTAAAAAACGAAGTTCTCCTTGCTTCAAAAGAACAGAAGATTCCTGTGAAAAATAAGGATCAAATCGCCAAAAAATCCCACCTTCTTTTTTTAGTTTTTTAACCACTTCCTTCATCAAATACAAACCCGCTTCTAAATGTTTTTCTGGATCAAAAACAGGTCCTCTTGCAGAATACCACCAATACTTACCAAAAAATCCCGTATTCATTTTCACACAAAAAACTGTGGCTAAAATTTTGTTTGAGGAAGATTCTCTTATTCCAAATCCTAAAACTCGTTCTCTTCCTGGAATTTTTTCTTGAAAAGATTTCCAATCCGCTGTTTGGTGTACTGATCCAAAAGAAGAAGTTAAAACAAAATCGTCCCATTGTTTTTGATGCTCCGCTTTATACTCAAAAAATTCAAAAGACATGTTTTGTTTCCTTAAAAAAATCACGCGCTAGTCTCCTATGTTTATTGGCGAATAATGGATTTTTATTGAAGTTTCTGATGTTTTTCCATCTGGACCAAATGCTAAAATTTTATAGATATTTTCACCTTCCTTCATATTTCCGTAAGTTGCATTCGCAATATAAGAAAATTCATTATCTCCTGGATTAAACTTTTTAAGTTTAAATCCATTAATTTTTACTGAATTTGTTTTTGGATCAACCGTCCCAACAATTGTTACAACCGAAGCCGCTGTTTGAAAAATTATGTCAGAACCACCTGATAAAAATATTTCTGGCCGAATAACAACTGGTGCACTAAAGTCATTCACTGTTTTCAAATTAATCGTTGCCTCTTGTACCCTCTCTTCACCAGAAACTCCTTCATAAAAGATTTTCACTTCTACTGGAAGAGATTTTTTTCCTTCTCTTGAAATAGCCACCACACTGTATATATTTTCTCCTTCCCTCAATGTTCCGAACTTTTTTGCTCCAAAATAAGTCCATTTTTTGTCTCCTGGATTAAATCTTGTCAAAACATATCCATTTACTTCTATCTGAAAAGCTTCAATTGGTGCTGTTCCTTCTATTTTTGCCATATCTTGAGATGCTGGAATTCTCGTTCCATTTTCTGGAAATAGTATTTGAGGAGACGGCATACTAGCATCTCCTTCTATTATCTCATCTATTTTTGGATTGATTATTGGATTAGATATTTCAATTTTTCGACGAATTTGAGCAACTTCTTGTGGGAAAAATTTTTCTAAATTTTGTAAATGCCAATCAGAATTAATAAACTCAGAATCTATTATTTCCAATACATCCAAATTGTTTTTCATATCTCTAATCGTCTCACTACTTGCAACAAGTTTTTGACCAACTCCCATATTTACATGTTGATTTTCATTTTCTCCATCAAAAATATCTACATCAACATTTCCTCTTATAAGTCGTACTGAATCCTGCGTATTAGAACTAGTCATGTTAAAGATTGTTCCCTTAACAGAAACTCCCATTCTATCTGTATCCACTTCAAAACAAGAACCTTTCTGAGAAGAAAAGTCATCATCTGAAACTTTCGTCCATAATTGCCCTTTTAGTAATTTCAATCGAACTATTTTTTTTCCAGAAGATTTCTTTTCCAATTCTAAAAATTCTAATTCTGAATTTCCATCCAAAAAGATAGTATTTCCACCTAATATCGTAAAAGAAGCCCTTGAATTCGTTCCTGTTTTTACTCGATCTCCAGCTAAAAACTTCTGTTCAGAAAAAGCTAAATTCCAATATTCCGTATCGGGTAATAAAAACTCTATTTTCCCTGATAATATTTGAAGTTCTGCACTCACCGTCTCACTCCTAATGTTTGAGAAAAGAGCAACTATAAGTTGAAAAACAGCCCAAAAGAAAAAACCAACAATAACCAGAAAAAAAATGAATGGAACATAGTTCTTTTTTCTACGGCGAAGTCCAAAATTAGACCGACTGCGTCGATTACGAAATATCATCGAAAGCTATTGTGAAAAAAAAAAGAATTTTGGCAAGGGTTTTTTCCGTGCATTTTTAAGTAAAAAATATATACTTTCCTCGTATAATCACATGTATAAAAACTGTATAAACTCTATTTTTTATAAGCTAAGAACCAGTCTTTTTATGGGAGGCTTTTTTTTCTCCTTCTTTTCAGCTTATGCACTAGAGATTCCTCATGACATAGTTCTGCTTGAAACGGTCTCATCTATACCTCTACGGTTTGATTATATTAAAACTTCCGAAAAAAATACACTTGCTGGAAACCTTATAAATGTTCCCTCTTCTTCAAACATTGGAAAAATTGTTTTTTCAATTATTGATAGCAATCAAGCCATCCTTTGGGAAAAAAAAGAAGACAAGCCAGAAAACATACAACAGAATAAACCCAAAGTTATTCCTTTTTTCCTCACACTCCCTACTGAAAAATTCCCAAAAAATTCAGAATTAAAAATTACCCTTTTTGGATTAAAGCAAAATTTCTTAGGCAGTACACAAAAAAAACTACCTTTTTCCTCTTTTATTGATGTCGTCTCTGTATCTAATTTAAATGTTTCTATTCCTGATAATTCTTCTTTAGGGGAAATATCTTTTCTTGTTTCTAATAATGAAAAAAATCTTAACTTTTCTCCACAAATCCGAATATCACCAAAAGATGTAGAAGAGAGAATTTTTTTTAAAAAGATTTTTCCAGAAGAACAAATCAAGAACAACTCTACTAAAGTGTTTTCTTTTTCATTTAATCCACCAACTTCTCCAGGACTTTATTCCGTTGAACTTTTGCTCTTAGACAAAGAAGAAAATACTATTTCTGGAAGATTAAAAAAAGATTTTTTGATAGAAGGTGCTTTCGCTCGAATCACTTCTTTTGATACTTCTGCCAATCGATTCCTTCTAGAAAGCGATACTCTCTCTATTGCTTTTCAGGGATTCGTTCCAGATAGCCAAAAAGAAACCTTTGCTGAAGTTTCCATCAAGCAACATTTAGAAGAAAAAGTCGTAGACTTCCTTTTCCAATCAGTTCCTTTGACCGTAAAAAATAGTAAAATTTCTGGACTCATATCATTCCCTCTCGAAAATCCAGCGTCTCAATTCATCATTGAACTAAAAATTAAACAAGGGAATGACATACTTATCAGTAAAATTTTTAAATCAAAAAACTTTCCAGCTCCTTTGTTGCAAGAGTTTTCTAAAGAACAAGAAGAAGATCTTTCTCAAAAAATAGAAAAACTTGAACAATCTTTTTTCGATGACTGGATACTATGGATAGCTATTATCTTTTTATTCTTCTTAATTGCTCTCAATAGCTGGCTACGACAAGAAAAACGGTTTTTCCTTTTATTGCTTACTCCTCTCTTTTTGTGCGAATCTGCCTTTGCAGCTGTTACTGTCTTTTGGCACCACCCTATTGCTAACTGGTCATTTAATCCAATTGCAATAGAAAACAAATTTCTCCCTTTTAAAAAAGTTCTTTTTCATGGCAATATTTTTGATAATTTAACACAACACGGATTTTTCCAAGAAACCCCACAAAGAATTATTGTTAAGTTCTTTAAAGATGGAAATGATGTATATGTTGAACCAGAAAGTTTTACTATTCAAAACACAAAAACCTATGATTTTGAAATTAATCTTCCAACAAGTCTTTCTAATGGCGCTTGGGGAGCTCAAATTCTATTTAAAATGAACAGCAGTTGCGGGGAAAGCGGCTGGTGTGGAACAGCTTGGCAAGATACTCTTTTAATTGATAAAACACCCCCTTCTCTAAACATTGTATATGACAATGACGCAAGCAAAGCTCTTTTTCGAACTACCCTTGGAGCTTCTGAAGAAACACTACACCAGTACCTTATTTTAAAAGAATTCAATATCAATTTAAGAAGGAGTAAACTATTTCTCAAAAATGATAAAGTAATAGAGAGAATGGACATCTTTCAGATTAAAACGCATAAAGAAAATACGCTTATGGATAAGAATGAATATTTATATATTTTACAACAAAAGCTTGCCGACAATATTGCAATTATTGAAAGACGAACAGAAGAGGATGATATTCTAAAAGCCGCACTCGAAGCACAAATTATCATTGTTAATGAGGAAAGACTTGCCTTGGCGAACGATATTACTTCCATTGCTTCCGATATAACCACTCTTAGTAATGAAATTACGAGCTTGGAGGAAGAAATCACAACATTGAATGAAAACATCTCAACACCAGAAACAATTATTGAATCCATAAAACAAAGTATTCGAACCATAAAACGAGGAGCGAAAAAAGATTCTGTTGCGGTAAATATTTCTTGCTCTGATGGTGGTGCTTCCTGTCATAGAAACTCTGTTGATTTAATTATTCGTGGTAATTTTTGTGAAGAATCTGAACCAGAAAACAATTGTGACTCAATCGCTCCTCGTAATATTAAAGTTTGTGATAATATTGGAAATTGTACCTTCCCAGAAGAAAATTCATTGGAAATAGATTGGTATGACCCCGCAAAGCCAACCATTTCACAAAGTATTCTATGGAAAAACAAGGGTAATGTTGGGGGTACTGAATTTTTTCTAGATGATTCTGCTACAAATACCAATATTTCCACTGGAGAAAATATTGCCTTTGAAATCACCGCAGCTGACTTTGAAAACCCAACCAAAGCAACTCATCCTGCTTTTTTTGATGATGACGCCTGTGGATCAAACGCAGACTCCTTCTTGTTTCCTAAAGGTGGACGCTGTGTTGAAGATGAAACGGTTTGTGCCATCTCTTCTTCTCAACGCGGAATTATTGATGATAGTGTTGGAGGCACTTGTACAACAGAATGTGCACCTGGTTATATTGCTGATGGACTTTTTTGCATATTAAAATGTGATTATCATCTCTTTGATGGATGTCTTCCTTTTAATTTAATTGGTGTAGGTTGTGAAGACTCGGAATGGCTACCAACACCTGAAAGCGTTCAAAATGGAACTAGTTTTGTCCAAACTAGCAACTGTGGGTCAACTCGACAAGCTGTTGGTACTGGAACTGGTCTTTATCAAGTAGAAGCATCTCTTCAATTTGGTGCCTTGGATAATTCTTTTCTTTCTCGATTCCCCTTGATAGGAAGTAATCAAAATACTTGGACATGGAGCGGATGGATAAAACAAGGAGAACTTGATCGTTCTCAGATAATATTTAATGCAGGCGATGATAATACTAACTGGACTTCAATTAAATTTGATGATTCCAACCGTCTGCAAATCGAACATCAAGTTGACGGCACAACAAATACTAATATCACCTCTTCCACATTATTCAACAATCAAGATACTTGGATGCACCTCGTCGTTGTTTGGGATACCACCAATGTTTTACCTGAAAACCGAGTACAAATTTATGTTGATGACAATCGTATTGTCAACTTTGATACGAACATAATACCACCTCTTCATAGTAACTCATTCATAAACAATCTTTCCAATCATTCAATGGGGAGGTTTGTTGGAACTTCTTCAGAAGATTTTTTCAATGGTCTTTTTGCAGAAGTTGTTTTTGTTGATGGACAATCACTTTCTCCCTCTTCTTTTGGGGAATATAATATCGATACAAAATGGATTCCTCGTTCATTTGATGGAACTCATGGAACAAATGGATTTCACTTAAATTTCAGCGATTCATCTTTTTTAATGTCTCTCGGAAATGATTCTTCTGAAAATAATAATCACTGGCTCCTTAATAATTTTGAATTAAGTGACTCCTTGTCTGATTCTCCCTCCAACCCTTAAGAAAATGATGATAAATCTTTTTAAAAAATTGAATACTCTTTGTAAGCAGACAGTGCTTGCAAGACATGTTTGCGTGGAGAAACAAATCAAATTCTTTTTGTTCATACTTTCATTTGTTTTCTTTTGTCATGAATCATTTGCACTTGGTCTTGATTGGGAAAGCTCTTATATGAAAGTAGAATATTCAAAAGAACATACAAATGTTCCATCTTTTTCCTGTTTTGGATACACAGATCAATCCGGAATTGCTGGTCCTTGTTTCGAATATGCTGGTCCAGAAGAAAATTGTGTTTGGGAAAATTTAGATGTGCTTGGTTTTTCTGATGATAGTCCTTCTCCTGAAATTGATAACTGCTTTCAACAAGCTGGGAATTATAAAACAACCATTCAGCTTTATGATTTTGCTCAAAATCCAGAAAATCCAGATGTTTCCACTTTTGTTATCTTTCCAGGAACTCCTGATAAAGACCAATCTGTTTTTACTCCTTCGCCTAACTGTGCCAATGAATCTCTTACCGCCAATGGCAACGATCTTTGCAATATACTTTTTAAAGTACGAGATGTTTTTGGAAATCCAGTTACACAATTAAAAAATTTCACTGGAGAACTTTATTCTGATTCTGAATACATTAATGATGCAAATTTTGGAGATCTTGACTTTCGAAATGGTCTTCGTCTTAATAACGAACTTATTCCTTACTCTGAATCAGCAAATTATATTGATTTCCTCCTTTCTTCTAATAATGAAGTTCAACACCAATTTACGCTGTTATCATGGACACCTTCTACTCGATTGTGGGGACCTTATTTAGGTAAAAATATTCCTTTTGAATTAGCATTAAACATGACTCTTCCTCAAATCCTTGAGGACGGAACAGTTGATACCAACAATTTAGTTACATTTGCTTTTGATAAATATTCCCCAAATGTCCAATTTCGCCCATGGGCTCGAACTTTGTTGCAATTTGTAAACCTTCCTCCTGAGTTTATTCTCGAAACACAAACTCCAATGAAAATTCTTAGAAACTTAGTACTTCCTACGATTGGAGGTCCCAATCCACTAATTTCTACTCTTCTATCTATTTATAATCTACCAGAACACATTCTAGCTACAAATGTAGCAATAAAACCCGATGATATCGCGGTAACAACACAAGAAACTGTCATTAGTCCCAAACTAGAACTTGATTTAACCTTTGGAGATATCTCCCCTGTTTCGAATTTGGCATTTTCTACCGATGTACAATATGAAATCAGTGATGGAGGAATCAATAAAACCATTGCCTACCCCAGCGGAGCTGTAGGCGCTGGTATTCCTGATGGATCTGGTGCTGATGACTATGATGAATTAACTATCATGGTTACTCTTATTGGTGCTTCCATCGAGGGAAATCTCTTGGGAGATGAAGAAGACACTATTCTACAAGATACAAAAACCATCCGTTTGGGGCATGTTAAACTTCAAGATATCCGACAAGAAATTTTTCAAAATGCATTTGAATTATCAAGAGGCAGTGATGTCAAAACTGATACTTCTGCCATTCCTTTTGATGTAAACTGGTACTCAGCAGACTCCATTGTCGTTGTAAACAATCAAGATGTTATTATTGGCAATACCGGAAGCACTCTGAATTTGCCAGTAGGAAAAAATACTCTTGTTATTCAAAACGGAAATCTCATCATAGATGGCAGTTTTGATTATCAAAACAAACTCGATTCTTTTGGTTTTATTTTAATCAATGAGGTCGTAGAACCTACACCAGAAAAAGGAAATATTTTTGTACGAACGGATGTGAAAAAAATGGTTGGTACATATTTCGCCGAAGGAGGTCTTATTTCTAATGATTCCTTTCTTCCTTCTATTACAAATACCTGCAATGACAATATTTGTGATGGAGGTAATTTCTCCAACGACACACAATTACTTCTAGAAGGAACCCTGTTAAGTCGAAATACACTTGGAGGATCTACTCTTAGAACATTTGAAAGTGTCTATACGACTCCTTGGACAACAACCAGCAGTCAGTCTAATGCCCGTATATACGATTTACATTTTGTTCGTCAATTTCGACCTATCTATCTAGAAGAACCTCCGTTTACACAAACAAACACCGACAACTGTTCTTCTAATCCTTGTGATGACAATAGAAATGCCTTCATTATTCGCTTTGATGGACGCGCTACAAAACTTTCCCCTCCTGGATTTGAAACTTCAAACATTTTTAGTCGATAAAAGGATTAAAAGGGTTGATTTACAAAAGAATTTTCTTAAAATCTGGAGGAATTTTTTATGCTTAGTTTTGTTCTACAAAAAAATGCCTATAAGCCTTAATCTCAATATATAAAATGAACGACGAAAATACTGAAAACAACGACCTAAATCAACCAGAAGAAAACTCTGAAAATAATACACCCGATCCATTAAAAAAAGATACTGAAAACCAAGAATCTTCTTCAGAAGAAACAACGGAAGAAGTTGAAATTTTGGAAAATCCATTATTTTTTTCGCCAGATGAAAAAAATATTTTTTCTAGAGCTCTCATTCCAGAAATGGAAGAAAGTTATTTGAGCTATGCTATGTCGGTTATTGTTTCTCGAGCATTACCAGATGTTCGAGACGGACTGAAACCTGTACATCGACGAATCTTGTATGCTATGCATGAAATAGGTCTTCGTGCTGGGTCTAAGTATCGAAAATCAGCCAATGTTGTAGGAGCCGTACTTGGTAAATATCATCCTCATGGTGATACTGCAGTTTATGATTCTATGGTACGAATGGCTCAAGAATTTTCATTGCGATACCCATTGGTTGATGGTCAAGGTAACTTCGGATCTATAGATGGAGATAATGCTGCAGCAATGCGTTATACGGAAGCCAAAATGACTCGTATTTCCGAACTTTTGCTAGAAGATCTTGAAAAAGATACCGTTGATTTTCGCCCCAATTACGATGCCAGTACACAGGAACCTAGTGTTATGCCTTCGGTTATCCCTCAATTACTTCTCAATGGAACAATGGGGATTGCTGTTGGAATGGCAACAAATATTCCGCCACATAATATGGATGAGATTATAGATGCCACAGTAAGTTTGTTGAAGAATCCTGAAATGACCATTGATGATCTTTTAACATTTATCAAAGGTCCTGATTTCCCAACAGGAGCAGAAATCTATGATGGTGGTGCTGTAAAAGAAATGTATCACACTGGGCGTGGAGGAATTATAATGCGATCAAAAACGCATACTGAAGAAATGAAAGGTGGAAAAACAGCTATCATTGTGACTGAGATTCCTTATCAAGTAAATAAATCTGATCTTGTTTTGAAAATTGCCGACCTTGTTCGAGACAAAAAAATTGTTGGCATCACGGACTTAAGAGATGAATCTTCCAGAGAAGGAATTCGTATTGTAATTGAGTTAAAAAAAGATGCTTTTCCGAAAAAAATACTCAATCAACTCTTTAAAAATACTACACTGCAGAAAAGTTTTAATCTCAATATGATTGCATTAGTGGATGGCATTCATCCAAAACTACTCAATCTAAAAGAAGTGCTTTCTCACTTCTTGGATCATCGTTTTGAGGTGGTTGTGCGAAAAACTAAATTTGAACTTCGAGCCGCAGAGGCTCGTGCACATATTTTAGAAGGACTTAAAATTGCGTTAGATCATATTGATGAGGTCATTGAAATAATTAAAAAATCTGAAACAAAAGAAATTGCTGGAGAAGCACTTCAAAAACGATTCGGTCTTTCTGAAAAACAAACTAAAGCGATTTTGGAAATGCGACTCCAAACTCTAGCTGGACTTGAACGAAAGAAAATCGAAAACGAGCTAGCAGAAAAACTCAAGCTTATCGAACTTCTCAAATCTATCTTAGCCTCACGAGAAAAACAATCTGACATTATCGAAGAAGGACTTATAAGGGCCAAAGAAAAATTTGGAGATAAACGACGCACCAAAGTAAATCCTCATGGTCTTGGTAAATTTAATGCCAAAGACACGATTCCTGACGAAGAAATGTTAGTAGTATTAACCGAAGAAAACTATATAAAACGAATGAAACCCGATGTTTTCCGTACACAAAAACGAGGCGGAAAAGGTGTTGTTGGCGCTAAAACAAAAGAGGAAGATATTATTGCGAAATCCGTATTTGGAACAAATCATAACGACCTACTTTTCTTTACCAGTCTCGGACGAGTTTTTGCACTCCCTATGTACGAAATGCCAGAAGCCTCTCGCATCGCCAAAGGAACTCCAATTGTAAATCTGTTACAACTGCAATCAAACGAGAAAGTAACTGAAATTTTAAATCTTAGCCGAAGTGAAGGGAAATTTATCTTTATGGGTACCACTGGCGGAACCGTGAAAAAAACTTCTCTCGACCAATTCCAAAATATTCGAAGAAGCGGACTTATCGCCTGTGGTGTACGACTAGGAGAAGCTCTCCACTGGGCAAAGGTCTCTTCGGGAGAAGATGATGTCTTCTTGATAACACGAGAAGGGAAATCTATTCGATTTTCAGAAAAAGATGTTCGAGTTATGGGACGAACCGCATCTGGAGTACGAGGAATTCGACTCAAAGGAAAAGACGAAGTCGTAGAAATCGATATACTGAGAGATCCAGAAGCAAAACTTCTCGTAGTGATGGAAAACGGATTAGGAAAAATGTCTCCTGTTTCGGAATACCGAAACCAATCTCGAGGCGGAACTGGAGTTAAAGTTTCAAATATTACCAAAAAAACTGGAAAAGTAGCAGGCGCACGAGTGATTGACTCTTCAATGGAAGGAGACTTGCTAATCGTTACTAAAAACGGTCAAACAATACGAACTCCACTCGTTGGAATAAAAACATCCAGAAGAGCCACTCAAGGCGTTATTTTAATGAAGTCGAAGAAAGATCTCGTGGCTTCTATCTCAATCATCAATCATACAGAAAAAACTGAAGAAACTAATCAGCCAACTCTTTCGAAAGAAAAAGAAGAATAGTGTCTTGTAAGAAAACTTAGAATAGTATTGATGAAAGAAATTAAAGTTCACCTTTCCACACAAGAAAAAGCTTATAATATTGAATTCCCAAAGGACTTTAATTCTCTTGACGAACGACTTTTAAAACAAATATCTGGACGCAATTTTCTGCTGGTAACTGATGAAAATGTTTTTGAAAAAAGCCCTTTTTTTAACTCCAAAGTCCGATCTTTTCAAAGTCCAACACTGTTAAAAAACATACTAGTACTCCCTCCAGGAGAAATTTATAAAACTTGGGAAACCGTTGAGAAGATTTTGAACAAAGCTTTTGAATTAAATCTAGATCGAACAGCAGTTTTTATCGTTATTGGTGGCGGTATTTATGGAGATCTCGTAGGATTTGCAGCTTCTATTTTTATGCGAGGAGTGCCTTTCGTTCAAGTGCCAACTTCATTACTCGCTATGGTCGATTCTTCTGTAGGAGGAAAAACAGGATATAACTGCACACAAGGCAAAAACCTTATCGGTGCATTTCACCAACCAGAAACTGTACTGTGTTGTTCAAAGTTTCTAGAAACCCTTCCTCTTGAAGAAGTAAAAAATGGAATCGCTGAAATGGTAAAACACGGCATCTTGACTGATTCTTCACATTTTGAAAATTTAGAAAAATTATCAAAAACTCATCTCAAAGATGGCGATTGTACAGAATTGTTCAAACTTGTTCCTGATTCTATCACAATCAAAAAACAAATCGTAGAACAAGACGAAAAAGAATCTGGTATTCGAGGACACTTAAACCTTGGACATACCTTTGGACATGCCGTCGAACATCTTTCCAACTTCGAAATCCCTCATGGAAGAGCCATAGCAATCGGTACAGTTATGGCAACTCAGTATGCAGCAGAAAGAAAACTTTGTGATTGGGATCTCGTGGATCGTATTGAAAATATCTTTAATCAATTTGATATCGATTTAGTGTGTGATTTTTCGGAAAAAGAAATTTTCAAAGCCATGGAGCATGACAAAAAGAAAAAAGACGGAAAAATCCGCCTAATTTTACCTAAAAAGATTGGAAAAGTGGAATATTTTGAGATGGAAAATTAGTCTAAAAAAAAGAAAAATCTTTTTATTTTTCTATCCATTTTAACTTTCACATATACTAAAACCATATGGCTTCTTCATGGCTCATAGAACAATTTTTCGAACACCTCCGAAACCAAGTTTCTTTCCAATCATGTAATGATTATAATCATTATTATAATCATGATTTAAATAGGTACATAAAATCATCAAAAAACAGGAAAATAATTGTCTTCCCGTAAAAATAATGTCTTCCTGTAAAAAAATTGTCTTCCCGTTCTTGAAACGGGATCTACAATATTTTGTGTTTCTCTTTTCTATGAAGTCAGATGTCTTTCCTCATCCCTGCGAAGACAGAGATCCATGTATTGTCTTCCCGTTCTTGAAACGGGATCTACGATATTTTGTGTTTCTCTTTTCTATGAAGTCAAATGTCTTTCCTCATCCCTGCGAAGGCAGGGATCCATGTATTGTCTTCCCGTTCTTGAAACGGGATCTACAATATTTTATGTTTCTCTTTTCTATGAAGTCAGATGTCTTTCCTCATCCCTGCGAAGGCAGGGATCCTGAAACAAGTTCAGGACGACTGTTTTTATCATAGATTTCTATATCAATACACAAAAAGACTCTCTTTCATCTCGGACGCCGACCAAAAAGGAATTTACACTTGAGAAAAATCAACTTAAATTCTCAACTTTCTTGCTCCTCTTTCCTTACGGAAAAGTTAAAAAATGGAGCGTACCTTTGAGCCTCTGGACGAGGCGATTTTCCATCCGCACATTCCCGTACGGATACCTTGTTACGACTTAAGCCCAGTCATTGGTTTCACCTTAGGCCACGATTATTTCGCAGACTTCGGGCGCCCCCAACTCCCATGCCTTGACGGGCGGTGAGTACAAGACCCAGGAACATATTCACCGTGCCATGACTGATACACGGTTACTAGCGATTCCAACTTCATGTGATCGAGTTTCAGATCACAATCCGAACTGAGAGTAGTTTTTTCCGATTGGCTCCACGTTACCGCTTCGCTTCAGTTTGTACTACCCATTGTAACACGGGTGTAGCCCCAGACATAAAGGCCATGCTGATTTGACGTCATCCTCACCTTCCTCCCGGTTATACCGGGCAGTCTCGCATGAAAATACAACATACGACGAGGGTTGCGCTCGTTAACGGACTTAACCGAACACCTCAAGGCACGAGCTGACGACAACCATGCAGCGCCTGTCACTAATCCAGCCGAACTGACTCTCTCATTTCTGAAAAATACGATTAGGATGTCAAGTCTGGGTAAGGTTACTCGCTTATTGACGAATTAAACCCCATGTTCCACCGCTTGTGTGGGTCCCCGTCTATTCCTTTGTGTTTTAATCTTGCGATCGTACTACACAGGCGGCTAACTTAACGGGTTACCTTAGGCACAGAGACCAGGTCGAGGGTCCCTACACCGAGTTAGCATCGTTTACGGCGTGGACTACAGGGGTATCTAATCCCTTTTGCTCCCCACGCTTTCGTCCCTGAGTGTCAGGATTGGTCCAGTATACTGCCTTCGCTTTTGGTGTTCCTCTGCATATCTACGGATTTTACCCCTACTTGCAGAATTCCATATACCTCTACCATCCTCTAGCACAGAAGTTTCAATTACAGCACCGATGTTGAGCATCGGTATTTAATAACTGACTTTCTGCGCCACCTGCGGACGCTTTACGCCCAATAATTCCGGGTAACGCTCGGACCTTACGTATTACCGCGGCTGCTGGCACGTAATTAGCCGGTCCTTATTCCTATGGTACCGTCAGATCTTCTTCCCATAGAAAAGGTGTTTACGACCCATAGGCCTTCATCCACCACGCGGTGTCGCTCCGTCAGGCTTTCGCCCATTGCGGAAGATTCCTTACTGCTGCCTCCCGTAGGAGTATGGGCCGTGTCTCAGTCCCATCGCGGCTGGTCATGCTCTCACACCAGCTATCCGTCATAGTCTTGGTAGGCCATTACCCCACCAACAAACTGATAGTCCGCAAGCACCTCCCGTACCGCAAAAGCTTTACTCTTTCGAGGCTATCCGGTATTAGCTCGGCTTTCACCGAGTTATCCCTGAGTACGGGGTAGTTTCTTACGTGTTACTCGCTCGTCCGCCGCTTTCAAAACCCCAAGTAAACTTAAGGTTTGTCTCGCTCGACTTGCATGTATTAGGCGCACCGCCAGCGTTCACCCTGAGCCAGGATCAAACTCTTCGTAAAGAAAAGCTTGTAGTCAATAGTATTGACTAGTGGCTAAATTAAATGATTAACCCTTGGATAAATCCAAAGATTAAATTTTTTTGAATAAACGTTGATTTGAAATTATTTTAATTGCATTGCAATTTTTTATTGTTGCGTCCGAAATGAAAAAGAGCTTTTTAACTCCTCTCGAAAGAAGAGCCGGCGGAATTTATCAAAGTGCCCATACCTTGTCAATCTTTTTTTACTCTTTTTCTAATATAATTCATGGTGCCAATCAAAACCTTGAAACACTCAATCCCATGAACATCTATACAAAATTCTTTTCTTAATCTTTGATTTCCCGATTCTTAAAAATTGGCACACACACCTCTTTATATTTAACTATAATATAAAATGCACCAAGATTGAGAATCTTCAAATTATTCCAATCTTTCCTGTTTTTTAAAAAAGTACTTGCTCCTCTTTTTTTTTCTTCTAAACTTCTACAGATGATTTATAAAATTCGAAAAAAGAGATTTCATCTCTCTCTAATCGCAGAGCAAACGCGAAAAGCACTTTTCTTTCTTCTCTCTTTTTGTGCTGTATCTCTTTTTATCATACATTTATTCTTGATGAATCATCTTTCTATGCGTGGTTATATATTGACTAAAGAAACACAAACAAATCAACAATTAATGCTAGAAAATGAACAATTAGATGCTTATATTGCCAAAATACAAACACAAGAGTTTTTAACAAAAATAGAAGCAAAAAAACCTCTTGTTTTTAAGTCTTCTCAAAGATTTGTGGTTGTTCCTATCCGATTTACTGCTAAAAAATAAAAATAGCAAAGCTACAAATCAATTTTATACAAAGAAATTAACTTTTAATTAATTACTATCTTTTGGAAAAACTTCAACCTCAAGTATATTGAGAAATCCTGAGTTTTCCTTATAATGAAAGGAATTTTTATTATTAGGTAAAAATCAGTCCTTGACACTCGATACTAAGGAGTGCTAAAAATTAATAGCTTTTATTCAAACTTAAAAATGAAACCACCTTTTGACTCTTTCACAAATTTTGCCAAAAATGCCATTATCCTCGCTCAAGAGGAAATGGAAAAATTGGGAGAAAAACAAATACAATCACAACATCTCTTACTCGGTATTCTACGACAACCAAAAGCGATTGGCGGATCAATTCTTCGCGGTTTTGGAGTTAACTATGAAAACGCTTTTCGTATTGCCGAAGAAATAAAGAATCCTGAAAACGAAGAAATAGATGAAAATGAAGCAGAAATCAACATCCTTTCAAGTTTTGCGCAAAAGGCGATTGAATCTGCTACTAAAAAAGCTTTTGAATTAGGACATCCTCTTGTTGATTCTGAACATATTTTATTTGCACTTATGCAACAAAAAAATTCTGGAGCTGTTCATGTCTTAGAAGATATGATAATTCAACCCGAACAAGTTTTAGATTTACTAAATACGGAATTCAAAAAAAATTCTGGAAAAACACCTGCAACTAATTCTACAGCGCCTTCTTCCGGACAAATGGATCTACTCATTGAGAGTCTTCAGGGAGTCCTAGTCGGTATTTTTGGTCAAAAAAATGGTGGCGGTGGACAAATTCCAGGAGCAAATAGTTTTGATCCCCCTTCCATAGACCAAGATCAACCTCGAACTTCTCGGAAGAAAAAACTAGCACTTGATTATTTTTGTACTGATTTCACAGAATTAGCCCTTTCAGGAAAACTTGAAAAAATTATTGGTCGAAAAAAAGAAATCAATCGATGTATTCAAATTTTATGTCGAAAAACAAAAAATAATCCTATTTTACTCGGTTCTCCAGGAGTAGGAAAAACAGCCATTGCAGAAGGAATAGCACAAAAAATTACGGAAGGACAAGTACCTGATCCTCTTTTAGATAAACGAATTTTGTCTCTTTCTATGGCAAATCTTGTGGCAGGAACAAAGTATCGTGGAGAATTTGAAGATCGTCTCAAACGCATTATCGATGAAGCTTCTGATGCAGAAAATGAAGTTATTCTTTTTATTGATGAACTTCACACAATCGTTGGCGCAGGTTCTGCTGAAGGAACTCTGGATGCAGCAAATATATTAAAACCTGCACTTTCTCGTGGTCTTATCCAAGTTATTGGTGCCACTACTTTTGATGAACATCAAAAATATATTGAAAAAGATGCCGCATTGGTACGAAGATTTCAATCAGTAGATATTCCTGAACCCAGTCTTGAAGAAGCAGTAGAAATTCTAAAGGGAGTTCGACCTCATTATGAAAATTTTCATAGCGTTAAAATTACAGATGAAGCGATTGAATCCGCAGTAAAACTTTCTCATCGATATATTACGGATCGATTCCTTCCCGATAAAGCCTTTGATCTCCTTGATGAAGCTTGTGCTTCAAAATCTATTTCCAATAGAAAAAATAGAAAAGAAATTCGAGAACTGCGAGCTAAAATATCATCAACCCAAAAGAAAAAAGAAAGCGCAGTTGTTTCGCAAAACTATCAAAAGGCCAATGAATTACATGTTAAAGAACAAGTTCTAGAAGACGCTATTTTGAAACTCAAGCAAGCAAAAATAGAACCAAAACATATCAAAAAAATTGATGAGTCCATGATCGCTAAAGTCGTTGAACAAATGACTGGTATTCCGACCACAACGCTCTTGGATTCTGAATTAAAAATGTTGCAATTGCTTGAAAAAACTTTATCAACGAAAATCGTAGGACAAGATCAAGCTATCTCTCAAATTTCAAAAGCAATCCGTCGAGCCCGAGTTGGACTTCAAAATCCAAATCGTCCACTCGGAGCATTTATGTTTCTAGGACCAACAGGTGTAGGAAAAACCGAACTTGTAAAACAGTTGGCTCAAGAAATTTATCATGATGAAAAAGCTTTGATTAAAATTGATATGTCCGAGTTTTCTTCTGGACACACCTCTTCTCGACTTGTAGGCACCACTGCCGGATATATCGGTCATGAAAACGGCGGAGAACTCACAGAAAAAATACGGAAAAAACCACATTCTATCGTTCTTTTTGATGAGATTGAAAAAGCTCATAAGGATATACACAACATGCTTTTGCAGATTTTAGAAGATGGAATATTAACTGATGGAAAAGGTCGAAAAATTAATTTTAAAAATACTGTTTTAATTCTTACTTCTAATCTTGGTGCACAACGATTTCAACAAACAGCCAATTCCATCGGATTTACAGATACGCAAAAAGATTTAGCTGAACACGAACATGAATTTGATACCATTCAAGACGAGGTACTCAAAGACCTTAAGAAAAACTTTTCTCCTGAATTTGTAAATCGTCTGGATTCAATGATTGTTTTTCGACCTCTTAATCGAAATTCAATTAAAAAAATTGTAAAACTTAAAATTTTAGAATTTCAAGAACGACTCAGTGAAAAAAATATTGTACTAAAAATTGGCGGATCAACTGTCAACACCTTATCCAAAGCAGCCTACAATCCAGAATTTGGAGCTCGTGAAGTTCGTCGAGTTTTGTCTGACCATCTTGAGTCTCCTCTTGTTGAGGCATTGGTTTCTGGCGAGATTTCACAAAACTCTGTCGTCCTTGTTTCTTATGACAATAAAAAGAAAATTTGCATATTCTCTTCACAAAAGGCGTAAGGAAACGGACAAGAAAGCGAGCCTTGCTCGCTTTTTTTTATTTTTTTGTTATAATTACACAAATGGGAAATTAATATGATAGAACTTTTTATCACTTGTACTTTAATACTTATTACTGCAGGACTTATCCTATGGGGAATTATTTATCTTTTTCGAAAATCAATTGATTTTGAACGATCTCTTAATTTTGTTTTTCTTCAAATTTCGATTCCTAAAAAAGACTCCAAAGAAGATTACGAAAGAGATCGAGACCAAATTTCTGAACTTCGAAAAGTAGTTGGAACTGCCGAACATTTTTATTCTGCTCTCAGCGGTCTTTATTCTGGAGACTTTAAAACTATTTTTACGAATCAAAATTTCTTGTCTTTGGAATATATTGCCACAGATAATGAAATTAAATTTTTTATTGGCTGTCCTTTCGAAATAAAAGATTTGGTAGAAAAACAAATTACCAGTTTTTATCCAGAAGCAGTTGTGGAAAAGGTTCTCGCTCCAAAACTTTTTCATAAAAATACAAAACAAGCTACTGGATATCTTATCTCCAATAAAAAATTTTCTTACCCCTTTAAGACATACACACAATTTGAGTCCACCGATCCAATAAATAATTTACTCAATACCCTGTCTCAAGCTTCTGATGAACAAGGAAACTCTGCGGCTATTCAGTTTATGATTCGTCCAGCCAAATCCAATTGGCAACAACAAACAAGAGATTTTGCCAAAAAATTAGCTTCTGGAAAAACACAAATTTCCTGGTGGAACCCTCTTTCTATTTTAGGAAAACTTTTTGAAATAATAATTCGCGGTTCAGAAGAAAACGATAAGGATTCAAATGAAGGCGAAAGCAAAAACGAATCCCAAGAGCTCACCAAAATGATGGAAGAAAAAGCAGAAAAACATGGATTTGAAACAATTATTCGTTGTGTTACTTCTTCCCCAGACGAACGAATGGCACAAACTAATCTTTCTAATATCCTTAACGGCTTTGCACAATATGGAACTCCAAGCCTTAACTCCTTCTCTAAAAGGAAATGGCATTCAAAACGATCTCTTATTCGAAATTTTTTGTTCCGATCTTTTCGCAGATCTTGGCATCCTCAAAACAAAATAGTACTTTCTACGGAAGAATTGTGTTCTCTTTTTCATTTTCCACATATAAAATATAACAACATTCCTTCTATTAAGTGGCAAAATTATAAAATCGTAAAATCACCTCAAAATATTCCCAAAGAAGGTCTTCTTTTGGGACACAATGTTTATCGTGGAGTTGCTTCTCCAATCTACATGAAGCGAGAAGATCGTTTTCGTCACTTTTATGTTATTGGACAAACAGGAACAGGTAAATCTTCAATCTTTCAATCCATGATTCGTCAAGATTTGGAAAATGGTGATGGATTGTGTGTAGTTGATCCTCATGGAAGTCTTATTGAGGATCTTTTACCTTTTGTTCCAAAAAACCGTGTAGATGATATCATTATTTTCGATCCATCTGATCTAGAACGACCAATGGGTCTCAATCTTCTTGAAGCCGAAACTGAAGAAGAGAAAGATATGGTCGCACTTGATGCCATGAACATCATGATTAAAATGTTTGATGAAGAAGTTTTTGGACCACGAATCCAGGACTATTTTCGAAACGGAGTATTAACCCTTATGTCTGATCCAGAAGGAGGAAGTCTTACCGATATTGTGCGACTGTTTACTGACGATGCCTTTCAACGATCAAAAGTTAAACATATTAAAAATCCAGTAGTAAAAGCCTTTTGGACGAAACAAATGGCTAAAACTGGAGCCCGAGAAAAACAAGAAATGATTCCTTATTTCTCCTCAAAATTTGGAGCTTTTGTGACCAACTCCATGATGCGAAATATTATTGGACAAACCAAGTCCTCCTTCGATTTTTCCACGGTGATGCAAAATCAAAAAATTCTGTTTATGAATCTTTCCAAAGGATCAACAGGAGAAATTAATTCTAAACTTTTAGGTCTTATTATCGTTTCCAAAATTCAAATGGCGGCACTGTCTCGACAAAAACTTTCTAAAGAAAATCGAAAAGACTTTTTCCTCTATATCGACGAGTTCCAAAACTATGTAACCGACTCAATTGAATCTATTTTGTCTGAAGCCAGAAAATACCGACTCAGTCTCAATATTGCACACCAATATCTTTCACAAATTGATACTTCAAATCAAAAAAAAGGAGTAAACCTCAAAGATGCCATCTTCGGAAATGTTGGAACCATGATGTGTTACAAAATAGGTGCTCAAGATGCCGAACACATGGCGAAAGAAATGTCTCCCGAATTTACTGAACAAGATCTTATTAATATCGATAAATATAAAGCAGTTATGAAGCTTTCAATTGATACACAACCTTCAAAGCCATTTTCTATAGTTCCAACAAATCCTTATCTAGAAACTGGTGATCCAGCCCTTGCTAAAGCACTCAAACAAATTTCCAGACTTACTTATGGACGCAGCAAAAAGTTCGTTGAAAAAGAAATTTTTACCAGACTAGATGTGTAATGTTCTACTTTTTATCTTTATTCCAAGGAAGCTTTTTAAAAAGATCTTCCAAAATATTTTTTCCAGAAAATCCTGTAAAAAGAAAAGCTAACCCAATGATTAATATTAATAGTCTCCCTATATCTCGAAAAAGCAGACTAAAAATACAAAGAAAACCTAAAGTTACTAAAAGTTGTCTTTCTGCCGAAAGTTTTATAAAAGTATTTTTAACTTTTGTTACCTCCTCTGTAACAACTTTTTGAAATTGTACTGTTTTTCCAAGTTCTTTCCATTCTGAAAGACAACCTCCACAAACAAAAACATCCTTAGTATCACCTTTTTCTATAAGTTTTTCCGCTACTTGCTTCGCTCTTCTCCCACTAACACAAGAAAGATAAACATTTTTTCCTTTCATTTTATCTTGCCACTTTTTAAGATCTTCTAAATCTCTGCTTTCAAATCCTGGAATATGTTCTTTCTCAAATTCTTCAGCAGTTCGTACATCAATAAAGAGATCGTCTTTTTCTATGTTTTTAAGTTTTGCTGCCAAATCCTGGATGGAAATCGTTTTCATGTGAAACAAGATTAGTGATTTATAATTTTTGTATTTATTATACAATCAGAATTATAACATGGAAATGAATTTTTGGAAAAAATTAAAACACCCAATTCTTGTTTTAGCTCCAATGGCTGGATACACAGAAAGTCCTTTTCGTCGATTAATAAAAGAACTTGAGCCATCTGTAATCCTTGTTTCGGAACTCATAAGCGCAGAAGCATTACGACGAAAAAATGAAAAAACTCTTCGTATGATTGAATTTACGCCACAAGAAAAACACTATTATGGCATTCAACTTTTTGGAAATGAGGAATCTTGCTTTTTAGATGCAGCTAAAGAGGTAGAAAAAATAGGTGCTGATTTTATCGACCTCAATCTTGGATGTCCTAGTCCAAAAATCATCAATTCTGGTCACGGTTCAGCACTTCTCAAGAATCCTCTTTCTACTGTAAAAATGATTGAAGCTTTAGTAAAAAACACTTCTCTTCCTGTTTCTGTAAAAATGCGTTTGGGATTTTATGATGACAATGACCTTTTGGAAACAACAAAAAATCTTGAAAATGCTGGAATTTCTGCCATCGCTATTCATGGACGAACAACTAAACAACGATTTTCTGGAACAGCTGACTGGGAAAAAATTTATGCCGTAAAAAATATTTTAAATATTCCTGTCATTGGTAATGGCGATATCACTTCAGCTCAAATCGCCAAAGAACGACTTCAAAACTTAGATGGAATCATGATTGGTCGAGCTAGTATCCGAAACCCTTGGATATTCAAGCAATGTCGAGAAATATTTGAAGGCAAACCCCTCACTCCAAAACCCAATTTGGAACAACAACTCGCATTTTTCAAACGACATGCAACATTTGCCTCCGAGTTTAAAAACGAAAAATGGGCGATGTTGGAATTACGAAAACATTTTGCCCATTTCCTCCGCGGATTTCCCAACGCCGCACAGTTTCGAGACCGTCTTATGCGCGTAGAAACCCAATCTGAAATGAATAAGATTTTTGAGGAAATTTCCACTCATTCAAATTCTTAGACACTGATTTAATAAAACAATGTCTTTCCGAATAAATTATTGTCTTCCCGGACTTGATCCGGGATCTACGATATTTCAAGTCCGGACTCTGTAGAGTCCGGACTTAGTTTCGAAACCAATTTTGTTTTTAATTATGTACTTATTATAATCATGATTATAATAAGTACATAAATTAAACTTTTACCACTAAAAATATTTAGAAAAAACGCTCCTGTTAACAATATAAACTACTCAGTACCCATGTGGTTTTAATACATACGAAAATTAAAATTATGAAAAAAAATGGATTTCTGCCTACACAGAAATGAGGAAGTGTAATAGTAATGAGAAAATTTATTCTCTTCTTTTCCAAATACAAATTGCTTTTTTTCCTCAAAATGATTAAATCCTTTTAGTCTAAAAAAACCTAAGCGAAGCAAGAGTTTTGAAGGAAAGAGGAGGTGAGACGAAGTCGTGCAGTTTCAAGCTTGCTTGAAACGAAACATGCGTAGTCCATGCCTTTAAAACAGGGTTCCCACAAAATCCGAAGCGAAGCGAGGGTTTTGAAGGGAAGAGGAGGTGATGCGAAACAACGAAGCTTTTCTGCAAAGCAGAAAACGAAGTAAGTGAAGCATTTGTCTTAAAAACAGGGTTCCCACGAAATCCGAAGCGAAGCGAGGATTTTGAAGGGAAGAGGAGGTGAGACGAAGTCGTGCAGTTTCAAGCTTGCTTGAAACGAAACATGCGTAGTCCATGTCTTAAAACAGGGTTCCCACAAAATTCGAAGCGAAGCGAGAGTTTTGAAGGGAAGAGGAGGTGATGCGAAACAACGAAGCTTTTCTGCAAAGCAGAAAACGAAGTAAGTGAAGCAATCACCGACGACTTGCCGCCTTGGCTCAGTGGCTAGAGCACGCCCTTGGTAAGGGTGAGATCTCGAGTTCGATTCTCGAAGGCGGCTCCAGGCTACGCCTATTCGAGGCTACGCCTGGCAAGCCAATTTACTTCAATTAGTGTTTTTGAAATACAAGAAAGTGTATGCGTAGACTGTCCGCCATAGCTTTAGCGAAGGCTGGGCTATTTTGATATAGTTAAATGAATAATAGATTAAGACCTGTTCTTTAGTTTTAATATATGCTTTTTTATAAAAAAATAATATAAAGACAAAAAAAATCTATTATTCTTTAAAAATGGATTCCTTTCAGCTAAAATCTATTTTGTAGACTTTCCTTAAGGAAAGTCTGATAAACTCAGAAAATAATAAAAAACAAAAAAACAATTCGCCAAAAATTCGTCTTTTAAGATCTTTTTCCTTAAAAATTGTTTCTATTAGCCTGCTAAAAAGAAAAATTTGTTAAGAAAAATTTTCTCAAAAATACTAGAATTTTTTGTGGCAAAGACTTTATCAGTATTTCCTTAACTTAAGTCGATGAAAAAATTATTAATTACTGGCGGAGCAGGGTTTATTGGATCAAATTTTGTACGACATCTTTTGGATACTCGTGATTATAAAATCGTAAATGTCGATAAACTCACCTATGCTGGAAACCTAGAAAACTTAAGAGATATAGAAAACAATCCTCGCTATCACTTTGTACAAGCTGATATTGCAGACAAAAAGGCGATGAATACACTGTTTGAAAAAGAAAAATTTGACGGAGTTATAAACTTTGCCGCTGAAACACATGTAGATCGATCAATTGAAGATTCTTCTCCTTTTATTCAAACAAATATACTAGGAACTCATGTTCTTTTGGAACTTTCTCGTAAATTTGAAATTAAAAAATATCACCAAGTTTCCACTGACGAAGTTTATGGAGATTTAGGCAATCCTATCTCAAATGAGTTAAAAAAATATTTCACAGAAAACACACCCCTCGCACCAAACTGTCCGTACGCTGCAGCCAAAACTTCGGCAGACTTGCTAGTACAATCTTGGTATGAGACCTACGATATGCACACTATCATTACTCGATGTTCGAACAACTACGGTCCTTACCAGTTTCCAGAAAAACTCATTCCGTTCTTTATGTTTCATGCTATGAAAAACGAAGATTTACCACTTTATGGAGATGGGCAAAATATTAGAGACTGGCTTTTTGTACTTGATCATTGCGAAGCAATTCTCCTTGCCTTTGAAAAATCCCCTGCTGGGGAAATCTGGAATATCGGCGGACACAATGAAAAAACAAATCTTAAAATTGCTGAACTCATTCTCAAAGAAACCAACTCGAAATCAAAAATTGTTTTCATAAAAGACAGAAAAGCACACGATCGGCGTTACGCTATAGACGCATCAAAGATAGAAAAACAGCTAGGTTGGACTCCCTCACATACTTTTGAAGATGCTCTCCCAAAAACCATTCAATGGTACCTAGATAATAAATCCTGGGTAGAATCTTGCCGAACACTGGTCTAAAAAAATAAGAAAGTGAAGATATATTATTTATCAAGGTTTCCTTAAAAATTTTATTTTTTTCCTAAGTTTCCTATAATAAAAATTGATGAAAAACTTCTTTTTCCTATTCGGACTTTTGGCTTTGAGCTTCAATACTTGTCTTGCGGAAAGCACTCCACAAGACTCTCCTGTTTTGAAAATACAATTAAGCCCTGGAAACCTTCCCACACAACGAATTTCTCCAGGCACAGAAAATGTAGAAATCCTACGAATTTGGCTTTCTTCCTCTTTTTCAGAAGATTCTTCTTTAAGTTCTGACGATGGAATTTTTCTCAAAAAATTAAAATTCAAACGAACCGCAGAAGGTGATCGAGATCAACTTATCCGTTACAAATTACAATATAAAAACCAAACTCTTGGCAAAATCTCTCTTCCCGATTCAGATGTTTTAGAATTCAAAAATCTAAACATTCTCGTTCCATACGAAAAAACTATTGAACTTCGAATCCTAACCGACACCCTTAGTGGAAACACTTCAGGAGTTCATCAATTTGAACTCTCTAATACAAATTCTTTAGACCTAGAACTCTTAAATACTTCAGGAGATGAAATTAAAGTTATTGGAAAATTCCCTCTTCAAGCAAATAAAATTCTCATTGGAAATGATTTTTTTTCTCCTGGAAAAGATTGCAATCTTCGAGTTGATCCTGTTTGTGGAGTTGATGGAAAAACCTATTATAACCTCTGTATTCCTTTTCAAAAAAACATTGATATCGATTACGAAGGATCTTGTCATATCATTCTTACAAAACCATTAATTCCTTGCCCCGAAAATGCCAATCCCGTTTGTGGCGACAATGGAAAAACTTATCTAAATCAATGTTTTTTAGATCGAACTACTGTTTTATGGGATTATAATGGAACCTGTTTTCCAGCAAATTTTGAGCGTCCTAAAACATTTAAAACAGCTACTGAACTTTATAATTTAAAAATCAATGAATTAATTCAGTCACGACCAAGGATTTCTAATGAATCTACAAAAAAACTTCAAGATATTGGCAATATCCTCTCTCAATATCCGTTTACTCTTAATTCAAAATCAAGTTTACCTAATTCCATAGCAAATTTCATAACCTTTTCCATTAATCCATCTGATCGAATTCGTTTGGAACAAGAAATCGAACTTTTACGAATTGCCCTTATTAAATCAAAACAAAATTCTTCTCGAGAAAAGTTTGAAAAACATAAAATTCCATTTCTAGATGTAGACGAAAATGAATGGTTTTTTCCATATGTAAAATTTTTGAAAGAAAAAAATTGGATTTCTGGATACGAAAATTTTGAAGGAGAAGAAACGGGGGAATTCGAACCTGCAAATCCTGTAACAAAAGCAGAAATAACCAAAATGGCATTCAATGCAGCTAATATTTCTTGGAACCCTGAAAATAAAACCCTTCCTCAAAATACATCTTCAAAAGGACACTGGGCAGAGTCTCTCATTCACATTGCGGAAGAAAAAGGATTGACACTCTGGAGTGATTTTCCAAACCCCAATAAAAAAGCAGATAGGGGGGAGGTAATCCAACTTCTTTTTGAGGTTTTTCAAGTCAATCCGCCACAAACCTTTATACAAAATTATTTTCCTGATGTACCAGAAACCGATCCAAAATATCCTTTTATTCAATACGCTAAGGTCTTGGAAATCATCGAAGGATACAGCGATGGAACATTCCTTCCAAATCACTCTATTTCTCGTGCAGAAGTAGCTAAAGTAATAAAAATGGTCTACGAAAAACTTCCAAAATCTGTAAGTTTTGAAGCTACACAAAAAGAAGACCCTTCACAGAACCAAAACCAAAAAACTCTTAATATGAAAATGTTTGCAGTTCCCTATATCAGTCCAAATTTCCATTTTTATATGAAGATTCCAGGACTTTTCCGTTTTCAAAGTTTTGATTCAACAGAAAATGAAATTATGCGTTTTGGTTTTGCCAATAAAAATATGTATGATGAACAGGATGTTGATTTTTGGCTTAAAATAATTGGAACAGAATCTTCTCTCCCAAAAACCATTTATAAAAAACAGGGAAACAAGCTGATTATTGATTTCCCTAGAATAAATTCTGAAAAAACTTTCTTCCGATTAGAAGGACTATCCAAATTTTCAGACGCCATGAACTTTTTACAAAAAAACATTAAATATACGGAATTAACAAATCTTGAATAAATTCTTTTATATAATTTTTATGGCAAAAAAATCAGAAAACTTTTTATGCACCGACTGTGGTGATACTTTCTCGAAATGGTTAGGAAAATGTCCTAGCTGTAATTCTTTCAACACTATTAAAGAATTTAGATCTCCTAAGATTTCAACAGAAAAATCTTTCTCAGGAAAAGATTTAAGACAAGAACCATCTTCTCATTCAAACATTATTTCTCCTCTTCAAGAAAGACTTTCAACACAAATATCAGAAGTTGATCGTGTTCTTGGAGGAGGTTTTTTTCCGGGAAGTTTTGTGCTTTTTGGAGGAAATCCCGGTATTGGAAAATCCACTCTGGCCCTACAAATTTTCTTAAATTTTCTGAAACAATCCGAGCTTCTTTCTTTTTATTTTTCCGGCGAAGAAAGCTTCGACCAAATCTTTTCTCGTGCTTCGCGTCTTTCACCAGGAATTAAAACCAGTGAAACTCGAAACCAAGTTTTTGCGACCAATTCTCTCGAAAACATTGTCGAAACAATCGAGAAAAATAATCCAACTTTTGTCGTCATTGATTCTATTCAGATGATTGGACTAGAATCTTCTAGTTTTGGTTCAATTACCCAAACAAAAGAAAATGCGGAAGTATTGCAAAAACTCGCAAAAGCCTCTAATACAATCATTCTTATAATAGGACATGTTACAAAAAACGATGAATTAGCTGGTCCTCGTATTTTGGAACACTTGGTTGATGCCGTGCTCTATTTAGAAGGCGAAAACAATTCTGAAATCCGATTGTTGCGTTCTCCAAAAAACCGATTTGGTTCTACATTGGAAGTCGGCGTTTTTGATATGCAAGATCAAGGTCTTCAAGAATTAAAAAATCCTTCTGAATTTTTTCTATCTGAACGAAGCCAAGATTCATTTGGAAATGCCATTTGCCCAATCCGAGAAGGTGCCAGAAATTTTTTGCTTGAGATTCAAGCATTGACCGTCAAAACAAATTTTACCGCCCCAAGACGAACCTCTGCAGGATTACCTCTTTCTAAATTTCATTTACTACTCGCTGTTATTTCAAAATTCACACCCTTTAAATGTGAGACATTTGATGCTTATCTCAATGTTGTTGGTGGATTCAAGATAATCGATCCTGCTGCAGATGCCGCAATTTGCGCTGCAATCTTGAGTTCTCGTGCTGAAAAAGAAATTTCTCCTGAAATTGTTGTTTTTGGTGAAGTTGGATTATCTGGCGAAATTCGCCGAGTCGCACACATGGAAAACCGAATAAAAGAATCTCAACGATTAGGATTTAAAAAAATACTTTGTCCTCGGCTTTCTCCTAAAACAAAACGCCCAAAGGATATTAAAATCGTCGAAATAAAAAATGTTTTAGAACTCATGAAGATGCTTCTTGAAGATTAAAAAAAACTGATAAATAAACTAATATACTCCTGTGAACTTTTTTGCTAAAAATCTATCAAAAATTAATTTCAATATTCTTAAAAAAGAAGTTATTTTTTGGAGCGGAACGGGTATTTTTTTATTTAGTGTCGGAAAATATCTTGACCTCTATATGTTTCCACTTATTGAAACATACCTACGAAACCACCTTTTGGATAAAATCGCTGTTTTCACTACCGAAATTCTTATTTATATCGTTCTCTTTTTTTTTGCTGTTGCAACAATTTATCGCGTTTGGAGAAATCCAAGCCATAAATCAAAACTTGTTCCAGCTTTTTTTGCTTTCCTGACCACTGGTATTTTTACCTATATTCTAAAGGGCTTTTTTCATATTGAACGCCCTTTTCACACCGAACATTTAGAAATAATCGGAAAATTAAATCCATTATTAGAAATTTCTTCCTACAGTTTTCCCTCTGCTCATACCGCCATTTCTTTTTCTCTTTTAATCCCTTTTTGGAGGTTTTCTAAACTTCTCGGAGCTTTTTGGGCAATCTTTGCACTCTTTATCGGATTCGCTCGAATTTATGAAAATGTACACTTTCCATCTGATGTGGGTGGAGGTATTTTTCTAGGTGGCGTTATCGGTTCTTTTTTCTCACACCCAGAAATCCGCAAACTAATAAAACTTTTATGGAAAGATCTAGAATTTCGACGACAATCTTTTCATTTTTGCACAGGATTTCTTTGTGTCTTCGCTCATTGGGCTGGATTTTTTCGTTTGCGAGAACTCGCCGTACTTTTAATCTTAGGTCTCATTATTTCCTTTTTTTCTCAAAAAAGAATAATTCCTGTTGTTTCAAATATTTTAAAAAAATTCGATCGACCTCGAGATAAAGATTTTCCTGGTCGCGGAGCTTTTTACTTTTTCTTATCTGTATTTATCTGTCTTCTTATTTTTCCTATAAAAATAGCTTACTCAGCTATTCTCATATTATCAGTTGGAGACTCCTTAAATCATCTCTTTACAAACGGATTTCAACGAATTCATGTTCCTTGGAATCGACGAAAAAACCTTTGGGGTGTCTTACTTGGTATTGCCTTTGGGACATTTGCTTCTCAGTTTTTTGTTCCCCTCATTCCAGCTTTTGTTGCCAGTACTATTTCAATATTTGCCGAAACTTTTCGCCTCCGAATCGGATCATTTTACATCGATGACAACCTTTTTGTACCAATTCTTGCTGGAATTATTTTAATCGTTTTAGTCTAATTTTAGTCCTGAAACAATAACTTCAAAAAGTATCCTGTATATGATTTTTCCACTTCACAAAGTGCTTCTGGTGTCCCTGTTCCCACTATTTCTCCCCCAAAGTTTCCTCCATCTGGACCGATATCTATCAAATAATCACAACTTTTAATTACATCTAGATTATGTTCTATAACAATAACTGAATTCCCTTTATCCACCAATGTTTGCAAAACCCCCAACAATTTTTTCACATCTGAAAAATGAAGTCCTGTTGTAGGCTCATCCAAAATATAAATTGTTTTTCCAGTTGATTTTTTCATAAGCTCCGTAGCCAATTTCACTCTTTGCGCTTCCCCACCAGAAAGAGTTACCGCACTTTGTCCAAGCTGAATATATCCAAGTCCCACTTCCACAATGGCGTCTAATTTATGCTTAATATTAGGAAAGTTTTCAAAAAAATTCGCTGCTTCTTCAATCGTCATCGCCAATACTTCTGCAATGGACTTCCCCCTATAAGTTACCTCAAGAGTCTCCTCATTATATCGTTTTCCCTTACACTCTTCACATGGCACAAAAACATCCGGCAAAAAGTGCATTTCTATTTTTTTGATTCCATCACCAGAACAAGCTTCACATCGTCCTCCTTTTACATTAAAAGAAAATTTTCCTGCATTATAACCTCGAAGTCGTGCTTCAGGAGTACTTGCAAAAACATCTCGAATGTCTGTAAAAACACCAGTATAAGTTGCCGGATTAGAACGAGGTGTTCGTCCAATTGCAGATTGATCAATAGAAATAAGTTTATCTAATTTATCTATCCCTGAGATGCTCTCATGTTCCCCTGACGGCTTTTTAGCATGATTAAGCTCTCGAGCTAGCGTTGGTACTAAAATACGGTTAATAAGTGATGATTTACCACTTCCTGAAACCCCCGTAACCCCAACCAAACACCCCAATGGAATCTTCGCATCCATGTTTTTCAAATTGTTTTCTCGCGCCCCCTTTATTTCTAAAAACCCTACCGATTTCCGACGAATTTTAGGAATACGAATCGTTTTCCTTCCATATAAAAAATCAGCCGTCTCTGAGTCACATTTCTCCATAGCTGCAAAATCACCAGAAAAAATTAATTCTCCTCCATGTTTACCTGCCTTCGGTCCAATCTCTATAAGATGATCCGCTGAACGCATAGTATCTTCATCGTGTTCCACAACAAGCACTGTATTCCCTATGTCTCGCAATCTCTTAAGCGTCTTGATCAATCGATCATTATCTTTTTGATGTAAACCAATCGATGGCTCGTCCAAAACATAAAGCACCCCTTGTAATTGCGAACCAATTTGCGTTGCTAGTCTAATTCTCTGTGCTTCTCCTCCTGAAAGAGTGTTCGCTGTTCGAGAAAGAGTTAAATAAGAAAGTCCCACATTTTCCAAAAAATTTAATCGATCAGCCACTTCTTTTTGAATAGGCTTAATAATTTCCTTATTTTCACTAGTCATCTCTATACTCAATACCCAATTTCGAATCTCGGGAATTGACATCTGACAAATATCAAAAATAGATTCTTTCCCTACAAAAACATTGCGTCCATAAATATTTAGCCTCGCCCCTCCACATTCTTTGCAGGTTGATTCTGTCATAAATTCTTCTAATTTTTTTCGTACCCAATCAGAATCCGACTCGTTATATCTTTTTTCCGTTTGTTTTACGACACCCTCAAATTTTGTTACCGTAGATTTCCCAGCAAAGGCTCCTTTCAAAAAAACTTCAAAAGTCTCCTCTCCAAAACCATAAAAAACTTTATCTAAAATTTCTGGCTTTATTTTTCCAATAGGTTGATCAATGGAAAATCTATGTACATTTCCAACTGCCTCTAAAACCGAAAAATACCAATTTTGAGAATTTGTTCCCATTGTCGCCCAAGACAAAATACCTCCTTCTCGAATCGATAATTTTTTATTGAGTGCAATTTTTTGATTAAGTTCCAATCGATATCCCAATCCATGACATTTCTTGCAAGCACCATGAGGCGAATTGAATGAAAAAAGCCTCGGCTCAATCGGAGGAAAAGAAAAACCCGACTCTGGATCAGCCAAATTCTCAGAAAAAAGATGATCACTTTGATCACTTATACGATACACAATCATAATTCCTTCACCAAAACGCAATGCTGTATCGATTGAATCTAATACCCTAAGTCGATCATCATTTTTTTCTTCTATTTCACTCCCATCAGAGAGTTTTTTTACCTTTTTAGAATAATCAACCTTACTCAAACGATCTACAATAATCTCAATATTATGTTTTTTATTTGGATCTAACTCAATATCTTCGTTAATCGTTTTAACGATACCATCCACTCTCATTCTAACAAAACCTGCTTTTTGTATTTTTTCAAAAACATCCAAATGTTCCCCTTTTTTTCCTCGAATAACTGGAGAAAGAATCATATACTTTTCATCCTCCTTCCATTTATTTAAAAGATCTATCATCTGTGCTGTGGTCTGTTTTTGAAGAGGTCTTCCTGTTTTTGGATTTTTAGGAATTCCTGTTTTTGCAAAAAGAAGTCGTAAATAATCATAAATTTCCGTTACTGTTCCCACAGTTGATCGTGGATTTCTTGGCGCAGTCTTTTGATCAATAGAAATCGCAGGAGAAAGACCTTCAATAGAATCTATCTCTGGTTTTTCCTGTAACTGTAAAAATTGCCGTGCATATGTCGAAAGACTTTCAACATATCGTCGTTGTCCTTCAGCATAAATCGTATCAAAAGCCAAGCTAGATTTTCCAGAACCTGAAACACCTGTTACCACTATCAGTTTTTCGCGAGGGATTTCTACATCAATATTTTTAAGGTTATGCATCCTAGCCCCACGAACAATAATCTTTTTAGTCATGTTTAGTTTTTTTCATCAGAACCTATATTGTGTAATGGTTCCCTTGCCTTTTGTCAATAATTTTGATACAATGGGGGGATGAACATGAAAAAAACAAAAGTAAGTACAACAATCAAACAACAGCCAACTGCCTCTGAACATACACTTCATCACGCTGAGAAAATACCTGTACTTAATGAGATAAAAAAAAGCACTGCAAAAGAACTTCGCTCTCTTTATAAAAATATAAAAAAGCGTCCCAATCACTCAACCTCTAAAAAAGAAATGGTTACGCCTTCTTTCGATAAAATTCTTCCAATTACTAAAAAATCAAACTTCGAAAAAAATAACATAACGAATACATTCGTTGAAACAACCAATTCTATCAAACCATCTTCTCCACCAAAAAAAAGAATCCCAAATTATTCCGAATATCAAATAGCACTCACAAAAATAGCAAAATCACAACCACCTTCTCTAGAACAACTAGAAAAAGAGACAAAAATACGAGGTTTTGGTCCTGAATATTCACCCATACTATTTGCTTAATTTACTCCGACAAAATCGCTAAAAGTCGCTTTTTTGTTTCAGATAACGGATAATTTTTTTCAACAAATTCTCGACCGTAACTACAAACTTGATGAACACTTTCCGGATTTTTAACAAAAAATTCTAATTTTTCTGCTAATTCAATAGCATTGCAACTTTTTACTAAAAATGGATTTTGCTCTAAATAAATATCTTTTTGTCCTAAAAATTGATAAAAGTTTTTTAAAATTTCTCGAGGTCCTGTCTCATCAAAACTCAAAACCAATTTACCCAAAGCCAGTGCCTCAATAACGATTCGCCCAAAGGTTTCAGGCTCTGTCGGCAACACCAAAAGCACATCGTATTTTTGTATTTCTATAAAAGGATTTTTCACTTCCGACATAAAATTAACATTTTCTAGCCGATGCTCTTGAGTAAAATTCTTCAACTGTTGTTCATATTCAACTGTCCTTTTATCCTTTAGTACGGAGCTTCCCACAACCGAAAATTTTACTTGTGAATTTTTGTTTAAAAATATTCGTGCTACTCTCAGTGCAAACATCTGCCCTTTTTGTGGATCTAGTCTCCCCAAAATCAATACTTTCTTTATTTTTTCTGGAACACATGCCGCTAAAACAGTTTCAAAATTTATCCCATTTTCAACAATCCGAATTTTACGAAAATTTTTTTTTGATATGTTTTCTCGTAAAAAATTCCTCGTCGGAAGCGCATTCGCAACAAGAACATCAGCCCTATTACAAACCCATTGTAATAGAAATTTTGGTCGCAAAGTAAAATCATGAAAAAAACAAATCCATCGCCCTTTTGTTCGAAAAACCATCTTTGATAAAAACATCACCAAATGCGTTCTTGGCGTATTGGAAAAAAATTGAATCACTTGTTCTTGCTTTACTAATACATTTAATCTTTTTGCTGCCGCAAACAATTCAAATATTTTTAAGAACTTAATAAAAATATTCCCTCGCACTTGCGGAAACTTAAAATCCAAAATTTTCACTAACGACTCATTTGTTTCTTCATCCAATAAAAACTTTTTGTAAATCGGACTTTTCGCTCCTACCAAAATTGGAAAAATCTTTCTTATTTCAGAATCGTTTAAGCTTTGTAAAAAATCAATTAAAAACCGTTCTCCTCCACCCAAAAATTCCCCTTGATCAAGAAAAAATGTTTTCCGTTTTAGTTTCATTAAGTGATTAAAATTAGAAACGCTTAAAACAAAAGTATTCTCAAGTTTTTATGTAAAAAAATCAACTATCCTCTTCGTTTTTTTCCAAAAATTTTTCCTGAAATTTCCGAGAAAAACTTCCCCATAAAAAGAAAAAACAAATAATCGTTCCTGAAAACAACACCATATTCTTTGGTATGACCAATACCCTAAATTGACCAAAGTATTGTGCAACTAAAAGTAATATCTCCAAACTAACATAAGCTGGAATGGCAAATAATTGAGCAACCACTTCAGACAAAAACACACTCACTCCGGCTAAAAAAGAAAAAAGCATGACCAAAGGAATAAGCGGTTCTGTTAATATATTCGCCATAAATCCCACCACTGGAAATTGCCCAAAATAAAATCCTAAAATCGGAAAAACCGAAACTTGTGCAGAAATAATAACTGAAAGAATTGTTCTAATTTCCATTCTTTGAGGAAGAAATATTAAAAGCTTTTGTAACATAGGAACTCCTAAAATAATTCCCATCGTTGCCGCAAAGCTAAGAAAAAAACCAATATCAGATTGAATCATGATAGGTGAAAAAAGAGCCAAAATCGCAGCTGTTAAAAAAATAAAATTTCGACTATCTGAAAATCGTCCCATTAAAATAGCTACACTCAAAATACTCCCAAAAAGTGCAGCTCTCAAAATAGAAGGTTCAAACCCCACCATAAAAACAAAAAATAAAAGCAAAAAAATTGATCCAAAAAAAACAAAAAATCTTCCTGCATTTCGTAATAAGATAGAGACAAAAATCAATAGAATCGTCACATTAAACCCTGAAACCACCAGCAAGTGTTGTAACCCTGAGTTTTTAAAATCTTGTTCTATCTTTTTTGGAAGTTTCTTTTTTTCTCCCAAAAGAACCCCTTCCGATATCTGTGAATGAGGAAGTGGTAAAACTTTTTGTAAGTTTTGAGAAAAAATGTCTCTTAGTTTTTTAGCTTGAAGAACAAAAAAATTACCTCCTGTTCCTTTTTCTAAAATTTGCAAATTTTGTGGTTGCCGAACCAAGAAAAAAATACCAAATTTCAATAAAAATGCTTGATAATCAAAAGAGCTAAAACTTCTTGGCAATTCCAACTTACCAATTAAAAAAATTTTATCTCCATAGTTAATCGTCTCTTTCTTAGAAACGATTAACAATATTTTCCCTAATGATGCCCCTTCTATTTTTTGTGTTTTCCCTTTTATTTTTCGTACTTGTAATCGCACCGTCATATCTTTCCTCCTAATCTCTGGAAAATTCACCACCTCTCCCTCTATCTCTACTATTTCATTAGAAAAAACTATCAAAAAATCCGACTGTTTTAGTCTTAATGTATAAAATTGTCCCCAAAAAATTCCGAGCAACACAAAGGATAAGATTAAAAACCAAAATTGCTTAAAAAAAATGGCAAACCAAAAAAATAGTCCGCCAAAAAACAAAAAAACACCCATAAAAAAAGGCGCCCTTCCACAAAAAATACCTAAAAAGATAGCAAGCAGTGCAAACCGTAATTTTTCTGACTTTCGAAGATTTTTAAACATAAAATTCAATGAGAAACACAATAAATAAACTTATATAAAAAAATTTAGATTATTTCACTATTTATTTTTTTATCAGAGTTTTATATCTTTTCCCTGTATAGATTCTCTTTTAAAAAACACAGCAAGGCTTCTTCATCAACCCTTCATAAAAGTTTCCTTAAGGAAACACTGAAAAACTCAGAAAATAATAAAAAAACAATTCGCCAAAAATTCGTCTTTTAGAATCTTTTTCCTTAAAAATAATTTCCAGGATTAACCTTTCTTCCTCGAATACGAACTTCAAAATGCAGATGTATTCCCGTAATTCCTCGAACATTTCCTGTGTTTCCCATGAGTGCCACCAGCTGACCCTTCCGAACTTTTTCACCAACCGTTACTTTAATTCTATTATTATGTGCATACAGCGTTTCTACTCCATTTCCATGATCAATAATGATATATTTTCCATAACCCCAGTTCCAACCCAACGAAGCCTTTTTAACTTCTCCATCTGCCGAAGCATAAATTGGTGTATTAAGTCTGTTCGCAATATCAATTGCATAATGCTGCCGATGATATCCTTGTGTTAAAATTCCTTGTGTTGGCCGTCTTAATCGAAATCCAATAGACTCAATACTCGTTCGTTCTTTCCCAAGACTGTCCATTGTTGCTGTCTGTTTTTTCACAAAAATTCGCTTTGCCTCTGGCAAAAAAATTATTTGATCTACCTTGATGATATTATTTTTTATTCGATTGTAAGCGTTAATTTTAAGAAGCTCTATATCATGAATTTTTGCAATTTCCCCCAAAGTTTCTCCCTTCTTTACAGTATAATAAACCCCATCGGTTGGTGGAATTTTCAACTTTTGTCCTACTTGTAATGTTTGTTTGATCGTTAAATTGTTTGCCCATAATATCGTCGAAACCTTAAGTCCAAATTTATGCGCAATCTTTGAAGCATTGTCTCCCGATTTAATGATGTATGAAATTACTGTATCTCGTTTTTTAGGAATTATTTTTTTAACCAAATTTCCATCTTTATCCTCTATCAGAACTTCTCGAAGCCCAGCCGTCTTTACACCTACAGCATTTTCCAAAAATCCTGGTACCCGTATTTCAAAATAAGTAGTCTTTTCTTCCAAAAAAACTTCTCCAAAAGTTTCTCCACGCAAAAAATAAGGCGGACGAAATCCCATAACAAAAAATACCATAAAAGCTAAGCTTATGGACTGAAGCCCAAAAGGAGAGTGTAAAATCCGGCGCATTAATACTTTCGGCATATTGCTTTAAAATATATTAGAAAGAACAAAATCGTCAATCTTAGATTCACAACTTTAACATCTATACAAATAAATAATTTATTGTGCTATGGTTTACTCCTCACTATTTTTTTCTTTAAAAACCTCAATCATCCTTGCCTCAATTCGTTCTCCAAACCCATTTAGAATAAAATCTTCATCAAGTTCAAATTGGTTTCTTCCGTTTTCAACCACCACATCACTAATTCTATTTGTAGTTCGAAAATAAGTAAAACTCAATTTCAAAGTATCTTTATAATGAATATCCGTTAATTCGAAATTAACAAGATTTATATCTAGAATCTTAATATTATCTCTCGAAAGCGTAAAACCTTCTTTTTTAAAAAGTTCTCGAACAAGTGTTCTTTCTAAAATCGCCCGTTTTGTTTCTTGTATAAAATCTATCTTTGTTTGTTCTACTGGCTGCTGATTGTCTATCGATACTTGTTCTTCTACTCGAGATAAAAAACCTTTTATATAATATCGCCCAAGCATTCTTCCTTTAAGCATTCCAATCGTAATTATTTTAAATGTTTGCGTTGATAACTGAAAAGTTCCTGAAACCGATTCTGAAGAATATCTTCCTTTTTCAAATCGCAATAAATCACCCTCCCCTATTACAAAAATCTTCATACTAGAAATATTAACACCAAGAGATTCCAAAAAGAACAAAAGTTGTGCTTCATCTTGTATTAAATGTGAAATGGTTTCTTGTTTCTCTGGTTCCGTTTTTTCTTCAATTGCCTTTAGTCGATTAGCATATTCCTCATTTCTTCTCATTTGTTCCCCGATTGCTTTAATCTCGTCTTTTGTCAGCCCAGAATTTCCTACAAAAGAAACTAAGGCTACTGTTTCCAATTCTTCTTCACTAAAAATCTGTCTTCCTTTACTTTTAGCAATCGTATCTATTTTTAAATATCGATACATCTCCACTAAAAGCCTTGAATTTTCTGGTTTTGCAAAATCAGGATCCAAGAATTTTTTTAAGAAAAACAACATATCTTGCGCTATTTCCAATGTTAATTCTTCCACTAATTCTTTGTCTTCATAAGATTTTAATTCTTTTTCCGCCAACAAAATATAAACTTCAAAAGCCTCTTTTTCCTGAAAAAAAGACTGATTTCTCAATAATTCCGTCAAAAGCCTTCTTGTTTTTGTAATTCTAACTTGATATAGCGGATCTGCTTTAAATGCTCTTACCACTGAAATCATCTCTTCTACTTTCTCCCTTGCTCCTTCAAGACCACGATTTCCTACCAATGTCTCTATTGTATTAAAATAGTTTTCCACAAGCGAAAATGCGTCTGTCTTTTTACAATTAAACCAAAAATCCACAAAAACTTGTTCAATTTCTCCAAGAAAAATTGTTCTAAGCCAAGCTTTTTGTGCTCGTTCAAAATCATTCCAAGCCTCTCCGTATTCAGAAGATGAATACATAAGCCCATACCACTCGTTTGTTTTAAAAATAGTTGAAAACTTTTCCAAATAATTTTCCGCATTCTCTTTTTCATTCTGGCTTACCGCATAGCTTGCATTAACTAAATCAGCAATATATTCTTGAAAAATCAGTTTTTGTACTCTCTCCTTTTGATATCCTACAGAATATGTTTTTTGCAATTCTTTCAATGTTTTTATAAATTTCCCAGAAAAGCTTGCTGGCTTAAACCAACTCCAAGTTTGTAAAATCTTTTTAGAATAATCTTCTACCAATTGACTTATTCCTCTCAACTTTTTCAACGAAATACTGATTTTATCTTCTATTTCCTCGCTATTTTTATCCGCTAAAGATTTCAACGAAAAAGACCTTAGATTTAGTTCTTTTTTCAGCTTTGTGTAATAAAGTTTGGCTGTTTTTTCGCTAATCAAGTCCTCTTTTATTGTGACAAACATCCCTGGAGGAAGAATAAATGGATGCTCTGAACCAGGAAAAAAGATATCGATAGAATGGTCATAGGCATAAATTTTGCTTATTTGTTTCACCTTGTCTCGAGCGACAAAAATCACTACTCCTGGTGCATTAAGCAAAATTGGACCAACTCGATACTGAGAAACTTTTGGTTTAAAGTCTTCTCTTAAAAAGTTTCCTGTTCCTATTGCCAAACGAAAATCAGCATCCCGAATAAATTGTGTGCTAATAAAAACCTCTCCTGAAATAATTTCTCTTTTACCTTCTGAAAAATCTACTTCACTTCCTGGATAAAGTCTTAAAAATTCACCTTTTTTGGTAAAAATGCTTTTTGTTTCCATCCCTATCGTTTCCTTTTGATTAAATACCTCTGCACTCTCAAAAGGATTTTTAATTTTAGAAAAAAAAGAAAACCTCGCACTTTCACTAACTAAAATTCCAATAAAAATCAGAAATCCTAGGATAAAAGCAAGAAGTATTTGACCAATTTTCATTTAACCCTTTATAAATTCCAATCATTATACCATTTTTATGTCTTTTTTTCAATGCTTTTGTCTAAAAAACTTCTTAAGAAAATACATATAAATAAACACACACCAAAAACAACAAAATTTAGTTGCTTTTTAGTTTAAAATATCACACAATCCAAAACGAAAATTGATTTTTGTCAAAACATGAAGGGTGTAATTTTAGCAGGTGGCACTGGAAGCCGCCTTTTCCCGTCCACGAAAGTAACAAATAAACATTTATTACCGGTATTTAATAAACCGATGATTTATTATCCCATTGAAACTTTAAGAAGCTCTGGGATCAATGATATTTTAATTATTTCAAGTCCTGAACATGCTGGAGATTTTATGCAACTTTTAGGCTCTGGGATTGATTTCAATGTAAATTTTACCTACAAAATACAAGATGGCGCTGGAGGAATTGCTCAAGCGCTAAGTCTAGCTGAAAATTTTGCTTCTGAGGAAAATGTCGCTGTAATTCTCTCTGATAATATTTTTGAAAATGACTTTGCAGATGAAGTTTTTTACTTCCAAAAAGGAGCCAAGGTTTTCGTAAAAAGCGTTGAAGATTCATCCCGTTTTGGCGTGGTAGAACTTCGAAAAGATGGCACTGTACGATCCGTTGAAGAAAAGCCCGCTTTCCCAAAGTCAAGTTTCGCTCAAACTGGATTTTACTTATATGACAACCAAGTTTTTGATTTTATTCGACAGATACAGCCGTCAAAGAGAGGTGAGCTTGAAATAACTGATGTAAATCGAATTTACCTAGAAAAAAACAAACTAAAAGCTTCTGAATTTTCCGGCATATGGATTGATGCAGGAACTCATGAAAGCTTGCTCGAAGCCTCTATATTGGCACAAGAAGCCTTCGATCCTACAAGAATCAATCTCCATCGTTCTCAGCAGTCTATTAAAACAAAACATCAAAAAACTATTTCTCCAAAAATAGTCATTGGAATACTTACTTATAATTCTGAAAAATATATTGATGATTGTTTAAATTCTCTTTTGGCACAAGACTATGAAAATGCTGAAATTATAATTCTTGATAATAGCTCATTAGACGGAACAAAACAAAAAATTAAACAAAACTTTCCACAAATAAAACTTATTGAATCTGCGGAGAACCTTGGCTTTGGCGCTGGTCACAACAAACTCATACAACAAGCTGACTCCACTTTTTATGCCTGTCTTAATATTGATATGATTTTTGAACCCAATTTTATTTCTGAACTAGTAAAAACCATTTCAAAAAAACCTCTTTATGGCTCCGCTGGAGGAAAACTTAAACGATGGGATTTTGAAGACGCTCAAAAAAACATGGGTACCGTGAAAGAAATGGGAAAAACCAACTTTATTGATTCCATCGGAATCAAAGTTTTTAAATCCCACCGATTTGAAGATATTGGACAAGGAGAGGTTGACTATGGTCAATTTGACCATGAACGTGATATCTTTGGTGTCTCTGGAGCAGCTATTCTTTTTAGAAAAAAAGCACTCGAAGATGTTGCTTTTAAAAATAGTGAAACAGGAAAAAAAGAATACTTTGATGAATCTATGTTTATGTATAAAGAAGATGTTGATTTGGCTTATCGTCTTCAATGGGCTGGGTGGCATGCCCGATTTACACCAAATGCCGTAGCTTTCCATGACCGAACAATTGGCTCTTTGGGAAGAACACCTGTTGATATTCTAAAAAATAGGATACAAAAATCCAAAAATATCAATAAAATGTCCTACCTGAACCATAAAATAATGTTAGAAAAAAACTTCTCTGGAGATTTTTCTGGAAAAATTCAAAGTGCAACTCTTTGGTATAATTTAAAAGTTTTTATCTATTTATTTCTCTTCGAAACGGAAACATTGTGGCAATGGCGAAAATTTTTAAAACTCCGAAAAAAAATTCGTGCACAAAAAATTGCAATGCCACGACGCGTTTCACAAGCTGAAATCGAAAAGTTTATGGAAAGCTAAATCAATCTCGATTCTTTTGTCTAATTAAATTTTTTCTAGTTCTTTTTTAAAAGTTTCCACATCTTTAAATTGCCTATAAACCGAAGCAAATCGAATAAAAGCAATTTCATCCAAATCCCTTAACAAATCAACCACTCCTTCTCCTATTTCTCGCGAATCAACCTCTTTCCCCTTTCCCCATTTCTCTTCCAATTCTAATAATTTTTCTCGAACTTTTTCGAGAGAAATTGGTCGTTTTCCACACGCAATTAAAATCGCCCGTTCTAATTTTTCCCGATTGTAATGTTCAACCGTCCCATCCTTTTTTCGTACCATCAAATTATGCAACTGCGCCCGCTCAAAAGTAGTAAAACGAAATTCACACTTTTCACACTCTCTCCGTCGACGAATAGATGTTCCCACATCTGAAATTCGAGAATCAACTACTTTTGTATTTTCAAATGAACAACTCGGACATTTCATAATAATTTACAATTAATGCTTCTTTTTTCGTTTTTCGTTCGTTAATATACTATTTTTTCGAAAAAAACCCAACTGACTAACCTTTATTTATCCTCGAGAAAGTTTTTTTATTGCTTTTTGAGCCTCCTTTACTGCTACTCTATCTTTCAATACTTGTCTTTTTTCATGCTTTTTTCGTCCTCTAACTAAACAAATTTCACACTTAAACTTACCATTCTTAAGATAAATTTTATAAGGAACAAGTGTTAAGTTTTTCGTCGCCATTTTCGATTCTATACGAACTATTTCCTTTTTATGTAAAAGAAGTTTTTTTTCTCGAAACATATCCTGTTCACCTTGTGAAAACTTCCAAGGAGAAATTTTAAAATTCATCAAAAACACTTCTCCATTTCGAATCTTTACCCAAGATGAAGCAAAATTTATACTCTTAGCGCGAATCGATTTCACCTCCCACCCCAAGAGAGAAAGACCAGCGTCAAGGCTTTCCAGAATCTCGTAATCAAAACGAACTTTTCGATTTTCAAGTAAAGTCATATTCTTCTATAGGATAATTAAAAATATAAAATGAGGAAATCTTCACATTCACTAATCCTTTCCTCTCTGTTCTCTCTTCTCTTTATACTTCTTTATAAATTCTCTTTCTGCATCTGTTACACCCTCCTCTCTTTTCCCTTTATCCTCTTGCAACAGTGTTGCAAAAAGTCCGAATTCTCGCTTTAACAAGTCAGAATGGTCATCTTCATATAAATTCTCACAAAACATTTCCCATGCCAAAATCATTTTTTCTTCTTCTTGAGTAAACGCTTTTTCTTCAATTTTTTTTTGCAAAAGAGTTTTTGGCAAACTATCCACAAATAAATTCAATATTTTTTCTTTTTGTTTCTGAAGTGTTTTCTGAAAAAATGACCAATTCGTAAACAAAAATCCGACAAAATTTTCTTCACGAGAAAATTGTATTGTTTTTTCTTCTTGAAACTTCGGTTTTAAATAATCTTTTTTTTGCGAAGAAAACTTTTTAAATTCTTCCTCTATAACTGACTTTGGTCGACTAAGTTTTTGCGCCAATTTTTGTAAAAAATAATCTACTTCAATCGGTCGAGGAACTAATTTTAAAAAATAAAAAAAGCTATCTAAGAACCTCTTTTCTCCCTCGATAGATCCATCTATATTTTTTTGAGAAAATTTCTCAAAAAAGAAATCAAGCGCTTTGGGAGCGACTTTAATCTTTTTTTGCAATACTATTGCATTTGCTGGATTCTCCAAAAACTCCCCAAAATCATTAGCTTCTGTTATTTCTACAATAAAAGGATTTTGTTCTGTTCTCAAACACATTTCTGTTGCCCTAAGAGTAGCTTTTTTTCCCGCCAAATCAGAATCAAATGCTAAATAAATATTCTTAGTTAAGCGCTTTAAAATTCGCAAATGATCTTCCGTCAAACTCGTTCCACAAGTCGCTACAGTATTTCGAAGTTCATTTTCATGTGCAAAAATTACATCAAAATTTCCCTCCACTAAAATCACAAAATCTTTTTCTTTGATTTCTTTCCGTGCTTTATGCAATCCAAAAAGAATAGAGCTTTTATGATACACTGGATTTTCTGGTGAATTTACATATTTAGCTATTTTTTCCCGCCCTAAAATTTCCCGACCAGAAAATGCCACAATATCTCCTTGTTTTGCCTCATGAATAGGAATCATAAGTCTTCCACAAAAACGATCTTGCATTTTTTTATCACCAAAAGATCTCTCAAAAGACACCCCCGAATCAGCAATTAAAGCTTCCGAAAAACCCGATTTAAGCAAAAATTGTGTTAGTCCATTTTTCATATCTCCTCCATATCCCAATTCCCAACTCTTAACCATCTTTTTCGTAATACCTCTATTTTCAACATAACACATCGCTTCTTTTGACTGTTGCAATGCTATTGCAAAAAACTCCGTAACCTTTTTATGTAAAGAAAAAATGTCTTGTTTCTTTTCTTTTGATACTGAAGAATTCCCACCAAAATCTTGTGGCATCTCCAGTCCTGCCATGTCTGCTAAAATTTCAAGAGCCTCTCCAAAATTACAATTCTCGGCCTTTTCCACAAAAGAAATAATATCACCCCCTTCGGCATTTCCAAAATCGTACCACATCTGTTTTTCTGGAGAAATTGAAAAACTTGGTGTTTTTTCATTTCGAAAAGGACTGGTAGTCATATAATTTTTTCCAGACTTTTTAATGGGATGATTGTGGTAACGTCTTACAATGTCCAATAGCTCAACTCGAGCCTTTACATCTTCTAGAAAACGATTGTTCATAAATATATAATAATAATGTGGACTTTACTTTTAAATCTTTTTCAACTATTTTTCAAGTGCTCTTTTTGATGTGTCGTTCCGATTTATCGGAAAGGAAAGTCCGAGCCACATGAACGAAGCTTTTACGGCTAACAGCCGATCCCTTGTTTCGAAAAAGACAAGGAGAGCAGATGTGAAACAGAAAAAATATATCCCTTTCGAGGGCTCTAGTGAAATTTCGTTAAAGTGATTTTTGACGATTTCTGAAGCACAAGCTTCAGAAAATTTAAACCTAAGGGGTGGAGAGACCGGTGGCCAAAAGTTTGAAAGTGATATCGTTCTCACATTGACCAAACTTTTGTCCGGTTGATAGAAACTCTGCAGCAATGCAGGGGATAAGACAAATGACACAAGGGCTTCTTTGGAAGCCACACAAAACTCGGCTTATGATAAAAGAGCTTGTTTTCGAGTTCGAACTTTAAGCTCCATAAGTTTGAACTCTTTTTCTCCTTTCGTTTTTATCAGTGTTTCCTTTAGTAAAATTCGTCTATACTAATTATAATGAAACTTTGTCTTCTTGGAAAAACTGGCTTACTAGGTACAGAATTTTTTAAACTTTTTAAGAAAAAGGGATTCGATTTTATTTCCCCAAGCTCAAAAGAGCTAAATCTTCTAGATACAAAAAAGGTAAAAGAGTATATGGAAAAGGAAACTCCTGACCAAATTATCTTATGTGTTGCTTACACTAATATTGACCTAGCTGAAAAAGAAAAAGAACTCTGTGAAGCTCTCAATGTAAAACTGGTAAAAACACTCCTTCGGTTCAACATTCCAATTGTTCATTTTTCTTCAGATTATGTTTTTTCTGCTCCCGAAAACATGAAAATTCCCGAAGATTTTGAATTAAATCCACTAAATTTTTATGGAAAAACAAAACAAAATGCTGAAATGCTTATCGAAAAAAGCATTCTCGCAGGAAATACTCACTGGAACATCCGTACAAGTTGGTTGTTTGGAACAAGTAGCAAAAATTTCGTTTCTACTATACTAAAACTAAGCAAATCCAATACAACTTTAAAAATTATTGATGATCAAATAGGACGCCCTACTTTTGCAAAAGATTTAGCAAAAGCCGTTATAAAACATTTTATTGAAACACCTTTCCCTGCTGGAAACTATCATCTACAAAACACTGGCAATCCAATTTCTTGGGCTGGTTTCGCTACATACTTTTTAAAACAAGAATTAGGAAACTCTGCCCCTCAAATAGAAAAAGTTTCTTCTTCTCAGTGGAAAAATCTTAATTTTCCAAAAGTGATTGCAAATCGACCAAAAAACTCTGTCCTGAAAAACACAAAATTACCTGAATCCATGCGAAACTGGAAAATTGCCGTAGATGAATATTTAGCATCTATTCAGAATAAATAAACCGAATGCGAAATTCTCAAGCTCATTTTCATCAATACCTTCAAAAGGAAAAAAAACTAAATGGTTTTTTTGTGCTCAAGACTGAAAATATTTTTTGGCTTACTGGCTTTCACGGTTCTTTTGGAATTTTTGTACAAATGACTTCTGGCAAAAAATTTTTGATTTCCGATGGACGATACTTTGAAAAAATAAAATCATTGGCTCCAAAAAATGATTTTATACCAATTCTGTTTGACCCCAAAGAATCAAAAAAACTAGGAAAATCACTTGATATAAAAACTAAAAACAATTGCTTTGGAATCGAAAAATCTCTTTCCCTTGAGAAACTAGCATGGCTCAAAAAGACCTTTCCTAACAATATCTTTGTCTCGAAAAGTCATACTATTGAACAACTCCGTAGAAATAAAACAGCGGACGAAATACAAAAAGCCAAAAAGGCTCAAGCCCAAGTCGACAATATTCTCGTTCCTTTTCTCAGTAAAAATTTAAAAGCAGATATTTCTGAAAAAGAACTCGCTTTTAAACTCGAAATTTCTTTACGAGAAAATGGAAAATTTGAGCTGAGTTTCCCAATTATCATCGCCTTTGGAAAAAATTCTGCCATTCCTCATCATCATTCAGAGAATAAAAAATTAAAATCAGGAGAAAATATCTTGATTGATTGCGGAGTAAAATATGAAGGGCTGTGCAGTGACATGACTCGAAACTTCTGCTTTGAGAGTGTGAATAAAGAGTTTTTGCAAAGGTATTGCATTTTGCTTAATGCTCAAAAAAAATGTCTCAAGAAATTTTTACCAAAAACAAAAGTTGCTGATTTAGATATTTTTTGTCGAACAGAACTTGGAACAGAATCAAAAAACTTTACGCATTCATTAGGACATGGAGTTGGACTTGAAATTCACGAATCCCCACAAATTTCTGCACAATCAGCAGAAACTCTCAGAGAAGGGGAAATTGTTACCTGTGAACCCGGACTCTACTATCCAGGGAAATTTGGAATTCGCATTGAAGACTGTCTCGTAGTTCGAAAAGAAAAACCAGAGATTCTCACGCAAACTACAAAAGATTTATTAATTTTTAATGAAGAAGGAACCTTGAAAAAGGTTTAACATCTTTTAGTTTTAAAACCCTGTTTTAAAAACTAAATGATCACTTCTTCCACTAAATATCTTCTCGCTCTACATCGCGGACTCTCCCTTACTTTCAATCGTTTTCAAAAACTAAATCAATTTTTTGACGGTCATTTTGAAAAAGCCTTTAAGGCAAACATTTCCGATTTTCAAAATGCCGAAATTGATATAAAAGGCATTGAAAAATTTTTTTCTTCTCGGAATAAAATTGATCCAAATAAAGAATTGGAACTTTTAGAAAAATGCAATGCCAATGTACTTGTTTTTGGTCAAAACGACTACCCACTCCCACTTCAAAACATCTCCAACCCTCCATCTCTTTTATTTGTTAGAGGCGAAATACAAGAAACCGATTTTCCATCACTTTCAGTGGTTGGTTCACGAAAAATTTCTTCGTATGGCAAACGAGTACTAGCACATTTAGTCGGAGAATTGGCTTCCCAAAATATTACAATTGTCTCTGGACTCGCTTTTGGAGCAGACGCACTCGCCCACCGCACCGCCTTAGCACACAACTGTCGCACTTTAGCTGTACTCGGTAATGGAATTGATGAAATTTATCCTCAACAAAACAAACTTTTGGGAGAAGAAATTTTGCAAAAAAACTTAGGCGCCATCATTTCTGAATATTTACCAAAAACAGAACTGCGTCCAGAAAATTTCCCAATCCGAAATCGAATAGTCGCAGGTCTTTCGAAAGGAACTCTTATTATTGAAGCTGCAAAAAAATCTGGAACTCTCATTACAGCCAGTCTTGCTAATGACATGGGACGACTAGTTTTCGCTGTTCCAGGAGAAATCTTTTCCAAAAACTCTATAGGAACCAATCAACTTCTTTATGACGGAGTAGCCCATCCTGCTCTCTCTGGAAATCAACTGCGAGAAGACTTAGGATTTACTAGCTTGGCTCAAAAAAAGTCTGCTATTCATAACCTCCCAAAAACAGGAATCGAAGCAGAAATTTTGAAAGTATTTGAGTCCGAAGAAAAACTGCACATTGATGAGATTTTTCGCATTTGTCCATTCCAAAATACTGTTATTTCTTCCAACCTCATGCTTTTGGAAATCAAAGGTCTAGTCAAAAACATCGGCAACCAAGTTTATGTCAAAGATTTTTAAACCATGAAAGAAAAAATTAAAATTACTTTTGGAATTCTTTTTGCCGCCGCCTTTGGATTTTTGTGTGGACACCTCAATTTTTCTCCCGAACCGCCAGCTTTGATACAAAAAAAACTACAACCAGAAATCTCCATAATTATTCTCGAAAAGATCCTCGGGGACGAACTCTTTCTCAAAATTTCTGGTCCTGTCCGAATCCTGTGGGCAAAAGAAAATTTCATCGAAAACGATGGTCATTTCCAAATCCCCCTCGGACAAGTCCCCAACAAAAATGATTTGGAATATGAAAAGTTTCCCTATCTAGGTAATGCCAAAACCAAGAAATTCTACAATACCAGCTCTTATCACGCCAGAGGAACAGAATCACGCTACCGCCGATTTTTCGAAACAAAAGATGCCGCCATCTCCGCCGGATTCATCGCAAGTAAGTTAGTAAAATAAAATAATGCTAAAAATTTGAACTCAATTAGTCACAAGCAAGGACTTTTTCCAATGTTTTACAAGATAAATAATACCTTGTTTTTTACCAAAAAATCTGGTATAATAATCTGATTTATTCGTAAAAAATGAAGTTTATCACCTCCAACAGTTTTCATGAACATTCTTCTTCCGAAAAATTTGTCTATGTTCAACTCTCGGAAATCAATTCCGACATCATTGAAAAACTCCGCCAAGACAAAACAGACAAAGATGAAAAACTACGCATTCGTGAAGCACAAAAAACCGCAGTTGACTCTCTTAGTAACTTCAACACAGATACCTTGAATGATTTTGATAAAAATAACCTTTTCAAAAACAAAGAAAAAGTTGTAGAAAGCACTAAAAAACTTTTTAAAAACAGAATACTAAAGGTTTTGAATACTACACCACCAAATCTTGAGTATAAAGATTTAATTAAAGATCTCGACAACAAATCGGCAGAGGCCATTTTAACAGTTGAAAATGTAGATCGAGCACTTACAACACTTCGGACACTCAAAACTGGCTACGAAGAAAAGACCTTTGCTGTAAAAAGTACAAAAAATACTGACGACCAGCTAACCTCCCGTTGGAATTGGGCAAGACTACAAAAAAGATCACAAAAAGAAAACACCTCAGAGCGTTATGTTTTTGAAGTTCGAAATGAAGTCGTATTAAACATTTTTGCAGAACTCGACAAACAATTGGCAGAAAAAGAGACTTCAATCAAAGATCAGCTCCAAAAAAACGCTCAAACCATTCGTGAAAGATTTGATGAAATGGAGCCTAGCAACAAAAAAGCCTTTTTAAAAAAAGTAAAAAATGTTTTCAACGGAGCAACTATGATTCATCTCTCTGATGAAGAAAAATATGTACTAGGAAGTCTCTCTTTCCTCCAACAAAAAGAAGCTTTTAAAGTACTTGGATGGGATCAGTCTGATATTAAACAAGTATTAAAAGATAGTAAAAAAGAAATGAATTTTATTCAGGATGCTGAAAACTCTAGACGAAAAGCACTAGAATCATTTAAAGATAAGAACAAAATAGAATCTTTACAAAAATCTTTACTAACTGGAAATGTCGAACCAGGAACTCCTTCTGATGATCTTGACGGACTATTAGATGATTTAAGACCATTTGTAGAAAATTATGGAAATAAAAATCGAAAAACAATTTTCAAAAACTATCCACAAACCCTTAAATTAAATCCTCATGAAGAATTTATAGCTTATTGCCAGTTTCTTAGTGCCCCCACTCAAAAAAATCTTGTTGAGACAATAATGAAAAAAGAATTAAAACAAAGATTTTTGGATTATCTCACTTGGGTTCACAAACAAGAAAAACCTGAAAAAGAGACTGGATTTTCTCAAGAATTTATTGATACAGAAAAAGAATTAGAAACTATTTTTGAAACTTCAAAAACTACAATTGATGAATTTCGAAGCTATTCCAAAATTGAGGACATAAAACCAACCACTTCAACAACTATTGGTAACCTGCGAGCTGAAATCACCCAAAAACGATCTGCTTTTTCACTTTTAACAGAACTTTCTAAAGAAGAAAAAAACATTTTAGAACAACTCCTTAATACACTAGAAAGAGTAGCAGAAGAGCTAAAAAAACTAGACCAAATATGGAAAAAAGAAAAACAAGAAACAGAAGACTATACTAAAAAAAACAAGTTCTTATCTACTCTAAAGACTCTACGAAAGAAGGAATATGGCAAAATTCAAAAGCTTCGTGATGGTTCATTTGCATCAACAAGTGAGCAAATTATCGTTGAAGAAAAAATACAGGCAAGTATAGAGAATCTAGAAAAAACAGAAAAGGATCTTGCAGACTTAAAAGCACCAACATTTACACTTGTAGCTGGAAACTTTTCTGAAAATTACAAAGATATTGAACTAAAATTAAAAGAAATAACCACTCGAGGTGCAAAAACAAAAAACGACTTTAAAAGTGATAGATTTTTTGAATATTTTCGTGAAGAGTCTGCCAAAACAAACAATTCTGAGCTAGAAAAAACACTTCAAAAACAACAAATAAAATATATTGATTATTTACTCGCCATGGAACTTGGATCGTCTGTGAAAGTAACATATCAAACATATGAACACGGAAATCCACCAACTTCAAATGCATTTTTAGATAAATCAAATGACAAAAACTTAGATGATTTAACTCTTTTAGAAAAAACCGAAAATGGGTCTGTTTTGATTGATAATGCAGGAAAGAACTTAATTTTTATACAAAAATCTAAAAATGGTCGAGCAGAAATCATCTCTCTTCCAGCTCCAACAAATGTATTAACTGAAGGTATTTCCCAAGAATTTAATCCAGGACATAATTATAACTTTGTCGCTTCCCCTTCTTCTATTTTAGCAATCTAAAATGAATTATTCTCAAACCGAACTCGAACAATTCCTCAAGTGGTTTTCCCAACAAGAATCTATTCCACTTCAGACAAGACGAGATTTTTTCAAACATATCAGCGAAATCGGCGGACTCGATGAGAAAGCCATCGCTTTTATAGACAAAACTATTGAATCTATCAAGTCCAAATCCCAAAAAACAGCCAACACACTTCAACAAAAAATAGATCTGATTTCAGCTGCGTTAAAAATCCAAGAAGAACCAAGACTTTCTCTCAAAGAAAACATCGTGACTGAAATTTCTGATTGGATGATAGAAAAAGCTCAAAACTTTAAAAATGTCTTCCAAGAAAAAGAAAATGTCGAACTCAAAAAAGAAGAATCATCTGAAGAAATTCAAAACCAAACTGAAATTGATACCCTTAAAGCAGCTATTACCTAATGCAAATTGACAAAAACTGTAAATAAATTAAAAAGATACTATGAAGAACCTTTTTTTCACACAGTTTAAAACAAACACCTCTTCTCAAAAATTGGTGTTTTTGAACACTGGAGATCCTCTAGATGCAGACATAAATCCTGATATTTTAACTGCTCCTGGACGAATTAATCCTGAATCTAAAGAACAATTTGAGACTGACCAACAAGAAATTCAAGAACTTCATGTTGGTGGCGCCTTGCACTATTTTCGAGAAAATGCTTCACGAGGAGGTGCAGGATACAGAATAGATGACCCAATGGGAGCATTCCCTGATGCAGAAAAGGCTTTCTGGAATCCTCGTCTTTGGTGGCGCATTCTTCTTAATTCTAAGGCTCCTGTTTTAGATGTTTTACAACATTCAATGCAAATCCCACAGTTTAATTATCAAAATTCACAGTACAACTATTCTCGAATAGATGGTGCGATTCTTAATCAAACATTACAACCAACTCTTAAATCCATCAAAAAAAGTGGTGTCAATCCAAAAACTTGTTCTCTTTCCGCTATAAATCATTGGTCAATTACTAGTAAAAAAATCTTTGCTGAAATTTTAAAGGAAGGCGAATCTGCCAAAGAAGAATTACTTCCAAAGCTTGATACACAAGAAAACTGGAAAAAGATTTTGAAATTTATTTTCCCATTTCAAAAAAAACGTCTCAAGTTTTTATTTGAAAAACAGCTTAATTCTATTAAACAAGGACAAAAGGAAACTCAACAAATTTTAGACTCTTTGCAACTTCAACGAGAACGACATCTCGAAAATATCCATAATGCCGGAATTAAAAACTTTCTTAAACAGACTCAACTAGCAGGAGACGATGCACAACAAGAAAATTTTTGGAAATTGATAAGTGAAATCACACAAAACCCAGAAAAATTTATTCAAAATCCCCAAACACAATATGCTGGTATTGATTGGCAATCCGTTTTTAAAACAAAAAGCCCAACAGATTTTCTAGAAACATTGAAACACTACGGCTACACCGACAAAGTTATTTCCATGCAAAATCTTGATCGATTAGACAGAGATGCTTCACTGGAAGTTAACCGATTCAATGAACGAACTGAAACCGTAAAAACACAAATTCAAGATACAGATTTTCAAGAAATCTTAAATGCACTTTATACACAAAGCATTGAATTAGCTCCCTCTGATACAAATTTAGACGCAAAAAAAGTTGTTTCCCATCTCCAAGAAGCACTTGTCCAAATCCAACCAGGTATCAATCTCGAACAAGATATTTATCAAAACAGCTCTATAAATCGATTAACCCCTGAAGAAAAATTTATTTACTTCATTCGTTATTTTCAAACCCACCTTGATATACTGGAAAATCTAAACGACAAAACAAAGCAATTTTTGTTACGCTATTTATTTGATCGCAACAATGAAACAAAAAGCTTGTTTGCTACAGGAGGACTTAGCGAAAATGCAACTCTTGATAATCAAAAACTTTCTCTTCGAATCGCTCGGCTCGTTGTTGAATCGGCTGATCGTGTCTTTCAGTCACTTCCTAATTTGGGAACTATTCTCAAAGGACAAGACGGAGAAGCCACTCAAAACGCACTTCGTTCTTTAGAACAACCTGTCATTTATTACGATCAACTGTTGGCTTTTCTCGGAATCACAAGTCTCTCCTCAGAAGAGACAAGAGCATCTGGTCTATTTTCAAAACTCCCCGAACCACAACAAAAAGCCATACTTAATCTTTCCAAGTACAAAGCATTTATTGAAAATATTAAAAATAAAATAGAACCACTAAAACAGGAACGAATAGATTTTGAAACCAATGTTTTAGATAAATTACCGCCAAGAGAGTCTGCCTATCAAGAAAATAGAGATCAATTTAACCGCCTTCAAGAACAAATTTCTCAATCATTAAATATTGACGATGAAAGCTCTCGCGAAGAATCATTAAGAACTGTTCAACAAAATGCAGCCAATTTACTTCGAACACAGGGAGGACAATTTTCCGTATTGGGAGGACAATTTGAAACACGAGCAAGTAATCTTCAACAACTCGCAACCCAAATTCGAGATATTCTTGCCGAGTGGGATCGCGCCCGTGCAGCTCTCGCTGGACAATCTTTCACAAATCTGCCTTCCAATGTTTCTGAACTCGGGGAATTTCTTACCAGAAGAATAAGTTCAATCATAAAAAATGAACAACAAGACATCGGCGATATCTACGAAGACAACATTATCCCTCCTGAACTTTCTCAACCACAAATTTCTTCTATGAATGAACGATTAGGACGATTTTTCAACGAAGCAATTTCAAACAGAATGGAAAACTCTTTTTTATCTTCTCATACGAAAAATATCCAACAACAATGGACAGATTTAAAACAAAAACCAATTGGATATATGTTGGATCATTTCGAATTTTCCAATGTCACACACCAAGATGGAAAATTTAATCTTTCTGGGGCACTTTCCCATATTTCAAATCTTCAAGCTGGAAATAGAACCCTTCCACTTCGTCTTATAAAAAATGAAGAAAACTGTCTAATCTGGGAAACTTCTCACCATATTATCGAACTCAAAGCTCCAAGTGGTTCAAGTGGGAAAACTGAAAATATATCCAACATAAGAATTTGGAACAAAACTCCAGAAGAAATTGGTCCACTTGATCAAAATAAACCATTTCGTGTTCCAAATACAAATGCTGATATATCTGGCATATGGATTACTGCTGGACCAAAAAATCCTCATGTTTCAACACAAGTGCAAGAAAAAACAAATCTAAATCAAGAAATTCGTCCTCATCCAAGACAACAGCAATTCTCTATATAAATCACAATTTTTTACCCTCGATAATTCGGAGAATCTTTTAAAATCCCAACATCGTGAGGATGTGATTCCCTCAATCCAGCTGCTGTAATTTGTACAAACTCTGCATTTTTTTGAAAGGTTGGAATATCTTTCGCACCAGAATACCCCATAGAACTTCGAATTCCTCCGCAAAGTTGAAAAATTTCTCCCGTTGCTTTTCCTTTAAGCAAAATTTTACCTTCAATTCCTTCTGGAACGAGTTTTTCTTCCGCCACATTGAATTGAGCATATCGTTCTTTACCACCTTTTTTCATTGCTGCAAGAGATCCCATTCCTCGATAATATTTAAAGGTTTTTCCATCTGCATAAATAATTTCACCTGGAGATTCTTCCGTTCCTGCAAAAAGTGAACCAACCATCACTGTGCTCGCTCCTCCAGCCAAAGCTTTTGCAATATCTCCAGAATATTTAATTCCTCCATCTGCAATAACAGGAATATTATGAGCCTTTGCTACTTCCACAACATTAATAATAGCCGAAAACTGCGGCACCCCTACTCCAGCAATAATCCGTGTCGTACAAATTGATCCAGGACCAATTCCAACTTTAATACCATCAACCCCTGCTTTTATTAACGCTTTAGCTGCTTGTGGAGTAGCAATATTACCACCTACTACCTCTATTTGTGGATAATGCTTCTTGATATATTTAACAGTATCTAAAACCCCTTTTGAATGTCCGTGTGCCGTATCTACCACTAAGACATCTACCTCCGCTCCTACAAGCTTCTTAACTCGTTCTTTCATGTTTTTTGCCGGTCCACACGCAGCTGCAACCAAAAGTCGTTTTTCATGATCTTTTGCTGCTTGCGGGTATTGTTCGTTTTTTTCAATATCTCTTCGAGTTACCATTGCCCACAGAGTATCATCTTTATTGAGAATTAAGAGCTTTGAATGTTTTGATTCTTCCAGTTGATCATTCGCTTCCGACAATGTCATTGGCACTCGTGCCACCAATAAATCCTTCAAAGGTGTCATTCTTTCTTCTATTGAACAAGTAATGTGCTTATTTTTGAGATAATCATTTCGTGTAATAATCCCCACTACTTTTGAAGTCAATGTTCCATCTTCTGTTATAGGTATTGCTTTAAACCCATATTTTTCTTTTACTTGAATCACCGCTGAAATCCGATTTTTAGGTGAAAGCACAATCGGCTCACGAATAAATCCATTTTCAAACCGTTTTACCTTTCGAACCATTTCAGCCTGTTCATCTGGATTACAATTTTTATGAATTACACCAATCCCTCCATGCAAAGCCATGGTTATTGCCATCAATTCCTCTGTTACAGTATCCATTGCTGCTGAAACAAGTGGAATATTGAGTCTCGTGTTTTTTGTAAATTGTGCTTGCAAACTCACATCCTTCGGCAAAATCTCTGAATATTGAGGAATAAGCAACACATCATCAAATGTCAATGCTAGTGAAAAATTTTTCATCATTCAAAAATAAAAATATTTTAGGAAAAATATAAAATTTAAAGAAAAAGTCAAGAAATTGTACATTTCCTCTTTTTTTCAAAATACTTGCTTTTTTTTTGAAAAATACTGATTTGTTGTTTTTTTTATATCAACTTTTTTTGTTATTAAAAACTCGAGAGAAAAGTTTGACAAGGCAGCTTAAATTCACTAAATTCTACTGTGGTTCTATATTAAACTCACACAAACATGGATCTAAATACTAAAGTTGAGATCGATTTTTCGAAACTAATGACTCGAGTTTTGAGTCTTTTAAGCGATAAAGAACGCGATGTTATCCAACGACGATTTTCTCTTGACGGAAGAAAAAAGGAAACTCTCGATGGAATCGGAAAAGGCTATCAAATAACAAGAGAACGAGTTCGTCAAATTGAGGCAGTTGCTCTAAAAAAATTGGCTCGAATTTCTATGGATCCTTCTATGCGAAAGATTCATGATCTTGCTTTTGGTATTCTTTCAAGTCATGGCTGTGTTATGTCTGAAGATCATCTCATTTCAGAGATGCTCAAAAATATGCTTGAAACAAAAAATATAGATGTAAACGCAATGAAACTCGCAATGAGAGTTTCTAACCAAATGATAAAACAAGAAAAAAATCAATTTTTTCGGGCTTTTTGGAGAACTTCTGAAATGAAACTTTTGGAAGTAAAAAATTGTATCAAAGCAGTTCAAAAATCTATGCAAAAAAAGAAAGTAGTTATGGATGTCAATACTCTTGCCTCAGTTCTTGCTGAAAACTTTTCTGCTGAAATAATCGCCTCAGTTCTCCATATCGATTGGGGATTCAAAGAAACCGAAGATGGATGGGGTCTCACTAGCTGGAGACACATAAATCCACGATCAATCAAAGATAAGGTTATGATTATTTTCAAAGACACAGGAAAACCTATGCACTTTACAGACATAGTAAACCATGTACTTAAGGGATTCTCTGCAAAAAAAATGGTAACACATCAAGCTATTCATAACGAACTCATTAGACATGATGATTTTGTTTTGGTAGGTCGTGGAATTTATGCACTGAATGAATGGGGGCTTCCTTCTGGAACTGTTTGTGATTTGATTAAATCTGTACTAGAAGAAAACGGTGGTCCAATGAAAAGACAAGAGATCATCACAGCTGTCCTTAAAAAACGAGATATTCGAATCGGAACAATCTCCCTCAATCTTCAAAAATATCCTTTCTTTAAACGAGTAGGACGAGCCGTTTATGGATATGAAACCACCCTTGATAATCGAAAAAGAAATAAATAAACTTCTTAAATCTCAAGTTTTAATTGCATTTCTGGAATTTGATCAATAGTCCATTCTATTTGATCTACAATACCTCCAGTTCCAACAAGATAATCATCCAAAAAAGCCGAAACCGTTGTGTTTTTAACTGTTTTTAATAATTTTTGTACCAACTCTTCTGGATCTTCCGAAAAAACCATTCTATCTGTTACCTTTCGATGACAATATCCTAAGATTTTGTCAATATGTTCGGCAACACCTCCACAACCAGTCAAAATTCCTATCGGTTTCCCTTCATCATAAGCAACTGTAAATTCATTAAGCGTTCCTGTTCCCCCTGGCAAAATAATAATACCATTACAAGATCGAATATTGAGAATATCCCGTTCCATGAGCCCAAGCCCCGTAAACATAAACTGATCATAATGCTGAACAGGCGACTTATATTTTTCTATATGTGAACGAATAGAAATAGCAGGTGATACACCAAAAGTTCGTCCTCCAGCTTTTTTGGCTCCCATAGCGGCCTCATCAGGAAGTCCTGGACATGCCCCGTTTACAAGGGTACATCCACCAAGAGCAATGTATTTTCCTACATCTCTAGCTCTTTGTACTGCTTTTTTGTTCCTCATGATCTCTCCAGAGGCGGATCCCATAACTCCGATTCTAGTGACAATATTTGGACGAACATCAAAAATATTTTTTATCATTATTTAAAATTAAAATTAGTAATTGGAAAAAATCGTTGCTCTTTAATATGAAAAAGGTGCAAAACCACAAAAAATAACCCTAAAATAAATGTAAAAGCAAATCCTATTTGCCCAAATTCCAAGAAAATATTGAAAATTGCATGTAACCCCATTGCAATAAGCATACCAAGCATCATTTGTTCTTCATGAAAAAGAGTAGCCCCTTTTAAATGTAAAACTTGATGAAGTCTGTTTATAATTGGATGTTGTCTTTCTTTTTGTTCTTGTTGATAAATACGAGACGAAAATTTCGCTACTCCATAAAAATAACCAAAGATTGCAGAAAAACAAATATGAGCGGCAACAGAAATAGTTGATCTCAATAAAATTAGAATCGAGAATGTTTGTATTGATCTACTGATCTCCGCAAAGTTTTTACCAAAGTATAAAATATTTTCAACAAAAGCAAACCCTAGCGCAACAATAATCGAAAACTCAAGTGCATCTTTAACAGACCTTATCTTTTCTTCATCTGAAAACCTCAATACAAGATGTTTAATAAATTCTTCAAGCATCCCAACAACGACAAAAAACCATATTTTTTCATTCACTGAAAAAGAAGAAAAAAATGCTATAATACCACAAAGCCCTCCAATAGAAATAAAAAATAAGGGAGACTCAATGGCCTTTCCTATTTTTCGTTCAAAAACACGAAGAGTATTGTCACCAGAACAAACTTCCAAAAAAAACATCACAACGACCATGAATATAAACAGTCCTGCTACAACAAGAATATTCATTGTAAAATAAGCAAGAAACTTCGAAAGCGTTGGCATCTGTGCCAAGTCTGATAAATAGTGTATCAAATTAAAATGTTCAAATTTCCAAACCATTATATTCCAATACCTTTCATACAGTTTTATAGGAAGAACAGAAAACATTCCTGCCACAAAAGAAAGTATGACATACCCTCTCTTTGTAGGATGTTTTTTATTAAAAAAGTAAACCCATCCCAATATCGGTAAAAGTGCTAAAAAAGAAATTAAAGCAAGCTTAAGAAATGGAATGCCTAACATCTTTTAGATTTTTTAAAAAACACCATCCAATCACTATAGCATATTTTTAAAAAAAATCAAAGAAAAGTCTTAATTTTTTCTTCTTACTTCAGGCATTCTCTCTAGCTGCCAATTCACAAGTTTTTGCTGAAAAATTCCAAAAAGTGTAGAAGTCAACCAATAAATTCCCACAGCTGCTGGAAAAGTTGCCGTAAAAACCCCAAGCATAACAGGTAAAACATAAAGCATTATCTTTTGCATTTGTTCCATTTGCCCAGCCATTCCCTCTGCTGGTGCTTTTTTAATCGTTGTTTTCTTCGCTGCCACCATACTCAATTTTACCGCTAAAAATTGAGATCCTCCTACTAACAAAGGAAGAATCATTATATCAGGAACTTCTAAGTTTAACCACAAAAAATCAGAATTTACCATCGCTAAGTCTACATTTTGATTAAAAGGATAAAGCAAAAACCGAAGATGCTCAGAAAGCCCATCTTTTACCACAAAATAAATCCCCAATAAAAACGGCATTTGAAAAAGCATTGGCAAACAAGAACTCATAGGATTTATTTTTTCTGTTTTATATAGCTCCATTGTTTTAAGCGCCAAAGCCTGTTGATTCTTGCCATATTTTGCCCGCAACGCCTCAATTTTTGGTTGCAATTGCTGCAATCGTCGCTGTGATTTCATCGCTTTTTGGTTGGGAAAGAAAAGAGCAAGTCTTACCAAAATCGTTAAAATAATAATCGATAAACCCAAAGAATGATTTGGACTTTTTTCGATAAAAAACACCAGAAGATTAAAAAGAGGTTTAGAAACGATGGCTCTAAAAAGTCGCCTAAATGCACCTGGATTTTCATATTCAATACTCTCTGATTCAATTATTTTCACCCCAGAAGCAGCTTCAAACTTCATCGATAGTGAGTAACTCCCCGATTCTGTAAATATTTGTGCACTAAAGTCTTTCAAACTAAAAAATCTACTTGTTCCTGGCGATAACTCAACGCTTTCCACCTTTTTTTGTTCACAATTTTCAAAACTAGAACCAGAAACCACTACTTTTTGATTGTTAACCAAACGAGAAATGACAAGACTTCCTGGTTTTTCACAAGGACTAATAAATCGGATCAATTCCTGTGAATCGTTTACTATTTTGAACCGTGCTAAATTCCCTAATGTTAAAGAACCTCTTTCTGGTGCAATAGTTATCATTTCCTGTGAAGCAACAACCTCTTTCTTCCCAAAAAACGAGCTATATGCCCACATTCCAAGATAAAAAATCGCAAACCAAACAAGAAAACTTTTTAAAAATTCTGAAATCTTTTTATTCATTCTAAATTTATTTTTTATTGTATTGACTCTTCCTAACAAAAAATCGTATAAATGCTTTTATGTGTGGAAAAATTTCATCAACATTCTGTGGGATTTTCTCCCCTTTGTAAAGACAAATTATATTACACGCACGAGTCTTTCCTAATAAATACTCTCGAAAAATTTCGTAAACCTGTCTTCTGAATCTATTTCTTTTAGTCGCCAATTTCTCTATTTTTTTAGAAATAACTACCGCACAACAAGTCTCTTTATTTGATGGCGCAAACAAAAACAAAAAATCTCCGGAACGAAATCCTTTCATTCTTTTTCTCCAAAACTCAAAACTATTTTGAGTAAATCTATTCTTTTTAGCTAACATCTTCACCAAATTATTATAAAAAATAGTTTCTCGCAATAAAAAAAACGAAAGGGATTCACTCCATTCGTTCTTTTATAAAAATAATTTATTTCCTATGTCCAAAGATTCTTCTTGGGAGTTACCGAAAGTAATTCTCTTCCTTTTGCTCTCCGTCGAGAAAGAATTCTTCTTCCTGATTTTGTTTCCATTCGAGCACGAAACCCATGTGTACGCATTCGTTTCCGCCATCTTCGTTTTGCAAGCATCGCTAATAAATTTAAATAAGCCTGCGGAATTTAGGTAAGAATAGCTCCTTTGTCAAATTTTTATCCAATTCCTTTTAAAAAAAGGTTTCATTTTTTAAAAAAATGAAAATAATAATTCTGGTATATTTTTTAAACTCCACCTACAAATGTCCTCAAAAAAACCATTTGAAAACTTTCTCATGACTCTGAAAGACGCTTCAAAAGAAATCAATCTTTGTGACAAAACTCTCAAAAAATTAAAAGTTCCAGAGAATATTTTTCAAACAGAAGTTTCTTTTAAGCTAGATAATGGTGATATCCAACAAGCACCTGCCTATCGAGTACAACATAATTCCGCTCGAGGTCCCTACAAAGGAGGTATTCGTTTTCATCCTGACGCAGATTTGGATGAAGTCAAAAGTCTCGCCAGCCTGATGAGTCTTAAGTGTGCTGTTGTAAACATTCCTTTTGGTGGTGGAAAAGGAGGTGTACAAATTAATCCAAAACAACTAAGTAAAACCGAACTTGAACGACTTAGTCGTGCTTATTTTCGAACTGGAACAGAAGCTGGAATCTTTGGAGTAAATAAAGATATTCCTGCCCCAGATGTCTATACAAACCCACAAATCATGGCTTGGATGTTAGATGAGCATGAGAAAATTTTAGGTGAAAAATCTCCCGGTGTTCTCACAGGAAAACCACTTGAACTCGGAGGAAGTCTTGGTCGTGGATATGCAACAAGCCAAGGGGGGCTTTTTGTCCTTCTTGAATATTTAAAACAATTAGGCCTCTCCCCTAAAAAAACAACTATTGCCATACAAGGATTTGGAAATGCTGGATCATTTTTTGCAAAACTTGCCAACAAAGCTGGCTTTAAAATTGTAGCCGTTTCCGATTCCAAAGGCGCAATTATACATGATCAAGGTGAATTTGAAATCGACAAGCTTTATCAATACAAACAAGCAGGAGGTTCTCTTCGAGGAAATTTTTGCCAAGAAGACACTTGCGATATAGAAAAAATGTCCAAAGAAAAAGTAAAAACTATTTCCAATGAAGCACTCTTGAAATTGGATATTGATGTTCTCGTTTTGGCTGCCATGGATGGAGTTGTCCATGAAGGAAATGTCAAAAATATAAAAGCCAAAATAATTTTGGAACTTGCCAATGGTCCAGTAACACCTGAAGCAGACAAAATTCTTGAGAAAAAAGATGTCGTGGTGATTCCTGATATTTTAGCAAATGCTGGTGGAGTTACTGTTTCTTACTTTGAATGGGTTCAAAATCGATCTGGTGATGTTTGGGAAGAGGATTTTGTAAATGAAAAACTAAAAAAAATTATGACAAAAGCCTTTACCGATCTTCAAAAAATCCAAACAAAACATGCCAGTGTTTCTATGCGAAAAGCCGCTTTTATTCTTGGTATTGAGCGAATTCAAACCGCTATGAAATTACGAGGGCAAATTTAAAATAAATTTGTATCAAAAAAATTTCTTTACGAAATTTCTCCACCCCCAAAGCAAATCTTGTTTTTCTCGTCATAGAAAACAATTGATTGCCCTGGTGTAATAGCGCGTTGTGGAACCTTAAACTTTACTCTCACTTTATCAGAAGAGATTTTCCTAATACTACAAACTTGTGAAGTTTGTCGATATCGAACTTTTGCTCGACAATTAAAACTTTCTGCAGGAATCTTTCCTGCCACCCAATGCAACTTTTCTGCTTCAAGTTCTAATTGAAAAAGTTTTGGATTATCTGCATCCTGACACGCTACTAACTCATTTTTTTCAATGTTTTTTTCTAACACAAACCAAGGATTTTCCTCAAACCCCTTCACTCCACCAATGTTCAATTTTTTCCTCTGTCCTATCGTATAAAAACTTAGTCCAATATGTGTCCCAAGAATCTCCCCCAATTCAGTTACAATGTTTCCAGGCATTTGACAAAGATACTTTTTCAGAAATTGCATATAATCTCGTTCTCCTACAAAACAAATCCCCGTTGAGTCTTTTTTTTCTGCATTTTCAAATCCAAAACTTTTCGCCATCTTTCTAATCTCTGGTTTTGTGTAACCAGCCAAAGGAAAAAGAATATGCTTTAATTGTTCTTGCCCGAGCGTATACAAAAAATAAGTTTGATCTTTGTTTTGATCTTTCGCACACCGTAAGTCAAAAAGCTTTGTTTTTTCATTATATATATTTTTTGCATAATGACCCGTTGCTAGATAGTCCGCTTCGAATTTCTTCGCATAATCTAAAAAAACTTTAAACTTTATAAACTTATTACACAAAATATCTGGATTTGGAGTCCTGAATTTACGATGCTGTTCCAAAAAATATTCAAAAACATCATCCCAATATTCTTTTGAAAAGTTAACTGTATAAAACGGAATTCCCACTTTTGCGGCTACATTACGAGCATCTATCGCATCAATTGCCGCCGGACAATACTCATCAGATGAATCATCCCAATTTTTCATAAAAACACCGATAACTTCATGCCCCTCCTCGACCAAAAGCTTCACCACAACTGCAGAATCAACCCCTCCCGACAATCCAACTACAATCCGTTTTTTCATCATTAATCTTTAATAAACACTGACTTAATAAACTCGTAACAAAAAATTATTTTTTTATACGAAATTAGTCTCTTCTTTTGTCATTTTTGTTTTTACTCAGCAACTCCTTTCTTAAACCAAAAAAGGCAGAAAGGACATCGCAACAAATGTAGCCAAAATAAAACCTACCATTACTTTAAATGCCAATGTCTTTTTTTTCATTTTATATATTTAAAATTTAACTACGCAGCAGAAACTTTTGCCGGAGCAATAATAGTCTTTCCAAAACTCCATCCAGGCTCTAAAACTTTTACAACTTCTCCACTCTTTCCTTCTCCTACCATAACCACTTCATGGATTTCTGGATCAACTTTTTCACCAGCTTTTGGCATAATTTTCTCAAATCCTTGCACAGACAGTTTCTCAAAGAACTTTTCCACTACTTTTTGAAAATCTTCATTTTCTGAATGTTCAACTCCGAGCTGTAATTCTAAAAAATTTGGCAAAACCCCTTTTAAAAACTCACAAACAGCTTGCCCAGACCAGTTCTTTTTATTTTTTGTCTCCCGTCGCTGATAGTTTTGTAAATCCGCCAATGCCCTGAGTCGAGCCACCTCTCCTTGAGACAACTTTGATTTCAACTCCAATATTATCGTTTCCATTTCTTCAATTTTTTGAACCAACACACTAGTTGCCTTCAATTCTTTTTTCTTTTGTGATTCTTTTCTTTTCATCGAAACCGAGTATAAAAACTTTTTTGCAAAAATTCAAATGCAGTGTAAGAATACTTATAAAAAATAATTTGTTAAACCCTTAAAAATGCTCGGCATTACAGATCTCAAGGTTGGTCAATATCTCGTTTTAGACAATACTCCATATCTCATCACCTTCAACCAATTTTCTAAGTCGGGGAGACAGGGAGGTGTTATGAAAACTAAGATGAAAAATCTTTTAACAGGCAGTGTTATGGAAAGAACCTTTCAAGGCTCAGACAAAATAGAACCCGCTGAAATTACTTATAAAAAAGCACAATTTTTATATAGCAATGGTGACAATTTTGAATTTATGGATAATGACACCTTTGAACAAATGATATTTTCTCGTACACAACTTGGAGAAACAATTCATTTTTTAAGTGACGGAATGGACTGCGACATCCAATATTTCAATGGCAATCCTATCAATATACAACTTCAACCAAAACTCACATTTAAAATAATTGAAACTGAACCAGGAATTAAAGGCAATACAGCAGGAACCGTAACCAAAAATGCAACAATTGAAACAGGATATGAATTAAAAGTACCCCCATTTATTGAAAAGGGAGAAAAAATTGTAGTAAATACACTTAATGGTGAATATATAGAACGAGCGAAATAAAGAAAACACTGATAAAAATAATATAATTCTTTCTGATGGAAGTAGCCCTTACATGGAATTTAGTTTTACTCTCAACTTTTATTTTGCTTTTTGCTTACAATTTTTTATTAGGACAAAATGCCACAATAAAACTCATTCTTTCAATTTATATTGCTATTTTAACAGCCGATGGTCTTGCTGGAATCTTGAAACAATTTGTTTTTGATGTTTCTCCTGGATTTCAAATACTTTTAGGAGAAAACGAAAATGTGATTTTTTCTTGGATTCGCATTTTATTGTTTCTGATTGCTATTATTATTTTTGTTGTAAAATCAGGCTTTCATGTCTTACTTGATAAACATGATCATTGGGCAATGCGACTCGGTATCCACAGTGTATTTTCTATCTTATCAGCAATCCTTTTTATCTCCACAATTCTCATTTATATGTCTGGAAATTCATTTGTTGAGGGAATGGTTCATGCACAAGAAATTACTATCTACAAAGAATCCCTTCTCGCCAAGATTCTAATCGACTACTATCAATTTTGGTTCTCACTTCCAGCTATCGCTTTTTTGACTACAAGCTTTTTATTCGAACCAGAAAACAAAACCTAAATTACTTTTTTTCTTTTAAAATACCAAACAAAAACAATCACAAAGAGAAGAAAGAAAAACCCCATCCCCAAGCTTAAATAAACAAAAGCTGAAAAATCTTTCTCTAGATTATTTTTGATATTCATTCCATAAATCCCTGTTAACACCGTTAAAAAAGCAAGTCCACCCATTATCATGGTTGCCAAAAGATCAAAGCGAATAATAACATTTCGACGCGCGTGTAACTTTAAACTCTCAATCTCTTGAGTGTCATCAATATTCTCTTTGAGCTCCGAAATCTTATAAATCATCTCCTCTAACTGCTCCAAAAAAGACTCCAAAATTGATTCTACCTCATCAACATTCTTCACCTGTTTTTGTCCCAAATCCAAATCCCCTAAAGCCTCTTCATCTTCTAGAATTTCTAAAATCGCCGACTCGTTTTCCTTTGATTGAATTTCAAATGTGGAAATCCTTTTTTTCAACAATAATAACTTTTCCAATACAGTTTCCCCAAAATCTTTTTCAATCTTTTCCAATACAATTTGAGCAGATACTTCCAATTTTCTAAGTCGCCGAATCATTTTTTGTTGCCGGTAAATTAATGCCACTTCCAAAACAAAAAAGTAAAGCTTATTTTCCCCAAGATCATCTTTTATTCGTCTTGTTATTTCAGGAATAAACTTACTTTCCACTTCTGAATCTCCAAGATTAAAAATATATATCTTCTCAACCCCTATAACCATCTTCATCATCCCAATATTGAAGATAAAACATTTCCCTCTAGGTAAAATCGTCGCTACTTGCTTTAAAGCAAACACTGGTCGCAAATCTCGCGAATGAACACAAAATTCCTGTGCAATATCTTTTCGCAAAAAATTTTTTTTCGTAATCTTTCCGTTCTGCTGAATTTCTAATCCTTCCATTTTTTAATAATTAAAATAAGGCACTCTGAAATGCACTATTTAAATATAGCCCTTCTGGCTGTTCGTCAAACTCTATTTGATGTCCAACTAAATCTTTAAGTCCAATTGAAACAAGTTCCTCTGGTAACTCTAAAGCCAAAAATGCCCCTTTTTTTGCTATCACTTTTCCAGAAATCCCCTCATTTTTTTCAAGTTTTACAGTGTGAAAACTTTTTGGATTTTGACTCACTTGCTCCGTTCCATATATATTCTCCCAAAAAGAAAATTCTGGACTTGGAAGTAAAAAATTTTGCAAATTTGTGTATTCATTCAAAACCCCTTTATGTTTTTCAAAAAGACTTTCCAAAATCTTCTGCCCCTCTTCTTTCGTAATATCTGGACAAAAAAAGTCCTTTTTCTTCGAAGCTCTTATTTTATCCGCAATTCCAGCCCTTCGAAAAAGAGTTTCAATTTGGCGAGCAAGCGTTCCATTAGAAGTTTTAGCTATAAAAAGAGTAAAATGTGAACCTTGTTCCAATTGTCGCAAAGTCTTTCTTTCTATTCGAGAGACTCCTATCTTTATAAGTTCTTTGTTAAAAAGAGAAAGATACACTATGTGTTCTCCTTCTAGTTTCGCCAAATCCTGTACTGTAAAATTATCCGTATTAAATCCATCAAAAGAAGTATAAATAAATCGCCCTTCTCTGGCTCGACACCGCTCACATTTCTTTCTCCCTATAACCGCATCCAAACAAGGCTTCCAAACCCCATCTCTAACAAACCCTGCACAAGAAATCTCTTCCTGAACTTGCAAAGAAAGATTGTCTCCAATTTTAATTCTTTTTTTCGCAAATCGTGTATTTTCAAAACTCGCTTGAAACTCGATAAAAGTTTCATCTATCCATCGAACATCATACAAGTGTACTTTCATTTCTTTTAACTCTATTTAAAAGCATTTTCAACCACATTTATTTAATGTTTTTTAAAAAAAAATGCAAAGATTTCTTAAAACACACTCTCGCCTTTTCCTAAAAATCACCTAAGCTCTTTTTCGTATGAAATCTTTTTTAGGAAAACACTGGGAAAATGCTGAATCTATCTTTGATCAAGAAGCTCTTTTTGCAATACTATTGCAAAACCTTAATCTAACCTCTCACAAAGACATTTCTAATTTCTTTTCTCCCTCTCTTACTTCCTTGCACGATCCCTTTTTGATGCATTCGATGGACATCGCAGTTGATCACATTCTTTTGTCCATTGAAAAAGAAGAACGAATAGTTATTTTTGGTGATTTTGATACTGATGGTATCGCCTCAACCACTATTTTAGTAGATGCTCTTCGTCAGCTTGGCGCGCATGTTTCTTATCGCATCCCAGAAAGAAACAAGGATTCCCATGGACTAAAAAAGTATATTTTGGATGAACTCGCACAAAAAAATGTGTCACTCCTTATTACTTGTGATTGTGGTATTAATGACAAAGAAGCGGTCTCCCATGCGAAAAAATTGGGTATTGATATTATTATTTCAGATCATCATGAACCAATCACAGAAAGCCTCCCAACAGATGCTGTAGCAATTTTAAACCCAAAACTAACTCACTGCACATATCCTGAAAAAAACTTAGCAGGTGCTGGCGTTGCCTTCAAGTTAGTCTCAGCCTTAGGAGAACGATTTTTCGATGATCCTATAAATTTAGCAACTTTTCTTGAAAAATATTTAGAAATTTGTGCATTAGGCCTCGTAGCCGATTGTGTTCCTCTGACGGGAGAAAACCGAATTCTCGCTAAATTCGGAATTGAAAAAATGAAAACCACGCAGTGGGATGGACTCCAAAAATTATTTAAAAAATTAGATATTGTCCCCGAAAGTCTTTCTGCTGAAACTATTGGATTCTCTATTGCCCCAAGACTCAATGCCGCATCACGAATTGGCGATGTCCTTCGAGCAAGTCAACTATTTCTTGGAGAACCCCATAAGAATTTTGAACGCCTTACCTACCTTGATACACTCAATGAAAAACGAAAACGATTAACCGAACAATGCACTCAAGAAGCCTTTTCTCAAATTGATCATTCTCTCTCTTTTCAGTTTTTGATACACAAAAAGTGGTCTCCAGGCATCTTAGGACTTATCTGTTCTCAATTTGTTGAAAAACTAAACCAACCTATTATTGCAGCCACGCTTAACGAAAATGGTTTTATAAGTGCCTCTTGTCGTTCTCCTGAAAGATTTTGTCTTATTTCTGCTCTAAATACTTGCAATCCAAACCTTTTTAAAACCTTTGGAGGTCATGCAGGAGCTGCTGGATTTATCGCTCCGCAAGAAAACCTTGAAACAATAAAAAATCAACTTGAAACATATTTTTCTAAAACCAAACAACAAGAATTCAAAACAACTGTTGCAGCCTTTTTAAACACCGAAATATTAAATGATTCGCTTACAGAATTTCTCAATGCCATTTCTCCTTTTGGAATAGGAAACAAAAACCCCCTTTTTGGTATTAAAAACCTAGAAATTTTAGAAACACACCTATTGGGAAAAAACAAAAACCACATTCGTGTTTTTGCTATCCACGAAAACAACCCAATCGAGCTAATGGGATTTTTCCTTGGTGATCTTTCCGAAAAATTGTCCCGTGGACAAAAAATAGACGCTCTTTTTTCTGTTGGTGAAAACTTCTTTCGTGGCAAAAGAAAATTGCAATTTCGTTTAGTTGATGCCCGAGCATCAAATTAAAGGAAACACTAATTTAAAAAACTCAGAAGAAAAAAATGCTTTTCTTTTTTGTGAAAGATTAATAAACTACTCCTTGATGAAACAAAAAATTTTATTGGCTTTGGTTGTCGCTATTTTGGGCTTGATAATGTATTTTACAGAAGGTTATCTTAATCTTTCCGCCTCGCTTATTCAACCCAAGGGAGACCTTTTAACACTACAAACAACTCTGGGAGACATTACCATTAAGCTTTATCGAAAAAAAACACCAAAAACAACTGAAAATTTTTATCAACTCGCAAAAGTCGGAAAATATGATGAAACTATTTTTCATCGAGTAATTGAAAACTTTATGATTCAGGGAGGAGACTTTGAAAACTTCAATGGAACTGGCGGCGAAAGCTTTGAGGGGGAATATTTTGAGGATGAATTTGCCGAGGGCGTTTCACATGTACGAGGAGCTATTTCTATGGCTAATCGAGGTCCAAATACAAACGGTTCACAATTTTTCATTGTACATAAAGACGCTCCTTTTTTAGATGGTCGTCATACAGTTTTTGGTCACATTATAAAAGGAATGGACACTGTTGACAAAATAGCAACACAAAAAACAAATATGTTAGATGCTCCCCTTGAAACAGTAAAAATTCTCAAAGTTATTCTTAATAATTAGTTTTTCTTATTTGATTTAATCAAACAAAACTCGTTTTAAACTCTTTATTTTTCACCTTTCTATTAACATTTTGATGATTTTTTTTGAATCTCTGCTCTTCAAGAATGTTTTTTTGCTATATCCATACCCTTTCGATATACTTCTATTGTTTGATAATTTCTTTAATTCCTAAAAAAATGAAACTGCCCTTCTTTCACAAAAAAAACGAAAGTATTGTTCGCAGACTATTGACTGCCAAAGCCGTTGGGCTTTTCTTTGGCTTAATCTGTTTTTTTTCAATTCCCATATTCTGGCCAAATGAAACATTAATGTTTCGATTTGGAATATTGATTTGGTACACTGTTCTGGGACTAATAATTGGTATTTCTGGCGTTCTTAGTCATCACCCTTATCTCAAATTCAAATTTCCAATCGGTTTTAGGGGTTTCTTTTTTGGAGCTTTACTAAGCTTCGTCTTCGTCCTTTTAGGATACGAAAAGCTTGAAGAGTTGATGTTTACTACACAAAATTTTTCTGACTGGGGACTCTTTTCTCCTTTCTGGTTTGTACTAGAAGGTCTTCTTTTAGGAACAATTATAGATATCATCGCCACAAAGGTAGGGGGAGAGGGAAAACAAATTTTGTAACAAAACAGTCTTTTTCTCGTTTACAAGACATAAGCACTAATAAATATTTAAAGAATTTGATTTAGACCATGAGTTTTGAAGATTTAGAAGCCAAACTTAAGAAGTTCTTTCTCTCTACGGAAAAAACTTCAAAAGACTCTATCAAACAAGATATTCGACAAAAAACACTGGAAGTTTTTCGCCGACAGAGGTCTTTTCGTATTCAAAAAACATGGAATGTTTGGCATAAAAAACTTTCTCTTTCTTTTTCTCTTCTTTTGATGGTAAGTGTTCTAGTATCTTTAAATTACCCTTTTTCAAATAATGAAATTATCGCTGGAAAAATCAAAACTCTGATAGGTCCTGTCGAAATTATAAGAGGAACAGAGAGTTTTTTAGTAAAAGATTCTTCTGAAATTTTGGTAGGAGATTTTATAAAAATTGGAAATAATGGAGAAGCAAAACTCGTCCTTCCAAATCAATTTATTTCCGTGGCAAAAAACCAAACACACTTTCGTGTAACTGATAAAAATGCCATCTTTTTAGAAAGAGGTATATTGGAAAATAATGTTTTTCGTGGTGCCGAAATTGCCACCAATAGAGGATTTATACTAAGTCCCAACGGAGCAATTTTCAATGTTTCTGTTTCAGAAACAGGAGAAACAAAAGTTTCTCCTCAAAAAAACTTAGTAAATGTTTTTGATCTAATGGATGGACAAATCTCCCTCGAAGAAGGGGATGAAATAATCTTACGAAGTGATACTCGCCTAACCCAAAAAGAACTTCCTTCTGATTTGAGGCTTTCCAACTCACAACTTGCTTCTATTTACGCAAAACTTGTTATTGCTCGAACAAAACTTCTCACAGGAGTGGAGAGACTTCTTTTCTCTAACGAGGAGACCGCTCGAAAGGATTTTTCTTCTGCTGAAAAAACATTTCTCTCTATTGCTCAAGTTCTCAAAACCTCACGAGAACTAGAAATCTCTCGACGAAAAAATTTGAACAATCTCAATATCAATGAAATTCTTCCAAAAATAGCCAAAAAAACAAACGATGAAAAATTGCTTACTGAAATAAAAGCACTTGAAACACTCTTTACTATTCTTAAGCAGAATCGAGGAAGTATCGCCTTCGCTCCTCAATCATCTGGCGTAGAAAGTTTTGATCGATATGTCACATTAAAAAATCTTTTCTCCATTGGAACAGAAGAACAACAAATAATGAGAGATGTTTTACTTCAGAAATATGTAATTAATTTTTTAAGAAAAGTTCAAAACGAAGAACTAAGAATTGATCAAGTTTCAATACTCAATGCTGAAATAGAAAAAATGCCTAAAAACGAAGTCTCCCGAGAATTTTTAGAACAGGTGCGTAAACTTTTTGCTCCAGACCTAGCTGAATTCTTAACAGAAAAAATCGAATACGCTTTTTAATTTTATTACAAAAGCCCCTTAAAAGCTTCTTCAACAGTACAAGCCTTTTTATCTAGATCAATCACTCCATTTTTTAGACGAATCACTCTTGGTGTAAGTTTTTCAATCAAAATTGGATCATGCGTAGCAAAAAGAATCGTAAGATTTTTTTCTTCATGTAATTGCTGAAAAATTGTCGCAATCTCTAATGAATTTTTAGGATCTAAGTTTCCTGTTGCCTCATCTGCAATAAGTATTTTAGGATCATGTACCAATGCACGAGCAATTGAAACTCTTTGTCGCTCTCCACCCGAAAGCTCACGAGGAAACGCCCCTTGCTTTTGAGTAAGACCTACTAATTTTAAAAGTTCTAAAACCTTTTCAGTTATTTTTTTCTCTCCGCAAACCTCTAGAGCAAACGCAACATTCTCAAAAATTGTTTTTTGCGACAAAAGACGAAAATCCTGAAAAATAATACCAATTTGTCGACGATAATTTTGTATACTTGAAAAACTGAGATCTCCAATAGAAAACTGATCAAGCAAAATCGTCCCAAGAGTTGGTCGTTGTTCTGAAATAAGCAACTTAAAAATGGAGCTCTTTCCTGCCCCCGACGCACCAACAATAGCCACTAACTCACCAGAAACAATCTCGAAGTTTAAGTTTTTTAAAACTTCTTGCCCAGCCAAAGACAACGAAACATTTCTAAATTTCAACATTCATTTTTATTATAGGTAAATAATAAAAATCAGGAAATCAGAAAAGAGTTACAAAAACTGTTCTTTGTTTTTTTGAGTTTTTGTTTTGTTTGCTTAATAATGCCACCGATGAAAAATCTTCTTTATGCTTTTGGTTTTTTTCTGTTTAGTGCACTTGCCCCTACTCAACATCTTAATGCACAACAAATTCCTACAATAGACTTCTTTTATGGAGAAGAATGCACTCACTGTCATGATGAAATCGATTGGTTTCCTGAACTTAAAAAAATGTACCCAGACCTGAAAATCAATAAATTTGAAATCTGGCACAATTCAGAAAATCTAAATTTAGTAAAAAACCAACTCAAAAAATTTAACCAGAAATTTTCTGGTGTTCCAACTAGTATTGTTGCTGGAGAAATTATAGTTGGATTCGACCCCGAAAAAATCCTAGAAATTTTTGAAATCAAGTACGGTGCGCCACATAAAGACAAAGAAGCAGAAACTGCCACGAAAAAAGCTATTCAGAAGGAGTCTGGATGGAAAAAATTTCTTAATCTTTCATGGCCTGCTATGAGTTTTGTTTTAGGAATTTTAGACGGATTCAACCCTTGTGCCATGTGGTCACTTTTGATATTGATTGGTTTTCTCCTTTCCATCGACAAAAAACAAAAACGATGGCTCATTGGAATAGTCTTTATCTCTAGTTCTGGAATTCTTTATTTTGGAGCTTTACTTACATATCTCTTTGGTTTTTCCGAAATTTCACAAATTATTACAGGGGAATTAATGCTCTGGATTTTTCGAATCGTTGGCATTTTTGCAATAATTACTGGAAGCCTCGCTCTAAAGAATTGTATAAAAAAAGAGGTCAAATGCGATATTCGTGATAAAGAAAGTAAAAAAGAATTTTCTCAACGACTTACTGATATTTTAGATCAAGAAAAAACACACTTAATTCTTATTGGTATCATCGGACTTGCCTTTTCGGTAAATGCTATTGAGCTTTTGTGTAGTTTTGCTATTCCAACAGCATTTACTGCAACTCTTGTTTCTTCTGGTATTTCTTTTTGGAAACAACTCATTGCTATTTCTATTTACGATCTTGCTTACATGTTAGATGATATTATTGTCTTTCTTGTGGCTATGTGGACATTGAATCTAAATATCTTTTCGGCTCGTGCCGTTCAGATTTCACATTTTATCGGTGGCGGAATTTTACTTTTACTTGGTTTCATCTTAACAATAAATCCTGGCTTTCTTTCTATTCTTTCAAGTTAAAATGAAAATTATAGTACCCATTCAACCAAACAGTTTCAATAGTTTTGCAAGACTGTTGCAAAAAGTCGGAAACCGTGCTGATTTAGTGGAAATATGGCTCGATAAAATAAACAATCTTGATGATTTTTTAAAAAAATTTAAACAATTCAAACAACAAAAAAAATCCCAAATCTCCTTTTTAGCTGTTTGTAAAACCCCAGAAGAAAAAGGCTCTTTTTCTGGCTCAGAAGAAAAAAAAATCAAAATACTTCAATCTTTTTTGGCTTCAGGTGGAGACTTCGTTGATTTAGATATTCAACGAAACAAAAAGGGGAATATCCAACAAATTGCCACTTCTTCACTACTACTCTCTTTTCATGATTTCGAAAAAAGTCCTAACAACCTGTCTCTTCTTTTTGATAAAATGAGCACCTTTTCTCCAGCAATCTATAAGATTGCCGTAACTCCCTCCTCTCAAGAAGATCTACATTCTTTTTTAAAAATAGCAAAAAAGCTTTCCACAAAAAACAAGATTATTTTTACAACAATGGGCCCTTTGGGAGAAAAAGGTCGAACACTTCTAAGCGCATTTTCTTGGGGAGACTTTTTTGCCCTAGACGATTCTTCCAAAACCGCCAACGGACAAAAAATACTTAAGTAACAAAAAAACAAAGATTTTGATAAAAGTTTTGTCGAATAAATTTTTTTTAATAGTCTTATATCAAAAAAACTTTGAGATAAAAATTAATCTATTGTTTTATCATTTTTGTTTTTTTAACAATCTATAGATTCATCTATTCCTATGCTTCCTCAAAAAATTGAAAAATGGATCTCAAATGAATTTTTTCCACAAAGAGTTTTGCTCTCTGGAAAAAAAGGTCTTGTAGATACTGCAATTAAAATTGCCGCCCAGCTTCAAAAAACAACTGTGGAAAAAATTCACTCTGGCATTGCTACTGACACATTCCTTTTTAAAGATGATGGAACGAGTGTTAAAATCGGAAATAAGGATCACCCAGAAAAAAATTCTGTTCGAGGTATTATTAAATGGATTTCTCAAAAGCCAGTTTCACTACATAGAATTATTATTCTTGAAAACTTTGAGAGAATGAGTCGAGATGCTCCTCATGCCATATTGAAAATTCTAGAAGAACCCCCCTCTCAAGCTATTTTTATTTTTACAACACAAAATCATCATCAAATGCTAGAAACGATTCTTTCCCGAATGACAGTCCTTCGAATTGGTCATGATTTTGAAGATTTTGAGATTGCTGAAGATGTAAAAAGCTTTTTTCAAAGCAAAAATCTTATCTGGAAATTCAAAAAAATTAAACAATTAGACAAAGAAAGTAAAAAAGAAAAAGATAAATCTATTATTTTGAATTTTATGAATGATTTACTTATTCATGCCAGATTTTTTGAACAATATCAAAAACACCTAGAAATATTGTTCGAAACCCAAAAAGCTCTCATGGGAAATGTAAACACCAAGTTAATTCTTGAATGTCTAGCTCTAAAATTAACCAAATAAAGGGCTTTGTTTGTTATTTTCATGTATTTTTATATATTAAAAATACATGAAAATTTTAAAAGTAATCGATATTTTAAGAAATAAAGAAATTCGTCTAAAAGTCGAAGATGATGCTACTTTTGCTTATCGAGAAAAAATTCTCATAAAATCCTCAAAAGAAAGCTGTGTTGCTGAAGTTTTTGATATGCCACGAAAAATCCCTGGTATTAAATATGATGAAAATTTTTTCTTTGTACGAAAGCTAAAACCAGAGGAGCTCACTGAATTTGAGACCCTACAAGAAGGCACTTCTAAACGAATAAAAAAAGCACAAGAGTTAGCAGATAAACTAGAGCTTTCTATGAGATTTTTTTCCTCACAAGTTGGTTGGCACAATCGCATGACCTCTTTTTTCTTCGTTGCAAAAAATCCGGTTGATTTTCGTGAACTTCTAAAACTTCTAGTAAAAACTTTTTCTGGAAGAATTCATCTCGAAAGAGTCTCTGAACGGGATCGAACCCGTATTATTGGAGGTGTTGGATCTTGTGGCAGAAGTGAAAGCTGTTGTCAATTTACACGATTCAACAATCAAAAAGTTTCTCTCAATGCTGTTCGAGACCAAGGAATCATGATCAATAACAATGAAAAAATCTTTGGACTACACGGAAAAATAAAAACCTGCATGCTTTATGAAATAGACGGATACCGAGAAAATAGAAAATACCTTCCTCATATGAAACAACTCGTCACAATTGGAAAACTTCCTGGTCGAGTCGTTGGACTTGATATGCTTAATAAAAAAGTAAAAGTTTTACTAGAAAACGAAACAATTGAAGTTTTTGATGTAAAAGATGTTCAATATGAAAACAAAAAAGACGCTCCAGAAGAACCATTGCTTAATTTTGAAAAATATGAAATCTCTCCAGACGGTATAGATATCGATTCTTAAGAAAATACTGATAAAGACCTTTCTTTTTATACTAAATATCCCAATGCAAAATTTCCCAATTTCTCCTTTAGATGGACGCTATAGCCAAAAAGTATCTGAAATATCTCCGCTTTTTTCAGAATTTGGTCTTATGTACGCCAGAACAAAAGTAGAAATACTATGGCTCTTGTTTCTTTCCGAAAAAGGCATTGCCCCACAAATAGATGAAATGCTAAAAATTGGTCTTTTGACTGTTATAGAAAACTTTTCGGAAGAAGAATTTCAAAAAATTAAGAAGATTGAGACAACAACCAACCATGATGTAAAAGCCGTCGAATATTTTATACGAGAACTTGTACCAGAAAATCTTTGGTCTTGGATTCATTTTGCTTGTACCTCTGAAGACATAAACAATACCGCTTACGGATTAATTTTAAAAGATGGCATTAAAGTCGTTAAACAAATCTTTCAAAAAGAAGTACTAAATAATCTAAAAGAAAAATCAATAGAATGGAAATCTGTTTCTATGCTTTGTCGAACACATGGACAAAATGCCACCCCATCCACTATGGGAAAAGAATTCTCTATTTTTTGGTACCGAGCAAAAGAAATTACAATGGTATTGCAAAAACTTCAAATAACCGCAAAAATAAACGGTGCAACTGGAACTTTTTCCGCCCACGCTATAGCCTTTCCTAACGAAGACTGGATTTCTCTAGGACAAGAATTTATCGAAAAAAAATTAGAACTTGATTGGATTCCTCTTACCTCACAAATTGAACCACACGACCAACAAGCTGCTATTCTCAACGAGTTTTCTAGACTCTCCTCTGTACTCATTGATCTCTGCCGAGATGTTTGGGGATACATTTCTCTCGGTTATTTTGAACAAAAAACAGTAAAAGGAGAGATTGGCTCCTCAACTATGCCCCACAAAGTAAATCCTATTGACTTTGAAAATGCAGAAGGCAATTTCAAATTAACAAGAGGAATTGCTCGAACTTTGAGTGACGAACTACCTATTTCAAGATGGCAAAGAGACCTCACTGATTCAACTCTCCAGCGAAATCTGGGTCTTGTTTTTGGACATTTTTTATTAGGCATTCGCTCCCTAAACAAGGGACTTGGCAAGCTTAAACTGAACCAAAATGCTATTGCAACAGCGTTGCAAAACGCCCCAGAAGTCCTTACAGAAGCCATTCAGACTGTTTTAAGAGCACATGGACAAGCAGATGCTTACGAACAACTAAAAGATTTTTCTCGTGGACAACCAATGAGCACGGAAAAAATAAAAGCCTTTATTAAACAAACAACACTTCCCAAGGAAGTAAAAAATCGATTATCTCATCTTTCGCCAGAAACCTATTGTGGACTTTCTGAAGCACTGGTAACAAAATTCGTAAAATAAAAAATGATTTTTATTGCACTGGGATCTTCAATTGGAAACTCCGAGAATATTTTTGCTTCTACAGAAAAACATTTAAAACAAGAGGGTATTACAATTTTACAAAAATCAAAAATTTTTAAAAACCCTCCACTAGGAAATATCGCTAAAAACGAATTTAGCAACGCCGTCTGGGAAATTAAAATCAACCAAGAAAAGGAAAAAAGAGTCTCTCTTCAGGCTGAAACTCTTCTCTCCATACTAAAGAACTGTGAAATAGCACATGGTCGTGATATAAAGAATAAAAAATGGAGTGATCGCCCCCTTGATCTCGACATATTAATGTTTAACGACCTAATCCTAAAAACAAAATCGCTAACAATCCCCCACAAAGAAATCCCCAATAGAATTTTTGTCCTAAAACCTTGGAGTGAATTGGTCGACCAAGACTTTAATATTCCAAAACAAGGAAGCTTGCAAAAATTGCTAAAAGGAATAAAAAGTAACCACAAAAATTTATCTTTAAAAAAATGACCACAGAAGACGCTATTCGCGAAATCTTAAAAAATATTGGAGAGAATTTATCTAGAGAAGGATTAATCGAAACTCCTATGCGTATAGCAGCTGCACATAAAGAATTTTTTTCAGGATATGATCAAAATCCTACCACTATTCTTAAAACTTTTTCAAACGAAGGATATGACGAAATGTTACTTGTAAAAAACATTGAATATTTTTCTCATTGTGAACATCACATGGTGCCTTTTTTTGGAAGTGTCCATATTGCCTATATCCCAGACAAGACCATAACTGGATTATCCAAACTTCCACGACTCGTGGAAATTTTTGCAAGACGATTACAAAATCAAGAACGCCTCACTGTCCAAATCGCCGAAACCCTTTTTCAAATACTCAAACCAAAGGGTGTGGCAATTCAAATCACTGGAAAGCATTTATGCATGTGTGCTCGGGGCATCAAAAAAACAGCCTCTGAAACAATCACGACAGCCTTTTTGGGAGAATTTAAAACCAACGGAGACTTACGAAATGATTTTTTTAATCAAATTAAAACTTCTTAAGAAAACGCTTATCAACTCTTTGATACTCAGTTTGTATCACTTTTATTTTTTTTAGTGCTTCCTAAAAAACAAAGTCGTGAATCCGCTTCTACAAATTGAACCTTTGCGATTTGGGGATTTTTCTGTACCAAAAAATAAGCCGCACTCCCAATCATCGCAGCATTATCCGTTGAAAAGTTTATATTCTGAGGCGTAAAAAAGTTTTTGCAATAGTGTTGCAAAAACTCCCTAATCACTGATTTTAAGTACTGATTCGCCGAAACCCCTCCAACAAAAAAAACACTTTTTATCTCTGGATATTTTTCCAATACTCGTTCAATTTTTTTCAAAAAAATCTTTCCCACCGTATATTCAAAACTTGCACAAACATCTGTAATAAAAATTTCATCTACACTTTCAACTTGTTCAATAAGACGATACACTGATGCCTTGAGTCCTGAAAAAGAAAAATCCAAGGAATCTTTTTCAAGATAAATTTTCGGAAAATCATATTTTTTTTTATCTCCTTTTTCGGCTTTTTCGGACACAATGGGTCCTCCTGGATACCCAAGTCCTAACATTTTCGCAACTTTATCAAAAGCTTCTCCTGCCGCATCATCCAAAGTTGTTCCCAGCATTACACCATCTACTTCTGAGTAAAAAAGATGCATTTGTGTATGCCCACCAGAAACGGTTAAGACTAGTGCAGGAAAAGAAATTTCTTCTACTCGTTCCAAAAAAACAGAGCAAATGTGTCCATGGATATGATGCACAGGAATGAGTGGTTTTTGATGTTGAAGCGACAAAAAACTTGCTGCCGTATTCCCAATCAAAAGTGAAGTTTGAAGCCCTGGTCCCTGAGTACACGCAAGAAAATCTATTTCCTCCATAGAAAGATTCGCTTTCTTTAGACATTCCTCCAACGCTCCTTTCCACTTTTCAGCATGTAACCGTGCCGCAATTTCTGGCACAACACCTCCCCAAGCATTGTGCTGAGCTTGTGAAACACGAACCTCACTCAATACTTTTTTTCCATTCTCAACAACCGCCACAGCTGTATCATCACAAGAAGTTTCAAAGGCCAGTATTTTTATCTTTTTATGTCTCATAAAAGTTCATTTTTTCTATAAAATCCTCTACACTCTTTTTCGAAATTTATCATAATTATTTAACACACACTTTACAAATGATCAAGCACAACCTTTACTTTGAAGGAAATGTACAAAGCCTCGGGTTTGCCGAGAATGATACAATTAACCAAACACTAGGACTCGTTTCCCCTGGCGAATACGATTTTGGAGTAGCCTCAAAAAAAGAAACCATGCAAATCTTATTTGGAACACTAACTATCAACGGAACAATTTATTCTTCAAAAGAAGCTCCCTGCGTTATTCCACAAGGATCAACTATTCATATCAGTGCCACTTCTCCAGCTGGATACCGCTGTGTTTATGGCGATTAAGATCTCTTTAAAGAAGCATTGATAAATAAACTCTCAACAAAAAAAGTGCTTCTGTTTCCCTAAAGAATCACTACTTCTATTAATTGTTCTTGTTTATATTTTTGTAGGAACATTTGATGTAATTTATTCTTAATTGGCTGTTCCAAGACCTTTTCTGGTCGACTTGGATCATAGGTTCTAATCCAAAGCTCTCGAATCTCTTTTTCTATTAAGGCAAACAACTCTTTGTTTTGATTTCCGTACAAAAACCCATTCGCTCTAATATTTACTTTTTTTACGCTCCCTTTTTCCGATCGAATCGTCACCATAATAATCCCATTTTCTTTCATAAAAGTTCTTTCTTCCAACACCTTATCGTGTACCTTTTCTCCTAACTGTACAAGAGTTTCTGCCCCTGCTACGCCCTCTTTTTCAGTCATTAGTCGCGCACCTTTTTCAGTTAAAATAACCCCTCTTCCGTTTTTAATCATAAAAGTATTTTCTTTCTTAAGTTGCAAACTTTCTACAATCAAATCTCTATGACCATATCGCATGTAGAGTTCTCCATGAATTGGTGCAAAATATTTAGGATTAAGCAATGACGCCATAAGTTTGCATTCTTCAGCATGTGCGTGTCCTGAAACATGTATATCCAAACTTTTTTTATCCACTTTCTTACATTCAATTTCTGCCAAATTATTAAGAACCGAAACAATCGCCATTTCGTTTCCTGGAATCGGAGAAGACGAAAACACGATAGTATCTTCTGTCGTTAATTTGATATCTCGATGTGTTTTTGCAGCCATTCTCGTCAAAGCAGCAAACTGTTCTCCTTGTGAGCCTGTGGACAAAATAAGCACCTTTTTTGGGTCCATTTGCCGTGCTTTTGGACTCATGCGTTGCAAAGTTTGTTCCTTGCACTTTAAATAATTAAGTTTTCTAGCTATCGCAACATTTCGTTCCATTGATCTACCAGACAAAAAAACCGTTCGTCCATTTCTTTCTGCCGACTCTACAAGTTTTGAAACCCTTCCAATATTAGAAGAAAAAGTTGCCACAATTACACGCCCAGTAGCTTCCGTAATCAACTTATCTAATGATTCTTCGATAACCGATTCTGAAATTGTTTGCCCTGGTTGCATAGCATTGGTTGAATCTGATAAAGCTAAAACAACACCCTCTTTCCCAATTTTTGAAATACGAGAAAGATCTATTGGTTGATCGTCTGATGGATTGTAATCAAATTTAAAATCCGAAGTATGTACAATCGAGCCATATACCGTTTTTGCTACAATTCCAACTCCATCTGGAATGGAATGATTTATATGAAAAAATTCAAATTCAAATTTTCCTAATTTCAATTTCGATTTAGGATTAATTTCCTGAATATTCAATTTTTGTGAAACACCTTTGTGTTCTGCACATTGTGCCAAAATCAATTCTTTCGTAAGTCTTGTCGCATACATTTTTGGATATCCTAATTCTGGTAAAATATATGGGACGCCTCCAATATGATCAAGATGTCCATGCGTATAAAGAACTCCACGAATCTTATGCTTGTTTTTAACCAAATAAGAAATATCCGGAATCAACACATCTATTCCTAGATGTTCTGGTCCTGGGAATAAAAATCCTGTATCAATAACTACAATATCATCTCCCCATTCAAGAAACATCATATTTTCTCCTACTTGTTCCATTCCTCCAAGAGGAACTACTCGAATCTCTCCTGTCTTTATTTTGGACATAAAATTTGTAGGATGAAATTTATCTCGTTTTTCAATCGTTGGACGAGCTATAAATGGATCATATTTAGAAAAATTTCCTCCCTGTTGAGATCTTTGTGCGTTCTTGTTTCTATTTGGCTTTCCTGTAGATTGTGTTTGACTACTCCTACCTACTTGTTTCTTGTTTGAAAAGTGACTATTTGTTCTCGCTCCTTGTGTAGAAACCTTTGTTGTTTGTACTCCTCGTTTAGGCGTATTTTTTGTTGATTTTGTCAAAAAAGTTTGCTTTTCCGTTCCTTCTGCTTGTACTTTCTGCTTTTGTTCTCTTTTTTTCCCCAAGAGGCCTTTTTTTGAAAGCCATTTTGTTAGTTTGTCTTCTTCCATTTTTTTGTTTAATAATTAAAAAGATTAAAATTTTTCCGATTTCTTGTTTAAAATTTTTTTTAAACAAGAAAGATAAACATCGATTTTTCACACTCACAATCGTTTCAAATTTACTTTTTTTGAAACTTTTTGTGTGCCAATAACAGTTTTTTTAATTCCACCTTTTTGGAATCTAAGCTGAGTGAGCATTTTGTATAAAGAGAAATTCCTCTTTCTGCTGAAACTCAACATTTTAATAAAAAATCAAAAACAGTATAGCGCAAAGAAAGACAATCGTCAATTAACATTACAAGAAATAACCATTCTTTCCTCCTTGTAACACAACAATCTACTTATACTAATGCTGCTAACTCTACTAATCGACAAGAATATCCCCACTCGTTATCATACCAAGCTAAAACTTTCACCATATCTCCAATTACCATCGTTTCTGCGGCATCTACAATAGATGACCTCGAATCACACAAAAAGTCTGAAGATACTAACGGACGAGTTTCATATCCAAGCACTCGCGGATTAGCTTTTGAAGCTGCCTGCAATACCTCATTTATCTCTTCTTTCGTGGATTCTTTGGAAATTTTTATTACCAAATCTACCAATGAAACGGTTGGTGTTGGCACTCGAACTGAAATCCCATTCAATTTCCCTGCCATTTCTGGTAAAACAAGTCCCACCGCTTTCGCTGCTCCTGTTGTCGTCGGAATAATATTTACTGCCGCTGCTCTCGCTCGTCTAAGATCACTATGTCCTACATCCAAAAGTCGTTGCCCATTAGTATAAGAATGAATTGTCGTCATCAGACCCGAAATAATTCCAAATTTTTCATGTAATACTTTTACCACTGGTGCCAAGCAATTTGTTGTACACGATGCATTCGAAAGAAGTGTTTCGTCCCCTGTAAGAGAGTCTTCATTTACCCCCAAAACAACGGTAGTGAACCCTTCTCCTTTTCCTGGAGCAGAAAGTACTACTTTCTTGGCACCTTGTACCAAATGCTTCTCCGCTGTTTCTTTTGTTCGAAAAACTCCTGTACATTCCAAAACAACATCTATTTTTAAATCTCCCCATGGCAAATCTTCAATATTTCGCGTCGCAAAGTTTTTTACCTTATGTCCATTAATATTAAGATTATCATCTTTTTCCAAAGAAATTTCTCCGTTAAACTTTCCAAAATTTGTATCAAACATAAAAAGATGCATCGTTTGCTCCGTTGGAGAAGGATCATTGATTGCTACTAGTTCCAAGTCTGAACTATTCAAAATAATTCGTGCAGCCGCTCTCCCAATTCGACCAAATCCATTAATGGCTATTCGTTTTTTCATTTTTCTTTTAAGGTAAAAAATTTTTAGCTAGATTATAGAAAAAAATCCTAATAAAAAAATACTTTTTGACTTTTTTTCTTAAGAAACATATTATTTCTCTGTTATGCGAACTATTACGACTATTCTTACTACAACGAAAACCGATTAATTTCGGCAGTTTTGGTTACGCATCAATCCTGCCAATTCGTTTTGGCAGTTTTTAAGGAAAAAATTTTTATAAAAAAATTACCAATCTTTCCTTCTCCTTATTTTCTTTTCTCTTTTTCAAATGAGTAAAAATGATCTCGAAATCCGAAGACGACACACTGCATCTCACCTTATGACAAAAGCCATAGAAATGTGTTTCCCTGATACCAAAATTCACTTAGGAGTAGGACCATGGACTGATGAAGGCTTTTATCAAGACTTTGATTTTGGCGAAACAAAATTTTCCACAGATGATTTTAAAAAGGTAGAAAAAAAGATGCGTTGGCTCGTAAACAAAAATTTTAAGATCACTCGTTTTAATACGGATTATGAAACTGCAAAGAAAGAATGTGCAGACGATAAATTTAAAACTGAAATTTTAGAAGATCTAAAAAACGCAGGAGAAACCAATTTTTCCTTTTATGATTTTGTAGATGACTCTGGACGAATTATTTTTCGAAACTTGTGCGCTGGTCCTCATTTAGCATCAACAGGCGAAGTTGGCGTATTTAAACTTACCAAATGCTCAGCTGCTTTTTGGCGAGGAGATGCAAGACGAGAAAGTCTAACACGAGTATACGGAGTTGCTTTCCCTGACAACGCATCTCTTGAAACATACGAAAATTTTCTTGAAGAAGCAGCAAAAAGAGATCACCGGAAGCTCGGTGTCGCACTTGATCTTTTTACTTTTTCAGAAAAGGTGGGAGCTGGGTTGCCACTTTTTACGCCAAAGGGAGCTTTCCTCCGAAACAAAATCGAACAAACTATTACTGACATTCAAGAAAAATTTGGTTTTGAAAAAGTTCATATCCCACACATCACCAAAAAAGATTTGTATGAAACTTCTGGTCACTGGGAAAAATTTAAAGAAGATCTTTTCCATGTTAAAGGCAAACATGGTGCCGAATTTGTCATGAAACCTATGAATTGTCCACATCATACACAAATTTACGCTTCACAAATGCGATCCTACCGAGACTTGCCAATACGATATGTCGAAACAACTACTTGTTACAGAGACGAACAACCCGGCGAGTTATTAGGACTTTCTCGTGTACGAAGTCTCACACAAGATGACGGTCATGTCTTTTGTACCATCGCCCAAATAAAACAAGAGTCTAAAAATATTGTAGAAGTAATTCGACAATTTTACACTAAACTTGATATGTTTGGAGAAGATAATTTTTGTGTCTCTCTTTCCGTAAGAGATCCCAAAACTCCCGAAAAATATCTTGGAAAAACTGAAAATTGGGATAAGGCCGAACAATTTCTAGAAGAAATTGCCGAAGAAGAAGGCCTAAAATACAAAAGAATTGAAGGCGAAGCTGCTTTTTATGGTCCAAAACTCGATTTCCAATTTAAAGATGCCATCGGACGAGATTGGCAACTAGCAACCGTCCAAATTGACTTCGTGCAACCTGAACGATTTGATTTAGAATATATAAATGAAAAAGGTGGAAAATCCACCCCTGTTATGATTCATCGAGCTGTCGCAGGTAGCTTAGAACGATTCTTATCATTAATCATTGAACATTTTGCTGGAGCCTTTCCTGTCTGGCTCGCTCCAGTACAAGCACATATCTTACCAGTAAATAAAAAACATGAAGACTTTGCGTATGATTTAGCAAAAAAAATAAAGGAGAATGGTGGCCGAATTGAAATCTATCCTGCCTCCGAAACCCTAGGAAAACGAATCCGAAACGCTCAAACCCAAAAGGTACCTTTTTCAATAGTTATTGGAGACAATGAAATACAAGAAAAGAATCTCACTATTCGAAAATATGGAGAACAAAAAGATAGTAAAATTACACTTGATGCATTTATGAAAATTCTTTCACAATAACCACGCCAACTTTCTTCTTTGTTCCAGTTTTACTGGAACAAAGTTCGATATCGAAGTGCTTTTTGAATCGCTCGTTTTTGTCTTTCTCGTATAAAGTTCAAGCTTGTATCAAAATTTCGATTAGATAATTCAAAATATTCTTCCGCTTGAATTTTTTTTGGAGCAGATACATGTGCAAAACTTCGTCGTGCTCGTGAATAAGTCGGTGTAGAAATAGACTGAACCATCGGATCTTCCGAACTTAGGTCTGACACTACAACTTCCACTCCTACCACTACTTCTTCTTTCTTCTCCTCTAATCGTTGTTTTTTTGATCCTTCTGAACTCAATTCCAAAAGACGAGAAGTATCCTGAATTGAAAAGCTTTCGTTTCGAAAGATTCTACTTTCAATTGAATCCAAAAAAACACTATCCATAACTTGTGCTTGCGCTAATGGAACCACAACAAATAAAAACGCGACTAAAATAGTTTTTTTCATTTTTAATAATAGGTTAAGATATTTTATTAATTTTTTCTCTTATACCAATAATTAATTTTTTTTTCCTGTCAAGACACTTTCCAATAAAATAGTTCTTTGTAAAACCTATCGTTTTTCAAATAAAATCTGCGGATTTCCAATCTTTTTTTCATTACCCAACATCTCTTTCATCCTTGGTGCCACTTCTGGAAGCAAAACTTCTGCCATTTCTACTAATGATTCTAGTTTTTGCAATATTATTGCAAAAACTTTTTTAGCCCCTTCGCTGTCTACTTTTGCCATCTTCCAAACTTCTGATTCATTCAAAAGTTTATTCGCTGAATCTACCGTTTCAAAGAAAAAATCAATAGCAGCTTTCAACTTTTTAGCTTCCATGAGTAATCCGAATTTTTCTCGCGTTTCCTGTGTTTCTTTTGTTTCTGATTGGTCAAATTCTTTGTATCCTTTCAAAAACTTATGAATCAAAACAATTACTCTATTAAATAAATTACCGACTCCTCCTGCAAGTTTAGCATTATAAAAATGTCCAAGATTTTCCACAGAAAAATCTCCATCGTTTCCAAACTCAAATGCAGAAAGCAAGAAAAGACGAAGTGCATCATTCCCATATTTTTCTGAAATTTCTAAGGGATTTACCACATTTCCAAGACTTTTCGACATCTTTACCCCATCTACTGTAAAAAAACCATGCCCAAAAACCTCTTTCGCAGGAGGAATCTCAGCAGAAAGCAACATAGCCGGCCAAATAACACAATGAAACTTGATAATATCTTTTCCCACAATATGATGTGCCACATTCCAAAAACCTTCTTTCCCTGTACCTTCTAATGCAGAATAATAATTAATCAATGCATCAAACCAAACATACACTTTGTGCTTTTCATCCATAGGAAGAGTTATCCCAAACTCTGCCGTCTCCCTTGAAACAGAAATATCTTCCAATCCTGATTTTATAAAATTAAGTACTTCATTTTTTCGACTCTCTGGAAGCACCCATTTAGGGTTTTTATCATACATTTCTAATAATTTGTCTTGATAATTCGAAAGACGAAAAAAATAATTTTCTTCTTCTATTTCTTGTGGCGGTTTTTTATGGTCAGGGCAGTTCCCCGCTTCATCTAAATCGCTATCTTTCAAGAAAGCTTCACACCCTGTACAATACTTTCCAATATATTTTCCTTTATAAATATCCCCTTTATCATAGATTTTTTGAAAAATTTCATGTACAACCTTTTGGTGCCGTTCCCCAGTGGTTCGAATAAAATCATCGTTAGAAATTCCTATTTTCTCCCAAGTTTTCTTCCAATTATCCGCCATCTCGTCGAGATACTCTGAAACATCTTTTCCTGCTTTTTGTGCTGCTTCTACGGTTTTTTGCGAATTTTCATCCGTTCCCGTCAAGAAAAAAACATTTTCACTCCCTATCTTTTTTCGCCAAAATCTAGCCAGCGTGTCAGTCGCAAGCGTACAATAAGCATGTCCAATGTGAGGAACATCGTTCACATAGTAAATGGGGGTAGTAAAATATATTTTAGGCATTTCTAAGAGAGTAATTTCTAATAAAAGACTATCAGAAAAAATTTATTCGACAAAACTTTTAATTTTGCTTTTTCATAAAAAAAGCTACAATTTTTTTGTTATGAAATATGCTTATTTACATAAAAACTTTCGAAATTTAAGTTTTGAGAAAAAAACTATTTTTTTATCTCACACTGTTACTTTACTATTTTGTTTTTTCCCTTGGTTTTCAGCTTCTCCAGTCTATACTGAAGAATTTTTTTACACCGCCTTTGGAGGACCTTCTTTTTTGATGGGTATTATAATTTTTTTTATTTCATTTGTTGTTTTTTTACTATTTCTTGATCAATTATTTGAAAAGCAAAAAATCAATCTTCCTGTTTCTGAAAATCTTTTGTATTTCACAGCTGGAGCACAACAATTTTTACTCTTGATTTTAGTTTGGTCTGTTTTGACTATGGTTGGACGAGACTTCGAAAACCACGAAATCAGATTTGGTCTTTTCTTGGCTATAATTTCTCAAATTTGCGGACTTGTCGCAACATTTCTTAATTACCAATTGGATCAACAAAAAAAAGCTAAAGAATTCTTTTCTCACACAACTGAACAAAAAAAAGAATCCAATAAATAATCCATATTTATAATTTTTTACTTCTAACTTATCCCCTCACATGTCCGAAAAGAAAGACGATTCTTTTCTCAATGAAGCACAACAATTTGGCAAGGCTTCAGGAAAAATGGAAATTGAAAACCTTGATACAGCCATCAAGGATGTTAATAAAATTCTAATCAAAGAGGCCGCCGATGAAGTTCACAAGAAAAAGGAGGAAGATCTTCTTGGTATAAGACTCGCCATTTATTGTCATGATTGTCGCGCAATAGTCCCTCCAGAGCTTCGACAACGCGGAAGAAGAATGAGAAAGGTTTGTGGTAACTGTGGTTCTGTAAAGATTTCTGCTGGACGAGAAGCCGCACTTAACAGCTTTTATCATCTTGAAGATAAATAAATCATTCCTTTGTGACTTTATTTATCAGTATTTTCTTAAAATGAAGACAATATAAATAAAACATTGGAAAAATTTTCCTAAAAGAAAAATTTCTTTTATTCTTGGTTTCCTCATAAAAATAAATTAACCCAACTATATCATGTCAAATACCGCAAAGAAAGAAGCACTCAAGGCTGCTATGGCTCAAATCGAAAAAAACTTTGGAAAAGGCGCAATAATGAAACTTGGTGACCACGCTGCTCAAAAAATTGAAAAAGTTTCTTCTGGAGCACTTTCTATCGACTTGGCTCTTGGCGGAGGATATCCAAGAGGACGAATCATTGAGGTTTATGGTCCTGAAAGTTCAGGAAAAACCACTCTTTGTTTACATGCTGCAGCCGAATTCCAAAAAACTGGGGGATTGGTGGCTTTTATTGATGCAGAACATGCCCTTGATCCAGAATATGCACAAAAAGTTGGAGTTGATACGACCGAACTTTTGCTCTCACAGCCAGATTCTGGCGAACAAGCTCTCGAAATTGTGGAGGCATTGGTGCGTTCTGGAAGTGTAGACTTAATCATTATTGATTCCGTAGCAGCACTAACCCCTCGTGCGGAAATCGAAGGAGATATGGGAGACAGTCATATGGGTCTTCAAGCACGACTTATGAGCCAAGCATTACGAAAATTGACAGGAACAGCTTCAAAAATGGGAACAACAATCATGTTTATTAACCAAATCCGGATGAAAATAGGTGTAATGTTTGGAAATCCAGAAACCACTACAGGCGGAAATGCGCTTAAATTTTACGCTTCTATTCGAGTAGAAATTCGAAAAGGGGCAAAGATAGAATTTGGAACTGGATCTGACAAAGTCGCTCACGGAAACGAAGCCAGAGTAAAAATAGTAAAAAACAAAATCGCACCTCCGTTTAAAACAGCACTTGTTGATATCATGTTTAATGAAGGAATTTCAAAGACTGCCGATCTCTTGGATACAGGAGTAACTATGGAAATTGTTAAAAAGGCTGGAGCCTTTTACAGTTTTGGAGAAACCAAGCTTGGACAAGGAAAAGCAAAATCCATTATCTTTTTGAAAGAAAACCCAGTAATTGCCGATGAAATTGAAATATTAGTAAGAAAAAAAGCAGGTATTTAGTTCATTCTCTTCACCTTTTGTACTTTAAATTTCTTTCTATGATGTACAACCAGAAAAATCTTTATTCATTCTAATTGAAATTAAAAAATTTTAGTAACTTACAACAACTTCTTATAATTAATGTAAGTAGTTTTCTGCTTGGAATATTTCTCAATATTTAAAACAACTCCGAACTAGATACGCAAGAAAAAAACAATTTCTAACAACCTTTGTCAAACTCCATCCGTAGTTTTGCACCAAATTCATTTTCAAGCGCCTGTACAATTCCATTAAAATTGCTATCTATTTCTTGTTCCTCAAGAGTTTTTTCTGCCGATCTAAACTCCAAATGGAAAGCAAAGTTTTTTACACCCACACCAAGTTTTTTAGCATCTTTGTACTCATCAAAAAGTTCTATTCTTCGCAAAACAGGAGATGCTGATTGCATAATTCTTTCAATATCCGCAATAAAAATCTTTTCTCCCAAAACCACTGAAAGATCTCGATACACTGACGGAAAAGAAGAGAGTCGTTGATATTTTCTTTCGGTTTCTCGGATAATAGCCAACATTTTTTCTGCTTCCAATTCTGCAAAAACAATTTGTGAGTTTTTGAGCGGCAAAAACTGCGGATGAAGTACTGCAATTTCTCCAATTTTTTTACCTTTATGCAAAATATTAGCCGACTTGCTTGGATGAATATAGGGTCGTAATTCATCTGCTTCTAATGGCTTAAATGTTATTTGTTCGGCAATCCCAAAATGTGAAAAAAGTATTTCCACTTCTTTTTTGAGTGCGTAAAATTTCTGGTTTTCATCTCCACCAATTTCTGCTGAAAAAATTGCTATATGCTGTTGTTCTTTCGGCAAAACCTGCCCCATCACCTTTTCACAAACATGCCCAAATTCAAAAAGATTTATTTCTCCATGCGTTCTTAGTTCTGACTCTAGGTTTTTAACTAGATTAGAAATAAGTGTTTTTCGCAACTGCGTGTGCTCAAGAGAAAGAGGGTTAGCAATCTTAACATAGTGGTCAAAGCCCGTGAAAACCTCATCTGACTCATTTACAAAACTATAATTATAAACCTCTAAAAACCCTCGTGAAGCCAAATGCTCTTTTGTCTCCCATTCCATTTCTCGTAAATAATTTTTACGAGGAGGAATCGCTGACAAAACTGGCATCTGTGATTTCAAACGAAAAAATCCATATAATCGAACAACTTCTTCTATCAAATCTTCGGAAATATTAATATCTTTTGTAGCACGCCCACTCGGAACTACTACCTGAAAAAGAGTTTTCCCTGTTTCTTCTTCATTTGTAGAAACACGAAAATTAATGCTTTCAAGTAACTCCTTTATTTTCTGGTCAACAATGACCAATCCTGATTTTTTCCTTATTAATTCTGGATCAAGCAAAATCGTTTTTTCCTCTGCTTTTATTGGATATTCATCCGTTAATCCCGATATTATTTGGGCTTTAGCATAACTATTAAGTGTCTTTTCTGCCGCAGCCAAAATAACTCTTTTGCATATCTGCGCATCCAAACTTTTTTCGTAACGCATTGAACTTTCTGTCCGAATCCCAAGTCGTTGAGAAGTTTTTCGAATCGTAGTGGGATCAAAGTTCGCACATTCAAAAATAATTTCTTTTGTTAACGAATTAATACTCGTTTCCTCTCCTCCCATAATACCTCCTATAGATAACACCTTCTCTTCATCTGCAATAACTATATCTTCTTTCTGTAACTTATATTCATTCCCATCAAGCGCCACAATGGTTTCCCCTTTTTTCGCTTGTCGTACAATAATTTTCCCTGAAATCTTTGCCGCATCAAAAACATGCATCGGCTGTCCAAACTCCAATAACATCAAATTGGTAATATCTACTAAGTTAGAAATCGCTCTAACTCCAAGGTTTTCTAACCTAACTTGAGTACTAAATTCAGAATCTTCAACAGATACACCTGAAAGCCTAATTGCACAAAATCGTCTGCATTTATCTGTCCGAATTTCTACTTCTACTTTTTCTTTTTTGGGAACCGACACAATTGGTTCTGGAAGCATTAACTTTGTTTCAAAAATTGCTGAAACTTCTCGAGAAAACCCCCTAACACCCATTAAATCTGGACGATGCGTTAAGCTTTTATTATCAATATCAAAAAGTTCATCATTAAGCTCTTTATAACATTCTGGCAAAGACCTCCCTATTTGTGAAGATTCTTGACTATACAAAAGACCTCCAAAAGAAAAACCTAAATCCTTATTATCACAAACCATTCCTTCTGATTTTTCACCACGAATCTCCACATTTTTCACAACTATTCCTGAGTTAAGTACTGCCCCATCTATAGCAATTGGAAGAATTTCTCCTGGAGTAATAATATGAACTTGTCCATAAACAATTTGTTTTTTTCCAAGTCGTTGCCCCAAATCAAAAATACCAACAAAAAGCTTTTCTGAATTTTTATGAGCTCTTTTTTCTAAAAACTTCCCCATATAAACCTTTTCAAAGCCTTTTCTCACAGAAACAATTTCCTCTAGTTCTGCTGTATGGAGCGTAAGCTTTTCTCCTATTTCTTCTGGAGAGACTTTGCACCCTGGTAAAAAATTGAGAAGCCAGTTATAAGATATTTTCATAATGCTATTTTTTTGTCTAAAAAGATTTTTTTTATTCTGCTAAAACTTTATTCAGTGATTTTCCTAAAAAGAACTCCATCTGAGACGAAAGTTCCCAAATTTGCCCTTTTTCTTCACCAGCAGTGGAAACACCCAATTCCGCCCTCGCACAAATCATCCCCCTCGAAACAATTCCTCTAATCTCTCGTTCTCCTATAATGAAATCTTGGGACAATTGAGATCCAACAGTCGCAATGGGGACTATTAAGCCTTCTTTTATATTTGTTCCTCCACATAAAATTTGTTCTGTTTTGCCTCCTCCAAGATCACATTTTGTAATTTTAACCTTTGTTATCTTTGGGTCTGGATGTTTTTTTATTTCTAAAATTTTACCCACTACAATACGAGCATCTAAATTTTGAACTATTTTTTTATCTTCTCCTTCCAAGTTTAATAACACTTCCCCATCTAAACAACCTTTTTTCTTTCTATACAACAACTTTCTAAAAAGCTTTTTGAAAAAATTTATAATTGGACAACCACAATTCATACTCTAAAAACTTAAAAAATACATCAAGATTGTATTTTTAAAAGTGAAAATTACAATATTTTCCTTATAGAAACACTAATAAATAGCCTTATGTCAAAAAAAATATTATTCTTAAGTAAACACTGAATTAATATCGTGCCAAATGAGCAAACGCTTTATTAGCTTGTGCCATTCTATGAGAATCTTCTTTCTTTCCAAAAGCAAATCCTGTTTCATTGGCACAATCAATCAATTCTGTTGCCAACCGTTTAAACATTGGTTGTCCCTTCTTACTTCTTGCTCCCTCTAAAATCCAACGAGTAGATAAGCTTTGTTGTCTATTTCCTGTTACTTCAATAGGAATTTGATAAACTGCTCCACCTATTCGTTTTGCTCTAACCTCCATTAATGGAGTTGAGTTTTTAAGTGCTATCTCAAAAGACTTAAATACGTTTTTTTCTCCTCGTCGATTCATTTCATCAAAAGTGTCTTGTAGAATTTTTTGGGCAACTGTTTTTTTCCCATTCTTCATAATACAATTAACAAACTTTTGCTGTAATGGATCTGTAAAAGAAAATGGATTTATATATTTAACTATTTTTTCCATTTTTCCTCTTTTTTTTTCTGGACTTTTAGAGGCGATTCCAGATATCGCTACTTTTTTATCTACCATTTTTATAAATTATAAACTTTAAATTATTTCTTATCTTTCAGTTTTTTTGTTCCATATCTAGACCGACCTTTCCTTCTGTTTTCTACTCCTTGCGTATCCAAAGAACCTCTCACTATATGGTATCGAACCCCAATAAGATCTTTCACTCGTCCACCTCGAAGTAACACTACAGAATGTTCTTGTAGATTGTGTCCCTCCCCCATAATATAAGCATTTACTTCATATCCATTTGTTAAACGAACACGCGCAATTTTCCGCAAGGCCGAATTAGGTTTTTTTGGAGTAGTTGTTGTAACCTTTATACAAACCCCTCTCTTTTGTGGACAAGCAAGAGATATTGATTTATTTTTTAGTGAATTAAATCCAACTTGCAACGCTGGTGATTTAGATTTTCTAACCTTACTTTTTCTTGGATTTCGAATTAACTGATTTATAGTTGGCATTCTGTATAATAATAGAAATAGAGAATATTTTATTTATTTTTTTCTAAAGAAGGCATTACAAAGTGCTTTCCTGCTGGAATAAGCCGACCGATGATAACGTTTTCCTTTAGTCCGTCAAGCGTATCTATTTTCCGAGTAGTAGAAGCTTCTACTAACACTCTTATAGTTTCTTGAAATGAAGCGGCTGAAAGCCATGAATCAGTCCAAAGAGAAATTCTTGTTAAACCTAGAAGAAGTCTTTCTGTTCGTGCAGCTCTTTTCTTCGCTTTTTTTAGTAGAGCATTTTCCTGAGAAACCTCAATCACATCTTTAACCTCTCCTGGTAAAAATCTTGAATCTCCACTATCTAAAATTCTTACTTTTGAAGCCATTTGCTTAGAAATAATCTCTATATGTTTCTCATTAATATGTTGTCCTTGTGATGCATAAATATATTGAACTTCATAAAGAATATATTCTTGAACTTTCTCAATAGTAGTAAGCTCCATAAGAGATCTAAGATCTATATGACCAAAAGTAAGAACTTTTCCTTTTTCTATAACCTCTTTATCATTTACTTTAATATTTATTCTATGAGAAAAAGTATATGTTTTTTCCTGTGCTTCGTTTTGCTTTATGGTGATATGGTCTTTTTTCACTTCTTTAACTACTCCTTCACATCGAGAACGAATTAAAGATTTATCTTCTGTAGAACGAGCAATTATCTGCTTTTCTTTTATCTTATCTCCCTTTTTAACTGCTGGTTCAAAATCCATTCCCAATAGATGAATATCATCTTCTGGGCTTTGCGCTTTAACTATAATTTTGGTATCATTTTTTCCTTTTTTAATGGTAACTTTCCCAGAAATTTCAGACAAAATAGCTGGATTTTTAGGAGATCTCGCTTCAAATAATTCATCTACTCTAGTTAATCCTTGTGTAATAGATGCTCCATCTGTTGCGACTCCACCCATATGGAATGTCCTCATAGTAAGCTGTGTCCCAGGCTCCCCAATAGATTGAGCTGCTATAATTCCTACTGGAGTACCTATTTCAACTAATTTTTTATTCCCAAGATCATGCCCATAACATTTTCTACAAACTCCTCCAAAAGTCTGACAATACATAACTGTTCTTACTTTTATTTCTACTACTTGATGTTTACGAATAAGAGCAATTTGTTCGTCTTCAATAAGTTGTTTCTTTTTAATAATTACTTTTCCATCTATTATTACATCTTCCCCAACAGTTAGTCCATAAACTCTTTTTTCAAAATCAACACCAAGAGCCTCTGAATTTTCACGAGAAATTATTTTAAAATTAGTAGTTTTACATTCTTCTTCTCTTACTACAACATCTTGCACAGAATCCACAAGTCTTCGTGTTAAATATCCAGCCTCAGCTGTTTTTAACGCCGTATCTGATTTCCCTTTTCGACCACCATGTGTCGCAATAAAATATTCCAAAATAGTAAATCCTTCTTTTAAATTTGATTTAATAGGAAGTTCAATAGTTCGTCCTGATGGACTTGATACTAAACCTTTCATTCCTGCTAACTGTGTAATTTGTCCCCAGTTTCCACGAGCACCTGAATCAATTTGATAAAAAATATCATTTTCCTCTTTATATTCTTTAACCATTTCTATTGTTATCTCTTTTTTTATCTTCGACCAAATATTAATAGTATGATTATATCGTTCTTCATCTGTTATAAGACCACACCAATACTGAATATTAATTTTCTTAATAATAGAGCTCCCTTTTTCTACCATCTCTTTCTTACATTTTGGTGATTTTAAATCATAAACAGAAATAGTAATTCCAGCTTTTGTCGCATATTTAAAACCAAGATTTTTAATACTATCAGCTAATAAAGCTGTTCGTTTTGTTCCATTTTTTTTGAAAACTTCATCTAAAATATTTTTTAACTCATTTTTTCCAAAAGTTTTATTTAAAAATCCAAATTCCTCAGGAATAATTTGGTTAAAAATAACTCTCCCTACTGAAGTTTCTATTATTTCATTATTAATACGCACTTTCACAATTGCTTGAATATGTATTTGTTCTAATTCATAAGCAAATATAACATCTTGCGGCGAAGAAAAACTTCGTCCCTCTCCCTTCATTCCTGTAAAAGTTTTTGTCAAAAAATAACATCCTAAAACCATATCTTGAGAAGGATTTATAATTGGTTCTCCTGCTGAAGGTTTTAAAAGATTATTAGAAGAAACCATAATAGTTCTTGCTTCTTTTTGGGCATTTTCTGATAAAGGAAGATGTACTGCCATTTGATCCCCATCAAAATCAGCATTAAAAGCAGCACAAACCAAAGGATGTAACTGGATTGCTTTTCCTTCAATAAGTCTTGGTTGAAAAGCCTGAATTCCTAAACGATGAAGAGTTGGTGCTCTATTTAATAACACATATTTTCCTTCAATAACTTCATCTAAAATATCCCAAACAGTTTTAGCTCCTGCCTTAATTAATTTTTCAGCACTTTTAACATTATGTGCTAATTCAAAACCAATTAATTTGGAAATTACAAATGGTTTAAAAAGCTCTAATGCTATTTTCTTAGGAATTCCACACTCATGAAGATTTAGAGTTGGTCCTACTACAATAACTGATCGTCCTGAATAATCTACTCGTTTTCCAAGTAAATTTTGTCTAAATCGTCCTTGTTTTCCTTTTAACATATCAGATAAAGATCGTAATTTACGACGCTGAACCTGACTCACACCTGATCGAGAATTTCGAACAGAATTAGAAATAAGAATATCAACCGACTCCTGTAACATCCGTTTTTCATTTCGACAAATAATCTCCGGTGCACCTAATTGAATAAGTTTTTTTAATCGCATATTTCGATTAATAACTCGTCGATAAAGATCATTTAGATCTGAAGTAGCAAATCGACCTCCATCTAACTGAACCATTGGTCTAAGTTCTGGCGGTATAACTGGAATAACAGTTAATATCATCCATTCTGGACTGATATTGCTTCTATCTAAAGAAGAAGCAAGTTTGATTCTCTTTATAATTTTTTTTAATTTTTGACCAGAAGTCTTCTTTATATCAATCTTCATTTGCTTCACAAAAGCTTTCAGATCAATTTTTTGTATAATTTCACGAAGTGCATCTGCTCCAATTCCAGCACGAAAAACATGACCAAATTTCATAGAAATATTTCTGTATTCTGTTTCTGTTAAAACTTTTCCTACCTGCAATCCTTTTAATTCGTCTTTTGCTATTTTAAAATTCTCATTAATCCCCTCCATTTGTTCTATAAGATCATTTTCAAGTGCTATTAAATCTTTTTCTTTTATATCACCATTTTTAACAGCAGTTTTTGCAGCCTTTAAACTTGCAGAATTACCCTTTTTCTGTTCTTCCATAATCTTTTTATAATCTAATTCTAACTCTACTAAAGCTTCATTTTTAGATTCTTCATCTACTTCAACTACTAAATAAGAAGCAAAATAAACTACTTGTTCTAATTGTTTTACAGATAAATCTAAAAGAAGTCCTACTCTAGAAGGAGTTGATCGCAAAAACCAAGTATGAGTTACTGGAACAGCTAATTTAATATGTCCCATTCTCTCTCTTCTTACGATAGACCGTGTAACTTCTACACCACATCTCTCACAAGTAATCCCTTTATATCGTATTCTTTTATATTTACCGCAAGCACATTCCCAATTTTTAACAGGACCAAATATTTTTTCACAAAAAAGACCATCTCTTTCTGGTTTTTGTGTTCTATAATTAATAGTTTCAGGTTTTGTAACTTCTCCATGCGACCATGACAAAATATCTTCGGGCGAAGCTATTGATAAAGCAATCGCATCAAAGTCCTTAATTTCCTTAATGTTATTCATCTATTTATTTGATAAAAAACTAATATATCCCTATTTTACTTACTTTAATCCTAAAAACCTTCGGAGAACGCACGCGATTCTAAAGATGAATTTTATATCGTCAAGCTTTTCATTATAGAATATTGATAAAACATTTTAAATTAAAAAATTAATATTTTTAAACAATTTTTTTCTTAATTGTATTTTATTAAGTTTAATAATTTAAAATTAGAAGTAGTAATCAAAAATTGTTTAAATCTAATAAATATTATAAAACAGGTGATTTTATTTCTTTTTTGTATAATTTTTTTATATATTTTATCTTTCTATTTTTTTTTATTTAAAAAAAGTGAACAAATAAAATGCGTTATTTAACATTAATAATAAGAAGAAAAAATTTATTCATGATTATGTTTTTTTTATGTTGATAACTTTTTTAAAAATATGGGGAAAACTTATTTTTTTTTGTTTATAAAAAAACTAGAACATTTATTAAGAAAAAAACAAGATCACTAAAAAATTAGTATTTAATTATTTTTGCACATAGATTTTCCTATAAAAAACTATTTTACTAACATTCCAGGTGAGATGTTTTTTTCTATTTTTACACCTGGCATTAACATGGTGTGTATACCTATTTGACAGTCTTTAGCTATAATGGCTCCTAGTTTTTTTAATCCTGAGTCAATATTATTTCCCATTATATTTACTTTAATATTTTTTTTATCTAGACGAAGGTTTGCTGTACAAGTATAGGCACCGATATTAACAGAATCATCTATAATAGAATCTCCGATATAAGCAATATGCGTATTTATATTTTTACCTAAAAAACTTCGAGCGATTTCAGTATTATAGCCAATAACAGAGTTCTCTCCAATATTAGAATTTCGTACTAGTGCGTTATTTCCAATAATAGCATTTTTTCCTATATAACAAGGACCAATAATAACAGCATTTTCTAAAACAGAAGCGCCTTCGTCAATAAAAATAGGTCCTTCTTTTAATTTAACGGAATTAGCTATTTTAGCTGTTTTGTGTACAAAAACAGAAGAAGAAATTTCCTCAAAATCCTTTAATTTGAAATTTGTAATTCGTAATTCATTTTTTATAAAAGCTTCTGATATTTCTAACACATGCCAAGGATATTTAATTGTATGCCAAAAATCAGAGTATTCAACTGCTAGAAAATTACTCTTTTTAAAAAGATTATGTAGAGCTTGTTCATAACCATTATTATCTTTACAAGAAATATTTTTTAATTGTTTTTTCAAGGCTTTTACATTTTTAAAATAGTGTCCGATAATATTTACCAAATTAGAAGGCTCGTTCCCCTCTTTAGGTTTTTCCTGAATTTTTAAAATTTTTCTATTTTCATTAATATTCAAATAACCGCCAGGAAAATAATGATCAACTTTTTTAGCTAAAATACCACCATCAAAGTCTTTTGATTTATGGATAATTTTACTATAAATTTCAGCATCAACAAAATCATTTCCGCCTAAAATAAAAAGTTCATTTTCATTTGAAACATGTTTTAGTCCTTCTAAAATACCACCAGCCATACCGTCTTTTTGGTTTTCTTGTTTTGTGACAATAGAGTCTTTCAAAAACTCATTTTCATTACAAATATTTTTTATTTTCTCTATATTTTCATCGTTTCCGACAATTACAAAGTGTTTTAATCCTCCCTCATGAGCATTTTTTAAAAGTTTTAATAAAAGAGGTTCTCCTAAAAATTCTAAAAAATTTTTATCTGAAATAGGATGCATTCGTGAAGATTTTCCAGCGGCAAGAAAAATGGTTTGAATGTCTTTTTGCATTATAAAAAAAGAATTATTATATACAGATTATTTTTGATCAATTTTAAATCCACTTTCTCCGTTATTATTTTCTATAAAATCAATTTCACTTCCCATAAGGAATCTAAAGCTTTCAGGAGAGAGAAAGAGCTTTATATTTAAACTTTCTACAATAATATCACTAGTTTCTGGTTTTTCTAAAAAATTTAAAAAATAAGAAAGCTCACCTTCTGTTTTTGAAACTTCTATCTTAAAACCAAATCCTTCTTTTTTTTGTTCTTTTTGAAACTCTAAAATTTTTTCTTTTGCTTTTTGTGTAATCCAAGGTTTTTTTTGTGTTTTTTTATTAAAAATTACTAATTCTTTTGCTGCATCATTTAAATCCGTCAAAAGATAATTAAACTCTTCATCATTATAACCATGTCCAGCACATCCCTGTTTAAGGGTTTCATAGTTATTAATGTGACATCCTACACAACTTAAGCCATGAGCTAAAAGAATATGATGGGCTTCTGGCATTTGTTTCAGAATTTCAGAGATTAATTCATCGCCAGTAAATAGTAATTTTTTTTTATCCATGTTTTTTTTACAAAAATATCACAATAAATATCTACAAAATAAATTTTAACAAAAATTGATTATTTTTACGAAACTATTTTATTTTTTATATTGTTTTTTATTATAGTTTTCTTAAACTCAAGCATGATGAAAAATGAATTTGATATTCAATATCAGACCCTTTTAAAGGATATATTGGAAAATGGATATGAAGAAAAAAACAAAAGAACAGGGCATATTTGCAAAAGTTTGCCAGGGAAGACAATGCAGTTTGATTTAGAAAAAGGATTTCCACTTCTAACTCTTCGTAAAATACCTCTCAAGGTTTTTATAGCAGAACAAATTTGGTTTCTTATGGGGAATAAAAACCTTCGCTTTCTTCAGCAATTCACTAAAATTTGGGATGATTTTGCCGAACAAAATAATTGTGTAGAGTCGGCATATGGATATAGGTGGAGACGACATTTTGGACGAGATCAAATAGACGGACTTTTAAAGCTTTTACAAGAAGATAGAACCTCTCGGCATGGAGTGATTCTTATGTGGGATGCGGCTGATGATGGCTTGGCATCAGGAACAAAGAAAAAAAATGTGCCGTGTCCATATACCTTTACTGTGCAGATAATAGGAGGAAGACTTTGTTTACACTTAGTGATACGGTCAAATGATATGCTTTTAGGAAATCCACACGATGTAGCTGGGTTCGCACTGCTTTCATATTTTTTTGCAGAGAAACTAAAAGTTCCTGTAGGAACTTTAACTGTGTCGATTTCCAATGCTCATATGTATGACATTCATTTTGAACAGGCGAAAGAAATTGTGGGAAGAGAGATTAAACATGAGACAATTCCTTTTACCGTACCAGAAAGAGCCTTTGATAGAGCAGAGGAAGGAGACGAAGAATTGGTAGAAGAAATATTTGAAAAGCTGAATAAAAAATATATGCCACAAGAAAGTTTGGGAAAAATGAGTATTGTTTTATAAGTTTTACTAAAAGAAAAAATGAGCAAAATATTGAAATACCTTCTTTGGTTTAAGTTTTACATAGTAATTTTTATGTTTCTGATTAGCTTTTCGCTTAATTTTCTTATTTCCTCAAAAATAGTGCCAGAAACATCTTTTCATCTTCTTTTGTATGGGAAACCTGCATTGGTTTTATTGTATTTATTCGTTCAAAATATTATTTTCAAATTTCCCAAAAAACTTGTAGTTCCACCATTAATACCAAGTGTTTTTTTAATGCTCAGTGTTTTGATTTTTATAGATATAGGGTTTTTGGTTGGCAAATATTGGGAGGTTTTATCTCCTCATAAAATATTTTGGCTTGTTTATGGAATAGTATTAGTTTTTTGCGGTATGAATTTGCGAAAATTTATTAAAGCTTTTACGGTAGGGATTCCTGATTCAAAAAAATGAAAGTAACGCTTTTAATGGCCATTACCTTGGATGGAAAAATTGGAAAAGATTCCGATCATTTTCCAGATTGGACAGGGAAAACCGACAAGAAACTTTTTGTTGAACTTACAAAAAAGGCAGGTGTATTGATTATGGGAAGCAAAACCTATGATACTATTGGGAGTCCACTTCCAAAAAGAAAAAACATCATTCTCACGAGGAATAAAGAACGCAAATCAGAATGGGAAAACCTTGTTTTTTCTGATAGTACTCCGAAAAAGATTTTAGAAGAATTGAAAAAAGAGGGATATCAAGAGGTTATTTTAGCTGGAGGGGCAGAGATTAATTCTCTTTTTGCACGAGAAAATCTAATTGATGAAATAATTGTTACAATTTCACCGTTGGTGTTTGGGGCAGGAATTTCGCTTTTTACGGAAGATATTTCTTTGAATCTAGAGTTAAAGAGTACGGAAAAGCTTGATAAAAACTTGATTTATGCGCATTATAAAGTGCACAAACCAAACCAAAAATGATTTTAACTCGTCACGAAATACGAAAATTAATAGAAGAGGGAGGTTTAAAATTTGAGCCAAATCTGGATGGGTTTCAAAATCAGCCACATGCTGTTGATTTGCGACTTGGAACAGTTTTTTATATCCCAAAAGTTTGGAAACTTACGACTTCGGGACGAGAAGTTTTGACCGTTGATGCGATGGAGGGAGAGGGGGATAATTTTGAAAAAATAGAACTCATACCTGGACAATATTTTGATCTTGCTCCTGGAGAATCTATTATAGCCTCAACGCTTGAAAAAATTGAACTGCATGCTCCAGACATAATGGGAATTTTATACCCAAGAAGTTCAATTAATCGGCGAGGACTTTCGGTGGATTTAACAGGCATAATTGACACATTTTATTGCGGGAATCTAATGATTCCCATTCTAAATAAAACAACAGCACAGATTATTCGAATTTATCCAGGAGAGAGAATTTGCCAAGTAGTTTTTCATAAATTGATACAAGAATTGGGGAAAGAAGATGCTATGAAACACGGAAAAAACAGCGCGAAATACCATCAAGCGGACGGAGAAAATTTGGTTTCAAAAAAAGATACAGAAGAAGAGATCGTATTTATTAAAAGTGGAAATTTAGAAGCACTTAAAAATCATAAATTTTAAAAGATGAATCAACTTGAAGGTAATTGGGAAATGCCTTTTATCCCAGAGGGAAGGAAGGTTTTTGTAGTTTCATCAGAAAACAAATATATGAGAGAAGCGCAAAGAGTTGCTCAAAGTTTTTCGCTTGATCCTGAACACCAAACAGGGGCAGTTTTAATTAAAAAGAAAGAATGTTTAGGTATTGGAGCAAATGGTTCACATTGGCATGAAAAGCATGGTTGTGAAAGAAAGCGTCTTGGGATAGCAACAGGACAGGGTTATGAACTGTGTGAAGGTTGTCATCCCAAAAATCATGCCGAACAAAAAGCGATTCGAAATACACTTGCCAATAACGGAGATACGAAGGGGGCGGATCTTTATCTTTGGGGTCATTGGTGGTGTTGTGAAGGGTGCTGGGAAGCTATGATGGCGGCGGGAATTGATAATGTATTTTTGGTGGAAAAAGCGAATGAGCTGTTTAGTGGAAAACGGATAAACTTCGAAGAAGAATAAAAAAACAAGAAGGCAAAATATTGTAGATCCCGTTTCAAGAACGGGAAGACATTTTTTATCTCAAATATCAAAAAAAACATATGACAAATGCTTGGAAAGGATGATAATTGTTTTAATGTTTTATGAAGTATTTACGCACGAATATTTTTGGTTGAGTTTTTTGCCGATTTCTCTTTTAGGTGTTGGGTTTTGGTTTCTTCTTTTTGAGAGAAGTCGTAAACAAAAAGATCCTCTAATTCTTTTTGTATTGGCTATTTTAGCTGGAGGTGGTTCGGCGATGTTGTTTGGTTTTTTAGGTGAATTTTTTGGAGTGGAACATTGGCTTGCCAAGGTTTTTGGAGAAGAATTTTGCAAGATGCTTTGTGCAATTTTCATTATGGAAATTTTTTCGCAACGGTTTAAAACGGTTGCTGGGGGGATTGTTTTTGGGTTTTCGGTGGGAATAGGGTTTGCGTTGGTGGAAAATTTGGTTTATCTCACTTCAGCCTATGAGATGGGAACCTTTGGTCCAGAGTTTTGGCTTGTTTTTCAGGGACGACTTTGGAGTTCAACGATACTACACGGAGTAACCACTGCTATTTTCGGACTTTTTTATGCGGGGGCATTTTTGGCAAAAACAGTGTATAAAGGATCTCACAAGTCGCCCCTAAGAGTGTTTTTTATTCCACCATCATTCCAAGCGATGAAAAACATTTTAACATTTCATTTTACGAGGGAACACTTGCTTTTCAAAAATCAAAATACGCTAGAAGAACACCGTGCGAGACCGATTATTTTGGAAGGATTTTTGGTTGCCTTCTTTATTCATGTTCTTTTTAATCTAGCAATGGATCAGGCATATCCAGCTTTTTCATTTTTTATTGCCTTGTTTTTTGTTTGGTTTTTATGCAACAAAATGAAAAAAGTTGGAGGGGGTGATAATTGACAAAAAGAAGTAAAAAGTGTTAGAATTAACCTGTAGAAGTGAAAATTATAAACGAATTTATGTTATTTAAACCAAAAAAAAACGATAACGATAAAAAAAGCAAAGATTCCAAGTCTTTGATAACAGGGATTGTTGTAGGAGGTGCTGTGGGGTCGGTTCTTTCTTTGCTTTTTGCACCAGACAAAGGAAAAAATACTAGGAAAATTGTAGGAAAAAAGGGAAAAGAGTTATATGAAAAAGGAAAGACGAAAGCAGAAGAATTTTTGGACAAATATAATAAAGAGATTAAAGAAAAAATAGAAGAGGAGGAGATAAAAAAGAAGGAAGAAGAAAGGTAGAAGCTAAAATTAATTCCAACACCTTGACAAAAAGAGGTATTTAAATTATATTGTGCTTCCTAGTATTAATTGGGGATGGTATAATTGTTCTTTGATTTCTCGGTTTGTGAAGAGGGGCGTGAGTGTGTGTAACGGACAGGATTTTTAGATATCTGTTTGTTCGCACTTACGCATCTCTTCGCAGGGAAATTTTTAATTTTTTTAGATTAGAAGGAGAAAAACGAAAATGAAAAAGACAAATATGAAGATAGGAATATTGGTTTTTTTAGGTTTATTAATTGTTTGGGGAATCTTTCCAGTATCAATTTCTGCATTTGCCCTACAGGCGGGGATAGAAAAGTTTTTGCAAAAAGGTGTTTATGGGGAATGTATTTCGCTTGATTCTAGTTTAATTCTTTATGAAGGATTAGAATTAGTTTATACAGAAAAAGATGGAGTAGATCATTTTCATAATCCAGTTCAGCTTCATTTCTTGGCTTTCTGGATAGAAGAAGTAGCTTCTGTAGAAAGCAGAGAGGAGAATGAGAATTTCTTTTTGTTTAAAAAATATGGAGCGAACGAATCTCTGTTGGAACTTTATGCCAAAAAAATGGGCATTGAAGGAATGTCACCAAAGGGACTGAGTGAATGGTTTTTTTGGCAATAAATAAATGATATACCTGTGAAGAATCGGTGGAGAGAGCAGAAGTTTTGACTTACTGCTCTCTCCCCACTTTTTTATTTACTCGTGGGACACGCGGTTTTTTTTGAATTGTTTGTAGTTTTGTGCAATTTTCATTACGGAAATTTTTTCGCAACTGTTCAAAATGGTTGCTGGGGGGATTGTTTTTGGATAAATATAATAAAGAGATTAAAGAAAAAATAGAAGAGGATGAGATAAAAAAGAAGGAAGAATAAAGGGAGAAACTAAAATAAATTTCAATCTATTGACAAAACGCGACAGTTAAACTACATTGAATTCCCTAGTATTGGTATCATTGTTCTTTGACTTTTCGGTTTGTGAAGAGGGGCGTGAGTGTGTGTAACGGACAGGATTTTTAGATATCTGTTTGTTCGCACTTACGCATCTCTTCGCAGGGTAAAATTTTTTTTAGACTAGAAAGGAAAAAAACGAAAATGAAAAATACAAAAGGAATATTAGTTTTTTTGAGTTTTTTAATTGTTTGGGGAATTCTTCCAGTATCAATTTCTGCATTTGCCCTACAAACGGGGCTAGAAAAGTTTTTGCAGAAAGGTATTCATGGGGAAGGTATTTCGCTGGACCTTAGTTTAATTCTTTATGAAGGACTGGAAGTGGTTTACTCAGACAAGGAAGGAGTAGATCATTTTTATAATCCAATCACCTCAATATCTTTTTGGCTGGAGGAGGAAGATTTTTTTGAAGAGGAGAAAGAGGAGTTCTTTTTGTCTGTAGGATTGAATATGGACGAAGATTTTTTAGAAACTTCCGCTAGGAAAATAGGGATTTTTGAAAAAATGCCACCAGATGGTGCACCTCTTTTTAGTGAATGGTTTTTTTGGCAATAAATAAATGATATACCTGCGAAGAATCGGTGGAGAGAGCAGAAGTTTTGACTTACTGCTCTCTCCCCACTTTTTTATTTACTCGTGGAACACGCGGGTTTTTCATAGTGTTTGTTTATAGTTTTGTATCCTAAATTTTGCTTGTTTCTACTCTAGAAAATAAAAATAGAGAAAATTTGCTTGCAAAAAAATGAAAGTTTGGCAAAAATGACAAGCTTATTTTTGTTTTATAGAGATTTGTTAACACCTGCTAAATAAAAAACTTTTAAAAATGGATGGAAAACCTTTCAAACTTGTTTCGGATTTTAAGCCAACAGGAGATCAGCCAAAGGCAATAGAAAAACTTTTAAAAGGATTAAAAAAAGAAGAAAGACACCAGACTCTTTTGGGTGCGACCGGAACAGGAAAGACTTTTACTATGGCGAATATTATTGAAAAGGTACAAAAACCAACACTGATTTTGGCACATAATAAAACACTCGCTGCACAGCTTTGTGCAGAGTTCCAACAGTTTTTTCCAGACAATGCCGTGAGCTATTTTGTTTCTTATTACGACTACTACCAGCCTGAAGCGTATATGGCAAAAACAGATACTTTTATAGAAAAAGAGTCGACGATTAATGAAGAAATCAGCAAGTTTCGTCATGCTGCAACGACCAATCTTTTGACACGAAAAGATACGATTGTTATCAGTTCGGTTTCTTGTATTTATGGACTGGGGGATAAAGAATCCTATAAAAAACTTTCTTTTGAGATAAAAACAGGGGAGGCTTATCCACGAAAAAAATTGTTAAGAAAGTTGGTGGATATCCAATACGAACGGGTAAAAATAGATTTTAAACGAGGAAGTTTTGAGGTACTAGGAGATGTAATCACTATTTTTCCACCAGATATAGATAACGCTTTTCAGTTTGAGTTTTGGGGGGATGAGTTAGAAAAAATAACAGAAATAGATGGTTTTACAGGAACTCCGATTGAAGAATTAACGGCAGTTAGAATTTTTCCAGCAAAACATCAGGTAACTACACAAGAAGTTATTGAGCGGATTACAAAAGAAATAGAAGTTGATCTCAAGATTAGAGAGAAGGAACTTCGAGATTCGGGGAACGGGTTAGCGGCGCATCGTATTTTACAACGAACGAATTATGATATTGAAATGCTTAGAGAAATGGGGTATGTAAACGGAATTGAGAACTACACCCGGTATCTTTCAGGAAAAAAACCAGGAGAACCACCAGCAACACTTATTGATTATTTTGATAAAGATTTTTTGTGTTTTATCGACGAATCACACATTTCAATTCCACAAATTGGAGGGATGTTCAACGGAAACCTGTCTAGAAAAGAATCGTTGATTACGCATGGATTTCGATTGCCAAGTGCGTTAGATAATCGTCCATTGAAATTTGAAGAATTTGAAAAGAAATTAAAACAGGCAGTGTATGTTTCTGCAACTCCTGGAAAATATGAATATGCACATTGTAAAAAGACGCAAATCATTGAGCAAATTATTCGACCGACAGGGCTTCTTGATCCTCAGATAGAAGTGCGTCCAACAAAATATCATGTAGATAATGTGTTGGAAGAAATAAAAAAGACGATCAAGAAAAACGAGAGAGTTTTGGTAACAACGGTGACAAAAAAAGGAGCTGAAGATCTCTCAGAATATTTATTAGAAAATGGGATAAAAGCAAAATATTTGCACTCGGAAATAGAGACCTTGGAACGAATTGAAATTCTTACTTCTTTGCGAAAAGGAGAAATTGATGTAGTGGTAGGAATTAATCTTTTGAGAGAAGGTTTGGATCTTCCAGAAGTTTCTTTGATTTGTATTTTAGATGCTGACAAGCGTGGCTTTTTGAGATCCAGAGATGCACTTCTTCAAATTGTAGGAAGAGCAGCGAGGAATTCTGGAGGAAGGGTTATCATGTATGCTGATGAAATAACGGAGGCGATGGAAGCTGCGATTACAGAAACGAATCGTCGTCGGAAAATTCAGGAGACTTATAATAAAAAATACGGAATTATACCAAAAACAATTATTAAAAAAATTGTAGATATTTCAAAAGATCTTTCAGGAGGAAAAGCAAGAGATTTCAAAAAAGTTTCAAAGAAAGGTGATATTAAAAAACTTATCAAAGAATTGGATAGTGAAATGGCTATTTCTACGCAAAATCTTGATTTTGAAAGGGCTGCAGCACTTAGAGACGAAATTTATGAACTAGAAAAAAAGATGCGAAAATAAGGAAACACTAAGTTTTAAATTTATCCATTCAGAGTGTTAAATGTAAAATTGGAAATAGGATTTCGCAGTTTGTTTTTTCAGTGTTTTCTTAATCGATTGAAGAATGAATATATTATTTGGAAAAAGAGTTATTTTTAGTTAGAAATTACTTAAGTTATGTACTTATTATAATCATGATTATAATAAGTACATAACATTATTAAAATGAGTTCTTGTTGTCGTAGGAATGAGGTATTTACTCGCGTTTGCAAAGAGGAAAAGGGGTCAGTCTTCTCTTAAATTTATCCATTTTGGTTCTTGTGGGAGGTTGTCAAAATCTCGCACTATTTCGGCGAAATCTTCAAAAGTTGTTTCTCTTGAACCAAGTCCGTAGATGACATTTTTGATTTGAGGACATATTTTTTCTTCGTAGAAAAGTGCTGAAATTTCAGAGCAAAGAGTACCGTGTGTGGCACCAGCTGGACTCATCCGATCAAGGATAAGTACACGCTTGAATTGTTTAAGTGATGTTAGCAGATCATTAGCTGGAAAAGGACGAAATACTTTTGGACGAATCATTCCTACCTTGAGACCTTGAGATCGGAGAAGATTGATTGTTCGTCGGATTGTTCCAGCAGTTGAGGCTAAAACAACAATAGCGATATCAGCATCCTTTGTTTGATATTCGTCGAGCAAATTGGAGTTTCCTCGTTTGAAAGTTTTAGCAAAATCATCAAAAATTTCTTTTGTTTTTTCTTCCGCATTTTTTATCCCTTCAAGTTGGGCGCGACGATGTTCCATATAGAAATTTGGTTTATCAAAAGTACCGTAAGAAACGGGGTTTTCAATGTCCAAAAGAGAATTTAAAACAAGATGTTCACCTACAAATTTTTGTACAGCCTTATCGCTTTCTATTAAAACATTAATTTTAGTATGCGTTGTTTGAAAACAGTCCATGCACACCATAATGGGTGTTCGCACTTTTTTGTCTTCGGCAATTCGATAGGCACAAAGCAAAAAATCATACATTTCTTGTGCATTTTCTGCAAAAAGCTGAATCCAACCAGCATCTCTCACGGACATTATATCATTGTGATCACAGTGGATAGACAGAGGCGCTCCCAAACTTCGATTTCCATTTATAAGTACGATGGGTAGTCGCATTCCAGATGCGTTCCAAATAACTTCATTCATAAGAAGAAGACCTTGGCTAGCAGTGGCGGTACAAGCACGAGATCCAGCAGCAGCAGCCCCAATACAGACAGACATGGCGGCATGCTCAGACTCTACGCAAACATACTCAGTGTCTACCTCTCCATCCGCGACGAAATGAGAAAATTTTTCTCCAATATAGCTTGTTGGGGTAATGGGATAAAATCCAAAAACATCAGGATTTATTTGTCGTAATGCTTCGGCAGCAGAATGGTTTCCGTCTAAGACAAGCTCAGTTTGTTTTGTGAATTTCTGTTTCATAGTGTTTACTTAAAAATCATCTTGATAATCTTCAACGAAAAAGAGTGCGTGTTTTTTGGGATCAGGGTTTTTATTGGCTGGACATGCTTCAATACAAAAACCACAATCTTTGCAGTGCATGAGGTCAATGCCATCCATGTTTCCGTTTTTATCAAAAAGAATACAAGAGTCGGGGCACACAGGCCAACAAAGACCGCAATTAATACAGTTTTCTTTCACAAAGACTAATTTTTTGGGTACCCAATTTCCAGTTTCATAGAGTTCGGAATTTCCAGCATTTTTAACAACATGACCTTCTTTTTCAAGAGATTGCCAGCTTGTCCCCTCGGGAGTTAGATTTGAGCAAATAACTTTAAATTTTTTTTTAGACATGTGAGGAGAAAATTATTTTATTTTTTTTACTTCGGACATTCCACGGACAAATCCTTTTAAGTTTTTTTCCACAACAGAAGGGGCAAAGGAATTAGAAAGAGATTTATTCAATAGAGTTTTCATTTTTTTGTGATCTAAGCCTAAAATTGTAGTGAGTCCTCCCATCATCGCTACATTTGGGATGTTTCTTTTGATCGTATCTAAGGCGATTTTGGTGGCATTGAGATGAAAAATAGTTCCTTGAAATTTTTTATTAAAAAGAGATGCCCCTTCTTTTGAAGTGTTGATAACAAGAGTTCCAGTTGGATTTAGATGTTTGAGAATATCCACATAATCAAGTTCTTTCCCAAGAAGGGTTGGGTCAAGCAAGACAACTAAGTCAACTGTTGTTAAGTGTGCTGGATCGTCTAGAATTTTTGCACTTTTGGAAATTCGGTTAAAGACTACCACTGGAGCACCTCGTTTCTCTGCACCAAAATCAGGAAAACTTTGTACCTTGTAACCGAGAGTAGCACATGCTTCACCAAAAAAAGTAGCGGCAGTTACGGCACCTTGTCCAGCACGAGAATGCCAACGAACGCATAATTCTGATTTCATATCATAAAAAGTTTAGTATTTCAGAGAAATTCCCACAAGAAAATCTTTATCAAAATTTTAAAATAAACTTGTATTAAGAATATTAAGATTTTTGTAAAAAAGAGAGATTCAAAACATTAAAAAGATGCAATTAGAAGAGTGTTTATTATATTTTTTTTTATAATTAAAAATTGTTTATATTTTTTGAAGTTTAACTAAAAAATACAAGGGAAACAATTTGCTTTTAGTCTTTACACATTGATAATAATTAAAAGAATATAAATTTTTCTCAATGATTTTAAAAAAGATTGGTTTCAATTCTGTAATTATAGCAGTGTTATTTCTTTTAAATATTTCTTTTGTGATGGGAAGTGTCACAGGGGTTGATTTTCGAGATAGCGATGGCTTGGGAGACTCAATTCCACCAAAAGGAGCAGGAGGAACGGTTAGTCTTATTGAATTTAATACAATCTTGAATGTCTTGAGAGGGATTTTTATAAATGATAATAATACTCCAGACAATGCTTTGGATAATCGGGTTGGGATTGGAACGACTACCCCAGACTATAAACTGGATGTATTAGGTAGTTCACACATTGCAGAACAGTCGTACATTTTTCGAATTGCTGGTAATACTTTTCCTTCTTTTGATCGATGTGGTTGTGATACATCAGATACGACGGAGGATTGTGTGGAAGTATTTGGAACGACAGATCCAATTGACACGGAATGTTATGATCAACTTGAAACGACCTCTGGTTTGACGATGTACAATAAGTATAAAGTTGGTAAGTTCGACTTGGCTTATATGCATGATGGACGAATAGGAATTGGTACAACGGATCCTGAGGCAAGATTGGATGTAAATACTGCGATAGGATCTGGGTGTGGAGCTGCTGCTATAGGGTTTGCGATCGATGCAACAGGATCGCATGCGGTTGGGCTCAATTATGGTACGGATTCTACGGGTTATGCATCATTTGCGTCAGGGCATTCTACAAAAGCAACGGGTTGGGCAACAACGGCATTGGGATATCAGACACAGGCAAATGGTCAACAGTCTACTGCGATGGGATATCAGACACAGGCAAATGATCAACGGTCTACTGCGATAGGATCAAAAATTATTGTTGAAGGGAAGAATTCAGTTGGGATTGGACTTGATCTGACCGCTCGCACTATATATCAAGATAATGCTTTAGCGATTTTAGGTGGTAATGTGGGAATTGGAACGACAGATCCAAGCACAGGAGGTGAACAGGATTTGAAGTTAGATGTAGATGGAGCTGTTGGTGCAGCATATTATTGTGATGAAGATGGGAATAATTGTATAGCAGCAGGAAGTGGCGGAGGAGCTTCTGCGATCAATGATCTGACGGATGGGAAAACCGATAGCACAAGTGTGTTTTTAGGTTCAGGAGCAGGAGTATCAGACGATGGAACAGATAATAAAAATACATCAGTAGGAGTAGGTACGCTTCATTCTAATACTATAGGGAGATCTAATGTGGCGATTGGACACAATACACTTTATTCTAATGATACAGGAAGATCGAATGTGGCAATCGGAGATCGTGCACTTTATTCTAATACCGGAGGAGGAATGAATGTGGCAACCGGATATAAGGCATTAAACTCCAATACCATAGGCTTTTTTAATGTAGCGAATGGATATTATTCTATGTTTGATAATATTGAAGGAAGTTATAATGTGGCGAATGGATATTATGCACTACTAAGTAATACAAGTGGTCAATATAATGTAGCGGTTGGTTCTTATTCAATGGGACATAATACATTAGGGGATTATAATGTGGCGGTTGGGAATAACTCGCTTTATCGCAATACAACAGGAGAGACGAATGTGGCGATTGGGCATCGTGCTCTTTATTCTAACACGGAAGGAGAAATGAATGTGGCAATGGGAGAGAGTGCTCTTTATTCTAATAAGGTAGGAGAGAGCAATGTGGCAATTGGACCTTATGCTGGATACTATGAAACAGGATCAGACAAACTGTACATCGAAAATTCTGCTTCATCTTCACCGCTTATCGGAGGTGATTTTTCAGCAGATACTGTGACGATTAATGGGGCTTTGACGGTAACAGAAAATGTAACAGTTGCATCTCCAACATTAGCTGGTCATGCAACAACGAAAGCTTATGTAGATTCTGTGGTAGGCGGCGGAGGCTCTTCACAGTGGGAGGATATAACAGGAGGGATAAGTTATAGTGATGGGAAGGTAGGAATTGGGGTGACGAATCCTGGGGCGAAATTTGATATAAAATCATCAAAAAGTGGGATTCCTGTTTTTAGAGTTACGGACGAAAATGGTTCGTTACTTTATTCTGTTAATGATACAGCTTTTTACTTTAACGGAAATCCTATATGGATTAATAGTAAAAATTTTTATACAAAAGCAGGAATGGAGAATGTTTATAGTATGGAATGGGTAAATATTGGAGGGGCACAATCTGTTGGGAGTGCTAATTTACAAGTTAGAGGTGGTGCAATTATTGGTAAAAATTATGTGGACATTAATTTTGCTCCCTCACAAGGAATGATTATTGAGGGGAGGGTTGGAATTGGGGTAACAGGACCAGGAGAAAAATTAGAAGTTGGTGGAAAAGTTAAGGCAGATGCATTTTTATATTCATCAGATGAAAATTTAAAGAAAAATATACAGAAAATTCCAAATGCACTTGGTAAAATTTTGCAGTTGGAAGGTGTTTTGTTTGAATGGAAAAAAAATGACAATGCAGGAGTTGGTTTAATTGCGCAGGATGTTGAAAAAGTACTTCCAGCGATAGTTTCAACTGATGAAAACACAGGACTTAAATCCGTACAATATGGTAATTTGGTAGCTCCATTGATTGAGGCGGTAAAAGAGCAACAGAAGCAGATAGATGAATTAAAACAAGAAATTGAACGATTAAAAAAATAATATTCTGTTATGAAAAAAAATTTTTTGAAATTATCTTTTATATTTATCATTTTATTTTCGTTCTTGTTAACGGGAAAAGTTTATTCGATAGATATTTGGAGTGCTGGATATCGTATTGATACAGAGACTAAGGATGTTTTAGTTGGAGAAGATGAACAATGTCATAAAGTAACAAACACAAGCAGTGATTCATATTTTATTCCAACAAAAACAGCTGCGGAGTGGAATCTTTTTGAGGATGGTTCATTGAGTAATATTGCTTTTGAAGACTGTGGTCCAATTGAAATAACTTCGTGTGAAGCATTACAAAGGATTGGACATAGCACTGTTAACGGAGTGACCGTTACAGCATTACCACTTGATGGGGACTATATTCTAACTCAGGATATTGATTGTTCAGCAACTACAGGATGGAACAGTGGACAAGGATTTGATCCGATTGGAGATCATACTAACAAATTTACAGGAACTTTTGATGGAAAAAATTATAAAATTAGTAATTTATACATAAATAGAAATAATAAATATTATGTTGGTTTATTTGGATATGCACTTGGAAGTGGTGAACTAAAAAATGTTGAATTTGTAAATGTAGATATTACTGCTAA
>JAGLIF010000007.1 GCA_023143095.1 Candidatus Altimarinota bacterium
GGATCTACGATATTTTGCATTCATTAGTAAGACAGAGATCCTGAAACAAGCTCAGGACGACAATGGATTCATTCAGAAAGACAGTTTTTATCAGTGTTTCCTTAAATACTCTTGGACATCTAATGCGGCTTGGCATCCAGATCCCGCAGCGACAATAGCTTGTTGGTATTTTGGATCAGACACATCTCCTCCTACGAAAACAGATGGTACATTAGTTCTTGTGTCGTTTTTGATTTCGATAAATCCCCATTTATTTAGATCGATTTGCCCTTCCAAAAATTTCGTATTAGGGGTGTGTCCGATTGCCATGAAAAGTCCATTGAGGTTTAAAGAGGAAATTTCATTTGTTTGTGTATCAGTTAGTTCCACTTCTTCTAGCAAAACAGATCCTTTTAGATTTGTAACATCTTTGTTCCAGAGGATTTCTATTTTTTCATCTTCAAAAACTTTTTTTTGCATCGGAAGAGAAGCTCGGAGGCTGTCTCTTCTATGGAGAATGTACACTTTTTTTGCAAATTTTGATAAGATTATGGCTTCTTCACAGGCTGAATCGCCGCCGCCGACAACTCCCACTACTTTTTCACGGAAAAATGCACCATCACAAGTGGCACAAGCCGAATAACCTTTCCCTAAAAACTTTTCTTCGCCTTTGTTGAGATTTAGCCATCTAGCGGAAGCACCAGTCGCAAGAATAATCGATTCGGCTTGAAATTCTTCTTCGCCGCTCCAAACTTTTAAGTTTTGAGTATTTGTGAAATCTACGCGGTCTATTTCTTTGAAAATTGTTTTAGCACCAAACTTTTGAGCTTGTGTTCGCATATTATTTATGAGAGTTGGTCCCACGATACCGTCAGGAAAACCTGGAAAATTTTCTATTTCGGAAGTTCCCATTAGTTGTCCTCCTGGTTCCATCCCCTCGAAAACAAGCGGGGAGAGGTTAGCACGAGCAGTGTAAATTGCAGCTGTAAGTCCTGCAGGACCAGAACCGATGATGATGAGTTTTTCTTTTTGCATAATTTATTTTTAGTGTTTTCTTAAATTTTATATTTATTTTTAATTTTTTCTAATTAAATATGACATTTCGATTTTTTAGAGTACATTGAAGTAGAAATTTAACCTTTTAATATTATGAAAATTTTAGGCTTTGATGTTTCTGAAATCTTGCAAATGAGTTTTTTTGGTAATCCAGTAGAGAAATATTTGATATCTTTAGGAGTTTTCTTGGGAATTTTTATTGGAATTAGAATTTTTCGAAGAGTAATTTTAATCCATTTGGGAAAATTGGCGCTAAGAACAAAGAATGGTTTGGATGATAAGGTTGTTCAGATGCTTGAGAAGATTTCATCTTTTTTCTATTTATTTCTAACTTTTTATCTTTCTATAAAAGTTTTAAATCTTGATGGAAATTTTCAGCAAATTTTAGATGGAGTTTTTGTGGTTCTTATTGTTTATGAAGCTATAAAAGTCGTGCAAGTACTTTTGGATTTTGCGTTTAAACGAATGGATACAGGTAAAAATGAAACAGCCATTCATGGAATCAAAATTATTGCTAAAATTTTGCTTTGGGGAATGGCGATTTTGCTTATTTTGGATAACTTGGGTTTTGAGATAAAGACCTTAGTTGCCTCTCTTGGTATTGGAGGTATTGCGATTGCATTGGCAGCACAAAATATCTTATCAGATCTTTTTTCGAGTTTTACGATTTATTTTGATAAACCGTTTCAGATTGGAGATTATATTGTCATTGGGACGAGTAGTGGAACGGTAGAAAAGATTGGTCTTAAAACAACACGGATTAGAACATCACAGGGAGAAGAATTAGTAGTTTCAAACCAAGAGTTAACTTCTGCTCGAGTACAAAATTTTAAGCAAATGAGGCGGAGACGAACTTCTTTCCCAATAGGAATTGAATATGGAACTTCTTCGGCAAAAATGAAAAAACTTCCAAGCTTGATTAAAAAGATAATTGAGTCACATGGGAAACAAACAGAATTTGTGCGTTGTCATTTTTCTTCTTTTGGAGATTCAGCATTACTTTTTAATATTGTTTATTTTGTAAATTCTGGTGGATATGATGAGTTTATGGATGTTCAACAAGCGATTAATTTTGAAATTAAAGATATGCTTGAAAAAGAAGAAGTATCTATAGCATTTCCGACACAAACAATTTTTGTGAAAAATAATTAGGTTTCAAGTCCGGACTCTGCAGAGTCCGGACTTGTGTTGTTTAGTAATTACTTTTTTTGAGACGACTGGCTTTAAGTTCTTCAAATCGAGAGAGGATGGCTTTGCTATGAACAAAAAAGTTTATAGAAATAGAATCCAGATTAAATTGTTTTATTTTTTCAGGAATTTGAAAAGAACCTATTTCGGAAGGATCAATGTCCAAAATTTCATTGGTATCAAGGTTGATAATATGATGATGAGGTTTCATTTCTCCATCATATCTAGCAAGAGAGTTTTTCATTTCAATTTCCCTTACCAGTTCTAGTTTTTTGAATTTACTGAGATTTTTATAGATTGTGGCAAGGGAAATATTTGCGAAATAATACTGTATTTTTTCAAATATTTCTTGGGCACTTGGATGCGATTGGGTGGAAGCGATGAATTGGAATATTGCCAACTTTTGCGGAGTGATTGGGAGATGATCCCGTTTCATTACTGTCCTAAATTTTTTGATGCGTTGTTCAATTTTTTCTCGTGTGATCATTTGCAGGGAGTAAAAAAAGGGTTGAAAGGCGTTTTTTTAGTCTAAAAAAACAAAAAAAGAATAAAAAATAGTGTTTTTGATAATATTTATCCATAGATAATCATTATTCATCATCTTTTTTAAGTCAATGAAAATGCTACTTTTCCTTTTAGGTATCAAAAAAAGTTTGACACAGGCAGGTTCAAATTTAGACTCTTTCTGAGTTTTCATACTTTTAATTTTTAACCCTTATTAGTTATGGCAAACACTTTTCAAAGAACAAAACCTCATGTGAATGTTGGAACAATTGGACATGTGGATCATGGGAAAACAACACTTACGGCAGCTATTACATATGTATTAGCGAATCGACTTGGAGATCTTCCAGGAAACACGGCGAAAAATTTTGATGAAATTGATAATGCTCCAGAAGAAAAAGCGCGAGGAATTACAATTGCTACTTCACATCAGGAGTACGAAACAGAAGCACGACACTACGCACATGTAGATTGTCCAGGACATGCTGATTATATCAAAAATATGATTACTGGGGCGGCTCAAATGGACGGAGCGATTTTGGTGGTAGCAGCAACAGATGGTCCAATGCCGCAAACGAAAGAACATATTCTTCTTGCTCGACAAGTAGGTGTTGAGAAAATCGTTGTTTTCTTGAACAAATGCGACATGGTAGATGATGAAGAAATGTTGGATTTGGTAGAAATGGAAGTTCGGGAAGAATTGACTAAACGAGATTACGATGGAGACAAAACAGCTATTATTCGAGGATCAGCCTTGAAAGCTTTGGACGATCCATCAGGAGAATGGGGAGATAAAATTATGGAATTGATGACAGCTTTAGATAGCGAAATTCCAGAACCTAAACGAGAAACAGATAGAGATTTTTTAATGCCAATTGAGGATGTTTTTTCTATCAAAGGACGAGGAACTGTAGCTACAGGTCGTATTGAAGGAGGAATTATTAAAGTTGGAGAAGAAATTGCAATAGTTGGTCTCCGAGATACTATTAAAACAACTGTTACTGGTGTAGAAATGTTCAAAAAACTTTTGGATGAAGGTCGAGCAGGAGATAATGTTGGACTTTTACTTCGAGGAATTGACAGAGAAGATATTGAACGAGGACAAGTATTGGCAAAACCTGGAACTATTACTCCGCATACAGAAGCAGAGGCTGAAGTATATGTTTTGACAAAAGAAGAAGGAGGACGACATACACCTTTCTTTAAAGGATATAAACCTCAATTCTTTATTCGAACAACGGATGTAACAGGAGAAGTATTTCTTCCGGATGGAGTGGAAATGATTATGCCTGGAGATAATGCTAAATTCAAAGTAGTGCTTGGTAAAGAAGTTGCTTTGAACGAAGGGACTCGATTCGCAATCCGTGAAGGAGGACGAACGGTTGGAGCTGGTGTGATCACAAAAATCTTGAAATAAGATGCGAATTAATATTCGTGAAAAAAAAGTCCTGCTAGTTGTGGGGCTTTTTTTGTTTTGAATTTATTTATCAATATCTTGCTAGAAAAGACTTGACAATAATATTATTTATTATAAAAGAGTTATTGAAGTTTAATAATTTTTAAATAATTTATATTATGAAAAAAGAAATATCTAAAATCGAAAATGAAAAAGAAGCAAATAAAACGGATTGTGTAATATGTGAAAAGGAAAGTGATTGTGCAGATAATTTACGGAGAATTCATCCAAAAGCTTTTAGTGATTGTAAAACCGAAGAAGATTTTAGAAAAGTTGTTGAAGTTGTTCATAACGAATTTAAAGAAAGATTAAAAAAATTTAATTCGCCAAAGATCATTAGTTCTGATATAGCAACTCTTTTTACGGATTTTTTTGAAAGTGCTTGTATTACACCAAAGGATTTGATGAAATTTCCGTTTGATATGGAGAAAGCAAAACTTTTTGCGATTAAGAATTTGGAACAAGAGGTGAGTGAAGCGATAGATAGAAATATAAGTAATGATTAATTAGTGGTAAAGAATCGATAAAAAATCTATTCGATAAAATTTAATTTTAATTTTTTTTATTTGAGTGAAGATGAGGGAACGATTAGATATTTATACACTAAAAACATAAAAAAAAGAATTTGACACACTTTATTTTTTCTTTATATTCCGTTGGCTCTTTTCATTAAGAAATACATGGCAACAACGAAAAAAACGGCTAAGAAAGTAGAAGAGGTGAAAGCTCCTCAGGTTCGGATTATTGTGAAATCTTTTGATTATACGATTATCGATGAGGCTGCAAAATCTATTGTAGACACGGCAGAAAGGAATGGTTCAATTGTTTCAGGTCCCGTGCCGTTGCCAACAAAAATCAAGAAATATACAGTCAATCGTTCATTCTTTGTGAACAAAGATGCACGAGACCAGTATGAAATCAGGACGCATAAGCGTTTGGTGGATATAAAAGAACCAACTCCAAAGACTATTGAGTCTTTGCAAAACTTATCTTTGCCGGCTGGAGTTGATGTGGAAATTAAAATGATGTAAGAAATGGTTTGATCATTTGAGTTTCGGGAGTGAAGACCAGTTGTCCTCTCACTAAAAACCCCAAGAAATAAGATTAAAAAACATGAAAGGAATTTTAGCTCGAAAAATCGGAATGACACGCGTGATTTGTTCAGAAAGTGGATTGATGACGCCTGTGACGTTACTGGAAGTTTCGCCTTCTTCAGTTTTAGAAGTCAAAACAACAGATAATCATGGGTATGCAGCAGCAGTATTAGGAGCTTTTGAACGGAAAAAGTTTGGAAAGAACGAAAATAAGAAGTTTAAGTTTATAAAAGAATTGTTGTTAGAAGAAGGACAAGAAATAAAAAAAGGAGATAGTTTAGATGTTTCTACTCTAGAAGGAGTGGAAAAGGTAAAAATTACAGGTGTTTCTAAAGGACGGGGGTTTATGGGAGTTGTTAAGCGATATAATTTTAGTCGAGGACCAGAAACACATGGTTCACATCATCATCGAGAACCAGGTTCTGTTGGAACTTGTGCGAAACCTGCACGAATTTTGAAAGGAAAGAAAATGCCAGGACATCAGGGAGCGGCAAAAGTGACTGTGCAAAATGTGAAAGTGGTACAAATCGATACAGAAAATAATATGATCGCCTTGAAGGGTGCAGTTCCAGGAGCCAAGAACGGCTTTGTTTTTATTAGAGAATAATAATGAAAGTAGATTTTTATACGGCCAGCGGAGAAAAAAAAGGGACAGTTGATCTGAAAGAACAGATTTTCGGAGCAAAAATAAACCCTGATTTGATGCATCGAGCGGTGATTATGAGGTTGGCAAATGCTAGAGAGCCGATTGCTCATACAAAGACTAGAGCAGAAGTAGCGTATTCAACACGAAAGATTTTTAGACAAAAAGGAACTGGAAATGCACGACGAGGTGCTCGATCAACAAATTTATTAAGAGGAGGCGGAGTAACTCATGGACCACGAAATAATGTTAATTATTCGAAAATGATGCCAAAGAAAGAACGACGAGCAGCGTTGTTTTCTTCTCTAACATTAAAAGCGAATGAGAAATCGATTTTTGGTTTTGAAGGATATAAAGGGAAAGCTCCTAAAACTAAAGATTTTGCGGAGTTACTTGGAAAACTTCCAGAAACAAAGAAATATTTATTTGTTTTGTCAGAGAAAAATGAGGTATTTGAAAAGTCTTGTCGGAATATTCATGGTGTGAAAACAATTTTAGCAATCTATCTAAATCCTTACGATGTACTTTTGGCAGATAAGCTTTATTTTGTTGGAGACGCTTTATCAAAAACAGAAGCAACTTTTTTAGGAACTAAATAAATCATGTTAAGAATAGAAACTGTTCTCGTGCAACCAGTTATAACGGAGAAAACCGTGGCAATGGTTGGAAAATATACTTTCAAAGTTCACTCAGATGCTACAAAATCAGATGTAGTGAAAGCGGTAAAAGCTTTTTATGGAGCAGATGTAGCAAAAGTGAATATGACTAGTTCAGGAGAAAAAACGAAACTGGCTGGACGAGGAAGGGTAGTGCGACGAAGATCTCGTTCTCGAAAAGCAGTAGTAACACTTAAAACAGGTCAGACTTTAAATTTTAACGATTTTAAATAAAATGGGGATTCGAGTTTTAAAACCAAATACGAATGCACAGCGAAATACGAGCATAAATGATCGTTCGCAAGTGACTGCTAAAAAACCAGCGGTAAAATCTCTGTTGAGAGTGGCTAAGAAAGTAACAGGTCGCTCAAAAGGAACTATTACAATTCGACATAGAGGAGGAGGCATTAGGTCACGATATCGAATGGTTGATTTTAACGGAACGGACAAATTGGGTGTTCCAGGAGTGATTAATGAAATTGAATATGATCCAAAACGAACGGCATTCTTGTCGTTAGTGGTTTTCAAAGATGGTGATAAAAGATACCAATTGGCACATCGAAAAGCTAAGGTAGGAGATGAAGTGGTAACTGATATTAAAGCAAAAGCACAAGATGGAAATCGAATGCAATTGCAAAATATTCCAGTAGGGTTTTCGATTTATAATTTAGAAGTAACGCCAAACAAAGGTGGTCAAGCTGTTCGATCGGCTGGTCAGAAGGCGACGCTTGTTTCTCTAGAAGGAGAAAAAGCTCAAGTAAAACTTTCTTCGGGGGAGGTTCGGTTGGTGGAAAAAACAAATTATGCAACGATTGGAGTAGTTTCGAACGAAGAGCATGCTTTGGTAAAAGTAGGGAAAGCTGGATCTGTTCGACATAAAGGACGACGGCCGCAAGTTCGAGGAAAGGCGATGAATCCTTGTGATCATCCTCATGGAGGAGGTGAAGGAGGGTGTCCAATTGGAATGAAGTATCCAAAAACGCCTTGGGGTGCACATGCTTTGGGAGTGAAAACTAGAAAAAATAATAAAGCTTCTAGTAAAAGTATTTTAGTAAGTCGTCACAGAGCAAAAGCTAAAAAGTAAAAATAAGTTCATAAATTATTAAACAATATGTCTAGATCATCGAAAAAAGGTCCGTATGTAGATTCTCGCTTGATAGGAAAAGTTAAAGCAATGAGTGAATCAGGTCAGAAAAGAGTTATTAAGACTTGGTCGCGTTCTTGTACTATTTCACCAGAGTTTGTAGGACATACATTTGGTGTTCATAATGGAAAAGAACATATACCGGTTTTTTGTACGGAGTTTATGGTAGGACATAAATTGGGTGAATTTTCTCCAACACGACGGTTTCGAAGTCATGGAGGGAGATTGGCCAAAGGGCAATAATAAAAGCTACTAATTAATTATAAGTATTGTATGAAAGCACATTTGAGACGAGTTCGAATTTCACCAAAGAAAACGAATCTGGTAGCAGGATTGGTTCGAGGGAAAGATGCTGTGGAGGCACTGAGCTTTTTGAAATTTGCACCACAAAAAGCAGGAGCGGTACTTTATAAAGTTTTGCATTCTGCGGTAGCTAATGCAGAAAATATTGGTGGAAAAATTCGAGAGAATTTAAAAATTAAATCTATTGTGGTAAACAAAGGTCCTTTTTATAAACGAAGCCAGCCTTCGACAAGGGGACGAGCATTGCCGATTAGTAAACCAACGGCACATATTTCAGTAGAATTAGAAGAAAAATAATATTTAAATAATTTATGGGAAAAAAAGTTTCACCGATTTCGCTTCGAATAGGAATTACTCGTACTTGGGATTCTAAATGGTATTCTAAAAGGGGTTATAAAGAGAAATTTTTACAAGATTTAGCGATTCGAAAATTCTTGGAAAAGAAATTAGCCTCTGCAGGGATTTCTCGGATAGAAATTATTCGAAGTGTTGGAAAAGTTAAAATCACTATTCATACGCCAAAACCAGGAATGATTGTTGGTCGAGGAGGTGAAGCTATTGGATTATTACAAAGAGAACTTATTGGAATATTTAAAGAACTTTTTGATGTAAGTGTACAAGAGGTTCGACGACCTGATGCTGATGCTAAGTTGATTGCTGAAAATGTAGCTGGTCAAATTACTCGTCGTTTTCCTTATCGACGAGTAGCCAAAATGGCACTGGAGAAGGCAAGAGAATCAGGAGTTAAAGGAGTTAAGATTCTTATTGCAGGACGATTAAATGGTGTAGATATTGCTCGATCTGAGAAATATTCCTACGGACAAGTTCCATTGCATACACTTCGAGCGAAAATTGATTATGCTCATGCAGGAGCAGATACAGCTTATGGAGTGATTGGTGTTAAGGTTTGGGTGTATCATGGGTTGGTTTTCAAAAACCAAAGTATAGAGGGGTAAATAAAAGTTATGAAATTTTATAAAGGTTGTCCTGAATTTGTTTCAGTATTTCCTTTTAAAACTACAATAAAAAAACCTTGACAGTCATTGGTTTATACATAAAATCGCTCGGCTTATTCTTATTAAATACGATGCTACAGCCAAAAAGAACGAAGTACAGAAAACTTCATCGATTGAGATCTCAGAACAAAGGAGTTGCAACGAGAGGTTCAGTAATTTCGTTTGGGGAAATTGGGCTAAAGGCTGTTACTGCAGGAGAAATTACTGCACGACAAATTGAGGCAGCTAGACGAACAATTGCACGATCTGTTAAACGAGGTGGAAAAGTTTGGGTTCGTATTTTTCCTGATAAAGTGTTAACTGCCAAATCAGGAGAAGTTCCAATGGGATCGGGTAAAGGTGCTCCAGATAAATGGGTAGCTCAAGTTCTTCCAGGAAAAATTCTCTTTGAGATGTCTGGTGTTGAGGAAGAATTGATGCGAAAAGCAATGAAACTGGCCTCTTATAAATTGTGTGTAAAGAGTAAAGTTATCGGAACTGAAATTTAATAACATGAAAATTCAAGAATTACGGCAATTGACACAGAAGAAACTGAATGACAAGTTGGCGACTTTGCGTCGGGCGTTGGCAGTAAAGCGTTTTCATTCGAAAACAGGACAAGATCAAAAAACTTCAAATATTCGAGAGTTGAAAAAAACGATTGCTCGAATTCTTACTATTCTTCGTAACGAGAAAAAATAATGATTACCAAAAAAGGCAGTATTGTAAAAATATCCGGAAAAAAGACGGTAAAAGTAGCTGTAAATGAATACCGTATGCATCCAAAATATAAAAAGCAATTTCGAATTACAAAAAACTTTTTGGTGCATGATGAGTCAGAAACAGCCAAGGTGGGAGATGAAGTGGTAATACAACAAGCTCGTCCTGTATCAAAGCGTAAGTCTTGGGTACTTGTAGACTCTTCAAAAAATTAAGTGAAAAACAGAAAAGAATGATTCAACATATGACACGGCTTCGAGTAGCAGATAACACAGGTGCAAAAGAGGTGATGTGTATCAAAGTGTTGGGAGGTTCTAAACGACGATATGCTCGAGTTGGGGATGTTATAGTAGTGACTGTAAAAATGGCGGCTCCAAAAGGAGTGGTAAAGAAGAAATCGGTAGAAAAAGCAGTTATTGTTCGACAAATTTCTCCTATTCGGAGAAAAGATGGGTCGTATTTGAGATTTGATGAAAATGCGGTTGTGATTGTTAATACTGAAAATCAGCCAAAAGGGACTCGGGTATTTGGTCCTATTGCGAGAGAACTTCGGGCTCGAGGTTTTCAAAAGATTATTTCACTAGCTCCTGAAGTATTGTAAAAATGAAATTAAAAATTAGAGATTCGGTTATGGTTATGGTGGGAAAAGATAAAGGTAAAACAGGGTCTCTTGTTAAAATAAATCGAGAAAAAGGTTTAGTTTTTGTAGAGGGAATTAATAAAAAGATTAAACATGTGAAAGGACGAGAAGGTAATCCTGGAGAACGAGTAGAGTTTTTTGCACCAATAGCTATTTCAAATGTGGCGATTATTGATCCTAAAACTAAAAAGCCTTCCCGAATCGGATATAATGTTGATGCTCATGGAGTAAAGGTTCGAATATCTAAGAAATCAGGAGAAGTGCTTGTGACATCGTCTTCTAAAAAAGCAGGGATGAAAAAAGAAGCTCCTGCTAAAGTAATAAAAGCTTAAATTTAAAAATTGTATAGAAAATTTGATATGAAATCTCAATTGTTAGAACGGTACCAAAAAGAAATTGCTCCTAGCCTTATGAAGGAGTTAAGTATTAAGAATCCTATGGAACTTCCGCGAATTGAAAAAATTGCGGTTAATGTGGGAGCTGGATCTTATCTTCTGCGAATAGGGAAAAAGAGTCCAGAAGAAGTTGAAGAAGCTGTTGCGAAAATTACTGGACAAAAACCAGTTGTTCGAAGTGCAAAAAAGGCTGTTTCGAATTTTAAATTACGAGAAGGAATGCCGGTTGGTGTTTCTGTAACACTTCGAAATGAACAAGCTTATAATTTTTTGGATAAGGTAATTAATATTGTTTTTCCTCGGGTTAGAGGTTTTCAAGGTGTGAAACGAAATATTTTTGATAAAAATGGAAACTGTGCGGTTGGATTTGCTGAACATACGGTTTTTCCTGAAATAAATGTAGATGATAGTCGAAGAGTTCATGGTGTTCAATTTACTATTGTTTTTTCTTCTAGAAACAAAAAACATAACATGAAACTTTTGGAGAATTTTGGATTTCCTTTTAAAAAGGAAAAAAAATAATTATAACTTTTAAATTTTTTTAAAATATGGCTCGAAAATCAATCGTAACAAAATCTCAAAAATTCATGGAACGGGTACTTCTAGCGAAAAAAGAAGGACGGAAAGTTGAATATTCTTCACGGGCCTATAATAGGTGCAGTCTTTGTGGTCGACCGCGAGGATATATGAGAGATTTTGGTATTTGCCGATGTTGTTTCCGGGAACATGCTGAAAAAGGATTAATTCCAGGAGTAAGAAAATCTTCTTGGTAAAATAACCGTAAATGATTAATTAAAATTAGTAACTAATACAATGACAGATCCAATAGCAGACCTTCTTACGAGAATTCGAAACGCACAAATGGCAGAAAATCCTTCATTGGAGCTACCTTATTCCAAAGAAAAAGAGTCCATTGCAAATGTGATGAAGAAGAATAAATTTTTGGCTGAAGTGAAAAAGGACGAATCTGGGAAATTTCCAGTTCTTGTTTTAACCTTAGTAGAAAAAACATTAGAGCTGAAAAGAGTTTCTCGTCCAGGACAACGGATATTTGTAAAATCAGATAATATTCGAAAAGTGCTCAATGGGTTTGGGATTGCGATTATTTCTACTTCAAAAGGTGTTATGACTGGATACGAAGCACGGAAACTTAATATTGGAGGAGAGTTTCTATGTACAGTGAGTTAATTTGTATTTAGCGCTTATTTTTAAAAAAGATTATTTTTTTGTACGAAATTGGTTCTTTAAGATTGGATTCATTTTCATCTTTCCTCATTCCTGCGAAGGCAGGAACCCATTTTCATTCCATTCTTTTTATAACTAAAAAGAACCAAAAAGTTTTGAGGGTAAAAAAACTCGCTAAGAGGTGTTATTTACCTAAAATTTATTTTTTATGTCGCTCAAACACGGTTTTACCCTCAAACTCCCAGAGCTTACTTTCCTCTTGTATTGTCATCTTGTGTTTAATACTTTAGGAAACCCTGATAAATAAACTTACAATAAATAATATTTTCTTGTTCAAAACTAAGTTAGTCCCGTTCTCTTTTTGTTTTTATCAATGTTTCCTCAATAGGAAAATTACTCATTAATTTTTGTTATATATAGAAATAAAAAAGGTAGTTTTTCAGTTGGTGAAAAAACTTCTTGACAGAATCTGGCTTATCCATAAAATCGCCAGGCTTTTTTGGAATAAATGTATGTCTAGAATAGGAAAAAAATCGGTTTTGATCCCTCAGGGTGTAGAAGTTTCTGTTATAGGAGATAAGGTTGTTGTGAAAGGTCCAAAAGGGACGCTTGAACAATCTATTGAACAGGAGTTTGTAAGCGTTAAAGTGGAAGATGGACAAGTTATTGTCGATCGAAAAAATGATGAAAAAACCACTAGAGCGCGGCACGGACTATACAGAAGCTTAATTAACAATCTTATTGATGGTGTTTCTACAGGGTTTACAAAACAATTAGAAATTCGAGGTGTTGGATATCGAGGACAGGTGAATGGGAAGGTTTTAGAGATGAATCTTGGTTATTCTCATCCGATTAAATATACTTTTCCAGAAGGAATTGAAGTGAAGTTTGAGGAAAAAAGTCAGACTTTACTTTCTGTATTTGGAATTGATAAACAATTAGTAGGTTCTATTGCAGCCAAAATCAGATCTTATCGAAAGCCAGAGCCTTATAAGGGAAAAGGAATTCGGTATGCAGATGAGCATGTGGCAATAAAAGCTGGTAAGTCTGCTAAGAAATAATTAAATTATTAAGAAATGAAGGTACAATCTAAAAATCAACGAAGACTTTCTCGAGCAAGAAAGACTCATGCGAAAGCAAGGATTTCTCAAAAACCTCGATTGATTGTTTTTCGATCGTTGAAAGCGGTTTATGCACAAATTATGGATGATCAGGTAGGAAAAGTTTTATGTGGAACTTCTAGTTTAAAGGTTAAGTCAGGGTTAGAGGGTGCTAAGATGGTTGGATCTGAGATTGCTAAATTGGCAAAGTCCAAAAAAGTTTCAGAGGTAGCCTTTGATCGAAATGGATATCAATATTTGGGGCAAATTAAAGCATTAGCTGATGCGGCGAGAAAAGGGGGGTTAAAATTTTAAAATCTTTTAGTTATTTCTATTTACTGAAATTATGACAGAAAAAAATACAAGCGTTGTCGAAAAAAAGAAAGAAGTTGCGGCAGCAGCATCTGTTTCTGGTTTTAAGCCAGAAAAGAATGATGATCGACGATCTAAAAAGGGTCGGAGAGGTGGCAATAAGCGAAGACGACGAGAACCGAAAGAGTTTGAAGAAGCTATCTTACAAGTTCGACGAGTTACGCGGGTAACAAAAGGAGGACGACAATTGCGGTTTAGTGTTTCAGTTGTAATTGGAGATCAGAAAGGACGAGTAGGTTTTGCAAATGGAAAGTCATCAGAAGTGATGTTAGGTGTGCAAAAGGCTATTGCAACAGCGAAGAAAAAATTGATAAAAGTTCCTATTTTTGAAGATTCTATTCCACATGCAGTAGTTTCGAAGTATAAAGCTTCTCAAGTATATCTATTTCCAGCTCAAGAAGGTAAGGGAGTGATTGCGGGAAGCTCAGTACGGAAAATTTTGGAATTGGCAGGAATTAAAAATGTGCTTTCTAAGATGCATGGTTCACGAAATAAAATTAATGCAGCATATGCAACGATTGAAGCTTTAAAACAATTACAAAACAGATCGCCTAAAAGAGTTGTAAAAGAAGAGGAAGAAGAAAAAGCTGTTGTGGAAGAAGTGAAAGAAACAAAGAAGATAGAAAAGAAAGTGGAAAAAAAAGCTTCGGCTGAAAAATCCACTAAAAAATAATTTAGATTTATAAGATTTTGAAGTATGAAATTACATGAGTTAGCACCGAAAATTAAAAAACCTGCTCGGAGACGAAAGGGACAAGGAAATGCAACGGGTAATGGAACATATGCAGGAAGAGGTTGTAATGGACAAAATTCTCGTTCTGGTGGTGGAGTAAGATTGGGGTTTGAAGGAGGACAAACTACATTGATCCAACGAATGCCAAAAAATAAAGGGTTTCGAAATATAAATCGAGTAGAATCTCAAGTGATAAAGTTGGGGCAACTGGAAGAATCTTTTGAAGATGGAGAGAAAGTAAATCTTGCTTCATTGTTAGAAAAAGGTCTTATTGGAAAAAATGATACCAAAGTAAAAATTTTGACAGAGGGGACACTTGAAAAAAAAATAATAGTAGAAGCTGGAATTTTATTCTCTGTTACAGCCAAAGCGGCTATTGAAAAAGCTGGGGGAACCATTGCTTCATAAGAATTGGTCATATGAAAAATAAGACCTTTTTTTTATATTAATTAAAAATGTTTTGCTGAAATTTGCAAAATACATACAATTCGTTCGAATTATTGTTTTTATAAAATGAATAAATTAGCTCAAGTTTTTACCACCAAGTCATTACGGGATAAGATTTTGTTTACAATCTTTATTCTTATTATTTTTCGAATTTTGGCACATATCACTATTCCTGGAGCGGATATCGAGAAGATTCGTTTTTTATTAGAAAATAAGGGACAAAATGCTCTTGGAATTTTTTCTCTTTTGACAGGAGGTGCAATGGAAAATTTTTCAATTATTTTGATGGGATTGACGCCTTATATTAATGCATCCATCATTTTACAGCTTTTGACAGTAATTGTGCCTAGCTTGGAAAATCTTAAAAAAGAAGGTGAGCAAGGACAAAAAAAGATTAGCCAATATACACGGCTTTTGACGGTGCCGTTGGCATTCGTACAGAGCTACGGGATGATGACACTTATTAATAAATATTCCCCAGGGATTGTTGATACGACAGATGCAGCCGTTATTTTACCGATGATGTTGATGGTAACAGCGGGAACTGTTGTATTGATTTGGCTTGGAGAACTTATTACTGAAAAAGGAATTGGAAATGGAATTTCTCTTTTGATTTTTGCGGGAATTGTTTCGACTGTTCCACAACAGATTGCTGGAGCGTTTCAGTCTTCCTCTGCACCAGTCATTTTGGGGCTTGTGGTTGCAACGATTCTTTTGACAACTTTTGTAGTGTATGTTTCTGAAGGAGAACGACGCGTTCCGGTAATATATGCTTCGAAGAAATCTTCTGCGACGCAAAAATCCTTTTTGCCACTTAAAATCAATCAAGCAGGAATGATTCCAATTATTTTTGCGATTTCATTGGTTTCTTTTCCTTCGATTTTGGCGCAGTTTTTTATTCAATCGGAATCAGCGACTTTGCAAAAAATTGCAGAAATGTCTATAGAATTTTTTAATCCAGCGTCTCCAGGACTCTATTATAATATTTTATATGCACTTTTGATTTTTGGGTTTACTTATTTTTATGTTTCATTGGTTTTTGAACCAAAGAAGATTGCCGATAATATCCAGAAAAGAAGTGGGTTTATTCCAGGATATCGTCCAGGAAAGGAAACCGAAAAGTTTTTGGAAATAACTACGAATCGACTTTGTTTTTGGGGAGGTTCTTTTTTGGCTTTTGTAGCGATTTTTCCACTAATTTTTACGAATTGGCTTGGAAGTGGGGTAGCATTGTTTATCTCTGGTGCAGGAATAATTATTGTTGTATCAGTGGTGCTCGATTTAATCCGAAGAATTAACGCTCAGTTGGTTATGCAGGATTATGATAAGTTGTAATTAAAAATAATTGTCTTCCCGTTCTTGAAACGGGATCTAATTCATTTAAGTCCGGACTTTGTTTTACTTCTCAGCTTCCACGATAAGTTTAGCGGCTTGACCGCGTGTAAGGTATCTGTTTGGCCAGAAGCGACCATCCGAGAATCCTTGCACCATTTTTTGATTAAATGCGGTTAGAACCCAAAATTTTTCCCATCCAGGTGTATCAGGGAAAGGGAGGTTGGTTGGTGGTGTCCAGTCTTCTGGTTGAATTACCCCTTTAATTGCTAATAAAATTTTTACGGCTTCTGCTCTTGAGAGATTTTGGTGAGGACGAAAGGTTTGGTCAGAATATCCGTGGATAACATTTTTCTCTGCTAAGAAATTAGCTGCTTTCGCAATTTTGGAGTTTTCATCTAAATCTCCAAATCGGTATACATTTTCTATCATTTTCCATTCTTCTCCATAAAAATATTGAGCGGACATTTTAACAAATTCTCCTCGAGTAATTTTTTGATCAGGGAGTGCATTGCCGTTTGCCGATAAAGGAAGAATAAATTGGTCAGCAAGAATTTTTAAATACCCATTGGCCCAATGATTTGTATGAAATCCGTTCCAGAAAAAATAGTCAGATGGAAGAGCTTTTTCTCGAGAACCTTCACGAATAGAGAGACATCGTAAATCTTTATGACAAAAATCAATTTCATTTGCCAGTCCAAATAGTTCGCCTAAAAGTTCAGGGAAAGCTAAAAACAAATCTTTTTGTGCAGGAGAGAAAGGAGCGAGTGTTATTAACTTTTCAGTCTTATTTTTTTCATGAAAATTGAATTGTTGCCAAACCTTTTCATTCAAATAAAATGGTATATTTTTGATAAATTTAGCAGTAGATGGAGGGTAGAATATTTCAGGATTTTCTAGTGCAAAAATTTCTCGCCAAAGTTCTTTTTTTGAAGTTTGTGCAAGCACATTCCTTACTGTAATGGGATTGGTTGGTTCGGAGAAGATGGAAGTTTTTATTCCAAAAGTTCGAGCAATTGAAATAAGGGCTTTTATCGATTCTTCTGAAATCAGAGATGGATCATTGAGTTTGCAGAAAGTTCTTAAAATGTGTGCTATTTTACGGGCTCCCCAGAGACGGGGAAGAAAATTTTCCAGTTCACTGTGAGTAGGAGTTTTCCCAGAAAATTCTCGACTGACAAAAAGCGGAAAAACATAAGGGGAAAAGAATTTTTGTACTAGAGGTAAAAACTCACTTTGTTTTGGATATTTTTGTTGAAAAGATTTGGCTTCAAGAGGGGGAAGTTGGGCGTTCCACTTTTCCCAAAACTCTTCTGATTCGATGAAAAAATATGGGGTACGGAATAAGTTTAAACGATTACCGCCAGAGTGGTGAGTCAAAAGATCTAAATCGTTTTTATCAAAAGAAAAATCGAGAGTAAAAATGGGAAAATCCCATGTCTGAATGGTTTTGAGCTCATCAGAGGAAAGAGATAAATCTTGAAAATCTCCTAAAAGCAGTACACCAAGATTTGGTGTTTTTTTAAAATTTTCTAAAATTGTAAAGATTTTTCCAAAATCGGTTTTTTCGGTAGGTTTCGTTTGTTTAAAAATTTTGAAAAATTTTTCACGCAAGTCTTGTGAATTAGATTCAAATCCATCTGTTTTTTCTTTGATTTCTTTTTGGTTAAAAAAAATGAGTTGAATAGTTGTTGTTTTTTGGATTTTTTCTAAAAATTCTTGAAGTATGTCTCCGATTCGGTTCCAAGGAGATCCAAAAACGGATCCTGATGTATCTACTAATATCAGGATTTTTTCAAAATTTTGTGTGGGATGGTCTGTTTTTAGGTTTCCATGATAGATGGCATTAAATGCTGGAAAATTTAAGGCAGGATTTTCTGTTTCGGAAAAGAAAAAAGAAAAGTTTTCTTGAGGTATAAAATTAGTTTCTTTTTTCATCCATACGATTTGGTTTTCCAATCGAAAACTTTTGGCGACGCTTGAAAAAATAGGTAAGAAATGGAGAATTGGACGAGGACGAATGATTGAAAGTACTAACTCAAAATTTTTGCTTAAAATCTCATCATTTAAAAAAAGTTCGGAAAAGAAAAAATCATGTATGAAATCTAGTTTTTGTTGGTATTTGAGTTTTATTTCTACTGGTTTTTTACTTGGAAGTTCAAATGTATCGCTTACGAATGTTTTTGGCCATTTGGAGGGAGATAGTCGAAAGAATTGAACCATTTTGTGTTTCTTGGCTTTTTCAAAAAGAAAGTTTAATTTTTTCTGACCTGTCAGTATTTCAAAATCTTTTCCATTAGCATTTACAAAAAATTGTATGTTTTGAGCTGTTGAATTTAAAGGGAAAAAATATTCCAAGTTTTGTGTGACTTCGGAATTGTTTTGAATGGTTTCGACGATTTCTATTTGAAAAATATCCTGATTGATTTCGATATGAATTTTTTGATCTAAGCGTTCAAAAATAGGGGCATCGACAAAAAAGGCAGAAATGGGATTAATCCAACAAAAACTAAGACCGAAAAAAATTTTTTTCACACATTAATTTTAAATTAACAATGCTTTTGAATCAAATAATTTTTCAAACACAAAATATCGTAGATCCCGTTTCAAGAACGGGAAGACATTTTTTTATTGTGAGTTTATTTATCAGTGTTTCCTTATTTAATTTCAATTTCTTTAATTGTTTCAGCAATAATATTATGTTGATCAACTAGTTGAAGCTTAATTTTATAAATTCCTGGTGTTTTATAAGTATGTGTTATCGGTTTTGGATTGTATTGTTTTTGAGTGTAACCATCTCCAAAATCCCAAGAGTATTCTTTAATAAGTCCTTTGGAAGTATTGGGGTTGAATTCTACTTCTAGAGGAGCTTTTCCTATTTTGGGGGTAAAATTGAAATCAGATTTTACAACTGGTATTCGCACAGAAACGAGAGTGTCGGTATAACTAGTTTTTCCTTTAGAAGTAAGGATTGTAAGTTTTACTGTAAAATTACCAATAGTTTCAAAAAGATATGAGATTTTTGCACCATAATGGATGGGGTCTCCGTCTGGGAATTCCCAAATATAATCTACAATTTCTCCTTCATCAACGGCTGAACCAGAACCGTCGAAGTCAACGCGAAGCGGAACTTCTCCAGCGGAAGGTTCTGTGTGGATTTTAGCTCGAAGTCCAGATCGTTCTACTTTAACTATTTGGATTTTTTCATAGGTTTTTTCATCAGCATCGATAATTATGAGTTTAACTTCATAGATGCCGGCTTTTCGGAAGGTATGTTTTACCGCCTTGGAAAATTCATCAATAATTCCATCATTTTCAAAATCCCACTGCCACTCAAAAGCGTTTCGAATTTCAGATTTAGAAGAATCGAAAGAAACATCAAAAGGGACAACTCCGTAAAGGATTCCATCTTTATTTGTTGTGGCAGGTGTTGTTCTGATAAAAAGATTAGCTTTGGAATTATCAGGCGAAACTTTAATTGTCTTTGTAATTTTATTTCGTTCCCCTAAGTCATTTTGAACAGTGAGGGAAACTTCATATTCGCCTGGATTTCTAAAAACACGCTGCAATTTTCTTCCTGTAAAAGGTTCAGTGTCACCAGTTACAAACCATTCAAATCTAGTGATTTGTCCTTCTTTTACAAAAGAATTAGAACCGTCAAAAGAAAGTTTTAGTGGAGCATATCCTTCAAATGATCCATCGGCAGTGATTTCTGCACGGAGACTTCCTTCTGGGTTTTTTACATTAATAATGGTTTCAACAACATCAAAGTCATGGTTTGATCCCGTAACACGAAGTTGAACTTTGTATTCACCGAATTGAGTAAAAATTTTTTCAACAGATGGTGTTTCTTGTCGAATTTCAAACTCACCATCTCCGTCTAAATCCCATTCGTAAAGAATAATTTCACCATCAGGATCACGAGATTCAAGAGCGTTGAATTCAACTTTAAGTGGAAATGGTCCAGAGTCTGGAGAGGCGATAAGAGAAGCGAGTACTGATTCATTTGAAATAATAACCAATTTTTTCGAAAGAAAAGAAACCTCTTTTACTTCTTTTTCTGAAAAATAGGAAACATTGGCCGTTACTGGAAATCGTCCACCGTTTTCGCCTTTGTCTAAAAAACGATGTGTTACTTTTGGACCAGAACCATCAACAATATTATCTCCGTTAAAATCCCAATTAATTTGTCGGATTAATTCTGGATTAATGTTTGCAAAAAGTTGTTCGCCTATATCAAAACTGATTTGTATTGGAGCACTTAACCCAACAACATTAGAAGGCTCAGTATTGATCAAGGATTCATCATCTGTTTGTACTATTTCTCCATGAAGCGTAGAAATAAACCAAAAAAAGAAAACCCAAATACCGCAAATAGAAACAAACAGTAAGGAATAAAGTCCTGCTTTTGCAAAAATGGTTTTTCGGTTAATAGCATCTTTATCTGTCATTAATCCTTGGAAGAGGAAAATGAGAGACAAGATGAGTAATATAAGTGCTAACAGGCCGAAAATAGCATTGGTCATTGTTTGCAATAAACTTTTAAGACCAAGGGCTTTTATGCCAAGTGTTTCAAAAAGAGGATTTGATACATTTCCACTAACAGTACCCCAAAAGACGAGACCATAAAAAAGAGCTAAAAGAACAAAACCAATACCTAAAATTCCTAAAAGAAAAGTTTGTGGTCGCATTTTTTTTATTTTCTGTTGCGGCTGTTCAGCCTTTTCTTTTTTTATCGAAACATTTTTATCTTCCTTTTTTTGTGGAAAATTTGGATTGATAGAATCGTTGTTTGGTAAGTTTTCTTCTAGCATTTTGGGAATATATTTATTTCTTTTACTTTTACTTTATTCTTTTAGAAAAAAAGAAAAAGAAGTCTTTAATAATTTTTTTCTTGAATTTTAATGATAAGGCTATCGGAAATAGTAGAAATTCCGTCAGAAACAGTTAATCGTAAAGTATGAAGGCCTTCTCTTTTGAATTGAAGAGTTATGTTTTGTCCAGATCGTTTAATTTCTCTTCCAACTTCCCATTCAAAAAACAAAGGTTTATCAGATGAATGCTGCAATCTTCCATAAAAGAAGAATTTTGTATTAACAGTTCCAGTAATATCAGCAAAAACAAAGGCATCATTTTCTGGATCAGGATTGCTTTCTATATTTGATAATTGTATATCTATTTGATCTAATTGTAGTTGTAAAAGCCTTTGTTTTTCTGGATCTGTTTCTTTTTCAAGCTCTTTAAGTTTTTGATTTCTGATAAATTCTAACCGTTCTTTAGACCATTCGTTTTTTGCAAAAAAAGGATTGGAACCTAGTTTTTTTAATTCTTCATTGATTTGATTGATCTCTTCTTGTAAGAGTCTTCGTTTTTCTGGATCTGTTTCATTTTCTAAGTTGGCCTGTTTTTTTTCTAAAACCTCCTTTAATTGTATTTCGATAAGAGAATCGAGTCCTTTTTTCATAAAACTGGTAAGTTTTTTATTTAATCCTAATTCCTCATTGATTTGATCAAGTTCTTTTAGTAGTTGTTTTCGTTTTTCTGGATTTGTTTCTTTATTTAGTTCTGCTTCTTTTTTTGTTTTTAATTGTTCAAGAATTTGAGATTGTTTCTTCAATGTTGAAGGAGTTGTATTACTATTTTGATTATTGACTAATGGTTTCAATTCGGATTCTATCTGTGCAATTTCGTCTAGTAAAGACTGATATTTTGCAGGATCAGTTTCTGTAGCTAATTGGAATTCTTTTTCTTTTATTAATCCATTTAATTCAGATATTTTATTTTTAATTGCAGAAGAATTTAATTCAGAAGCAACGATTTCAAGTGTTTTAATTTCGTTATCGATAGCGTTTATTTTTTGTTGAATTTCTTTTCTTGCCTCTGGGTTAGATTCTTCTTGAAACATTTTCAAAAGGTCTTCTTTATCTTTTTTAAGTGCTTGGATAGTTCCTTTTATAGATTCTGCTTTGAGAGAAAAAGGAGTTTCTGAAATTTTTTCTAAACTTTTATTAAGTTCATCAATTTCTGCTTGAAGAGCATTTTGTTCTTCTGTTGTTTTGCTAGCTGAAAGTTGTTCTTGTTTTTCTTTTAGAGTATTTTCAAGAATATCTTTTAATGGTGAACTAAAAGGATCGTAGCTATCAATCATCTTTTCAGAAGAAACAATGCCTAATTGCAAAAGGTCTCCTTGGGAGATATTTTCTTTTTGAGAGGTTGTTTCAATTGCTAAAAGGGGAGCTAATTCTTTTTCTAGTTGATCAAGTTCTTTTGATAAAATTTTATATTTTTCAGGATCAGTTTCATTGTTCAATTGAGCTCTTTTATTTGCTATTGATTCATTTAGTTTATTGATGGTTTCTATTGTATCAATTATAGTGATACTTACAGTATCTGTGGCGGTGAATTCTCCGTCAGAAACAGTAACATTAACAGTATAGATTCCTGGTTCAGAATATTTGTAAGAAGCATTTTTTATGTATAGTTTCCCACCGTCGCCCATATCCCAAGAATAAACTAGATAATCATTATTAGGATCAGTAGTCTCTGGGAAAAATCTAAAAACAGTATTGATACTTCCTTTATTGTTACTTTCGTTGATTTGAATGATTGGAGCTAGATTTTCTTCAGGAGGAGGTGCATTTGGATCAACTTCTGTTACTGTTATCGAAATAGAATCTTTTGCGGTGAGTTCCCCGTCAGAGACATTGGCGGTTACAGTATAAGTACCAGGTTTATCGTATTTGTGAGAACTAGATTGTCCGTAGGATTTAAATCCATCACCCATTATCCAAACAAAATCTAAATTATCATTGTTTGGGTCTGAGGTGTTGAGGAGGAAACGAAAAAGAGTATTAGTATCTCCTTGTTTTTGAATTTCATTAATCTTAATAATTGGAGGCAGATTTTCGTCGGTTTTTTTCTCTGTTATTGGTTTGTTTAATTCGTCTATTTTATCAGTTGAATCAGTTTCTTCTACTTTAATGGTTATGTTATCTTCGGTAACAAGTTCTCCGTCTGAAACTTTAACATTAACAGTATAGGTTCCTGGTGTTGCGTATTTGTATGCTACATTTTGTATATACATTTTTCCACCATCGCCCATATCCCAAACATAAGAAAGATAGTCATTGTCAGGATCAGTAGCGTCTAAATAGAAAGAAAAAAGAGTAGAAGTATTTCCAATGGTTTTATTTTCTCTAATTTGTGCTGTAGGGGCTTGATTTCCTTCAGTTGCAGTTGTTTCACCAGTTGTTTTATCTTCCGAAATGGTTATATCCATAGAAGCTTCTGTTTCATCGATACCATCAGAAACTTTTAATTTAACTGTAACTTTTCCAGTTTCAGTGAATTTTTTTGAGACATTTTGAGTAAACTTTTGTTCTCCATTAGGGAATGTCCATTCATATTGTAAATAGTCATTATCGTCATCAGAACCTTTTCCATAAAATAAAAAAGTAGTGTCGAGATTTCCTAGATTACTTGGGGAAACTTGAATATAGGCTGTTGGAGTAGCATTTTCCATATTGCTTGTCACTTCTAGTACATTGTCAGAAATTTTTACTGTTTGTCCGCCTGAATTATCAACAATGGTTACTTTAAAAGTATAATAATGTTTTCCAGCGGTTTGAGATAAATTAAAAATAGCGTTATCAACAGTTGTGATTTGAGCAAATTTAGTACTAGCGTTTTCTATTACTTCAAAACGGTATTGTTCAATTTTTCCGTCAATATCATTGGCATCGACAGAAACGGTTACACTTAGTGCTCCTAAAGTGGGATCTTTTTTAAATTTAATAGAGGTTATTTTAGGAGGAGTATTTTCCATTATAACTGTTACTGTTTCTTCATCTTTACTATTAGATTCGCCTTTTTGAGAAGCGATAAGTTTTATTGAATATTTGCCTGCTTTTGTTATGGCGTAAGGAAGTTGTTCACTTGTATAACTTTGTCCGTTTACTATCCAAGAAATATTAACATTTTTGGTTTGTCCTTCTTTATCAAATGATTCTGAAGAAAAATTGATAGTTTGATCGGCTGTTATGTAAATAGTTTTCGAAAGTGTATCCTTACCATCTACAGATACTTTTAAGATAGCAGTTGGTATTCCATCGTTTGTAACATAGATAGGTTTCTTAACAGTATTTTCTCTTGTTCCAGATGAAACCTTTAGAGTAACTTCGTTTTTTCCTGTTTTGTTGAAAATATGTTCAACTGTAGGACCATATTTAGTTTCTCCATCAGGGAATGTCCATTCAAAATTAGTGGCATTTGGACTATTGGCTTTAAAGGTTGCGACTTTTCCTTTTACAACAGAATAAACAGAAGCAGCTTGAGCAAGATTGCTAAAGAGACAAGATAGAACACAAAAGAATAGAAGTTTTTTCATTTTTATTTTTTCAGTGTTTCTTTAAGGGGTAATTTCAAAATCAACAGAAAGGGTTGTTTGTACTTCTTGAGTTTGTTCAACAGAATCTGATTTGAGAGTTTGTCCATTAACTAATTGTGTGACAATAAGTTCAATGTTTTTAACGCCTTCAGTAATAAATTCATGAGTGAGGGTTGAGTTAGCACTTGTTTTAGGAATGCCATTAATAGTCCATTTGTAATAAAGTGAATTACTTTCTCCATAAATATTTTCACTCTTGCTAGCATCAAAGATGTATTCACCAGGTTTGTTAGTGTTTTTGGTAGAACGAATGACAAAGTCGGCAGATGGTTTATCACTAAGTATCGTGATAGTTTTAGAGGTTTTTCCAGAGACAGTAACTGTATTTTCTACTTCAAGTGAAACTTCATAAGTTCCAGCTTCTGAGAAAGTAACAGCGATAGTTTTTCCAGTAACTTCACTAAAGCATCCATTTCCACCTGAACAAGTCCATTTGTAATTACTAATGGATCCGATACTGGTTCTAGAAGAGGCGGCATTAAGGGTAATAGAATCACCAACTGTAGTGGAAGTTTTACTTGCAGTAAGAGTGGCGGTTGTTCCTCCAACAATAAGTGTTTTCTGGAAGGCATAGGTTTGTCCATCTATACCTTTAGTAATACTTCGAAGAGAATATGTTCCTTCTTTCCCGTAAGCATGGTTGGCTGTAGGTGTTGATGAGCTTAAAATAGCCATTAGACCGTCACCAAGATCAATTTTAGAATCTCCTTCAATGCTCATTCCAATAGTGACACCAGCAAGAGCGCTTTCAAGAGAAATTACAGAGGTATCAGCGAAGTTTTGAACATCACCTCCAGAAATGGTGATACCATTTTGGAAAGAAAAAAGATCTTCTACTGAAACATCACCAGCTTTACCACCAGTATTATTGAAACCACCAGCACCGCCAGTATTATTAAAACCACCAGTACCACCAGTATTATTGAAACCACCAGCACCGCCAGTATTATTGAAATCACCAGCACCACCAGTATTATTGAAACCACCGGCACCACCAGTATTATTGAAATCACCAGCACCACCAGTATTATTGAAACCACCGGCACCACCAGTGTTATTAAAACCACCGGTACTACCAGCACCGCCAGCACTTCGATCATCTCCGCCAGATCCAGCTTGAGTAAGAAGTGTGTTTACGAGTGCAAAAGAAATCAAAATAATAATGATTCCAATAACAGCATATATAATAATTTTTTTAGATTCTTCGATTTTACTATCTTCTCCAAGTGCGGTTACATATAGGTATCCAGCATAAATTATGGCGGCGGTTGCGATAAGGCCAAGAAAAGATAGTGTAAAATTTAAAACATTGAGAATAAATCCTCGAGCAGATGTATTATTTCCAATTTGATTGAATTTCCCTGGAGCAGGTAAGACAAAAGAGCCATCTGGTCCAACTCCTTCTCCAGTTAGGGAGTCCCAAGCATCCTCAAAAGTATTACCAATTGTATCAATTTGATTAGCGGTTTCTAATGTTGATTTGGCAAAGTTAGAAATGGAATCAAGAGTTCCAGCAAACGATGGAGTAGTGATAAAAAAGCAAGAAAGGAGGACAAAAGCGATACCAAGAGCGAATTTTTTCATTTGAATGATTTATTTTTGTTTTTAGTTTTTAGTTTTAAAAAGCGGCTTGCATAACTGTGTTTACTATGGCATAAGCGCTTAGTATAGCTAAGATTCCGATTATAACCCAGAGAATAATTTTTTTGGCTGTTTCGATTCGACCGTCGTCTCCAATAGCAGTGACATATAAAATTCCAGCCCATACGATGGCTAAAACTGCCATAAGTGCAGCAATAGGTAATAGGAATAAGGTCCAACCAATTATCAGCATTTTTAAATCTCGTTCTTTCGAAATATTATTATCCAGATACATTTCTGTGGTGTTTGCTCCACCATAAAGTCCATCACCGTCAAAGATTGGAGCAGTGAGATATGGAGTTGCACCTTCTTCTAACATCATTTCTTCTAAAATTTCTTCTTCTAAAACGATAGCTTTGCCAGTCTTTTTCTTTTTTGTGCAAGCTTCTTTTTTCTCTTCGCCAGAAGCTTTATCACAAGCAATCACTTCTGCACTATTTGCATAAGTTTCTGCTTTGGTGATTAGCTCCTCATTAAGTTTATGTGTCATTCCAAGACTATTGAAAAGATAATCAATTTTTGGTTGTACTTTTTTTTCCTCAGCTACTGTTAGGGCTTCTTTGTATATAATTTTTGGTATAAGGGTTATATTATCTTCCGAATTTGCATCCTTGATTTCATCAATAAGTAAATTAATATCGTCTGTTACCTCAGTTAGATCTTCTCTACTTCGAATTTCAAATTCACGGTCTTTAAAATCATAATATAATTGCTTGAAGTCATTCCGATTTTTCTCTAGTGTTTCCCAATTTGTAACTACTTTATTTATATCAACATTCATATCAGCAACAGCATCATTAACTTCTTTGTTTTGGTCTATTATATCATCCTTGGCATCTTCCTGTTGTTCTTTTATGTCTTTTAATTGTTTATTTGCATCTTCTAGACACTTAGCTTGATTAGGTTTACCTATACAAGCTGCCATAGCGGCCTTAATATTTTTTGCTTCAGTGTCTAATGAACCTAGCTTATCTTCTGCTTGTTTTAATTTTTCCACTTCTTCATCTGCTGTTTTATCTGCTGCGTCATCTTCTTTAGTTTTAACTTCCTTGAATTCACCTTTTTTTGTGGTAAGTTGCTTCTGTAATTTCGTTTTTTCAGCACTTGCGTCTGTAATATCTCCTTGTATTTCGGTTAGTTCTTTATTTAGAGAAATGAGTTGGTTTGCACGACTAGGATTTCCTTTTTTTATTTCTTCTTCAATGGTTGTTATTGTTGCGGTTATCGTTGTTTTTTTAATTGTTAATTCTTTTATTTCATTTTCTTGATCTAAAATGTCAATATTTATTGAATGAATATCGTCGTCTATATCATCGGCTGTATCACTCCAGAACCAGGCATTTGTGTTTTCTGAAATAAACAAAGAGAAGGTAAGTATTAAAATTGCAGAAATAAATAGTTTTTTCATTTTATGTATAAAATTCCCCTAATTATACCAGAGATTGGGTAAAAATTCAAGTGATAAATGGAATGGAAAATTGTCAGAGTCTTTTTAAGGAAACACTGACAAAAAAATTCGCAACAAAAAAATGTCTTCCCGTTCTTGAAACGGGATCTACGATATTTTGTGTTCCTTGTTATTATGAAAAAAAGACAGAGATCCTGAAACAAGTTCAGGACGACAATCGATTCGTTCAGAAAGACAGTTTATTAAATTTAAAAAATTTCTCTGAGACAATTTTCCCAAAGCGTTTTATATTCTGCTAGGTTGTTTTCAAAAATAACCTTGTTTTTATGTGTTATTAGCAGGTCAAAGTCTTTGGTTGTTTTGCCTATTTCAATGGCTTCTTCTCCAAAAATTTCTTTAATTTTATCTGGGTTGGAGGTGCTGATTATGGCGCCAAGATCTTCCGCAAACAAAAACTGTGGAACGGCTTGATCAGCAGGAATATCTATTTGTACACCGATGTTTTTTTCAAAGGTGCTTTGACACAATGCAGCAAAGAGACCGCCTCTCAAAATAGGATTGGCAACTGAAACAATATTTTCGTTAGCAGAAATTCGGAGTCCTGAGCATAGTTTTTTAAGTTTTTTATAATTTGTCTCTGGGACATGAGAGTCTTCTTGTTTAAATAATCGTAAAAATTCAGAACCTCCCAAGTTTTGTGAGCGGGAACCTATTACGAAAATGGTTTCTTCCGTTTTTTGAAAACCAATTTGTGGGACAGTTCTTGGATTGTCTATTCGTCCAAAAACAGAAATGATAGCACTTGGGGGAATAGATTTTTTGGCACATTCATTGTAAAGGGATACATTTCCCGAAACGATAGGGATATGAAGGGTTTCACAGGCGTTTTTTACTCCTTCAATGCCTAAAACAAGATCTCCCATTTGATCTGGTTTTTCTGGATTTCCAAAATTAAGACAGTCTGTGGCTGCCAACGGGATTCCTCCTGTGCATGCAATATTTAATACGGCTTGCGCTATGGCATTTTCTGCAGCGTCTTTTGCTGATATTTTTGCAAGATTTGTGTTTCCTCCAATACCGATAACTACAGCAATTTGAGAAGATTTTTCGTCTAATTCTGGGAAATCTCTAAAACAAGTTGTAATAGAAGCGGCAACTTTGCCTCGTTCATGTACGGTATTTCCTTGAACATTTTTATCATAGGTTTCATAAATCGGTTTTTGGCTCGCTACATTGGGGGTGTTCAATATTTTTTCAAAAGCGAGAGAAAGGGGGATTTTTTTCATTATTTTCTTTGGTAGTAGATTACCAGAAAAAATTTATTCAACAAAATTTTATTTTTCATACTTATTTCTCCCCAGTTCGAACTGTATGTTCCCCAAGTTCGAACTTTATGTTCTCTCCAGTTCGAACTTAAGACTTAAAGAAATATCTTGTAACAATAATTTGACATATATGTAAAAAACAATTAATAAATAATAAGAAAATAAAATAAAAACCAATAAAGACAAAGTGATTTTTTGATTATTTTATTTTTTAAAAATGTTTTTAAATTTGTTGGTTTTGATTCTTTCCTGTTTCAATTTTTCTACAGAAATGGGTGATATGCATGCTTCATCGGAAAAACAATTAATAAAAAGAAAAATAGCTGTTCCATTTCTTCGGATAAATGTTTCTTTGCCTTGGGAAGGGCATTTTTCAGCAAATTCATTTCGTTCTCCAAGTGAAAGATTGGAATTAAAAAGGGTAAAAAGAACATTGGAAAAAACGATTTTAGCCTTGCCAGCAAACCATGTTGAAAGATTGGAATCTTTAGAAGTGCGAAATAAAAGTCATATTTCTCGCGGGATGGCGAATTCCAAAAAGATGATTTTACACACAGGAACAATTGAAAACCAGAAAGAGTTGTCGGCTGTTTTTATTCATGAAATGGGGCATATTGTAGATTTTGGTTATTTTCGTGGAAAATCGTCTTCAGGGAGATCTTTGTTTATGGATAGGAAGAAATTTATTTTTAATGATGATTTGAGTTTAAAGTTTTATCAAATTTCTTGGTTAAGGGAGAAAATGGTTAAAAAGACTGTTGCGAGGCAAGATTTTGTTTCTGGGTATGCGAAAAGTGATTGTTTTGAGGATTTTGCAGAAAGCTATCTTTTTTATCGAATTCATGGAGAAAAATTTCGAGCACTTATGGTAAATTCTGAGAAGTTGCGGCAAAAATACTTCTTTATGAAAAAGTTTGTCTTTGATGGGAAGGAGTTTCAAAAAGAAAAGGAAGTAATTGATTTTCTTGGGGAGTTGACTTGGGATGTGACTCTTTTGACATATTCAAAAGAGAATTTGATGGCAGTGAGTGATTAGAGGGAATAGCTAGACCCGACTTTACTCGCATTTTTGCGCAGGCGGGTATACATTTTTAATATTGTCGTCCTGAACTTGTTTCAGGATCTCTGTCTTCCCTTCGTAAGGAGGAAAACAAAATATCGTAGATCCCGGATCAAGTCCGGGAAGACAATCATTACATAAAATCATTAAAAAAATTAGAATTTTGATATAAAAATTAAAATAAGATAGAGTCTTCTTAAGGAACTTCTTATTGTAGTAATGAATCAGATAAATAATTATCTCAAAAAAGCGGCACGGTGGAGTCGTTTTTTAGTTTTTTTACCAGGAGTACGAGCGATATTTTTATCAGGAAGTTTGGCACAGGGAATAGGTACTGATCAGTCAGATATTGATATTTTTATTGTGGCACGAAAAGGAAAAATTTTTACAGCTCGTTTTTTTGTGGCAGGATTTTTGTGTTTGTTTAGGCAGCTTGCGAATCAAGAAAAGAATCATGCTGGAAAGATTTGTCCAAATCATTTTATTACTGATGGTAGTTTAGAGATTAGGGAAAAAGATTCGTATGCCGCAAAACTTTTTTCACATAATCAATTTTTGGCAGGAGATTTGTCTATTTGGGATAAATTTAGAGCAGTTAATGCTTCGTGGATAATGTCTTTTGGGGAGAAGTTCAAAGAAGAATCATTTTTGATAGAAAAAGAAGAGTTGGTCAAGAACGGTAAAAACGGGCTACTTGAAAAATATTTAAAAAAAATTCAGATTAGAAAAATCGAAAAAAATAAAAAAAACATCCCGTTGGAAGCTAAAATTATTTTGGAAGATTTTGAGATTCGGTTACATCCTAATCCTAAAGGAAACCAAAACTCTTAATGTCGTCCTGAACTTGTTTCAGGATCTACGATTTTTTGTGTTTCTCATTCCTGTGTAGGCATGGATCCATGTGTTTTGCCTCTCTAGATAAAAAAAGTAAGATTTGGGAGTTTGATGGTAAAACCGTGTTTAAGAAAACACTGATAAACTCTGAAAAATAATAAAAAAACAATTATTTTAAAAATCGTCTTCTTCCCTAAAGAGTTTTATTCGAGCTGGTACGCGTTGCATAACGAGAATTTCTGCAGCACAAAGATAACATTCCAGAACTTCTCCTTCTAAGAAATCAGCCTCTGGGATTTCAACCCGTCCTCGACAGTCTGGGCAATAAAAAACAATTACTGTGTCATCGTGCATTTTTAATGGTTTTTTCCTCAAAGTTTTTAATGGTTTTTTTGCAAAAATGCAAATTTAAAAATTTTAAGATTTAATTATTTTTTGTATTTCATAAATTTTTTCTAGGGCAGCTTTTGGAGTAAGTTCATCAGGATTTATATTTTTGAGGTATTGCTCAATGGCTAATTCTTTTTTTGTTTTTTCTTCTTTTTTTGGTTGAGAAGCGAGGGAAAAAAGGTTTGGTTTCCCAGAGAGAATATTTTCAGATTCGAGTCGACGAAGGACTTCTTGTGCATTTTTTATGATTTTTGATGGAATTCCCGCTAGTTTTGCAACATCTATTCCAAAAGAATCAGAAATACCGCCTTTCCGAATTTTTCTAAGAAAAAGAATACCTTCTTCTGTTTGTGTTGCAGAAACATGAAAATTTTCTGCTCCCTCTAAATCATTAGCTAAATCGATAAGTTCGTGGTAGTGGCTGGCAAAAATAGTGCAGATTTTTTTTTCATGTAAAAATTCGGAGATAGCCCAGGCAAGGGAAATACCATCAAAGGTAGAAGTTCCTCGTCCTATTTCGTCTAAAATAACAAAACTTTTATCTGTTGCAGCGTTGATAATTGAGGCTGTTTCTGCCATTTCTACAAAAAAAGTAGACTTGCCTCCTGCGAGATTGTCTGAGGCTCCAACACGAGTAAATATACGATCAAAAACAGAGAATTTGGCAGATTTTGCAGGAACAAAACATCCCATTTGTCCCAAGAGAATAATAAGACAATTTTGTCTTAAAAAAGTAGATTTCCCACCCATATTGGGACCTGTCACAAGATGAAATCGTGAAGCATCAGATTCCATGTTTAGGTTATTGGCAATGAAGCTTTCAGTTGAAATTTTTTCGACTACGGGATGTCGTCCTTGTTTAATGTGAACGAAATTTATCTTTTCTTCTGAAATTTCAGGTTTTGTCCATCGAAATTGTTGAGATGTTTTAGTAAAAGTAAGCAATGTGTCAATTTCAGCAATTGCTTTGGAAACGGTTTGAATTTCCATTGTTTTTTCTAAAACTTGTGTTCTTAATGTTTGGAAAAGTTTGTGTTCTAGTTCAAATGCCTGACTTTCGGCGGTTAATATTTTAGTTTCATATTCTGTTAACTCTGAAGTAGAAAATCTAGTGGCATTAATCAAGGTTTGTCTTGGAATCCATTCTTCTGGAACATATTGAATTTGACCTTTGGAAACTTCCAAACAAAATCCGAAATTTTTAGAAAATTTTATTCGTAAATTGGAAATTCCAGATGTTTGTTTTTTTTCTTTTAAAAATTCTTCAAGCCAAGCTTGAGCTGTTTTTGCTGTGTTTCGCAAGATATCTAACTTCGTATTAAATCCATCTTTAAAAAGTCCTCCTGTGGTAATTTCCAATGGAGGATGTTCTATAAGACTATTTTCAAGTGTTTCGCATAGGTTGTCAAAGTCTTCAAAAAAAGGAATTTTTTCCTGTAGCAGTGTGCAGGGGATATTTTGGAGGGTTTCTTTTATTGATGGAAAAACGGAAAAAGCGTTTCTAAAAAAAGAGAGATCTCGAGCGTTTCCTCGATTGGCTGTTATGCGGGAAAGAATTCGTTCTAGATCTGGAGTTTGTTTGAAAGATTTGGAGAGGGTTTCCAATAAGTTAGGATTTTGAATTAATGTTTCAATGGCACAGAGTCGGTCTTTAATTCTTTCTGGATTAAGAAGTGGATATGTCATCCAACTTCTCAAATTTCGAGCTCCCATGGGAGTGAAAGTTTTTTCAAAAATAGAAATTAGTGTTGCAGCATTATTTTCCCACGCTATTGGTTGAAAAATTTCAAGATGTTGTAGCGTTTGTGCATCAAGATGCATATTTTCAGAGACAGAGTATCGTTTTATTTTTTGAATATGATTTAGACTTGATCTTTGTGTTTCGGATAAATATTCCAAAATTTGGGCGGAAACTTCTAAAAGTAAAGCAAGTTTGTCGATTCCGAAAATTTCAATATTAGAAAACTGATTCGATAAAATTTTTCGAGCACTTTGTTCAGAAAGATCTTTTCGTACAGTCAAAAGTGCTTTGGGCAATTTTTGGCAAAATTTTTCGTCTTCAAAAATGCTGGAAGGAATGCAAATCTCAGAAGGGTTTATTTTATAAAGTTCATCCAAAAATGAGATTTCATCTTCAAATAAGGAGGTTCGGAAGTCTCCAGTGGAAAGATCAGAAAAGGCTAAGGCAAAATGCTTATTTTCTTTAACAGAAATAGCTGCTAAAAAATTATTTTTATTGGGATCTAAATTTCCTCGTTCCAAATTAGCTCCTGGTGTTACGATACGAAGAATTTTTCGTGATATTTTTTTGGTTTGAGGGTCTTCGACTTGTTCAGCAATAGCGACTCGATAGCCATTTTCTACTAATTTTTCCAAATATTCTTCATGTGAATGGAAAGGGAATCCGCACATAGGCATTTCACTTTCAGTACCCTTGTGTCTGGCTGTAAGTGTTATACCTAAAATACGAGAGCATAATTGTGCATCTTCAAAAAACATTTCGTAAAAATCTCCCAGACGAAAAAATAAAATTGCATCTGGATTTTGATTTTTAAGTTCCCAATACTGTGTTTGTACCGGTGTGGACATGGTAAAGAATCAATAAACAAGAGAGAAGCTAGCATAATTTTTTATAAAAAAATAGACCAGCATTGCTGGTCGATTCTTCTGTAAAAACTAAAATTTTTCAAGTTTATTCATTAATTTTGATTCGAATTCTTTTAGTTGAAGTAGAACTTTCAGTAGTTTCATCTTCGATAGATTCTTTGGTTTGGTCATCTTCTGAATTGTTTTCGTCAATAACTTCTTTTTCTATTTCAATAATTTCTTCAGTGGCTTCTATTTCAGTAATTGTTGTAAAATCATTTGCTTGATCAATTAAATTTTGTGGTAAATCTTCAGGGATTTGAGTTTCGGAAAGGTTTTCATCAAGAGACAATTCTTCCTCTTCAATAAGCGTTGTTTCAGATGTTTCTTTTGGTGTATTAGCGTTGTCTTCTTCTGTTACTTCTTTAATTTCTTCTTTATTTTCATCAAGTTTTGACTTATATCTATCTGGAATGACATTGGTAGGTATTTCGTTTTTAGTACATCCATTAATATTGCAAGATAGAAAAACTCTTTTTTCATTAATCAAGTATTCGATTTCTGCAAAAACTGTTTCAGGATAGGCTTTGGCAATAGAATCACATTCTTCATCGCAGAAAAATGAAAATTTTTCAGAAATAAATTTGTTTTTTTCTTGAAGATGACCATAAAAATCTTCTAAATCAGAACGGTTTGGATGATATTCTTCTTTTTCAGTTTCTATTAAAGAGAGAAAGAGTTCTCCAGAGTCATCTATTTCTACAGATATGTCAGGTTCTGTAGAGTTTTTCATGGATTCTGCATGAATTGTTCTTTTTTCCAATTTTTCGGAGTAATCTTTTGAAGGAGTATCTTCTATTTCTTCAAACAATTCTTGTTCTTCTAAAAAATTAAGTTCTTTTAAAGGTTCGTCAGTAGGAATATTTTCTTCGAAAACTTCTTTTTCTAAAGTTTTTTCAGAAATGAAATCTTTTTCTGTGAATTCTTTAAAAGTTTGTTCAACTGGTTTTGGTATGGAAGTATCAATGTTTTCTTGTGTTATATCAATTTCGAACGATTCTTTCTCTAAAGTTTTTTCAGAAATGAGATCTTTTTCTGTGAATTCTTCAAAAGTTTGTTCAACTGGTTTTTGTATAGAAGTATCAATGTTTTCTTGTGTTATATCAATTTCGAACGATTCTTTCTCTATTTTAATTTCCTCGGAGATGGGTTCAGGAGCGGTGTAATTTTCTTCTTCTTCGGAATTGGCTCCAAGAACACTTGTTTTTAAGTTTGTTGTGTCACATCCAAAAAGAAAACAGGAAGTAAAAATACTGAGAATTGAGAGTGTTTTTTTCATTTTTATGAAGTTATCCGTTGATAATACCACGAATTCATTTATTTGTCAAAAACAATTTTGCAAGTATACTTTTTTTGATGCAAAAAATTTTTTGGATATGTTTGTTTTCAATTGTTTGTGGTCTTTTGGTGAGAATTCCTATTGGAGGAGCGGGGATTTTGCTTTCAGACATTCTTTTACCTATCTTTGCAGCACTGTATTGTATTCAAAAAGTTCTAATTGAACGGAGTTTCCCACGAGTTTCTTTTTTTGGACCAGGGATGTTTTTTTTGTTGTTTGCTTTCTTAAGTTTTTTCTTTGGTGCTTGGGATTTATTTTTTCAAGAAAGACTTTTATCATTTTTTTATTTGATAAGATTTTTTTCTATTTTGGTTTTTGGGGTGGCAACGATGGATTTTTTACAGACTAAAAACAAAGAAAAACAAAAAATACAACGAGAACTTTTTTTTCGAAATTTATTGTTTGTTGCAAGTACGGTTGTTTTATTGGGGTACTTACAATTTTATTTGTTTCCAGATATAGGGGATTATTCAACGGTTGGAGGATTTGATCCACACAAAGGTCGTCTTTTGGGGACATGGATGGACCCCAATTTCTTAGCGGGGTTTCTGGGTTTTTTGTTACCAGTGATGTTTGGAAAATTTTACAATTCTGTTTCGCGTTTAGAGAAAATAAAACTTGGGATACTTATTTTGATATTTTTGTATGCGTTGTTTTTAACTTTTTCCCGAAGCGGTTATTTGTCATTGATAGTTGGGATGACATTCTTTTTTCTTTTTCGAGATTTAAAAATTATATTGTTGGGTGTTGTTGTTGCGGGTTTTGGACTTTTCACTAGTGAACGGGCACAACTTCGGACGATTGAATTAGTTGGAACCGTGAAATCAATTATCTTGCAAGATACTGATGAGATTGATCCGACAGCAAGTTTGCGAATAGAAAGTTGGTCCAAAAGTTTTGAACTTTGGAAAAAATATCCTCTTTTAGGAATTGGCTATAATACATATCGATTTCGTGCAGCGAAAGAAGGTCTTGTAGATGAAGATTTCTTTTCGGCAGGGGGGTCAGATTCTACATTTTTAACGATTCTTGTAACGACTGGTATTTTTGGATTTGTGGTGTTTGCATACTTTTATGCAGTTCTTTGGATTACGAATCTTAGACGGTTTTTGCAAACTAAAAATGAGCTTTATTTAGGTTTTGTCGCGGGGCTTTCGACGATGTTTGTGCATAGTATTTTTGTGAATTCTTTTCTTTTTCCACATATCTTTTTAGTGATTTTATTTGTAGCAGGGATTTTGGAGATACCAGTATTAAAGAAAGGAATTTCTGATAAATAATTGTTTCTTTTGACAAAATGATTGTCTTCCCGTTCTTGAAACGGGAAGACAATAGGGTTGTTCAGGATGACAATACCCGCCTTCGCGGGCATGAGAGAGTGGGTGACTGTTTATAGTTATGTAATGATTATAATCATGATTTAAATAAGTACATAAAATAATCAAAAAACAAAATATCGTAGATCCCGTTTCAAGAACGGGAAGACAATAGGGTCGTTCAGGAAGACAACCCCGCCTTTGCGGTAAGCAATAAGCCCGGACTCCAGAGAGTCCGGACTTGGGGCGGAGCATGATGTTTCTTTTATTGAAAGAGTGTGGTGATTGAATCTTGGATTTTTTGTTTTAGTTTTTCGTCTTTCATCATTTCATTATGATTTTTGCCCTGTTCAATATTTTCAAATGGAATATCTGTGTCATTGTAAAAATCTTTATTGCCTTTTGTGTTGTAGTAATTACCTTCACCAAAGGCATCTTTTCCCTCCCAAAAGTTTATATGGTTTTTTATATTGTCTGGGATTTTTATAGGAGAAGAAAATTTATTACTCCCAAAAGCTTCAGCTAAACTTGTTAGAATGGGTTTTCGTCCTTCTGCAGCTCCGACAGAATCAATAGTTACCATTAAATCAACATCGATATTTTCTTTTTCGAGTCTTTTGGCAAGTTCTAAGGCACTGTCTCCGCCGAGACTATGCCCAGTGAGGACGAGTTTCCCCTTTTTTCCCAATGTTTGTTTTATTTCCTCTAGAGCTGTCCCGCCACGAAAAAATCCTTCAATCCAACCACTTCCTGCTTCATCGTGAGAGAGGGTGATAACTTTAGTATTCTGTATATTAGTATCGTTTCGAAGTGTTTGTGTAATGGCATCAATAGAAAAACCAGATTTGTCTTTGTAATTAAAAAGTCCAGCAATGTTGATAACTAGGTTTGTACTATCATCTTTTTGAATTTTCCAAAAAGTCTTATAGCGAGCTTCTTTTTCTTCATAGTTCATTTTTTTTGAAGCTTCTAAAAATGCTTTGTATCGAATGGCTGTTTGTGTTGAGTTATCTTTTAGAGGAACTGGTTTAAAATTAAGTATGCCAAGATTGAGGATTTTTTCTTTTAAAGTTAATTTTTCTATTTTTGCTTGAGCGCCAAGGGTGATTGATTTTAAAACTTCAGTCCATTTTACTTTTTCTGTGAGAATCTTTTTTTCTTCAGGTTTTTTGCTTATGATTGGATTTTTTATTGAGATGGCTGCTCGACCAGAGTTGCCATGAGGATGTCGTCCATCACTAGAAGTTTCGTACAAAGAATTTCGAATATTTTCTCCTCGCGGAGTAGCGTAAAATTGAAGAGAACGAAGCATTCCACCTATTTCTCGGTTTTTGTTATAGGTGCTTATAGATGAGAGGGAAATATGAGCGGGTGTGTAGGCAGATAAAAAGCTTTGCTGATTGTCTAAAAACTGAGCTTGTTTTGTGTTGAACCCGTCAAGAAATTCTTTTGCAGTTGTTTGTTGAGGCAATTTTTTTTCTGCTTTGATTATAGATTGTGTTAATGGGTCAAATGCTCGTTCCTCTGCTGTTTTTCCAAACCATTTATAATTGCTCCATAGAGTTGTTTTTGTTTTATTGGTTATTTCATTGAGCGTTTTTGATTGATCCGTTAAAAATGATTGTCGATTTTTTTCAGCAGTTTCTAATTGGCAAAGTCGAGTTGTCCAAGCTGCACGCTTTTTTTCTCGTACGAGAGGGTGTTCTTTGTAATAATTTTGCCATCCACGGTAGGAATTAAGTCTTTCTTTGTGTGCTTTTTTACTCAAATTTGTTAGAACATTTTCAAGATGAGGACTCCAAGAACTTCTGCTTCGAGCTAGAGAACCATAATATTTTCCAAGTTTTCGATTCCAATAGAGATTACTACTTCGTCCATTTTGACGCTTGTCTCGAATCCAACCGTCTTTTGTCATCCAGCATAATTTCCCTTCTTTTTGTAATTTTTTAAGTTCTGGTGTGCGATCAACAAATTCTTGCCAAGAAATATCGTTGGAATAGCTAAGTTTTAATTTTAAAGATTCTATTTCTTTTTGTGAGGCTGTTCTTTCTATTTGAAGTTGAACTAATTTTTTTTGTGTTTTTTGATAGGTTAGCAGATCTTTACTGTTGATTTTTGTTTGGGAAAAATAGGCACTTTGATTTTCTGCTATGAATAATTTTTTGAAGTATTCAAGTACTTGATTTTTAGCTATAGTTGAGGATGAAAAGGGCTTTTTTAATTCCTCAATAGTGGGAGTGTTTATCGTCTTTATAAAATTATTTCTAAATATATCTTTAGGAGAATCGGTGTTTTTTATAGTTATATTTTCTCCTGCAATTAGTTTTTTTATTTCTGTTTCTGAGAAATTTTCAAGCACTTGTGAATAAGTTCCTAATAAATATGTTTTTTGTTTTGTTTCCTGTGAAGCAAGTACTTTTTTAACTGTTTCTCCGAATTTTTTTATGGTTTCTGCATATGTTTTTATTTCGTGTTCTTGTTGCGTTTTGTAGTTTTGTTCTTTTTGAATTGAAATTCTTCTGTTTTTTAAAAAGGCATACCAAGAGTTTGTCCATTTATTGTATTGTTGAATTATAGAAGCCTTTATAGGGTTTGTGGAAATAGGTCGTGTTTTTTCTAAAACTTTTTGGTAAACCTCTCGTCGAAATAACCGAGTGTTGCCATTGTTTTTCAAGAATGCTTCTTCATAGATATTTTGTAGAATATCGTATTTTTCTTCCTGCTCTCTAAAATTAGGCATGGGGGTTTTTAGTCGTTTTCGTTTTCTCTTCAAAAGGCTATATAAAGTGAATATCAATCCTCCCATTCCCAATAGACCTTTTGTTTTAGCATAGTCTTCCCAATTTGTAATAATTTCTCCGTTTTTAAGCAGTCCTTCTTGATCGTTTTGCATATCAAAATCTTTATCCAGCAAAGTTTCGATTTTTTCAATATCGCCAGATTGCAGTATATCTAATTCTTTTTTGCGTTGTCTTCTCCAGAGAGCGTAGGCACCAGCCAATAAGAGACCAGAAACTCCAATTAATTTTCCAAGAGCTTCCCAATCAGTAACTTTTTTTCCTGATTTGAGTTCACCGTGTGTTCCATTTATTTTAAAGTTTTGAGTAAAAAAATCTTGTGTTTCTTTTTGATTGGCTAGATTTTCAATAGATTTTTTTTGTAGTTCTAAAAATTGAACATCAGAAATCTGTCCGTCTGAAACTTCATGAGTCATGGTTTCTCCTATAAACAAGGGTTGAAATTCTGAGGTGGCATTTGTTTGAGCACAAAGGAAACAAAGAAAGATTAAAAAAAAGAAGGTTCGTGTTTGTTTTCTTGTAAGAAGCATAAAAAAGAGAATTAAAAAAACTTGTTTTGAGTCTTTTTGAGTTTCTCTTTTTCGTCAAAGGAGGAAGTTAATTCTTCCTTCATTTTTTCCACAATTAAAGAATTTAAAAAAGGAATGAAATTTTTATTTTTTCTAATTTTAATGAGGGGTGGTAATAGAATATTTTTTGTGGAGATATGGAACAAAAAATAATTATTTGATAAGGGGAAATAAGGAAACTCCTTCCGTTCCGCTACAGAAAACAATTTAATTTTTATGGAAAAATATATACACTGTAGAAAATTATTAAATTGCAATTTATGCCAGATGTAACAAAAAAATATAGGAAAGAGCTTGATAAAATCAAAAATCTTTTAAAAAAAGTTGGTTTTAATAACAAGCACAATACTGACTTAACCGCTTGGGCTATTCTTGCTTTGCAAGATGAAAAACCAAAACAGACAAAAATTGGTTTTGGCTCTCTTGCGGAAGGTGCAAGTATCCGAGATCTATTAGATTTTTGTCGTGAATGCGGTACAAACTATGCAGAAAATACTCGGGAGAGTGTAAGAAAACATAGTATAAAATATCTTGTTGAAGCCCATATTGTTATTAGAAATCATGATGATCCTGGTCGCCCTACAAATTCAGCAAAAACGAACTATATTTTGAACAAAGAATTTTTAAAAATTATTAATGCAACACAAGGTCAAAAAAAGCTCATTGCTGATTGGAACAAAAAATATTCAATCATGGATCCAACGAATAATTGGAGAAAGGATAAATCTCTAAAAGTTTCATTTGAAGAATATATCTACCAAGTGCATCCTTCACCACATAATTTTTTATCAAAAATAGCAGTAGAAAATTTTCTTCCTGCCATATCAGAGAATTTTAAAATTATATATTTTTCTGATACGGATGATAAATCTCTTCATACAACAAATACTCTTGATAATTTTATGAAATCAAAATTTGATGTTCATAAACAAGTGCCTGATGTGATTGCATATGATGATAAAACAAAAACATTATTTTTCATAGAAGCGATTGCCTCATCAGGAGAAATAAACGATCTGAGAAAAAAAGAAATTGATAAGCTCTTCCCGATAGACTCCAAAATAAACAGATGTTATGTGAGTGTTTTTATGAATCGTAAAGAATTTCGAAAATTTAGTGATTCCATTGCGAATGGAACAGAAGTTTGGATTGTAGATAAAGTGCTTCACACCATCACTTTTCGAGAACTCAAAATATAATCGGATTCTTCGGCAGATAATTCATACGATTGATGAATTATTTTCTCCAGTCGTTTTTCATCTATTTTCCCTCTTTCATAGTTTTCTAAACTTTCAATATTGTGAGGTATTGGAAAAATACGAATTTCCTTTGCAGAAACTTGAGTATTTCCATTGATAAGACGAAATAATTTGTCCCATAGCTGACTGTTCAAAAGCAACTCCATTACTTTTAGCGAAGGAGCTTTTTCAGTTTCTCGTTTCATAAAATTAAGATGATTTTCTAAAAAATAACCATTTTTACTTTTAGGAATGAGTGCTCCCTCAATTCGACGATTTTGCTCTTTTGCAGAAATTCTTTTAAACGCCAATACTTCTTCATATAACTTTTCTGATTTTACCTCCTCTGAATCCATCATTTTTTCACTTCGTTTATTTTGTTTTTTGTTTGGTTCAAATCCAAATGAAGTAATATTGTGAGACCAATAAAGAGGTCTATATTGTTGTTTTTCCTTTTCTTGAAAATATTGTTTTCTTCGATACGCCACGATTTGACCTGTTGATACTTTTAATCCTGAATTGTGGATTTTTGTGAATCCATTTTTAAAACATTTATTTATAAGATTGATATCCGATTCATGTGAGGGAATACACATAATATCCTCATCCCAAAAAACAATGCTAAAAGCTGATAGAAATTTTTTAATTTTAAATTCTCCATTTGTGAAGGCGACTCCAACAGTAATATCTTTAAAATTAGGCTCTCTATTTTCTAGCGTAAGTAAAACTTGTTCCTGTAAAACATCACTAAAAGCCTTGTCTCTTTCATAGAGGGTAATAACTTCTTTTGTAAGAACTCTTTTTGAAAGAATTTGTCGTAATCTTGCAAAATAAGTCCCTGAAACAAAACTTTTAGGAATAATAAATCCAAGCTTTCCTCCTTTTTTGAGATAGTTAATTCCTACTTCTACAAAAGAAGCATATAAATTGGGATGTCCTAAATTTTTCTTTGGCGTTGCTTTTAGATATGGGGGATTTCCTAAAATACAATCAAACTCATACTTTTTACCGAATAATCCTACTCCATTTTCAAGAGAGTTTTGTACTGAAATATTAAACATCGTATTTAATTGGATTTGATACCCCTCTCTTGCCAAAAATGATCGAATATTTGCGAGAGTTATTCTTACCAGTGCCGAATCAATATCAAATCCAAAAACTTGTTCTTGTATTTCTTGTAATTCTTTTTTTTCAGCAATCATTTTTTCTAAAACCACTAGTAAAAATCTTCCACTTCCGCAAGAAATATCTGCAACAGTTTGATTTGATTTGTATTTTGTTGATTCAATTAAGTAATTTACAATTGTTTGAGGAGTAAAAAATTGTCCATTTTTTCCTTTATATTCTTTTGAAATAACCTGAGAATAATAATCTCCTAAGCTATCCCACTTTGCAATATCAAAGGGAATATCCATAATTTTTCTTGCACCTACAACCCCATTTACCGCTTCAAACGATTCACAAAGTTCATTCCAGTACTGTAAATTGTAATTTTTAGACATTTGATATTTCATAAGAATAAACTCCTTTAACCACTCCCTCCACTCGAAAATCTTCATTTGCAACGAATGGTGGATATTTAGAATTTAAAGAAACTAAAATAACCCCATTTTCTTTTTGAATTTTTTTTATCAAAGTTTCTCCATTATTCACACAGACAACAATACTTCCATTATCAGCATGATTTATTTTTCTTGCAATTACTAAATCTTTTTCATGAATTCTTGGAGTCATAGAGTCTCCCTTTGCTTTTACCATAAATGCTTCTGAAGAAGGGAATCCCAAAATTTTTGAGGAAATAGGAACTCTCTCAATTGGATCTCCATCAAAAACAGATCCGTTTGGACCACATTGAGCAAGTCCGTATAAATTTAAAAATGTAACTTGTTTATCTGGAGATTCTGCCAAAATTTGATAGTCTTTAGGATTTAAAGGATTTCGTCTTAAATATCCTTTTTTTTCAAGTTGTTTAATGTGATGTTGCACAACACTTGGGGAAGAAACTTCCATAATTTCTTGAATTTTTCGAACAGAAAGTGGTTCATCACTATTTTTTTTTAAGATTTCCAAAAGCCTTTTTTGTGCAGGATGAAGTTCTTGCATTGGAATATTTTTTCTAAATTTTACTCAAATTGTATCATGCGAAAAATAAAAAGCAAGAACAATTTGACTTGTTCTATTTTATTTAGTACGCTTGAAGTAGTTACAATTTTTATTTTTAAAAATGAATATGACAGAAATAATAATCAATTTTTATGGTAGTCCTCCTTTTACGGTTTTTAGTGGAATAATCGCAACAATTTTTGTTTTAGGAGTTATTTATAAAATAATTTCTTGGTTTTTCGGAATAACACCAGTTGTTTTTAGATTGGGAATTGCTTTATGGAAAAGAGAAATAGCTATTTTTAGCTCTCTTGAACTTTTTGAAAGTTTGAAATCTGCTCTTGTTGATTCAAAAATATTTAAAGAGAAAAATATTGTTCGTATAGGGAAGGAAAATACTGAAAAAGCAAAAAATAAAACGGTTTTCTTGGTTGATTGGGAAACTTTTGGAGAGGATATAGAAACTGTTTTTAGTTCAAGAAAAAATCACCAAACAGCAATTATAATTTATGCAAAACCTCAAAGCATTCCTCATGATAAAATGAATGATATTGCAAATCGTCCAAATACGGTTGTTGTAAATTTCAGAGGAAGATTACTAAATGATATTTTAACTTCACTTATTACAACCAGTTATGATAAAAGATAAATTTAATTCTAAATTTCGTACATATGTTAGAGAAAAAGTTTCTCCTACAAATTGCTATGATAAAAAATGTGGCAAATGTGATAAGTGTTTTGTTACTGCAATTTATGATTCTTTCAAAACTGTTTTAAATCAAAATTGTATTCAAATTGGTTCATATCCAAGATTTACAGCAATTCGACCATTACACGATTTGGATATTTTATATATTTTAGGAGATTGGGAAGAACAAAATCATAATCCACAAATGTTACTAGAAGAACTTTTAAAAGAAATAAAGAGTAATTATGTAAATCCAACAGAGTATAAAACCGAAATATCCTTACAAACTCATTCTGTTACTGTTGTTTTCAAAGATAATAATGATGAAGAAATTTTTTCAGTTGATATTGTTCCAGCATATATTTTTTCTACAAATGAATTTCAACAAGATACTTATAAAGTTCCAGAAGTTTTAAGACAGAAACATGGAGGGAAAAGACAAGAATTTTATAAAAAATTATCAGAAGAACATAAAGAGATGAATTGGATTCATACAGATCCAAGAGGTTATATTAAAGTAGCAAAACAAGTAAATCAATCAAACGATGATTTTAGAAAAACAGTAAAATTTATAAAAGCATGGAAAAATTCATGTAAAGAAAAATATGATGATTTTAAATTAAAATCTTTTCATATTGAGCAAGTCATTACAAAATATTTTCAAAATAAAAATGACTTAGAAATTTTTGATAGTATTTTTAAATTTTTCGTTGATATTCCAGAGATAATACAATCACCAAAAATAAAAGATAGGGCAAATACTGAAAAATATATTGATGAATATTTAAATAATTTAACGGAAGATCAAAAAAATAAAATTATCCAAGCAAGAGATTGTTTTTTGAGAAAATTAGAAAATTTTTCTAAAGATGATTTAGTTGAAAATTTAATTGAGGCTTGTTTTTATAAAAGAGTTAGTAGTTCTGAACAATTTTTGTTTGATTTTAAAATTCCAGTTTTAATAGATGTGCAATATGATTTTAAAATAGACGGTTTTATCCAAAAAAAGGAAGGGTTCAGGGATGGATGGATCAGTAAGATATTATGGAAGATAGAATTTAAAAGAAACATAAAATTTGAAATAGTAAGCGATAAACCAAAAGTTGATTTGTTTAAATGGAAGGTAAAAAACGATAATAGTTCTATGAGTCCGAGAGGAGAAATTACAGATAATCAAACTAAAAACAATCCTGAAAGTACTGAATTTAAAGGCAACCATTATGTAGAATGTTATGCAATCTTAAATAATGTTTGTGTGATAAAAGCAAAGCAAAATGTAAAACTAAACTAAAACGAAAAATATTTTTTGAACTTACTCTACTTTACTCCGATCACGCTATGTTCTCATTCCATTTCATTCTGTTTGGGACACATAACAAGGTATATATGGTTCAGTTTTCGGTTCGTAATTTTTCCAAATTTTCTTTATTACGCTCCGAAAACTTCTTTTCTTCTTAAGGAAGCACGGATAAAAACCAGAGATTCATTTTGTATCAAAAAAACAGTCTTTTTTTTGTAACAAGGAAGGTAAAATATCGTAGATCCCGTT
>JAGLIF010000008.1 GCA_023143095.1 Candidatus Altimarinota bacterium
AGTGGACGAACCTCTAGTGTACCGGTTGTCGTGTCAACGGCATTGCCGGGTAGCTACGTTCGGACGGGATAAGAGCTGAAAGCATCTAAGCTCGAAGCCTCTTCTAAGATAAGATTTCTCTGTCTTCGGACAATAAGACCACTGGGAGACTACCAGTTTGATAGGTCTCAAGTATAAGCACAGCAATGTGTTAAGCTGAGAGATACTAATCGGTCGAATGAATTTTTTTAATTTTTCTTTACTTACTTGTTTTCTCTTTCGGTGAGTAATTTCAAATGAATTTCAAAAAGTATTATAAGCACAAACACAAACGACACTGATCACAATTCGCACCAAGAAAGAAGACTTGGTGTTGATGTTTCTAGCGAGGAGGGTACACCTGATCTCATTCCGAACTCAGCAGTTAAGCTCCTCAGCGCCGATGATACTTGGGAATCCCTGGGAAAGTAGGTCGACATCAACACTAAGTCTTTTTTTACGTCCAGGGGAAACCAGTTTCCCCTAGATATTTCGCCTTCGGCGAAAATACCCCTTCTAAAATAGGAATTTCTTCACTTAGGGAACCCGCGAGACCCTAAGTTCAGAAATGATTTTTTTGATTAAAACTGTTGTTCTTATATTTATAATTGTAGCAAGAGTTCGAACTTGGGGGGCTTAAAGTTCGAACTCTATACAGAAATAAGAAAAGCAAAATATCGTAGATCCTGAAATAAATTCAGGACGACAAAATACATGGCTCCCTGCTTTCGCAGGGATGAGGGAGGAGAAAAAGAATTCGAACTTGGGATGCTTAAAGTTCGAACTCTATTCTTATATTTTCTTTTTCTCTTTGCGAAAATTTTCTATTTCAATACTCTTTTCCAGAAAATAAAAAGTTTTTTATATGTCTAAAAATTTAGTAATCGTTGAGTCCCCAGCTAAAGCAAAAACTATCGAAAAATTTCTTGGAAAAGATTTTATTGTAAAATCCAGTTATGGACACATAAGAGATTTGCCCAAAAAAAAGATGGGAGTCGATATTGAAAATAATTTCGAGCCAACCTATGAGATTTCTCCAGATAAGAAAAAAACAGTAGCTGAACTAAAAAAAGTAGCAAAAGGTAAAGAAGTTTGGCTAGCGGCCGATGAGGATCGCGAAGGAGAAGCTATTGCTTGGCATGTTTGTGAGGCTTTAAAATTGGATCCAAGAAAAACCAAACGAATTGTTTTTCATGAAATTACAAAGCCCGCCATTGTAAAATCGATAGAGATGCCAAGGACGGTAAATATGGATCTTGTGGATGCGCAACAAGCGCGTCGAATTTTAGATCGATTGGTGGGGTATGAGTTGTCTCCAGTGTTATGGAAAAAGATTCAGGCAGGACTTTCTGCTGGACGAGTGCAATCGGTAGCCGTGCGTTTGATTGTCGAACGAGAACGAGAGATTGAAGCGTTTAATGCTCATTCCGTTTTTAAAGTAACAGCAGAATTTGATTTAGGAAATGGAAAGGTTTTGAAAGCCGAATTGTCTCAAACTTTCAAAACACAGGAAGAAGCAAAAGGATTTTTAGAAAAATGCAAAGAAGCGGATTTTACAGTTGAGTCACTGGAAATAAAACCTGGGAAAAAGTCTCCTGCAGCTCCATTTACGACTTCAACACTACAGCAGGAAGCTTCACGAAAACTTGGGTTTTCGGTAAAGCAAACCATGATGGTAGCACAGCGATTATATGAAGCAGGAAAGATTACTTATATGCGTACGGATTCATTGAATCTATCTGATCAAGCTATTGCACAAGCTGCGGTTGAGATAGAAAAAAATTATGGAAAACAGTATCTAGAAGTTCGAAAGTATAAAACAAAATCAGCAAATGCACAGGAAGCGCATGAGGCAATTCGACCAACAGATTTTGCTTGCAGTGAGGTGGTGAAGGGAGAACGAAATGAAATTAGGTTGTATGACTTGATCTGGAAACGAACGATTGCTTCACAAATGGCACAGGCAAAGATTGAAAAAACAGTCGCAACGATTTCGGTTTCTACCACGGAAGAAAAATTGGTTGCTTTGGGAGAAGTATTGAAATTTGATGGTTTTTTGAAAGTTTATCTTGAGGGCACAGACGATGAAGAAAATGCAGAAGAAAAAAACATGTTGCCACCGCTCAAGGAAGGACAAGATTTAGTTTTGGCTTATATGATGGCGAAACAAAATTTCTCAAGACCTAAGGCACGATATACAGAGGCTAGTTTAGTAAAAAAAATGGAGGAGATGGGAATTGGTCGACCGTCGACTTATGCACCAACTATTTCTACGATTCAGGATCGTAAATATATTGAAAAGAAAGGACTTGATTCACAGCAAAGAGCTGTACAAATTTTGACACTTAGAAAGGGGGATATATCAGAAGAAGAAAAACAAGAAAATTTTGGCGCTGAAAAAAATAAATTGTTTCCAACCGAAATTGGAAAAATTGTGACGGATTTTTTAGTGAAGCATTTTACATCGGTACTCGATTATGGATTTACGGCGAAGGCTGAGGAAGAGTTTGATAAAATTGCTGAAGGAAAAACAAAGTGGAACAAAATGATACAAGGATTTTATGGAGGATTTCATCAGTTGATTGAAGATTCGGGAGGGATTTCAAAAGAAGAAGCGTCATCGGTTCGAGAGCTGGGAGTAGATCCAAAATCAAAAAAACCGGTATTTGCTCGAATTGGACGATTTGGACCAATGATTCAGATTGGGACGAAGGATGATGAGGAAAAACCAAAATTTGCGTCTATTCCAGAAGACAAAACCATTGAAAAAATTACTTTAGAAGAGGCTTTGGCACAATTTGAGTTTCCGAAACTGATTGGAAAAACACCTGAAGGTGATGAGATTATGCTGAATTTGGGTCGATTTGGACCTTATTTAAAAATAGGAAAACTCAATGTGGGACTTAAAAAAGAAGTTAAGGGTAACGAAGGAGAAGTTATACCAGGAGATAATCCTAACAATCTTTCTTTGACACGAGCGCTGGAATTATACGAAGAGAAAAAAGAACAAGAAAAAAATCGATATATAGCAGAATGGCCAGACGAAAAAATTTGGGTGCTTAGAGGACCTTTTGGGATTTATATCAAAGCGGATAAAAAGAATGTTCGAATTCCAAAATCAATAGAAGATCCAGAGAAACTTACACTTGAAGCGTGTAAGGAGATTATTGCTGCCGCTCCAGCGAGCAAAGGACGAAGACGAAAGTAACTATTCTCGTCGAAATTGCTGTATTATTTTTCTTTAATTTCTTTCTATTTTAGTATAAAAAAGCTATTTTTTCTAGGATGAATGCTTGGAAAAAATATTTGTTAGGTTTTTTGGGACTTATTACGCTGAGTGGAATGTGGTCGGCAATATTTGTTATGTGGCATTATGATGAGACCTTTCAAGGGACTGTATTGGAAAATGGGACAGATAAAAAGATTTGTGCGGTAATCTTTGGAGCTGCGGTATGGAAAGGTGATAGACCTTCGCATGCGCTTTCTGATAGACTTTTTACGGGAATTGATTTGTATCAAGAAGGGAAAGTGAATTGTCTTGTTTTATCGGGGAGTGTTTCCGAGTTAGGAGCTAGTCACGAAGTAGAGATTATGAAAGAATTAGTCCTTGAAAAAAAGATTCCTTTGGAGGATTTAGTATTGGATTTTGAGGGGGAAAATACCCTCGCAACGATAAAAAATCTTCCTGCAGGAGTTAATTTATTTGTCTTTGTTTCTAACGATTTTCATTTAGCTCGAATAAAATTACTTGCTCAAAAAGAGGGAATAGATGGTTTTTTCTTGCAAGCAGCAACTTATCAAAAAGCTCGATACACTAAAGAACCCTATTTTTTCTTTCGAGAAGTAGTGGCGAATATTTGGTATGCTTTGTCTTAGAGTTCGAACTTAGGAAGTCTGTCCTCATTCCTGCGAAGGCAGGAACCTATTCCCCCCCTTTTTTTAAGTAATTTTTAATATTTGGAATAAAGAGCACGATAAGCCACATTATTAAAACAGGAATTAACATTAATAGACCTAACAATAGACCACTTTTGATTAGACCGTCAGTTTCTAATTCTATAAATGGACCGCCTTCATATCCCAATAGATGATCAACTAATATCATTATTGTTGCACCCCATAACATCAAACTTAAAAAGTCTAGTTTGTATTCCTTCTTTAGAAGATACCATAGTAAAGTTGCTATAAGTGCTGAAATGAATGTTGTAATTAGCCACATAAGTTTATGTTGTTAGAGAAATGTTGATAAATAAATTTGTATCAAAAAAATTAAGATTTTGATATTTCTTCGGCACGAAGTTGGTCTGTAATTTTCTTTTCATGCATCTTTTCTAAAGTGTTTGCAACCAAAACCATTATTATCCAAACAAAGAAAATAGCAATCGTCATTGCTGTACCTATGGTTGCAATTTCTTTAAGCATCATTGGAATTTCAGAAGGGGTTTCCATCGCTGTCAAAAATGGTGGGAATAGAACTATTTCACCATGAGCAATATGTTCAATTGTTAGCATTGCAACTCCGCCCCAAATCATTGTATTTAGCCATTCTATATGATATTTTTGGGGGATTTTTTTTCTCAAGCTTGTTGTTACGATCGCTACTGTTGTTGGTGCCAAAAAACAAGCCATTTTTTTTTATTTTTAATGATAAATTACTAAATATTCAAAATCATATAAGATTTTTATTTTAAAAACAAAATTAAAATTTTTTTAAGAAAAAACTGATTTAATAAACTAGTATTTCTCAACTCTAATTTTTGTCCTATGTATAGAGTTCGAACTTGGGGGGCTTAAAGTTCGAACTCTTTTTCTCTTCCATCATCTCTGCTTTCCCCTCCCTCATTCCTGCGGAGGCAGGAACCAATGTGTTTTGTCTTTCTGTATAAAAAATTGTCTTCCCGTTCTTGAAACGGGATCTACGATATTTGCCTTTCTTATTATAAAAAAAAGACGGAGATTCTGAATCAAGTTCAGGACGACAGTAGGATCATTCTGCCACCCCCAAGTTCGAACTTAGGGAGCTTAAAGTTCGAACTCTTTTTCCCCTCCCTCATTCCTGCGGAGGCAGGAATCTCTTTTTTTGTATAGAACTTTCCTATATCGTTAAAGTAATGATAGGGGTTGGTAGTATGTGAACTGTGTTTGCGAAATTTGAAAAATTGATTTTGCTTGAATTTTCTGTTAGAATGATATGAGATGATTGCTTCAAAAATAGTTTTTCTCGAAGTTGAACCTGAGGATTCGGAAAAAGTTCGACAAAAATTTCCGACGGCAAAAATTGAAAATATGGTTTTAACGGAAAAAGAAGTTTGGGAAAAATATCCTGATACGGAGATTTTGTGTGGATTTATTTATTCAACATTTTCAAAAAAGTTAATCAAAAATCTTCCAAATTTAAAACAAATTGTGACTCGGTCTGTCGGTTATGATCACATTGATTTGGCGGCAGCGATGGCACGAAAAATTAAAGTTTGTAATGTTCCAGATTATGGCGCGCATGTAATTGCAGAACATGTTTTTGCACTTTTACTTTCGACGATTCGTTGTGTTTCAAAAGGTGACAATTTAGTTGAAGAATGTCAGTTTGATTTTCACGGAATGCGTGGAATTGCACTGAAAGGTAAAACTTTGGGATTGATAGGAACGGGAAAAATTGGAAAAAATGTGGCACGAATTGCGTCTCTTGGTTTTTTGATGGATGTAATTGCATTTGATAAATTTCCCGATTTAGAATCGGCACGCGAAAACCATTTTCAATATGTAGATAATTTGGACGAAATTTGGGAAAAATCAGATATTATTTCATTGCATGTTCCGCTTTTACCAGATACCAAACATTTGATTTGTAAAGACTCAATTACGAAAATGAAAGATGGTGTGATTTTGATAAATACTGCTCGAGGTGGTTTGATTGAAACAAAATCACTGATTTTAGCTGCGAGATCCGAGAAAATAAAATATGTAGCGCTTGATGTTTTGGAGCACGAAAAGAATATTAGAAAATATCGTGAATTAATCGAATTACCGAATGTTGTTATAACTCCGCATATTGCTTTTTATGCGGATGATTCAATGAATAAGATGTTTTCAGAGGCGTTTGCGTCGATTGATCGATTTCTGAACGGAGAAAAATTAGAACACGAAGTTTTTGGAGTTTAATTATCAGAGTCTTCTTAAGGAAACACTGAAAAACTCAGAAAATAATAAATTTCTTAGTTGGATTTTTTGTATTTTTCTTGAAAATTTTCCTTCAATTTTTTGATATTAAAAATTCCTTCATTTGTGACAACTCTATGAAATAGTTTTGCGTTAACTCGATCATGTGAATATTTGATTCTATCATATTCAATTGGTTTTGAAGAGTGTTGTCTGGTGTGTTTATGAATAAATACACCATGTTCTTTTTTTGATGATTCCCATAAGCTGAATTTTCTAGTATTTATAAAATTATAAATAGGAATATTTGCAAGATGCAATTCTGAAATTACTCCATGTGTTCCTGGGTCCATAACAAAATCTAGTGTGTTTTTTAGAGTCAATGCTCCGAAAAAAGCGATGTCTATGTTATCACAAATATGAGAAAGCATATAAGCGGGAACTACCTGAAATGAAATATTTGCTTCATGGAGAATTTCAATATTTGCATGTGTTTTTTCGCTCTCCTGTTCAGCAACAATAACATTGAATTTTTGACCAATCTTTTTGAAGTTTATTAAAACATCATGAACACTGTGGCTATGATCATGAATTAATATATTTTTGTTTTTTACATCAATTTTCTCTGAATGTTTAATTATCAAATTTTTTTGATTATCTATATCTTCCAATAATTCCTGAATTTTATTAATTGTCAGAGTAATTAATTCTTGATCGTGCAGAGTACTTTTAGTGTAATCTTTATATAAGTCTCGAAAGCAACTAATTAAAATTCCAAATTTTGGTTTGGTATTAGACATTACATGTACAAGTTGTTTGTATTGAGTATCCAAATCCTTGATATTTTGGTATTGGAAACTCTTAATTGATTTTAGAAATGATTCTAAAAATAATTTATTCATATCTCTTGTTCCAATATCAGCTTCAATTTCTCTTGCAAGCTGTGATACGAGGTTAATTTTTGATTTCATTGTAGATTATTTAGTATTTCTTTAAGTGACAAAAAATAAGTAACCGCTACACAATATTAGTACTCCAATTGTTAGAGGAAAACTGAATTTCATGTATTCAAGGAAAGTAATTTTAACTCCATTTTTTTTGGCAATATCAACAGAAACAAGGTTAGCAGACGCGCCAACAAGAGTAGCATTACCTCCTAAACATGCACCAAGAGATAAAGACCACCATAAGATGCTCGTATCGATAGCAAATTGTGTTTGAATACCAAGAATTACAGGGATCATTATTGTAACAAAAGGAATGTTATCAAGAATCATAGATACAAAACCAGATATCCATAGAATAAGTAAAGATAAGTAAAAAATATTGGAAGTAGAATTTGCAATGAAATGGCTGACCTGTTCAAGGATGCCTGTTTTTTCAATTCCTGCTACCATTATAAATAATCCTGCAAAAAAGAATAAGGTTGTCCACTCAACGGCTTCAAATGACTTGTGAATTTCAATTCTATTAGAAGTTAAAATGGCGAGAAGAATTGTTGAACCGAAGGCAATTAAGTATGTAGGAAGCCCAATTTGCTCTTGCATAAAAAAGCAAATAACAGTTAAGAGTAGGATTGCAATTGATTTAATAATAAAATCAATATGCATAGTCTTTTTTATAAAAGAATATTGGATTTTCTTTATCAGAATATTTGCTATTTGAAGCTTCACTAAATCATTTGTTATTGGTTTAATTTTCTTCCAATATGTAATGCAAAACACAATCATAGCAAAAATTGTTGACATTAAGATAGGAATCCAAAGATTTAAGATGAAATCAAGGAAGCTGAATCCAGTTGCTCCGCCGATAATTATATTTGGAGGATCACCAATAAGAGTTAAAGCACCACCAATGTTTGAGAAAATTATTTCTGCAAAAACGATTGGTTTAGGATCTTTTCCCATACCTTTAACCAACTGAATTGTGATTGGGATTATTAGTATTACAGTAGTAACATTATCAAGAAAAGCAGATAAAACGGCTGTAGTAAGTGAAAATAAGATAAAAATCTTAAGTGGATTTCCTTTTGTGATTGCAGCAATTTTTGTGCTAAGCCAATTAAAAATCCCACTTTGTGAGGAAATATTTACAAGCAACATCATAGCCATCAGGAGGAGAATTGTTTCGTATTCAACAGCAAAATAAGCTTCTTCAGGTGTTAAAACACCAAAAAAGATCATCAATAAAGCTCCAGCCAATGCTACAACGGACTTGTCATACCATTCGAAAATTATAAACAGAAAACTAAGACCGAAGATCAAAAGGGTTATGATATTAAGGATTTTTTCGTAATTAAGAGTTTTTTTCGAGACACTAGTCTTCTTTTTTTTTTGAGCAAGTAAAAATTTATTAAAAACCCTTTTTCCTCATCCTAGCACTCTATGTCTTTATTTCTACGCAGGTTAAAATTTATTCTCCACGCTGCTTTCATTTCATGCAGGTTGAAATTCATTTTCTACTCTCTCCTCATCCCCGCGTAGGCGGGGATCTATTTTTGCAATGATCTAATTAAAATTACTTTTCTGGCAAAATTCGCAAAGCGTCATTAAAACGATTGATATAACTAAATAATCCAACGACACTGGTAATTTCTACAATTTGTTCGTCTGTGAAGTTTGCTTTCAATTTTTTGATTAATTCAGGATCAATTTTATAAGCGTGAGATGCAGTAGCTTTAGCGTATTCAATTGCTATACGCTCTTTTTTACTACAAATTCCTTCAATCTCATTCATTGTTTTTTTATCTAATCCAAATTTTTTTAATTGCATTTTAGAAATACTGACACAATATTTACACTTGTTAACTTCTGATACAGCAAAAGCGATTTTCCATTTTAATAATTTATCTGTTGGTGCATCATCCATAATTGATTTAAAAAGCAAAAAGAATCCAAATAATGTGTCTTCACAATTTGCCATCACACGCATCCATTTAGGAACGCTGCCAGTAGAATTTTTAACTTGCTCAAAAATCTCTTTCGCTTCTTTTTTAGCCTTATCATCTGTTACTAGGTGAACGATTGGATGTAATGTTGACATGATATTATCAAATTATAAATTATTATACTTTCATTATATTAACTTATTTTTTTTTATCTACTGTAGTGATGTTTTTGGTAGACATTTTCGATGATAGATTGAACGAATTCACCAAACAGTTAAAGTCTTACAGTACAAAACGAGTAAACGACTTGTTCGATGTTAATGGTACCAATACTTTAATTAAAAGAAAATACGCCACGAGAAATTGAGGCTTTTTATGATCTTTAGGTGAAAATTTTAGTTCCGATATTTACTACAAGAGAAGCAATGAACATTAAAATTTATGTTTAGGCTTCAACGATCTCCCTAAACCTTTCTGCCCCATTTTTTACAAAGAAGGAAACAATTCGTCGAATATCATTGCGATTATCGTGAATTTCCCATAAAAATTTAAAAGTCGAAAAAATCTCTTTTTCATAAATTCCGAAGTGAGTTTGAATGCTCGGGACACTTTCGGGCTTCATTAAAATTATCTTTAAAATTTCAGTAACTGTTTTTGGTGATTTTTTCGCATAAAATTCGATATTTTTCATCAATTCGTATTCCCATTCAAGTTCTCCGTTTGAACATTGTAAAGTAAGAAGAAGGTTCTCTAACATTTTTTCTACATCGAACGTCGTTTGGCTAACCCAGTAACAAAATTTACTTAATTCTTTTTGTGAAACGTTCTCTTGTTGGAGATACCAATTCCAAAAGTTTAAAAATTTATCCGATGAAAAAGCATTTTTACACCTTTTATCGTTGTCATCACTTCTTTCAATGGTACTTCGTCCCAACCAATCAATAAAATGGGCTTTTTTCTCGGAATTTGCGTTTTGGAAAAAATATTTAAACTCGGGACTGTCAAATTCCATAAAATCAAAGGCAAAAGCAATGGCGTAATGGTCTCCAATGCTTTTATCAAGTTGGTGTTCCCCCTTCCGTAAAGAATGACTTTTTAAATAATTTCGGCGGGAATAATTTTCAGTATCAACCGATACCGAAAATTTATAGTATTCAAGCATAAATTCGAACATTTCTTTAGAAAGATTATTCATTAAATAACCTTCCCAAGCCGCCCAAAATAATCTTGGGTTTGTATCTTTTGGAAAAATCTTCTTAACATTTTCTTCAAGCCATTTCCTATCAAAAAATAGCCAAGTAAAATATTTTCCGTACAAAATCCGAATGGAGGTAGTGGCTTCTTTTTTCTCATCTAAATGGTCGTCTAAAACCTTTCTTATTTTAGGAGAAAAAGAATAATTTTTTCGGTCGGGAGAGTTTAAATACTCCCTCCATAAAAATAGAAACAAAGCCTCAATCGCTCTCCCTCTCAAAGAGTTAATGGCTATGTGTAGGGGGTCGCCTCCCCACGAGTTTTCTTTATCGGCTTTGGTCGGTTCGTCTTCAACTTTCGGGTCGGGATTATGGGTAAAATATTCGATGACTTGAAAAATCGTTTCTTGGTACTTTAAAAATTCAAATTGGATTTGGTTTGGGGCAAGCCTTAAAATTTCTTCTACCAAACTTAACATTCCCCGAAATACTTCACTCCAACCGTATAAAATTCCTTCCCAAAAAGTTTCTTTTTCCGCTTCTAACGGAAACTTTGAAACATTGTCTCTTTGGACAATATTTAACATTAAATCGAATATTTTTCCGTATTCAATCGGCTCGCTATTTTCGTTTTGCTTTTGTAAAGATTTTTGGATTCCTTCAAAAAATGCATAAACATAATCCGAACGAATTTCGGGGTCGGCAAATAACAAGGCGTTTTTAGAAAATTTTGAAGGGTTATTTTCAACCGCTTGCGTAAGGATTCCTCGTAGTCCGCTAATACTTGGCTCATCTCGTTCTTGCGGAACAATTTTTGTATTTTTCAAATAAGTAACCAATTCGCGAACTTCCATTTTCTCTATGTCGCCAAGATTAAGGGGGGCAACCCCACCAACACCCCTTGCTATACGACCAAATTCTTCTTGAGTGTCGATTTCAAAATCTTCAATAACTTCTATTTTTCGTTTTTTGGCTTCTTCAAAGTGTTGAGAAGTAAGATAGTCCGAAATAATCGAAAGAAGGTTTGATTTTATATGCAAATTTAGTTCTTCATTTTCACTCCAAGAGGCTTTAAATAAAAGTTCGATGTATTTATTTCTTTGAATTTCCGTAAGACTGGAAAAACAATCTCTTAGTAAAATTTCATATTCCCGAAATTCTCCCCTAACTAAAAAATCTCGGTCTAAAAATTCAAATAAAACGTCTTTCAGTCTTCTTTTTAACAACGAGCGGTAAGTATTTAAGAAGTATAGTTCAAGACGTTTAAAGAGGGAAATATTGGGAAATTTTGAGAAAATTGAATCGAATTCTTTTTGAAACTCGGATTTCCCCAAATTTTTCTTATGAATTTTGAATTGCTCGGACAAAAACCACTTGATAGTCGAAGCAAGAATTTCTTCAACACGGTAAAGGGAATGATAATCTCCCTTTTTCCCAATTTCTAAAGAATTAACTGTTTTTACGGTATAATCCAATGGGTCGTCATAGTCGAATACTGGTGTTTTTTTCCCAGATTTTCTTTTTGCCGTTTTTCGTTCGCAAAAATTGGTATAAATATTCCCAACTTCTTTTAACACTTCTTCGTAATATTCTTCGGGGATATTCAAGAGGGTTTGGCAAAAATTAGTTATCTCGTAATCGTCAAAATATACGGCTCTTTCAGAATATAATTTATCATCTTCGGGAATAGGTTTAAGCGTGAAAAGTGTTTTAAAAAGTCGAAACGAACTTTTTACCTCGCCTCCCTCTACCAATATTTCCAAAACTTTCTTATACAAAAATCCGTTCCTCAATTCTCCCGCAACCTTAACCCAATTTTCCATACAAATTTTATTAGCAATCGGAACTAAAAGTTTCGCGGACATAGATTCTAACGCCCACAAAATACTATTTACAACATTTAAACTGGTTTTGTCCGAAACTTTTATACCCAAAATCACTTTTTGAAGTGTTTCTGGGGATTGTTCTCCAAGGGTTCTTATATAGGCACATTGAGGGGGGCAAGTCCACCTTTTATCTCCCTCAAATTCTTGGTTTAGAAGTTCTAATAGTTTCTTAGTTTTTAGAAATTCAAACCAGTCTTCTCCGATGTTTTTGTAGAAATGTTGTCCCGCACTCTGATTAGAGTTTATAAGTTTTCTTAAAACTCCCAGATTAACGTTTTTAACACCGTTTTCTATAATCGAATCGATTTTTTCATATACCCCAACTTGGTCTAACAAAAGGTGGTTTAAATAATCTTCAAATTTATCGCAGATAATACGAAAATTTGCCTCGTCTATTTCTGTAAGATTTTGATTTAAAATGTTCTTGGCGGCAACCAATGCATTTTTCTTTTTTTCTTTGCTATGATGACAAATATTTGTGAAAAAACAGTAATAAAAAATATCGTAGAAGGTATCTGCAGTTTCACTTCCTCCCGTTTTAAGTTTTTGGGAATGTTCTTTTGCCTTCCCTAAGTTATAAAGAAGTTCCCGAAAACAATGAGCCACTGCGGCTCTCCAATCGGGAAGCATACTTGAAAAATTCGGGTCTAATAAATTTACCCCGGTTATAAAAACTTTCGAATCCACGGTTGTTCCTTCGATTCCCCCATATATCCTATCAATTTGGGAAACAATCTCCCTTTGTCTCTTTGTTAGACTGGGGTTTGGAGGTTCAAAAGAGGCATTTTTATCTTGAGTCATCTGCCTTCCAAACTATCAAATTTTTGGTAAAAAGTAAACTGAACTACTCTCCACAATTCTTTCTCCCCACAAAATCATCCCTCCCCTATAACTAGGCGAAATTTTGATGAATCTTTTTTTATTAAACCAGATTTATTGCACTTTGATAGCAACCTAGTAAGAAGCGGAGACGGTATAGCCTCAGAAGAAAATGGTGTTTATTCTGCGGATATAAATATTGATAAGCTAAAAAGAGACTGTAGTACGAGCTTTGCTGCTCCCCTAGTTGCACATGACGCGGGGATTCTTCACAATGTATCCAGAGTATAATAATTCTATAAAGGCATTATTGATTCATTTTGCTGAAAAAGTACAAGCAGATCAGATTAAACATGAAGGTTTAAAGGGAAGGCTGATGGGGTTCGGAAAAACACATATAGAAAGAGCCCTTCATTCATTAAGTTATTCATCAATATCGATAATTGAAGATGAAATTGAAATGAACCAAATAAAGAGAATAAAAATTCCTATCCCCAAAAGCCTAGAAGGTTCTGCAAGGCGAAGAATGCGTCTAAAAAAGACACTTGTTTATAATCCAATCGTCGCCCCAAGAGATTCTGATAATTATAATCCGATTAAGATATCAGCCTGTATTATTAGACCGGATGATAAAAAAAAGGAAAGAGAATTAGAAAGCTTTTCTACCAGAGACAAGCTTTCTGTTGCACATAAAAAATCAAATGTAAAAAAGTACTCTCAGATTGAGGTAAGTACAAACAATGGTCATCTAGGTAAATTTTGGGAAATTGAGGTTAGGTGTGAATGTAAAGTTGAAGACTTCGATATTCCAAGTGACTATAAACAAAACTATTCTTTAGTATTGACGATTGAAGATATGAATTAGGATGAATCAATTGATATTCATCAGGAAATTTTACAAATGATTGAAGTAGATATTCCAATTGAAGTTCAAATATAAAAATTCATCTAAATACACAAGGGAAAGAGTAGGTAGAGGCAATAGCATAAAGACTGTTGCTAGTAGCATAAGTTTCGGTTGATTTCTCGTAAAAAAATCCTAAATTATAAGGGTACTTTACATGATTTCGATTTTCCCTTGAGCGTATTTTTTGTGTTAATCTAAGGATGGGGCGATTTCTTGTCTTCTCGGATAACCGCAAGGCTAATCGTGTAAGGTGTAACGAAAGTCACTCCTTTTTTGTTTTATTACTCCTTTTCAAATGAAAACACTTATGAAAATCTTTCTAGGAATGTTCTTATTTGGCTTTATTCTGACTTTTTTGTCTAGTGCTCCCGAACCTGTGAATATCCCGCAAACACAAAGTTTCACCCCAAAAAACAAGGAAATAGAATCAATAATTACCGAAGCGAAAGATTCCGAAGATAAAATTGTCCCAAAGTTCAAAATTTACAAAGAGATTGATGTAAGTTCAGGTTTTGAAAATACAAAAGTTTCTTCTCTTCTTTCGGTACCTTATGATCGATTTCGTCTTTTTGTGGAAATTCCAGAAGGTTTAGCGAAGGAACAAGTTAAAATCGTTGCTCAAAAAATAGTTTTTGATTATCAAGAAAACTCTAATACGGACGCTCTTTATTTGTTTTTCTCGGATTTTGAAAATTTGGATGGATACAATGTAGCGAGCGTAACATGGGACTTTGTGGGAACGGCAGAAGAAAAGTTTAGCCTTCTTGAAGCGGATGATCATTCAAGAAATACGCTGAAATTTAATGATTTTAAGGTTCCGACCAAAATAAATGTTTCAAATCAGCAAAGGGGCTTAATAGCAAAAGAAATCTTAGAAATAGAAGAAAGACTCATGAAAGAGATTTCTGTAGAAAATGCAGTGGAGTTGGAAGCTGCGTTAGAAAAAGAAATGGAAAAACTAAGACTCAAATATAATCTTTCAGAAGATGAGCTTAATATAATTTCTTATGGGTTTTAGCCTTATGGGATTTATTAATAGACTAGAAAAAAACTTCCTCTTAAGATAATTACAATGAAGATAAGAGAGAACTTTGAAGTGGGCAAAAAAAATAAATATTCAATTTTTCAATGTCTAATATACCAAAAAACCGCATAGATAAGCGATTGGAATGGTGGTAGGCCGGGTGGGAGTTGAACCCACCACCAAGGCGTTATGAGCGCCCTGCTCTAACCGCTGAGCTACCGGCCTTTTTGAGAAAGAATAACAAGGTTAATAAACAAAATTTAAGATGAGTTAATTTTTATACTTCTCTTGAGAAATTTTATTTATAAAGAAGAGATTGGCAAGTAATAGATTTTAATAACGACTAAGAATATTAACGGATTGTTTTTTCACATAGTTTTGAACTTCTTCGTCTTTATCAAAAAAGAATTTATGTAAAACTTGAACAGCTTTTTTTCGATTATTTTTTCCTACATAAAAAGAAATTCGTTTTTGTTTTGTCGTATGTCCAACCATAGAAATATTAATTTCGTAAGCTGCTAAAACGCTTGAAATAGTGGCTAATATTCCAGGATTATTAGTTAATTCCGTTCCAATTATAGAGATATTACCTAGACTGTCTTGTGCCCATTCACAGTCAATTCTTTCCGCTTGCCCATCAATTTTTATAGAGACCAGTTTTCTTTGCACTTGTCTGATTCTTTTTCGCAAATCTTCTTTGTCAGCATTATCTCTTGGTAAAGGAATAGTAAAACCAATAGAATTTCCTTCTGTAACAACATCATTTACAGAAATATTTTGTTCTTTAAAGATACGAGAGAAATGTTGGATTACTCCTGGTTGTCCAGCCACATTTGTAATATCAAGTGTTAAACAATCATGAGGATGAGAAGAGATTGTTTTAAAGGCTTCTCCAGTAGGTATTTGATTTATTCCATAGGTTGTTCCTTCTCCATCTGGTTTTTCAATATTTTTTAAAATAAGATTAATTCCAAATTTATGAGCGAGTTCCAAGGCTTGTACATGAAGTAATGATGAACCGGCTCGGGCGACTTCTAAAGCTTCCATCAAAGAAATATCAAGGATTTGTTTTGGAACGCTTTTCGTGTCCAAGTCATTTGGATTTGCAGTAAGCATCCCATCAACATCTTTCCAAAAAATAACACCATCAACTTCTTTTCCTACTTTTTCTAGTGCTACTCCTACATCGACAGCAGTGGTATCTGAATAACTGCGACCAATGTCTTGAACTATGCCATTTGGCAAATTAGCGATATGACCTCCAAAAATAAGAAGTTTTTTTCTTATCTCACTGTTTAAATTATCAAGATCTTTTAGTCTTTTTTTGATACCTTCTTGTATGCATTTATGTAGATCTGGATTATCAGATTCCAAAATAGCAGACACATCTGGTATAAATTCAGTAGGAATATTATTGGCTTGCAAGTGTGCTTCTAAAACTAAAGCAGCGGTTGATTCACCAAGTCCTATAACTTTATCGCGAATTTGATTTGTATTTTTTCCTACTCGGAGATTTGAATTTTTAAATTCCTTCAAAGCGGTTTTAACCTTATTTAGTTCATCTTCTACAGTCTTTTTTATTTGTACTTTGATTTTTTCATCAGGATTTTTTTCAATTTGTTCTGCGAGAAGTTTTTCAACAACTTTAAAAGATTTTTTTAGTGTTTGATCTTCTAAATTTCCTTGTTTAGTAACAAAGTCCATGGCATCGATAAGGGCATTGGTTACATTGCTAAAAGCAGAAACAACTAATGCTGAGTTTTCTTGATTTTGAGTAATATGTGTTTTTACTAAATCTTTGACTCCATCAAGTTCACTCATATTTGCGCCACCGATTTTATTAACCGTATAACTCATATTATTTCGTATATATCTTTTTAATAAAAAATTCAAGTTATTTTTATAATTGTCAAGATGTCTTGATTAGCTTTTTTAAGTATTAGCCTGCTATTGACTTTTGTTTGTATTTAAGGTGTTTTCATGGTACAATGAAGAGAAAGTTTTATAAAATATTTTTATTTATGATAGATGAAAAACAAAATGAAATTGATAAAACACAAAATCCTATAGATGAGATTGATAAAATTTTAGATGAAAAAAATAATGCAGATCAGCTTTTAACAAGTGTTGATACATTTCAAAAAAACATTCTCATGACGGTGAATGAAAGTGATACTGAAAACAAGGAGAATTCTGATATAAGTAGAAAGTTTGAAGAAATTCGGAATGATCCAAGTCAACCTGTTTTAACAAGAGATTTATTGAAGGAGGAAAGATTTATGCCAAAAGAGGTTTTAGAGATAGATGGAAAAAAATTCTATATGGGGGATATTTTTAATACAGAGAAATATGAACAATCAATAATGTTTGTAGAAAGAAATGGAAAAATGATGCCTCGAGTATTTTATAAATCAAATTCTGATGGAGGGTGGAGGAGTTGTCTTGGTTTTGTGAATGGAACATATTGCAAAGGAATAAATATACATTATACACAAGAGACAAGACCTCATGAAGCTATTTTGGAATATTTTAATAGATTAAAAAATGATGATAAACCTTCATCGGAAGATTTAATTTTTGAGAAGTTTTCTTTTAAAGATAGGGTTCGTATGGAAGAAATTTATTCGTTTGATGATGAAGTTTCCAAATATGATGATGATGGTGTATTAAATGGACCACAGCAATATAAACCAGGATTTGGTTTTAGTCAGGAGTTTAGAATAAGCGAAGGATTAAGTACAAAGGTTGATGTTGCTGATTTTGTTCATTCTTGTGACAATCTTCCAGAAGGATTTATACCAGAATTTAATAAAGGACCAAAAAATGGACCAATTCAGGGAGAAAACACTTTATTGGGACAAATAAAAATTGAAACATATGAAAGTGTTTTAAATGGCAGGAAAGTGGATTGGAAGATGGCTTATGATAAAGAAGGGCGAGTTTGGGTAGATAGTATTAAGTTTACTGATGGGGAAGTAAATAGTTATGGTATTTTTTCAGAAGTGATTGATAGTGGCAGTTTGACGAATAAACCGATTGAATATAAAACTCGTACGGATGCTTTAGATTCTACTTCTGCAATTTCATTTAGTTCAGATTATAGTGATATTACACCTTTGATTGACCAATTAAGATTTATTAAAGATTTTCGAAAAGCGAGAAAGATTTATCGTTCAGAAGTTGAAGAAGAAAGTTCGACTGATCAAAAAAATGATGGGAAATTAAAACATTTTTTTAGACAATTATTAAGGAAACGCTGATAAAGTCTTCACTACAAAAAATTCTAGTATTTTTGGTGAACTGTTTTTTTTCTGAGTTTTTCAGTGTTTTCTTAAGTGGAAAATGAAGATTTTCATAGATAAAGAAGTCTAGGATCAATATTGATTTTTATCATCATTGCCCTACACTCTTGCTCGAAATGAAAGAAAAAGCTCAAAAACTTCTTGATAACTTTCAAGTGATAGAAATGGATATTCAAAATCCAGAGATTTTTTCAGATCAAAAAAAGTTTATTGAACTTTCTCAAAAACGAAAAGCGATGGAGTCTAAAGTTGAAATCGCTAAAACATATCTAAAATTTTATCAGCAAAAAACTGACTGTGAGGAGATTTTGAGAACAGAAAAAGATCCTGAAATGCAAGAAATGGCAAAAATAGAATTGGAAGAAGCTAAAGAAGCTTTGCCTCAAGCTGAAGAAGATCTCAAAATGGCATTGATTCCAATTGATCCAGATGACATGAAGAATTGTATTATAGAGATTCGTCCTGGTGCGGGGGGTGATGAATCAGCACTTTTTGCTGAAGAAATTTCTCGAATGATTTTACGATTTATTGAAAATTTGAAATTTAAAGTTGAAATCATGTCCGAAGTAGAAAATGAAGGAGGGGGACTTAAAGAAATTATTTTTCGTATAGAAGGATTTGGTGCGTATGGCAAACTTAAATTTGAATCTGGTGTACATAGAGTACAAAGAATTCCCACTACTGAATCACAAGGTCGTGTACATACTTCAGCGATTTCTGTAGTGGTACTTCCAGAAATAGAAGAAAAAGATATTGAAATAAAAGCTAGTGATGTACGGGTAGATGTTTTTAGAAGTTCTGGATGTGGAGGACAATCGGTCAATACAACTGATTCGGCAGTACGACTTACGCATATCCCAACGGGATTGGTTGTTTCGTGTCAAGATGAAAAATCTCAGCATAAAAATAAAGATAAAGCTTTTACGGTCTTGCGAGCACGACTACACGCTACCCAAGAAGAAAAGAAACAAAAGGAATTAGGAGAAAAACGACTCGCGCAGATTGGGTCGGGGGATCGATCAGACAAGATACGAACATATAATTTCCCGCAAGACAGAGTGACTGATCATCGTATAGGACAAAATTTTTCTAATCTTCCGAGTATTATGGATGGAAATATTGAAAAAATTGTTGAAAGCTTGTCTATTGAAGAGGACAAGTTGCGTATGCAAAAAGCATAAAAAATTTGACCAAATGAATCTTTTTTCCTATCGTGCATTTTGAAATGAAAAAAAATTTCTTCTCGTATTTCTTTTTTAGATGGACTACCTAGTGTGGCGGGAAGAATTTTTATACTAAAAAGAATCCGCTGCACGAAGCGGTTTTTTATTATTAATCAACATTATTATGAGTTACGAAATTCAAAAAGTTTTACCGCGAGTGACATTTGTACGAGACAAACTTCCTTTGAAGGAAGAATTGAAACAACAAGTAGAACAAGATAGAAAAGAAATTTCAGATATTTTAGCAGGAAGAGATAATAGAAAAATTTTGATTGTTGGTCCTTGTTCGGCTTGGCCGAGTGAAGCAATACTTGAATATGCAGAAAAACTAAAACCGATTGCCGATAAAGTTTCGGATAAACTTAAAATCGTAATGCGAGCCTATATTCAAAAACCTCGAACGACTGTAGGGTGGGTTGGACCAGTTAATCAACCTGACCCGTATGCAGAACCAGATATTGAGAAAGGTATATTTTATTGTAGAGAAATGATGATTAAGATTTTGGAATTGGGATATGCTATTGCGGATGAAGCGGTTTATACGCATAAAAAAGGATATTTTACTGATTTGTATTCTTATTTAGCGATTGGAGCGAGGAGTACAGAAGATCAAGAACACAGAATATTTGCATCAATGGTTGATAATCCTGTTGGTATGAAAAATTCAACTTCTGGGGAAATTGAAACAGGAGTGAATTCCATTATTGCTGCTCAGTTTTCACATGTATTTGTGATTGATGGACAACAAATCAAAACTTCTGGAAATTCGTATGCACATCTTGTTTTACGAGGCGGAGGCGGAAAACCAAATTGTAATGAAAAGACATTGAAAGCTGCTACAGAGATGTTGTATAAAAAACAAGTAAAGAATCCAGCTATTTTGGTAGATATTTCGCATGATAATTCACTTGATTTAGCAACAGGTAAAAAAGACCCTTTGCTTCAGCCACAAGTACTAGAACAAGTATTGGTTGATATGGAGCAAAATAAACAACTTGCAACGACTATAAAAGGATTTATGTGTGAAAGCTATCTGCAAGATGGCGGGCAGAACTTAAATTCTTGCAATAAAGCTTCAGAATTAGAATACGGTAAATCAGTAACAGATGGTTGTTTAGGATTTGAAAAGACAGAGAAAATGATGTTAGCACTAGCTGAGCGTTTGTAAGTTATAAATAAACTTATTATTTCTCTACCCTCATTCCTGCGTAGACAGGAACCCATTTTTTGTATGAAACGGTTTTATTTAGTCTTTTGGAAAATATTTGCGTAGTTCTCGCAGGGCTCGAAGCTGGATAATTCGGACATTGCCTTCGGATTTTCCTGTAATTTTAACGATTTCTTTATTTGAAAACTCTTCCAAGAATTTGAGTTCTAATATCTCACGGTGAAGGGGAGATAGTTTTTGTAAGAATTTTTTAATATTTTTGGCTTCTTCTTTTTTTAAAACTTCTTCATCTGGACGCAGATTTTTTTCATCTGGAAGTGTCATAAAAAAATCATTTTTGTTTTCTTCACCAATTCCAAGAAGTTCTTTTTGTTTTCGATAAAAATCAATGATGGTGTTATGAGCCACTTTAAAGATCCATGCCGTAAAACCTGTATTTTTCTGTAATTTATATTTTTTTAAATTTTGAACGATTTTGAAAAAGATTTCTCCTACTAAGTCTTCAGTTTCGGTTGAAGGAATACGAAAAGAGACATATCGAAAAATTCGATTAAAAAAATAGTCGTACAAAATCGCAAAACTTTTTTCATCGTTCTTTTGCGCCTTTTTTACGAGTTTTTCAATTTGTTGGAGTGAAAGTTTTTTTTCTTTCATGAAATAATTCTAAAGGAAACCTTGATAAAAAACAAAAATAGTAAAACTATAGATTAATTTTTAGTGCTAAGATAGAATTCTAATATTTTAGCTGCAGCAAGATCGTCAATGCGTTCATCTTTTTTTCGAAAAAAAGTGTTTTGTGAAGAAAATCGTTCATTTTGAAATATTATTTTATAGGATTTCTTTTTAAATTTTTCAGCAAATCTACGAATGTCTAAGCAAACTTTATTTTCATAATTATCAGAGGAAAGAGGAATACCAAAAACAATTTTTTTTATCTTTTTATTTTCTAAAATAGAAAGCATGGATGTATTTAATTCTTCTGTTTTCACGATTTTTAGAGGAAAAACACAGATTCCATCTGGAGAAATAGCGATTCCAGAAAATTTTTCTCCATAATCGATTCCCAGAATAGGTGGGCTTTCTACCTCGTCTTTTCTTTTCTTTTGAGACTGAAGTTCAAGGTTTTGTAAGATTTTAGGATCAACTTTCATTAAAAAATCCATCTAAAAAATTCTATAAATTTAGATTTATTTTCAGGAATATTCCACTTTTTTTCTTTGTGAAAATGCCATTTTTCTATGCCAAAGAATCGGTGAGCATCTTTTCGAATTTTTCCAAAGGTTTGTTCGAATCCAAAAAGTTTTTTAGAAATGAGCAAGGAGTATTGAGGTGTTGCAAAAATAATGGAAGGAAGTATTTCATCCAATTTTTCACTAAGGGTAAACCAGTCGGATTGCGCACCAGAAAATCGAATATCATCAATCAAAAAATCAGTATCATCTCGAGTGAGATTGGAGAGATTTAGTTTTCCGCTTTGTGAAGAATGCCAAAGAGAAAGCGTATCAAAATTTTCTGAAAAATTTTGACCAAAAAGAACCAGATCATATTTTCTGGCATGGAGGACTTTTTGAAATTCCTTTGGTTCCAATATTTCAAGATCAACCTCAATATCTAGTTCTTCTTCCCAGATACGCGCGATGTTTTGTGACATTCGAGAATAAATAGGCGGGTTTGTGGAAGTAATGAATTTTATGGAAATAGCTTTTCCATTTTTTCCAAAGGTACGAATTTCTTGTTCTTTGTTGTACGGAAAACCGTTGTCACGCAGAAGTTTTCGAGCTTCAATAAAATTAGTTACATGATAATTTGTTTCAATCTCTTCGAAAAAGAATGGAGAATCAATTCGTTTCCAATCATTTTCCAAGAAATTTTCACCTCCAAATCCGTAAAAAAGGGCTTTTCGAAAAAATGGATTGTTAACGACTTCTTGATCTAAATTGAAAAAAATACCAGCAAAACGAGGGAGTTCAAATTCAAGAGATTGATACTCTCCAAAAAGGTTCTTTTTAAAACTTTTTATTTGAGAGAATGGGAATTGAGAAAAAACAGTTGGCCAATTATGGTTGATTTTAAGGTTGTCTAGGGATGGATAAACATAAAAAACGAGTTGTTCTAAAAGCGGTGGCTTGGCATAAAAATAAGGATTTCTTTCAAGGAAAACTCGAAGACTTCCATCATTATTGGGAACGATATTTTTAAGTCGAAATGCACCAGCTCCAATAGGTTTTTTATTAAAAGGAAGATCTGGATCGGTGATTTCTTCAATCAAGTTATTCTTAAAATAGATTTTTGGTAAAATAGGTGTGGTGAGGAGTGCTGGGAAAAACGAATTTTGTTCTGGAAGAGTAAAAGATATAGTTTTTTCATCTATAACATTTAAAGCTACATACTCGAAAGCGTCTTGAAGATTTTTATTTGAAAAATTGGTATTTTGAATGATTTCTTCAAAGGTAAACAAAACATCTTCAATAGTGACTTTTTTCCCATCTGAAAATTGAGCGGAATCTTTAATTGTTAGTTCATAAGTTTTTGGATCATCGCTTACTTTAAATTCAGCCAAACCACTTTCTATTTGTTTGGTGAGAGGGTTGTATCTCAAAAGTCCTGCAAAAAGAAGTTGATGCAAGTCTTTGTCAAAAAGAGAGGAGTTATCTGATAGAGGATTTAGATTTTGAATTTTTCCGATAGTAGCTTCTGTAAAGATGCCGCCTTCTGCGGGTTCTAGTTTGGAATGTTCGAGAAAAAATTGATGCCAGAGATATGCGAATGTAGTTAGACAAATCAATAAAAACCCACTAACAAACAAAAAAGGATGTTTCATCCTCCAAACAAGCCACCTAGATTTCGTTAAAGATTTTAGTTTTCGCCGCATATATATTCTTTCCTTAAAGAAAAACCATGGCATACATTCCACCACCAGCAAAAAGGAGAGTCAACAGAATTGTTAAACGATGTAAGAATTTTTCAGCGCCTCTCCGCGTTTGAGCGATTTCTTCACCAGCGTCTTGTCCTGCCATGGAGCCAAGTGATGAGTTTTTTTGTTGAAGGAGAATAGTACCAATTAATGCAATAGCGATAACGATCATAAAAAGTGTAAAGGAATCCATTTTTTTCGAAATAATTATACAACTTGCCTAGAGCTTACTATGTTTGAATGTTTTGACAAGTCTTAATCCTCAATCCAGTGCAAGATAGAATTTGCGATGGATAAGAAAATTCCCGCTAAAAAGTAAGTGGTGAGATCTTTGATTTCAATTGAGGTGCCGTTGATTTCTAAAAAGTTTATTACCTCTTCCCATATCCACAAGAATCCTGCATTGAGAAAGATGGAAAAAACGCCCAGAGTCAAAAAGCGAATGGGAAATGTAAGAAGTTTGAGTATTGGTTTAAGGATTGTATTTAATATTCCAAAAATCACGGCTGCAAAAGCATATCCGCTAAAACCTCCTGAAATAATAAAGGTTTCTGGAAAAATGTGGGTTGCAATAACCCAAAAGACACCAGCAGTGGCAAGAATATGAAAAATAACCTTTTTGAAAAATCCCATGAGAGAGGATGATAAACAATTGATTAAAATTTAACAAACTCATTATTTTTATTTTGTGATTGATGTCAAAAGAAATGAGGGTGAAGCGAAACGATTTATTTATAATGGTTGAAAAGGAAAATGAAACTTATTATAGTTCAAGTAACTTTAGCGTACTGCATAATTAATTACTATGAAAAACAATAAAAAGAGTTTAATTGTCATGGTATTTTTAGCTCTTATCATAGCTTCTGTCATTATTCTTTTACCTAATTTTTTATTAGATAATTTTGGTAAATGCCAAGTAGAAAAGAGTGCTTGTTGTAAAAAGTTGGGAAGTTTGTCAACTTGTACTCATATAAATATGGCGTGTGATAATGAAAATGAAGAACCTGTTTGGAAGGGTTGTGATAACGACTGCAAACATATTGTTGTGTGCGTTGAAAAATTTAAATCAGAGTTTGGAGATGATACGGAGATAGGTAAAACCTGTTCTGTTGATTCGGATTGTAAATTACCAATGTCTCATGCTATTATATCCTCTCGTAAATATGAAATAAAATGTATAAATTCCAAATGTACAATAATTGATGCCTTGGATGATTTAAGGAATAAAAATAACTCTTTTTCTAAATAATCAATTTTATAGAAATATTGATTCATCTTGATTAGTAAGTAGAGGTGAAATTTTTTGTGAAAGCAAAGTTGTTGAACAAAAAACTAAAATAATTTTATTCTTTATTTAAAAATCTATGAACAAAAGAGAAAATTCAGTTGAAATAACTAATTCGTTTCCAGATATTCCAAAAGATCAAGCAATTAAAGAAACGATAATATCTGAGGTTGAAGAAATTATCAGAAAAAAAAGAGAAGAATTTGATATGGAAACAAAAAAGGCATTGAAACTTATAGAAAAAATAAAAACAGATTCAGCTCAACAAACAGAAAATGCAATTAAAACACTTGAAAAGGAGCATACTGAAGTTAAAATACAATATCAAAAAGAAAAAGATGTATTACAAAAACAACGAGATGAATTAAAGGATATTGAAACTGCATTGTCTAAAGTTAGTAAATTGACAAGACTGTATTATCGATGGGAAAATAATGGGATAGTGGCTCAATGGTTTGTGGCAAAGTATTTAATAAAACCCTGGGTAGAAAAACATGAAAAGCAGTATGACGAGTTAAAAAAAACTTACGATGAAAAATGGGATAAAGGAAACACTGAAAAAACAAAAAGTAACATCAAAGAATAGATTCCTGCTGTTGCAGGAATGATGGAGAGGAGAATCTTCCCACTCTCATCCCCGCGTAGGCGGGGATCTACAGGAAAAGACAAAATATCGTAGATCCCGTTTCAAGAACGGGAAGACATTTTTTCTATTATTCGAAAGGAAACTAAAAAATGAAGGAAGTGAAATGTGCTAAAAAATCGTATGATTAAAAACAGTTGTTCCAGATGGAAAACAAAAATATTCGGTGGAAGATTTTAGATTTTTCGTTATATTGTAAATGTGAAATTTTAATTAAAATTTAAAGTTATATGAGTACAACAATTTTGCCTAAAAACTTAGTTAATCTTCAAGAAGCATGTCTATGGGCGACAAAGTTTTTGCATAGAGAAATTTCTCCGACAAATATTTCTTATCTTATTCAATACGGAAAAGTTAAAAAATATGGTGAGAATGGAAGTACACAAGTAAATATTCGTGATCTCAAAAAATATTATCAGTCTTTTAATGGGAAAAGAGAGGAACAATGGAAAGAAAAACTTGGAAATGATTTAAATTGGGAATTGTCATTTGATCACATTCGTGAAAAAGATAGCACAAAACATATTCATCGACTTCATCCATATAAGGGAAAATTTATTCCACAACTTGTTGAATATTTTCTCGATGATCACACCGATAAATTTAAAACTCAAAGTTTTTTCAAAAAAGGAGATATTATTTTAGATCCATTTTCTGGTTCTGGAACAGCGCTTGTGCAAGCAAATGAACTTGGAATGCACGCAATTGGCGCTGATGTTTCAAAATTTAATTGTACAATTACCGATTCAAAGCTTTTGGATTATGATTTTGATTTATTGGTTAAAGAAGTTTCAATTCTTAAAAATGTGATTCAAAGTTTTGAAACGAAAAACAATGTTGAACAATTTGAAAGAGAACTTTTAAGCGAACTTTGCGAATTTAACAAAAAGCATTTTCCATCTCCACAATTCAAAAGGGATGTTTACACGAAAAAAGTGAATGAAAATATTTTTGGAAAAGAAAAAGAAGCTGAGTTTTTGAAAATTTATAATTCACTTATTGAAAAATACAAAATCAAATTGAGACAAAACAAAAACGATAATTTCCTCGACAAGTGGTATATCAAAAATACACGAGATGAAATTGATTTTGCTTTTGAACAACTTAAAAAAGTAAAAGATGAAAAAATAAAAAGGATTTTAGCAATTATTTTGAGTCGCACCATTCGCTCGTGTCGCGCAACAACACATTCGGATTTGGCAACCTTAAAAGAACCGCAACTTACGGCTTATTATTGTTTCAAACACAAAAAAATCTGTAAACCACTTTTTTCAATTAAATATTGGTTTGCACGATATGCAAATGATACAATTGTGAGATTAAGAGAATTTTCAAAAATTAGAACAGATTCACATTGGGCGACAATTTCAGCTGATTCTCGTACCGTTGATATTTTTGGAGAAATTAAAAAGCGAAGTTCAAAATTTTTTGAGTTTTTACAAAAACAAAAAATTCGTGGGATTTTTTCATCTCCTCCGTATGTGGGACAAATTGATTATCACGAACAACATGCTTATGCGTATGATTTGTTTGGTTTTAAACGCAAAGATAAACTTGAAATTGGTCCACTTTATAAAGGGCAAGGAATCGTCGCACGAGAAAGTTACATAGATGGAATCGCAAAAGTTTTACTTAATTCTCGTAAATTTATGGTTGATGATTTTGATGTGTTTTTGGTGGCAAACGATAAGTGGAATTTATATCCAAGCATTGCCAAAAAAGCGGGAATGAAAATTGTAAATCAATATAAACGACCGGTTTTAAATCGCACAGAACGAGATAAAAATCCGTATTCTGAGATTATTTTTCATTTAAAAAAATTGTAATTATGAAAGAAAAAAAATCGTTAAATGTTGTTTATGATAAAGATTTAGAAACTTTATTAAAAAATATCGGAATTTTTGATGATATTTGTGAAAAAAAGAAAAAATGTAAATTTTGCAAAACAGAAATTACAATAGAAAATTTACATTCATTATTTCCTGAATCTGACGATATAAAAATTGTTTGCGACAATCCAACTTGTATCAAAAAACTTTCTGAATATTTAAACGATAAAAAATTATGATAATAGCAGATCAATTTTTAGATTGGCTTATCCTTTTCTGGATTTTATTCAAACTATATGGAGGTTGGATACTTTTATTATTTTTTATTCCATATGTCTTATTTTTTCCTGATCAATTCCAAAAAAATTTAGAATTTATTTTTAAAGGCTTGGAAAAATTAAAAATATTTGGCACTTGGGCAAATAAAAAAAAGATTACTTATGGTATACAAGGGAGAATAAACCACTATGTTAATAAGTATCTTTCAAAAGAAATAAAGGATTTTGTGCAATCAAATATAAAACTTGAATGGGTAGATGAAAATCAAACGGAAGAAAGTTTTAGAGAAAAAGGGAAACTTATTGTTAGAATGAGAGAAAATGATAATCAGAATAAAAATTTTATAAATGCATCAATGGTTTTTATTTCTAAAAACTTACTCAATAAAGCAAAATTATATATTTCAAAAAAACAACGAGAATCTGTAGATTTATATGTTGCAAAAAAACTTTTTGAAACTGAAAAAGAAGAGGTTTTGATTCAATTTATTACTGACTTTTTTAAGGAAGGAAATGATGATAAAAAAATAGGAAAGTTTTTAGAGAAATACAATAGAATTGATAAAGCAGCACTATTTTTCCCAGTTTTTATTCAAGAAATGACATTTTTAGGAGAAAAGGTTTTTGGATCATCATTGCCTAAAAATAAAGTTTTTGATGAAGTTAATGGTTTGATTGATTTTTTGTTTGGATGGGCAAAAAGAAAAAGTGGAGATTCCATCAATAATATTTTCACTGGTCAATTTTGCAAATTTGGGGTTATGCTTGTTGGAATTGAATATAGAATTGAAAATGAAGGAGAAAGCCCCTATAAAAAACATATAAAGTTTTTATTAGAAAAAGAAGTTGAAACAATTTATTTAATCGGAGATGTGAAACAAGAAGATTTCATAAAAAATCTTTGTTCAGATAATTTTTTAAAAACAAATAATCTATCACTTTTCAATAATAAAAAATATGAAGCAATAACTTTTAATAAAAACAATGAAGAAATAAAAGGAAAAACTTATTTAACGGTTTTAAGAAAGAATGAAATTGAACATTATTTTTCTAATATTTAAATTATGAACAACCTTCAAAAACAACAAATCGCCTCAACCGTCATAAAAGTTTTACTAAAACGCTTTGAGACTTTTCCTATCGATGCTACAAATAATCGAAATGCACCTTTTCACGAAGCGTTTTTGAATGCTTTTAAAAATAACTTTGATGGCAAAGTTTCCGACATTCCATTTTTTATTAGTTTGAGTAGTTGGCTCCACGGACTTAATACCACACTTGGACAAACTTTTTTTGAGAAAGTGGCACACATTTTGTCGAACGGAGAAAAACGAGAATACACTTCTAAAAAGTTGGGGAATTTGAAAATTTATCAATCGCAAAAAGATAGGATAAATAAAATTATGACAGAACTTTCTAATTCTGAAAGAGTTCCAAATTTAACGCAAGAAAATGCGGAAATATTTTTTGAAAATTCTGGGAATCTCACAAATGCGATTGATTTCTCAGCGGATCTTTTTATCGAAGATAATGACTCAATTATTGCCATTGAACTGAAATCAGTAAAACCAAATTCTGGAGAAATGAAAGGTGAAAAACAAAAAATTTTAGAAGGAAAAATGGCTCTTAAAAAAGAGTTTTTTGGTAAAGAAATTTATTTTTATATTGGTTTTCCGTTTGATCCAACAAGTAGCGATAAAACCGGATACAACAAAACCCGATTTTTAAATTCAATTATCAATATGACAAAATTTTTTGATCCATCAGAAACTTTAGTTGCAAGTGAACTTTGGGATAAATTATCGGGGGAAAGTGTAACAATGGAACAAATTTTGGAAATCATAAATACTATTTCTACACCGGATTTTATAGAAAAATTTCAATTTTTGAATAATCCAAATAATAGATCAAATTCTAAATATTCAGAATTTTTACAAGAATGGTTTTTATTTTCAGAAATAGAAATTTTAAAAAACGATAAACACATTCAGGAAGCAATTGAAAATGATAAGAAATTACAAAAAATCTATCATCAACAAATATTCAAAAATGATGAATATAATTGGCAACGAAGTGATAAACTATTTAATCTTCTAAAATAAAGAGTTTTAAAAATTTTAAAACGAAAAACAAAATATAGTAGATTTTGTTTCAAGAATAGGAAGATGTAAATAAGTCTTATTGCTTTATTAGTTTGTTTTTATCAGTGTTTCCTTTAGATTCAGAGTGATGGTCAATCATGAGAATACAAAGACAAAGCGTCGCGCTACAAAAATTTCTCTTTTTACGGCACTTTTTTTGGCAATAATGAAACTGATGGTCGGAATATTGACTCATTCTCTAGCAATTTTGGCGAGTGCTGCAGATTCTTTTTTCGATTTAATTGTAAGTTTTGGAAATTTTTTAGCAGTGAAAAAGGCGGATAGTAATCCAACTAAGAATTTCTCTTATGGGTTTGGAAAACTGGAGGGGTTGGTTGGGCTTTTACAGGGGTTATTTATTTCGATTTCGGGATTAGTTTTGATGGGGGCGGGTGTGTGGAAGATTTTAAAAGGAGGAGAGGTTTTACATTTTGATATTGCTTTTGTGGTTATGGGGGGAGCCTTGCTGATTACTTTTTTCTTGGTTCGGTTTTTGGAACGGGTGGCTCGAGAAACCAAGTCTTTGATTTTAGAGGCAGATGCCACACATTATAAATCAGATGTATTTTCAAATTTAGCGGTACTATTGGGTATCGTAGTGATTTATTTTACGCAACAATTTTGGATTGATGGACTGATATCTGTGTTGATTTCCTTTTTGATTATTCGGTCTGGGTATGGGATTTTAAAAAAATCAATTTTCTTGTTACTTGATCGGGAGGTACAGCCTCAAATACGAAAAAAAATAGAGTCTGTTTTAAAAAAATTTAAAAAACAAAAGGATATTTCAGGTTATCATTTTTTAAGAACTCGAAAATCAGGTTCGGTTATTTTTGTAGATGTGCATCTTGTTTTCAACAAAAAGATATTACTTCAAAGAGCTCATGAAATTTCAGATCAAATTGAAGAAGAATTGGCTGAAATTATTGAAGATGGAGAAATATTGATTCATCTTGATCCTGTAGATGATAGTGAATAGAGGTTTGAAATTTTGCTTATTTTAAAGAGATTCTTACAATTATTAAGATGAAAGATTTACTAGTTTTAAAATTAGGAACATCGACGATTACACAAAAAGACGGAGAGGTGAACGAGACTATTTTAAAAGATATTTGCAGTCAAATTGCTGTGTTGGGGGAACAGTATGTTTTGATTTTGGTTTCTTCTGGAGCTGTGGGGTGCGGGAAAAGATTTATTAAAAATTTTTCTCAGAAATTAATAGAAAAAAAGGCGGCGGCCGCTATCGGAAATCCTATCTTGATAGAAAAATATGCTAAGTTTTTGGTACCGAAAGGGATTCCTGTAGCACAAATATTGGTGGAGCGAGAAAATTTTTCAGATCGAAAGAAATTTTTACGCATTAGAGAGACTTGTGAGGAGCTTTGGAAAAATGGAATATTGCCAATATTTAATGAGAACGATGTTATTTCTGATTTTGAATTAAAATTTTCTGATAATGATGAGTTGGCAACTTTGATTTCTGCAGGATTTTCGGCAAAGAAATTATTGTTGGGGACTTCTGTTGAAGGGTTATTGGATAAAACTGAGAAAGTTGTGCCTTGCATAGAAGATTTTAGTGAGAGGATTTTGTCGTTTGCTACGCATAAAAAAACAGAAGATGGATTGGGTGGTATGATTTCAAAGCTTAATTGTGCGCGGCTAGCTGCAAAATTAGGTACAGAAGTTCAAATATTTGATGTGAGAGAGGCTGGAAATATTTTAAAAGCGGAGAAAGGATTAATTGGAACGCGTTGTCCAGCGAAACTTTGTGAGATTTCTGCTCACAAAAAATGGTTGGCGAGCGGGAGTTTAAGTGTAGCGAAAGTTTTTATCGACGAAGGGGCAAAGAAAGCACTTCAAAATAGAAAGAGTTTATTATATGTGGGGGTAAAAGAAATTATCGGTGAGTTTAAAAAAGGTGAGATTTTTGAAATTTATACCGAAAAAAATCAACTCCTTTTTGCGGTAGCACAGGCAAAATTGGCTTCTCAAGAACTAAAAACACTAAAAGATTCCAAAGGGGTTTTCTTGGCTCGGACAGATGAAATTGTAATTATTTAAAAACATGAAAAACATAAAAACTATACAACCATTATTGTTGCAGACGAAGAAAGCATCTATTTCAATTGCTCGATTGAAGAAGGGTGCTCGGAAAAAACTTGTGAAGAATATTGCGGATGCGATTAAGTCAAATCAGTCATTTATTATAGCTGAAAATAAAAAAGATGTAGATATAATGGATGATGATGATCCTAAAAAAGATCGACTGATGTTGGACACAGAACGAATAGGATGGATGATTGCTGATGCGAAAAAGGTTGCAGAATTAGAGGAGTATACTGGAAAAATATTGATTGAACGAACACTTGAAAACGGCATAAAACTTCAGAAAATATCAGTACCTTTGGGTGTTGTTGGAATTATTTATGAATCTCGTCCAAATGTAACTTTGGATGCAATTTGTTTAACCTTGAAATCTGGGAACGGTGTAGTGCTTCGCGGTGGGAGTGATGCGGTGAATTCTAACAAGGCTATTGTAAAAATTGTGAATGAAGTTTTGATCAAGGCGGGATTAGATTCAAATATTGTTCAACTTTTACCAATAGAAAGGGTATTTGTTAAAGAATTACTGGAAGCAGAAAAATATGTGGATGTGATTATCCCCAGAGGAAGTCAAAATTTAATCAATTTTGTGAGAGAGAATTCCAAAATTCCAACTATTGAAACAGGTGCGGGAGTTTGTCACACTTTTGTAGAGAAAACTGCTGATTTAGAAATGGCAAAAAACATTGTGTTAAACGCTAAACTCCAAAGACCTTCTGTTTGTAATGCTTTAGATACTATTTTGGTTTCAGAGGAAATAGCAGAGACATTTTTGCCAATGATTATCAAAGAATTTGAAAAGGATTCGGTGGGAATTTTTGCTGATAAAAAAAGTTTTGAAATTTTAGCTAGATATTCATATTTAAATCATGCGAAAAGCGAAGATTTTGGACGAGAATTTTTGGGGTATGGATGTTCGATAAAAGTTGTAAAGGATGAGGAAGAGGCTTTGGAGCATATTGCAGAAAACTCATCAAAACACTCGGAGGCAATTGTGACGCAGGACATGGCTTTGGCTGAACGATTTTTAACGGAAGTTGATTCGGCAGCCGTTTATCATAATGCTTCGACTCGATTTACCGATGGAGGGATTTTTGGTTTAGGGGCAGAGATTGGTATTTCTACTCAAAAATTACATGCTAGAGGACCTTTTGCACTTGAAAAATTGGTAACGGAAAAATGGATATTAAGAGGTGATGGACAAGTGAGATAAAAGACTAAATAATGAAAATATTTTTTATCGGTTGCGGTAATATGGGAGAAGCTTTCCTCAAGATTGGTTTGGAAAAAAAGGTTTTTACGAATAACGAAGTTGTGGTTTTTGAAAAGTCTTCAGAACGAAAAAAATACTTGAAAGACACTTATTCTATAACTATTGCGGAAAAATTAGAGGATGTACAAGCTTCGGAAGTGGTCTTTTTGGGAATTAAACCGCAAAATTTAGAGGATTTACTGATACAGAGGTTTGAAGGAAAAATTGTTATTTCTATTTTAGCAGGAACAAGAATTGTAAAAATCATTGAAAAATTTGTAGGTGCCAAGATTGCTCGGGCTATGCCAAATTTGGGTCAATTTGTAAAACAGGGTATGAGTGGAATCTTCTTTGGTACTACCTTCTCAGTATCAGAAAAAGATTTTGTGAAGTCTATCTTTAAAGCTGGTGGAGAAGTCTTGGAAGTCGATAAAGAATTAGATTTGGATAATATTACAGCTATATCTGGAAGTGGTCCAGCGTACTTTTTTTATTTTACGGAAAAATTAATAGAGAGTGCTTTGGTATTGGGATTTTCCAAAGAAATGGCAGAGGTATTAGTGCGACAAACCTTTTTGGGATCGGCGGAAATATTGAATCAATACAAAGATGATTCGGTAGCAGATTGGCGAAACAAAGTTACTTCTAGGGGGGGAACTACAGAAAAAGCTATAGAAAATTTTGAAAATTCTGATTTTGAAAAAATTGTTTTAGAAAGTGTTCGTGCCGCACAAAAGCGTGCAGAAGAGTTAGGAGCATGAAAGAGTGTGGAGAAAAAATCAAAATTTCTCTATTGACATTTTTCAATGTTTCCAGAGAATCTTGTCGAAAATTTTTTATATTAAAAATAATGACGACTAGTGATGACTTTTTGACACAGGTGCTTTCAACTGAAAAACAGGCAGAAGAAAAAGTAAAGGAGGCAGAAGAAAAATCAAAAAATAGTTTGATGAAAGTTAAACGAAAATTGATGGATGATCAAGAAACAAAACAAAGTGAAGCTCGAGAAGATTTTCGTAAAAAATTGAAAGAGAAACAAGTAGAAGTACGCAAGATTTATGAAAAATTGCTTCAAGATGGAGAAAAAGAAGTTTCGAATTTAAAAAAAGAAGCGGATGGAAAAATAGAAAAAGCATTACCAGTAGCACAGATGTTTTTCTTAAACGAAATTCTTTAATTTGATAGTTTAATTTAATCATGGCAAAGGTAGCTCTCCAAAAAATTCGTGTGATAGGAATGAAAAAACACTATAAAATATTGATGCAAGAATTGCATCGACAAGGGATTTTGCATATTACACAAAATCTAGATTTTATTAAGAATTCTGAAAATGAAATAGTAGATCATTTTGGTGTTTTTGATTTGGCGCGAATTGATTTTGTTATCCGTTTTTTATGTCCGTTTGAATCAGGAAAATCCAAATTAGAAGGAATTCTTTCTGGAGGAAAATTGATTATGACGGAGGAATTGGCAAAAGAAAAACTAAAAACTTTTTCGGTAGACTCAGAATCAATTATTTCTGATTGTGAAAAACTGAGAGAAAGCTGGGTAAAAGTAAAGAATGAATTAAAGAAGATTCCTGCTAAAAAAAATATATTGAAAAATTTACTAACTTTCAATGTTGATTTGCAAGTAGATTTTTCAACTAATAAAACAAAAACTTGGATTGGAAAAGTAGCTTTAAATCAAGAGCATAAATTTGCTTCAGAGCTTTCTAGAGAGTCAAATTTATTAGATATTAATATTTTGGGATCCGATAAAAGATACAGTTATTTTCGATTGACAGTACTCAAAGATATTTCAGCAAAGATGGAGGAGATATTTAACTCGTTTGGTGTTGATGTTTTTGATTTTTCTGCGGAGTTTTCGGATTTTTTTGGAAAGATGCCAGTAGAGATTTATGCGATACTAGAACAGCAAGAAGTTGATTTAGCAGGACATATTATAAAATTCAAGAAGAAAGCTCGTCGTTTGGCGGTGCATTTAGATGAAATGAGAATTTTGTATGATTATAATTCGTGGAGAAAAACAAAAAATGATCTCCAATATAAAATTTTTAGATCGAAACACTTATTTGCTTTTGAGGCGTGGGTGTCGAAGAAAATAGTAAAAGATTTAACTAAGTGGATAAAGAACGCTTTTGTTGGGGATGTTGAAATAGAATTGATTCATAAGGAGAAAGACGAAAAAGTTCCAGTTTTGTTGGATAATGTTGTTGGAGTGTCTTCTTTTGAGGAAATTACAAAAATGTACAGTATGCCATCTAGTACGGATATTGATCCAACGGCTATTATGTCGTTTTTCTTTATGCTCTTTTTTGGACTTTGTTTGTCTGATGTAGGGTATGGGCTTACATTGATGCTTTTGTCTGGTATCTTTTTGTTTTTTGGGAAATTTCCAAAGACAGTCAAAAAATCTATTTTAATGTTGTTTCTCTGTGGAGGATCGGCTACGATTGGAGGAATTATTTTGGGAGGATATTTTGGGATGACTCCTGCGCAAGCACCAGAGTTTTTAGTTGGTGCGAATGGGATGTTTAAGGGACAATTATTGGATATGACTAATTCAATAGGACCGCAAATCTTTTTGTATATTGTCTTTGGACTTGGGGCATTTCAGATATTGGTAGGAGTTATTGCCGATTTTGTAAGAAGAATTGGGAATAAGGATTTTGAGGGAGCTTTTGCAGATTCTGCCGCATGGTTTTTCTTTCTTGTTTCTCTTGTATTGTTAGGAGTGGGAGATTTTATTGGGCTTGATCCTCAATTTACCACAAAATTAGCGTTGATTGGAGCGGGAATATTATTTTTAACACAAGGTCGATCACAAAAGAATTGGTTTTTGAAACCGATTTTCGGAATTTTGGGGCTTTATAATGTAGTGAATTATTTTTCAGATCTTTTGAGTTATGCTCGGGTGATGGCATTGGGACTTGCAACAGGTGTTGTAGCTTCGGTGATGAATACTATTGGAATAAAGTTTTATGAAATGATTTCAGGAGCTTCTATCTTGATAGCGATAGTAGTGTTTGTGTTATTTATTATATTTGGGCACTTATTAAATTTTGCCTTATCGCTTATGGGAGCATTTATTCATACTGGTCGTCTTCAATTTGTTGAATTTTTTAGTAAGTTTTACGCAGGAGGAGGAAAAGCTTTTATTCCGTTTGAAAGAGTGAAGAAATATTTACAGTTTGAGGTGCGTTAAAAACAGTTATAAAGCACGAGAAGAAAGGAAATGAAAGACTTCTTTTTTTGTATTAGAGACGCATGAAGGAAAACATGTTTTTATATTTGACATTTTAGAGAAATTCCCAAAAATGCATAAGAATTTGATTTTTAATTATTAATTTGCTTAAAAAATGGAAAACGAAGTAATTCAAATGGCAGGCTCAACATATGCAATTCTTGGAGTGGTTGCTTCCTCTGTTTTAGGGGGAATGGGAACTGCTATTGGTAGTGGGATGGCTGGTCGAGTTGCAGCAGGAGTTTTGGCAGAGAAGCCGCATCTTTTTACAAAAACACTAGTATTAACAGCTCTTCCAGGTTCGCAAGCTATTTACGGGCTTTTGATTGCCTTTTTGATTAATAGTCGGATTGCAGGTGTTACAGATTTGTCAGTAGTTACAGGACAACAGTTTATGTGGGCTGGTATTTTGATGGGAGTAGCAGCGTTATTTTCAGGAATTTATCAAGGACAAGTTGCGGCAGGCGGTGTTGGGTCACTTGCTCGAGATGAGAGTCTTTTGACACCATCAATTGTATTGGCGGCGATGGTAGAAACTTCTGCGATTTTGGGATTGCTTATGGCATTTCTTCTATTGCCTACGGTATAATAGATTTTTTTAAAAGAAGTGTTTTTTAATAATTGGAATAAAACATAAATCATGGCTTTACAAGATATACTAAGTAAAATTTTGGAAGAAGCAGACAAGGAAATTGCAAAGATTAATCAAGATTTTGAAGCAAAAAAGTCTGTTTTGGAAAAAGAAATGGCAACGAAAGAAATAGCAGAACTCTCTGTTTTAAATGCAAAGACGCAAGAAGCATTAGATTCTGTGGAAGAAAAAACCAGATCAATGGCTCGGCGTGAAAATGCTAAGAGTATTTTGACATTTAAAAGAGCTTTGATAAAAAAATCGTTAGAGGAGTTTCTTGGTTCGTTGGAAATGGCTTCGGATGATTTATATGGAAAAATAATAGAAAAACTCTTTTCACAACTTTCTTTTACGGAAGGGGAGTTGGTTATTCCTCAAAGGAGAGAGTCTTTGATGAAAAATATTACGCCTCAAGGGTTTTCTTTGAAAAGTTCAACAGAGATAGAAGGAGGATTTATTGCTCACTCAAAAGGGGCGACTGTAGACAACTCTTTCAAAAATTTAGTTTTTTCAGAATTCAGAGATGCATTGGAAATTTATTTTGCGAATCAATTGAAACTTCTTTAATAGTCTTTTTATAGGCGTGAAATATGAGTAATTTTTTATTTGTTAACGGGCAAATTCGAGCACAAGAATCGAAGCTTTTAAATGTGAATCGTTTAGATCGAATGATTGGAGCAAAAACGCCAGAAGAGGCGTTTCGAGTTTTTGTTGAATTACAGTATTCAGAGTATTTTGATGACAATATTGAACCCAAAGATTTTGCAAAAGTTATTCAACAAGGACTCAAAGAAACTCGAAAATTGATTGTATCAGGGACAGAAAATGCTCCTGGATTGCAGATTCTATGGTTGAGATTTGATATTAATAATCTAAAAAGGGCTTTAAAACTCAAATACTTAGAGGGAAAAACTTCTATTGAGGATTTTTCTGAAGAAGGAGGGTTTTCAGATTTAGGAAATTTAAACCAGAAATTTTTGGAAGAAGTGGTTTTTGAGGGAAAAACTCGAAAAGAGCTTCCAGATTTATTGAAAAATGTAGTTGATAGAACAGAAGCAATTTTAGCAGAACACGATAAAGCGTTTCGATTTGTAGAATATGCTTTAGATCAGGCTTATTTTGCAACTTTAAATATTATTGTTAAAAAATCAATTTCTCCTTTTTTGAAAGAGTTGTTTGCATTTATGGTTGATCGAATTAATTTTCGAAACTTAGCTAGATCAATTTTCATATTAGAAGAACCATTGGTTGACGCGACATGGATTGGGTTTGGAAATGTAGCCTTTACGAGCATTCAAGAGATAAAAACAGTTCAAAATTTTATAGCTTGGACTTCTCAGACTCGTTTTTCTGAAATTGGAAAGGAATTAGACGAAACACTATCAAAAGAAGAAAATTTGGTAAAGATTGAAAAATCATTGGATGCTGCCTATCAGAAATTTTTGGATCAGTCAGTTTTAGGAGAAATTGGATCTATTCAAATTCCTTTTGCTTATTTCGAAAGACGACTTCGGAATGCGAGACTTTTGAGATTTGTAATGTTTGCTAAATTTCATGATATCAACTCAGAAGAAATTTATAAGACTTTGGCACATTTTTAAATTATGGATAAAAACTTTAAGTTGGCGGTCGTAGGAAACGAAAGTTCAGTGTTGCTTTTTCGTAGTTTGGGGTGTGAAACACATAGTGTTTTTTCCAAAGAAGAAGCACAGACAATAGTAGAAGAACTATTTCAGGCACATAAGGGTGATGAAGTGAAAACACCAATTTACGCTGTAGTATTTGTAGAAGAATGTTTTTATAAAAATTTTTCGAACGATGTTACCGAAAAGTTTTCAAAACGAGCGATGCCAGCGATTATTCCAGTACCATCAAGTAGTTCTAAAGACAAAAAATTTGCTAGTAATCGTTTGCGAAAGATTGTAGAACGAGCAGTTGGAAGTGATATTTTGGGGTAGGAATCTATTTTTTTTAATAAAAAATGTCTTTCCGTTCTTGAGATGGGATCTGTGATTTTTTGCGTATGCAAGAATGAGGAGTAATAGCAATAATGAGAACAGAGAGAGAAAGAATTCGAATTTAAATAGAAAAAGCTTGACAATGATGAAATTTCCTGTAAAACAGCAATTGAAATTAATAATTTTTAATCAATTTGTATTATGAAAAATGAAATTAAAGATGATGTAGTAACAGATTCGCAAGCTTCTGGATTGGAAGAAGGTAGTAGTAATGAAGAAAGGGGAAAAAATATGTCAATAAAAATTACGGGAAGGGGAATTGCGGAAAGAGTTGTAAAAACGCTCAAAATTCGGGAAGCTGTTGAACAACATGAGTTGAGACGATTAGATGGATTTCTCTCTGATCTACAAAATCCAGAAGAAAATATGGACAAACTTTTCGAAGCTCATTTTGAAGAGGAAGTGCTTGTTTTAGATTTATCTGATGAGGAGAAGAGCGATTAAGGATCGCTTTTTTTAGAAAATTTCCAATATTACTTTTTATAGGTAGTGTTGGATTTTTTTTATTCTCAATTTTAATTCGTTTTAGTTTTGGTGTGTATATTCTTTTTAATTCTTGAATATAGTACAAAAGAATTTGACAACAGTGTCAATTTTATATAAAAAGACAATCGAAATTAATAATTTTTAAACAATTTATATTATGAGAAATGAAATATATGAAACTGATGTAAAGGAAGTAGCAGATTTGCAAGTTTCTGGATTGGAAAAATATAATGGGAATGAGGAAAGTAAAAAAATTATGTCAATAAGAATGACAAAAAGTGGAATTGCGAAAAAAGTTATAAAAACGATCAAAATTCGGAAAGATGTTGGACAACAAAGTTCGGAAAAATTGGAGGAATTTCTTCATGATTCCAAAAATTCAACAGAAGAGATTAATGAGTTGTTTGATTTTGATTTCCAAAATTCAACAGAAGAGATTGATGAGTTGTTTGAACTCTATTTTGGCGTATGATGTCAATTACATAGAAAAAAGTAATCGAAATTAATAATTTTTAATCTATTTATATTATGAAAAATGAAATACACGAAACTAATGTGGAGGTAGTAGCAGAACCTTGTAATTTGCAAGAAGATAAAGATTCAACAAATTCAGATCAAGATCTATTTGCAATAATTAATATTGCGATAGAAAAAGTGGGTATAGATGAAGTACGAAAACTAGTAAAGAAATATGTTGAGAATTAAAAAAATAAATGAACAAAGTATACTGACAAAATATCAAAACAATGATGATATATACTTATTCTTTTAAAAATCAATTGTTGGATTCTCTTCAGCAGTGTATTCTTTTTGTTAGAACATTCCATATTTTGGTGTGTATATTCTTTTTAATTCTTGAATATAGTACAAAAGGACTTGACAATAGTGTCAATTTCATATAGAAAGTAATTGAAATTAATAATTTTTAATCTATTTATATTATGAAAAATGAAATACAAGAAACAGGAGTGGAGGTAGTGGCAGAATCTTATGATTCGCAATTTGATGCTAAAGATTCAACAAATCCATTTCAGGCTATGTCGGAAATGTTTGATACAGCTGTGGAAAAGATAGGTGTAGAGGAAGTATTGAGGTTAGTAAAAAAATGTATTGATAATGAAAAAAATAAATAAGATATATTGACAAAGTACCAAAACAATGATAATATATATTTGTTCTTTTAAAAATCAATTGTTGGGTTCTCTTCAGCAGTGTATTCTTTTTGTCAGAACATTCCATATTTTGGTCTGTATCTGACTTTATGTAAACTGCTTCCGGGGAACTCAATCCTTGGAAGCGTAAAAAAAAGGAGAAAAGTATGTCAGAAAAGATAACTGGAAAAGAAATTGCGAAAAGCATTATAGAAACAATCAAAATTCGGGAAGCGATTGAGCAAGAAAGTTTTAGGCAATTAGAAGGTTTTTTGGCGGATATCCAAGATCCTACTGAGGATGTGGATGAACTTTTTGAACTTTATTTTGGAAAGGGTATTTCAGAATTACTTTCTGAGGAGGAGAAAAGCGATTGAGGATCGCTTGTCCTGGAAAATTTTCCAGTACCGTTTTTTATAAGCGGTGCTGGATTTTTTTGTTTGTATCCTTGAGTTTATTTTCTAAAAGATAGGAAAAAAGAACTTATTTAAAAAAGACTTGACAATGATGTAATTTCCTGTAAAACAGTAATTGAGATTAATAATTTTTAATCAATTCATATTATGAGAAATGAAATACATGAAACTGATGCGGAGGAAGTAGCTGATTCGCAAATTTCTAGATTGGAAAAAGGTAATAGCAATGAAGAAAAGAAAAAAATTATATCAATAAAAATTACAGGAAGAGGAATTGCGGAAAGAGTTGTAAAAACAATCAAAAGCAGAGAAGCTGTTGAGCAGGATGAGTTGAAACGATTAGATGGATTTCTTTCTGATCTCCAAAATTCGGATGAAAAAATGGATGAGTTGTTTGAACTTCATTTTGGAGAGGAGGTTACTTCTTCATCTTCTGAGAAGGAGAGCGATTGGGGATTGCTTTTCGCTAAGTAGAAGTTTTTATAACACTAGTTTCCTTTCTTTTAAGAATGTTTATAATGTCTTGGTGAGGTCTAATAAGAGTTCGAGGGCGTTTAGCTACTCCGTTTACTGTGACAGTTACTTTATATTTGATTTTGTTTTTATCAATTTTTAATATTTCTTGTTCTACCTTGTTTCCCTTTCTACTGACGGTAGAAATAATATCTCCTTTTTTCAAATCTTTAAGTGTTGGTTTTTTTGGCAATAGAGGTGTGATTTGTTTCTCCAATTTTGTTTTTGTTCGATTTAACAATTTAAGTCGTAGTTTTTTTATAGGATGATACCACTTAATAGTTCCTAGATCGTCAATCTTTGTCTGAACATCAGTAAGTTTTTTTCTTAAATTTGCTAGTTTTTCAGCAGGAGTTTTTGGTTTTCGCCATTTTTCCCAAGTTTTTCTGAAAAAGTTTTTTCCTTTTGGAGCAGTAGCAGGAGTTTTTGGCGTTTTTTGCCACCATCTCTTTTTTGGAACATTAGTATCAATTTTTCGAAGTTGTTTTTGAATGGTTTCAATAGCTGTTTGTAGATTTGTATTTGTAATATCTTTAGACAGTGCCTTACTCCCTTTATCAAACATTCCTCGAAGAACATTTATATCAAGCGTTTCAATAGTTCCAGTTTTTGTTTTTGAAATTATATCTTTTACTGTGTAGCTTTTGGAAAGATTCCATTGTGCTTTTAACAGCTTTGATCTAGTCTGTTTCATTATTTTTAAGCTTTCTTTTGCTGCGTTAAGTTTTGTTCCAATGGAACCTGCTTTTTCAGCATTTTTTTGAAGTTGTGTTGAGTATTTTTTTTCTAATTTTGAAATTTTACTTCGCTGTTTTCTGATATCATGTGTCGTTTGGGTAGTTGCTTTTTTTAATTTTGCTATGCGTTTATCAAAAGGGGATTTAAATAAATTTTTTATTCCTTCCCATCCTTTTTTTAGTCCATTTCCTATCAATTTAGTTGGAGTTTTAATAATTTTCATTCCAATATTGGAAGTGTTTTTGATAAATTTAGAGTTTTTTAAATTGGTGAAAATTTTTCCCACACCTGTTTTGACACTTTTAGTAACACCAATGGTTTTTGTGCCTACTTTACTCAAAATCTTTGTTGTTTTTAAAGCGTTAACAGCTCCTCCAAGAAATATCATTTCAGAAAGAATAGCAAGAGAATCAAATGTTGCAGAAGCCAATCCTTTTTCTCGATATACGGCAGAAAAATTATTAGATATTTTTTGGTAAGTAGACGGCATTACAAGTCGAGCGAGACCTGGAATTTTAACCCAGCTTTGTCCAGGACGAAGATTTATTCCAATCATATCTAGAAGAGCTGGGTGTTGTATCCAACTGCCTCCATCTGGCTTAATATTAATTCCAATGAGTGATGGTAGAAGTTCAGCAGTCCGTTCAAGTCCGTAGAGACCACTTGTTAAAACCGAGATTCCTCCAATAAAACCGCCCTGTTCTAGAGCATTAGTGAGTGTTCCTCCGCTTAGTTTTCCCACCCAGCTATGTTTATTTATTTCAGTTGCTCTGTGTGAAAGATGCTGGGCTATTTCAGAACTTTGTTCTGTTTTGAGTGCTTCAAAAAAATCTGCAATAGCTTTTTGTTTATCAGGGGAGAGATTTTTCCAACTGCTTTTAACACCTAAAACTTTAAACATTTCATTTATATTAAATGTGTCACCCTCGGTTCCATTCAAAAAGAAATCATCACCTTTTTCTTCAATGGTATTCCAAAGCTCTTTAGTGTTCATACTAATTGAAGAGAATGTGTCTTTGAGGGTAGAAAGATGGGTTGTTACTCCAGAAGGAAGATTTTCATAATTTATATCTGTCCATTTATCGAAATTTACTTTTGTAGGAGAAGGAATGGTAGAAAGTGGAGGTGAAATAGGAGCCGCTGTTTTAGGTGGAGTTGTTTTAGGTAGAATAGGTGCCACTGTTTTAGGTGGAGAAGGAGTTACTTTTTTAGGTAGAACAGGAACTACCGTTTGAGACGGAATAGAAATTATTGCAGCAGGAGTTACGATTTTTTCTTTCCCTGAAACAATAATTTTATTTCCTTCCATCCAGACATATTCACCAGGGTAGATGAGGTTGGCTTTGATGAGGGGGGATTTTCGGTTATTCTTTTTCGTATCACGATATTCTACCACTGCGTTCCAGTCGAGTTTTCCAGTAAGACCTTTGAAAATAGCTCCTAAGGTGTCTCCTCGTTGAACCTGCCGGGATTTTTTTTCGGGAGACTTCTTTTTTTCGGCTTCAAGCTCTTGGGCTAGGGCATTCTGGGCTTTTCTAGACCAGATTTTCGCATCACGCATTTCTTTCCCCCAATTGGCGGATGTATCTACCTCTGAGTTTATGACTTCAGAACCGATATGATTTTGTGGTGTCATATTATCTTACAATAGTACCACAAAACAGGCTGAAAAGCAAGTATTTTAAAAGGTAAATTAGTTGTTTGTGTAGTTTAATTCTGAAGGTTTTTTTTCTACAAAAGGAGGTAATTCAAAAAATCTAATCTAAAGGTTTGACATTTCTTCAAAATTACGAAAAATCCCCTTGATGAAGATTCTAGAGAAAGTAGTAAGTCTCTAGATCAAACAAAGTAAAATCTTAAATTAATTTCAGTGATGTCAGAAAAAACTCCAGTTATCGTAAAAGTATCCGGTCCGTTGGTGGTGGCAGAAAACATGAGAGATGCGAAAATGTATGAAGTAGTCCGAGTTGGAGCAGAGAAATTGGTTGGAGAGGTTATTCGACTAGAGGATGGAAACGCTTCGATTCAAGTATATGAAGAAACAGCTGGTGTTGGACCAGGGGAGCCAGTGATATTGACAGGAAAAACCTTGTCAGTAGAACTTGGTCCGGGGCTTTTGGAGTCTATTTATGACGGAATACAAAGACCGTTAGCAGTATTGGAAGAAGAATCAGGTCATTATATGAGAAGAGGAATTGATGCACCAGGACTTGATCAAACGAAAAAGTGGGATTTTGTGCCAGTAGCGTCTAAAGGTGATAAGATTTCAGAAGGAGATACGCTTGGAACTGTTCAGGAAACAACATTGATATTGCATAAAGTCATGGTGCCGGTAGGAATCATAAATGCAACGGTTGAAAAAATAGAAGCTGGACATTTTAATGTAACGGAAACTATCGCAGTGCTGAAGGATGAATTAGGGAAGATACATGAAGTATCGATGCGTCAATATTGGCCAATTCGGAATGCAAGAAAGGCAAAAGCTAAACGGATTCCAGATGAACCGCTAAAAACAGGATGTCGATCTATCGATATGTTTTTTCCATTGGTAAAAGGTGGGGCAGCTTGTATTCCTGGACCATTTGGTTCTGGAAAAACAGTAACACAACAAGGGTTGGCGAAATACTGTGATGCGCAAGTGATTATTTATATTGGATGTGGAGAGAGAGGAAACGAGATGACAGAAGTATTGAATGAATTTCCGCACTTGATTGATCCAAATACCAAAGAGCCATTGATGAAACGAACAGTGATGATTGCGAACACTTCGAATATGCCAGTAGCAGCGAGAGAAGCGTCTGTATATACAGGAATTACAATTGCTGAATATTATCGAGATATGGGATATCATGTAGCGCTTATGGCGGATTCGACTTCCAGATGGGCTGAAGCGATGCGAGAAATGTCAGGACGACTGGAAGAAATGCCAGGAGAAGAAGGTTATCCAGCGTATTTGGGATCAAAAACAGCGGAATTTTATGAACGAGCTGGATCTGTGGAATGTTTGGGGTCAGAAGGAAGATTGGGATCGCTTACGGTTATTGGAGCTGTGTCGCCTCCAGGAGGAGATCTTTCTGAGCCAGTTAGTCAAAATACTCTTCGAGTAACAAAAACTTATTGGGGATTGGATGCAAAATTGGCATATCAACGACACTTTCCAGCGATTAACTGGTTGAAATCTTATTCATTGTACATACCAAATATTGAAAAATATCAGAAAGAGAATGTGGCAGCAGATTATTGGACAGTTCGAGAAACAGCGATGTCGCTTTTACAGGAAGAATCAAAATTAGAAGAAATTGTAAAATTGGTAGGACCAGATGCTTTGTCAATTCGAGAAAAATTGGTGCTTTTGGTCTCTAAATCAATTCGAGAAGATTATTTATATCAAGATGCGTTTAGTCCATCTGATGCGTATATTATTCCACAGAAACAATATCAAATGGTAAAAACAATTGTTTCTTTTTACCATGAAGGAATGAAGTTGGTAGATCGAGAAGAATTTGATTTTACAAAAGTATTGGAATTACCAGTGATTGAAAAAATTGCAAAACTTAAAGAATTACCAGCAGATGATATTCTGGCTTTTGAAAACATTCGAGACGAAATTGCAAAAAATTTGGCTACTTTTTAATTTAAAATAAACATGAAAAAATTATTACCACTATTTGTTTGTACCTTTTTACTTTTTGGGTGTGAAAAAGAGGAAGAATCACAAATAGCATCAGAAGATGTAATTGTAGAAAAAGATGAAAGCGTAGAATTGGTTTTTGAAGAGGCTGAAACTAATATAGATTCTAATAATGAAAAAATGACAACTGAAAAACAAGTAACCGAACTAAAAATAGAAATCTTGAAGGAGGGAACAGGAGAAGAAGCAAAAAAAGAAGACAATCTTAAAATGCATTATACAGGAACTCTTATGGATGGAACAAAATTTGATTCAAGTGTGGATCGAGGAACTCCTTTCAATTTCACTCTTGGTGTAGGACAAGTAATTGCAGGTTGGGATGAAGGAATTGTTGGGATGAAAGTAGGTGAAAAACGAAAATTAACTATTCCATATTCTATGGCATATGGAGAAATGGGATATCCACCTGTTATTCCAGCGAAAGCGATATTGATTTTTGATATAGAATTGATTGAAATCGTGAAATAACCTAAAGCCTAAAGTCCGGACTTGGAAACATCTGCCCTCATGCCCGCGAAGGCGGGTATCCATTTGATTTTATAAAAAATGTCTTCCCGTTCTTGAAACGGGATCTACGATTTTTTGTCTTCAAGTTGAAACGCACAAGTTCTCAATAGTATTGCATTTCGAGGTGTTGAAATAATCTGGAAAAGAATCGTATTTTTTTGGTAATTTTGTAAACTTTTTTTAACGAATTTATTTATCAGAGTTTCCTTAAAAATTAACTATGTTTGAACAATCATTTAAAAATATCGACAACATTCTTCACACTGATTCTGGATGTGGAACAGAGCTTGATTATGTGGAACAAACTTCTTGGATTTTGTTTTTGAAGTATCTTGATGATTTAGAAGAAACAAAAAAAGCAGAGAATCAGCTTGCAGGGAAAGAGTATGAATATATTTTAAAACCAGAATATCGATGGGACATGTGGGCATGTCCAAAAACTGATGATGATAAGCTGGATCATCATAAAGCACTTGATGGAGATGATTTGAAAGAGTTTGTGAATGATGAGCTTTTTCCATATTTAAAACAATTTCGATCAGAAGAGCCAAACACTATTGAATACAAAATTGGGGAAATTTTTCATGAACTCAAAAATAAAATTTCGAGTGGATATAAACTTCGAGAAATTTTGAATACTGTTGATAACATGCATTTTCGTTTGTATGAAGAAAAACATGAACTTTCTCATCTCTACGAAGCAAAAATTGCTAAAATGGGAAATGCTGGACGAAATGGAGGAGAGTATTATACACCTCGTCCGCTTATTCGTACGATTGTAAAAGTTGTTGATCCTAAAATTGGAGAGACTATTTATGATGGTGCTTGCGGAAGTGCTGGGTTTTTAGTTGAGGCTTTTAGTTTTTTGACACAAAATCAAGTACAATTTTCATCAAGTCAGATGGCTACGCTACAAAATGAAACTTTTTATGGGAAAGAAATAAAATCTCTTGCCTACATTATTGGAATAATGAATATGATTCTTCATGGTGTAGAAGCTCCAAACATTCGGCATATGAATACGCTTGCTGAAAACATAAACGATATTCAAGAAAAAGATCGTTACGATATTATTTTAGCAAATCCTCCTTTTGGTGCAGGTATTGGAAGAGAAATACAACAAAACTTTCCTATAAAAACAGGGGAAACAGCGTCTTTGTTTCTTCAGCATTTCATCAAGATTCTCAAAGCAGGAGGGAAAGCAGGAATTGTTATTAAAAATACTTTTTTGAGCAATACAGATAATGCTTCCATTGCGATTCGTAAACTTTTACTAGAAAATTGTAATTTGCACAGTGTTTTAGATTTACCAGGGGGAGCATTTACGGGGGCAGGGGTAAAGACGGTGGTTTTGTTTTTTAAAAAAGGTGAATCAACTAAAAAAGTTTGGTTTTATCAATTGAATTTAGATAGAAATCTAGGAAAAACAAATCCGTTAAATGAAAAAGATTTAGCGGAATTTGTGGAATTACAGAAAGACAAAAAAGATTCTGAAAATTCTTGGAGTGTTGATGTGGCTGATTTGGATGAATCTACTTTTGATTTATCGGTGAAGAATCCGAACAAGAATGATGAGGTGGTTTTGAGAGAACCTAAGGAGATTTTGGAGGAAATTGCGGAGTTGAATCGGGAAAGTGGGGAGGTTTTGAGGGAGATTAGGAAAGTTGTTTAACTTTGAATTATGATTAAAAATACGACATTTACAGATAAAAGTATTGATCAAATAGGACTTCCAAAGGACTATAAAAAGGCTATATCTGAATATATTAGAAATGGTTTTGAAGCAGGAGCATCAAAAATAGAAATCAATTTTTCTGGGAATACAACGGGTTTTATTGAGAAATTTGAAATAAAAGATAATGGGAAAGGCATAAATTTTAATTTGTTGGATAAATATTTTGGAAGATTATTGGATTCTCATAAACAAAAAGATAAGACCTCTTCTGAAATTCATGGTGGAAAAGGTAAAGGACGATTATCGTTTCAAACTTTTTCAAGTAGGGCTAAATGGAAAACTGTATATAAACATAATAAAAACTTTTTTGAGTATACGATTGTGGTTGATAGCAAGAATAGGAACAAATATGATGATGGATTAGCAGATGAAAAAAGAACTCCACCTAAAAGTGAAATAAAACAAACGGGGACAACTGTTGTATTTGAGAATATTAAAAATATTACACTTGATGAGTTAAGCTCTTATGAGCTGAAAAATTTTTTAAATTATAAATTTGGTTGGTTTTTATTACTAAATAAAGAAAAAAATTATCAAATATCTATAAATGGGATCAACATTGATTATGAAAGTATTATTGCGGATTTGGTAGAAACGGAAGAAGAAATAGAAGGATTCAATTTTCAAATAAACTATATACGTTGGGATAATAAAATTGGAGAAAATGCACTTTACCACTTCTTAGAGGTGTATTCATTGATTGGAGAAAAGCATCGAGAAAATACTGGGTTTAATAAAATAGGAGGGGGCGCATATGGTTTTTATCATAGTGTTTATATAAAAAGTGATTATTTTGAAACCTTTCATCTTGCTGAAAATCAAGAAGAACAAGGGAATTTACTAAAAAATCATAATCAACATGAAAAAACTTATAAAAAATTAAAAATATTTTTGAATAAATTTTTAAAAGAAAAAAGAAATGACTTTTATCGACTTGGTGCTAATAAAAAAATCAAAGAGTTTGAAGAAAAAAAAGTATTTCCAAAGTTTGCTGATAATAAATATGACCAAGAGCGGAGGAATGATTTTGCAACTGTATTCAGAGAAATATATTTGTTAGAACCAATAGTTTTTCAAAATTTAAAACCAATTCAAGAAAAATCTTTACTAGGAATGCTTAATCTTTTATTAGATTCAAATGAAAGAGAAAATGTCTTAACTATTGTTGATGGCTTTGTTTCAAATATGGATGCAGATGGACGAAAAAAATTAGCAGAAATCTTAAAAAAGACAAGTTTTAATAATATCGTTAGGACTATAAAATTAATAGAAGGCAGGTTTGAATCTATTGAAGTGTTAAAGCGACTTGTTTTCGACCTTAAAGAATTTACAAATGAAAGAGATCATATTCAAAAAATTATAGAAAATAATTATTGGTTGTTTGGGGAACAATTTCACTTAACTGGTGCGGATGAAAAGTTTGAAATAATGTTAAATAATTATATGGCATTTTTAGAAGGAAATCCGACTAAGATAGAAAAGAAAAAATTCAAAGTTGATAAAATAAATAAGAATAGAAGACCAGATATTTTTCTTTGTAGACAACAGGATCTACCTAGTCCCAAAAGTAATGATGAAAGTATTGAGGAAAATATTATAGTTGAGCTAAAGAGACCGACTGTTCATATTGGTATGGAACAATATCGACAAATTGAAGACTATATGAATTTCATCATTAACGAGGATCAATTTAATAGTGAATTAAGGCAATGGAAATTTTATATAATAGGGAATAGAATAGAGAAAGAGGTTAAACAAAAATATAAAAGTTTTGAAAAAGAGGGGAAAAAATTTCTTGTAAATAAAGTGGAAAATTATGAAATTTATGCCGTATCATGGGATGATCTTTTTCAATCATTTAAAAGTCGACATAAATATCTATTGGATAAATTAAATTTTGATAAACAATCAATTAACGAAGAGTTAAAATCAAAAGGGGTAGATTTCAGTAAAATTGGATCAGATAAGTTATCAAAATTAATAACTTAATACTAATGACAAAACAGATCCCAAAATATTGGCAAATGAAAAAACTCGGAGAAGTTTGTGATATAAAATCCAGTAAAAGAGTTCATAAAGTTGATTGGAGAGAAAAAGGAGTTCCATTTTATAGAGCTCGCGAAATAGTTAAGTTGGCTGAAAATGGATTTGTAAATAATGTTTTATTTATTTCTAAAAATTTATTTGAAGAATTTACAAAATTGAATGGATCACCAAAAGAAGGTGATATTGTTGTTTCTGCCGTTGGAACACTTGGAAGATGTTATCGAGTAAAAAAAGAGGATAAATTTTATTTTAAAGATGCATCAGTTTTATGGTTTGATAATTTTAAAAATATTAATTCAAAATATGTAGAATACTTATTTTTATCAGAATTAGTAAAAAAACAAGTAATGAATAAATCGATGGGGGCAACTGTTGGAACATTAACAATTACTCGTGCTAAAAACATCCAAATCCCCCTCCCACCTCTCCCCGAACAAATCCGCATTACAAAAATTCTCGATGAAACTTTTGGAAAACTGGAAATTGCCAAAAAGAATGCGGAGAAAAACTTAAAAAATGCGAAGGAGTTGTTTGAGAGTTATTTGCAGGGGGTTTTTGAGAATGGTGGAGATGATTTCTCCTTCTCTAAGGCTACGGAGGACAGGTGGGAGAAGAAGACATTGGGGGAGGTTATAGATTTTTTTAATGGTTATGCATTTAAAAGCAAAAATTTTGTAAAAGAATCAAATACACAAATAATTAGAATGGGGAATCTATATCAAAATAAACTAGATTTAAATAGACATGCAGTATTTTATCCTGATAATATTTCTAATAAATTAAAAAATTACATTTTAATTGAGGATGATTTAATTATTTCATTAACAGGAACAACTGATAAAGAAGATTATGGGTACACTGTTCAAGTCCCACTATCAAATAAAACTTTATTATTAAATCAACGGATTGCTAAAATAATAGTTTTAGATAAAGAAAAAACTTTAAAGGATTTTTTACTTTATTTATTATTATCTCGTACTTTTTTAGATAAACTATATAAAACTGCAAACGGAACTCGACAAGCGAATCTATCGACTGTAACAATGAAAGGCATTCTTGTTAATTTCCCAAAATCTCTCCAAACCCAACAAAAAATAGTCAAAAAACTAGATTACCTCTCTACCAACACAAAGAAACTCGAAAAAATCTATCAACAAAAACTGGATGATTTGGATGAGCTAAAAAAATCATTGCTTCAAAAAGCCTTTGAGGGTAAATTATAAATAAGTTATATTGACTACATAATTTGAAAATTATGAAATTTACTCGTACAAAAAAAATATTATTTACAAATAATAAGGGAGGTGTTGGGAAAACAACACTGGCTTTTAATTGTGCTATGTCTTTTGCAAAGCAAGGTTATAAAACTGTTTTAGTTGATTTAGATCCTCAATGTAATTTATCAAGATTGGCTATTGGAGATATTAGATATGAAAAAACATTGTTTTCTTCATCCGAGAAAGATATTTATGATGTATTGAAAGGTGTTATTGAAGGTGGTTCTGATATTGATTTGAATGTGCCTTTTATCTCAGTCCCAAAAAGTGATGATAATCTTTTTTTAATGAAAGGTAGTGTAAATCTTTCTCTTTATGAAAATATACTTGTTACTGCTTATGGGCAAGCAGCATCAGGTCAACAGCTTGGTTATTTTCAAACAAGTGCTATTGATAGATTCCTTAGAAAAAAAGGACTTGATGATGAAATAGATGTTTTTGTAATTGATACCTCACCAAGTTTATCATTACTTAATAGAATTATTTTTCTTGGTTCAGATTATTTTATTGTTCCTATGATGCCAGATGCTTTTAGTACTCAAGGAATAGAAAATTTAGGAAGTGTTTTTGAAGAATGGAAACAAAATTGGAAAAATACAGGCAAGGCACTTTCTGGAAATATTGAAAGTAAATATGTTCTTTCAGGTGAAGGTCTATTTGTTGGATATATAATCAATTCGTATAATGTTTATGGTCATCAGCCAATAAAAGATCATCGCCATTGGATTGAAGAAATTCCTAAAAAAGTAAAAAAACATCTTTCAGAAAAACATTGTCGAAATGGGTTAGTTGAAAAAAGTTGGAATTCCTCATTGGCAAAAATACAAGATTATGGAAGAATTCCATCTAAGTGCCAAGAGGAAGGTGGAGCTATTTTTGATTTAGATCCATTATCTATAGCAGAAATTCATCAAGGTACTAAAGAAAATATTGAAAAAGCAAAGAAAGAGTTTGAAGATCTTTCAAATAATATTTTAGATATATTAAAAGAATATTAATTTTTTCTATGAACGAAGCAGAAACTCGCGCCGAATATATCGATCCAAAACTCAAACAAGCTGGCTGGGGAAAAGTTGAAAAATCTCGAATTTTGCGAGAAAGAGAATGCAAGATTACGGATGGAAAAATTCAAGTAGGAGGAACAAGGAGCAAACCTGAAATTGCCGATTATATTTTGGTATATAAAAATAAAAAAATAGGCGTTATTGAGGCAAAAAAAGATGAACTTGCAGTGGGAGAAGGGGTGGCTCAAGCAAAGTCTTACGCAGAAAAATTACATATTGATTACACCTATTCAACAAATGGAAAAGAGATTTATGAAATTTGTCTTAAAACTGGCGAAGAAAAATTAATTGATTCGTTTCCTTCTCCTGATGAACTTTGGAATAAAACTTTCTCTGATCAAAATGAGTGGAAAGATGAATTTGCCAACCAACCATTTGAAGATATTGGCGGAACCAAGAAACCGAGATATTATCAAGAGATTGCAGTTAATAAAACCCTTGATGCTATTGCGGAAAAAAAAGACAGGTTATTGCTTACATTGGCAACGGGGACGGGGAAGACATTTATTGCGTTTCAAATTGCTTGGAAGCTTTTTCATGCTCGTTGGAATCTGAAACGAGATGGACGAAGACGACCAAGGATTTTGTTTTTAGCTGATAGAAATATTTTAGCAGATCAAGCTTTTAATTCTTTTTCTTCTTTTGATGAGGATGCTTTGGTGCGTATCAACCCGCTTGATATTCGCAAAAAAGGAGGTGTGCCAATGAGTGGCAGTGTTTATTTTACAATTTTCCAGACTTTTATGAGTGGAAAAGATAACACGCCTTATTTCGGAGAATATCCACCTGATTTCTTTGATTTCATTATTATTGATGAGTGTCATAGAGGAGGAGCCAATAACGAAGGGAATTGGCGGGGGATTATGGAATATTTTTCACCTGCTGTTCAGTTGGGATTGACCGCTACGCCAAAAAGAAAAAACAATATTGATACCTATGAATATTTTGGGGAGCCAGTTTATATTTATTCTCTTAAAGAAGGGATTAATGACGGATTTTTAACTCCATTTAAGGTCAAAAAAATCAAAACGACTCTTGATGATTATGTATATATTTCTGATGATCAAATTGTTGAAGGTGAAGTAGAAGAGGGGAAAATTTATGAAGAATCTGATTTTAATCGAATTATTGAAATCAAAGAACGCGAAGCTCATCGAGTGCAAATAATGATGAACGAAATAAATCAAAAGGAAAAAACGATTATTTTTTGTGCCACGCAAAATCATGCTTTGGCTGTTCGTGATTTGGTAAATCAAATAAAGGAAAATAAAGACCCGAATTATTGCGTACGCGTAACGGCAAATGATGGTGCGCGAGGAGAACAATTTTTGCGAGAATTTCAGGATAATGAAAAAATCATTCCAACTATTTTAACGACTTCTCAAAAGCTTTCTACAGGAGTGGATGCTAGGAATGTACGAAACATTGTCTTAATGCGTCCAGTGAATTCTATGATTGAATTCAAGCAAATCGTGGGGCGTGGAACGAGGGTTTTTGATGGAAAAGAATATTTCACTATTTATGACTTTGTAGAGGCTTATAAACATTTTGCTGATCCAGAATGGGATGGTGAGCCATTGGAGCCAGAATTATGTTCAAAATGTGGCAAAGATCCTTGTATTTGTGAAAAAACATCTCCTAGACCTTGTAGAGTTTGTGGGAAAACACCGTGTATATGCGGAAAAAGTATACCAAAAAAATGTCCAAAATGCGGCAAACTTCCATGTGAGTGTATAAAAAAACTAAAAATTAAGTTGCGTGATGGAAAAGAAAGAGAGATTCAACATATGATCTTGACTTCATTTTGGAGTACTGATGGAAAACCTATTTCAGTAGAAGAATTCATGAATAATCTTTTTGGGGCAATGCCAGAATTTTTTGAAACTGAAGAGGAGTTACGAACAATTTGGTCAAATCCAACAACTAGGAAGACCTTTTTAGATAAAATTGCTGAAATTGGATATGGAAGAGATGAACTTGAAATATTACAAAAAATGATTGATGCAGAAAAAAGCGATTTATTCGATGTTTTGTCTTATGTTTCATTTCTCACTATACCTATCTCAAGAGACGAAAGAGTGGCACGAGCTAAAGATAAAATATTTGAAGGATTAGATGAAAAACAGAAAGAATTTTTAAATTTTGTACTTTCAAAATATGAAGAAAAGGGTGTGGACGAGTTATTTGAAGAAAAATTACCTGTATTGTTGAATATAAAATATCACGCTATTGCTAATGCTGAAAAAAAATTAGGAAATGTTGATAGGATTCGTTCAATTTTCTTTGCATTTCAGAAAAATTTATATGCGAAAAGTGGAAAATACAAAATGTCGTAGATCCCGTTTCAAGAACGGGAAGACAATTTTTTTCTCACGAGTTTATTAAATCAGTGCTTCCTGAAAGAAACAAAAAGTTTTGACATTGGTTTTTTAATTGATAATGTTTTAATACATTAGCACAAAGATTAAGAAAACATGACTGGACTTAAAAAACGGGATTTCAAATTTGATAAGAACTCAGACAAATTGTTTGAAGCAATTTTGAGTCTCAAGAATATCAAGGAATGCGAACTATTTTTTCGTGATATTATGACTATTTCAGAACTGCAAGCGATAACAGAACGATTTACGGTTGCTCAAGATTTAAATGAAGGGAAAAAAACTTATCGGAAAATTAGCGAAGAAACAGGAGTTTCAACGGCGACTATTACACGGATTGCTAATTGGATAGAAAACGGTAAAGGTGGATACAAACTTGTGCTAAATCGTTTATTTGGAGCACATCATCATACGAATACTTAACGACTTTTTTTGGTATGATACTTTATAGGTCGTCCAGAGGAAGTCTCTGGGCTTTTTTTAATTTTTTATTTACTACATATTATGAAACTTACACTTGCTATACAAAAAACAGGTCGTCTTGCGGAAGATTCTCTTGAATTGTTGCGTAAATCTGGATTTAAGTTTGAAATTACGGATAGAAGTTTGACATTTTCTATTAATAATTTCCCGTTAGAAATTATATTTCTTCGGGCAGATGATATTCCAGAGATTGTTGCTGATAGAGTTGCTGACATTGGAATTTGTGGGCAAAACACTGTAGAGGAAAAAGGATACAAGGTTCGAGAACTAGAAGCCTTGGGGTTTGGAAAATGTTCTCTCTGTATGGCTTATCCAGAAAAACAAAAAAAGGTTTCTTTAAGCGGAAAACGGATTGCTACTTCCTACCCTCGACTATTGGGTAAATTCTTAAAGAAACAAAAGATTTCAGCTGATATTGTAGATCTTTCTGGATCTGTGGAACTCTCTCCAAAATTAAATATTGCCGATTGTATTTGTGATTTGGTCTCAACGGGATCAACTTTAAAAAATAATGGATTGGTTAAAGGGGAAACAATTTTCAAATCGGAAGCTGTTTTTATTTCAAATGATCAAATATCAACGGAAAAACAAGCTTTGCTTGATAAACTACTGTTTCGTATTCGGGCAGTATTAACTGCCAGGAAGTACAAATATATCATTATGAATGCTCCGAGAAAGAATCTTAATGAAATTCAGAAATGTATTCCAGGTCTTAAAAAACCAACAATTGCGTCACTGTTCGCCGATACTGATTATGTTTCAGTTGCTTCGGTGGTGGAAGAAGATTTCTTTTGGACAACTATAGAGAGACTCAAAGAAGTTGGGGCAAGTGGCATTATTATATTACCTATAGAAAAGATGATTCTTTAATTTTAAAAAATGAAAACATATTTTTATTCAGAACTCTCAGCTGCAAGTTTATCGAATTTGTGTTTACGCAAGAGTATTAATTTTGAAAAGATTTTGTTGCTCACGCGTGAAATGCAAAAAAGTATTCAAAATCGAGGGGATGATGCTTTGAAAGAATATACAAAGAGATTTGATAAAGTAGAAATAGATTCTTTTCTAGTTTCAGCAGCTGAATTTGAAGTAGCGCAGATGAGAGTTTCGGATGATTTTAAGCAATCGATAGCAATTGCGGCTCAAAATATTCGAACATTTCACGAGTCACAAATTTCTTCAGAAAAAAAGATAGAAACAAGCTCAGGTGTTATTTGTTGGCGTGAAAATCGTGCAATTCAAACAGTTGGACTTTATGTACCAGGTGGGACAGCACCGCTTTTTTCAACTTTATTGATGAGTGCTATTCCTGCACAAGCGGCGGGATGTTCCAATATAATTATTTGCACGCCGCCCCAAAAGGACGGCACGGTTACACCAGAAATTTTGTGGACGGCGAATTTTTTAGGGCTTAAAAGTGTTTATAAAATAGGTGGAGCCCAAGCAATTTTTGCTCTGGCAGAAGGAACAGAGGAAATTCCAAAAGTAGATAAGATTTTTGGTCCGGGAAACCAGTATGTGACAGCTGCAAAAATGGTCGCTTCAGAAAAAACCGTTATTGATATGCCTGCTGGACCAAGTGAAGTATTGGTTATTGCCACAGAAGAAACAAATGTTTCTTTTGCGGCAGCTGATCTGCTTTCTCAAGCAGAACATGGTGTTGATTCTGAAGTGGTGCTTGTTACTAATAGTCAAAAGATAGCAGAAAATATTTTGGTAGAAGTATCAAAACAGATTCAAAAATTGCCTCGAAAAAACATAGTGCAGGAAGTTTTGGCAAATAGTTTTGTTTTGATAACAAAAACACTTGAAGAGGCTTTTGATTTCTCAAATCTTTATGCTCCAGAACACCTTATTTTAGGGTTTTCTGATTACGCAAAATGGGTTCGAAAAATTCAAAATGCAGGTTCAGTGTTTTGTGGGCCGTTGAGTTGTGAAAGTTTTGGTGATTATGCCAGCGGAACAAATCATATTCTTCCGACTTCAGGATTTGCACGGAGTTTTAGTGGGGTTAGTACAGAATCATTTTTAAAAAAAATAACTTTTCAGGAAATCACAAAGAAAGGATGCAAAAATCTTGGACCAATAGTTGAAAAATTAGCTGAAAAAGAAATGCTTCAGGCACACAAAAATGCTGTTTCTTTGCGTCTTAATTCTGATAAATAAATTATGTGAAAAAATAATCAATTTTATAGAAATAAAGTTATTTATCAGAGTCTCATTTATTACCATGAATATAAATAATCTTGTCAGACCGAATATATTAAAGCTGAGTCCTTATAAATCTGCTCGTAGTGAATGGATAGGTGGATCGGCGATACTTCTTGATGCGAATGAAAATCCATGGGGAGATGGTTTGCAAAATCGTTATCCTGATCCATATCAATCGACACTGCGAAAAAAAGTAGCGCAAAGAAATAGATTAATACCTGAGCAAATTTTATTTGGGAATGGCTCTGATGAATTAATTGATTTACTAGTTCGAGTGTTTTGTGAACCAAAAAAAGACCAGATTGTGATTTGTCCGCCGACTTTTGGGATGTATGGGACAATCGCTTCTATAAATGATATTGAAGTAAAGGAAGTGCCACTTAAAGACAATTATGAACTTGATGTGGAAATCTTGATGGGAACTTTTGCCAAAATACTCTTTCTTCCGAATCCCAATTCACCGACTGGGAATATTTTTTCCGTTAAGAATCTTGAGAAAATTATAGAAAACTTTTCTGGTATTGTGGTTTTGGATGAAGCTTATATTGATTTTTCAAATAGTACGAGTTGGGTAAAAAAATTGGATAAATATCCGAACTTGGTGATACTTCAAACTTTTTCCAAGTATTGGGCGTTGGCGGGTTATAGAATAGGTATGCTGTTTGCTAATACAGGGATTATTTCCTTCTTATCCAAAATAAAACCGCCCTATAATCTTAATAATTTTTCAGCAAGCATGGCATTGGAAGTATTGGAAAATGAAAAGGTAATACGAAAAAATGCGAAAATGCTTATTTTGGAGAGAGAAAAATTGAAAAAAACATTAGAAGAATTTTCGTTTGTAAAAAAAATTTATTCATCACAAGCTAATTTTCTTTGGGGAAAATTTGAAAATGCGTGGGAAATTTACGAATTTTTGAAACGGCAGTCGATTATTATCCGAAAATATACAGATTATCCTGATTTTTTACGCATTTCTGTCGGTTTACCAGAAGAAAATAATCAACTAATAAAAGTATTAAGAAAATATAAATCATGAAAAAAATTATTTTTGTCGATCGCGATGGAACCATTTTGGTAGAGCCGCCAAAAACACAGCAAATAAATGGTTTAAATGACATGGTGTTTTTACCAAATGTTATTTCCTCTCTTAAACGCATTACCGAAAATGGGTGGGAGGTGGTGATGGTTACTAATCAAGATGGATTGGGAACTGCCAGTAATCCAAGAGAAAATTATGATTTGGTGAATCAAAAATTGTTTGAGATTCTCAATTCAGAAGGGATTGAGTTTCTAGCAGTTTTTGAAGATGGTTCTTTTGCCAAAAATCCGTCGCTTGGAAGGAAACCCTCTATTGGGATGGTGGATAATTTTTTGCGGGAAAACCAAATTGATTTCACTCGATCATTTATGGTAGGTGATAGAAAAAGTGATATGCAATTTGCTCAAAATATCGGAGTTCGTGGGTTTTTACTCGAAGATTGGGATTGGATTTTCCTTACAGAGGAGGTTATAAATCAGCCAAGAAAAGCTGTGATTAACCGTAAAACCAAAGAAACCGAAATAGTGATAGATTTGAATTTAGATGGTTCTGGTCAAACCAAGATTGATACAGGATTAAAATTTTTTGATCATATGCTTGATCAATTAGGAAAACATGGAAATTTTGATTTGATGGTGCAATGTCAAGGTGATCTTGAAATTGATGAACACCACACGATTGAAGATACGGCACTTGTACTGGGAGAAACATTTAGAAAAGCCTTGGATGACAAGAGGGGGATTGAACGATACGCTTCTGAAAAAATTATTATTATGGATGAAGCTAAGGTTGAGGTGGCTATTGATATTTCAGGAAGACCATTTCTACAATTTGATGAAAAATTTTCTCGTGAATATGTGGGAGATTTCCCCACAGAAATGTTTCAACATTTTTTACGGAGTTTTTGTGAGCAAGCAGGTATTACTTTGTATATGAAGTTTTCAGGGGAAAACACACATCATTTGATTGAAGTTGCTTTCAAAGGATTGGCTCGAACGCTTCGAGAAGTGGTTAAAAAAACTTCTTTTTCTATTTCTTCAACAAAAGGAATATTATGATTGGAATTATTGATTATGGTAGCGGAAATATGGGATCGATTGAGTATTGTTTAAAGAGAAACAAACTGGATTATTTGATTTCAGCTAATCCGGAAAAACTAAACAAATGTAAAAAGATTCTCTTTCCAGGAGTTGGAAATGCGGAGTTTGCTATGCAAAAACTAAAAGAAAAAAAACTGGATAGATTTCTTATCAGTTGTGAAAAACCCGTCTTTGGGATTTGTTTAGGTATGCAACTTTTAGCAGAATTTTCAGAGGAAGGAAATACTAAATGTCTTGGGATTATTCCACTAACCATCAAAAAATTTGATACAAAACAAGTAAAAAGAGTACCTCACATGGGTTGGAATACCATTGATTTTCCAGAATCTGAATTTGATAAAAACTATTTCTATTTTGTGCACTCGTATTATATGCCATTAGGTGATTGGACAGTTGCAAAATGTGAATATGGGGGACAGTTTTTCAGTGCTGTGGTGCATTATAAAAATTTTTGGGGCATACAATTTCATCCAGAAAAATCGGGAGATATTGGGGAACAATTTCTTATTTTCTTACTAAGGAAACACTGATAAACTCGAAAAAATAATAATAAAACAAAAAAAATAATTCGCCAAAAATTCGTCTTTTAGGATCTTTTCCCTTAAAAATTGTTTCTATTAGCCTGCTAAAAAGAAAAATTTATTAAGAAAAAATCTCTCAAAAATACTGGAATTTTTTATGGCGAAGACTTTATCAGCGTTTCCTTAAAAAATAGAATATGAAAACATTTGAATTATGGCCAGCGGTAGATCTTATAGATGGAAAAGTGGTACGACTTTTCCAAGGAGATTTTAATCAAAAAAAATCGTACGAGGTTGATTTAGAAACACTTCTTAGCACTTTTAATACCTTTGCTACTGGAATTCACATAGTTGATTTGGAAGGAGCAAAAATGGGAAGTCCCAAAAACATAGAAATGCTCAAAAAAATAAAGGCGTTGACTTCGCTTCCCATCCAATTTGGCGGAGGTATTCGAAATAGAATTTCTATTGAAACGGTGCTCTCTTCTGGAGCGGATAGGGTTATTCTCAGTACGCAAGTGGCGGAATCTCCAACAATATTAAAAGAGTATTTAAAAATTTTTGATAAAACAGAGATAGTGGTTTCGGTTGATGTTAAAGATTCAAAAGTTATGACGCGAGGTTGGACGCAGGCAAGCGATTTTTCTCTTAATGAATTTTTAAGTCTTATTCAGGAGTTGGGGATAACGAAAACAATTATCACGAACATAAATTCGGATGGGACTTTGGGTGGAGTAAAGGAATCTCTTTATCGTAAAGTAAAAAAAATATTTCCAGAGCTTTATATACTCGCGGCGGGAGGGGTTGGCAGTATTGCTGACATTGAAAGATTGCAAGAAATTGGTATAGCAGGTGTTGTTTTTGGAAAGGCTTTCTATGAAAAACGGATTACCGAAAAAGAACTTAATCAATTTAAAAATGTTAGCTAAACGAATTATTCCGTGTTTGGATATCCGTGATGGAAGAGTGGTAAAAGGTATACAGTTTAAAAATCACCGAGACATGGGAGATCCAGCCAAACTTGCAAAATATTATTCTGAACAAGCTGCAGATGAGCTAGTCTTTTATGATATTACTGCAAGTCCAGAAAGGCGTGAAGTTGATATATCATGGGTAGAAAAGGTGGCTTCTCAAATATCGATTCCTTTTTCTGTGGCAGGAGGCATTCGCTCTGTTGCTCAAGCAAAGCGAGTATTTGAAGCTGGGGCTGATAAAATATCAGTCAACACACCTGCTTTAGAGCGACCAGATCTTATAAATGAACTTGTCGACAGATTTGGATCTCAGGCAGTAGTTATTGGTATTGATGTGCGTGGGAGTGAAATATACGCCAATACAGGCGATCAAAACAAAACACTTAAGACAATCTGGACAGCTTTTGAATGGATAAAAGAAGTTCAAACAAGAGGAGCTGGAGAATTAGTTATAAACAGTATGTCTCAAGATGGAGCAAAAAATGGTTATGATATAGATTTTTTGAAACAAGTGTCTGAAATAACCCATATTCCTGTAATTGCTTCAGGAGGAGCTGGAAATATGGAACACTTTAAATTAGTTTTTGAAAAATCTTTTGTTGATGGAGCTTTAGCAGCAAGTGTTTTTCATTCAAAAACCATAAAAATTTCTGACTTAAAAGTTTATTTAGCTAACTTTAATATTCCTATCCGTCTCTCATAATGAAAACATTTAATATTGATTTCGATACACTTAATTTCCAAAAAAATAATGGTCTAATAACTGCTGTCGTTCAAGATAGTGATTCTGGAACGGTCTTAATGGTGGGCTACCAAAACCGTAAAGCATTGGAACAAACGATGAAAACTTGTAAGATAACATTTTGGTCTCGTACTAAGGAACGCCTTTGGACAAAAGGTGAAGAATCAGGCAACTTCTTAGAGATGAAAGATGCTCAAGTTGATTGTGATCAAGACACGATTTTATATTTGGCAAAAGCTCCAAAAGCCACTTGCCACACTGGTAAATTTAGCTGTTTTGGCGAAGAATCTTCTTTTGGGTTTTTATCAAAACTGTTTAGAATAATTCAAGATCGAAAAAAGAATATGCCAGAGGGGTCTTATGTTACCAGTCTATTCAATAAAGGTTTAGAGAGGATTGCTCAAAAGGTTGGAGAAGAGGGAGTTGAAACGGTTATTGCCGCATTGTCCGAAGAAAAAGCGAAATTTATTTCAGAATCAGCGGATTTATTGTTTCATTATTTGGTTTTGTTGGAGGCAAAGGAAACTTCTTTAGAAGTAGTTTTGGAAGAATTGAAAAAACGCCATAAAGAGTAGAAGTATTAAATCTTCTAAATTTTATTCATAATAAAAAGATGTCTTCTCGTTTTTGAAACTAGGATAAATATTATGCTTCCCAATCTTCAATAACCAATTTTTTACCTCTTTTTGTTACAACTACCTTTTGTTTTTCTCGCCATTTCAACTTTCGCATATACTCAACTGGAATGGTTATCGAGTAACTCATACTACCAACACGAGTAATTTTTCGAACATTTTCGGAGCCGACTTTATTTCTAGTCATGTAATGATTATAATCATTATTTAAATAAGTACATAAAATTATCAAAAAAACTGATTTTTTGCTTTGTCCTCATGCTTGTTATTTACTCTAACCTCACAATCTACAGAAGTCCGGACTCTATAGAGTCCGGACTTAGTAAAGAAAAAGTAGAGTTTTGTCTTTTTTTAAATAAAATCTAAATGATGTCTAAAAAATATAATGTAAAGACGCCTTCGGGATTTCCAGAATTTTCACCTGCACAGGAGCAAGTTCGGCAGAGATGGATAAAAACTATTGCGGAAGTCTTTGAAAAGAATGGATTTTTACCCATAAATACGCCATTGGTGGAACGAGAAGAGAATTTGTTAGGCAAAGGAGGGAATCCTAAAGAAATGTACGCTCTCAAGCGAATTTTGGATGAAGAGGGGGATATTTCCCATTCTGGTAATGCTTTGAGGTTTGATCACACGGTACCGTTGGCTTTATATGTGGCTCGAAACTTTAATGATTTAAATTTTCCTTTTCGTCGGTATACGATTGGTCCAGTGTTTCGTGGAGAACGGGCGCAAAAAGGACGATTTCGTCAATTTGATCAATGTGATATAGATGTGATTGGCAACGGGAGTTTATCAATTCTCAACGATGCTCAGATGCCTGCTATCATTATTGATATTTTTCGGCAGTTAATGTCGGAAGAGCCATTTGTAGTACGAATCAATAATCGAAAAATTTTACTAGGATTTTTTGAGTCTACAGGAGTAGAAGCGGATAAGATAAAAACAGTTTTAAATATTGTGGATGAGTTGGAAAAGATTGGAGAAACAGCGGTCGGAAAAAAGTTGGAGGAACAAAAAGTGGAAAAAGAGGCAATCAAAAATATTTTAGATTTTATTCAAATTCAGGGATCAAACGAAACCATTTTGGAAAAACTTAAGGAGATGTCGAATGATAGCGATTTGTTCAAAGAGGGAGTAGAGGAGTTACAATTAGTTGTGAAATCCATTGAAAACATGGGAATTGATGAAAAATATTTTAAAGTTGATCTCTGTATTGCACGAGGATTGGACTATTATACTGGAACAGTTTTTGAAACAAATTTAATTAATTATTTCGGTCTTGGTTCAATCTGTTCTGGGGGACGATATGAGGATTTGGCTTCGGTTTTTACTGGAAAAGTGATGCCAGGAGTAGGGATTTCTATAGGATTGACGAGACTTTTGAGCCAGTTTTTTGAGGAGGGGTTGGTAAAAACGGATAGACAAACACGAACGCAAATATTGGTAATAAATGTTGATGAAGTGGCATTGCCAAAGTCATTGGAGATTGGAAAAAAACTTCGAGATGGAGGATTCTTTGTAGAAAATTATTTGGAAGATAAAAAACTAGGGAAAAAGTTTGATTACGCTGATAAGATGCAGATTCCGTATGTCGTGGTTTTGGGAGAAGATGAGCTGAACAAGAAATATGTTCAAGTAAAGAATATGGAAACAGGAGAAAAGACTGAAGTTGGAGAAGATAAGCTAGAAGATTATTTCTCTCTTATTTACGCATAAGTGATGATTCATTTTGTTCGCATCCAAAGTCCGGACTCTTTAGAGTCCGGACTTTAATTAACAATCATAGAAAATGTTGGAAATAAATTTAAAAGGGAAAAAAATCGACTATACCATCCGCAAGTCAAAGCAGGCGAAAAACTTAAGGATTTCGGTCAAAGGGAATGGAAAAGTTGTATTGTCGATGCCATGGTATGTACCAAAAATGGCAGGGAAGCAGTTTTTACAGACGCATGAGGATTGGATTTTGAAGCAACTGCAGGGGAGAGCGGAAAAAAAGAAGGTTTTTGTATCGGAAACAAAATTGGGCTTTTTGGGACAGGCATTTTATGAATTGAAATTTTTTGAAGGAAAAGGAAAACGGAGTTTTCTGCGAGAGCATTTTCGGGAATTGCATTTTTTTCAAGGGTCAGTTTGTACAGATTTACAAGCAGAAATTCGATTACATTTAGAAACTTTTTATCGAGAAAAAGCACGAAGATATCTGAAAAATCGCGTGCAAATATTTGCAGAAAAATTGGAGGTATCTATAAATAAAATTTTTATCAAAAATCAGCAAACGCGATGGGGAAGTTGTAGCGGAAAAGGGAATCTTAATTTCAATTGGCGAATTATATTTGCTCCAAAAGAGATTGTAGATTATCTAGTAATTCATGAGGTGTGTCACTTACAGGAAATGAATCATAGTGTCTCTTTTTGGGAATTGGTGGAATTACTAGACCCAAAGTTTAAACAGCACAAAAAATGGCTCAGAAAAGAAGGTAAACAATTAGATTTTTAGTGCTTTTGTCTTTCAGAACAGTCTATTTCTGCTCAGGTAGAATCTCCTATCTTGCTTTCATTCTTGTGGAATTTTGATAAAGTATGGAAGTACTTTTGCTGAATAATTATGAAGATTATAAAACGCCCTAATCGATGTTTTTTGCCAGAAGATTTTTCATTTACAACTTGGAAAGAATTGGAGATATTTTTCCAAAAACTTTTGGATAGAGAGATCGCTTCTTTGAAGGAGTTGAAGCAATTTTTACAGGATCGGTCAGAATTAGAAAGTTTTTTAGAAGAAAATTTTGCTTGGAGGTATATCAAGATGAATTGTGATACAAAAAGTGTGGAGAAAAAAGAATCTTTTCTCTTTTTTGTACAAGAAATTCAGCCGAATATAAGTCCGTTTTCAGACAAGTTGAACAAGAAAATTGTACAAAATAAGTTTACTTCTAAATTACCAGATTCGTACAAAATATTTCTTCGAAAACTCGAAACATCGATTGAAATTTTTCGTGAAAAAAATGTTCCGCTTTTTACTGAAATAGAAGAAGAATCACAGAAGTATGGGGTTATTTCCTCACAAATGATGATTGAACATGAAGGAGAAAAACTCACTATTCAGCAAGCAGGAAAATTTTTGGAATCGCCTGATCGGCAACTGCGAGAAACTATTTATAGAGCCATGAGTGATCGACGGTTGGAGGAAAAGGAAAAACTAGATAATTTGATGGATAGATTAATTTATTTGCGAGATCAAGTGGCGTATAATGCAGATTTTGAAAACTTTCGAGATTATAAGTTTAAAAAACTTAATCGATTTGATTATACTCCAAAGGATTGTGAGATTTTTCATGAGACAGTGAAGCAGGAGATTTTGCCATTATTAAAAAAGTTTCAACAGCACAGAAAAGAGGTATTGGAGTTAGATATGCTAAGACCGTGGGATTTGTCTGTAGATATTTCAGGAAAAGCAGAGTTGAAACCTTTTACTAATTCTAAAGAGCTCGTAAAAAAAACGATTAAAGGATTTTCGAATCTTGATCCAAATTTTGGGGAATATATAGAAATTATGCGAGATATGAGACATTTTGATCTAGATTCTCGCAAAGGGAAAGCACCAGGAGGATTTAATTATCCACTTTATGAGATTGGAGTGCCGTTTATTTTTATGAATGCGGTTGGAACTCATCGAGATTTGGAGACGATGGTACATGAAGGTGGGCATGCGATTCATAGTTTCTTAACTAAAGATTTAGAAATTTCAGATCTAAAATCAACTCCTTCTGAGGTGGCGGAATTGGCTTCTCAAAGTATGGAACTTATTTCGATGGATTTTTGGGATTTGTTTTACACTAATCAAGCCGATTTGAAACGAGCTAAACAGCAAAAGTTAGAAACATCACTTTCTATATTACCATGGATTTGTGTGGTGGATAAATTTCAACATTGGTTGTATGTTAATCCAAAATACACAAGCGTGGAGCGACAAAAAGAATGGATGGCTATTGTGGAGGAGTTTTCTACTCAAGAGGTAGATTATATTGGGTTAGAAGAGGCATTGGCTTACAAATGGCAGTCTCAGCTTCATATTTTTGAAGTACCGTTTTATTATATTGAATATGGGTTTTCTCAGTTAGGATCGATTGCGTTGTGGAAAAATTTTTTAGAAAATCGAAAAAAGGGGCTAAAGCATTATAAAAACTTTATGCGGTTGGGATCGACAAAATCAATTCCAGAAATTTATCAAGCAGCGGGAATTTCCTTTAAGTTTTCAGCCTCGTATGTTCGGGAGTTGGCAGAATTTGTATTAGAACAATATGAGAGATAGAAGAGCTTAAAATTTCTCAATCTCTAGTTTTTCCATCATTCTTGAAATCATAGTATCAACTTCAAAAATTTCTTCCTGTTTTAGGATTTCTTTGACATTACCTTTAGTTTCTGGATTTTTTGGCATATATACGGTGCAACAATCATCGTGCGGACGGATAGAGAGAGTAAAAGTATCGATTTTTTTTGCGTAGGAGATGATTTCTTTTTTATCAAATCCTATTAGTGGGCGGAGGATGGGAAGTGCAGCAACAGCGTCTTGGGTAACTGTGATATTTTCAATCGTTTGTGAGGCAACTTGTCCTAGGCTCTCTCCTGTGATTAGGCATTTTGCTCCAATTTTCCCCGCTAATTTTTCGGCAATACGATACATAAATCGTCGGTAGAGTAATATACGAAATTTGTCGGGACTTTTCTTTAAAATTTCTTTTTGAATATCTAAAAATGGACACATATACAAAGTAGCAGTAGGAGAAAAACGAGTGAGTTTTTTCACTAATTCTCGAACTTTATCAACGGATTTTTGTGAGGTTTGTGGGTAGGAATGAAAATGAATAAATGTTGTGTGAAGTCCTCGTTTTTGAGCGAAAAATGCTGCTACGGGAGAGTCAATACCACCTGAGATTAAAACTATAGATTTTCCTCCGCAAGAAACAGGGAGACCGCCAGGACCTGTTTGTTTGTTGCCGTACAAGAAAGAAGTTTTTCCTAAGATTTCGACAAATATTTCTAAATCTGGGTTTTTGAGTTTTACTTTTTTATCTTTCGTGTTTTTTAATACAACACCTCCCAGAAGTTGATTAATTTCCATGGAAGTTTTGGGAAATAATTTATCAGTACGAGAAGCTGTAACTCGAAAAGTTTCAAAAGATTCTTCCTCTATTAGTTTTTTAGTTCCTTCAATGAAAGCTTCTTCGTTGGAAGAAATCTCAAATGCAAATCCAAAATAAGCAAGACCAAAGGTTGTACTTAGAAGTTCAATCCAAGCTGATTGTTCCGTTTTGGTGAGAGCAGTATTTGTATTTAGTACTATTTTTAGTCGTCCAAAGATATTGTGAATGTGTCCTGTTAGATTGGAAAGTCTTATTTTTTCGTTTATATTTTGGATGAGTTTATTTTCGAAAAAATCTCGGTTTTTACCCTTGAGTCCGATTTCGTCGTAATGCACGATAATACATCGTTTCATTTTGAGGAAAGATGAATAACTTTGTTTTTATATCAATAAAAATCAGTCGCACCGTAACGAAAAAGTCTGAAAGAGTAAATGTATTTTTTCTTAAATAGAAAAAAGAAATGAAAATAGGACGAGGCAGCTGTCCTAAAGCATGCCTCGTCGCAAGAGAAACTATGAAGTGATCTTTACTGAAAAACTATTGCCGAAAGATTTTATTGCCGCATTTGCGGCATGGCCTCTGTTAGGAGACCGTAGATATCCGGCGATGATTTTTTTGTTTTCAAGCGTAGTAAATGCTTGAAATGTTTTTTTAAAACTTCTTTTTTTTCTTCTTTTCATGAGATTATTCTCCTTTCTTTATTAAAGATTAATGAAAAAAACAAAAGATCACTTTTTGTCTCAAAAGGAGAGAATTCAATGAAGAATTCCTCATTTTGAAGACAATTTACTTTATAAAGAAAAGATGGAATATGTCAACAATAAATTTAATAAAAAACGGGACGAGGTAGCTGTCCTAAAGCATACCTCGTCGAAAGAATGAAGCCAGTTAAGGCTTAGTGATCTTTAGTGTTACATTTGCGCCAAACTTCATGGCCTTTGCATTGGCCTTTGAATAGTTTGGTGCTGTTACTTCCCCGATTTTTTTACTTCCTTCAAAAACTGAGAATGTTTTTTGTCTAAAAAAATTTTTCTGTTTTTTCAAGATAAATCCTCCTTAAGGTGAATAGAATGAAAGAAAAAAAATAATAGAATGAAAGAAAAAAAATAAAAGATCACTTTTTGTCTCAAAACAAGATAGTTTTAGAAAAACTACTTATTTTAAAGACGGTTTATTTTATAAGGAAAAAGATGAAATATGTCAATAATGAATTTAATAGAAATAAAGTTATTTATTAGACCTTCTTTAAGAAAGTTTTGTCGAATAAATTTTTTTTGATAATATTTCCTTAAAAAGAATTTAAATTTTATTCCATGCTAATGAAGTCTGATATTCTCAAAACTCCTGTTGAAACTATGCCTCATCGGTCGCTTTTACGAGCGAGTGGACTTGTAGATAGTGATTTCAAAAAACCATTCATTGGGGTAGCCAATTCGTATAATAATATTATTCCGGGACATATTCATCTTGATATACTGACAAAGGAAGTTATGCGTGGGATTCGTGATGCGGGAGGTGTTCCTTTTGTTTGGGGTGTGCCAGGAGTGTGCGATGGGGTTGCAATGTATGCGGAGATGAGGTTGAGTCTGCCTTCAAGGGATCATATTGCAGATAATATTGAGATTATGGTATTGAGCCATTCATTGGATGGATGGGTTGGTGTGACAAATTGTGATAAAATTACTCCTGGAATGCTTATGGCAGCAGGAAGATTAGATTTGCCAGCGATCATGGTGACTGGCGGTCCAATGAAAGCTGGAAAACATAATCATGAAAATATAGATTTGATCACGGGATTTGAAGCAGTGGGGAGGATTAAAAAAGGAACTATTTCAGAAAAAGAAGCATATGAAATAGAATGTGCGGCATGTCCGACGGCTGGAAGCTGTGCGGGGTTGTTTACCGCCAATTCTATGGCGTGTATGACAGAAGTTTTGGGGATGAGTTTGACGGGATGTGCGACGACTTTGGCTGTTGATCCGAAAAAGAAAGAACAAGCTTATAAATCAGGAAAACAAATTGTGGAGCTCATAATGGCAGGAGAGGAATATAAACCATCTAATATTATGACTAAAGAGGCGTTTGAAAATGCAATCTTGGTTGATAATGCGATAGGAGGATCATCCAATGTTGTACTGCATTTGATTGCGATTGCGAAGGAGTTGGGGATTGATATTTCAGAAGATGACTTTGATCGTATTTCACGCATTACGCCGAATGTTTGTCATATTCGTCCAGCTGGACCATATGTGATGGAAGATGTGGACAGAGCAGGTGGGATGTCAGCAGTGCTTAATCGATTTGCAGATAGGTTAAATGATGAAAAAACAGTGAATAAAAAAAGTGTTCAAGACATAGCTAAGGAAGGGAAAGTATTAGATGAAGAAGTGATTCGATCATTAGAAAATCCCTATTATCCAGAAGGAGGTGTAGCGTGTCTTAAGGGAAATTTGGCAAAAACCTCTGTTGTGAAACAAACAGCCGTTCCTTCAGAGATGCTAGTTCATACTGGACCAGCAAAAGTATTTGAATCAGAATCGACTATGCTAGAGGCATTGGAAACAGGGAAGATAGAAGAAGGGGATGTTGTAGTGCTTCGTTATATGGGACAAGCTGGTGCACCAGGAATGCCAGAGATGCTTAGTCCTACTTCAGCGATCAAGGGGGCTGGATTTAAAAGAGTGGCATTGATTACTGATGGGAGATTTTCTGGAGGGACAGCAGGACCGTGTATCGGACATATTGAACCAGAAGCGTATGTGGGGGGATCAATAGCAGCGGTGAAAGATGGTGATATTATTGAAATTGATATACCAAATAGAGTTTTAAATATACAATTATCAGATTTGGAAATATCAGATAGAGTAAAAAATCGAAAAATTCCAGAACGGGAAATGACACCCTTAATGCGAAAGTTTCGGAAAAGTACGGTTTAAGCCTTTATTGTACACTTATTTTTTTCAAGATCTCGAATTTCTTTTGATGTAAAATGTGTTAAAACGATTCGAATAAGAACTACCGTAAAAAGTCCTGCAAGATCCATCCAAAATCGTTTTTCATTTAGAATCCCATCCAAAAGCATGGTATCAATAATGTCTTTTCCGACCATGAAATCTAGTCCTAAAATGATATGTGTTCCGATTGTTAATCGTACAGTTTGGATATCATATTGTGGTAAAATGTATTTGTAAACTCCTAAAATGGCTCCAATAAAAATAATGGTAGTTCCTACTAAACCAACAAAAAATGAAATAACTTGAATAAATGTAAAGAATAAACCCATCTTTTCATTGTACCATGCTTTAGAGAAAATTTCAAGTTTACAAAATTAAAGCAACCTTTGATGAAAACAAAAAGGAAAAAATAAGAGACTCATTTCGTATAAAAAAAACTGTCTTTCTGAATTTATTTCAGAATCTACGATTTTTTTTCGTAACAAGAAAGGCAAAATATTGTAGATCCCGTTTCAAGAACGGGAAGACAATTTTTTTATCTCAGAGTTTCTTTTAATGTACGACCATTTCGGGAATTGTGCAGTTTGCTTTCAAAAAGGAGGCATCAAAGTCTTCAATTTCCATACGAGATCCATTATAAATAAAATATTGGCGAGCTGGAAATTTTTTCATATCCTCAGGACTACTAATGATCATTGGCATTTTATTTATGATTTTTTGAGTTGGACATTTTTGGATAAGAGTTGTTTCATTTTTTGCTGAAATTGATGATTTTTCCTCGTCTTTAAGACAAGAATTCTCACAGGCTTCGATAGTTTCAAAAGGTATTTCAACATCACAACCTTGAACGGTTTTTACTACACAGTCACTTCCATTAAATTCAACAGCGGTAAAAACAGTATCACATCCTTCAATTCCTAAAACTTTTCCAGTGCAATTATTACTAACTGTTTCATCCTTTTTACAAAAACCATCATAGAGTATTTCAGCTCCGTGTCGTGTGGCTTCACATTCATTGAGATATCCATTTTTATTATCATTCTTCAATCCGCAAACAGGGGCTTGTGTTTCAGGACATTTTAAGTTCTCGTTCACTATAGGGTTTACACATATTCCATTTGCATTTGGATGTTTTTCTTCTATTTGGCAATTTAGACCAGATTGACATATGATTCCATCAATTCCACCACATATTTCACCTATGCTGGCAGTTTTTACAGTGTTGGATTCAATTTCTGGTAATGGAGCTCCGATTTCTTGTGGAGTGTTGCAACCAATTAAGGAGAGGCTAAAAACGAGGATTAATAATTTTTTCATAGTATTTTTTAGAATGCTAGGAAATTATAGTGAAGGAAAAAAGATAGGCAAATTTTCACACAAAGACAAAATATTGTAGATCCTGAAACAAGTTCAGGATGACAATAGGTTCGTTCAGGAATAAATATCATCTCATATGTTCTGCAAAAATGAGGTAGAAAAAAGGAGTTTAAAATACCAAATCCCTATTGAGTTTGTTTTTCAATTTTGTGTCCATTACTTTTCCATATCCCAAACAAAATCGATCAAAAAGAATCATCATTTCATCACCATTTTTAAAGTCCTTCTTAGGAAAAGAATCATCAAAAATTAGATCGTATCCTTCCATCCATTTTTGTTTTTGGTGATTAGTTAAGATGATTTTGTTTTTAGTTGCAGCAGTGCCAAAGTTCAGTGCAAATGCAGTGGTAATATGACGGTCTTTATCAAGTATTTTGAGCCCTAATTTTCGAAATAAGTTTTTTTGACAAAATCCAGCTGCGTCTCGAGTCGTCAGAAAAAATTCATTATCTTTTTCCACTAAGATAAATGGTTTGAATATAGATTTATCTATCCCAAACTTTTTAGCAAGCCGTGTAATGACTTCTGCCTGTTGTTGTTTTTTTGGGATTTTAGGCGGATTTTTGATAAACGGTTTTTTAGGTGGTGTAAGTTTTTGTGGAGCCGATTTTCGAATGAGAGCGATAAAAAAACTTTCAGAACTCCAATTTTCTGTTTCCAAATGAGGATTAATTCGGCGGACATTTTTTGAAATTTCAGCAGGGATAGATTTACCATCAAATTCAGTCAATCCCTTTCGAGAGGGAATTGCTCCGAGATCTATTGGCAAGAGTTCAGCTTGGGGAATATTTGATAGTAAGTGAGCAATGACGAATTCATTTTCCTCTGGAGCGGAAGTGCAAGTTGAATATACCATGGTACCTCCTGGAACAAGCATATTGAAAGCAGAAAGAATTAGTTGTTTTTGCAGCTTGGCGGCAGTGAAAATCTTTTTTTCCTGCCACATTTTTTCAAAAAATTTAGAATCACGACGAGCAAATCCTTCACTTGAACATGGTGCGTCTAATAAAATTTTGTCGAACTCTTGACCAAAAAAGTATTGCATGGTCGATCCATTACTTTGTGTCATCACAAAATTGAGGCTTCCCATGCGAGTGAGATTTGCTGAAAGTTTTTTACTTCGACTTGAGCTTAATTCATTGCAGATTAAAACACCTGAATTTTCCATTTTTTCGGATAAAAAAGTGGATTTTGATCCAGGTGCAGCACACATATCCAAGATTTTTTCTCCAGGGAACGGGTTCAAAACTTTTACTGGAAGCATGGAACTTAAGCTCTGGACATAAATTTCTCCAGAAAAATGTTCGAGGGTTTTTCCAAGTGCTAGTTCTTTTTGATCTTCTCGTTTAATAAAAAATGCTTCGTTTAGTTCGACAACAGGTTTGAGAGTCCATCCTGTTGGTTTATTTTTTTCAAAGGTAGAGAAAGACTTGATACGAATTGTCTTTGGGAGTGGGGCAGTTACTTTTTCAAAAAAATTTTTCCATTCATTTTTTGGCAATATGGATTTCATTCGTTCTATATATCGATTAGGGAATTTTTTCATATTAAGGGAACATTAATTTTTTAAAGTTTTTTGTGATTTGTATCCAATCTTTGATATTTAGGGTTTCGGCTCTTCGATCTGGATTGACAGTACCCAATAAGTCTTTGGGAGAGAGTCCAAAGAATTTTCCAATAAAATTGCCAAGTTTTTTTCTTTTTTGAGAAAATCCTGCATTTACTACTGTAAAAAAATCTTGTTGCAAATCTTTTGGTACGAGTGGTTTTTTTCGAATATCAAGACGAATGATAGCGGAATCTACTTTTGGAATAGGTGTGAAGTTTTCTCGAGTAACAGTAAAACAATATTTTGTTTCAGCAAAAATTTCTACAGAAATAGAAAGAATGGAGCGTTTTATTGGATTGCAAACTTTTTTTCCGACTTCTTTTTGTACCATAAAAACAGCAAACTCTGGTTTGTTTTTTGTTTTTGACAACACTTTTTTAAATATCGGAGCTGTTATATTATATGGGATATTTGCAATTATTGAATACTTTTTTTGTTCAAACAGTATATCAAGATCATATATTAAAATGTCTCCGTGAATGAGGTGAAAATGTTCATGATTTCCAAAATCTTTGTTCAATATTTGAACGGCTCTTTCATCAAACTCAATAGCGGTTAGATGTGAACTCTCTTGTAAAAGTTTGGTTGTCAAAAAACCAAGTCCAGGACCAATTTCCAAAATATTTTTGTTTTTAATATTTCCTGCTTCAGTTAAAATATTTTCTCGAATAATTGGATTATTTAAAAAATTTTGTCCCAATTCTTTTTTGGCGAAGTTTTTTTTTCTAGTATTTGTTTTTTTTCTTCGCATTCGAGAGGGATTATGGTCTAAATTTAAATGAAAGTAAAAAGAGTGTGGATTTAAAATTTTGATTTTTGTATAAGAAAAGATAAATGTGTTGTTTTTTCTTTTTAAATGTGATACAATGAGAAGATTAATTCATAAAAAATGAGAAAGATACCACTAAAAAAATTCGATGATAGTAATTGGTTGTTGAGTCATTATGAGAAATTGCATTATCAAAAAAATCTTTATGGAGGAAGTTTTTTCTCTGTATTATTACTCACATTTTTCTTCTTTGTTATGCCATTACCGACAAGTATTCAGGAAAATATTTTATTTTGGCGATTGGGAATGTTCGCATTCTTTTTTGTAGTTGTTGTTGGATGGTATTTAAAGAGTTCTATTTTTTATAAATTTTGTATTAGTTTGTTACATTATCAATATGAAAAGGGAAATTTTCCACGAGATTTAAATTATAAATTGGTAAATTTTTCATCGGTTCAGATTATTTTCTATTTACTTCTAGCCTTGATCTTACCTGTTATTTATATTACTTTCTTTGAACATTTGATTGATTTAGATACTTTTCACTTTTTCTTCTATGGATTTTGTGGCATTTGTGCTTTTTTGTTTTTGCTTCGAATTGAGCAGTTTTATGATCAACGAGAAAAAATGGAAGAAATAGAGATTTTGACAGAAGCTTTTTTGAGTAATGATCCTTTATGTATTTTAGAAGAAATAGGGGGTATGGGGCTTTCTCTTAAAAAGAAAAAAAAGATAAAAGGTGTAGTAACAACGAAAAGTAAAAAAAGAAAAAAAAATTAAAGGAACATTTGCAAAATAAAGTTATTTTGAAGAAGTAAGTTTAATAAGTTTTAGAGCGTGCTGATGTCCTGAAACTATTTGGATATGAGCATTGAATTTCTTTTTCAAAAATCGAATAATTTCTTTATTAGCTTTCCCCTTTTCAGGTTGTGCAGCGATTTTTATTTTTATGGTTTGTTCTTTGTCCGCTAATACAGAAAAAAATTCAGATTTTTCTGCTCCAGAAATAATTTTTGCTCGAAAATAAAAAGAACCATTTCTTGAAAGTTCTTTTTCAAGTACCTGAAAAAAGTTTTCAAGGTTATCCCACATCTATGCCATCTAAGAGTTTCTGAATAATCGTTTCAAAACTTTTTTCAGGGAGAGATATAGGGATTTCAAGCTTTTCGTTAACTAGAAAGAAAGGAGTTCCTTTTATACCTAAAACATCGCCTTCATTAATATGTTGTTGGACAATGTTTTTAGCAAATCCTGATTTAAGGCAAAGAGAAAAATTTTCCATATTAAGATTGAGTTTTTTTGCAATTTCTTCCATTTTTTTTGTGGTAAAAACACCAAAGTTTTCAAATGCTTGGTCAGAAAATGATTCGAAAGCACCTTGTTTTCTAGCACATTCAGAAGCTTCTGCCACAAGAAAAGTTTCCGATTTAAGAGGAAAGTGTTTAGGAGTAATGACCAATTTGTCACCAAAAGTCTGTTGGAGTTTTTTAAAGACATTGTGAGATGTTCGACAATGTTCACATCCGTAATCAAAGAATTCCACAATATGAACAGTTTCTAATTTTTGTTTTTTGTCAGAGGGTTCAGTGTTAACTGGATTATGTGAAATAGGTTTGGTACATCCTGAAAGGAAGAGTACGAAGAGGAAAAAGAGTGTTTTTTTCATTAAGGAAGAATATTTACATGTTTATTTTTTTGTATGAAGTTTTATTATCTTTGTTTTTTTAAAAAGCAGAAGAGAAATCAGTATCATGATAATACATAAAATTTGTCCCATAGAAAGAAGTCCAATTAAAATTGCTGGCTCGCGATAAAATTCAATTAAGAATCTTAAAATTCCATATCCACCAAGAAAAACAGCGAGTAGGAAACCTGGTTTTTTCCAAAAATCTTTCGCAAAAAGCCAGGAAAGAAGTAGAAACAAAAATAAATTTTTACCAGCTTCGTAAAGTTGACTTGGATGTCGAAGAAGTTCATCAATATGGGGAAAAAGGATGCCCCACATTTGATTAGTAGGAATACCGACAAGCTCTCCATTTAAAAAATTAGTAATTCGTCCAAGAAAGAGAGTTAAAGCAAGTGGGATGATTAAAATATCGGCGAGAGGAAGTATTGGAATTTTGTTTTTTTTGCACCAGAAAAAGCCAAAAAGAAAAGCGCCCAAAATACCACCATGAATAGACATGCCTCCATGCCAAACTTTAAAAATTTCCCAAAAGTCAGTCCAAAATGTTTGAGGATTGTAGAATAAAAATAAACCTATTCTTCCTCCTAAAATACCAGAAAAAAATAGTCCAAAACAAAGATTTTCAAAAGATTCTTTGGAGAGATGCTGCAAAGATATGGAGTGTTTTTTTACTTTTTGTAGAAGCCATTGTCCTCCTTGTAGGATAATGAAAAATCCTAAAACATAGGCTATGCCGTACCAACGGACACTTAAGCCGAGTAAGGAAAAAGCGATAGGATCTAAATTCCAAATATAGATCATTTTTTAAAAATTATCATTTTTTGGCATTTCAAATTTTTTAAATTTTCGAAAATGAAAAATATAAAAAAACCACCAAACTGCTTTATGCATAACTAATCGATTCCATTTTTCAGTTTCGATATTGTAAACTTGTTGGAGTTGGACGAGTTTTGCATCGATAAATTCGAGATCTTTCACAATTTTATCAAATTTTGTGTTTGGTTTTATTTTTCCTTCTGATTCTAAGGTTGAAAAATAGTAAAATAAGATTTTAGAGATTTTTTGTTCTAGTACTAATCGTTGAGTAGGATTTTTTCTTAGAGATTTTTCTCGACATTCATTACGAATTTTAAGTAATTTTCCCAAGATTTCTTCATCTAAAACTCCATCTTTTTGAGAGAGAGCAAAGACGAGAGGAATCATCATCTGTCTTTTTGTGAGAAAAAATAGTGTGAAAGTCCATATTCTATTAAGATGATTTTTTTGTTTGGAGAAATTCTTTTTAAAAAGGATGAGTCCACCAATAAACAAAGAAAGTATTAAAATAAGAATTTGGTGTTCAACCAAAAAATTTAAAAAGATGGAAAAAAAATCATATAAATTTTCTAAAGAGTTTTTTTCTATTGGTATTCGAGAAATCCTTTCCATTCTAGTGGTTTATTGAATAGTTTGAACAAATTTTTCCGAAGTATTGAGGCGATAAGTTCCCCAAAAGCTTTCAATTTCTTTTTCAAAGTTTTCTTCTGAAAATTTTTCAATTTTCAAATTTTGGATTTCGATACCAAAAGAATCGTTTTTCATGTTTCCTCTCTAATTCTACGAAAAATAAAAAAGTTTACAACCGACTGGTTTGTTTTTAGAACAAAAAAGCGAAACGAAATAAAAGCTTAATTATTTATCTTAATCAACGAATTTAAAATAAAATCAGTTTTTTAATACAATTCTAAATCTTTCGGTAATCCATATGGTTCTATAATGTCTTTAAATTTTATTGGTTGTTTCCAATTTGGAGGTTGTTCACCAACTAAGTTATTTCCGGCCATAAAAGCAGCTATTTTTTCTAAATCATTTCCATAAATATGTTGTGCAAGAGTTGCTTTAGCTTGTGCTGCAATAGGCATTGTTGAAACCGATACAGCTCCAGAATTTCTTAAAATATGAGCAGGACCGTATTTATGGTCGACTTTTCCTTCTGGAAAAGGATTTGCTACACAAAATAGTTTTCTAGTTTCTTTTGTAGCTTGCTGAGCGGCTTTGGTTATCTTATTATTTAGAGTAAATGAACCAAAAGTCGTAATAATTACCGCAACAGTGTTTGGGATTTTTTTTATAGTTTCATATACATGATTAGGATTTGTACCTAATTTTGGATTTACAGAAATAGTGGGGGCATATCCCCTTATAATAATAGGGTGAAATTTTTGGTTATTTTCTTTTTTAACTCGTTTCTGAAAAGAATTTGTTAAACTAGAAAGAACAAAATTAGAAGCATCTACAATTTTGGGGTGCATTGGAGATTCCATAGCAATAACATTACTATCGCTAATCTTTATAACTCCTGTAGGATTATAAGCACCACCTTCACTTCCTCCCATGTATATAAAACAAACTGAAGTTTTTTCTTTTTTTAAAACAGAAAGAGTATCAAGAGAATTTTTTACATTAATTCCAACATCAGAAAAGTTATCCTCTGTTGTTTTTTGAGCTCCTACAAACCCCACAGAAAAAGGAGTCTGTGGTCCTAACATTATTGCTGTGTAAGCACCTCCTTCTGGCATTGTATCTGTTCCGTGAGTTATTAAAAATCCTGAAAAGAGTTTTTTCAAGTTTTCTGACATATTTTCCCATATCCAACTCATTATAATTACGCTGTCTGCTTCATAATCAATCTCCATTTGAGAGCTGTCAATTAGTGTTGGGAATTCTATTGCAGTAATTGCGAACCTTTCATTTAAAGTACCTCCTGCATATTTTAATAAATATTCTGGATCAAGTTTTGGAACCAATTCTCCATTTTGATCTGTCATTGCAATAGTTCCACCTGTTCCAATCATTGATACTATCTGTCTTCCATCTTTTTTCTTTTCTATATCAGTCGCAAAATCTTCTAAAAGCTCCAAAAGTCTTTCAACTTTTTTCTTATTGAAAAAACGAAGATTATCTAAATCAAATGGATTTTCTATTTTTTTGTCTGGATTTAAACTGAATGAATATGTTTTCCCTTTTGGTTCATACGGTATAGATGGATCAAAAGCATCTGGATTAAATTTTCCCTTTCCCCAACTTTTACCAGACCAAGGATTTCCATTATTTTTTACCCAAGGGGAAGATTTATAATCTTTTATCACCATATTGAAAATTTAATATAAAAGAATCCTAATAAATTCTATGTTTTTGTAAATCGACATTTCTATGAAAAATTATAGTACAATAGTTTTAGTTATATAGGAATTATCACATCCATTCTTTTTTAAATCCATAAAATTTGACTTTTATTCTTTGAATAATAACCTTCCATTGAAAAAATTTTCGTCCAGGTATCTTGATGGGTTAATAGAGGGCAAAATTTTCAAGGGTTTCTTGAGAATTTTGTGCTATTTTTATAAGCATGAAAGAAAAAACATTATTTCTTAAATTTCATTTAAATGGTTAAAATTTCAAAAAAAACGATTAATTTTCCAGCCAAATTAAAACCAACAAAAGAACACAATGGTCGATATTTTTTTACAGAAGATTTGGGAGCTGATTTTCCTTTTCCAAATTTGATTGAGGTGCAATTAGCTTCTTATGAGTGGTTTGTTGGAGATGGGTTGAATGAACTTATGAAAGAAATTAATCCAGTGGAGGATTCTACAGGGAAAAAATTGAAAATGGAAATTCTCTCACATGAAATAGAAGAACCAAAATATGATGTGGAGTATTGTAGACGAAAAGGATTGACTTTCGAATCAGCCATTCGTGTGCATGTGGCTTTGACGAATTTGGAATCAGGTGAAATCAAGGAGCAAGATGTTTATTTTGGAAATATTCCACGAATTACAGAAACAGGAACATTTCTTATCAACGGAATTGAACGGGTAATCGTAACGCAGATTGTACGAAGTCCTGGTATTTTTTATGCTAAAAATCAAGTGCTTCCAGGGATGCATTCTGTGAAAATGATTCCTAAAAGAGGGGCTTGGCTTGAATTGGAAACAGATAAAAAAGGACTTATTTGGGTGAAAGTTGATCGAAAACGAAAAATTCCAGTGACTATGTTTTTGAGAAATTTTGGGTATGAAACGGATCGAGAAATTTTGGATCTTTTTAAAGATGAAGTAAAAGAACTTGAAGAAAATCCTATTTTAAAAACTTTAGCAAAAGATGAATCAACAAGTGCAAAAGAAGCATGGCAAGGTGTTTATAAACGAATTCGTCCAGGAGATTTAGCGACACCAGAAAATGCGAGAATGTTTTTAGAATCTGTATTTTTTGATTTCAAAAAATATGATTTAGGACCAATTGCTAGGTATAAGATCAATAAGAAATTTGGATTGAAAACAAAAGATGATGAAGAAGGACGAATTTTTAGAGTGGAAGATTTTATTGAAATGGTGCGGGAACTTATTCGATTAAATGCTGGAAAGACTGTTTGTGAGGATGATATTGATCACCTTTCGAATAGGCGAGTAAGAGGAGTAGGAGAATTGGTGCAAAATAAATTTCGAGTGGGATTATTACGAACAGAACGAATTATTAAAGATCGGATGACGATTGTTGAATTAGAAAATGTAACACCAGCACAACTTATTAACTGTCGACCGATTACAGCTTCTATGCGAGAATTTTTCGCTTCTGGGCAATTGTCTCAGTTTATGGATCAGGTAAATCCATTGGCTGCTCTTGAGCACAAACGAAGAATATCAGCGATGGGACCAGGAGGACTTTCACGAGAAAGAGCTTCTTTTGAGGTACGGGATGTACATCCGTCTCATTATGGACGAATATGTCCAGTAACGACTCCAGAGGGACCAAATATTGGATTGGTTTTACATTTAGCGTCTTATGCGCGAGTAAACAAAATGGGATTTATTGAAACACCTTATAGAACAGTTTCTTCAATTGTAAAAAATGACGGAGAATCAGCGATTGATAGGTTGGCTAGAAAAGATATTCTCAGTGGAAAAAAAGTATTGGTGAAAAAAGATACAAAAATTACAAAAGAAGATGCGAAAAAGATTGCTAAGATTAAAGATATGAAAATGGTTCCAGTTTTGGCACATCTCACCTCTGAAGTAGCCTATTACGATGCGGAAGCGGAAAGAGATATGTGTGTGGCACAAGCTAACTCTGTTTTAGACAAAAAAGGACAGTTTATGAATGAACAGGTTTCAGCGAGAAAAAACTTTGAACCAGGTACATATCCTTTATCCGATGTGACACATATAGATATTTCACCAAAACAAATTGTATCGCTTTCAACTTCTTTGATTTCTTTCTTGGAGCATGATGATAATACTCGAGCTTTAATGGGGTCAAACATGCAACGACAAGCTGTACCGCTTCTTAATCCAGAGTCACCAATTATCGGTACAGGGATGGAAACTATTACATCTCAAGAAGAGTGTGTAAGAGCAATAGAAAGTGGAGAAATAAAGGAAGTAGATGCAAGTCGTATTGTATTTGTTGGGAAATCAGGAAAAAAACGAACCTACAAACTCAAAGTTTTTCAACGGACAAATCAGTCAACATGTATTCATCAACGACCAATGGTATTGGTTGGGGATAAAGTGAAAAAAGGAGATGTTCTTATTGATGGTGCTTCAGTTGAAAATGGGGATATTGCGGTTGGACGAAACTTAATGGTAGCCTATATGTCATGGAGTGGATATAATTATGAGGATGCGGTAATTGTTTCTGATAGAGTTGTGAGAGAAGGACTTTTTAATTCCATACATATTGAAAAATATGAATTAGATGTGAGAGACACAAAGCTTGGACCAGAGGAGTTAACTTCGGATATTCCAAATGTAGCAGTTGTAAAGCTTTCAAATTTGGATGAAGGTGGAATTATAAGAATTGGTTCAACTGTTTTAGCTGGAGATATTTTAGCTGGAAAGGTAACGCCAAAAGGAGAGACTGAATTAACGGCTGAAGACAGACTCTTAAGAGCAATTTTTGGAGAAAAAGCACATGATGTAAAAGATTCTTCTTTGCGGTTGCCAAGAGGATCAGGAGGGAAGGTAATCAAAATTGAAATACTGAATCGATCAGAAGGAGATGATCTTCCAACGGGTGTGCTCAAACGAGTGATTGTTGAAGTAGCACAAATGCGACATTTGGAAGCAGGAGATAAAATGGCAGGACGACATGGAAACAAAGGTGTAATTTCTCAAATAGTACCATCTGAAGATATGCCATATTTAGAAGATGGAACACCAGTAGATATTATATTGAATCCGTTGGGAGTTTCTTCTCGTATGAATATTGGACAGGTGCTTGAGACGCATTTGGGGATGGCTGCGTCAAAAATGGGAATTAAGGTAGCAACGCCAGTTTTGAACGGAATTAAGATGGATACTATTCAGGATTTTTTGATAGCTAACGATTTTCCAGCAGATGGTAAATTTCCATTATATGATGGAAAAACAGGAGAAAAATTTGATCATGATGTAGTAGTTGGAATTACCTATATGTTGAAATTGATTCATTTGGTAGAAGATAAAATTCATGCGCGATCAGTAGGACCTTATTCACTTGTAACACAGCAGCCATTGGGAGGAAAGGCACAAAATGGAGGTCAGCGTTTTGGAGAAATGGAGGTATGGGCTTTAGAGGCTTATGGAGCTGCTTATATCCTTCAAGAAATGTTGACGATTAAATCGGACGATGTTCATGGTCGAGCAAAAGCATATGAGGCAATTGTAAAAGATGAACCAGTAGAACTTATTTCTATTCCGGAATCGTTTAATGTATTGGTAAAAGAATTACAGGCTTTGTGTTTAAAAGTAGATTTGATTCAACAAGGAGAAGTGGAAGATGGAGATGAAATTACTTTATTGGAAGAAGGTTCTGAGGGGAGAGAAACGGATTTGATAAAAGAGTCTTCAGACGCAAAAGAAGTAGTGGATCAAAATGAAATAGAACATCAAGATGCAGGTATTGAAGTTGAAGATAATGATGAAGAAGAGGAAGAGGAAAAGGAAAAAGATGAAAAGTAATATTAAAGAGGGGACTTTTTTTAGTCCTCTTTTTTTCGCACGCATCGTATAGTGGCTATTATACGGCCTTGCCAAGGCTGAGACACGGGTTCGATTCCCGTTGCGTGCTCCAGCAAAAAACCAGTACCAACAAAGTTGGTAATGGTTTTTTGCTTGTAACGACGGAGTCGTTAATTGAATCCCAGGGTTCGCCGAACTCCATCGAACGAAGTGAGAGGTGAAGAGAGTTCTCGACCTCGGAGTCCCGATTTTTCGGGACGAGAAGGTAAGAGATTCCCGTTGCGTATGGTTGAATTAATCTGAAATTGTTTTTGTAACTTGATTAGATTTAATTTTTGCCATTTTTTCAGCCGTAGAAAGTTCTGTAGTCATAGAAAGCGTTTTCCATTCTTGGAATTTTGAATCTTGATTAATCATATCCCAAACAACTTTATTATCTTTAAATTTTTCTTTTACAGATTCATATACAGCTGATATTGAAGGCTTTTTAATAAAAAAATTTCCTTCTGGTATTTGTATAACAATTGTGCATTCTTTTGAATCATTATTATTATGTTCAATATAATCGAAGAGATGGTTACGATCTGCTTCGTAATGGGATACAAATTCACAATTTGATGAAAATTCTTTTGTCATTTTTAATTGTTTAAAAAATATATCATCTAATTATAATGCATTTATATAATATTGTCAATTTCATTCCTATTCTCTAATATACTAAGCCTCAGTAGATCCGACAGTTTGGAAAAAAGACTCTAAACTATGGATATAGAATTTTTAAAATCAAAGTTAATGACAAGAATTGACAAGTTTTTTTATTACTATAAATATAAAAATAAAATAATTATTAATGGTAGGGTAGTGTTTTCTAAATATCAATTTTTTGTACATTAAGTTTTAATTCTTAATTATAATTACCATGAAAAATCAACACATAGAACTAGAGCAAGGAGTTGTTGATGTTGTTTCTTTACTTGATTGTTCTCCAGATGGAGGAGAACTTGCTTTTGTGAGTACTCGAGATTTTCAAGGAGAAAATTTAAATGACTGGAAAGGGGCTTTGTCTGAAGGGCTTGCTTCAGATGGAGGATTGTACGATCCTAGAGAAGTTCCTGCTCCGTTTGAAGAAGCTTTTTTTAGTGAACAGTTGCCTTATTTAGAGTTGGCAGAAGTTTCTTCCTTAATATTAAGGAGATTTATTCCACGAGAGGATATTCCTGATGAAGAATTGTTGAAAATGCTTAGAGAGGCTCATAATTTTGGACTCCCTCTAGAAGAAATTACACAAGTTTTTGATGGAGTGATGGAAGGAGGTGAAAAAGGAGGGAAAGTGCTTTTAGCTTGGCTGGATAGAGGACCAACGGCTAGTTTTAAAGATTTTGCGGCACGAGTAATGGGGAAGTTGCTTGAATGGTGGTGTAGTGAAAATAATCATCCAATGAATATTATTGTTGCAACTTCTGGAGATACAGGAGTTGCTATTGCTAGGGCTTTTGAGGGTTCAAAGTGGGTTTCTGTCACAGTTATGTATCCTAGTGGAGGGGTAAGTGATATACAAGAAAAACAGATGATACAGGCCGATCAACAAAATAAAAATGTTCAATGTTTTCCTATTGAAGGAGATTTTGACCGAGCACAATCAATGTCAAAAATACTCCAGGAAACTCGAAGTCAAACAGAACAAATAATTAATTCCGTTGATTACAGAGAAAATTATACAAAAGAAGTAAATACAAGAATAGGAGAAAATTTGTCTTCTGATGAGTTGATTACACTTGCTCAATCAATTGGAAAAATAAATCTTGGAAGTGCTAATTCAATTAATGCCTGGAGGTATCTTCCGCAACAAACACAGTTTTTTGTATCGTATGGAGAAGCTTTAAAAGAAGGATATATTCAGCCGAGAGAAAAAGTTTACTTTTCTGTACCAACAGGAAATGTTGGTCATTTAATGGCAGGAGTTACTGCAAAAGAAATGGGAGTTCCTATTGAGGGATTTATTCTTGCTACAAATCAAAATGATATAATGGTGATACTTATAAATGAAGGTATTTTGCGTCATAAAGGACTAGAAAAATCAGTTGCACCTTCTATGGATATTTTGAATGCAAGTAATGCAGAAAGATTATTAGATTATGCAAGAAAAAAATCAGATCCAAGTGCTCAGATAGATTTTATTGGTATTCGAAATGTGTTTCAGGATACACCAGAAGAAAGAGAGGCGTTGAAGGGAGGAATAGATATTAGAAATTTTGGAGTGACAGATAAGATGTTGGCTTATTTAGGAGACTTAATTCCTTTTACAGCTGGAGTTACAGGAGATGAAGAAATTGCAGAAACAATGAAAGAAGTTTATACAAAAACAAGGGGAAGAAGCTTGCCGGATTCTCATGGGGCAACTGGGATAAGGGTTATTCAAAAAGGATTGGAACAAGGGGCTATACCAAAGAATGCAAAAGTGATTTCTTTGGTAACAGCTAATCCTCATAAATTTCCGCAAGCATTAGAAAATGCAGGAATTGAACAAGTACCGGAGAAATATAGACACGAGGAATTAGAACTTGCAACAGGTGGAATTCAGGTTGATACGCAAAAAAGAGAAACTCTTTTATCTATTATGAAGATTATGGAAGTAATTTCTAGTCTAGATAAACAAATGAAGGAGCAAAGAGAAAGTGTATAGATGAATTATTAAGAAGAGTAGGGAAAATTATCATTAGAAGAAAGAAAGGATAAAAAAATTATTTAATCAGACTTTATTTGGTAGAAGTTTTTGTAGATAAATAACTATCCAATTGAGTTTTCCATTCCTAGTTCAATGAGACGATTGAGTTCACTGGCAAATTCTAGTGGAAGCGTTTTTACGATTTCGTCTAAAAATCCATTGACGATCATTCCACGAGCTTTTTCTTCAGAAATACCGTGACTTTCGAAAAAAAGCATGACTTCTTCTGATATTTTTCCTGCACTAGCTTCATGAGAAATTTGTGAAGAGGTATTGTGGCAATTGATTTCGGGTATTGTGTTAGAGATTGATTTATCATCAAACATTAATGCATCACAGTTTATAGTGACGATGGAATTTTCAGCTTTTGAATTCACAAAAACTTGACCTCGGTAGGTAGAAATACCTCCATCTTTACTTAAACTTTTGGAAACAACATTGGCACGACAGTTTTTGGCATTAATAAATATTTTAGCACCTATATCTTGGGTTTGTCCAGCATTGGCAAAAGCAATTCCTAGATGATCGGTTCGTGCATTTTCACCTGCCAAAACTGTGCAAGGATAAAGCATAGTCACTCCTGATCCGAGGTTACCTCCTACCCATTTCATTTTTCCATTTTTTTGAACGATAGAGCGTTTAGTATTAAGATTAAAAGTATCTTTTGACCAGTTTTCTACAGAAGAATATCGAAATTGGGCATCTTCATTGACAAACACTTCTACGCATCCAACATGTAAAGATTGAGAACCATATTTTGGTGCTGAACAGCCTTCTATATAATGTGCTTTAGCATTTTTTTCAATAACGATTAGCGTGTGTTCAAATTGTCCTTGGTTAATTGAATTCATTCGAAAGTACGCTTGTAATGGTTGGTCAATTTCAATGTCTTGGGGGACATAGAGAAAGGTGCCTCCAGAAAAAATTGCATAATGTAATGCTGAAAATTTGTGATTGGCGATTGGAACACATTTTGAAAGATATTTTTGTATCATTTCGGGGTATTTTTGTACAGCAACATCAAAGTCTTCAAAAATAACTCCCAGATTTTCCCATTGAGGTTTGAGGTTGTGGTATATATTTTCTGATTCATATTGTGCGCCTACACCTGCCAAGAGAATTTCTTCTTGTTCAGGAATTTTGAGTCGCTCAAAGGTTCGTTTGATTTCCGGATTTACTTCTTCCCATGTTTTTGCGTGAGAGGTTATCGATCCTTTGGAAAAATATCGAATATTTTCAAAGTCTAAATGTGAGATATCGGGACCCCATGAGGGGAGAGAAAATTCTTTGAATTTCTTGAGAGCTGTAAGTCGGATATTTAGCAACCAAGCTGGTTCATTTTTGTCTGTGGATATTTTCCGAATAAGCTTTTCAGATAATCCTTTTTCAAATTGTTGCGCATAGGTTTGTGAATCAGCATGTTCTAAGTCTGATTGAGAGAGTGATTCGAAGTCTATTTTGGATAGGGAATTCATAAACAATGTTTAGAAAAGACGGATAAATAACTTTAGTTTTTTATTACCTGAAATCCCTTGCTTTTTAGTTTTTCCACAAAGACATCGAAGCCGTTTTTGTGGACGCGTTCAATAATTTCTTGTCCACCAGAGCGGATGATTTTTCCATTACAGAAAATATGTACATGAGTTGGAGTTATTTCTTGTAATAATTTTTCGGAATGTGTGACAATGATGAGTGATTTAGTTTTATCTTTTAAGAATTTTTTGATTGATTCGCCAGTTTTTTTAATTGTGTCGATGTCTACTCCTGAATCAATTTCGTCCAAGAATGCCAGTTTTGGATTCAAAATTTCTAAACTTACCATCTCGATTTTTTTGCGTTCTCCTCCAGAAAATCCAACATTAGTTTCTCGTTTGGCAAAGTGTGTGGGTAGGCGAAAAGATGTTAATGAAGCTTCTAAATCTTTTTTGAATCGAAAACTAGATGTAAAGTTTGGATAAGCAGCTTTTTTGGCTGCAAATAAGAATTCATGAACCGAAACACCTGAAAGTTCAGGAGGGGATTGGAAACTTAGGAAAAATCCAGCGTTGACTCGCTCGGGAATAGAAAGTAGTTCAAAGTCTTTTTTTTCAAACAAAATGGTTCCGTTTGTTTTTTGAAATTTTTTATCTCCCAAAATAACACGACCAAGTGTTGATTTTCCACTGCCATTTGGACCCAAAATAACATGGATTTCGCCAGGGTTTATAGTGAGATTTACTCCTTTGAGGATCGGGGTTTCTTCGAATTTTGCGTGTAGGTTTTGTATTTTTAGCATTGGAAAAATCAAAAAGATAAACGAAATAAGGACGGATATGTTGAATTTTTCTTCATTTTCTGGTAAAATTCTCTGAATTTCCTTCTAAAATGCAAGTTATTTCACTGGAAAAGCGACAAAAAATAAGATATTTCTTCCAAGATATTTTTGAAACTCATGAATCAACATTTGGAAAGTTTTTTGCTTATTTTCTCGTAACATTGGTTTGTTTTTCTACATTGTTTTTCATTCTTGAGACGACAGAAGAAGGAAAGCCTTATATTCCTTATTTTCATGTTTTTGATATTTTTGTTGTGATAGTTTTTACTATAGAATATCTGGCGAGATTTTTTTTGGCGACACGGAAGAGTAAATATATGTTTTCTCCGTTAGCATTGGTTGATGTGTTTGTGATTTTGACATTTCTCTTGTCGTTTCAAAATTTCTTATTTTTGAGAAGTTTTCGAGTACTCAAAATATTTCAAATGCTCAAGATTATCCGTTATTCGGATATAATGGTTGAGTTTTTCAAAACCTTTAAAAATTATAAAAACGAGTTGAAAATTTTTGGATTGACTTTATGGGTAGTTTTGATTTTGAGTTCTTGTGGTTTATATTACTTAGAAAAGGATTTGAACGAAAGTTTTAAAACGATTCCAGATGCTATTTGGTGGGCGGTTGTGACAATCTCAACAGTGGGTTATGGGGATGCTGTTCCAATAACGATTGGTGGGAAACTTTTGGGGACATTAGTGATGTTTTTAGGACTTGCGATCATTGCAATAATGACAGCGATTGTCACAAAAATGTTTATAGATCATTTCTTTGGAAAAATGAGTCATATTTGTACTTTTTGTCGTTATCCACGACATGATTTTGATGCTCGATTTTGTAAAAACTGTGGAAATGCTGTTGAGATAGTAACAAAAACAACCGAATAAAATACTAGGTAGAGGTGTTTTCCGCAGCTTCAATGGTGTTTTCGATTAAGGAATAGACTGTCATCGGACCAACTCCACCTGGAACTGGAGAAATTTTTGAAGCTTTTTTCTTAGCAGATTCGAAATGTACATCACCGCACAAGCCTCCTTCTTTTTTTCGGTGAATGCCTACATCAATCACAACGCATCCTTTTGGGATTTGATCCCCATGGATAAATCCAGGTCGTCCTACGGCTACAATTAAAATTTCACTGTCGGAGATTTCCTTGTTCAAGTTTTTTGTTCGAGAATGGCAAATTTTTACTGTCGCACTTTTATTAAGAGCCAATGCGGCAACTGGTTTTCCTACGATATTAGATCGACCGATAACGGTCACTTTTTTTCCTTCAAGAGTTTCTCCAGATTCTTCCAGCATTCGTATGATACCTTTTGGTGTACAACATTCGATTGTGGGTTCGCCTAAAAAAAGTTTTCCGATATTTTCAGGAGTAAAACCATCTACATCTTTGGAAGGGTGAATAGTCCGTAAGACTTTTTGAATAGAGATATGTGCGGGGAGGGGGAGTTGAACGATGACTCCATGAATAGTTTTGTCTTTATTAATTTTTTCAATTTCTTTCAAAAGTTTCGTTTCGGTAACATTTTTTTCATAACGCCAAGTTTCAGAAATGATGCCAGCTTTTTTAGCGGAAAGTTCTTTTTGTCGGACATAGCTAGCTGATGCTGTGTGGGTGCCTACCAATAGCACAATTAATTTTGGTGTAATTCCTTGTTTTTTAAGTTTTTCTACTCGAGGTACCAAGATTTCTTTAATGAGTTTGGCAGAGAGATCTTTACCGGAAATAATTTTGGCACTCATGGTAAGTGGTGAGATTAATATTTTTCCATGAAAAGGATAAGAAAAATTATCTTTTTTGCAATTTCTCCAAAACTAAATCTAGGATAGTTTTAGCCAATTCGTCTCTTCGTTTGAGTTCACCATTTCGATCAACTGAGATATTAATCCATTTGAAATCTTCTTCACATTTTTGGAGTGCAATTTCGCGAACTTTTTTAAGATAGACTTCGTCGGATTCATGTAAGTCAGCGAGTCTATTTTTTGCGGCATGAATTTTTTTTCGAGCTTCAAAACTTGCGTCCAAAAAGATGACTAGACTTTCTTTTGGGAATCCAAACAATTCGTATTCTAGTTTTTCGACATAGTTTTTTAAATCTTCGATTTCTGATTTATTTTTTCCACGAGCAGGAGTGTAAATTAAATTGGAAGTAACGCTTCGATCAAAAATAACCAAATCGTTTTCATCACGCATTTTCTCAATATCTTCTAGTTGGTAGAGTCGGTCTGCGGCATAAAGACTCGCAATCATTTTGGGATCAATATTATGAAAATCCCCGATTTCACCTCGTAGATAGGCGGCAATTTTAGGTCCGGCAGGTGTACATTCATAGCCAGGAAATCGTTTCCAAGCGACAGAAATTTTTTTTTGTTTCAGATTTTCTATCAATAGCTCAGTTTGAGTGGATTTACCACAAGCGTCTAAACCTTCGAGAACAATAATAGGGGATTTCATATAGTAGGAAAAAAGATAATTTAAATTTTCTAAACCATCTTACTTGCTTTTGAGCCAAGGACAATAAGACAAAATCCCCAGAGGAAACAAGCAAAATAAAGAGTTTGAATTTCGCTTTTTGATAAAAGATAGAATCCAGTAAGTGAAATGAAAACGAGTATTCGTGTAAAAAAAAGAATAGCATCACGGTAGAGAAGACCAGGATAAAAATGAGGAGTTTTGCGTTTTAGTTTTTCGATTGAATGAAGATCTAGCACATGTATAGAAACACGGAAAATAGGTGTTAAAAAAACAAAAATTAAAGAGAAGGCAAAAAAGAAATAATTAGATCTTTCAAATTGGCTTAAACAAAGAATGCCGAGGACTAGTCCAAAAATACTTATTTTTAAAATCTTGACTCGATTATTTTCGTGGCGTCTATGAGAAAGAAAGAGGATGGTAAAGATAGAAAAAATACCAACAACAGTTTCAAAAAGACCGATATTGATTACATTCTTGAGTACAGCGAGTGAAATAATGGCTGTGGTGATTGAGTAAATTGGAAAATCAAATCCACTCCAAAAAATGTATTGCCGTGCAGATTTTAGTTTTTTTTCAAAAAAAAGTTCTTTGACTTCTTTTTTCGTAATTTTGGCAGGAATAAAATTAGGCAGTTTGAATAAGAAAGGAATAGCTAAAAGATAGATGAAAGGAAGTATCCAAAAAAGAAGAAAAAAAGTGTCGGTTTTAAGCCATTTTTCAGAAATAAAAAAAAGAAGAGTTGCTATTGCAGGAGAAATTATTCGCAGTGTTTGTGTTCCTATAGAAACCATGGAAGAGTAAAAATCACGATTGTTCTCCTTGGTGAAAATCATTTCAAAAGTATGGACACCCAACCAAAAGACACCTAATCCGAGTCCATTCAAAAAACCAAAAATACAAAGATTTTTAAATTCAGGAGGAGTCCACAAGAGCCACATAAATCCGATAAAATAAATAAGGAAGCTTTTTGCGTAATTTAGGCGCATGGAAATCTGTTTTTGAGCAACAAAGATTCCCCAAATAGAAAATCCTAAAAAGATACCTATTCCAAAAATAAAATTATAAATAATCAGGGATAGGATTTCTCTTGTTTGCAGGAAAACATAAGCATTGAGAAAAATCTGTGTGATGATTTGTGCAAGTTCATAGACCCAAAAAATCGCAATCATTGATCGTGTTTGAGGTGGAAGTTCTCGAAATTTGCGAAGCGTTTTTTGAAACATTAAGATAGGAAAGTATTTCTCTTTTATTCTTGGAAAAAATCGTGAAAAGGGTACAATCTATTAGTGAAAAATCAAGTGCAACTTTTCGGAATTATTAATATTACGCCAGATTCTTTTTCTGATGGAGGGAAGTTTTTGCAAGTGGAGAAAGCTTTGGTTCAAGCCGAAAAGATGATGAATGAAGGAGCAGATTTTTTAGATATTGGAGGAGAGTCAACTCGTCCAAAGGCAAAGCCAATTTCTGTGGAAGAAGAATGGAGAAGAGTGGAGGAGGTTTTAAGAACATTAATGGAGAAGTGGGGGGCGAAAAAGATTTCTTTGGATACAAAAAATGTAGAAACCGCCGAAAAATTTTTAGAGTTGGGTGGAAAGATTCTCAATGATGTTTCTGGGTTTGGTGATTCAAGAATGCGTGAGTTAGCGGCAAAATTTGCACCGCAAATTATCGTGAATCATTTTCCAGGGAAGAGTGTATATGAAGTACATGAACAAGAAATTTGTTCGATAAATAGGGTTAAAGATGATTTGCTCAAGACAGCGGAGCTTTTGCAAGAGGATGGTGTGAAAAAAGAAAATATTATTCTAGATCCGGGAATTGGATTTGGGAAAACGATGGAGTTAAATTGGAAACTTTTAGATTTTGCGAAGGAAGTGCCTGATTTTCCCGTAATGATTGGACATAGTAAGAAACGATTTTTGGGAGAACATCGATTTGAAGATGAAATAAATTTAAAAGCTGGTCTTCGTGCAATTGAAAATGGAGTAGCTTTTTTGCGAGTGCATGAGGTAGGATTGTTTGTTTCGAGGTCGACCTTGGATAGGTAAAAAAGATAGGTTTTATAGATACTCGGAGAGTAGTTTCTCAATTTTAATACTCTTTCCGCTTTGTCCAAAATATTTTTATATTTAAAGAATAACAAAAGTTTGTATAACATGGTAAGATATTATTACAATGTGAGCGTGAAATTTGGATAAAAATGAGTTATACGCAAAAAAAAAATTTTCTTGAAGTAAAATGAAGATAGGCTTTCATGAAGGAATAAATTTGATTTATATAGGGGGAAAATATTGTGTTTTCTTTCGTTTCGCTACAGAAAACGATTGATTTATAAATTTTAATTGTTTATCTAGATTATATGAGTTTTATTAAAGATAGAGGAATTGAATTATTCAATAAAGCAGATGTTACAATCAATGGTTCAAGACCTTGGGACATACAAGTTCATAATGAGAAATTTTTCTCAAAACTATTATTCCATGGAACAATTGCACTTGGTGAGTCTTATGTTGATGGTTTGTGGGATTGTGATGACATTGAACAATGTGTCTATAGATTATTAAAAGCTGATTTAATCAATCTTAAAACAGGAGACTTCAAAAATTTAGGTTTTCCTTTTGCAGGAAAATTAAGATTAATTGGTCCAATTTTAAGAAATTTTCAATCTAAAAAAACTGCGAAGTATAATGCAAAATTTCATTATAATCTTGGAAATGATCTATTTGTAGCCACTCTTGGTAAAAAAACTATGACTTATAGTTGTGGTTATTGGAAAAATGCCAAAACACTTGATGAAGCACAAATAAATAAAATGGATTTAATTTGCAAAAAATTAAAATTACAACCAGGAATGAATATATTAGAAATAGGTTGTGGTTGGGGTAATTTTGCCAAATTCGCTGCAGAAAAATACAAAGTTAATGTCACAGGGATTACACTTTCAGATGAACAATTTAATTATGCAGAAAAACACAATTCCCATAAAAATGTTAAATTTTTAATTCAAGATTATAGAAATATAAAAGGAGAGTATGAAAGAATAGTCAGTATTGGAATGATAGAACATGTTGGACCAAAAAATCATAGAACTTTTATGAAAAAAGCAAATGATTGCTTGAGAAAAGATGGGTTGATGCTTATTCAATCTATTGGCATAAGTGAAACAGCGATAAAAAATGATCCATGGGTTGATAAATATTTATTTCCTGGAAGTGTTCCAATGTCTGCAAAACAATTTTGTGATTCTTCAGAAGGTTTATTTTATATTCTAGATTGGCATGATTTCACAAAAGATTACCATAAAACAATCAATGCTTGGTTAGATAATTTTGATAAAAATTGGGATAAACTAAAAGTTAACTATGATGATAGATTTTATAGATATTGGAAATGGTATTTGACTTGTTGTCCTGCTACAGCTCTTGCAATGACACATCACTTATGGCAAGTAGTATTTGGCAAAGTTGGTTCTGATAAAGGGTATGAAAGGATTTCTTAATAAAGAGTTTTGAAAAATGAAATTCACCTCTAGCCCCCCTTTATTTTTCAAAAAGGAAAAAATCAAATTTATAATTAATGAGGAAAGCCTATCAGATTAATGAGAACGAAAAATATTTTTTGAACTCAAGCCACGCTGTGCTCGCTTCCTTTCAGTTGTCGGGGCGTATAACAAGGGATATACAGTTCGGGGCTCGGCTCGCCCATCTCCCAAATTTTTCTTCCACTTCGTTCCAGAAAAACTTCGTATATCTCAAACATTGTGTAAAATAGCTTCAAGTATTCTATACATTGTATAACACTCGATATCTGGCTGTGCCAAAGAAATATTTTCTAAGGATAGATTATGACAAATATAATTAAAGATTTTAAACTATTCATTGGTCAGCATTGTGAAACAACTGCAACAGGTTCGCTTCTAAATCAAATTGGAATGGAATTTTCAGAACCTATGCTTTTTGGCTTGGGAGAAGGATTAGGTTTTATATTTTGGAATATGAAAATAATGGATTTTCCATTTATTGGTGGAAGAATAAAACCAGATATTCTAACACAAAATATTACAAAAAATTTAAATCTAAAACTTGAAGTTAATGAGACATCTTCGGTAAAAAAAGCTTGGGAAATTGTTAAAAATAATATTGATAATAATATCGCAACAGCTCTCAAACTCGATTGTTATTATCTGGATTATTTTACAAATAAAATTCATTTTGCAGGACATTATGTAGCAATGTATGGCTATGATGATAAATTTGCTTATTTGATAGATACCAAACAACAAGGTGGCAAAGTGAAGACAGCATTAAAAAATCTTGAGTTGGCAAGAAATGAAAAAGGTTCAATGTCTTCAAGGAATTTAAGTTATACAATTTCTAACACGAAAAAAAATTATGATCTTAAAAAAGCAATCGTTATAGCGATAAAAAATAATGCAAAAGATTATTTGAATCCGCCAATAAAGAATATTGGATATAAAGGGGTATTAAAAACAAGCGAAGAAATAAAAAAATGGTTCAAAAACACAAAAGACATTGAAGGAGATTTTAAAACTACTGCAATGTTGATGGAAAAAGCAGGAACAGGTGGTGCACTTTTTAGAAATCTTTATAGGGATTTTTTGAAAGAGAGTTATAATTTATTGAAAATAGAAAAAATAAAGGAAGCTCATAAAATGTTTAGTGAAATAGCAATTTTATGGACAAGAGTTTCAAGTTTATTTGAAAAAACAGCCGAAACAAAAAATATCAAATATATAAATAAAGCGTCTGAAATATTGATTGATTTGGCTAAAAAAGAAAAGACTGCAATGGAATTGTTATTGAAAATGTAAAGAGTTTTTCAGTGTTTCCTTAAATTATAATTATGATTTGGAAGGATTATTTTTTTTGCGTTTTTTCGAATTTTTTTTAAAATTTCATTATTATGGACATGAAACGGATTGGAATCATTGGAGGAACGGATGGACTTGGGAAACGATTTGCGAAGTTTTTTAAAGAGAAATTTCCAAGAAGAAATATCATTGTATCAGGAAGGGAAACAAAAATTACGAACAAAAAGATTGTTCAGGAATGTGATTTGATAATCTTTGCTGTACCAATTTCTGTGACGGAGCATGTTATTCGTGAAAGCATGCCTTTTTCACGAAAAGACCAGATTTTTATTGATTTTACTTCAATTAAAAGTCAGCCGATGGAGGCGTTGGCGCTCACGCATGCGCAATATTGTGGGATGCATCCGCTTTTTGGTTTGCTCAAAGATATTACGGGGCAGAAGATAGTATTTTGTCCAGGTCGAATAACGACTAAAAATTTAAATTCACTCAAAAAGATTTTTGAGGATTTCGAATTACTTGAAAGTACGCCTGATGAACATGATAAAATTATGGGAGTAGTACAGTGTGTGTCTCATTTTTCTGATTTTGTATTTGGAAAAATGTTGAAAGATTTGAATATTGATTTTAATCAGATTTTAAATTTTTCATCTCCTCCTTATCGGATCAAACTGGATTTACTGGCTCGAATGTTTGCGCAAAATCCGAATTTATATGCGGAGATTTCGACTTTTAATAAATATGGAGTTTCGTTCCAAAAGCATTTTATCCAAACGGCGGAAGAAATGGGGAAGTGGCTTGAAAAACAAGAGTCAGATACTTTAGCTTCAGAGTTTGAGAAAATTGAAAAATATCTCGGGGAGAATTTTTGTAAAAATTCTTGGGAAAAATCCCAAAAATTTTTGGCATTTGAGAGTCTTCTTTTAGGAGAAAAAAAGAAACGAGTTTTTTTGGATGAAAAAGTGTTGGAAGACGATATTAAATTTGATTTGGCTATTTTTGGAAAACGGTTTTCACATACGGATGAAGCGAGTTTCCTTTTTTCTCAGAGAACACCAGAAACAAGTACACGGTGTTTCAAGAATATATTTGAAGTTTTTGATGCAGTGGAGAATGGAAGAGCAAAATATGGTGTGGTACCCTATGAAAATACTACGCAGGGATCGGTTTTTGATACATTGGATGAACTTTTTGAACGAAAAAGTATTCAGATTGTAGCGGCGAAAGAAAATAAGATTTCACAAAATCTATTGGGACTTCCAGGGGCAAAAATTTCAAAATTAGAAAAAATATATTCGCATCCGCAGGCATTAGCTCAATCACGAAAGTTTTTGAGGAAAAAATGTCCAAAGGTCCAACTTTTTGATGAAAATTCTACAGCAACTGCTGCAAGAAATATTTTAGAATTGGGAAATTCTAAATACGCTGCGATAGGTTCTCGTATGCTAGCGCAAAATTTAGGATTGGAAATATTGGCTGAGGATTTGCAAGAAGCGGAAAATAGAACAAGATTTGTACTTATAGAAAAAATAGCGAAAAAGAATAAAGTTGATGAAGAATTAAGACATACCAGTCTTGTATTTTGGTTTTCTGGTGATAAGTCTGGAAATTTGGCTCAGGTGTTGACTTTTTTAGCGGAGAAGGATGTGAATCTCACAAAGTTGGATTCTCGTCGAATTTCAAAAGAATATGGAGGTTATTTGTTCTTTGTGGATGGAAAAATTGTTTCGAAAAGATTTAAAGCTCTTGAAACAGAATTAAAAAGTCTTTGTGGAGGATTACAGGTATTAGGGTATTTTTAAGGTTCAAGTATTTTCTCTGCTCTGTGTCCAGCACTGACCTCATTCCTGCATAGGCTGGAATCCGTCAGATTTTTTTTTGGAGGAAATTTTCTAGTTCAAACTGTAAAAAATCATCTTTTTTGATGATTTTATGTAATGATTTAAATCATTACATTGTCTCTTGATTTAAAAGAAAAGTTAAAGAAAAAAACTAAAACTTTGTATTCTTATTTTTTTGATATCTTTCTCTTGTACTTTTTTTTATATATGGTATAATGCCAAGATAATTAACTAAAATAATCAATGAAAATTTTTCAAAAATCCAATACCGAAAAAACAAAATTTATCTTTGCTCATTACCATACGGAAAATGCAAGCGGAAAAAAAGCCTCACACGAAATGAAAGTGGGAGGAGAACTTGAAGAAGCTGAAAAAGCTAAAAAAAATGAGAAGCAAAATAATGTAAGAAATCAGATATCAAAAGATCTTAATAAACTTCGAGAAAATTCAGAATTTACAGATTTTTCTAAAGTAAAATATGAAATACAACCAGGTGATAATCTTTCACGAATTGCGTACGGATTTGACAGAGCCGCTACGGCCAAATGGAAAGCAAAAAAAGGAAATGAAAAGAAAAAAATAGTTCATGCAGAAAAAGATATCAATATCAAACGGAGCACAAAAGTAATTTTACCAAACGGAACAGAAACAACCTTGGGAGAAGCTAATTTGATTCATCCTGGAGAAATGGTTTCTTTTGTTGGAAAGGGGAATGATACAGTGATTCATGTGGAGACGGCAGGGGAAAAGGAAGTTTTAAGGAAAAAAGTTGATAGTAAACAGAATAGTGAGAAAGGAAAGAAACAAAGTTCAATAAAGATAGATACAACAGTTCCATAAAAAATGACACAAGAAGTTGCTCCTGATCGCGCAAGAGAACTAGCAAAGATTTCGATATTGTTAGTGAATTTGGAATTAGCTTGGGAAGAAATTCAAGAAAATAAAGATAAAGATAGAGTAAAAAATAGAGTTTTACCGTGGCTTAAAAAACAAATTGATAATATCAGGGCTTTGGGAGGAGATACAGATCAGATTGCTAAATTGGAAGCATATCAAGTGCGTTTTGAAGCATTTATTGTTATTCCAGTAAAAAAAATTAAGCAAGAAGTTGTTACTGAAAGAGCAAGAGAATTAGCAAAAGTTTCGACATTATTGAAGAATTTAGAGTCAATTTGGAAAGAAGTTCAAGAAACTAAAGATAAAAATAGAGTAAAAAACAGAGTTTTACCGTGGCTTAAAAAACAAATTGATAATATCAGGGCTTTGGGAGGAGATACAGATCAGATTGCTAAATTGGAAGCATATCAAGTGCGTTTTGAAGCATTTATTGTTATTCCAGTAAAAAAAATT
>JAGLIF010000009.1 GCA_023143095.1 Candidatus Altimarinota bacterium
AAGGATTTGTTTTTTCAATACAGATGTTGCCTTCGCAAGAATAAGTGTGGAGTGGAGTAAAACATTATCTTCTCAAACTCATGTCCCAACTCTCTATCAAAAAAGTAAGACCTGGGAGTTTGAGGGTAAAACCGTGTTTGAGCGACACGAAAAACAAACAAAGGATAAATAACTTTCCTTAGCGAGTTTTTTTACCCTCAAAACTTTTTGGTTCTTTTTAGTTATAAAAAGAATGAAATGAATCACTATAAAATGGATCCCTGCCTTCGCAGGAATGAGGAAGAAGATTCCTCATTATTCTTATAATTCAGTAGATTTATTTATCTCCCTGACTTTATTCATCGCCTCATCCATCATTTTTTGAATTCCATCAAACCGTCTTTCATTAAGAACATTTATCTTTTTTCTAATTTCTTTTCTTTCTTCTATAGTAGCCTTTCTTTCTTCTCTAGTGGCCTTTATATTTGCCTCACTTTCCGCTATTTTCTTATTATTTTCCGCTATTTTTACCTCACTTTTCGCTATACTCGCCTCACTTTTTGCTGTTTCCTTCCTCAAAAAATCTAACATCCTTTTCTCCGCTTCAGGACTCAATCCTACTTCTGATTCAATTTCTTGAAACAAAGCATCCAAAGAAGCTTCCTCCTTCTCCAAAGCAGCCTCTCCTTCCTGTATTTCCTTTCGTTTTTTATTTATTTCTGCAAAAGATCTATCCATTTTTTCAACATCAAGACCTATGTTTACAATATTTTCATCAACCTCTTCAAAATACCCTTCTTCCACCTTCATCTCTCCTGCTTCTTTTCTGTCTTTAACTAAATTATCAAACTTGTTTCCCGTATTTTCATAGAGTTTTTTTAACTCTTCATATTCCAACTTTGCTTTTTCCTTATCTCCCAAAGGTGCTTCTGGCTTTTCAGCTTGTTTTTTAGGCTTTGATAACTCCGTTTCTGCATTCGCAGGCAGAGTTGCTAACATACTAGAAACAGCAAGAGACACTGTAAGAACAGTTGCCAAAAGTGCCTTTTTTCCTTTTGTTATCTCTTTCTCTTCCGCATGAGAAACCTTGTCGATCTCTTGACCAACTGTTTCTGGAACATCTGTTCCTATCCGAAATTCGCTTTTTTCATTACTCATGTCTTATGAGTTCAAGATAAAACCGATTATATTTTACAGTATTTTAAACTTTTGTCAATAATTCAGCTAGACTAAACAACAAATACTGCTCCAAGTAAATTTAAAATACAATGAATCACCCACTTTTGTAAACTTTTTATGTAAAAGGATTTGTTTTTTCAATACAGATATTGCCTTTTCTCCACCACATAAAGACAAAATATCGTAGATCCTGAACCAAGTTCAGGACGACATTCTTTAGGATCCCTGCCTTCGCAGGGATGAGGGAGGTGGAGCAGGGATGAGGGTGGTGAAGCAGAGATGAGGAAGTGCTTCACTTTCGTAAAAATAAAGAGGAATAGTTCCTTGTCTCCCACTAAGTCCGGACTCTGCAGAGTCCGGACTTTTGTAAACTTTCTCTAAAAAAGTTTTGACATTTGTCTTTTTATTTAGTAAGGTGCTCTGAACACTTCGCTTAGAAATTAAAAAAACAAGGGACAGCGTTCAAATCCAAACAAACAGATCTTTGACAATTCAATTCCCGTGGAGAGAAACGAGTAAATGAAATGAAAGTTCCCCCTTTCATTTCCGAAAATAAAAATAAAACCAAAACAGAAGGTTCCTTTCTCCTTTGAGCGCATAAACGAGTTTTTTCAGGTTTATAATTTGAAAATATGGTTCTCATCGGCTTTTCATTACTTCATTGTAATAATTCTGGATCACTTCATCGATTTCATTTTGTTCGGAACTCATTTTCTTTTGTTCTTCCTTCGTGTTTCTTTTTTTCTCGTAAAATCTGATCCGTTGGTCGATTCGAAAATGAGTTTTCATTTACTCTTTTCTCTCCGCTTTGCGATGAGGTCTCTAAAGCATAAACTACTTTTCTAGATCCCCTCTCACAAAACGAAGAAGAAAAAGTGTCTTAATTTAAAAACCTTTGTCTAAAAGGACGACTCTTTAAGCCGCCCTTTTTCTCAAATCGTTTTCGAGGTTTTACTTTTCAATCCGTAACTTATCATTTTTTAACTTTATTGTCAAAAAAATCACAAAGTCACAACAAGGATTCCGTAGGTAAATCGGTTATTTTTACCCAAGCAAGGCGAGAGTTTCGGGACTGGTTGTCCCTGAATTCTTCGCGGAAAACTTCTCTCTTTTCTAAAGACATCGAAGTTTTCCGCCTGAATTCACCTTTATTCCATCTTCAGCTATTTTGAATCGACTTTCTTTTGTCGGTGTTTTTTTGTGCCTAGTTTTCATAATGATAAAAGAAACACTTTACAATGTCCTCTACTTTACGACAAATCCAACAATTTTGCCTGGCACAAAGATTTCTTTCACAATTTCCCCTGCTTCCAAATATTTCTGCACTCTCTCTATCCTTTTAGCATGAGCAATAACCACCTCTTTTTTAGTCTCCTTATCTATTTGAAAATCTCCTCGAACTTTTCCATTAATCTGTATCGCATAAGTCACATTATTCTCTACCAATAAACTTTCATCATAGATAGGCCAATTTGCAAAAACCAAAGTCTCTTCATGTCCCAAATACTTATTCCAAATTTCTTCAGCCAAATGTGGCGCAAATGGCGAAATCAAAAGCACCAAACTTTCAGCCTCTTTTTGCCCCATCTTTGAATTTTTCTGTAATTCATTAAAACACACCATTAGTTGAGAAATCGCAGTATTAAACCGAAATTCATCAATATGATCTGAGACTATTTTGATCGTTTTATGAATTATCGGCAACAATGTTTTGTCTGTATTCTCATCAAATTTATTAGCTTGGAAAAATCTCCACACTCGATCCAAAAACTTTCTCATCCCTGCTACTGCTCCAGAATCCCAAGTCTTGCTCTGCTCAAATGGTCCCATAAACATTTCGTACATTCGCAAAGTATCAGCTCCATATTCTCGAACAATCTCATCTGGATTCACTACATTCTTAAGTGATTTTGACATCTTTGCCACGATCCGAAAAACTTCTTCCTTTTTCTCCTTATGATAAAATTTACCATTTTTTTCTTCCACTTCATCAATGGGAATAAGCACCCCATCCTTGTTTTCATATGCAAAAGATAAAATCAATCCCTGATTCACGAGTTTTTTAAAGGGTTCTTTTGTATGTACCAACCCTAAATCATAAAAAACCTTATGCCAAAATCGAGAATACAAAAGGTGCAATACAGCATGTTCCGCTCCACCAACATACAAATCCACTGGTCCCCAAAACTCTTCCGCCTTTTTACTGCAAAATTCTTTCTTATTATGCGGATCCATAAACCGCAACCAATACCATGAACTCCCTGCCCAATTGGGCATCGTCGAAGTTTCTCGTTTCGCTGGCGCACCACATTTTGGACAAGTGGTATTTACCCAATCCGTAACCTTTGACAAAGGAGACTCCCCTGTCTCTGAAGGCTCATAATTTGGCGTTTCTGGTAATTCCAATGGCAATTCCGATTCTGGCACTGGAACAACTCCACATTTTTCACAATGCACCAAAGGAATCGGTTCACCCCAATATCGCTGTCGTGTAAAAATCCAATCTCGAAGTTTGTAATTTACCACTCGTTTCCCCCAACCTTTTTTTTCAAAATAATCCATTATCCGCTCCTTAGCCTCCATAATTTCCAAACCATTCAAAAATTCACTATTAATCATCTTTCCTTCCTCCTCCTGTACTTGTTCTGGTCGAACAATAGAAGAAACATCTCCATCCGAAGAAACTACTACCCTCTCAACTTCAATTGCAAATATTTGAGCAAATTCAAAATCACGCAAATCATGACCTGGTACTCCAATCACCGCACCCGTTCCAACATTTGCTAAAACGAAATCCCCAACATACAAAGGAATCTTCTTATTATTCAAACGATTTAGAACATATAATCCAGTAAATACACCCGTTTTTTTCCGTCCCTCTGACATTCTTTCTATATCTGACTTTGCCAAAGATTCTTTTATATACATTTCCACAGCTTCTTTATTTGGAAACTTATTCAAGTGATTTTTGATAAAACCTTGTTCTGGAGCCAAAACAAGAAATGTCGCCCCAAAATTCGTATCAGGTCGAGTTGTAAAACAAGTGATTGCCTCCTTTATTCCTTCTACAAAATAATCAATATTAATACCTGTTTTCTTCCCAATCCAATGTTTTTGCATAACCTTAATCTTATCTGGCCACTCAGGAAGTTCATCCAAATCATTGAGCAATCGCTCCGCATAATCAGTAATCCGAAACATCCACTGCTTTAACTCTTTTTTCGAAACCATCTCCCCACATCTCTCATGTCTCCCTCTTTCTACTTCTTCATTGGCACACACCACCTTGCACTTTGAGCACCAATTCATATCCATAGATTTCTCATATGCCAATCCCTTTTTGTACAATTGTAAAAAAATCCACTGACTCCATTTAAAATATTGCGGATTAGTCGTATCTACCTCACGATTCCAATCATATGAAAACCCAAGACTTTGAATTTGTCGTCGAAAGTTTTTGATATTGTCATGCGTTGAAACAGATGGATGTACACCCGTCTTAATCGCGTAATTTTCCGCTGGCAACCCAAAAGCATCCCATCCCATGGGATGTAGTACCTCATATCCTTGTTGTCTCTTTTTCCGACAAATAATATCCGTCGCTGTATAACCTAACGGATGTCCTACATGCAATCCCGCCCCACTCGGATATGGAAACATATCAAGCGCATAAAATTTCGGTTTTTCAGAAAAATTATCAGCCTTAAACGATTGATTATTCTCCCAATAAGCCTGCCATTTTTTCTCAACACTTTGATGATTGTATTTTACCATAAATTTAATCTAAAATATTTAACTAAATTTTAAGTTTCTTCCAAAAAAAATCAAACTACTCCTTTTTTTGCTGTGCCATTTGCAACCGATTACACTTTACTTGTAATTCGGAAACTTCGCTCCCAAAAACCCCCTCTTTTTGCAATTTCTCCAAAACTGTTTCTACTTCCTCAAGTACCTTCATTTTTTGTATACCTGTTTCTATCTCTGCTCTATCAAATAAAGATCTTACTCTCAAAAGAACTTCATACTTTAATCTTTCTTTTTTAATTCTCCACCCCTCAGCAATAAATATATTTTTTTCCACTATGAAACAAAATTTAAGAAAATATTTAAAATGTCTCAATCGTTTTAAGTATCGACCACATCGCATCTCGAAATTCCACTGGTCCAGAAAACTCAAAAAATGACTTTTCAGATCTTGGAATCTGCAAGATAAGCCTATCCTCTTCCATCCTTTCTACTATTTCTTTCGGAGGTGTCTGATCTCCTAATATCCGAAGCCAAAAGCGAGCTCCTGTTTTCTTCGAAAAATCCTGATCAGAAAAACCAATCTCAGCAATAGATTCCTCATTTTGTCCAAAATTCCTAAACCAGAATCCATAAGGAACTTTCATTGAAAATTTATAATAAGTACTCTGATAAGAAAATGATTTTACATCAATTAAATTTTTAAATTCCCCTACCACCACCTCCGTCGTAACTGATTGAGAACTTTCTTTTATATCTTCTTTCTTTTCTACAACAGGCTCATTTGTCTTTCCAAAAAACTTCTCCAAAAGTGATTCTGACTCTTCTTCACCATCTTCTTGCTCAGATTCTTTGCGATCCTGCTCTTTCTGCGCACTCAAAGCTTCTGCCGCCAAAGCCTCCTCATCCAATTTCTCTTTCTCTTTTTCCGCCAATTTTTTCAATTCTTCATCTTTTATTTTTTGAATATTATCCTCCCCTTCAACAAAAGAACTCAACAATTTGAAAAAAGACTTCTTCTTCTCAAATTCTTCAAAAGTATGCGTAAAAATAAAAGTATATTTCTTTTTATACAAATTAGAAAATAAAATCAATTTTTCTCCTTCTCTACCTAAATTATCTTGCGTAATTTCCTTCGTTCCAGCCAAATTAGCTATCAATATATTTGGATCTGTTTTCTTATCTTCACTACTCAAATCTTCAACACTGAAAGTCAGAAAAACTCTTCTCGCTGGGTCAATCCTATCCAAGAAATAAGCCATTCCATTCGGAGCAGTCGTATATTCCCAATCTTTTGGATAAATAAATCTAAATTTTTTTGTTTCAAAAACTAAATCTTTTTCTTCTTCCTTTTTCTTTTCAATATCCTTCAAACGAATCTTTTCGACCCAAAAGACAGGACGCATTTTCTCTGTCCGAAAAACACCATCTACCTCCACTTCTCTTCCTTCAAAATCCTCCAATCGAACTACCTTTGAAGCCAAATAAGCCTGCAACTTCCCATCTTCTTCTAAACGATGTGTCGCTCTAGTTGATACAGATACCGAAAAAGGAAAAATCTCCCCACCAATCGTTTCTACCTTCTCTTCTGGCAATCTCTCAAATGGATCTTCTTTTTCTGGTAAAACACAAGCAGATAAAAGTATCCCTGCACAAAAGAAACCGATAAAATATTTTTTCGAAAAATTGAACATATTTATGTGAGGAGATTTTGAATTCTTTTTTAAAAAAATCAACTAAAATCTTGATGAAACACTGATAAATAAACTTGTATTTTTTCACCCTAATCAACTTTCAATAAAACTTTAGCCGTTTTAATTTTTGTTTTTTCAACCATATCAGTCACTTTTGAAATTTGTGCCGTAAGAGAAAGCGAAAATGCCCCAACACTAAAAATCAAAACAAATAACCAACACGGAGAATGTGGAAAACACATAAAAGCAATAACGAAAACCAAAAGTGAAATAGTGAAAAACACCTCAGACAAAATTCGACGAATATGTGCCCTCTCAAATGTATCTTTTTCATGTGTCCACTTATAAACTTCTGTATTATAAGGAATCTGTATCGTTTGATCATTGACCTGCGACAAAGCATCAATAATAGAAAGAGAAACTGGTTCAAACCAAATAGCACGAAAAAAATTAAGTCCTGTACTCCTCCAAGCACCCCACTTCAAAATATTCGCTGGAGAAGTTTTTCCTGTATCAATTCTCTTCCCAACAAGATAGGCTAAGATCATTGCAAAAAAGGAAGAAGCTCCTATCAAAATTCCCATAGAAAGTACATCTTTAAGTACTAAAATTAAAAATATAGGCCACAAAACCCACAAAATAGTTTCAAAAAATACGCGTCCCCACTCTGCCAAAAATAAGGATTTTGGAGTTTTATAAAACACATCTGAAATAAGCTTTTTTGGCGTATAATGCATGGGAAACTTTTCATCAGGAGTGAGATATAAAATCACCGAGGAAATCACCATAAATAAAATCCCCACATAAATTACAATATTAAAACCAAAAAACTTTGTAATTACCGCTCCTGCAACTGGAGCAACAATTGCCGCAAACATCATAGCAATCTGTAACCAAGCTACTACTTCTCCTTTATTTTTTTTATTAAGGTGATGAGCTAAAAAAATGTCATAACTTATATTCGACATGTTTTTCAAAACCCCTTGCAATAAAAAAATCGGTATCAAAAGAAGCATAGATTGATAAAAATCTGCCTGCAAAAAAAATGGCAAAAATACATAAAAGACAATATTCCCGAAACCTCTACTAGAAATACCGTGTTTCAAACCAACCTTTTGAATAAGATATCCCACAAAAGGATTCGTCAAAACAAACCCCAGTTGAAACAAAAAGTAAAAAGCAAAAATTTGCCAAATCTCATAATTAAGATTTTGGTACATATGAAAAATAAGAGACAATTTCACTAAATTTTGCCCCAAACATACAAAAAGTTGAAAAAGTCCTACCTCCAACATTTCCTTATCAATTTTTAAATTGAAAAGATGAAAAAATTCGGAGTTAATTGTTTTATGATGCATGTTATTTATTCATAGCAACTTTTTCTGTTACAAAGTCTCCAGCAAAATAATGAAGTACTGATCGTTCTCTCTGATAAGATGCCACCAGATTCTTTTCTAATCTAAAACTTTCTTTTTCATCAAAGATCAATTCATTTAAACATTCTCTTGTTTGTGGTCCAACAATTCCAGCACCTACCGAAGATCTGTTTTTAATAAGTCCCTCCTCTAATTGAAAAAGAATCAATGCTTCTTTTGTAATTTTTCCAAAATATCCCGTCGGAACATGATTCATAAATTCTTTTTGAATCAACATCTCCTGCAATTTAAAAACATCTGCACTTCGTTTTCCTTTCGTTAAATCTTTTTCAAAATGAAATTCTGCCCATTTTTTAGCAATTTGTTCTTGCGTCTCCTTTTTATGCAATATATCTGACAATTTCATACGCGTTTGAGGTCCAAAAAAACCAGCCCCCACATCAGATTCATCAGATAAAACAAAGTATTTTTTTTGAAAAGAAAAGATTGACTCTTCCAATTCCTCATCAAAAACACCATCAATCTCCTTTGAATAAAAGCCCAATTTATCGAGTGCTTTTTGCAAAGTAATCACCTCTTCTCCAGTTTTACCTACATATAAATTCTCCTCAAAAACTATTCTCTTGGGAAGATCTAAAATCTGAACTAAGGATAATACAGCACTAAAATTTACACCTATTTCTACAGACGAATTTTCAGGAAAAATTTCACCTTCCCAATGTTTAACCCCGAGTGCCAAAGCCCTAAGCAACCCTTCTTCTCCAAAACCCATCCAAAGATCAAGTCGATCATGTCGTGCTAACTCTCGTTCTCCTTTATTTACAATAGCGCCACCTCTATCATGCACAACACCACATCCAAATTCTTTTAAACAAATCTTCGTTCCAAAAGCATAATTTGATGGAGCAGCTATCATTCCTGGAAATACTGGCGTCGAATCAGCACTAACAATTCCTTCTCCATTGAGACGAATTTCTGATTCATATCCTCCTGTCACATAAAAATTCTGATTAGGTAATGGAGAATAATATCCAGTAATGGTAAAATTTCGTTTTTCCCCTGATTCTCGAGCAAAAACAACCTCACCAATCTGTGAAATACTCAGAACAGTTATTAGTACCAATACATTTAGAAAACTTTTCATTCAAAATAAAAAAGCAAATCGGAAGATTATACCTTATTTATGGGATTTTTTCAATGATTAGACATTGTCAAAAAACCTGTTTTATTTTTTACTACTATTTGGTTTTACCTTTACTTCACTAGCTTTAATCATTAGCGAAAGAATTTCTCCTCTTCCTCCCGTTTTTATTCCATTTTCATTAAAGATCATGTATGTTTTTTTATAATCGCCATCTAACTCTTCATAAATCACAGATAACAAAACTTCAATTTTATCTTTTTTCAATTTCTTATAAGACAAAGTCATTTGCCTCATTTTATTCCCAAATTTTTTAAGAATTTCTAAAGTTGGAATACTTTCAAAAACATTTCTCCATTCAACTTCTTCAATAAAATCTTTCGATTCTGCTCTTTCATAAAAGAAAACACCTTTTTTAGAAATTTCCATTACTTTCTGCTCTTCTATCTGCTCTTCTAATTGATTAAAATACACTTCACTTTTTGTAAGTTGTCCAAATTTATCAAAAAACATTTCAAAACTACAAATATCATTAATTCCTTTAAAAATCACATACTTATAAAGTTCTTCTAAATCAGGATTTAGTTCTACATTTCTATCAATAAATTCTACCGTTTTTGAGTTTTTTATTTCCTTCAAAGCAGATAAGGGCAATTTATCTTTTATAAATCCTACAAAAGTATATTGCTTTTGTAATTCACTTTGAGAAAAGCCCCACCACAAATAAGAATAAAAAAACAAAACACCTACAAAAAAATAAATCATAAAAGTCACCAATTTCTGTATATATTTTTTTATCTTTGATCGTCGTATCAATATCAAAATAGCCTTATCCCAAATCTCCTCAGTAACCCCTTGATTAAAAGCTCCTTCTTTTATTTCTTCTATTCGATAATTCAAAAGTAAATACCCCTTTATATTTTTTGCCAAAACTCTAGGAGTTAATACTTTCGTTTCTACCATAGGCTTTGATACCTTTTTTTCTATCATCTCGAGATTATATCATATTTTCAAAGTTTTTTCAATAAAATCATTATTTTTTTCTCACGAGTTTATTAAATCAATATTTCCTTAAATAAATATATATAAAAACTGTATAAAAAAGTTGACCAATAAAGAACAAAAATTATACTCAAGATAAATGAATATTATAGGAAAAATTTCATTTCTCTTTGGCTTAATGGTTCCTGTATCGTCTTTTGCTTTTTCTGATATTTCTGCACAAGATCCACAATTCCATATTTTTTCCCATCTCCAAGAAACTAAAATTATAAATGGTTATGGAGACGGCAATTTTTACCCTGAACGCACTGTTACTCGTGCTGAAGCATTAATCATTGCTCTTCGTGCTGGAGATATTGTCATACAAAAAGAATTTTCTGGTAAAACTTATTTTTCTGATATTGATCCAAACCAATGGTATGCTCCAGCAATCTCACGAGGAGTTGAAACAGGAATAATATTTAACAAAAACAAAACATTTAATCCTAATAACCCCGTTACAAAAGCTGAGTTTCTCGCTTTCTTATTCCGAAGTACAAAAGTAGACTTCACACACCACTTTGGAAATAGAAACATTGCCCTGGATATACCTAATGAGGCTTGGTTTGTCCCTCATTTTTCTTATGCCAAAAAATATCAAATTGCTCAAATTCCAGCCGATAAATTTTATAGACCATTTAAAAAACTCTCTCGTCGAGAAGTTGCTATGATGACATTCCGACAACTAAAAATATTTCATGGAACTCCTGCAACAAAACTACTAGCAGAACTTCAAGCAGAAATACAACAATTTCTTACCCTTAGTCGAGAAAAAAAAATAAGTGAAGCTGAATTTCACCTACACAAAATATTGGATCTCAATGATAAATTAACAAGAACCAAAAACAATTCAAATGCCGTTGCAGCAAGATTTATTTCTAGATCTATGAAGAACCTTTCTGAAAGCCTTCGATATTTTCGAAGAGAAAAAACACTTCTAGGCATCGAATACCTATATATAGCACTAAAACAAGCAAAAAAAGCAAATGAAAAATCTTCTGAAATCACTCCATTTGCCAAAGAATTGGTAAATCTAATAAACGAGACACTCATTAGTTTTACCACTCCAACAGTACAACAATTATCCCAACGATAAATTTTTACCAAAAACTATAAAGAATATAATTGACTTTTATGTCAATATGCTTTAAAATTAAATCTTATCGATATTTTTACATAAAATAATGCCTCCAAAACAAACTATTGATCACGAAAATTTAGAAAAACTAAAGCGTTACCTAAAAACGAAACCAAAAATGATTATTCTCGCCCATAGTAGTCCCGATGGAGATACTTTGGGAGGCGCACTAGGAATATATTTTAGTCTCAAAAATACGGGACAAGAAGTTCAAGTCGCTTGTATAGATAAGATTCCTAAAAAATACCAATTTTTACCAGGTGTAGAAAAAATTCAAACAGATTTCGATGAAAATGATTTCGATACCGTTATTTTTGTAGACTGTGGAAATAAAAAAATGACAAAATTTCATGAAACAAAACCAAAAATTCATTCCAATAAAATGGTGAAGATCAATATTGATCATCATCCTTCCAATGATTTTTTTGGAGAAATTAACTTTGTTTCCACTTTGTCATGTTCTTCAACAGAAATTATTTTCGAACTACTCAAGGCTCTAGAACTCAACATAACACCCCAAATAGCAACTTTACTTCTTTTAGGAATCTATACAGACACAGGTAATTTCATGCATCAAAACACAACGCCAAAAAGTTATCTCGCTGCATCTCAACTCATAAAATTGGGAGGAAATGTCTCTCAAATTGCACGAAATGTTTTTCGCAATTATGAACTAAAAACCTTTAAGCTTTGGGCTAAAGTTTTACAAAACCTCCATGTAACAAGTGATGGAGCAGCTATTGTCGGTATAGAAAAAAAAGATTACCAATCCATTGGAGCCTCAAGGTCTGATCTCGAAGGAGTTATTGACTACATTAATTCCATGCCCGAAGCAAAATACTCTGTACTCTTATCGGAAGACGAAACTGGAAATGTAAAAGCGAGCCTACGAACTCGAAATGAAGATGTAGATGTTAAAGCTTTAGCGGAAAAATTTGGCGGAGGAGGTCATATCAAAGCCTCTGGATTTACCATCAAAGGTGGACGACTAGAAAAAGAAGTAAAGTGGAAAATTATTCAGGAATAATTTCTCGATGAAATACTGATAAATAAACTTTTATCATTGCTCCCCCGACTTCCCACTATCAAAAAAGCCAATTGTATTTTCATTCGACTTTTCAGCAAAAATAACTTATAAAAAAAGAAGCATGAAAAACCATTTTCGACTTTCAGTAATCATTCTTTCCAGTATTTATTTTTCAAGTATATCTTTGCATGTTTATGCTGAAAATTTTCCCGATACAAATAATTCTATTTACAAAGAATCCGTCTATTTTCTACAAGGTAAAAATATTCTCCGTGGATATGATGATGGCACTTTTCGTCCAGAAAATAAAATCAATCGAGCTGAATTTCTCAAAATTCTTATCAGCTCAAATTTTGCCGAAGAATTAGAACGAGGTGATTATAAAAGAACTTGTTTTTCAGACATTCCGAATGCTTATGAGTGGTATGCACCTTACGCATGCCTTGCAAAGGGATACGGAATCATAAAAGGCTATGACGGAAATTTACTCAAACCCGCTCAAAATATAAATTTTGCAGAAGCTTCTAAAATCATAACTAATGTCTATAAAAATGGTGTAAAAGAAGATCCATCCCTTTGGTACAAAAATTATATTAAATTCATGGCAGAGAATAAACTTATCCCACCACATCTCACCGAATTCGATCATGAAATCACCAGAGGGGAAATGGCTGAAATGATTGCCCGAGTCATAAAGAAAGATGAAAGCAAACTAGAAGGGTATTTGGAGTTCCGAAAAACTAAATATGGAGAATCTACACTTCCAACTTGGGAAAGCCTTTCTGGAGAAAGTGCTTCCTCAAATAATACAGATACACTCGTTGTAGATATCCCCCACCCTGGTCCCTTTATCGAAGGACAGTACATTTCCAATTATAAACAATGGATAAAGGCTAACTACAATCCAGGAGAAAACAACAATCAAATCACTGAAAATGAAAAATCATCTATAAAGAGTAATCTTACAACACTAATCAATCAAAAACGCTCTGCCGCACAAAAAAATACCTTCACCGAAAACTCTATACTCGAAACCACCGCTCAAACTTTTGCCGAACACCTAGTCGCAAATGCTTTTTATTCCCATACAAACCTTTTTGGAAAAGATCCCTTTGATCGAGTAAAAGAAAACAACTATGAAGGCTTTGTAGCCGAAAGCATCGTCTGGCAAAGTGATGGAGCAAACGATGCAATAGATTGGTGGAAAAACTCTGCAATTCACTGGAATAACATCATGCAAGAAGATTTTATAAATGCTGGAATTGGCATTGCAAAAGAACCTGTTGGAGGATATATCATAGTTCTCCTAATAGGTGCGTAAAATCTGGATTGTACTCATTCCTACCCACATACTACACCTCTTCCAACTTATAAGAAATCCTCAAACTACCTTTCTTATTCACCATTTTACGAATTTTAACCTTCCCAATCTCTACAGACGATTTCACATGCGTTCCACCACAACCACAAGAACTAAATCCTTCAAAGCTAACAGTTCGAGCACTTTTTCCTTCTGGTACCCAAATCCCACACTTTTTGGCTTCTTCTTCTGTAATCTCTTTTATTTTGACTTTTAAATCTTGTTCAACCAACTCATTTAAAACCTTTTCAACTTGTGAAACATATTCCATTGGATTTTCCAAATTCCCTTCATATTCTACATAACTCCCTTCAGGAAAGTGAAAACCTTTCGTAGGTTTAAGTCCTGGTATTTGTAACTTTGTCACCGCACAATCGAGTAAATGTCCTGCTGAATGCAAGCGTGCTAAAAGTTTTCGCCCTTCCCCATCCACTTTTAAATCAACACTTTCACCTATCACAAAACTTCCATTTTCGAATTCTCCATAATGAAAAACTTGACCATTCTGATCCATTCTAACCACAGAAACGATGAAAGTACCTTGAGATGAAGTAATCCTTCCTGAATCCGACTTTTGCCCACCTCCTTGTGGATAAAAAATTGTTTCATCCAAAATAAGATACTTCCCAATCTCATTTTCTCCAACCTCTGCAACTTTTGCTAAACTTTCAAATATATATGTATCAAACAAATAATTAAGTTTTGTCATGAATTATAATTAAAAAATGTCATGGTGCCGAGGGAGGGAATCGAACCCTCACTCCTTGCGGAACACGATTTTGAGTCGTGCGCGTCTACCAATTCCGCCACCCCGGCTTATCAAACTCTTTTTAAAAAAAGCTAAAAAATTCTAGAAACTTTTCCTGCTAACGCAACTTATTTTTCCAAATTTTGAATACCAATTCGAACTTTAAGAATTCAAACTGGTATCAACTACTTTCTTTTCTACTGGCAAATTACAAGCCTTCAATAAATTCTTGTCATATTCATCCAAAGTCAAAGTCCTGATTGGGAATGGTATATTAATACCTGCCGCATCAAAATCTATTTTTAATTGTTGTATTATCTCTGAACGAACATTATACCAACTCTCACTTGACTCAATCCAAAATCGTGCCTCCAAAAGAATCGCTGAATCTCCAAATTCCATCGCCAATACCTGTGGCGCTGGCTCTGAAAAAACCTCTTTATTTTTCTTAACAGAATTAAGTGTTAATTTTATCGCATCAGCCAAAGGCGTTGAATAATGTACTCCAACCTGAAGCGAAATTCGACGAAAAGTATTCGAAGTGAAATTTTGAATAACATTTGTGAGTAGATCTGCATTAGGAACGATTAAACTTGTCCCATCAAACGCTTGAATTTGTGTTATCCGCACATTAATTTCTGTAATTTTCCCTAAACGACCATCAACTTTTATAACATCACCAATTTTAAATTTTTTCTGAGTTAAAATTACCACCCCTGCAATAAAGTTGGATAATAAATCCTTAAAAGCAAAACCGAGTCCCACAGACATCGGTCCTACTACCCATCCAATATTTATATCAATTATAGTAAAAGCAATAGAAACACCGAGAAGTATCACAAAAAAATAAACAACTCGTTCTGTTAGTATCACTATTTCTTGATGCACTTCGTACTTACTTTGTTTAATAATTCTATGTGCAATTATCTTTTTCAAAACTTTCGCTAAAATGAAAAAAATTAAAATTACCAAAAGAGCACTTCCCCATTTTCCAAGAGAAGCAAAGAAATCAACAAAACTATAGGTTTCCTCTACTACCTTATTTGCAGTTTGAGCAAAAGCTGTATTCCACAACATTTTTTTTATTAAAAAATCCGTACATTGTAACACAATTAAAACTTTTCTACAAATAACAGTTCTTGACTTTTAATATAAATATTTCGAAGATCTCTCTCCATAAGATAATATATCATTATCCAAAATATTCGGAATCTTAAGCAAACTTCGAGCCAAGAGTTTCGCTATTTGAAGATTAATAATTAACGATATATTTCGATCTACCACTCTACGACGAATCAAATAACCATCTGATATTTCTTCATGAGAAAATTTATTCGAAGTATTAATCACCAAAGAAACTTGCTTTTCTTCTATGATATCTTCCACATTCGGATGCGTTTTGGATGAAATTTTATATACCTTTTCACATACAAAACCATTTTCATTTAAAAATTTAGAAGTGCCCTCTGTACCTACAAAAGAAAATCCTAATTGATGAAATTTCTTGGCAATTGGTAAAAAATCTACTTTATCTTTCAATTTTCCAAGTGTTACTAATATTTTTGAATGCTTTGACGGTAAAACAAATCCAACAGAAATAATACTTTTTAAGAAAGCTTCTTCCACACTATCGCCAAAACAAGCTACTTCACCAGTCGAACTCATTTCTACTCCCAAATTAGGATCTGCGTTCTTTAATCGACTAAAAGAAAATTGTGCAGCTTTAACTCCAACTGATTGTACATCCAAAAGATTTTTTTCTTGATTTTCCAATTTTTCTCCCATCCAAATACGCGTTGCAATTTCAATAAAATTCTGTCCTAAAACCTTTGAAGCAAAAGGAAAACTCCGACTAGCTCGCAAGTTACATTCTATTATTTTGATTTCATTTTCACGAGCTAAAAATTGAATATTAAACGGTCCAGAAATATGAAGTTTTTTCACTAATTTTTGAGCAATATTTCTCACGCGTCGAACCGTTTCCAAATACAAATTTTGCGGCGGCAAAACAATCGTTGCATCCCCAGAATGCACCCCCGCATTTTCAATGTGTTCAGCAATCGCTGAAACTATAATTTCTCCATTTTGAGCTACTCCATCAAATTCTATCTCTTTTGCATTATCTTCAAATTTAGAAATTACAACAGATGTAGAAGCAACTCCAACCGCTGTTTTCAAGTAATCTTGAAGACTTTCTTCACTCGTTGCCACAGCCATAGCTGCACCAGAAAGAACAAAACTTGGTCTCACTAAAACCGGATACCCAACTTCTTTGGCAAAACAAAAAGCTTCTTTTAATTTATCAAATTTTTTCCATTTAGGCTGATCTATTTTTAGCTCATCACAAAGAACGGAAAATTTTCCTCGATCTTCACACATATCAATTGAAAAAACAGAAGTCCCTAAAAGTTTTACACCATATTTATCTAACTCCATAGCCATGTTTTGAGCGATTTGTCCTCCAGTTGAAAAAATAACCCCATCTGGTTTTTCTTTCTCATAAATATCTAAAACTTTTTCAAGTGTCAGTTCTTCAAAATACAAACGATCACATTCATCAAAATCTGTAGAAACTGTTTCTGGATTAGAATTGATAAAAATCGTTTCGTGACCAAGTTTCTTTAAAGTTCTTAGTGTCTGAACTCCACACCAATCAAACTCAACCGAACTTCCAATACAATAAGGTCCTGAACCGATAATAAGAATCTTCTTTCTCATGTCCGTAGAATTTTAACTAAAAAAAAATTTTCGAGAAGTTTTTTTTGTATATATACATAATACTAACAAAAAGTTATAATGTTATTTATGAAAATAACCTCTCGACAAAACACTTTAATCAAAGAAACGACAAAACTATCTCAATCCAAAAAATTTCGTGATAAAACACATTTAATGGTTTTAGATGGGATTCATTTATGTGAAGAATTTTCAAAACAACAAGGGACATTTAAATACCTTTTTGTCACATCAAGATTTAAACAAAACCCTGAATTTAAAAAATTTTCAAATATTGAAAACATTCTTGAGATAGAGGAAAATCTGATGCAAAAAATCTCAACATCAAAAACACCTGTTGGTATACTTGGTGTAGTTGAAAAACCAATTACTCAAGAAATAAAATCCACACTATCTGAAAACTTCATTTTATTACTTGAAAATATACAAGATCCAGGAAATTTGGGTACTATTTTCAGAACCGCCGTAGCAGCTGGCATAGAGGCAATTTTTTGTGATAAAAACTGCAGTGATGTATTTTCTCCAAAAGTATTAAGAGCAAGTATGGGTGCCAATTTCTACACAAAAATATTTGAAAATGTTGATTTAGAAAAAATCCCAAGTTCCTTTGACGGTGATATTATTGGTACTATTTTATCCGATTCTTCCGAAAGTATTTTTAAAACAAAATTCAACACTCGCACAGCTTTTCTCTTTGGAAACGAAGGAAACGGTATTTCTGACTCTCTCGAAAAAATTTGTACAAAAAAAATAGTCATTCCAATGCAAAACAATTTCGAAAGCCTTAATGTAGCCATTGCCGTTGGTATTTGTCTCTTTGAAAAAGTAAGACAAAAAAACTAAAAACTAGTACTGTTGCTTTAATTGTTCTCGTTTTACAGAATCAAGTCTTTTCCGATAATCAAGAAAAACTCGAATTACTGTCCAAACTAAAGCCACAACAGATCCCACAAAAATCAAATAAAGCCAAATTCTTGTTGAAAATCCAGGAATAGACGCAAAACGAGATGCAACCAGAATAACGCCACCTATTCCAAAAAAAATAAATTTTCCGAACTTTTTCTTTATAGATTTTCTAAAATACTTATTACTACTAGCAATATTTTTTACAATTCCTGGTAAAAAACAAAGAAAAACAAAATAACCTAACAATACATAACCAATCAAAAACGCTCCTCCTGGATTATTATAAAAAAAGTAATCCGAAGTCAAAAGTAATGAAAAATCCCAACTCATTTTTTAATATATTAAAAAGACATTGCTATTTTACAGAATTATTGAAAATTTGAAAATTATTTTTTATCCTTCCAAAGAAATAGTGTTAATATTCCTAACATAACCACATCAAAAACCTGCTCAATCCTCCAAAAATCAAAAAGCATGAATGTATTATCCCCTCTTACAAATTGAAGTAAAAAATCAGTACTAAAAAATAATATCCCAGCTTGAAAAGAGAGTTTTCCTGGAAATTTTTCTAATTTTTTTTCATATTTTTTGATTCCGTGAAAAATCCAAAAATGAGCTAAAAAAGCATAAAGAGAAACAGGATGAACTGGATTTAGAATTTCCACACCAAATGTCTCATACTGTACACCCCAAAAAAAATCTGTTTCTTTTCCATATATAGCACCTGTAAAGAACTGTGCCCAATCTACAATTAATACACCTAAGAAAATAGCTGGAACCGCCAAATCAAGCCATTGAAGAAAATTCTCTTTCTGCTTTCGTAAATCTAAATACATCGCAAATAAAAATCCTACAAGCGCTCCAAAAAAATAAATCTCGCCTTCCCAAAAAGCAAAAAAAGAAAAAAGTCCGTATTGCGAAAGAATCTGTGGTTCAAAAAACAGGGCAGAAATCCTACCTAACACAACACCGCCAAGAACCCACCTCCAAAAATGATGCAAAAAGAACTCAACAGAAAAATCCTTTTGTATAATACGCTTATAAAAGCGTAAAACAGCAATCAAAAAAGCAATTGATAAAAGTAATCCATAAATCTTTATAGCAAAAACCCCAAAATTAAGCTGTGAAAAATTCATCGTTATTCATGATGCATGATGAACAAAAAATGATCAATAAAATTCTTAGTGTTTCCTTATGGAACCCAATGGAAAATAACTGGAAATTCTAAAGTATAAATAAATAATAAAACAAATCCTACTACTATGTAAGAACATTTTTCAATTAATTTCATTTTCTTTGCCGCAAAAACAAATGAAAAAAACACTGATGCTACTGCCGAAAACCCCGTAACATACCAAAACAACGCTGATTCAAAATAAAAAAGTGTTTTTTCCATATTGAAATTTAAAATATATTGCAAAAACATCCATATCCAAAAAATTAAACAGAGGAAAAAAAGAAAAACAATTGTTAAATAAGAAACCATTCCAATTTTTTCAATTAAATGAATTTCCGACATTTTTTTCTTTAATATTTCTGAATCAAATCCTGCAATTTTCAACTGCAAATCAAGCAAACCCTTTGAAATAACTTTCTCAAAACTCTGTCCCAAATCAATAAACTTTGCACGTCTCCGAGCAATTTCAACTTTAACTTCATCAGGAAGATTGCTACCTTTTAAAAAAATCTCATCACTCTCCATTTGTTTTAAAAGATTTTTTGTTAAATTTTTAAGATGTTCTATTGAATTTGAATGTTTCAATCGAGACAACAAATCAATTCTTTCTTCAATCTCTCTCTTTTTCGCTGGATCAATATAATCTTCATTTTCATGCAACAATGGAATAAATTCACCCAAAATAGAATCTATTTTTTCCTGCATAAACGAAATTTCTTTTTTACGAGATTGCAACACTTGCTTAATTTCACTTTCCCGTGAAACAACCTTTTTATGTTTCTTTCCTATGTTTTTTTTAGCCTGTAGTATTTCCAATTGCAATGCTTTTTCTAATTCTTCATCAATCCCCTCCTCTTTTAAAAACTCCTTTTCTTTTGGGTCTACATTACTTGGAATCAAATACAAAAGATTAATTTTGTACTCCATTTTCAGCTTTTTAAAAGCCGAATAAATATCAGATGCCTCAATAGTTCCTTTCACTGTTTTCTCCACCTCATTTATACCCTCAAAATCAAAAATATCTACATTTTTTTTGTTGTCTGAATCCTTTTTCTCTTCCAATGTCAAAACAGACATATTAGACTCTCTCAGTTTTTTATGTGCCTCATTTTCATTCTCAGCTGACACATATCCTGAAATTTGCTTTCCTTCTGCAGTAACGGCTTGAAAATAAAATTTCTGCATATCCCTTCATTATACACTAAAAGATGATTTTTCCCAAGTTTAAAAAAACAAATTTTCAATTTCTCTAAAAAAACAACTTGTATCCCTCCACACATCGTTCATACAAAGACTAAAATCTATTTTTCATAATTTTTTTATACAAAATAAAAAACCTCTTTAAAAATTAACCTTTCAACGCTTAATTAGTCTAATTTTTGTTTTTCTCAGCGTTTTCCTAACTAAGTGTGGTTTTTATAAAATTACGGAAAAGTGGATGTGAATGAAATGGTCGACTCAAAAATTCAGGATGAAACTGTACAGCCACCATGAATTTATGCTTTGGAATCTCTACAATTTCAACCAATTTCCCATCAGGAGAGGTTCCCGAAATAATGAACCCTTTTTTCTCAAAGCGTTCTCGATACTCATTATTAAACTCATAACGATGCCGATGTCTCTCCGATATTTCTGTTTTCCCATAAATTTCATAAACTCTCGTTCCCTCTTTTATCACACAAGGATAAGCACCCAATCGCATAGTCCCTCCTTTTTTTCGAATACCTCTTTGTCCTGGAATAAAATGAATTACATGATTTTTAGAAAGACCTTCTTCATCAAATTCTTCGCTAGTTGCATTCTTAATATTCAAAACATTTCGTGCAAATTCAATAGCCATAATTTGACTTCCAAGACAAAGCCCCAAATATGAAACATTATTTTTTCGACAATATTCTGCTACTAAAATTTTTCCCTCAATACCTCGACTTCCAAATCCACCAGGGACAACTATTCCTGCACAATTTTTCAATTTTTCCCACTCCTCAACATCATTTTCTTCTATTTTTTCCGTATCAATCCACTCAATCTTAACTTTCCTATCATAATAAAATCCCGCTGACTTAGTCGCTTCTATTACACTCAAATAAGCATCATCTAGTTCGTTATATTTCCCTGCAAGTCCAATTACTATTTCCTCCTTCGCCTTTTTCAACTTATCAACTCCATTTTTCCATTCATCTAAATCAAAAACAAGATTTTCCAAATTCAACTTTTTTGCTAAAAGATCTCCAAAATTATGCTTTTGAAACTTCAATGGTATCTCATAAATAGATTTAACCGTTTCTGCTGGTATCACACATTCCGGATTCACATCGCAAAAATACGCCACTTTTTCCAATAATTTCTTGGGAATACGCACATCCGCTCGACAAAAAATAAAATCAGGATGAATCCCAAGTCGTCGTAACTCTCGAACCGAAAGCTGTGTGGGTTTTGTTTTTAATTCTTTTGAAGCAGCCAAATAAGGCAGTAATGTCGTATGAAGTGAAACACAATTTTTACCATATTTATTTTTCATCTGACGCAACACTTCCATAAACGGCTCTGCTTCAATATCTCCAACCGTTCCGCCTATTTCTACAACCAATACATCTAAATCCATTGATTCGGCCACCTCTTCCACCTTTTCCAAAAGTTTCCCTGTAATATGCGGCACAACCTGAATAGTTCCTCCAAGATATTTTCCTTCTCGTTCTTCTGCTAAAACTTCTGAATAAATTTTCCCAGAACTAATTGAACATCCAGAAGTCAATGATATATTTGTAAAGCGTTCATAGTGCCCCAAATCTAAATCCGTTTCTCCTCCATCATCCAAAACAAAAACCTCTCCATGCTGAAAAGGTGACATCGTACCAGGATCAACATTAAGATAAGGATCTAATTTTTGAATCGCAACTTTCACTCCTGCAGACTTCAAAATAGCAGCAGTAGAAGATGCCACGATTCCCTTTCCCAAACTACTACAAACACCCCCGGTAACAAATATAAATTTTCTTTGCATCTCGGAACTTCATTGTATACAGAAATTTTGGAAACACAAAGGAAATCTTTAAAGAAAAAGAGAGTCCTGCCTTTGCAGAAATAATGGCGGATAGATATAATTTATTTATCAATCTTTCCTTAAAATTTCAGAATAACTTTGTGCCATTTTCTGGCTTCAAATTTTCCAATCCCAAATGAGAAAAAGCCAACTCAGTTGCCATTCGACCTCGTGGTGTTTTTTGTAAAAGCCCTTCTCGAATCAAAAACGGTTCGATCATATCCTCTATTGTATTTACATCCTCCCCTATTGCCGCAGAAATCGTCGAAAGGCCTACTGGACCACCTCCAAATTTCTCACACACAGCACGCAAAAGCTCTTGATCTGCAAAATCTAACCCCTTTTCATCTACTGATAAACTTTTCAATCCTTCTTCTACCACTTTTTCAGTAATCAGTCCTTCATGTAAAATTTCTGCAAAATCTCGCATACGACGCAATAATCGATTCGCAATTCTTGGTGTACAACGACACGATTGTGATAATTTTTTTGCAGCAGCCTCTTCAATTTTTATATCTAATATATGTGAGGATCGTTCCAAAATCTGCTGAATCTCATCTAATTCATAATAACGCAGTTTTTCAGTATGCCCAAAACGATCTCTCAAAGGAGAAGAAAGACGAGACATTAAAGTTGTTGCACCAATTAATGTAAATCTCGGCACATTTAATCGCATTGTCCGAGCACTTGGTCCCTTCCCTACTACTAAATCAATCGCAAAATCTTCCATAGCAGTATATAAAATTTCTTCTACTGGCATACGCAAACGATGAATTTCATCAATAAATAAAAAATCTCCATCTTTTAAATTGGACAATATTGAAGCCAAATCCCCTGGTTTTTCCAACGCTGGACCAGAAGTCACTCTCAACTGCCGAGTCATCTCTCCAGCTAAAATCATTGCCAATGTCGTTTTCCCTAAGCCTGGTGGACCATAGAAAATAGTATGATCAAGCGTTTCCCCTCTCTTTTTCGCTGCTTCCACAAAAACTTTTAAATTTTTCTTTACATCCCCCTGTCCAACATAATGATCAAACTCTTTCGGTCTTAATTTATTCTCAAAAACCTCCGACTCAGCACTAACCTTTGAGGCTCCCACTACAGAACCTTTTGTTTTTTGAGAAAAATTTTCTTCTTCAATCATGAAAGAATAACAAGTTTACAAACACATAATACCTAAAGATCAGAAAGAGGAAAGTTTGAACTTCTGTTCCTCAATTACCTCTTTTTCAATAACAACCTTATTGATTTTAAGAAAGTGTTTTATTTTTTTCTCCAAAGATAAAAGCCTCTCTAAAGCTTTCTCTGATTTCTCTATGTAACCACCTCTTCCTGAATTTTTTTGTCTTTGGGAGCTATCAAACGCTAACTTTCCTTTTTGCACTGTAAAACGATAGAATTCTTTCGAATTTCCTTTTTTTCCAGTAACGAGGCAAGTTCGAATAGACATAATGATTTTTTAACATTTATTCATTTTTGAAAATCAGTTCCGAATACTCGGAACTGATTTTCTTAACTTCAAATACTTCTCAAAAAATTAACTTTCAATTTTTTCCAATTCCAATCGATGAGAATCTATATTAATTTTCAAAATTTTCCCACTCAATGCATCTCCATCCTTAATTTTTCCTACCAATTCCCCTCCTCTCTCTACACCAAATTGATTTAAAGTAAACAATCCTTGCACATCCTTATCTACTTCAATGAAAACTCCATTGTCATTCCATCGAACAATTTTCCCTAATACTTCATCCCCTTCCGAATACTTCTCAATGCTTTTTAACCACGGATCTTCACTTAATTGTTTAATAGAAAAAGACAATTTTCCTCCATCCTTTCCAATGATTAATACTTCTACCTTATCCGAAACTTTGTAATTTCGTCCTGGATCAGAAACATGTCCCCATTCCAATTCTGAAACATGAACCAATCCTTCCACTCCACCAAAAGCTACAAAAATTCCAAATTTAACAACACCAGAAACAACCCCTTCAACGATATCTCCTACCTGGATATTTTTCAAAGTATCCTGTGCCTGCATTTGATTCGCCAATTTCTCTGAAATAATAATCTTTCCTTCTTCTCTATTTACATTGATAACTTTTACCACAAATTCTTTTCCAATATGCACCTGTAATTTTTTCAAAATCTCTCCAGCTTCAGCACCTTCCACTCTAGGATAATTCAAAGGCATTAGTTGTGAAACTGGCAAGAATGACTTAAGTCCTTTGTATTGAGCCATAAGCCCTCCTTTGTTTGCCTCTTCAATTTTCACTTTAATTGCTCGTGATTCTTCTTTTATTACATTCAATTCTGCCCAAGCTGTATCTTGTGAAGCTCGTCGTAAGGAAAGAATAACTAACCCTTGCTCATTTTCAGGATCAATAACCGTTGCTTCAACTTGTGTACCCACTGCCAACTCATCTTCTGAAGCAAAACCACCAATTTCTCGTTTGGTGATAATAGCAACAACACCACCTTCCAATTCTAATAAGCATCGAGACTGGTTACTATCAACAATAATTCCTTTTACTGATTGTCCACATTTAAAAGCCACTAAAGCTGAACTATCTTTAGCAAGCAAACTATCCATAATGTTTTTTGTCATACTATTTTTTAATGCTATCTTAATTTTTTATTACAGCCTTTTAAACAAATCATGACCTGAAGCACAAAAACAACCCACGAGTCAAAAAGCTCATGGATTCTATAAAAAAAATGAATATTGTCAATTTTATTCAAAAATTGATAATTTTACCAATTTTTCTTCTGTCCTTCCGGTCCACGATGAAACACTCCAAAATCTGGATAATCCAAGGCTTTTTCAGCTCTAACCACTGGACCAGTCTGACACATTTTTTCCCCGCTTTCGGTTACACACTGTCCACAAACACCAAATCCGCATTTCATATACCTCTCTATGGAAACTTCACAAGCAATTCCTTTTTTCACACATATCTGTGCGATAATTTTCATCATAATTTCTGGTCCACAAGTCTGTACTAAATCTATTTTTTCTTTCTCCATGAGATTCTCCAAAATATGTGTTGTATAACCTTTAATTCCAGCACTTCCATCATCCGTTGCCACCAAAGTTTGAAAACCTGAATCTTTTGATTCTTTTTCCCAAATTAGGAAATCTTTATTCCGTGCACCAATGATCATAGAAACTTTCGCTCCAGCATCCTGATGTACTTTCCCTGTAAAATGAAGCGGTGCAGTCCCATATCCCCCACCAACTAAAACTATATTTTTGCTAATTTCATTTTTCTTCACTGTAAACCCATGCCCATAACTTCCCCGAAGTCCTATTTTATCACCTTTTTGAAAAGCAAAAAGTTTCTCGGTAGCTGGTCCCACTTTACAAATCGTAAGCCAAATTTCTCCATCATAATCCCGAGCAATAGAAAACGGCTTTTCATCAAACCCTGGAAGCCAAAGCATACAAAACTGTCCTGGAGCAGAATTGAGAGTTCCTTTGAAGACAAATGTTCGAATATTTTTTGCTTCTTCCCACATGTTGTGAATCGCAAACGCTTGTGGTTCAGTGTTTATTTGGTGATGTATATTTTTCATTATTTGAAGTTTAAGTATTTTTCACTGGTTTCAAAATCAAAAGAATCCCAATTACAATTGGAATAAATCCAAAAGCCTGCCACCAGGTCGGTACTTCATGAAGAATAAAATAAGCAAATATCAAAGTAAAAAGAGGATTAATCGATAACATTGCAGTAGCTTTTGAAATACAAATACGATGAAGTCCTTTGCATACTATTTTTTATGAAAAACCCCAACAATCTCTGACAAATTTTTAATTCCTTCCTTATCAAGCCAATTAGACATTTCATTTATTGCTTCCTTCCAAAACTCATCTCCTCGATAATAAATTGCAGTACCAACTCCACACAAACTTCCACCAGCCATCATGATTTCTAGTGCATCTTTCCCAGAAGTAATTCCTCCCGTCGCAATAATCGGAATCTTCACAACTTGAGCAATATCGTACACAGCTTTTACTGCAATTGGAAAAATAGCAGGGCCAGAAACCCCTCCTACCTTATTGGCTAAAATAGGAGTTTTTAAATCAATATTCCAACGCATTCCTGGTCCAATCGTATTAATCGCTGTAATCCCATCCGCACCAGCCGCTTCTACTGATTTGGCAATCTGACCAATATTTGAAACATTCGGGGAAAGTTTCACTATTATTGGTAATTTCGTTGCCTCTCTAACCAGCTTTGTTACAGCAGAAGCTGTTACAGTCTCACAAGCAAAAGGCTTTCCAAACTCATCCTCTACATTTGGACACGAAATATTCACTTCAATCATATCAGGTTTTACAGACATTTCCTCAATCGCTTGAGCCATATCTCGAAATTCTTCAGCTTTCCCTCCCACAATATTCGCAATGAGTGGGGCTTTTCTAGTCGGCAGATACTCACCTAATTCTTCCACCGCCTTTTCTATTCCCCCATCAGAAAGACCTACTGCATTCATAAAATAACTCTCAGTTCCAAACATCGTTGGATTTTTATGTCCTGGATGTGGATTTTTCCAAAGAGATTTGGTCGTTACTCCTCCAGCCCCCAATTCAATCACCCTTTGAAAACTTTTCCCAGTTACACCCAAGACCCCGCTAGCCAAAATAAAAGGATTTGGAAACTTTACACCACAGAATTCAATTTCAAGATTTACCATCAGTAGAAATGTAAAGGAAATAATGAAAAAAAACAAAAATAATCAAAATAATTTAAATAATTGTCTTCCCGTTCTTAAAACGGGATCTCTAACTTTTCTTTATCATACAAAGACAAAAAATCATAGATCCTGAAACAAGTTCAGAAAAACATTGTTTTAAAATCAAATGAACCACACTCCTATGCAAACATGAAGATAATTTTTCCTCGAATACTATTTCCCCAAATACCGCATTGGATCGAGAAACTGTCCATCTCGAAAAACTTCAAAATGCAGATGTGGACCACTCGTAAAATACCCTGCGCCTTTCGTCCCTGCTGTTCCCCCTGTCTTAGCAATCAATTCACCTTGTTTCACCACTTGATCTTCGTTAACCAAAATATCGGAAACATGCCCATAAACCGTATAAAAACCGTTTTTGTGCTGAAGAATAAAGTAGGAATATCCATAATTATGAAACTCTACTTTTTTTACAATTCCATCCGCTGGAGCTAAAATATCCGTCCCCTGTGGAGACAAAAAATCAACTCCATCATGTTCCCGTCCCATCTTCTCCTTATAAACTGGATCACGAAAAGAAGCTGTAATATTAAGTGGAATATTAAGCGGAGAATCAAAAAACACATATTGTTCTGCTTGAATTTTTTTTTGCTGCTGTTCAAAAGCCTCTGGATTTTCATATTTTTCTTTCAACTGATCCTGCGTCCGTTTAAGTGTCAATCGTAGATTTTGTAAATAAATAGTGGATTGAGTTCTCTGTCTTTTCGTGTTACTTAATTCTCTTAAATTGTTCTCCTCCTCTCCATCCAAACCTTGAAGTAAATGCGCTTTTTTATCTGCTAAAATTTGAAGAGTATGTTTTTCCTGAGCAATATCACTTTTCAATCGATAAAGTTTACCATAAAAAAGTGCCGCCTGTTTTTCTTTTGCTTCCAAACCTTTTTTCAACTGATTTAGTTGTTGCAATTTTTCCTCTTTTTGTAGTATTAGAAGAGATTCTTTTCGTCGTTCTTCCAAAATTTCCGAAACTGTTTTATCAGAAAACAACCATTTTAAAATAGAAATATCACCACCTGATCCAAAAGACTCAGACTGAACAAATATTTTACTCATAAATCTTTCGTACATTGACTGTTTTATCCTCATTTCCGCTTTTAAATCAGATTTTTCATAAGTAATATTATCTAAATCTTTTTTCCATTTTTTTTCTTGTTCTTCAAATTTTTCTAATTTTTCAGCATTTAATCCTACTTGACTGTCCAACAAAAAAAGCTGATTTGTTAAAGACGCTTTTTCTCCCTGAATCGTTTTTAGTTTTTCTTCTCGCTCTGCAATTTCTATTTTAAAATCATCCAATTCCGATTCTTCTAAAAAAATTTCTTCCCGAATAAGTTCTAAATCTTCTTCTTCAGGATTTTCCACTATTTCTATATCTGGAATAGATAAAACCTCTTCTTTTCCCTTTTCCTCCTCAGGAGATACCAAAGGTGCTTGTCCTGACCCAAAGAAACTATCGAGCAATGAATTTAAATCATCTCCCAAACTAGCAAACCCAAGACAGGGAAGGAAGAGACAAAAAATAAAAAACTTTCGCATTAAATCTATTTTAGAAAACAGTTAGCAAATAAGCAAAATTTCATAAGAAAACAGATCAATTGAACAAAAAAAATATCGTAGATCCCGTTTCAAGAACGGGAAGACAATCATTTTGTCTGGAAAGACAAGTTTATTGAATCAGTGTTTCCTTAAAAAAGAAAATTGGAATATAGTAAAAAAATTGAACAAAATCTTATAAAACTCCTCCCAAAACCTCTCTGGGGACAAATGCTCTTCCTTTTATTTTTTTACTCTAGTACATACTCTATAAAAATTTCCATAGCAAAAAACTGTTTCTCCATATAAATATCATTCTCAGCTACTATCGTGACTTGTTCTCCTACTTTAATATCCTGCAGATTGATTTCTTGTTTAACAAACATATCTGGCATTGCCAATAATTTATTTTCAGATTCACTTGTCGCATCCTTAATATTTTTACTATAATTTTCCAATTCTTCATGCATTTTTTCTTGATCCTTTAATACCAATCTGTAAATTTTTGTACTCTCATTTACTTCAACTATTCTTTCATTTAATTCAGAAGAATCTAAAGAACTTGGTTCTATTCTCAAAATAAGCTTTTGACCATTGATTTCTTTAATTCTTCCACTTACTTTTTTGGATTGAAACTCTTTTTTTGGTAAATCCGTACTAATATCAACAACAGGTGAAATTAAACCTTCTGAACCATTACTTATGCTGTTATCTCTTATTTCTCGATTTAATATAACTTTATCACCATATAAACCAATAACTACAAAAACAACAACTACAACAAAACCTATAACTAAAATTTTTTTATTCATTTATATAAAAAATCAATCATAAATCAAAATATTACTCCTTACACTTGGATGACTCATAAAAACAAATTCATAAGGATCACTAAAAGCTGAACCATGTCCTGATTGTCCTTCACAATAATCATGTTTATAATTAAACATATATACCCAACTCCATGGACTAAACATCGTATATCTGCTAGAAGTACCTGTAATCCAACTATAATCACCACCGTCTTGTCTTGTCCAACCATAAATCCCAGCATGTCTATTATTTGAGAGAGCGGTTTGTTCCATATATATTTCCGCAGGAATTATACGAACCTGATCACTTCCATCTGTTTCATGTTGAAGTAATAATCTCATTTTACATCCATCTGCATCTCCACATTCATCTCTTAAGTTTACCTGAACACACTGCCATGTTGTAGTATTTGAATTATATACTTCAATTTTTTTAACATTACTCAACGCACCAGCCGTAACACAATTTTCCCCATCCTCATCACAATACTCAGTCGCTCCGATTTTTCCTTCCACATCAAGTTTTAGTTCACTACTTGGCTCCGTTGTTCCGATTCCGACATTGCCAGTATCATTAATAAACAGATCTGGCTCAACCAACAAAGGATGTCCTGTGTAAAAAGCGATAGGATACCCCTTCGTAGAATCATTTCCATAAAGCATCGTTGAAATTGCACCAATCTTATCCATTTCCCTTAACATCATACTAAAATTTCCTTGATTTTTAAGCGTTAGTTCTAACTTTGAATAACCAGATGGAGATGTAGTTGTATCATTAATTATATTTATCATTGCAGCACCAGAATCTTCAATAACCAGTTTTACTTTGGGATCTGTTGTTCCAATTCCGACATTGCCATTCTCAACGATGAAATCCTCATCGACAAGCACTCCATTCCCCCCAGTAAACACAGCCGACCAAGCATCACTTGATTCACCTCCATCTACATGTAACTTCGCCTCTGGCTCTGGTGTTCCAATCCCGATTCTTCCAATAGAACCAATAAAAAAAGCATTCCCTTTTTGTCTGTTAGCATTCATTACTACCATATCACGATCACCACTAAGAGATAAATTAAAAATAGCTTGAGCATCTGTCCAATCTACTATTCCATCACCATTAATATCAGCTATGGCATATTCTTCCTTCGTAATATTTCCACCATTCAAAAAGGTACTAATAGCAGTAGCATCACCAGGAGTTATGCTTCCATCTTGATTTACATCACCACTTCCTCCATCAAAATACACACCTCCATCTACATGTAACTTCGCTTCTGGATCACTTGTTCCGATACCAACACTGTCAGTTGTGTAAAGTTTTTCAACACTTATATCTCCATAACCTTCAACAATATTAATATCACCTGGAAATTTTACAGTTCCAAAACATTGTTCATTATCCACATTGGTATCAAATCTAATAATAAATACCACTCCATCACTTATTATCACACTGGAATTAAGAGTATTTACAGGCTTATCTTTTACCCAATTGACCCATATATTTTCCGTTTTATAATAAAAAATTGATTTTATCTCAGCTGTACTAGCTCCATCACTTATATCACAATTTACAACATTTTCTTTTGTTAACATATCAACAATTGATTGTCCATCAGTTTCAGGTCCCTCATATTGGATACCCCATGTACCATTATCTCTTATGTAACCTGATATTAAATTACTAGGATTATAAATAATCCCATCTACATGCAACTTCGCCTCTGGATCACTTGTTCCGATACCAACATTACCAGAATTTTGAAATATTATATCATTACTATAAGTATCATCTCCAATTAATGTTTTAGCATTATCATATCCGATAAGTTTATAAGTAGCACCACCATTATTTCCAGCACTATAAAATTTTCCTGTAGGAATCACTAATTGATTATCACTCAACGAATTCAAATTTATGTCTGTACCTATCGAAACACTTCCGTTCCCCCAAATTCTTAAAACTTCTTCTCCAACTGTACCAAGTATCATCCTATCATATGCAGGACCAGAATAATAGTTATCCACATATTTTATAAATCCTTGTGGAACTCCATTGTTAGAAAAACTAATTTGATTAATCTGAGCAGATGAAGAATCAATAGTTATTACATCATAATCCAAAGCTCCTCTATGTCCTGGCTTTATTTTTAAACCTCCTTTAATATCTAAAGCTCTTTGAGGATCTACTACACCAATTCCCACTCTTTGTCCGCTAGTTACAAGTACATCTTGACTTTCAACAACATATCGTTCACTGCCGTAATAAGAAGCATTATAATAATATTGATCATAACAAACAGAACCAATATTATCTTCGGTTGAGAAACTATATAAACATTCTCCTTTAGCTTCCCTGCTAATATCACAAGCACACCTAGGTCCCACATAATTAGTTCTATTAGGACCAACTGGATAGTACATATTGTCCTTTACATGTAACACCCCTTGTGGTTCCGTCGTCCCAATGCCGACATTACCATTTTCGCGATAAATATTGTCACCAACATTTGAAGTCCAAAGAGAATTACTACCACTTGTACTACCTGTACCATTGGGAACAACCGTGTAAACTGAACACAGCGGAAAATCATATCCATGCGGATCTACTTTAAGCACCCACTTGCTATGAGACACACTATACATGACATCGTTGGAATATTGACCATCACAACTTTGATAAATAAATCCATTTTGTGCTGGAACAGGAATCAATGAATTACCAATATTGGCAATTCGCTCAAGAGGAGTTATACTACTATTATCATTGTCGACGGCTGTCCATCCTTCAGTAAAACTACCTATATTGTCAGGAATAACTGTGTAGACTAGACACAGCGGAAAATCATATCCATGCGGATCTACTTTAAGCACCCACTTTTTATGAGACACACTATACATAACATCACTGGAATATTGACCATCACAACTTTGATAAATAAATCCATTTGATGCTGGAACAGAAATCAATGAATTATCAATATTGGCAATTCGCTCAAGAGGAGTTATACTACTATTATCATTGTCGACGGCTGTCCATCCAACATTTGTAAAATTAATTTCGCTTAATTCCTCTGTTGCTATGCAATTTTCCCCATCTTCATTACAATATTCCAAAGCACCAATCTTACCTTCCACATCAAGTTTTAAATCTGTACTTATCTCTGCCGTCCCAATACCGACATTTCCACCACTATAATTTATTCCTCCTGTTATATAATTCCACTGTGAAGAACCCCCTCCACCACCTCCAGCGGTAGTTTGTAATGTCCCATCAGGAAACATAATTCCATCCACTCCCGAGATACCTCCAATATGTAATTTTGCCTCTGGTTCAGTTATCCCAATTCCAACACGATTATCTAAAGCATTGTCTGGAGTATTATTATCATTTGTAAAAATCCCTCTCAAGACATCCAAAATTGTATTAAATTCGGTAATACTAACCGTTCCACCTTCTTCTTTAGAAGAAATTTTATCTCCGTTCCCTACACTATTTCGAAAATCAACTCCAGAAGTACTTGCCGTCACAAAAGAAATATTTAAAAAAAATAACGCTATAATTGCAAATTTGAAACTAACTTTTTTTAAAATCATGGAGAAAAGTTTATTTTTTTTAATTATTATCAATGAATAAAAACAAAAAAACAAGCTGTTTCTCTTCTCTTTTTTAATGAAACTAAAAATACAATCTTAACCCCCATATTCGCAAGGATAAGGTAAGAATGGATTACTGCCTTCGCAGGAATGAGGACAGAAGAATTTATCAGTGTTTCCTTAAAAAAGGAAATTGGAATATAGTAAAAAAAATGAAAGTTATCAGTCCCGCAATTTTTTACCAAACAATAGGAAATCATTACAAAAATGAAATCTGTCATCTCAATTGGGACAAAAATCGAACATGGACACTCCTATTTGCTGTTATTTTGAGTGCACAATGCACAGACAAAAAAGTAAATGAAGTAACCACTCATCTTTTCCTAGATTTTCCTGATTTAGAACATTTCATCATCAAACCAATTGAAGAACTCGAACAAGCAATCAAACCCACAGGATTTTATCACAACAAATCAAAAAGTTTGAAAAAATGTGCAAAACAATTGTTATTAACTTTTGAAGGTAAAGTTCCTGATACAATGGAAAATCTTATTTCGCTCTCTGGAGTAGGACGCAAAACCGCCAATGTTATTTTGTGGAATATTTTTGGAAAAAACGAAGGATTCGTCGTCGATACACATATCAGCAGGATTTCACAACGAGTTGGTCTTTCAAAAAACAAAACACCTGAAAAAATTGAACAAGATCTTATGAAACTCTTCCCAAAACCTCTCTGGGGACCAATTTCTCATATGCTCATCCAATTTGGAAGAGATTTTTGTAAAGCCCCTATTCCTATTTGTTCAAAATGCTTTTTAAAAAAGATATGTCCAAAAATTGGAGTTAGAAAATGGAAATAGTATTAAATAAACTCGTATTTCTCCTTCTCCATTCCTATTTTCTTCTACCCTCATTCCCAATAATTAAATGCAATAGATAACTTTTTTAATATCCTCGAAATCAATTTCTATTCTTTAAAAATTCAGAATTTAGCTATTATCTCAGAACATAAGCTCGAATAGAACCACTCCCTGCCCAAGGATTTGAAACAATTTTTAATGTTGCTCCTGCAGGAACATAAAGATACCCTCCACAAGACTTACTATATTTTGGATTAGCATTACTATCACTGAAAATCAGCACTCCATCAATATACATCTTCAAAGAACATCCATTAGTATTTCCGGAATCTTGCCCCCCTGTGGCAGATACATGCACTGGATAAGAATTATTATTTACCCATGAATATGTTTCTGCCGAAGTACTTACCAACTTGTACCAAGCAGCTGAGGCTGGAACACCTCCTCCTCCCAAGCTCTCAGCCTCCACACAATTACTTCCATTTTCATCGCAATATTTAGTAGCCCCGATTTTTCCTTCTACTTCAAGTTTTAATCCATTACTCGGATTCGTCGTCCCAATACCAACCTTGCCGTCATTTTTCACAAACACACCTTCATTTCCACCATCTCCACTCAGCCAATTTCCGTTTAATTTAATATTTTGTGTCACAGTATGATTCCCAAGATTATCTGCTCCTCCAGTATTATTAGTAAGAGAATAATTACCAACTGCCACATTCCTTGTTCCATTAGTATTATCTTCAAGAGCTCTATTACCAAGTGCTGTATTATACCATCCTATGGAGAAAGATTTATATTCTTTTAATTATTATCAATGTGTGAAGACTAAAAGCAAGTTGTTTCACTTGTATTTTACCAGTAAAATCTTACAGAATAAAAAACAATCTTAATCCTCATATTCGCAAGAATAAAGTCTAAGAAAAAGAATTCGAACTTGGAAAACTTAAAGTTCGAACTCAAAAACAACAAGTTTGTTTATCAATGTTTCCTCTCCAAAATCTTCAGGGGCATTTTTCCTGTAATTTCACGAATCATTTCCCCCATCAGCATTACTGGAACACCAATGATATTCTGAAAATCCCCTTCAATTTTTTCAAGTAAAAAAATACCTGTTCCCAAAATAGAATATGCCCCGCACTTTCCTTTCCAATCATCAAACTCCAAATAACTTCGGATCTGACAATTAGTCGTATCAGAACGAAACATAATAGCTGTTTCTTCCATAGCTACTTTCTCAAAATACTTTCCCTTAAACACTCCAACACACGCAATTCCAGAAATAATCTTCTGTGGTTTTCCTACAAAACTCTGTAGCATCTCAAAAGCGCGTTTCTTGGTTTTTGGTTTTCCTATAATTTTTCCCTCAAATTCAACCATAGAATCAAAACCTATTACACAGAAATCTCCATTTTGAACAATTTTTTTATACACAGATAAAGCCTTTTCCAAAGCAAAATCCTTGATATTCTCGATATTTGATTTATTCACATCTTCAACTTCCTCAAAATCAGGATCTGCCATTTGAAAAACAATTCCTAGTCGTTCAAACAAAAACTTTCTATTTTCAGAAGTCGTCGCTAAAATAATTTTCATTGGTAGAAACATTGATTTAATAAACTCGTAACAAAAAAATCTTATTCTTTTAATCTCTCTCATCTAAATCAATCTCAATACCTCCTTCATCATCAAAACTTTTTTCAATTTCAATATTTTGTTCCTCAAATCGTGGTTTTTGCTTAAAAGATTGCTCTTTTTTTCTCTCCTTTTTTAAAGGTTTAGAAGTAAACTCCTCTCTCTCTGGTTGCCCATTAGATTTCACATGTGTTTGTACCAATTGAGAAATCAAATCTTTTAAGGCTGACTCCTCAGTGAAATTTTTCTCATCCAACCTCTGTTCTCGAAACCTTTCTATTCTTCGTGCAACCCAATTGGGAGCATTTACTTTTTCAATTCGAATCAAATCACCTCCAATTTTCTGAAAAACTAAAGTTCCAAAATTAAGAAAAAAGGAATTTACTCCTATTTTTTCGACAGTCACAGTATCAAGTTGCGAAAAATCCAACCGTTGAAACCGTCTTTCAAAAACCCTTGGCCAATCAATAAAAAGAAGACTCTCTGTCGTCATCAAAATAGCATTGATATACCAAAAAAAGAATGCAGAAAAAACTTTAAATACCAAAAATGCTACTACAAACCACCAAATAGGAATCCCATTGATGTAAGGTACAAAAAACCAAACAAGAAAAGTTAAACTTCCCCAAAGGATTAAACAAAAAAGAACTCTTTTAAAAAGAAATAAAAAAGGATGACGAAAAACTTTTTTTATTTTTTCCTCCTCTTCTAAAAAACTTGCAAAAACTATACGATGAAAAATATTCATTCTGTCTTGATTATATCTTAAAAAAACTTTAATAAAAAACAATAATGGAGAAACTACAAATTAATTTCGTACAAAAATATCTTTTTCCTTTATATTTTTTTTCCGTACACTCCCACCACAAATCATGATCAAAGAAGAAAATCAGAGTTGGAAAAGTTTTTTTATAGAACTAAGTCTCCTGATCGCAGTCGTCCTTTTTGTTCGTTTCTACATTTTTCAGATTTTTCGAATTTCTGGACCTTCTATGTGTCCCACTCTCAACTGGATAAATAATGAATGCGAAAACGGCAAAGGAGAATTTGTTTTTGTAAATGAACTTTTCTATCATTTTCAACCTCCCAACAGGGGGGATATTATTATTTTTAAACCACCAGGAGGAAAAGTTTATTTCATCAAACGAATCATGGGAATTCCTGGTGACAAAATTGAAATAAAAAATGGGAAAGTCTATCTTTCTAACACCGAAGTTTCTAATTTTCTTCTACCTGAATCGTTCCTTTCTGGAACCAACAAAAGTCGAACTGCAGTCTTTGGCATTGATACCTTTGAAGTTCCAGAAGATCACTATCTAGTCTTTGGAGACAATCGAGCCAAAAGTTCCGATTCTCGACAGTGTTTTTCCAGTTTAAAATGCAACGATGAAAATTCTCCTTATCTTCCTCGAGAAAATATTCGTGGAAAAGCAGAATTTATTATCTGGCCTTTTTGGAGATTTCGTTGGATTGAAAATGAATTTGACGAACTTTTCGGTAAAAAGTAGTATATTTTTAAACAATTAACTTTTAATTTTTAAAAAAAGAATGAATAAAAAACAAGCTATTTTCTGTTATACAATAGGATTATTATTTAGTTTTTCTCAAGTTTTTGCAACAGAAATTACTGATTTAACAGTCATTCCAAATGGGAGTCAACTCACCATTGATTGGTCAGCTCTCTCGCAGGAAATCATGGACAATACAAACGGATATGCAATTCAATGGAGCACAGAACAAAATGATGTTCGAATTGATAAATTTGCCCAACAATTTTCAAGTCAAAACAGTTTAACCTTAAGAAAAGCTTCTTTTGAAATAAATAAAGATTATTATTTTAGAGTTTATTCTTATGTTCTAGATGGACGCAATCGTGTTTTAGGAAACGGATCTAAAATTTTAAAATGGCAGATGGACTTCCAAGATAATATCGAAACTTCTCAAATCGAACCAAATGACCCTGTTATTTCAACAGTTGTTAGTACTACCTCCAGTGAAGACGAAGTTTTAGCAACCTTTGGAGCATTGCGAATTAGTAAATTCGATACCTTTGTCGATTTTGCTTGGTCCAAACCTTCAAACTTAACTTCCAACGATTATGATGGATTTGCTTTTGAAGTTTCAAAACACAGTGATCTAAAAGACCCTATTATCGAATTTAAAGTTAATAAAACACGATTTAGAACACGATTAAAAGGACTTGAACCAAATACTCAATACCACGCACGAGGTTATTTTTACAAAGACAGAGGAGGTGAAGCTCAATTATTTGGAGGTGAAGAAATTAAGGCTTTTAAAACCATAATCGCAATTGATAGAGATGGAAGAACTAGATCTTCACGAAATATTAAACGAATTGAAAAATACGCTTATTTCGCTGTTTCTGTTGATGGCAATGAAACAAGCGAAACTCCAACTATAAACACTACAACAAGTCTTACAACAACTACAAGAAATACTACTGTCACAACACCTACCACAATGACAGATATAAGAAAGAGAATTGTGACACTCAAAGCAGAAATTAAAATTCTACAAAAAGAGTTAAGAACTTTGCTCAAAAAACTTCGTGACATGTATAAAAATAATTAATCATTCAAAAATGACAAAACAAGAAACCAAGTTTATACAGAAAAAGAATCTTTTAATTAATTTTTATATCAAAGTTTCTTTAATTTTCCTATCTGCTATTTTTCTAAATACCGTAACCTTCGCTGCACAAGAAGAATGTATAGAACTCACCCAGTCAGCTGTAAGTCCAGATGGCGTTTGTACACAGTTTGAAACTTCATGCGAAATCCCAAGCAACTGGAAAGTAGTTCCTTCTTGTAATCTAATCAAAGAAACATCATTTGGAACAAGCCTTGAAGATCGCATGAATAACAGATTTTATGGAAAAAATTATGTAAAAAAAAATAAATCAACAGAAAAAGATAATATTCGAACCAGTGGAAAATTTCGACGACAAGGCAGTGGATATTTGACTCGTACTGGTCGTTACCGACAAACAAGACTTAATGAGAGTCAAGGTAAAAGCTATCTCTCACGAAAGACCTTTACAAAAAAAAACTATAGCAAAGAAACGCGTGAGAAAATCAAAAGTCTTAATATCCAAAAAGGCGGTTTTCAACATGAAGGAGATTTAACTAAAGAAGAACGAAAAACTCGTCGAGCTTATCGTGCACCAATTGAAAGTGCTACTCAAATGAATCGAAGCGGTTATCTTTCTAGTAAACAAAAATTTTCCACAGAAATGGAAACAAGAAGCAACTCTGCTCGTGTTGGAAGTAAAAGAATTTGGAAAAATCTAAAACAAATTTCTCAAACAAAGAAAAAAAGAGTTTATAAAGGAATAACTCTACGAAAACTTTGGAGAGGAGAACGACTAGAAGGAATTTTGGAATAAATAAAATAAAAACAGTTTGAAAAAAATTTCTCAGACTGTTTTTTTGTATGAAAAGGATTTCTTGTCTTTATCTGTGTTTCCTTATCAAACACCAACTGATTCCATCAATAAGATACCATCATATTTCTCTGCCAATCGATAAAGCCATTTAAGAGACTCTTTTGATTTATCAGAAAGTCGAGACAAATGACTCTTTTCTCGTACATTTTCTGCCAACAAAATATCCATCACCTTATGAGAAACTTTAAATTGAATCTCCTTTTTCAATTTATCACGAACATCCTTCCCTGCTCTCTTCATCATATAAAAAAGCTTTTGTGCAGCATCTCTATCCCCTCCAAATAAAATTTCTAAAATATCTGGAAAAACAGACTCATTCCCAATTTTTGCCAAAGCAACTAATGAATGTAATTTCAAATCAAATAATTCTGATTCAAGATAAGGATAAAGTTTATATTCTAACGATTGATCCTTTACTTCTCCAATAGCATAAATACCAGCAATTTTCTCTTCTTTTGTCTCCTTCAGCAACAAATCATTAATAACCTGTCGCAGGAGTTTTTTCTCTCCAAACTTCCAAAGAGAAATCACAGCATGTCCACGCAATCGCGGATTTTTTTCATATAAAAATTGTTTCAAATAATACACTATTTCTGGATCATCGAAAAGCTCAACTGAACTTCGAAGACATACTGATTTCAACTCTTCATCATGTTGTTTAATCATTTCCAGAAAAAATGGAACCACTTGATGTATAGGAAGATGCGCAAAGATATTCATAATAACCAATTTTTTCAAATGAGCATCATCAGTTTCTTTAAAGATTTTTTGAAGTAATCGCAATAAATGATGCTGAGAAAAAACATGTTCTTTCCAGTAATTTCGTAAAGAATCCATTTTCAAAAGAGAATCAAGACTTTGTATTTTTATTTCATTAGACTCCGACTCATCTGCTAAAATTTCTAAATAAGTATGAATAATCTGTGGATCATTAATTTTTGAAATCATAACAGTAATTTTTTCACGAATCACCGCATGATTTTTTTTATTAAGCAATTCCTTTGCTAAAACTAAAACAGATTCTTTTCCATGCCCTTTCTGAGCCAAAACCTCAACCGCATCCAATTTAGCAGAAATATTCTGATCTGATTGCAGATTTTGCGTAGAAAGATTCGTAAACTTTCGCCGCATCCCAAAAGTCAAAATTCCTAATAGAAAAGCAAGTCCCACCATGAGTAATGCCGTAGCTTGCTGAAACCAAAATAATTGAAAAAATATCACCAATAACACTCCAAAAATAACCCCTAATGGTTTTACAAAACCTTCTAAGAAATGACGAAGAATCTCTCGACTATGAGAAAATACCGAATAAAAAGTTAGATGATATGCCGACTCAAAAAGAGAATGTCCACCATGTTGAAAACCTCGTACAAAATTCATATTAGTTCCTCCTCCCAAAAAAGTTGCTGCCAACCCCAAAAATCCACCAAAATACAAAAGCATGGAGTTGATAATCCCTACTTTTTCCAAAATTCTTGAAGCCAAGAAAAGCTGTACAACCAAAGAGATAAGTCCAAAGATGAGACTCAACAAACCCAAATCATGAGCAAGTGTCTCGTGAACAAAAATTTTACTCACAGTTTGTTCTGCACTTTCTGCTATTTTATGTCCAACCGTTATCACCTTTTCAACTGAATCATGAAAAAGATTCGTCTGTAAATCACTCGCATCAAAATGCTGTTCTTTATGTGTTGTATGACTTTCTACTGATTTCAAAAATTCAAAATCCGCTACCGCAAAAAGTGCAGATTGGAAAAAAACAACCGTTGTAAGAAATGCTAAAAAAGGAATCTTTTTCACTGCCAAAATCCCCTCTCTCACACCATGCGAGGCAGATTCTTCTTCCTGACAAAGATCTGGAATTTCCGCCAATGCTTTAGGAGAACGCCAGATCAAAAAAGCCATGATTCCTAGTGGAATCAACCAAAAAGCTAATAAATCTTTAGTAGGAAAAATTTCTAATAATCCCAAAAAGACACTCGCCGCAATCACCGTCCCAATTGTAATCCCCGACTCAATAATCGGCATAATCTTCTGAGCAGCTTTAGGCGAAAAAAGTGATTCATTTTTTCGTAAAATCGCAATATTGAGCTGTGCAAAAAACAAATCTTTAGCAATAATCGCCGAGAGGAAGTAAAACCAAATATTTTCACGAAATACAAATGCCAAAAGAGCAAAAAGAATCGTTCCACCTATAGTTCCCAATAAGAAATGATTTAATTCTGTCCGCAAAAACAAAAAGTTAGCAACCGCACTTCCAAATAAAAGAATAACTGCATCTGCAAAAAGCAAATAAAGCAGATTTTGAACACCAAATATTTCTATAAAAATCGCAGTAATAATCGTCCAAGAAAAGATAAACCCTAATTGGAATAAAAACCGCAACTGCCAAAGAAATTTTACGCTCGGCTTTTCATGTTCTGCAATCCCAAGTTTTTTAAATAGTTGAAACATTTTTTATTTTTATATAGATTTTAATATAGATTCTTTTAATTATAACATATTTTATATAAAAATCAAACACTTCTCCTTCCTTTATCCCTGCCCCCTTTCCCTCATCCTTACTCTCTTTTCCTCATTCATACACATTCCCGCTCCACTCCCTCATTCCTGCGAAGGCAGGAATCCATGTGATTGTCTTCCCGGACTCCGATCCGGGATCTACCATGTTGCCACCCTTCCTCATTACAAAAAAAACAAAGATCCTGAAACAAGTTCAGGACGACAATAGAATCGTTCAAGACAACATTATTTAAAAATCAAATGAATACTTCTTTTGTACATCTCACTCCACATTATCCTTCAAAAATTGCATTAATACATCTGATCGAATCGCATAACTCCGATTCTTCCTCTTATCCGCTCCAATAATCATCCCATAAATCATTCCCTCTTCATCAAAAAGAATACTCCCAGAATCTCCATATTCCACCGTTCCAGAAATAGAAATAAGATTCTTTTTTGTCCAATTTTCCACTTTAAACTCCTCCCCCACCCCCAATACTTTTGTTTCTTTCTTTTTCTGACCATCAAATAAATAAACAGTCTGTCCCACCGCTGGTGGGGAAAAAGAAAAATTTCCCAAATCATAGAAAAAATTATCAATACGAAAAACCAAAATATCGTTTTCAAAATCTCGTACCAAAACTTCAATTTTTTCACCTTTCCAAAAAAGCTTTTCTGACTTTTGAAACAAATGATCTGGAGATATAAACAAATCATTCCCTACCGGAACCGCCCTTCCCACTGGCACCTGATTTTCATTTTCCAACACTAAAAACGATGGAATTGTGGTATTTTTGTGCAAAACTTCTTCCCATGATTGTTCCACAACTTTTCCACACCCAAACAAAAACAGACTCAAAATCCCCATCAAAAATAATCTCATTTTCACTGCTAAAAAATCCATAAAAGCGTACCGAAACTTCCTAAAAAAACAATCTTTTAATTAATTTCCACTCCCTCATTCCTGCGAAGGCAGGAACCCATTCTTATTTATCAGAGGTTCCTTAAACAGATTAATACTTTATTTTTAAATCAATTTGTTCAAAAATAACAGGTAAGCTTTTCGCCCAAAACGGAGAAACTCTTATCTCCAATACTTCTTCTATTTCGGGATGATTTATCAAAATATTCCGCACCTGAGTAATCTCTTCCCCCACAATTTCTTTTTTCAAACCTCGATACCATCTCTGTGCTAAATCATTTTTAGCTTCAAAATCCAAAGTCTCCATACCCATCAGTGAAACAGATAATTTCAACCATTTTTCTTCTTCAAAATTTTCTGATTCCAACACCCGATATTTAATTGAACTTTCATCAACCTTAATCAATTTTTTCCGATGATCTTGTGTTGTTTGAATTTTTTGTGTTAAAACATCCAAAATAGAATCCTGATCAAACACTATTCCTGAAATAGTTGCTTTCCCTGATATTTCAAATGTTTGTTGTTCTTTTCCAATCAAACTCTCATCAGTAACAAATTCCGTTAATTCTGTTTTGAGCAATTCTGGACTATCTAATAAAATATATGTTTTTCCTTCCCGATTTCCACGATTGAGAAGTTCTTTTTGCAAATTTTCAATTCCATTTACTCGAAAACCTTGATGAAGTATTGGCTTTACTAGCTCAAAATCATCTTCCCCTATAAAATAATGCGTCAAAGTCGAACCGCCAAACAAAGGTCCCTGATTTGTTTTCGCATAATACAGTTCCCGACTTTGCTTCCGAAGCCCTGGAAAAAAAAGTTCATCTCCAGCCACAATATTCCCTCTTCCTCCAATAGGTTTTCCCTCCTCAATATATTCATCCGCAATAACCTCTGTGACCAATCTCCCTGCTTTACCATCTTTTTTAGGAGGTACTATGATATTTTTTTGCGTTCGAAAAATAATCCCATCAACAGTTGACAATCTCGATGGAACAAAAAACTTTGGTTCACTCGTTTCATTAAAAATCGTCACATTCCCTCTTGCATTCGTAATATCATATTCTTTCCGAGTTGATGGAAAAGTTTTTTTCCCTGCAACCTCTGTTTCTACGAAAATACCAGGAACCTGCGGCAAGTTCTTGTTTTCTTCTGAAATATCAGATCCTGACAAAGATATTAAAACATTTTGAGTTATTGGAATTACCGAAATTCTTGGTTTTATAGTGATAGTCGCTTGAGGCGAAATCCAAAAAAACAAAGCTATAAGTAAGAAAATAACCGCTAAGAAAAGAAAAAAGAAAAAACTTCTAGTCGATTTTTCATCCTTCAGATTTTGAATCTTATGTGTTGAGAAACTAGGTGCTGACCCAGTAATCTTGGGTTTAAACTCAATTTTTTTAGAAGTAAAAATATTTTTTTCTGCCACTATATTTTTAGAAAAATCTTTTACCATCTTTGTCTCAAGTGATATCACATCTTTTGGCACCTTTTCCAAAACTTCAAACTTTAGAGCTTTCAAAGTTTGGGAAAAATACTTTTTTTTCGTTATAAAAAAAATCTTCATAGACCGACTTTTGACTATGATTTGTATTTTTTTGAGAAAAGAACTTTCCGTAATTAAGGGAAAGTCACGCGACACCAACAAATAAACTGTTTTACTTTCTTTTTCAAGTACTGCCAAAATATCCTTCGATAAGTCACCATTTTTTAATTGTAATTTTAATATTTTTTTTTGATTCGACATCGAATAACAGAATACCTGTTTTCTTTAAGGAAACAATTATAAAAACAAAAATAATAAAACTTGATTTTACTCAAAATGATTATAAAATCCTTTGGCTTTTTTCCTTTTCATATCCTGTCGTAGAAGAGTAACTACACTATGACTCTCAAAAAAACAGGGTCATCAACAATATGGGGATTCGCCAAGTGGTAAGGCACCGGATTTTGGTTCCGGCATTCGGGGGTTCAAATCCCTCATCCCCAGCCATTAAAAATAAGTATGAGGCTTGTCCTCGTAATTATTTTTAATATTTGGATTATAGGATTTGAACCCAAGCCCAGGGTTCAATAATAAAGCCCAAATCTTTGATTTGGTGCTGTTTGAACCAACCGAACTCCGAAGGAGTGATGGGACGGTAATCCCTCATCCCCAGCCAAAAAATTTCGATAACCACTTGTGGGTTAGCGAGATTTTTTATTTGTGATGAAAGTATTTAAACTCCCATTTTGGAATTCATATTTCGAACATGATTGGTCTCTTTTAACTTATATAAAAAATATGATACACCCCGTCCAGCATGAAAATGGTTAAGATTGCCACAATAGGGTTTACATAATTATTTAACATGTTATCGTGTGCTTACAAAAAGATGATCTTATTAAACTAAAATCATACTAAAAGACTTAAAATGGAACAAAACGCAACAATAATTAACTTAGGTGGAATACATGACTTAATCGATGAAATAATCCAAAGGAATCCTGATGTTTTAAATGATGAAGTCGGATATAGATCGCATCTTCATATGACTACTGAAATTGTTCAAGAAATGACTACAAATGCCATCAGCAATAATCCGTGGCTAGAAAAGTTGTTACGAGTTGAGGAGGTTGTTGCAGCAGCTGAATTACATGATGTAGGGAGACCTTTGATGGGACAATATCCAGACAAAGGTCAATTTCTCCATGAACTGGTTGGGGCTGAGTGGATTCGTCACAATGGAATAGAAAAAAATATTGCTAATACGCATGAGGCTATCAATCGAATTGCCGAAATGGTAGGACAACACGGATTTCTTTATGAAAGATGGATATTATCAGATGATGAAAATTTTAAAAAAGCATTTAACATTTCTGATCCAAAATTACTCTTGCCTAGTTCATGGCAAGCAGCTTTTGTTACTTGTGCAGATGATTTAAATAATGGGGGAAAAAGAATTGAAAGTTTAGAAGCAAAATATGATGCACAAGCGACTCGATATAAGGAAGCTCCTAATTACAAAGATTCGTACACAGTTAGCTCAATAGATGAGGGAAAGACAAGAGTTATCGCTCTTTATAAAAATGTTTCAGCATTGATTAATGGCAACTTAACTCAAGAACAGGCTACAACAATATATAAATTTTTATAAACAAAATAAGTTCTAAACTAGTTAATCTCGTACAGCCAATTGAATAAAGTTTTTTAGAGATTTTTTTGATAATTTGGGGACACCTATTAAAAGCATTATAAATTTCTTAAAAAGTATGATATAAAAAAAATAATGACAGAAATAACTCATATTTTTTTCGACAATGATGGTATCTTAGTTGATACAGAAGGCTTGTTTTTTGAGGCTAATTGTCAGGTGTTATCTGAAATGGGAATTACTAATTACACACTAAATGATTTTCAACACCACACTCAACTATCTAATGCTGGTTCATCTGGATATCTCAAAAGTAAAGGGTTCGATGATAAAGATATTAAAGTTTTTAAAATTAAACGAAATCAGATTTGGAAAGAACTAGTTTTATCAAGAGATATTCTCATTAAAGGTGTGAAACCAACACTAGAAAAATTAAAACAACTTTACACTCTAACAATGGTTACAAGTACAGGTCGATCTTACTACGAATTTGCTCATAAAAAGTATGAAGTATTACCTCTTTTTGACCTAATTTTGTGTGCTGATGATTGTAAAGTGATTAAGCCAGATCCAGAAGCCTATCTTATCGCTATGGAAAGGATGAATGTCTCTGCTAGTCAGTCGATAATCGTTGAAGATACACCTAGAGGAATTGTCGCAGGAAAAGCTGCAGGGGTTAAAGTTGTGGCAATCAAAAATCCGTTCTGTGAAGGGCTCGATATATCAAATGCAGATTACATTCTTAATTCAATTGAAGACCTTCCAACTCTGTTGAAAAATCTTTAATTGTGACCTAAAAAAAGTTCTAAACTAGTTAATCTTGTACAGCCAAGTAAATAAAGTTTTTTAGAGATTTTTCAAAGTTAGACTCATTTAGAGCGTTTTAATGATTTATTTGCAAAAAATGAAAAATACTGTATTTTGCAAATTAGTTTAACCAATATTTGACATGAATTCAAATCTGCTTGAGAAATACTTTCCTTCAAACGAACCCATTGAAGAACTTGATTTTAAAAGTACACGACATCCAGAAAATACTGCGAATGCTTGGGAAGCACTAGTAACCGGACAGGCAAAAGATGGCGGTTTGTATGTTCCTGATATTTCAAAAATAAACACTTTTGAAACTGAATTTTTTCAGCACTCAGATAATCCTGAAGAACCTTCCTTTTATGACTTAACTATGTCTCAGACATCCGCTCTTCTTTTGAGACAATTTATCCCTTCTGAAGGAAAAAACGGACTTTCAAATGAAAGTCTTCAAGCAATGATGGATATCTCTCATAATTTCGATATCCCACTAGAAAAACTTAATGCCAACACATTAATTGCTTGGTTAAGTGAATCTGAAACAGCAAGTTTCAAAGATTTTGCTGCTCGAGCTATTTCTCAATTAATGGAATATTATTGTGAAAAAGAGCAAACTCCCAAAAACATCGTAGTTGCTACATCTGGAGACACTGGAGTCGCCATTGCTGATGCATTTGGTAATTCCAAATGGATAACAGTAACCGTACTCTATCCAAATGGAAAAGTAAGCCCAGTCCAAGAAGCACAAATGATTAATGCCGCAAAAAAATATCCCAATGTTCAATGTCTACCAATTGACGGAGATTTTGATAAAACACAAGCTTTTTCAAAATCTATGCAATTCATGAAAGATTTAGACACAAGTCAATCAGATGCAATTCAAAAATTGCAAACAACAATGCAAGAACAACTTAATATATCTATTGCAGATAATATCATTAGTGATTTAAGTGAACAATTACAAGAATTAGAACTGGCAAGTGCCAATTCAATCAATATTTGGCGACTTCTTCCTCAAATGACACAATATTTTGCGAGTTATAGCAAAGCTGTTAATGAGAATGAAATTCAGCCAGGAGAAAAAATTATTTTTGCTATTCCTACTGGAAATGTTGGTCACCTTATGGCTGGAATGTATGCCAAACAACTTGGTTTACCAGTTAAAAAATTCATAGTGGGAACTAATAGTAATGATATCGTAACTTGTACCATACGAGATTTTGAACTCAATCATCAAAATTTAACAAGAAATGCAAAAAATGAAAATGAAGCGATGGCTACCGAATCACCATCCATGGATATTGCTGACCCAAGTAATTTAGAACGCCTATTAAACCTGATTCAAGATCTAGCAGATCCTGAAACCACACTAGATTTAGAACAACTTAAAAAAGATACAAAAGCACTTAACCCAGGACAAGCAGGCATACCTCTTTCAAAATATGGTGTTACAGAAAAAATGAAAGAATATATAAACAACCTTTTCTATGCTTCAAGTGTTTCTGATGAAGAAAGCATCTCCGTAATGAATCATTACAAAGAAGTTGTACAACTAGAACCACATGGAGCAACAGCTGTTAAGGCTGTTGAAGACGCTCAAAAAAACGGTAATATTGAAACAAATGATAAAGTCATTGTATTTGAAACAGCCCATAGAGACAAGTTCCCTAGCGCACTAAAAAAAGCCAAAATCAAAGTCGAAAAAACACACCACATTCTCAAAGACTTAAACACCAATGAACCAAAAAATCCCGAACCAATCGTAGAAACTGTAGCAAAAGTAGTATCCCATGTTAAAACAATCGCTGACACTTCAATTGAAAATCGATCTAATCTTATTATTCAGCATAATTAATTTGATTCCGTCCATTTCCTTTGGAGGAATAAAGAGCTTTATCTGCTTTGCAAAGGAGATTCTTCTCTGTCTCGCCTTTCTTAAGTTCGGCAACACCAAGACTTGCCGTTACTTTTATGGTTTTATTTCCAAAATTCACCATATTTTGTTCAATATTTTTTCTTAACCGTTCAGCAAAATTTTTAGACTCTTCACCTGAAGTATTAGGCAGAACAATAATAAACTCTTCACCTCCATAGCGTACTGCCAAATCAGTTTTTCGAATACTCTTTTTTATTGTTTCCGAAATAGACTTGAGAACTTCATCTCCAGCTAAATGTCCATGGGTATCATTTATTTTTTTAAAATGATCTAAATCTAACTCTATAAGAGATAAAGATTGTCCGTATCTCTCAAATTTAGCAATTTCATCATCTAAAAAATACCTCATTTTTTCTCGATTAGCAAGCCCCGTTAGAGGATCATTTTCACTTTTTTTCGTTAGTACTTTTACAATATCTTCATGTTCATCAGCTGTCCATCTAGTATTTTCAAGTAATTCTTGAACTCTATTTTGTGTCTTTTCTAACTGTTGCTCAAGAGCAAGAATTTTTTTCTTTTGATCAGCTATTTCTGCCATATCTTTTTCTTCTAAATCATCTGATAATTTTGACATTTTGTTCGCTTGTTTAAATAAATTAATAGCTGATTCTACATTGTTTTTAGCTTAAAGTCAAACTTCATTGTATTGCAAAATCAGATTTATATTTTTTCATACAAAATCGGTTTCTTGTTTTATCCTTTTTGTTTTTATCAATGCTTCCTTTAGAAAATTGACAATACATACTGCGAATATATATTCATAAAGACATGAAACAAATAAATCCAAAACTTAAAATAATCAAAGATGAAGTTTTAAGTTGCACAAAATGTCCCCTTTATAAATCACGAACATATCCAGTTATTGGACAAGGAAATCATCAGGCAAGTCTTGTATTGATAGGAGAAGCCCCAGGATTTTATGAAGATAAAACAGGGAGACCCTTTTGTGGACAAGCAGGGAAAGTGTTAGATGAGTTATTACAATCTAATGAAATAAAGAGAGAAGATATTTACATTTGCAACATTTTAAAATGCCGACCACCAAATAATCGTAATCCTCTCCCAGATGAAATAAATGCTTGTACTTCTTATTTGATAAGACAAATTGAAACCATTCAACCCAAGGCAATCGGTTGCTTGGGAAATTTTGCTACTCGTTTTATTATGAATTTATTTGGTTTATCAAATCAATGTAATGGAATTAGTAAAATTCATGGCAAAGTATTTGAAGTAAATAACGAAAAACAGAAAATGAAAATTATTCCTTTGTATCACCCTTCTGTAGCAAGTTATAATCAAAATATGATAGAAACACTAAAAAATGATTTTAAGAAAACATTGATTTAAAAAACTCATTATTACTCTTTTCCTCCTCCCTCATTCCTGCAAAAGCAGGAATCCATGTATTTTGTCTTCATGAATTTATTTCAAGATATACGATATTTTATTTTTCTTACATAGTTCTATGTACTTATTATAATAAGTACATAATTAAAAACAAAAGGTGATTTAATAAACTAGTAAATAAACGATTTATATAAAACCTCCTAATAAAATAATCCCCATCGCCAACATAATAATTCCAGCAATAAGATGAAGTATTCGTAAATTTTTTGCTCGTTTTTGTTCTGCTTTTTCTACATTCATTCCATAATATGTTCCAATAGTAATTCCCAACATAGGAAACACAAAAATTAAATTGTATAAAAGCAGTAAATACACAGCAGTAAAATAGGTTTCTCTTTGTCCAAGCATGCTCACAATCACAATGTATGGACCACTTGTACAAGGAAGTAAAAACAGACTTACAAAAAATCCTATTAAAAAAGCTCCAAATGGACCTGTAATCGATTGAATAAGCTTTTTAAGTCTAGGACGCCAAGAAAGAGGAACTTCCATGAGAAATCCTTTCCCATACCAAAAAAAATCTTTGAGATTTAAAATCCCAAAAAGAAGAGCTACTCCTCCAATAATTTGTGTAAAAATAATTGAAAATTCAATACTAGCAACTATAGAATACAACCCCAATCCCATCAAAAAGTAGGAAATAAAAATAGACAACGAAAACATAATTCCTGAAAACAACGCACGCTTTCTTTCTCCAGAAGCAAGAATTGTTGCCATCAAAATTAACAAGACAGCAAATGCACACGGATTGATAGCATCTACAATCGCCGCCCCTACTAATAAAGAAATAGTAAGTTTTCTTGCTGAATATTCTTTTTTATTTGGGATACTATTTTCAACTTCTTTTTTGGAAGCAGAATGCTCCAAATAACCAATAATTTGATCACTTCCGACAAAGCATTGATTTTCAGCATACAAAAAAGGAACTCCTCGTTTATAAAAATCAATATTATGACTATCACAAACCTGATTAAACTCAGTAGCATTTTCACTATTCTGATAAACTTCTTTTTTTGTAATCGGAAGTTTTATATTATTTTCCTCAATGTATTTTGAAACAATTGAACAATGTGGACATCCATTGCCATAATACAAAACAGCTTCTTCTGAGGATTGAGCAAACGATGTTAAAAAAGAAAAAAACAAAAAAGTAAAAACAAGAAAAAAACGCTTTACCAATCTACACATATAGAAAATAAATTATATTTTAAATTTGTTTTGAGTATAAATCAGCAATTACTGATTTACAAACTTTCCATTACTATTTTTCAATGTTTACTCACTCAAACACAATCTTTCCACTTTTTATATCAACTTTAATTTTGAGTAATTTTTCATTTCCCCTCTCTAAAAGTTTTAACGCAAGTGGATTGAGTAATTCACGCTCAATTGCTCGTTTGAGCGGACGAGCTCCAAACTCAGGATCAAATCCAATATTAGAAAGATACTCTTTTGTTTTATCAGTAAGAGTTAAATGAATGTTTTGGTTTTCTTTCAATCGCTTACTAATAGATGCAATATGTAAATCGAGAATAGCATCTATATCCGCTTTTCTAAGCGTGTGAAAAGCAACCATTTCATCAAGCCGATTCAAAAACTCTGGACGGAAAAAATTTAAAAGTTTTTCTCGAATTTGTTTTTCACTTGGAAGTTCATTCTCCTTAACTTCTTCTGAAAGCAAGTTTGAAGTAAAGATAATAATTGTATTTTTAAAATTCACTTTTCGTCCTTTACTATCTGTAGCATGTCCATCATCTAAAATTTGAAGAAATATATTAAATACATCTCGATGTGCTTTTTCTATTTCATCAAACAACAATACGCTATAGGGTCTTCGTCGAACTTTTTCTGTTAATTGTCCACCTTCATCATGCCCAATGTATCCAGGGGGAGCTCCAATGAGTTTAGCAACAGAGTGAGATTCCATATATTCGGACATATCAAACCGTAATAAAGACTCTTCAGTATTAAAAAGTGTTTCGGCAAGTATTTTTGCGAGTTCTGTTTTTCCAACTCCAGTAGGACCCAAAAATAGAAATGATCCAATCGGTCTATTTTCAGCAGACAATCCTGCACGATTGCGTCGAATAGCATTTGAAACTGCTTGTACAGCTTTTTCTTGACCAATAATACGCTCTTTGAGCGTTGTTTCTAAATACGCTAAGCGTTTAGATTCTTTTTCTGTAAGTTTTATCACTGGAATCCCTGTCCATCGAGCAATAATTTCAGCAATATCGTCTTCATTAATTTGTTCTCGAAGTAGGGTTTTATTTTTTGGCTTTTGCTTAAGATCACTAATTTCTTTTTCTATACTTGGTATTTTTCCATGTCGAAATTCAGCTGCTTTCGCATAATCAGCACTCTTTTCAGCATTTTTTGCTTCAAATCGAAATTTTTCAAGCTGTTCCTTTAACCTTGTAATTTTATCAACTGATTCTTTTTCTAGATTCCATTGAGCCTGATTTCTTTTTAACGCTTCTTTCAAATCAGCAATTTTTTTCTCAGTCTTACTAAGTTTTTCTTTTTTGGTATTTTCTTTTTTCAGAGATACTCGTTCAATTTCGAGAGTCAATAATTCCCGTTTTATATTCGAAATACTTTCCGGTTCAGACTCAATCTCAAGCTTAAGCTTACTCATAGCTTCATCCATAAGATCAATAGCCTTATCTGGAAGTTTACGATCTGGCAGATACCGAACAGAAAGATTTATCGCAGATATAAGCGCATCATCCGTAATACGAACACCATGGTGAAGCTCATATTTTTCACGAATTCCACGCAAAATAGCTAACGCTTCTTCAAAACTAGGTTCTTCCACAGAAATCGGTTGAAAACGACGCTCAAGAGCAGCGTCTTTTTCAATATATTTCCTATATTCATTCATCGTCGTAGCTCCTACGCAATGTAATGTCCCCCGAGCAAGTGCTGGTTTGAGAATATTTCCTGCATCCATAGATCCTTCTGCAGCTCCCGCCCCTACGATAGTATGGAGTTCATCAATAAAAAGTATTATTTTCCCTTCCGCTTTCTCAAGCGCCTTAAGAACATTTTTGAGCCTATCCTCAAATTCTCCTCGATATTTAGCACCTGCAACAAGAGATGCTAAATCCAATGACAATACTCGTTTATTTTTAAGTGACATTGGAACTTCTCCTTGATATATTTTCACAGCTAAACCTTCTGCAATTGCTGTTTTCCCAACCCCAGGATCACCAACCAAAACTGGATTATTTTTCGTTCGTCGCGATAGTATTTGGATTGTTCGACGAATTTCATCGTCTCGTCCAATAATTGGATCTATTTTTCCTTTTTGAGCCAATGCAGTATAATCAATAGTATATTTTTCAAGTGCTTTAAGCTTTTCGTGTCCATCTGGAGAATCTATTTTCTCCCCTCCTCTGAGATCAAGAATAGCTTTTTTGACTAAATCCCCCTTAACGCCGAATGTTTCAAGATCATTCTTTGCTGTAGAATTTGTTTCAAACACAGCAAGAAAAAGATGATCTATTGAAAGATAGTCATCTTTAAATTCTTTTTGCCATTTTTCACTTCCCCTAATTATATCTGAAAATTCTCTAGAAGGCGTTCTTTGACCCCCTTCTACTTTTGGAAAAGTTGATACTTTTTTCTCAAAATGAGCCAAAAGATTCGCTGAATCCACTCCCAATTTAGAAAAAATTTGATGGATAAATGAATCTGAATCTTTTAAGATGGCTAATAGCCAATGATCGATTTCAATATTTGAAGCAACTAAATCATCTGCCAATTTTTGCGTATCGGCAATCGATTGTGCAGCGGGTGTGGTCCATTGATCAAAATTCATAAGAAAATAGGATTATTGGCAGTCCTAACTATAGACTGCTAATGTTTTACTGTCAATACATATTTTTAACTTTTGGATAAATTTTTTTTGAAGAGTAAAACATGGAAGTTCTAGGATAAAAAATGTTTGGGTATAGAATAAGCAACTACTATCATTTCACTTGAGGAAATATGGGATTTATGGTAAAATTACAAGAATAATTTATCAAAATCTCACTTCTTCGATTATGGCAAACTTTAATAGACCAAGACGAGAACCATCTCGACAAAACACACAACAAAGCCTAGAAAATTTTGCTTTAGAATTAAAGCCAAATTTGATAATAGAAAATAATGAAAAAGCAACTATCACAATTAGAAATAAATGGTTCAGAATTTTTAAAATGAAAGATGGTGGAATTCGTTATCAAACAAGTCTCAATCATAAAATAAAAAATTTAGATTTCTATGGTATTGATGATCTTGCTAAAAAACTATCGAGACCTTTTACTGACACTTTTGGATTAAACCGTCCAAATTTCAGAAAACAAGTCGAAAAAATATATATGGAACTTTCCCTAGTCTGTACCCCATATAGTCCAAAAATGGAAACTAAGAATACTGTTTTCTACAATATAAAAGACCATGAAAATGCGACATTAACACTTGGTGGGCATGTTATAACAATACAAAAACTCGAAAAAGGCATTCGGCATTCTATTGATGGAGGAACTCCAAAAATACTCTATTTCAATAATGTTAAAGATTTAAATCTCAAAATAGGAAAATGGCTAGATCATGAGATTGGAACCCGTCGATTACACGCACCAACTCAAATGAGAGCTATTTATAGAAAATTAAATCTCACAGAGTGTAGCGGAAGAAAAGAAAGTGCTGAGTACAAAGAAGCTATACAAAAAACTGAGAAAAAAACTCTTCTTGGAATAGATTATGGAACATATCAACTCGAAAAAAACAAGCTTCCAGAAACCTATCTGCTAGTAAGAAACAATAATTCAGGTTGCTATTATTGTCTTTCGTTAGTACAAGAAATGTTTGATTTAATTTATGGAAAAGATTCAGCAAAACGCGCTGGACTTTACTCAAGCAACCTCGCGGAAAATCTTCAAGTTTATGATTTAAAAAATGTAAAAAATGAAAGATATAATCCTGTAAAACATACCAATCTAAAAAAAGGAACCATTCTCAGGTTTTCAAAAGAACTATCTATAACCCACATAGGAATTTCATTAGGAGAAAATAAAATAGCACACATCATTGGAGATATTTTGTATATAGACAAACTTTCTAATATTTCAGAAGGATGGAGTCCAAAAGAAATTCTTATTCCCAACAATTCTTTTAGACAAAAACCTCTCGAAATAAAAACATACAAAAAAGTATTTAAAAAAAACCGATCAATTGAATCCATTAGTCCTTTTTTGAAAAAAAACATTCCAAAACTAAAACATTACAATTCAGCCGCCATTGAAGAAATCATATACCAACTCAATAAAGATAAATTCAAAATGATATTGAGTGACAACTACAATCAAGATACTCTGATCGTACTCAAAGCTGATACAAAACTGAATCTTCCAAAAGAGTGGATTTTAACTTAATCCCCCTTCATTCAATTCAAATTTTGATAGAAAATGTTTTTGATTTCTTCTTTTTCTCTTTTTGTTTTTATCAGCGTTTCCTTAAACACCAACAACTCCTTTTTTCGAAGCCGTAACATTAAACATTTCTTTTAGAAGTTCATTAGTAAATATTCTTTTGAAAGATGCTTTTTGATCTGTTTCTCCACTATCGCTTCTTTTTGAAATATCATGTTGTAGTTCCAATAAATCTTCAAAGGCTTTTGGATTTTTTTGAATTGAATCCAAAATACACTCCGAAATCCCCTCTCTCATTTTTTCTGGATACTCAGCATATTTTAATTTTAAATCAAAAGAAAGACTATCCACTATTTCCCACACAATGAAATCATTTAAATCCATACAAAATTTATTACTTTTATCGAATACACTTATATCTCTCCAAAAATCAGTAAGCGTATTCCTTATATCATTTGAATTAAGAAATTCATCTTTTTGTTGTTTTGTTTGTTCATGCCGATAAAAATTTTTATCAATAACCTTCTTCAAATCTTTAAATTCAACAAATTCTAAATTCAAACCTAATTTCCATATAAGAAAAAAACAATCTTCTTTCTCCATTCCAATATCAATAGCCGCATTAACAACACTTAAAATATTATTAAATAATATAGAGTCAGTACCAATAGAAAAAAAATCTTTTCCTTTCTCTTTCTCCTCTTTATACCTTTTCCTATATATCTTCATTACATTCTGAAACGACAATGTGGTAAATGGATAATACGCTTCTACCCATTCTACAACAGGGTCTGTTTCATACTCACTATTCGTAATATCCCCTACAGAATCTGCAACAATTTTAACATTTTCATTTATTTGATCATCTTTAACTGGAAGTGTATCTGCACCAACTTCAAGTTCACCAACAGATATTTTTTCTTTAATTGACATTTTTCTAATTATTTAAAAAATTTTACTTTTTAGTTATAGTACAACCCATTGACTTTATCAAGTTTATATTTTAATTGCATATCCCTATCCTGTCTTTTATCTTATAATTACCCAACTGATATACTCAATTCAAAATTTAAAAAAACACCAATAAATTTACTAAAAATAATCAAAAATATAATCTTTATTATAAAAATCACGCTTTTTTATATGGAGAGAGAAGTTGTAATAAAGTAGCAGAAGAAGATTTGTTGAACACAAACATTGATCAAGTTATGTACTTATTATAATCATGATTATAATAAGTACATAAAGAACCTCTAATAAAAAATAATCAATTTTATAGAAATAAAGTTATTTATCAGACCTTCTTTAACCTTAATCAAGAAAACGATTACTTGACTTTTGTGCTTTTTTTAGGTAAAATAATATTTAAAAAAAACTTCAATAACAATTTTGAAAGAAATATAAATAATATGCGTATAATAATAAGGAAAAGTTTATTCCTTTCACAAATAGTCAATGAATAAAAACGAATCTGTAATTGAGCAAAGTAAAAAATCTCGTTGGTATCGAAATTGGTTTTCAATAAGTTCTGTTATTGCCATCAGTGGGTTAGGATTATATTTTTTTCAAAAAGAAGACACTCCCAATACAGATAAACAACCATCCGCACTCTATACCGTAAAAAAAGGAAATATTCAAATCTCGGTAGAAGGAGAAGGAAAAATCATGAATCCGAACATCGTAAATCTTTCTTTTTTTATCAACGGAACACTCGACGAAATATTGGTAGAAGAAGGACAAAAGGTAACAACTGGAGATATTTTAGCAAAATTGGATAAACGAGATTACGAATTTAATCTCAAAGACTCCCAAAGCCAAGTTAGAATTGTACAAGCAAATATTAAAGCAAAAAAATCAGAAATTACCGATGACGATATTCGAATAGCAAAAAATGACATTCTCATCAGTCAACAAAACCTAAGAAATGCAGAAAATGATTATCAACAAACACTTGATCAAGCTCTTGTTTTAGGCTCACTTAAACTAGAAACAACACTTTCAGAAATACGAAAAGCTTTGGAAAATATAGACGACATCTTGGGCGTAGATAAAAATCGTTCAAAATATTCCAATGTAGCAACCACCTTCAATAATTCTATATTAAAAAATAGGGCTATAAATGCCTATAAAGATTCAAAAAGAGAATGGGATACTCTTTGGTATGACTATTACAAAAAATCCCCATTAGAGAAAACTGATATTTCAAGTTTTTTGTGGCAAACAAAAAACCTAGCAATTAATGTACAAAACACACTAGAAACAACCCTGCGTTTATTTTCTACAAGCACTTCCAATAATGCCGCAAGCGTCTCTAACATCAATGAAGCGGAAAATATGATAAAAAATGTACTTAGTACAATCAACGGAGAAATAAACGATTTGACCTCCTCACGACAAAAAATAGAAAATGCTTATCTAGCACAACAAAATGGCTTAAATAATATGGAAAACTCACTAAAAACTAGTCAAATAAAATTAGAAAATACATCTTTGAATTTAGATCAAAAAAATACATCTAAAGAAGCAAGTCTTTCTGTTCTCTATGCTCAATTGGAACAATCACTGATAAAAGTAGAAAAAACAAAATATAATCTAGATCTTACCACACTAAAAGCACCAATCGATGGTGAAATCATCGTAGTAAACGGAAATCCTGGAGAAGCTGTAAAAGTAGATTCTACAAGTAGTGAAAATGCCCTTATTCGTATTTTAAGTGATGCAAATTTTACAACCGAAATTTATGTAGAAGAAGTGGAAATCGCTAATCTTAAAGTAGGTCAAAAAGCCATTATTACAATGGATGCCATAGAAGACCTAATACTGGAAGGGAATATATCTTATATCGCCAGCGTCGCAACAATCGACAATAATAACATTACAACTTATCTCGTACGAGTTGATATCCCAAACACAAAAGAAGCTTCCATAAAAGAAGGTATGTCTACCTACACCGAATTCATTCTTCAAAAGGCAGAAGATGTCCTAATAATTCCAAACAGTGCTATACGAAAAGGACAAGTCCAATTGGAAAATGGTCAATTTATCTCTGTAAAAACAGGTATAACCGATGGTATTACAACCGAAATTAAGAATGGTTTAATCGTCGGACAAAAAATATTTCAAATCCCTCAAACACAACAAGAAGGAACAACTAATTCAACTACTCCGAAAACAGAGAAAGATGTGACAGAAGATCGAATGCAATTAATTGAATCAATGTTAAAAAAACAAGATATTCTTCCAGAAGGATGGGAAAAAATGTCTACAGAAGAAAAACAAGAATCACTTCAAACTCTCAGAGAATCTGGTGTATTCCAAGGACTTAACGGCTCTTCGGAAAGAGGTATGGGAGGAGGTCGTTAAAAAAAATCTAGAAAATAAATTCTATAAAAAAATCCAAAAAAAAATTCCTGTTATCAAAATGGTCGACATCCATAAGTCCTACTATTTGACAAATGGAGAAGAAATCCCTGTACTCAATGGTATAAACATTGAAATCATGCCACATGAATTTGTAGCCATTATGGGTGAATCTGGTGGCGGAAAATCAACCTTGATGAATATTATTGGTTGTCTTCATGCTCCCTGTAGTGGCAAATATTTGTTAGAAGACGAAGAAATCAGTATAGCAAAAGACGATTATACACTCTCCTTTATCCGAAATCAAAAAATGGGATTTATCTTTCAACAATTTAATCTACTTTCTAAACTTACCGCATTAAAGAATGTTGCACTTCCTGGCGTATATGCTGGACAATCGCGTCATAAACGGGAAACACGAGCAAAAATCCTCTTAGAATCCGTAGGTCTTGGTGATCGAATATATCACACCCCAACAGAACTTTCTGGAGGACAACAACAACGAGTTTCCATTGCCCGATCACTCATGAATGATCCTGAAATCATTTTAGCAGATGAACCAACAGGTGCTTTAGATTCTGAAACAGGAAAGGAAATACTAAAACTATTTTCTCGGTTTAAAAAACGCGAAAAAACAGTTATTGTCATTACCCATGATCCAGAAGTAGCTAAATATGCTAACCGAATTATTTATATGAAAGACGGAGTTATTTTTAAGAATAATCATAAACTAGCATGAACGGAGAACTCCTACATATGGCCTTTCAAGCCTTACTTTCTAATAAAACTCGAAGTATACTTTCCATGCTCGGAATTATTATCGGTGTATCAACCGTCATTGCTGTCGTTGGAATTGGTCTAGGTGCACAAAAAAAAGTAGAAGATCAATTTAAAAACTTAAGTGTCACTACCCTCATAGTTTTCCCCTCAAGAGGTGGTGCAGGAAGTTCAAAACTAGAATCCGATGATTTGCAAGAAGTATTGAATCAATCGACTCTTATTCAATCTGGTACATCCATGTATCGAGGAAATGGTAATATTGCAACATCACGAGAATCTGGAAGCTATAGTATCATGGGAAGTTCAACAAATTTTTTCGAATTTTCAAATCTTACCTTTCAAGCAGGACGATCCTTTCTTTTGGAAGAATCAAAAGGAAGAGTTGTAATTTTAGGTCATTCCGTAGCCACTGAACTTTTTGGAGAAAATTTTGATCCTCAAGCCTTAATAGGACAATCCGTAACCGTCTCAGCAAAAAAAATGAGTGTCATTGGTATATTGGAAGCCAATGGACGAAGTGCTGGATTTCTATCTTATGACGACTCTGTTTTTATTCCTTATAATACCGCTGAGAAAACTATTCTTGGTTCTAAAGGATCAAGCACTTTGTTTTTTAATGCCTATACCATAGAAGAGTTAACGATGGCACAAGCAGAAGTAACTCAAATTTTACGAAAAGTACATCGACTTCGCGATTCTCAAGAAGATGATTTCAGAGTTAGAGATGCTGGTTCCATGGTTGCTTCAGCACAAGAATCTAGTGAAACCCTCACTATTCTTTTAACTGCTGTATCAGCAATTGTATTACTTGTTTCTGGAATTGGAATCATGAATGTTATGTTTGTAACAGTCGCCGAACGAACCAAAGAAATTGGAGTCCTCAAAGCCATCGGTGCAAAACAAAAAGATATTCTCACTCAATTTTTAATGGAAGCTATTATTCTTTCCATGATTGGAGGAATTATTGGTATTTTACTAGGCAATGGAGCTATTCCTTTTTTGGAAAGTTATTCCGCCGTATATTCTATAAAATCAATGATATTAGGCTTTTCTTTCTCTGTACTAGTTGGAATATTTTTTGGATTTTATCCAGCTCTCAAAGCTTCTCGATTAGATCCAGTAGAGGCACTGAGAAGTGAATAAATTTCATTTTTCAAACCCTATCGAATCCAACCTATCACCGCATTACTGACCTTTCTCGTTTCTGGAGGCAGAGAATATTCATCCTCCTCAAAACGTGCATTATACGAAGGAATATTTAATACTTTATTACCAACAACTAAAGTACTACTTCCTCCTGGATCAAATCCCATAGCTTTAATCATACCAAATTTCTTCAGAATATTTGCCATATCTGTATGAGTAGCCCCAACCGATTCACGAATTCTTCCGTTAATAGCCAGCACCAAAAGATTCTCATTATTATCAATACCTATTGCAATTTTTGGTCCTCTCATGTCAAGATAATCAATCCTTGAAGCCTGTGTATTTATAGAATTATCTGTATTCCAGCCCTCTTCTTCCATGTTGATACAAACTTTTCCCTTATCCAAAAGTAAAGGTCCTGCTTCAATAGCATGTAAAATATTCTCATCAAATTCATTCAATTTAATATTCAACCCTTTTTCTAAAACTGCCCACGATTTTGGAAACATTTTTTTCGGAATTGCAAAAGTTAATCCAATAGGTGACATTTTTATTTTTTCATTTTTCTTTGACTGTATAATTCTCTTTATAACATTACCAGCCACTTTGATAATCACACGCCCTTTCCCATTTATAAACTTTTTTTTGTAATTAAGGTTATAAAAACATAAACCATCACCATTCCTTTCTAGATTCAAGATATGGGAAGAGAAATTTAGTGTAATCCCATCAGCAGTAATAGAAACTCCTTTATTGCAATTAACACGCTTAATATCTAGTGTCCCATCTTCATATATCAGAAAAGCTGGCTTGTTAAATAATGGAGCAGAATAAACCTTTCCATTCGTAATTACGAGCCCCAAAGGAGTTCCAATATATCTCCTTGGCAAACTAAGCTTCCCTATTAATTCAGAATTAAGTAAATATCCACCGTTCCATGCTACTTGAGAATTGTGAATATGTGTTTTATTAAAATTATCGACAAACTCTGAAACACTCTTGGCTTTATGACTTGATAATAATCTAAAATCCAATTTTTTAGTATTAATTACTGCCATAGCACCGTTATACGGCATTCCATCATCATAAACACCACTCACAAATTCACTTTTAACATATTCTTTTTTCTTATTCCTAATACGATTTTTTAAATGACTTAATATAAATTTAACTGGTGATCCACTAATTTCTTGATCCCTCTTAATGCTTTCCAATACCTTGTCTTCCCCTAATTCTGAACATAACTCTTTATAAAGTTTACTATTTAGAATGCCATCAAAATCTTTTGCCGTTTGGATTGGAACAGGATAACTAATAGTCACTCTCACACCAGCTGGTACAAATTGTACATATCCAGCATTAGCAGGAATTCCCATCATTTTTTGTATTATCACTTTTTCTGCCTTTCCAATATGAAATCTATCTATATCAACAAAATCAGTCATCACAGTAGCATAAGGCCTTGTCGTAACAAGGATTCCTCCACCTTCTTTTATAGACTTCAATTTTTTTACTGCCTTCGTTCCAATTTGAATAAAATGTATTCCCACACAAACCTGTTTAGTTTCAACAATTTCACATACTCCATATTTGAACAATATCTTAATATCAGAGCATGTTGTTTTAGATACAAACTCTCTTATGCTACCTGATGTAATATGATTAAGCAGTGGAAATTTATGACAAAAAACATAAATTTTTTGTAATTTCTTAGCATTTTTTTTCAGTACTTTTTCACTAAGATTCTCATCAAATTTTAATCCAAGTCTAGCCTTTACGGATCTAACAACAATAACCTCTAACTCATTAATCAATTCCTTATGTGGAAATAAAGCAATTGGAATATTTGATTTTAGTTTTTCAATTAACCTATCACGATTATCAATCTTCAATTTCACACTATGAGATAATTCAAAAATCGCCTGACCCCAATCCCAAGAAGAATATGGTACGGCATTCTCAACTGCTGTTGCTCTTGGTTTAAATATTTTAATAAAAATCAAATTCACTAAACCCATTATTTCTTGAATCGTGAATTCCTGATACAAATAATTTTTACGACTTCTATGCCTATAAGAGAAAGAATGATCGTGTTGAATTTTTGTTTTTCCTTCCCAACACTTAAAAATATTATCAATTCTTAAATAAAAATCATGAAATTTAACGGTATCAACTTTTCTATCTCGCGAATAATTCTTCATTAATTTCCAAGCAAATGTGTAGACCTTTCCGCGTATTCGATTTTCTTCAACACGAAAAAAACTAGGATCAATTAATGATTTTATATAATGCATGTAAAGCAATTTTCCATATCCAGGCAAATAATTCCTGTTATCCATATTAAGAATATCTTTAATGTTTTTATTAGTATTAAAACATAACTTTTTATATTCTTTAATCTCCTTTTTTACTACATTCAAAAACTCTTTATTAGGTCTTAACTGTAAATACAATTTATAAAATATATTTTCAAAATCTCTTACCATTGCTTCAGTACTATATCGTTTTTTGATAACATTATTATTATGCTTAATATCCTTTCTGAATTTTAAAGAATCAATCAAATAAATTGATATTTTTTTAACTAAATCACGAGTAATATTTTTATCGAAATCAAAAACCCTTAATCTCATATCTTCTGATAAATCTTCTCCAATAACCTCAGCATACACAAGCTTCGGATCATATCTTTTACAAAAAATCAATTTTCCTGCAGCTGGAGCTTCAATAATTGGAAGTCCTCTACTTTCGATACAGCTAGGCAACAAAATTAAAGAGGCAACACTATACAGCTCTGGCATAGCCACAGGAAATTCGTACAAATCAATAAATTGTTTGTTATGAAATTCTGAAAACAAAAATGCCAAATATATTCGATTTTTATAACTCGGATCAATAGATTTTAAGAAAGCATTAAATTGTTTTAACAATTTTTTAAAATAGCTCTTTTGTCCAAGAGGAAGAGGACCGGCAACAACAATAGTAAGTTTTTGAGATTTATTCCTATTAAATTTTTCTTGAAATTCTTTTCTATTGAAAAGTTTCTCAATCAATTCAAAATTTAAATGTATATTTTTTCTGGGCATTATTCTTGTTGGTTGTAACAAGATCATATTATCCTCCGTAAAATCACTAACCACTTTTGATTTTGCTCCTACAAGAACCGGCCTTGGCGAATCAAAATCTAAAATCCCATTATTAAGTACTTGATTTACATCATAAACATTAAGCAATTCTCCATATCTACTAAGAACAACTTTAATCTGTTCAAGAATTTCATTTCTACTAATTCTTATTTTTTTTAAAGAATCAATATCAATAGATGTCCCTATTTCAGTAATATTTGCTGGATTATGTCCATCATTCTTCATAACATGATCCGACTGCGATTTGTTGATATTCAAAGACAGCCACGAGCGCGACTCCCAAGGGAATAGAACATTAATCTGTGAAAAAAACTCTCCAATTTTACTATTTGTAAAAAAAAAATCTCGTGGACCAGGTTTAATCCCTTCTCGAATAATATCACTTTTTCTTTTACCACCTTCCCAATAAAAATCGTGGCAATTATTAATCACAGGAATTCCCAAATGTTCCGATAATATAACTACAGCTAAAGACAATGCTACATTCCCAGGATTAGAACAAACATTCAATAAATAAAACAATTGAATATTATTCTTATCAACATATGTTCCCAACTTATTCACGAGCAATAGAACATCTTCCCAGTAGTTTATTATAAGTTTATTATATTTTTTACTACCTCTTTGAAGTTTTGTATGAAAAAAATCTTCATATAAATCCCAATTATCAAATCCTTGCATTTCAGGAATTTCATATTTCTTAATACCGCTATCAATAAGATTATAAGATTCCGGATAAAATTTCCCCGTAATATAATGAACAGGCACATCAGGAATTATTGATTTTATGCTCTCAACATACTTTCCGGTCTCAACTGTAACTCCATCAACCCAAGCCTTAAAAGTAATAAACCCAATACCACCTTTTTGTATTCGTCTCAAAAAACTTTTATAATTCGCAACAGGTTTTACTGTTGGAATTTTCCGATTCTCTTTTAAGGAATCAATAAAAAGACCCAACTCAAACCACGAATATATATTCTGAGACTTTAAATGATCCAATAATTCTTTAAAAACCATTAATTTTGATATAAAATACAGAGAATCCTCTTAAAACAAAAAATTCTTATAAGATAATAATTGAATTGATTTTTTTTTCAATAAAAAAAACTAAAAATCCACCATTCTTTTGAAGAATTCCCAAAATCTTATACTGAGAAAACAAGAAACCCATTTCGCACAAAAAAATAGATTTCTGCTTTCTTGAACACTTTTATTATTCAGCATTTTTTCCAAATTTCTCAACTCGTCTATCCATAATAATATCAGAACGACGAAAGGCTCTTTTTAGTACAATGCCTTCCAAGCTTGTACAACGACTCAATGCTGTATAGGTCTGTCCATGTGCAAAACTCCCACGCCCTAAATCAATTACCACTTTTTCAAAAGTTTTTCCTTGGCTTTTATGAATCGTGATAGCCCATGCGAGTTTAAGTGGAATTTGTTTGAATGCCCCCAGCTGTTCCCGCTCAAAATTCCCGTCCTTAAAAACATACCGTGATATCTCCCATGTATGAAACCGAACCTCCACTTGCTTTTTATCAACTGTTTCCACAACCAAAAAAGTCTCCACTTCTTCCGTATCCTCATTGTAATCATCACAAATATTAACCACTTTCCCGATTGTTCCATTGACCCAAAGTCGTTCTGGATGATTATAAATAAACATAATTTGCGCCCCAATCTTGACCGTTACAGACTCATCATTTGGACGAAGATTTCTAGCTACTTTCCCTGTAAGCTTTGCATTAAAAGTCGCCTTCATCGTATCCAATTTTGACAGTGCCGCTTCGTTTATTCGAAAAGCATCCGCATTGGTCGTCATAAGATGAATATAATTTTCCTCCCAATCTGGCACAAAATCACTATCATGACGAGCATTAAGCTGACTCAAATGATTATCTTTTACTTCATTGTTCCGTACAGCATTCAAAACATCAATAAAATCTTCATCGGATTGCCGATATATCTTATCTAACTCAATAAACTCCAATTCAAATTTATCCGACAACAAATCACGCGCACCCCGAAATACATCCGCTTCAAAAAAATAAGGAGAACTATATTCAGAATAAAACTTATCTTTATCCGCATTTGTAACCACTGGTGGTAATTGATACAAATCCCCAAAAAAAATCATCTGTACTCCACCAAATGGATTATTATTTTCTCGTACTTTTCGTAAAAAAGTATCTACCGCATCAAGTAAATCTGCCCGAACCATAGAGATTTCATCAATAAGAATCGTTTTCAAACTTTGATATTTCTTAGCTTTTTTTTCACTAACTTTTTTTTCTCGGGCTTCCTCCAATTCAAACCCTGGCTTGAGTCCAAAAAAGGAATGAAGTGTATCTCCTTTCACATTAATCGCCGCTACACCTGTTGGAGCAAGCACAACCATTCTTTTTGTCGCATTTTTTCGTAAATATTCCAACAAAGTTGATTTTCCAGTTCCAGCTTTTCCCGTAATAAAAACATTTCTCATGGTATTTTCCACAAGATCTATTGCACGAAGTGCCTGATCAGAGAAAACAAGAATATTCTTCATAGGATTCTATTGTAGAGAAAAAAATATCTTTTTCAAAAAACAAAATATCTCATAAAAAAAACCGATTGAAATAAATTTTTCTAATCGGTTTTTTTCCAAAAGAAATAAAATTTATTTTTTCCCTTTTCCTTGTGATTTTTTTGAACTTTTATCTTTCCCTTTCTGATTTCCTTTCTCTTCCTCAACTTCTTCACCTACAACAGTTGATTCTTCATCCTCTTCATTTAAAAATATGTCTTCAACTTCATTTTCCTGTTTCTTTACTTTAACTTTTTCTTGTGATTTTTTTAAACTCTTTACTTCCCTTTTAGAATTATCTTTCTTTTTATCTTCATCTTCTTCTTCACCTTCCTCTACCACAATTGATTCTTCATCCGCTTCTAAAGATACTTCTTCAACTTCAATCGCTTGTTTCTTTACTTTAACTTTTCCCTGTGATTTTTTTGGACTTTTATCTTTCTCTTTCTGATTTCCTTTCTGCTCCTCAACTTCTTCATTTACAACAGTTGATTCTTCCTCCTCTTCACCTTCATCTCCCACAATTGATTCTTCATCCGCTTCTAAAGATACTTCTTCAACTTCATTATCATGTTTCTTTATTTTAACTCTTCCCTGTGATTTTTTTAAAATCTTTATTTCCCTTTTAGAATTATCTTTCTTTTTACCTTCCTCTTCCTCTTCACTTTCCGCTACATCTACCACAATTGATTCTTCATCCACTTCTAAAGATACTTCTTCGATTTCATTCGTCTGTTTCCCTTTTTTTACATTAGTCTTTTCCATTTTTCTTTCCTGACTTCTAATTTTTGCCAAAAGTGCTGTTGAGAGTCCTTTCGCCCGACCTGCTTTACAAAATGAAGCTGATTCATTTCCTTCACAAGCTGCTAAAGTTGCTTCAATTCTGTTTATTTTTTTCTGTATTTTTTCATCAACATCTCCTTCCCCCAATTTTTCTTTAACAGATTCAAAGAGAGCTTTTGCCAACTCAAGTTTTTGTTGTTGTACACTTCCACTTCCAGAAAATCCACTTCCAGAAAATGATTCTCCCTCTAGCCAGTTCTCTGTTGCTACAACTTCTGACACTTTTTCGTCTGAAATTGTCTCAATCTCTACATCAACCTCTTCTTCTCCTTCTTCAATTGCCTCTTCCACTTCTTCTACAGCTGCTTCTACCTCAATATTCGTTTCTTCTGTTGTTTCAAGCGCTTGAATTATAACCTCAAAAGTTTCTTCTGCTTCTACTACTTCTACTACTTCTGCCAAAACTTCAACTGTGTCATCTTGCACTTCATCAATCTCTTTTAATGCTATCTGCAATTCTTCAATATCTTCAAGCTCTTCTGCTGCTTCAATTGCCTCAAGTGTTTCTTCCACAACTTCTTCTACTAATTCTGAAATTTGATCATCAACTGAAACTTCTCCTTGCGCATTAGCTGTTGCAAAGAAAATAGATGGATAATCTATTTTTTGTACCAAAACTTCTCCTCGACTAATGGTTTCTAATTTTACAAGCGCCTCTCGAGCTTTATCTAAATGATCCGCATAAGAATCTGAAGTAGTTGGTAGAACCATCCAGGCTCCAACTGCAATAAATAATAAAAATACGATACTGGTAACTGGTTTTTTCATATGAAAAAATGAACTAATAAATAATAAAAAGTTTTTTTGTATTATTCGACTAGTTAATCGAATAAAAAGTTTCCACTTGAGAATAAAAGGTGCTTTTGGCACTTCTATCTCCGGAAATTCGGCATTATTTTCTGAAGGAATAAACATTTCAAATAAAAATAAAAATAAAAATGAGAAAAAAAGTAGGAGGTAATAAAGTTTTAAGTTTTTTAAGTGCTCGATATTGTTGTACTCGTAATGTCGTCGCATCAATATCAAGTAATTGAACAATCTCCTTGTTTTCAAGTTGATCAAAATACTTTAATAAAAGTAACTCCCTTTGCTTTTCTGGAAGATTTTTAAGAGACTCTAAAATTTTTTTACGCGTAAGTTGCGCATCAAATAGTTCCAAAACCTCATCTTCTTCCTGACTCAAAGAATCCATTTGATCTATCAATGATACTTCCTCACGATTTTTTTGTTTCCTAAAATGATCAATCAAACAATTTCTTGCAATAGCATAAATCCAGGAAGAAAACTTTTTTTCCAAATCAAAAGTTTCAAACTTCTCAAGTGCTTTCAAAAAAGTTTCCGAAGTTAAATCTTCTGCCAACGATTTGTTTTCATAGGCTCTAAAATAGAGATACCGATAAATTTTTTCGTAATACTGAAGATAGTATTTTAGAAAAATCGTATGAGAAGATTTTTGCATTTCCATGAATAACAAATCCATTGTAGAAAAAAAGCTATTTTTTTCAAAGAACAAAACACCGTACAACAAATAATACGCAAAAAATGACAAAGCGTTTCAACAAATCTTAAAAAACAAATCAAAACACAAAAAAAAAGCAGTCGTACTCCCCTGCTTTTTTTTAATATATTATATAAAGTTCTCTTTTTAGTAACGATTAAAACCTCCATCTCGTGGTGGTCGTTCTTCTCGTGGCTTAGCCACATTTACTACAATAGGTCGCCCCATAACATCTTGACCATCAAGTCCATCAATTGCTGCTTGTGCTTCTTCGTCAGAAGACATTTCAACAAATCCGAATCCTTTAGATCGTCCTGAAAATTTGTCCATAATAACAACTGCTGATTCAACAGTACCAAATGGTGCGAATGCTTCCGCAAGTTCCGTGTCTGTCATTGCCCATGCAAGTGACCCTACAAATAATTTTTTCTTGTTCATAATAACTAAATGAAATAAATACTAGACATAAATCGTACTGATGATCAACTCGATAATATTCTTCTCAGTGGAGTACAAATCACTTCGTGAATAAAAAACTTCTGATATCGACAACTTATAAACAAAACTTTATCCTTTTATGAAAAAAATGCAACTTATTTTCGATTTCAACCAATTTTTTATTTTATAATGTTTTTTACTATTCATATTTCAAAGCCTCAATTGGACTTTCTTTAGCTGCTTTTCTGGCTGGATAAATACCAAAAACAATACCTGTAATAGTTGCCACACCAACCCCTAAAAGTACCCCTGAAATAGGAAAAACAAAAAACCATTTATAGGTTGTAAAATTGTTAACACTCCACGCAATAAACCAAGAAAACACACCTCCCAAGAAAACACCTAAAATCCCACCCAATCCAGTCAAAATAATCGATTCATAAAGAAATTGTAATAAAATATCTCTAGAGGTTGCTCCCAATGCCTTTCTAAGTCCTATCTCTCGAGTTCTCTCTGTCACCGAAACCAACATAATATTCATTATACCAATCCCTCCAACCACCAATGAAATAGCTGCCACTGACCCTAAAAAGAAAGTCAATGCTGCCATCACACCTTCAATCATACTAGCAGCTTGATCCATTGTTATCACACGAAAATCATCTTTATCTGGATCGGTAATATTATGTAATTCCCGAATCGTTCGAGTAATATCTTCCGCCGCAGAATTAATATGATCTTCATCTTTTGCTTGGAGAATAATAGCCTGAAAATAATCTGTTCCTAAAAGATAACTTTGTGCTGCTGTATAAGGAAGTAACACCATTTTGTCTAAATCTTGCATCCCAACCGTCCCAGATTTTGGAAAAAATCCAATAATTCGAAACCACTGATCTTTTATTTTTATTTTTTTTCCTAACGCCTCTGATTCACCAAATAAATCATCTTTTATCCGCCACCCAAGTACAACTACTTTTGATTTATTTTTCACTTCATCCTCAGTAAAAAGTCTTCCTTCTGAAGGATATACATTTAAAAAATCCATATATTCACCTGTAGATCCTACTAACTGACCTCTAGATGTTTCTCGTCCATATACAATAGTATCAGAAGTAAAAACAACAGGTGTGATTTTCTTAATATTTGGTACATTAAAAGGATTTTTAATCGCCTTCAAATCTCTATTACGAATGGAATTAGTATAAATCTCCACCATATCCGAAATACCTTCTGGCATAGCTCCAGGTTCAACTGAAATCGTAAGAGAACCCCACCCACTCAATTGATTGAGAATCATCGCTCTTGCTCCTTGTCCAATCGAAATAATCATAATGATTGAGGAAATTCCAATCACAATTCCCAAAACCGTAAGCATCGAACGAATTTTATTTGTACGAAGTCCAATAATAGCCGTTTTTAAAGTATAAAAAAAAGACATTATTTAAAATTATTAGAAATCTTAAAAATACGATTTTTGATTGGTCTATCCTTATCAACCTTCCCATCAACAATATGAATCGTCCGCTCAGAAAAACGGGCTATCTCCATCTCATGCGTAATCAAAACGATTGTTTTTCCTTCTTTTTGCAATGCTTGTAAAATGTGCATTATATTATCTCCAGATTTAGTATCCAAATTTCCAGTTGGTTCATCAGCAAAAATAACATGAGGATCACAAACCAATGCTCGAGCAATAGCCACACGCTGTTTTTCTCCCCCAGACAGTTGAGAAGGATCATGATCTATTCGATTTGATAATCCAACTGATTCAATTGCTTCTCTGGACAAACTATCCCATTTTTTTGAAGGTATTTGAGAATACAACAATGGTAATTTCACATTTTCCAATACAGAAGTTCTCGCCAAAAGATTAAACGACTGAAAAACAAATCCCATCCTTTCATTTCGAACTTTAGCTCGTTCTTTCTCTGTATAATCATCAATCTTTTTCCCTTCAAAACTATATTGTCCTCCTGTTTGTTGATCCAAAAAACCCAAAATATGAAGCAATGTAGATTTTCCAGCTCCAGATGGACCCATAATAGAAACAAACTCCCCAGATTTTATTTCCAATGAAATATCATGCAAAACAGCTGTTTCCAGTGTTCCTGAAAAATAACTTTTTTGAATTTGTTCCAATACAATCAATGACATTTATCTTTTTTCTATAAAAAGTCTATCTCCTTCTTCCAGTCCTTTTAAAATTTCAATCCGTCCTTCTGAATCACGAATCCCCGTATCTACTAAAACTTCAACAATTTCATAATTAGCCCCTTTCAATCTCAACACACGAACTATTTTTTCTCCTCCTCTATAAATCACCATTCTTTGTGGAATCGCTAAAGTTTGCGATCTTTCTGCCGTAATAATATCCACTTCAACTGACAATCCTGAACGAATATCAAGCGGAATCATTTTAGGATCTATTTCCACTTTAACCTGATAATAAACCACCCCTCCAACAATCGTTTCTGCTGGCTCTATGAATTTCACTTGACTTTGAAAAACCTGATCCTCAAAGGCATCAAACCGAATCTCTGATTTCAATCCCTTAGCAATTTTTGAAATATCAATTTCTGGAACATTAAGTTCAATTTCTAACTTCTCTCCAATCATAGAAATAAGGATTTCCTTAGCACTGATAAGAGAAATAACTTCACCCTCTTTCGCATTTACTTTTGTAATAATTCCATCAAAAGGAGCATATAAAATAGTTTTATTAATTTGAGCTTGTACTTGATACACTCGTGCTTCACTAACATTCACTCGTGCTTCTTGTCTTGCTATTTGCTCCTCTGTCGAACCTTTTTTCGCTAAAAAAAGAATGTCTTCACTCACCAAGTAAGATTTTTGTGCTGAAATTAAATTATTTTTAGCCTGCACCACCTGAGAAATAGCTTGATTTATCTTTTCTTGTGTAATACTCGAATTTGTCTGCCAATCTAAAATTTTAGTTTGCACAGAGTTATCACGAGACTGCAAAGTCGGAGTAATCTCTATTAAATCATCCACAAATATTTTTAATTGCTGAAGGTTATTTTCTGTCTCTTCAGCCAAACTCAAAAGATACAATCCATTTATTTCATCAGAAAAAATCGTTCTCTCCCAAGAGTCCAACATTCGATATAATTTTTCTTTTTGATTATTAAGATCATTAAGCTTTATAGAATAAGGTGTTCTAAATACTAACTTTGCCTTATCATATGAAGGATTATTTGTAAGTCTGGCAATAGTATTTTTGATGATATATTGTACATCCGTAAACGCTTCTTGAATAGAAATTTTTAGTGTATTTTGTTTATTCCTTGTCTCTGTATAACTAGCTTTATTTTTATTTCTTTCGATAGAAATTTCTTCTATTCTATTCCCTCTTTTTATTTCACTTAAAATTATTTGTGCTTCTTTGAGATTCGCCAATACTTCTGCTTTTTGTGCCCAAAGTTCTTCATTTGTTAATCTCACAAGCATTTCCCCTCCATGAACAATATCCCCCACTTCAACTAAAACTTCCTGTATTTTTCCATTTTGTTCAAAAGTAAGATTTGTAGTATCCACTGGTTTTACTTTCCCAGTAACACTTACTTTTTGAATAAAATCACCTCTCTCCACCGCAATATAATCAAACTCTTCTAAATTTGGTTTCGTATTTTGATAATACCAAAATCCAACAGCACCTAAGAGCACTATCCCAAACCAAAATCTTTTTGAAATAAATAAACACATAAAAACTTATTAAGTATATCTTTCCATTATACCATGTTTTACACAATAAAACAAGAACAATACCTATTATATGTAACTTTATTTTCTTAAAAAACACTGATAAATAAACTCTCAAAAGAAACTAAAATTTCGATAAAAATTCTCTATAATTTATTTTTTTATCCTTTTCACTTTTACTGAATCTTTCTTTTTCTTTTTTATACATTTTTTACATCCCTTTATCGGAATAATCACAGAAAAAGTAGATCCCTTATTTTCTACCGATTTGAAACTAATTTTCCCTCCCATACCCTCTACAATAGCTTTTACCAAATAAAGCCCAAGTCCATTCCCCTCTACATCTTTCGCACGAACATTATCCGCCCTAAAAAGCTTTGAAAAAATCTTGTGTACCTGGCTTTTAGGAATCCCATATCCAGTATCTGAAACATCAATTGAAAAACTAGCCACATTTTTTTTAACAATACACTGAACCGTTCCTTTTTCTGGAGTATACTTTACCGCATTCGATAAAAGATTTTGAAAAATAATACGCATTAATTTTCTATCCATCTTAACCAAAGGTACTTTTTTATCATAAATCAAATCCACCTTCATCTTTTTTTCCTTAATAGTAGAAACCAACTCTCCTAACACACTCTGCACAATTTCTTTTATATTTAATAATTCTAATTCCACTGGCATCGTCCCCAATTCAATTCGAGAAACATTCAATAAAGAATTAACCAAAACTACCATCCTCTGATTTCCATTATAAATTTCATCAAGATATTGTTTTTGTTCTTCACTCAATTCTCCAGCATCTCCTGCCAAAAGCATCTCCGTATACCAATTTATAGCCGACAAAGGTGTCCTAAGTTGATGTGAAGCCAACGAAACAAACTCTGTTTTCATACGATCTACTTCTTTTGCTTTTGTAATATCTCTCTCCACAACTACAAAAAATTGAACTTCTTTTTTTGAATTTAAAATAGGATATATATGAACTTCTGCATTATAAACCTCCCCACTTTTTTTATGATTTTGCAACTCACAAAAAAACACCTTCTTTTTTTCTTTCACTTCTTTCCACAATTTTGCATAAAACTTATCTGGCATCAATCCTCCCCACAAATCTCTTCCTCCATTTTTTTTCCCTATAATTTCTGATACCTTATATTCCGTAATATCTTCCAACGCTTTATTCGCATAAAGAATTAAACCATTTGGATCTGTAATAACAATTTGATCTGAAACATTTTCCACCGCCAATTTAAACTTTTCCAAATCTTTCATAAGAAATCCTAACTGCTTCTTTTGCTTCTTTAATGAATGTAGATGTTTCACTATCTTTATATTTGAACTCTTAATTGAATGAGTCATTGTATTAAAATTTTCCGCCAATAATCCAACCTCATCTTTGGACAGAATCGGAACTTCTAAATCATAATCCCCATAACTCATCTTTTTAGTAGTATCTGAAAGCAAACGAATAGGTAAAACTATCTTACGCGAAATATAAATTGCTAACAAAATTACACATATTGATAAAAGCAATATAAGAAACATTAAATTCTTTTTAATACTGTTTACCTCCAACAAAACCACTGCTTGTGGAACCTCAACCAACACTACCCAGTTAAAATAATTCGACAAACATGCTGAAGCACCATAAACTGATTTATCCTCATAATTAAGCCAAAGACCAGTCGTTTCTTGTCTATATTTTAAGCATTTATTAACCGAATCTACACTTTTAATTTCTTTTAAATACAAATCCGAATTTACACTAGAAATAATTTGCTTATTTTCGTTTACTAAAAACATATCAAAATGTTCAAATCCTGCACGATCATTTCCTAATAATAAATTTGAAATCATCTCTGTCGTAAAAAAATTCACTAAAACCCCCAATTTTCTTCCTGTTTTTTCATCTACCAAAATACTAGAACTCATAATTATGTTCTTCTGCATATAGGAATGATCACCATCCATTATATTTCCAATCTGAAATGAACCATGCGGTGTATACATTGTCTTCCGAAAATAATCTGCACGAGTCTTATTCTTTCCTATTTCCCCTTCTTCCGTTGAGGCTATAACCATCCCTTCAGTATTAATAATATTAATACCATAAATATTCGAATTCCGTACCAACTGCCTTGTCAAATAATCATTAAGAGTTTCCTCCAAAACAAAAAGATCTTCTTCTGAAGCACTCTCCATACTACTAAGTACATCTCCAATGAACTTATCTGATGATAAATCAACCACCCTATCCCCCATTCTCTCAAAATAAGTCAGAACTTGCTTTTCTTTGAATTCAGCTAATAATTCTAAATCTTGTTTAACTCGATTTTCCAAACTATCTTCGTATAGATAAAAGGAATAAGAAAAAAAGCTAATCAATGGAAAAAGTGATAATGGAATAGTCAATACCATTAATTTTGTAGAAATTCTATAAAAAAACGGCACATCGCTAATCACTAACGAAAAACCTCCATCTTGTTTTCCACTTCTGGTAATTCCAAAAAGAATCACAACAAAAGCCAACAATGAAAGCATATGGTAATACCACCAAACAATATTCCATTCTTCGTAAAAAAACGGAATAACTCCCGTACTCATAAGAATCGCAAATCCTGAAAAAAGATGTATTAAAATCCTAACCCTTGTTTGATAATAAAATCTAATAAAAAAAACAAGAGACACTAAAGCAAACAAAAAACCAGTAATACCAATGAAAATATTAATCTTTAATTCAATCGCTTTAGCAATCTCTGGTAAAAAAACCAAAATAAAAAATCCCCAAAGAATTAAAAATGTCGCTAAAAAAAATGCCTTATTTTTATCTCTCTCTATATTTTTAATATTTTTTGGTGCTATAAAAAATCCCAAAAAAACAAGTGCTCCAAAAAAGAATCCAACATGTTCCCAAACAGCAAAAACTGATTTATGTATTTCGAAAAATGGAATTAACAACAACGCATGCAGAAAAGAAACAAAACCAATAACATGAAAAGCCAACGAAAGGAAAAATAGTCTCACATCTTTGTTTTTCTTATATCCAAGACTAGCCACTCTTGAAATATAAAAAGAAAGACTAAAAAGCATCGACAAACTAAGTCCATATACCACTTTATTATAATACACAATATCCCCAATAGCACTTTCGTACAAACACATAAATCCAAAAAGGGGAAGTGCAAATGACGCAAATAAAACAAACCAAGAAAAACTATTTTTAAACGACTTTTCTTCTACAGTATTTACTATCATAACAATTATTATAGTTATATTTATTAAGAAAAGTTTGATAAATAACTTTGTTTATACAAAATTAATTATCAAACAATCCTTAGTATATTTTTTATCGTGTCACACTAATATCCTCCGTATTATATGTCTTTGGAGCTGAAACCACCACCCTCCCATGAGCCGTCTTAGCTATTGTATATCCAGTACCATTTACAATCGTCTCTCCATCAGGATCCATTGGTATAGACACAATATATTCTTCGTTATCTGTTAATTCACTCAAATTTATAAGACCATTTGCCGAACAGGTTACTGCTGATGTACCAGTAGAACAAATTTCTGTAGCCGTAACAGTAATAGAAGTCGGAAGATTCCCTTTATTATCAATAGAATACTGATACACTGCATTGAGGATTGTATTTACATTAGATGATCGTTGAGCATCTTTAGTATTTCCCAACTGCTTACCAGGATTAATTGCTACAATAACAATTCCAGCCAAAATACCAATAGCTGCTACTACCAATAGAATTTCCATCATCGTAAATCCATTATTTCGAATCTGTAACAATTTTTTACACATTTTTTATATTAATTATTGAAATAAAACTTTTTAAAACTACCTCGCAACACTTATAATCATTCCCTGTTCCGCCTTCGGAGCACACACCACAATCCTCTCATTTACCGTCCTTGAAATATGATACCCTGTACCATTTAAATTTGTTACCCGAGGATCTATAGGCATTGTTATTATATATTTTTCGTTCTGTGTTATTTTTGATAAATTTACTAGTCCTGCACAAACTCCCTCAGTTCTACAAATCTCATTCATCACAGAATCACCACAAACACCTAAAGGAATACTTCCTGGCAAATCACCATCATTGTCAATTACATACTGATAAACAGCATTCAAAATCGTATTTACATCAGATTGTCGCCGTGCATTTTCAGTCTCCCCAAGATGTTTCCTAGGATTAATCACTAAAAGCACAACAGCTGCCAAAATAGCAATCGCTGCTATCACTAAAAGCATCTCTATAAAAGTAAATCCTTTGTTATTAGATAATGAGATAAAATATTTCATTTACTCCCAGATAATAATATTTTTTATTCTTTTTGTAAATTTTATTTATCAGAGATTCCTTACCCTTAAAAATCTGCCACTTCCTGCCATGAATCAATATGAATATAAGGATTAATAGCATCTATTTCTATTTGAATCTTAGAAACAACCTCTCCCAAAGTTCCAATAACTTCAATCGTACGATTTTCACCGCTATTAACTATTACAGTGTAAACACAATTTCCTTGAGGAGTAAAATTAATCTGCTCATTTTCTATGGCAAATGTCGTTTGTTTTCTAATCTCTTCTAACGCAGTTTCTACACAAAGATTTGCCATTCGCTTTGTCTGAAAAGACTGTTCCAAGGAAAAGGAAGTCCGTGACATATCCAACCCCATGAGCACAACTGCCGTAGAAATAGCGAATACAACCACCCCCACAATCAACACAGCTATAAGTGTCACATATCCTTTTTTTTGAATCCTGTTTTTTTGTTTTGTCATTTTTACTTTTTTCAATGTCTCCTTAAGGAGCCAATACCCCTGCTCCACCAATAAAATCAGTAGAAAAAGTGTATTCATTTCTCCCTCCCTCATTCACATGAGAAATAGTAAATTTCACTTGAACCGCATCAGCTGTTCCACTTCGTGCAAAATTAATGAAAGAGAGATTAGAAATCGTTATTCGTGAAGAAGTTAGCGCAATAGGAATCCCTGCCAAACCTTCCTTCATACGAAGTGTACCATCAACAACATCAAACACTATCGGATTATCTACGAAAGATTCACCACTTAATGATAATATTGAAGCCGAAGTCGCAGGAGTGGGACTATTTACCGTATTCGCATTACGAATATTTTGCGTAATAATTTGCATAACATGAATTCCTCCTTGTCCCACTTCCATCATCGTTTGATTTTTTATTCGTGCCTGCAAGAAAGTTATCAACAAAAAAGATGTAACCATAAGAACAATCCCAGAAATAGCGACATATAACAATAATTCAATCAGCGTAAATCCTGATCGCTTATGTATCAAAGTCGAAAATGATTTTTCTTTTTTCATTTCTGTATTTTCAATATTTTCTTAATAAGGATAAATAATAACAAGTTCCTGATTTCGATTATCCGTTGCAAGATAAACCACATTATTAAGAAAAAATACTGAAGTTGGACTCCCAGAAAAACCCAAACTTCCCAATAGCGACGGTAAAGAAGGAACTGAGACATCAAAAGTCATAAAACCATCAGTCCCATTATTTCTAGCCAAAAAAGCAGTTGTTCCTGATACAACAATATCATTTACACTTTCACCAATTTCATATCCATTCGGATTCATAACAACTGGAGTTAGCGGATCTGAAATATCAATAATATAAAACTCTCCAGCCTTTTTCGTCTTCTCTTTCCCCATATAAAGATAATTTCCAGATATAAAAACTGTTCGTCCTTCCGAACTATTTAATAAATCCAAAGACACCTCCACAGTGGGATTAAATGGATTACTAATATCAACAATCTGCAACTCTTCAGTATCACTTCCCACAGCTAAATAAGCATAATTTCCAGCAATCGCAATATCGTTAATATCATTCCCCACACTTACTCCTCCTTGAAATATTGGATTTAAAGAATCTGTTATATCTAATATATACAATTCATTCCCACCACCCACATTATTGGTACCCAAATAAAGCGTATTTCCTACTATTTCAACAGCTGAAGCATCTGAATTACCTGGCTTGTCATACCCACTCACTATCTCTGGAACACTCACATCCAAAACTTGTAATTCCTCATTATTCGACTGTGAAGCAATAAAAACATTATTTCCATCAAATCCCAAGGCTTCTGGTCCATCATCTAATCCCAATGATTCCACCAGCGTTGGAAGCGATGATGTAGAAACATCTATCACATAAAAATAATCTGAAACACCGCTTATCGTCAAATAAGCCTGTGTTCCAAAAACAAAAACATCCGTTGCTCCAGCTGTTGAAGGAGCATTAAAAATTCCTTCAGTTCTAGGTATAGTCCAATCTGGAGGTGGTGGTGGAGGTGGAGGTGGCTCTTCGGAAAAATCAACAATAACTTCCTTCGTTGAACCATCTAAAAGAGTAAAAATAATTGTAAAAACACTGTCACTCATATCACCCGTAAACAGTATTTCTTTATTCTCCTTAAAACCATCTCCAGGAGATAAAGTTAAATCTTCAATATCGAGTTCTGTTCCTGAAGGCTGTTGTCCTAAAGGCGTTCCTACTTGATTTCCATTCCAAACTATTGTATTATCAAATTTCATTCGATCAATTAATTCCGCATTTTGCCAAGATACTGTAACCTTAGCAATCACCAAATCCACCAATCCTACATTTTCAAGTACAACATCTTGAATTATACTATTTTGATTGGTAAGCACAGCATTTGTAACATCTACCACTAAATCCGTCATTGCTCCTTCCATTGGACGATCCCAATTTGTCAAATAGGTTTCCTGAGAAATTGTTCCAGAACGCTGTTCATTCTGCTCCCAAATAATACTTGTTACTACTCTCTTAGTATACTCATCGATTGTTTCAATTGTTATTGTTCTCGTAAAAATATCATCTTGATCAAATGTTCCTGATAATGTCCATTGACCACCACTAAGTACTAATCCATAAGTACCATCTGAAAGACTTAAAAAATCCTCCTCACAAATATTTTTTACCGCTTCCAATGCTTCCTCCGCAAAAAAAATCGCTCGACTCCTTTCAATCGAAAGTCTGGTACTTTCTGGTCCATAAATAATGGCTCCAAAAAACCCCGTAACAATCATAGAAAATACTGCAACAGAAAGAATCACCTCCACCAAACTAAATCCCATAGACATACACTTTCCCCTTGTTTTTTTAAACAAAAATTTCTGATTAAAATCTCTTTTAAAAAAATTCATTTTAATATTCAATCATACCCTTTTTATTGATAGATAAAGTCCTAACTCGATTTACCATATTAGTCAGTGTTACCGTCCCAAAAATTTCTGGATTTCCAGAACGCTTTTCAAATACCACTTCTGTCAAACCAGATGGTGTAATTTCAGTAAGAAATTCAAAACTCTCATCCTTAGTATTATCTCGAGTCAAAAAATTTGTCCCCTGAAAAAGAATTACTCCATTGTTATCAAGATAAACTCCCCAAGATGAATCACCTTCTCCATTCCGAGACAATATCTGTGCTCGATGAAACTTTTGAGCAATTACATTTACAGCAACATCCATATCATTTTTTGTTTGAAATGAATTATAAACAGGAACTGATATTCCAGAAATAAGGGCAATTGAAACAACTGAAAGCAACATTTCAACAAGTGTAAAACCAGCAGATTTATTCTGTTGCATCATCAAGTTTTTTTATATATTTTGCGACAACCCACCCTGATTTCCCTTCTTTAAAAGAAATTTCATACCACCCATTTTCGAAATTCGTATAAGAATAAATTTCTCCAGGCTTAACTGTCCCTACAATTTGTCCATTGTTTCGAACATTAAGATACCCAATTCCCGTTGGCAATATTTCAAGATTTGGTCCTTCTATCTTCTTTTCGGAAGAAACAGTCGTTAAATCTAAATCTGATTTAGTCGTTGTTTCTTCCTCTGTAGCTAATATTTCTATATATTCCCCAGACACCCATCCCCTTCCTCCATCGTTCAAAACGATTTCATGCCATCCATCTTTTGAATTTTCATAAACATAAACTTCTCCTGGAAAAACTGCTCCGACCAATCTCCCCTTAGGTTCATTTCGCACATTCAATTTGGTAATATCTTTACTCACCATTAACTTAGAAACCACTACTATTTCTGATTGAACCACAATTGGCTCCAAAACTACTTTCGATTGTACTACTGGTCTAGCCGACTGCACTCTTTGACTAGAAGTAAATCCTCCAACTAAACTATAAATTGGTAAAATAACCGCTAATGCAACTGCCATTACCCCTCCCCAAACAATCAATAAAAGAACTGGTTCAAAAAGTACCGTTAAATTTTTAGTGGTAATTTCTGTTTTTTCATCAAAATTTTCCCCCATTTTCAATAGCGTATCTGAAAGATTAGCCGACTGTTCTCCAGAAACAATCATTTGTTGGACTGGAGGCGGAATATACTCCTTCATAAAAGGATTCTTAGCAAAGGTTTTTCGAAATGAATTGCCCTCTTCAATACTCTTTCTAATTTTTTCATAAAAATGCTGATAAACACGAATCTCAGTAGTCGTCTCCAAGGAAGATAACGCCTTATCAACTGGAAGTCCTACTCGTAATAAATTTCCCAAAATAAACCCCATTTGAGATAATTCCACTTCTTTTATCAAAGTACTAAGCACCGGAAAATGTAATAAAATCGATTGTCCCAAATGTTTAGTTTTTTTGTAAATAAAAACAAAATAAACCATAAACAAAAGAACTAAAAAGAATAATGGTACAACAATAATTCCATACTCTCCTAAAAAATCACCAACAGCAATAAGAACCTTCGTAATTGTTGGTAATGATAATTTTAAGGAAGAAAAAACAGATGAAAGCCGCGGCAAAATAAACCAAGCGATACCAACTCCAATAATAACAGTTAAACAAAAAACAAAAACTGGATACATCATAGCTGAACGAAGCTTTGATCGAAAAACTCGTTCTTTCCGTTGTTGTTTATTGATAACCTTTAAATTTTCCTGCAAACTCCCAGACTCTTCCCCTATCTTAAAAAGCACTAAAACATGATCTGGAAGTAATTTAGAATTTTTTAGAGCTTTCCATAAAGGAAACCCTGCATCAATCTCCTCTTTTATTTTAGAAATAATTGATCTCATCGCACCAGAATGTATCCCCTTTTCAATAGCATCCAACACCATAAAAATATCCATCCCAGAAGCCAATAACATCGATAAATTCTCAATAAAATAATCTTTTTCATCTTCTGTTACAAAAAAAATGGAATTAAAAATAGAAGAAAAAAAAGAACTTTTTTTTTGATTTTTGTTTTTAAGATCATCCACCATGAAAAAAATTTTAGAAAATACTGATTTAATATACTAGTATTTCTCCTCCCTCATTTCTGCAAAGACAAGAATCTATTTTTATTAATTTTAAAAGATTATTTTTTTGTACGAAATTAATCTCTTGTTTTGTCATTTTTGTTTTTATCAATATTTCCCTAATTTTATAGTGAAGCCACTCTCAAGACTTCTTCAATTGTAGTAATTCCATTGTGTACTTTATCCATTCCATCCTCAAAAAGTGATCTTGCTCCCTGTAATTTAGCTAAATTCCAAATCTGTTTTGTTGAAGGATTCTCCAAAATCAAATCCCGCATTTCTGGAGTAATCTCAAGAAATTCAAAAAGAGCCTTTCTTCCGCGATAGCCTGTATTTCTACAAGCAGGACAACCCTTCCCTTTATAAATTGTTACATATTCATCAGAATCTTTGTAAAAAGATTTCAATTTTGGAAATTCTTTAATAATCTGACTCTGTTTCACTTTTTGACTTTGTCGACAACTTAAACAAATAGTTCGAATCAAACGCTGTGCCACTATCACTTCAAGAGTTGAAGCTAATAAGAAAGGTTCAATTCCCATATCCAACAATCTAGGAATAGCAGTTGCTGAATCATTCGCATGAAAGGTTGAAAAAAGTAAATGTCCAGTCAATGCAGCATTTACTCCTATCTCCGCCGTTTCTCTATCTCGTATTTCTCCTACCAAAATAATATCTGGATCTTGTCTTACGATAGATTTAAGCCCCTCTGAAAAAGTAAGATTTGTTTGCTGATTCACCTGAATTTGATTCATACCAGAAATCTTATATTCCACAGGATCCTCTATCGTCGTAATATTTATTTCTGGATGATGAAGTGTTTTCAATAATGCATAAAGAGTAGTAGTTTTCCCTGCTCCAGTCGGACCAGTTACTAAAACCATCCCAAACGGCTTTTTAGAAATAGTTCGAAAAAGTGTTTCATCAACTTCAGATAAACCAATTCCAGAAAGTGTAAAATCCTGCACATACTGTGCTAACAAACGAATCACTATTTTTTCTCCATCTAACACTGGAACAATTGCCACCCTCATGTCCACCGTCATATGTTTATCTTTCAGAAAATAACGAATAGCTCCATCTTGTGCAGAGAAATGTTCATCAATTCGAAGATGTGATTGAACTTTTATCCGATTCAAAATATTTTCATAATATTCTTTTGCTAAAATGCCCACTTCGTGCAACACACCATCAATCCGAAAACGAATAAATGCCTCTTTACCTTGTGGTTCAAAATGAATATCTGAAGCTCCATTCGTAACAGCATCCTCAAAAATTTCCTCTAAAATCTCTGGTGCTACTTTTTCTTGCTTTTCAATAATCATTGAAAACCGTTTCTCTAGTGATTTTTGATAATGAATAAAAATAGAATCTATTTCCTCTGGCAAGGAATAAGCTAGAATCACATTCTTCTTTAAAATTTTCTTCAATTTCGGTATCAACTTTTTATCTGGTCTATCCGTAGCAATAACAACCTCCTTTTCCTTTTCCGAAAAAAGCGCAACTCGATACTCTTTAGCAATCAATTCAGGAATACGCAAAACACTTTCAGCCAAAATTGGATGCAAAATCATATCTGCATAATTCATCTTAAAAAATTCTGCAACCGCTTGTCCTAAAAGAGCTTTTGTAATAATGCCCTCCATCAAAAAATAATCAACCAAAGACGATTTATGAGACTTCGCAAAAACCTCTGCCTTTTTTACATCCTCCTCCGAGACATAACTCTCAGAAAGTAATATTTCTTTTATTTTTTTATCTTCAAATTTCATTGTTTTATTTTACTTTCTTTCCTTTCTTCGTGCCAATGGCTTCTTTTACATATTCAACTATTTTTAAAAGTGGCGTATCCGATTTCACGAAATAACGAATCGCCCCCAAAGCTTTCGCTTTTTCCTCATCTTCTTCCTGACTTAAATTAGATGTAACAATCACTTTTCCTGACATTTTTTGCTCTACAAAAACTTTCAATACTTGAAACCCATCCATATTTGGCATAATCAAGTCTAGCAAAATAAGATCAAAAGACTCCTTTTCCAATATTCGAAGTGCTTCTTCCCCATCAAAAGCCGTTTTTACATCAAATCCGGAATTGGTAAGTTTAAGTCGTAGTGCAGTAGAAAGTGCTCTCTCATCATCAACCACAAGAATTTTTGGTTTTTTTACCATGAGTAGGAAATATAAAAACTAGATTTATCTTATAGAAATTATACCACAAAAAAAACAAAACGAAAAGCTCAATTAACTGTAAGAAAGTGATGATCTATTGATTTTAAACCAAAAATATGCTATAATTAAGGTTTACCGATTTCGTTTTCGATCAATCTCCTTGAGCCATTTCTTTCGAAGACGAATGCTTCTTGGTGTTATTTCCACATATTCATCTTCCTTGATATACTCCAAAGCATTCTCAAGGGACACTTCTATCGGTGGTGTTAAATTAATAGCATCATCCGCCCCAGAAGACCGAACATTCGTAAGTTTTTTTCCTTTAATTGGATTGACCGTCAAGTCACTCCCTTGGTTATGCTCACCAATAATCATTCCCTCATAAACCTTTGTTGCTGGATGAATAAAAATAGCTCCTCGTTCTTGCAAATTCCATAAAGAAAATGCTGTTGCATCCCCATTCTCTCCTGAAATAAGCGATCCCACTTGCCGTTTTTCAATTGGTCCAAGAAAAGGTGCCATATGAGAAAAAGAACTAAACATCGTTCCTTCCCCCTTAGTTAAGATAATAAAATGAGAACGAATTCCTAAAAGACCTCGTGCTGGCATATTAAATTCCAACATTGTTATGCCATTTTCTGTTACCATATTTTTCATTTCCCCTCGTCTTTGCGAAAGCAGTTCAATAATTTTCCCTGAAATATTATCTGGAACATTGATAACAACATGTTCTATCGGTTCCCACTGTGAACCCTCTTTTTCTTGAAAAACAATTTCTGGTTGCGAAACTTGAAGTTCAAACCCTTCCCTTCGCATAGATTCAATCAGTACTGCCAAATGCATCTCTCCTCTACCTAAAACTTTAAATTTATCAGCATTCCCAGAAAACTCAACTAACAGTCCCACATTGGTTTCCAATTCTTTTTCAAGCCGATCTCTAATTTGTCGACTTGTAACAAACTTTCCTTCCCTTCCAGCAAATGGCGAATCATTAACCATAAAATACATTGCCAAAGTCGGCGGATCTACTTTGATAGCTGCCAAAGGCTCTACTGTATCCTTTGTCGCAATAGTTTCCCCCACATAAATATCTGCAATCCCTGCAATAGCAACAATATCACCAGCAAAAACTTCTTTCACTTCTAATCTAGAAAGTCCTTGAAAGGTAAACAATTTTGAAACTTTCCCACTTCGTTTTTGTCCAGTTGGTGTAAAAATTGTTACTGCTTGATTTACTTTCAAACTTCCCTCGTGTACTCGTCCAACAGCAATTCGCCCCAAGAAACTATCATAAGAAAGTGTCGATGGTTGCATTCGAAAAAGTTCTTTTATTTTTTGATTCGCTTTTGGAACATGTTCTAAAATAAAATCTAATAATGGTATAATATCCTTTTTTTCATCTGAAAGTTCTCGAATCGCAATTCCTTCTCTGGCAATCGTATATAAATAAGGAAAATCCAATTGTTCATCATTCGCACCTAATTGTACAAATAAGTCAAAAACTTGATCAACCACCCAATCCGCTCGCGCTGATTGTTTGTCTATTTTATTTATTACCACAAGCACTTTTTTTCCTTGTTCCAAAGATTTTCTCAATACAAATTTCGTCTGTGGCATCGGTCCTTCATAGGCATCAACCACTAAAACAACCGCATCAACTGTTTTAAGAACTCGTTCTACCTCACTGCCAAAGTCCGCATGTCCTGGTGTATCCACAATATTAATTTTTGTCCCTCCATATTCAATTGCTGCATTTTTCGCATAAATAGTAATCCCCCTCTCTCTCTCCTGATCATTACTATCCATAACACAAGTCGTAACTTCCTCATGATCAGAAAAAACCCCGCATTTCTGAAGAAGTGCATCCACTAATGTTGTTTTTCCATGATCTACATGAGCAATGATTGCAATATTTCGAATTTCCATAAAGAGAATAATAAATACTTACATGCTTTTACTCATAACGATAGAGATGTCAAAGCAGATTTTTTTCATGGAATTTATTTTTTTCTTGAACAAAAAACTTATTCGATAGGAAAAACTTTATCAATTCCTTCTGTTACTGTTGCTCGATTTAAAAGATGCTTTCCTATATCCTCTGAAGATAATTCAACAGAACCATCCGACACCTGACACAAAAACCGTGTCAAAGGTAAACTCTCATCAATATCTGTAAGCGTTGATAAATACTCCCCAACTCTTTCAGATGAAAAAGAATCTTTATCTAAAACAGATTCCAACATTGCTTGAAGAATATCATCTCTATATTCTGTTCCAAAAATGCGAATAAACTCCAGAAACATACGACAAAACACCCATGCCTTGGTATTTTCCCCAAAAAAGCTTCCAATCAATTCTTCATACGCCTCCAAAACTTTAAGTACTTCAGAAAAAAGTACTTTCGATGGCAAATGAGATGCTTCTTTTCCTTCTTCAACAATTAATCCATCTCCCGACGATAAAGACTGTATTTTTTCCCTAAATTGTCTCATTTCAGCAGTATCCAAATTTTTTGGAATCTTTTCCGCATTAAATTCTTCTGACATACTCAAACCTTCCACAGTTCCCTCTATCTCCTCAATTGATTCATCGTTTGCACCAATTCCTTTCATTACTCCTCCACGAAAATTTCTTGATCCTTCACTTTTTTCAAAAAATTCCATACAAAGCAAAATATCTCCCAACCCTGCTATCCCAAAATACTCATATGGATTTTCTCCTTCAGGACAATTTTTTTCCACCACCGAAAAACCAGCCTGCAAGGTCTCAAATAAAATTTGGGTTTTTTCTTTAGAAGATAATTTTTTCCAAACCTTTCCCAATTCAAAAACCAATAAGTTTTTAATAATCCCAGACCACTGAACCACTTCTGGAGACACTGAAGCATAAAATCGCAGATGCTCACTATTAAGTTTTTGTTGCAAAGCATAAACATCAGATATGTTAATATTTTTTCCAGCTATAATTGTTGCCGTAGGACTCCCATCAATAATCTGTTGTGCAATATTTGGACCAGACAAGATAAATACTCGATTTTTTTCTTCATCTGACAGTTCCTTATATAACTCAGCACTAGCCAATCCCTTTGAAGTCAAAATAATTCTAGAATCTGGATACTTTCGAATATGCTCTAATGTAGTTTCTTTTTGAGAACTTGGAATTGCTAAAATAAAATTTTTCGGCGCCTCATCTGAAGGATAATTTTGTGAATCATGCCCAGGAGTTACTATTTCACTTATTTTTGCACCTACCAATCGACCTAATTGTTGCAAAAGCGCAGTTCCAAAAGCTCCATTTCCAACAATAGCTAAATCTTCTTGAAAATTATCCCTTTCGCTTTCTTCTATCATTCTCTTGTCTTTGTTTAAAAAATTAAGGAAACTCTGATAAATAAGTTCGTAAGAAAAAAATAAATTTTACATTCAATCACCTTCCTATAAAATTATTTTTGTTCTTCTTAGTGTTTTCTTAAAAAAAATCTAAACATAAAATAATGCTTAAAATAATAATTACAATTCTCCAATTTTTAGATAAATCACAAAAATTCAAAAACTTCTTTCAATATGTCTTTGGACTTATCATTTCAGGAATTGTCCTTTTTACTTTTATAGAGACCGCAGATGAGTTTACACATTATAACGATCCATTATTCCATGAAATCCTTTTTTGGTTTCTTTGGATTTTCTTAGGCATCTTTATTATCCAGCTTTTCGTTAAAAATTTTCTCGCTAAGACAAACTACCTTGTCTCCGACTTTGTTACTCTTATTTGTCCATTATTTTTGGGAGGATTCATAAGCCTTTTACTCCTTTCCGAAGAACCCCCGCCTGGAGAAGCTTTTTTTGTTTATTTCTTCCCACTTCTCCTGCTTTCCCCTCTCACGTATTTTTTCAAAAAAAAATCTTTTTTTAAACAACTAAACCTTTGGGGTAGACAATATAATGTAGCTTTTCTTTTTTTGGTCTTTATCTCTGGATTCTGTTCTTTACTAATCTTCGAAATCATTCCAGGACTTAGATACTTTAATACAGAGGATTTATTAGTCTCTCTTATTTTTCTGCTTGTTGGAGGATTTATTGTGTTTTCCGTTATGCTTTTTCTCTTCTCTGCCTTTTGGAGCAAACTTATTACCTCAAAAGAAAAAAATCTAAAAAAAGTTTTGCGCATCGCCGCTGTTGGAGGCGTATTATCCCTCTTCCCTTTTCTCGTTTCTACAGGATTGAGTAGTCTATATATTTCTCAAATTAAAAAGGCTCAAGAAATTTTACAAGAAGAAGGCGAAAATAAATTTGGTTTCCAAAAAGCACAAGAAATTTGGTTTTTAAAAGCTGCCTTTCTCAATGATTACAAAAAAGACGGTCGAATACAGAATACCAATCTCTTTGGTAAAATTTTTGATGAAAGTCCAGAAAATCTTTTTGCCGACAAAATTGACTCTGATAGAGCACAACCTCGAAACACCAATGCCACCAGTGCACTAGATAAAAACGAAAATGCAAAAGTAAATCTCACATTAGCCGAATACGATTCAACTATTATTTCTGAACTAAATACTGTTAAAACAACTGTTACCTATTCATTCCAAAACACAACCGATCAAAACCAAGAAGTTATCTTTGAAATGCGTCTCCCAAATGCAGAGAGCGTTGTTACCGACTTAAAACTCGGTCTAAATCTAGAACTTCAAGGTGTTATCGCTCCTCGTGGAGCGGCTAATCAGATGTATGAAAAAAGCCTTCGAAGAAATCTAGACCCTGCATTGCTTCAACAAGTTGGTATCAACACCTATAAACTTCGAGTATTCCCTGTTTTATCTAAAACCGATAAAAAAACACAAGGACAACAAAAAGTTCAATTCACCTATTTATCTCCATTAAAATCAAAACATGAAATCGTTACGGCTCCACAAATCCTAACACTAAATCTTCGTATTGATGAAAAAACACAGATTTCTCAAAAAGTAAGAAAAGACAACAAATTTATTTTAAATGAATCACTTGCAGAAAATCAAAAATCTTTTTTTGCTCAAGCTCAAACTATGCAACCTAATTTTGAAAACACTTCTCAGAATTGGTGTCCAACAATACCTTCTACACATACTGTACAATCAAATTTAACGCCAAATGGAATTATACTTTTCTTTGATATTTCTCGAAGTGTTGCTGAAAAAGAAAATATCAACTCACTTTATGACTCTATTTTGGAAAAATTCAAAGAAACCAATTTAGATATTCAACTCTTCACTTATAATTTTGATGTTTATAAAGTTGCACAACTAAAAGACCTTTCTTTCTGGGGTTATTCTGATTCAAAATCACTCATTAAGTATTTGGAAAAAAATACATTTGCCAATCACCAAGTTTTTATCATAACCGATGATAATAAGTTTGAGTTTAATCCAAAAGAAGACAAAAACCTCAATTATACAGCACTCACGCAAAATAAAATATCAATACTTCAAATAGGCAATCTCGTTCGTTCTTATAAAAATGAAATAATCAATAGTGTTCTTGGTTCTGATGGAGATATTTATCTTATCAATTCTGCACAAGACATTGAACCAATAAAACAAAATCTGAGAACTGTCTCCGAAACGAACACCTCAACAGAACCTTGTGTTGAGCTTTCTGAAGACAAATTAATAATGGCACAACAACTTGAAGCCTACCATCATGGAAAATCCCTAATCAAATCTATTAGTTCCCCCATGCATTGGACTCAAGTAGCACAACAACAAACTGATCTTTCTCTTCTTTATAACATTGCCAACCAGTTCAATAGTTTTATTGCTTTTGAAACAGAATCTCAACGCCAAGATCTCAATAATTTTTCTGAAGGAGCTAATCGTTACGACCTTGACTACCAAAATAACAGTTATAAAGAATTTAATGATTCTCCATCTCCTCAACCTACTTTTAGACCTAGACATAGTCGAAATTTTGGTATAACAAGTTCTATTGATACAGCAGGTTCTGTTAAAACGGAAAGCTCTAGTGATTTTTTGATTGGTAATAATGAAAGTTCTTTTAACAAAGATCAATCAATAAATAGTACCAAACTCAACAAAACAACAAGACTCTCTTTTACTTCTAATATCACTAATTTATCGTTCTTACCAGCATTTCTCATCTTCATCGTAGTTCTTGTCCTTTCTGTTGGAATTAGTGCATTCTTTGCAAAAAAGAACAAAAAGTAAATTCAATATAACTTTAAAAAAACAAGAAAGCTATATCGTATAAAAAAATGTTTTCCCGTTCTAAGAACGAGATTTACGGTATTTTGTTTTTAATTATGTACTTATTATAATCATGATTATAATAAGTACATAAAACTATGAGGAGAAAAAGAGTTCGAACTTGGGGAGCTTAAAGTTCGAACTCGAAAACAGTCCTTCTTTAAGAAGAAACAGTTTGTGGAAACAGAAAATCAAGAAAAGCATCCACAACTTCATTCTCATGCGGCGGTGTCAAAGACGGTCGTTCGTTTGCCTGAATAATATATCCTTTCTTTCCTTGAATTTTCATTTCAATACTTACAATAGGAGTTTTGAATACTTCTGCCGCCTGTTGAGCAATTTCCATAAATTTAGAAGACATATCATTCTTTTTTATAGCTTGTAAAAATTCTCCTTTCTTTTCATTCGCATATCGACGAAGCATTATTTTTTCATCTACTTTTGGAATACTCTCCAAATCATATCCATATTCCCGAATACAAGATCTTAACTCTTTATCAATCGGCATATGCATATCATCATATTGAGTAGATTGCCTTCTGTTTATTTTCTGGAGAAGTTTTCGAATCGAATGTTTCCCTGTCCCAATAATATATGGTTTTAAAATCCTAAGAATAGAAACCACTTTAAAATTAATAATCAAAAAGCGGAAACGATCACCACTCACGCTTTTCTCAAGAAGTATTCTACTTCCATGTTTTTTGGCTCTTTCTATTCCATATTTCAATTCGACTAGCGTTTTTATATCGACAGTTGTCCCAACATATTTCGAACCTTTCAATACTTTTACCACAATATTTTCATGTTCTTTTAAAAAATTTTCTGATTGTGAATAACTAATATATTCTTCTTGAGCTGGAACCGAAAACCCTTCTTTTTTTAATACAAGATTAGTCAATCTATAATTATCACAATATTTAAGTGAAATAGCACTCGTAAAATCTGTAAGTGATTCGTAACAAGTAATACTTTTCCCTCCAAAAGAAAGCGTAAAAAAACCTTTCTCATCAATAATATCTGTAACGATACCTCGTCTACGAGCCCCTTCAATAATCACTTTTGACCGCATATTTAGTTTTAAATCTTTTGGTGGCTCTATAAATAATTTTTCATTAATTTTGTTTTTATTTTTGAGTGCCAAAAGCATAGTTCTTTCAAAACCAAGTTTCTCATATAAAGCTATCGCTTGATAATTAGAATGCATCACCGACAAATCAAGAAAAGCATTTCCATTTAAATGAGAAACTTCAATACATTTAGATACTAATGCTTGACCAATTCCAGGTAATGTAGTTGTCGGAAACACTGCTAATGCCCAAAAACTAGAACCTTTTTCAGGATCATTAAAAAGTTTTTGATGATCAATCCACATACAAACCCCTACCATTTGCTGAGTTTTTTTCTCAAGCGCCACAAACATTTTCATAGATTTGTCTGGTTTAAACCCAATCGGAAGTGGTAATGCTTGTTGAGCAACATAAATAGCATTTATATCTTGAAGATCTTTTGGAAAAACAGCTTCTTGTATTACCAATTGTTTTGGAAAATCAAACTTCAAAGAATCCTTGGAAGATAATTGTTTGCGATAAGTAAAAGAAGGATCAATAAATAATTCTTGAGGATGTTTAGATGTGAGTACCTGCGGACTATCCGCATAAAACATAATATTCCTCGTGTTTTCTATTTCATCAATTAATGATTCGTATAATTTTTTTTCTTTCGGAAAAGTTTGAGCAAATATAAGTTTCCCCCATCCGCAATCAACAATTTTATTTCTAAGCATTCTAAGTCATAAAAGTAATTGTAAAAAATTGTACTTAACTCTTTTATAAAATTCAAATTATCCCTACATTTTTTTATTTAATAACACATATTCAATACCTCAAATTAGAATAAATCTTCATACAATTTCTCTATTTATCATTTTCTAGTTAAAAGTACACAAGTTCTTTCTCCTATTCTAGCTTCTGAAATAGGAAACAGTATGCGACAATCCTCCTTAGGAGGATATATAGGATTATTGTTTTCATAAGCGTAAGGTTGATTCGAAAGAAGATATTGAAAATCTTTGTACTCCTCTGCGAAATGATAATCTTCAGCTTTTTTTAATGGTTGTTCTTCAACTCGATATTCCTCTAAGGCAACTTGTTCATCGTTTCTTTTAAATTCTGATTTAGTATTTAAATCATCTACCTCTAATCCCTCTATAAGATAAGATAGAATGGCAAACGCCTTTTTTAGTTGTGTTAAATTTGTTTTACCTGCTTTTCCCAATTCGAATGTAGCAGAATGACTTTCCTTTGTACTCGTATATCCTGTAAAAGTGGTCGATAACAATTCATTATCATATCGAATTATTCCATCTATCCCCATTAGATTGGAAACAGAATCTATAACTGGATCATTTCCATATTCCATAGAACAAGTATATTCTCTTGGAATTTGATTATTTTCAAAAATTTCTGCAGGAAATGGCGTTTGATGTAAATCAAAATGTATTAATCCATTTAATTCAAAGTCTTTTACACTTTCTAAAATTTCTTTTACTCTTTTATATTCAAGACTACCTTTTGCTTTATCCAAAATTTCTTTTGAATTCGAAAATAATCGATTTAAATCGTATTCCAAAAATCTTTCTAATCGTTTTCTGGCTTCTAAGTTCCCCAAAACAAAAAGAATATTCCTTTTAACTTCAATTGAACCTAATAGAACTTTTTTAATCAATGTATTTATTCCACCCAATGTACCAATCTCATCTCCATGAATGATTGTGGAAATAATTAATTCACCCTGATTTTTATCTTTTGCTTCAACCTGAAGTATTCCTGGAGCAGTTATTGTTGCTGACTGAATCGATTCATTCGGAGTGATTACTTTTGAACAAGCAGTTTGAATATCTTTTTTATTCTCTTCTATTTGAAACAATGCAAATTCTTCAAAAGTACCCTTTCCCAATATTTTTTGGGCATCTACTTTAGAATGAATAATTATTTCAGGATAAACTTTCATTTTTGCTTTTTTCAATATTTCTATAAATACCTTTAATCTTTCTTTTTGTAAATGTCACTAAAAATTTTAGACTAAAACACATTAATAGTTATGATTTAATCGGTTCATAGCAAAAAATATTAAAAATGAAAAAAATATTATTAGTTGGCTTCGTTTTACTTTTTACGGGTTGTGCTTCACAAGTAGAGATAGAAGAAGAGAAAATCGAAGAAACAAAAAAAGAAACAATTTCTACTGAAAAAGCTCCCAAAAAAAATGAACTAAATGGATATCGAAAGGAAGAAGGTAAAGTTTTTTATGATAAATATGAACTAGATGAAGCGGATTTTAAAAGTTTTGAAGTCTTAAATGAACACTATGCAAAAGATAAAAACAATGTTTACTTCGAAGAAAAAAACATAATTGGCGCTGATGCAAAAAGCTTCAAAGCCTTGTCAAACGAATATGCAAAAGATAAAAATTATATTTATTATGAAACCTATACACCAAAACATAATGACATTACATTCGATACAGAAAGTTTTGAAGTTTTAGCAGGACCATTCACAAAAGATAAAAATCATATTTATCATGCAACTTTTAAAATAAATGATGCCGATTATTCAAGTTTTGAAGTTCTAAATCAGCATTATGCTAAAGACAAAAATTATGCTTATGCCATAGGTGGAAAAATAAAAGATGCGAATCTAGAAAGCTTTGAAGTTTTAAGTGGTTTTTATGCCAAAGATAAAAAAAATGTTTATTTTTTCGGAATAAAGATAGAAAACGCTTATGTAAAAAGCTTTGAAGTTTTAAGTGATTTTTACACCAAAGATAAAAAAAATGTCTATTCTTCCGGAGTAAAGATAGAAAACGCTTATGCAAAAAGCTTTGAAGTTTTAAATGAAAATTACGCAAAAGATAAAAAACATATTTATTCTTACTACCAAAAAGTAGAAGAAGCAGATCACAAAAGTTTTGAAGTTCTAAATAAATTTTATGCGAAAGATAAAAATAATATTTATTTTTCAAGTCGAAAAATAGAATCCATCTCACAAAATGAATTAGAAGTTTTAGCACTTCGTTATTTAAAAAATAAATATTCCGTTTTTTATAATGGAAAAAAAATAGAAGACGCTGACCCAGAAAGCTTTGAAGTTTTAAATGAAAATTACGCAAAAGATAAAAAAAATGTTTATTCTTCCGAAGTAAAGATAGAAGACGCTGACCCAGAAAGCTTTAAAATCCTCAAATACAATTACACAAAAGACAAAAACTATCTTTGGAATTTTAAAAAAATAGAAAATGTTGATTTAGAAACTTTTAAAATTTTAGATAGTATATATACAAAAGATAAAAACTACATTTATCGTATGAATAATATAATGAAAGACTATGATAGTGAAAGCTTTCAGATCCTTAAATACAGTTATACAAAAGATAAAAATAATGTTTATTTTCTAGACAGAAAACTAGAAAATGTTGATCCAGACACTTTTGAAATTTTAAATTCTCATGATGCAAGAGACAAAACACACACTTATAAAGATGGTATCCTTCAAGAAAGTATCATTCCAAAAGAATCTATTAACTCTCAACCGAGAGTTAAAGTAAGAAGAAAATAATTTCATTTTTATAGATATTTGAGTATATTTCTTCACAGATTATGAAATTTAAATTTTTGCTTTTGTGGCTATTATGCAGTATTTCTGTGGTATTTGCCTTCAATATTCCGCAAAACACAAATCGGTTTGTTTTGGATCAAGCTCAAGTATTGAAGAAAAATGAAGCCGCCTTGCTTTTAGCAGATATCCAAAAAATAGAGGCAAAAACTACATCACAAATCGCAATTTATATATTTGATTCTCTGGAAGGAAAAGATATTTCATCGTTAGCAGTGGAAGTAGGTCGAGCATGGGGTGTGGGACAGGCAACCAGTGACAATGGAATAATTATTTTGGTAGCAATAAATAATCGCAAGTGGTTTATCTCAACAGGTTACGGAGTAGAAGGTTCCATACCAGATGCTTTGGCAAAACGGATAGGAGAGAGACATTTTCCCTTTCATTTCCGGAATGAAAATTATTATTTAGGATTAAAATATGCAATAAAAGATTTAGAGGCATTGTTGATAAAAGATCCAATAGTGATTTCTCAGTATGCAAAAAAAGAAGCCATCCCTAATATTAATCGTAGATTCGAGTTTTTTTCAATGATGTTCTTGCTCTTTTTAGTACTTTTCGTCTGTTTACTTTTACGAAAATTGAAAGGTGCAAACAGTAGACAATCTTCTTTAGACGGATTTAATGACAGAAAAAGTTCGTCTTCTAGAGGAAGTTCTTTTGGTGGTGGGTCTTTTGGTGGTGGGTCTTTTGGTGGAGGATCTTTTGGTGGCGGTGGTGCAGGAGGAAGTTGGTAAAATTTTAATTATTATTTCATGGAAAAAATTGTATCTCGGCTTTACGAAAAATTTTCAAAGAATTTATTATCGATTTATTTATATACTCCTTATGAAAAAAAATTCCTATTGCTAATTCTAAAAGAAACCTCTTTTTCTGAATTAGAAACCGTTAAATCTTTGTTAAAAAATATTCCAATTATTATTTTAACCTCTACTGATTTAGAAGATGGAGCAGATGTTTTTTCCGTAGAATTTCTTAGCTTTAAGTACCATACAAAATTCCTAAAAGGAAAAGACTTACTAAAACAATTGAAAATTAATAAAAAACATGTACGCCAACACCTAGAATACGAAATGCGTAACAAGCTAATTTATTTGCGTTTGGAGTTTCTTAAACAAAATTTTAAAAAATTTCTTCCATTAATTTTACCAGTATTTGAGGGATTTTTGGAAGGACTTTTATATTTAAAAGATACAAAACATATTGAGAATCTTTCAGTAGAAGAAAAAATAAAATCTGTATCAACTTTGTATGACATAGATCTTTCTCTGCTAAAATTGATTCAAATAAATGACAAACGAAAACTTGTAAAAATGAGTTTTCAGTCTATCATACAAACAATTAATCTACAATTAGAACTATTGATTAAGAAAGTTAATAATTTATAAATAATGAAAAAATACGGATTATTTTTCGGATTAGGTATTCTTGGGCTTATGATTTATTCTTTCATCACAGGAAGTTATAACACCATGGTTACATTGGATGAAGGAGTCCTTACGCAATGGAGTCAAGTTGAGAATCAATATCAACGACGCGCAGATTTAATTCCCAATATTGTTTCAACAGTAAAAGGTTATGCCACACATGAAAAAACGACTCTAGAAAGCGTTATTGAGGCTCGTTCTAAGGCTACCCAAACAAATGTTAATATCAAAGATGGAAAAGCAATTGCTGCGTTTCAAGCAACTCAATCCGAACTTTCTTCTGCATTGAGTCGATTGATGGTCGTAGTGGAAAAATATCCAGAACTCAAAGCAAATCAAAACTTCTTAGAACTTCAAGCTCAACTAGAAGGAACTGAAAACAGAATTGCAGTAGCAAGAAAAGATTATAATTTAGGAGTAAAAAAATATAATATTTATATTCGTAAATTCCCAAAAAACATGATTGCCAATATGTTTAATTTTGAGAAGACAACCTTATTTGAAGCACAAAAAGGGGCTTCTCAAGTGCCTTCTGTTGAGTTTTAAAAGCTAACTAAATCAAAAGGATTGTGATAAATGTGAACTAACTATTTCAAAAAGTAATTTTCACCGCCTCCCAAGTCCCATCACAAGTTGCCCAATGAGCCTTTTCTTCGGCAGTCATTTTATTTCCTGGATTGTTCACTATAACATTCCAAGTTCCATTTCCTTTTTCTCCATCAAGAGCACCTTTAAAATGAAAAGAAGTCTCAGATATTGTAAGAAAACTTCCCAGCGTATGTGTAAAATCTAATGATCCATATTCTGACACTCTTCCTTCTAAATCGTATATCATACAAAACTTTTTTGTACATGCAGGATCTTTTATTCCCTTCGGTTTTTCATCCTCAATAACAAATCGAATATGTCCAAACAAATCGCTACACGCCTTACTTTTTGGTGTCATCAACCAAAACCCATTACCTTTCTTCATTTTTACCACTCCTGTCCAGTTTTCTAGTTCATATTCATCACTATCAATTTTTACATCATAAGATACATAGTATGATTTTTTATTTTTAGAATAATCATCAGCAGAAACCTGTAATGTAAAACTTTTTCCCTCAGTTCCTATTGGTGGTTGAATATCAAATAATCCATCTAATTCTGTAAATGTTTTTGCTACAATGTCTTTTCCGTCCAATAATTCAATTGTAGCTTCGTTAATCGGATTACCATTTTCACTATCAATCACTTCCCCACTGATAAAAGCATCTGGTTCTATAAAAAAATCTATTTCTATCTCTTGAAGAGAATTAGTGGAAAGCAGTTTTTCAAAAACCTCAGGTCTGTTGGGTATACGAATTTGAATCTTGGAATCGGAAAGAGAAACATGAAATGAACTTTTAACATATCCTTCTGGAAATGCTGTCAACGCATAAACACCACCATTTTTAAATAAAATTTCATATCGACCATCTTCTTTCCATTCTCCTCGTAAACTTTCCTGACTATTTTTTCGAAGAGCACTTAAAGTTCCTTTTTCTATTGGATTTTGAGAAACACTATTTCGGAAAACACCTATTAATTTTACTCCACTTGGAAAAAAGGTGTCGTACATATCTCCTGTTGTAGATACTATAGAATCTCCTGCTTTCCCCTCTATAGTCAATTTTCCTGCACAATAAATAAAATCGCCCGTACAATCTCCAAAATTTGCATTCCATGATGAATACCGAATAGCAAGAGCGGCACAACCCATAAATGCAACAGGTGTCGTAGCTCCTGCTGAAACAAACATACTTGTAAGTCCAACTCCACAAGAAATTACATTCATCGCAATTCCTATTTCATGAAGAACTCCCTGTGTTTCAATTGCATATGCTGTTTGAATAATATTAAAAGAATATTGCTGAGGCATTATATGAGAATTTTTAAATACCTCTGTTACTCCATTTTTATAGGTAACAAAAATATCAACAGTAGATTCTGTATAATTACGAAACACTGCAATATTCCCTTCAATACTAAATTTATCAGGCAATCCGTCCTTATTTAATTGAATAAGTCCAATCTTACCTTCTTTAGTTTCAACCGTTATTGCCACTAATTTTTTATTTTTTGTAAAAGCGGCTAATTTCACTCCACTTTCCCATTTAAGTACTACTGGAATATTACTGTTTAAATCATCGTTTAGATAAACATCAAATTGATTATTACTTTCTATATTCTCTTCTGGAGTATATTCATAAACTATTTGCCAAATATTCTGTAAAATAGCAGGATTGTATTTATTTAAATAAAAATAACTACCTCCCAATAATAAAAGAATAAAAACAACGAAACTAAATTTTTTCATACTTTAAAAAGTTATGTTTTGATTCTAACTTTAATTATCTAAATTTAAAAACATAACAAACAAATCGTTGAATAACTTTTGCATACAGAAACAGCGTAAAGCACCTCTGTGTTTACATTTTTATATACTACAAAAAGCAATTTTTTTGATACATGACCATAGAAGCAATTGGAACCGCTATACGAAATCACCAGGGGTATATCTATTTCCCTGATTTTCGCGAAGGAGATTTCTTATGATCAACAACCGAGACATTAAACATCCTTCTAATAGCAAAGACCCTGTCTTCCTTTCTCAAGTAACAATACCCTTCTACACAAATAGAGAAACCAATGCCGGTTTCAAAGGGTATCTCAGTAATTTTTGATGGTAATATGTTTCTGTTGGACATTGTTCCATCCCCTTTTCTATATGAAAAACGAAGTTCCTGTTTTTTTAAAATAGCGGAATCAATTTTATTTAATTTTTTTGTAAACTCACCTTCTTCTCGTTTAGTAAAATTTTCTCCGAATTTACATCCATGTATTCTTTGATGACATTCCCTACAAAGAAACTCAAGATTATCCAATCTATTGCTCCCTCCCGTTTCTAAAGAATTAATATGATGAACATCCAAAAACTGTTTAACCTTACAGTTCCTGCAAAAGCAATCCGACTCATTCCTTAAGAGATCTTTTCGATTCTGCCAATCAGGAGGGTAAATTCCCCAATAATCATAAATATGTTCCAACAGTTTTTCGTATTTCTTTTGTTGAACTAATATTTCTTTCATTTTTAGCCCCTCCTCTTCTTGTAATTTAATTAAATGTAATCGATGTGAGTCACTGGAAAAAAAGAAACCCCACACACCTTCTGTTTTGCTTATTTCCCCAGAATAATGATTTATATTGTGCTGACATCTCTGTATAGCTTCCTCATAATCCTTCATTTTTCCTTCTAGTTCTTCGTAACAAACAACATGGATGCATTCGCCATTGCTTAAATGGCGTTTTTCCTTTGAATTTTTGCGATTACAATACAAACAATTTTTCATATTTTTTACTTAAAATTAATTTTAGATAGAATAACATAAGAATCTATATATTGAAAAAATCCTTAATAATTTATAAAAACTATGAAAAATATTTTTCGAATAATCCATACAGTCCTTCAAATAATTGGGGGTATTCTTTTTTTAATTTCAGGATTAATTAGTTGGGGGTGGTATATCAATTGGTTAGATACTTATTTTTTATGGAGAATAATTGCTATTTTTGTTTCAATTTTAGGATTACCATTTTTTTGGATATTTGTAATTATTGAGTGGATTTGGCATGGTTTTCCAGAAAATATGAAATTAGCTATGATAGTTTGGTTAATATCTCTAGTTACTTTTTTTATTTCTTGTTTTTTTAGAGATTCTGATAATTCAGAAGAAAAAATTGATTATCAAAAAATAGGAGGATGGTTATGGATCCCTAAAATTTTACTTTTACTTTATTGGTTTTTGATTTCTGTAATCGTTGTTTTTTTATTAATTAATCAAAAAACAGTCCTCATTACATTCTTATTTGGATCTTTTCTTTTAGTTTTATCTGTTCTTGTAAATAAATTTTTTCAATTAAAAAAATCAGTCCCAATATTAATGATTTGTTTTTTAAGCATAAATACTTTTAGCTCTTTTTTCTTAGCTCTTAATAATAATCAAAATTTCATTATTCCTATATTTTTTATAATATGGATAATTTATTTTGCAAAATCAAAAAGAGTTAAAAGAACTTTTGTACAACCAGACAAAAAATTATCAACCATTTTTTTTAGTATTTTACTTTTATTAATAGGTGGATTAACCGCTATTTTTGATTATGAAATCAGAGAAGAATTAAAAACTGGAATAGAAAAAAATAAAACAAAAGAAAATGAAATTTTAGATAAAATGTCTGTATTAAGAGAAGAAACAAAAAAGACAAAACAGGCATTTGCCACAAAGATATTAGAATTAAAAAATGAGGGAAATAATGAAAAGGAATTAAAAAATATTTTTTCGAAATATAAAGAAGATCAGAAAGATTATTTTAAAAAAGTAACGCCACTTTTTACAGAATTTAAAAAGACACTAAGTTCAAGTGAAGTTAAACAAATAGAACAAATGGAATTATTAATGAAAGATTTTTTTACTTTTGAACAAAACCTCTTACAAGAACAAATAAAATGCTTAGAATTTTGGACAGATGAACCTTGCTTAAATTTAACTAAAAAATGGGAAGATTATGAAGGAAAAGAAGAAAAATTTGTTCAAGGAATAGCTAAAATTTCAGGTAATAAAAAATTAACTGTTGAAAAAATTTATAAAGACAATCTAGGAGAAGCTATTTATGAAGATTTGGAAAATTTTGGTACTGAAATTGATGATTTTCATAATCTAAATGATGAAGGATTAAATTTCTATCAAAAGGAATTATATAAAGAGGCAATTAATAAATTTAAAGAAGCCATAAATCTTAATTTAGAAACTGTTTCATCTGCAGATTGGGCAACTTTGTATACAAATTTATCTTTAGCTCAACAACAATTAAATTTAAAAGAAGAATCTAAATCATCACTTGAAAAAGCTTTATCTTTTTTAGAAATTACAAATGCAGATTATTACGTTACAAAAGGAGAATTAAGTCTTCTTAATAGTAATTACGATGAAGCTATTATCAATTTCAAAAAGGCTTTAGAAATTGATCCTACAAATTTTTCCGCAAGTAATAATTTAGGTATTATTTACTTTGATTTAGATGAATTAGGTTATGAAGATTACGCAAAAGCTCTATCATACAATCTTATTGCTTATAATAGTTCAGCAGACCACAATAAGCTGGGAGTTAAAAAGCTTTTAGCCACTTTTTAGGAAACTACAATAATGCAGAATCTCTTTTTCTTGAAATCGATAACGATAATGATGCTGATGTTAAAATTTATTTAGGACTTATTTATAACATTAAAGGAGACGACAAAGCAGAAACATATTTAAATAAAGCCATTGAACTAAATCCTAGTTATGCAGAACTTTTAGAAGAATAATTTTTTAATAATGAAAATAAAAAACATTGAAAACCTAAGCATAGAACAAATAAACTACGAATTAGAAAATGGTGGAAAATGGTGGAAATGCCAGCAAAGCTATGAAAGAAGCTGGATACAAAAACTGACTAAATCAAAAGGATTTAAAGAGATTTGTGATAAATGTGAACTGACTAGTGAACCATACCGAAAAGTGAGTAGCGAGAACGATTTAATGAATTTATATTTTTTAACAAATCTTCTTTCATTGAACTTAGAATAAAAACTTGATTATTCTATTTTAAGATGTAAACTTAGAATAAATAATATTTAATTCTACTTACCATGAAGAATTTCATAGCAGGTAAATATATCCAACAAACAGAATATAAAAGCTTTTCTCCAACACTTATCAATGAGTTGGCGATCAATTGGAAAAGTGATAAGACCCTTGAACTCTGGGGCAATGCAAAAAGATATTTAGGAGAATTGAACGCATATTCTTCCCTTATTCCAGATGTAGACTTCTTTATTGAGATGCACATCATAAAAGAAGCTACGACTTCAAGTAGAATTGAGGGAACAAAAACAGAGATTGATGAAGCCATACAACCTGAATCAAGGATTGCCCCTGAAAAGAAAGATGACTGGCAAGAAGTCCGCAATTACATTGAGGCAATGAATGATTCTATTAAGAATCTTGATAAATTACCTCTATCAATGCGTCTTATAAAACAAGCACATCAAAAATTACTCTTTGGAGTACGAGGATACGGGAAAACTCCAGGTGAAATTCGAAAAAGTCAAAATTGGATTGGAGGTGGAAGTTTAAAAACAGCCAAATTTATTCCACCCTCTAGCGATAACCTTCCTGATCTTTTGAGCGATTTAGAAAAATTCTGGCATCGCCAAGATATTCCTGAGCTTATTCGCATTGCTATTGCACACTATCAGTTTGAAACAATTCATCCCTTCCTTGATGGGAACGGACGAACAGGACGGCTCATTATTACGCTTCATCTTGTAGATTTAGGCATTCTTTCTAAACCAACACTCTATCTTTCCGATTTCTTTGAAAGAAAGCGAGAAGAATACTTTGATGCCCTTGAAGATGCTCGTAAAAAAAATGATTTAGAATCTTGGGTTCAATTCTTCTTGGATGGTGTTATTCAAACCGCAAAAAAAGGGAAACGAACCTTTGATAATATCATTGAACTAAGAAAAGAATATGATGAAAAGATTCTCACACTTGGAAAAAGAGCAAAATTAGCTCAAAGGCTCTTAACCAAACTCTATTCAAACCCTGTTATTTCACCCCGTGAAGCTGAAAGTTTTTTAGGAATAACCCCAACGCCAGCCAATACTTTACTCAAAGCGATGGAAGAGATCAGGATGCTCAAAGAAATCTCAGGACAAGAACGAAACCGAATTTATATTTTGAATGATTACATTCAGCTTTTTAAGAATTAAAAAGAATATTTTTCTGATTCAAATTGTAAAGTTGAAGTAGAAAAGAAAATTATCACAAAAACTTTTAAAAAATCTAATTCTTAATATAATATCCTTATCTTAAAATTAAAACTCTCATGCTGAAGTTAGATGAATCAGACGATGTTGATGACATACAATTTTCAGACGATGTATTGGAACAACAAAAAAAGGAATTAATAAACAAAACCCCAACAAATAAAAAAAAGGAAATCCTTAAACGCTTTGAAGACTTATTGGAAAATTTTGATGATTATGGAGAAGAAGGTATTCGTCTGTCCATGGAACAAACAAGAGAAGTTATTTATTTTTATAATGAGTCGCATAAAGCTTTAGCAAAAAAATTTGAAAAAAGCACCTCCCCGGAAATTATCAACCTTATAAAAGATACTTTCTCTAGTGCCTGTAACCTTAGTAGCTATTCTGTCTCAGAAATAAACGAACGAAAACTAAACCTTGAAAATCGTTTCCAACAATTATTGGAAACAAAGCAAGAAATTGAAAATATAACCCAGGATTCAAATGTTGAAAAATGGTTTTTTAGATTGGTAAAAGACTGGAAAAAAGAAAGAAAAAATTATAAACAAATTGAAAACGAACTACTTACTTTTTTGCAAAAACTTCAAGAAGAAATCAAAGATGACGGCAAAAAGAGAGAGCTTATTTCCCAAAAAATAAATGTAGGAATCCTCAATGAATCAGAAAAAAAGAAATGGAATGAACTGATAAACCAAAAATCAGGCAAAGAACTGGAAAAACTCGTCCAAAAAATAGAACAGCAACTAGAAAAAAGAGAAAAAAAACTCCCTGTTTTGTATGAAAAAAATGTAACACAAAATCTAGAAAATCCTCTAAAAGCTAGAGAAGAACTGCGAAAATTAAGAAGAAAATTCGGCTGGGGCATTTTTGATTTTTTGAATGCCAACGAATTATGGCAAAAACTCAACACCATTCATGTTTTACAAAAACAAAAAGCCAAGTTAAAAAACGATTTTGAAAAAAACAAAGAAGAAAAAAGATCCCTTATCTTGGAGTGGCAACAAATAGAAAGACAACTGTCTGAATTAACTGGCAAAGCATCTGAAGATAATGTTTTTGGTTTTCACCCCGAGACCACCAAAGAAACTGAAGATGAAGACTCCCCAATAGAACAAGAAAACAATGGACTAGAAGTTCAAATTCGGTCTCTTGAGAAAGTAAAAAAAATAATTCATGACTATTGGATTCCCGAGTCCCTTAATGCCACATCTGTTCGAAAAGATAAACAAAACAAGGGTATTGAACTTTCTGAAAAACCAGAAAGTTATGCTTGGTTGAGCAGCAATAGCAAAGTAAATTGGCTCAAAAAACACCAAGACTCACACGGAGAAAATCTCTGGAAAAAATATAAAAGATTTGAAGCAATTTGTCCCTATTCAACCGAAAAAGATCATCGCATCAATTCTGAAGAATTTCATCCTAGGTACATCAATATCCCCCTCAAGAGACTAAACAAAGATAATGCCAAAGATTTGGAATCAACAGTTGATACATTTATGCAGGGTCCCAAAGAACTTTTTTTTCTAGCAAGTGTTTTTACTCTAGATCTGGAAGATGACAAACTAAAATACGCCTCAGCTCCTGCTGAAGTTTTGTCAAAGATTGAGTTTAAACTCTCAGAACTCAAAGCAAAAAATTCAACTTGCAAAGTTTAACTAGTAAAAAATATCCTTTAAATAACCAAATACATAAAAAAACCGAGAGATAATTTTTTCAATTGGTTTAGTTGGTGAATTACTCAATATGTATATGACAAAAAATGGATACTCTCCCCTTCTTCCCAACAAGTCGGAACTCGGTAGAGCCTCCAGCACGAAATCAAAGATTTCGGCTTACGGTCGAACCTGCTTCTCATCCTAGCGCACTGCTTCGCAGGGTACACGCGATACGGATACTCGCCCCTTCTTCCCGACAAGTCGGGACTCGGTAGAGCCTCCAGCACGAAATCAAAGATTTCGGCTTACGGTCGAACCTGCTTCTCATCCTAGCGCACTGCTTCGCAGATTAAGAAAAAAGCCCTGCCCCCTTTGGGGGTAAGGCTTTTTTCTTATGTGGTACACGCGATAGGATTCGAACCTATGACCCTCGGTTCCGAAGACCGATGCTCTATCCAGCTGAGCTACGCGTGCTCGTCAATAAAAACTTCTCTACGATTTTATAAACTATTTATTTCGATTCAAGTTTTTTGTTGAAAAAATAATGAGAATCTGGTATAATTAGGGGATTTATTTGTTTTAAAATGAAAAAATTTCTCTTATTTCTAAGTTTTATTGTGACATTTGGTCTTACTTTCTTTTTGTTCAGAAAAAAAAATCATTCTAGAACAAAGAAAAGGCTCTTTATATCCAAATCAATTCAAAAAACTAAACAGGAAAAAAGTTTCTGGTATGCATTTTTACGAATCAAACATCAACTTTTTTCAATTGTCGCTATTGCGTTCTTCTCCTTTTTTGCAAACGACTTTCTACAAGAATATTCTCATTTTTTTAAAGCAAGTTTACTCAATCTGCCAAAGACAGAATTTAATGGAACCGTTGCTCCTGTTGCACAAGTACCTAACTGGACAGATCTTACCGATAGTGAACGACGAATGACTTATTCTCAAATACCAAAATCAAAACTCATAACACTTCCCGATTACAATATCGATGATTTTATCAATGGACTAAACTGGACTACTGCTAACAACAATCAACGAAACGCTTACATTACCTACCCAGTTCCAAATCTTGGAAATTATAAGTTAGACGGAACGGAAAATTCTGGTTCCCATCCAGGAATAGATATCAAACTTCCAATTGGAACACCCCTCAGAGCTATTGCTAACGGTGTAATCTACAAAACAGGAAACCAGCCAACTGGCTTTGGACAATTTATTTCCATTGCTCATGTAAGCATCCCAGACCCACAAAACCCACAACAAGAAACAACGCTTATTTCAAATTATGCTCATCTTTCAAAAATTTCTGTAAGAGAAGGTGAAAAAATAATGAAAGGACAAATTATCGGAGAGTCTGGTGATTCTGGTATGGCAACCGCTCCTCATTTACATTTTCAAATTGATAGAGAAAGTGCACCATTCCATCCTTATTGGCCATTTTCCTGGAACGATGTAACAAATGCAGGCATTTCCTCTTATTTTGACGCAGTAAGACTAGGACTAGGAAAAGCTAACGCCATAAAATATACCGTTCATCCAATGCAATTCATAGCAAAATTTGAATCATACAACCCTGCCCAAAATTATATTGCTTCCGCAAACGAAACGATAGTAATCCAACCAATCGTAGACAAAACACCTAAAACAGAAACGGTAACAACCACTGAAACAAATACTAAAGACACTCCCAAATCATCTGCTCCACTTCCCACAGATCCAAGCAAAGTAGAAATGGCACAAACTTCTACCACAACAACTGTTAAACAATCCACTAGAGTAGGACAATTTAAAATGCAGATTGAAACTGACCGAAATTTTATCCCTGGAGAAAGCGAAATCGTAAAAATCCATGTCAACGAAGCCGCTCTTGTCGCAACAGCTGGAATCAAACTTTCCTCAACAATCAACCATCGAACTGTTATCACCCCGCCAACACTAAGTAGAAATGATTTTAAAAATGGAACAGCTGAAGTCCTAGTTAAAACTACTTCCGAGTATCCTTTCAAACTTATAGCCAAAAGTGATTTTGGAGAAGTAAAATCTCAAAGTCTCCGACCAGAAATCTTTACAGATGTTCCAGGTAGCCATCTATATGCTGATGCAATTAAGTTTTTGAAAGAAAATAATGTCGTTTCTGGCTATGAAGAAGGTACCTTTAAACCAGACAATCCTCTCAACCGAGCTGAATCACTCAAAATTATTCTTAACGCCAATAATATCCCTATCAAAAAAGCGAAAACAACTTTTCCAGATGTATCAAACAGTGACTGGTTTGAACAATATGTAGGAACCGCTGTTTCTAAAGGAATCGTCAGCGGATATGGTGATGGCAATTTCAAACCAGGAAATTCCGTCACTCGGGCAGAATTTCTCAAAATGGCAATTTTAACCGCTGAATTTACACCCAGCGAAAGTAGTCTTGGTTCCCAAAACCCTTATCCAGATGTAAACAAAGACCAATGGTACGCAAAATATTTTCTCTTTTGTCGATCAAACCAACTCCTTCGGATGAAAAAAGGTGGATTCATAGCCCCAAATAACCCAATCTCTAGAGCAGAAGCAGCTGATGTACTATATCGACTCAGCCGAATGAAACGATAAAAGTTAAAAAGAAATACTGATAAATTTTCAAGTTCGAACTTGGGGAGCTTAAAGTTCGAACTCTTTTTATCAGTTTTTTATACGAAATGGGTTTCTTATTTTATCATAGCTTTCCTAAATAAATACAGTTTGACTTTGTTGGCAATTTTGATTATATAATCCTATATATGAAAAAATTTTTATTGGGATTTGTTTTCTCTTTCTTTGCGTCCACCGCGTTAGCGCAAAACTTGGAATTTGAAATGCTTAGAACTAAAGAAGCACCTGGGTTTTTTGCAATTCGTATTTTCCCAAGTCCCTCACTACAACCTATTGCCATTCAAAATATTTTTGTAAAAAGTTCAAACCAAAAAGAAGCAGACCGTTTTTCCCCACTTTTTCCTATTATCAATGAATTTGGCGGCAAAATTGTAAAAAACGCTAATATTGAAAAATTTAAATATGACTCTTATCGAATTATTTTTCTTGGTAAACCAGAAAAAGAAGGTGATTTATTTTTTAATCCTAAACATCCTGAAACCCTTTTAGACGAATTTGAAACATTTACCGAAGAAAACCTAGGACTAATCTTTCTCCAAAACATTCAAGTTAACTTTGGCGGTAATGTTTCTGAAGTTTATCCCAAAAAGATTGCATTTTTGGGAAAAGAACCAGTTTTCTTTGTTGGAAAATTTGAAAAAGAAATGAAAACTCGAATGGAGATTTCTGCTCTCTCTCAAGAAGGCACTATTTCTGCTATAACGCCTATTTATTTAGATAAATTCAAGATGCATGAACTCTCTGGCGCTCTTTCTAGCATATGGGAAAGACTTTATTTAGAAACTTTGCCAAAAGAACAAGAATATTCTAAAAAATGGATAATACTCTTTCCTTGGTTTTTAGGTGTTTTAGGTATTTTCTTTATCTTCACAGCTTTTAGAAATGTTTTCAAAAAAGAGAAAAAGGAAGAAGAAATTATTTTCGATGAAATGTGGAATAAGCCTTCTAATCCTATTGAAGACAATCTGCCCTTTGAAGTAAAAAACAAAAAATAGATTCCTGCCGTCGCAGGAATGAGGGTAGAAAGATACTATTTCCAAATATTTAGTTGTGCCTCTTTCGCATATTTTTCATACATTCGAAACTCTTCTTTTCGTTCAAAAGGAAACCCAAAATATCCTCTCGCCCATCCACCTTTTAACATTTCTGCATTTATATCTAGCCCATCCTCAGTAAAAATATACGCCAATTTCCGATCATATTTATCATACTTATCACCAATACTATCGCTTAACAAACAAATTTTGGAATCCTTTGGTAAAAATACTTCCATCTGGTTAGAAGCTTCCAAACCAAACTTCTGAATCGGTTTATCCGGATGTTTGATCTCAGGAGTATCAATACCAATAAATCGCACACGAACACCACCTGTCACAATAATCGTATCACCATCCACAATTCGTTCCAACTTAGTCCAATCACACAAAAAAGGAAAGTTTTTAGCTTTCCAATCAAAATCCATTTCCACCGAAATTTTTATTTCATCTTTAGGAATAAATTCCGACAATTCCTGCTCTTTATTTGGCAAAGTAGAACTACAAGCCCCCAATAACAAAAACAACAAAAGTGAAAAATATTTCATTCTTGTTTATTTCTTCAAAAAATATTCATAAATAGCATAATATTCCGAAAGCTCTGGATGAAAAATCATTACCAAAAAATTTCGATCTTCAATCGCAACAGGTTCTCCCTCATAAGTTGCTAAAATACAACAATCGTCACTAACTTTCGTAAACTTTGGTGCTCGAATAAAAATTCCTCGCAGAGAAGGAAACAAGTCTGACTCAAGATTCGTCGAAAAAGAATGCTGTTGTCCTCCATATGCATTGCGATCTATTTCTACTTGCAAACCAAACCGTTGAGACAAAATCGCCCCAGCACAAATCCCCAAAACCATAATCTCCTGGTTTTTAATCTTTTGTTCCAACACATCCCACATCCCAAATAATTTCAATAACTTGGTCATAGTAGTTGACTCACCTCCAGGCAAAATCAAATGAGTTATACCATCTAGATCTTTTTTTGTTTTAACCAAAACGAAAGACTGACCAATCTTCTCAAGCATCTTCCCATGCTCCGCAACAGCACCTTGTAAAGCAAGAATACCAACTTTTTTAGTCATAATGCATCATTTTACCTAGACACTTCTTTCTGCAAATTTTGTTTCCAATTTATCAATTTCTAGACTTTTCATCGCTTCTCCAAGATTTTCTGATATTTCCATTAATATTTCAGGATTATCAAAATTCATAGTCGCTTTAACAATCGCTCTTGCCATTTGTTCTGGATGCTCTGAATCAAAAATTCCTGACCCTACAAACACCCCTTCTGCGCCCAACTGCATCATCATCGCAGCATCGGCTGGAGTCGCAATCCCACCAGCTACAAAAGTTACAACTGGCAACCGCTTGTTTTTAAAAACTTTTTCAACCAATTCTACAGGAACTCTATATTTTGTCGCTTTTTGCGATAAATTTTTTCCGTTCAAATTTTCTATTTCTCTAAAAATCCCTCTCCAATGTCGAGTCGCTTCAACTATATTTCCAGTTCCCGCTTCTCCTTTTGTACGAATCATCGCTGCTCCTTCATGGAGACGCCGAAGAGCTTCTCCCAAGTTTCGTGCACCACACACAAAAGGTAATTTAAAATTCTTTTTATCAACATGAAATTCTTCGTCTGCTGGAGTAAGTACCTCGCTCTCATCAATAAAATCAATATCACACGCCTCCAATATTTGAGCTTCTACAAAATGCCCCACTCGAACCTTTGCCATAACTGGAATCGACACCATATCCCTAATCTTCTTAATCATCACTGGATCAGACATCCGAGCAACACCTCCATCTCGACGAATCTGTGAAGGGATTCTCTCCAAAGCCATCACAGCTACCGCCCCAGCCTCTTCCGCTATCTTCGCTTGTTTAGAATTCATCACATCCATAATAACACCTCCTTTGAGCATCTGTGCCATTCCTGTTTTCAGTTCAAATGTATTTTGCTGTACCATTTTTAACAAAAATAAAAAATCATAAAAATGATAAAACTTTTTCTAAAAAAAGGAATTTTAATTTATTAAAAAAAACTAAAATGATCATACCTGCCAATCAATAGTTGATTGCCCATTCTCTACCAAAAACTCATTCGTCTTCGAAAAATGTTTACACCCAAAAAAACCAGAATAAGCCGAAAATGGACTAGGATGAGAGGCTTCCAACACCAAATGTTTATTTCTATCGATAATCTGTCCCTTTGCCTTTGCATAGTTTCCCCAGAGTAAAAAAACCAGATTTTCTCGCTCTTGAGAAAGCTTTTTAATTGTCTGATCAGTAAAAAGCTCCCATCCTTTTTGGCTATGGGAAGTTGGCTTAGCCGCTTCTACAGTAAGTGTTGAATTGAGAAGAAGTACACCTTGCTCTGCCCATTTCTCAAGATTTCCATGGTTAGGTATTTTAAATTTTTCTGAACCAAAATCTGTTTGCAATTCTTTATAAATATTTTTAAGCGACGGCGGAATTTTTTGCGCTTGCGGTGGAATGGAAAAACATAAACCGTGTGCATGTGGCAACTTTTTCCCATCAACATTTTCTGCCGAATGATAAGGATCTTGTCCCAAAATCACAACTTTGACCTGATCAAAAGGACATTTATCAAAAGCATTGAAAATTTGTTTGGGAAATGGAAAAATATTTTTCCCAGCATTAATTGCTTCTACCAAAAACTGCTTTAATTCCAAAAAATAAGACTTCGAAAATTCCGATCCAATCGCCCGCTTCCAACTTTCTTCTATTTGAACCATTCGTGAAAACATATTATAAATAGAAACTTCTATCCCATCATCTCTCGCGCATGAACTTGTGCACTTTCTGAAACCTCCTCTCCACTAAGCATTTTGGCAATTTCCAAAACTCTTTGATCCTTCGTTAATTGATCAATACTCGTTATTGTCTGAGTTCCTTCATGATTTTTTTCTACTTGAAAATGCACATCTCCCATAGCCGCAATCTGTGGCAAATGTGTAATCGTAAAAACTTGCCCATTTTCTCCCATTTTTCCCATTAACTGCCCCATTTTTTCCGCAATCCTTCCCGATACTCCCGTATCAATTTCATCAAATATAATAGTCGGAAACATCTCCTTGTCTGATATTAAAAATTTAAGAGTCAACATAATACGCGAAATCTCTCCTCCAGAAGCAATTTTAGCAATCTCTTGCGGCTCTCTGTTTTTATTCGCAGAAAAGACAAAAATAATCTCATCAATCCCCGTAAAAGAAAGGGATGATTTTTCCGTATGTAAAACTTGAAACACTGCATGTTCCATACCAAGTTCTCGTAAACACTCAATCACTTTCGCTTCCAACAAATGACAAGCATCTTTCCGTCGTTTAGATATTTCTTGTGCTAAATTTTCTAACACACTCCTTTGTTCTTCTGTCTTTTTTGAAAGCGTATCACAAGCTTCATCAAAGTTCCTTATTGAATCTATTTTTTGTTCAAGTTCTATTTTTTTATTCAATAAATCCTCCATCTTTGTCACTCGAAATACTTCAAATAACTGATAAAGAACTGTCATTTCTTTCTGAACCTGCACCAAGCGTTCATCATCAAACTCTGCATGTAAAGACAATTTCTCCACCTCCTGTGAAAAGTCTTCCAACTCGGTAAGAGTCGATTCCAGTCGATCAAATAATTTTTCTGTTGGAGAAAATATTTTTTTTAAATACTTCAACTCCCCCAATACAATATTCATCCTATGAAGTACTGAAGACTCTCCAACATTCAACAATTGACCAACCACATAAAGTTTTTTTTGAATATCTTCCCCATGTGAAAGATATTCCATCTCTGCTTCCAAATTTTTTATCGATTCACCCTCTATGTCAATTTGCTCAAATTTCGCCAATTGATAGGTATAAAATTCGAGATTGCTCTTCTCTTGAATACTTTTCTTGATCAACTCCTCCAGAGAGGCCTTCTCAACTCGATATACTTCAAAATTCTGCTGATACTCAGATAAGAGATCTTTATTCCCCGTAAAAGCATCCAGAACTTTCAATTGAAAATCCTGCTTCTTCAGATATAAATTTTGATGTTGCGAATGAATATCTACCAACTTTTCCCCTATCTTTTTCAAAATATCCAAATTCACTGGCATATCATTGAGAAAAGCACGCGTCTTTCCATTTGGCAATAAAATTCTTCTAATAACAAGCTCTTTTTCGTTTCCTATCCCGATTTGATCAAAAAAAGTGTTCAAATTAATATTTTGCACATTAAATACACATTCCACAATGCATTTCTCTTGTTTATGTCCTATAGCCGATATATCTGCACGATTTCCTAAAATAAGTCCCAAAGCCCCTAATAAAATAGACTTCCCAGAACCAGTTTCTCCAGTAAAAACTGAAAAAGAACTTGAAAAATCTAATTCCAATTTCTCAATTAGCGCATAATTCTGGACAAAAATAGATTTTAACATTAGAAAAAAAACAAAATAAAAACAAATCTAATTTACTAAAAAATAAGAAAAAGTATAGATTCAAATAAAGAAAATCATACTATTTGGACCTAAATCTTTTCCCCAAATCATCCCCATTCCAATCTCTGATTCTATTTAAAGACTTTCAATCTTTGTCAAAAAAAAAATCTACTTTTTTCTTTTGCACTCACAATATCTAGTCTCTAGAATTCAATTTGTACACAAGATATTGTGTTTTTACAAAAACCTTCTCCTACTTGTTTTTACAGGAAACGCCGTTTTTGCAAAGTATTATACTATTTTTTTAACCTTTTGTGGGAAATGATTTTTAAAGTACAGAAACGAACTGGAGAAATTGTAGATTTTAATCCTGAAAAAATTCAAAAAGCGATTTTTTCTGCGGCAAAAGAAGTGGGAGGTCATGATGAAAAAACATCTAAAAAAATCGCAAAACAAGTCATTAAATTTTTAGATAAAAATTTCAAAGATAAAATTCCAACGGTTGAAGAAATCCAAGATGCAGCTGAAAAGATTCTTATTGAAGATGGGCATGCTCAAACAGCTAAATCTTATATCCTTTATCGAGAAAAAAGATCTCAATCCAGATCCGACAGAAATGTAGTTGTAGATGTAGAAAATACCATTTCTGAATATCTAAATAAGCTAGATTGGCGTGTAAATGCAAACTCTAACCAAGGTTATTCTCTTGGAGGAATGATCCTAAACACCTCTGGAAAAGTAACCGCGAACTATTGGCTTTCACATCTTTATCCAAACGAAATCGGAGATGCACATAGAAATGGTGCTATGCACATCCACGATCTCGATATGTTTTCTGGATACTGTGCTGGATGGAGTTTGAGAGTACTTCTTGAAGAAGGATTTAATGGAGTTCCTGATAAAACAGAATCCGCTCCTCCAAAACATCTTTCAACAGCAGTAAGTCAAATGGTAAACTTTTTAGGAACCCTGCAAAATGAATGGGCTGGAGCACAAGCTTTTTCCAGTTTTGATACTTATCTCTCCCCTTTTGTAAAAAAATACAAAATGGAACTAGAAGAAGATATTGATAAGTCTGAATTCTGTAAATTCCCTAGCAAAGAAGCTAAAGAAAAATACATTGAGGAAAAAACTTATAAACATATCCTACAAAACATGCAAAGTTTTGTATTCAATCTAAATGTTCCATCTAGATGGGGAACTCAAACACCTTTTACCAACATAACCCTAGATTGGAAATGTCCACAAGATCTTAAAAATAAACGACTAAAACTAGGCGGTGAATATTTTTCTTTCACCTTCGGCGAACTCCAACCAGAAATGGATATCGTAAACCGAGCCTACATTGAAGTCATGTCCGCAGGAGATTCTAAAGGTCGTGTTTTCACTTTCCCGATTCCTACTTACAACATCACCAAAGATTTTGACTGGGAAGACAAAAAAACCATCCCACTTTTTGAAATGACTGCTAAATATGGAATGCCATATTTTCAAAACTTCATAAATTCAGACCTAGATCCAAATCACATTCGTTCCATGTGTTGTCGATTACAACTTAATCTCAATGAACTCCTCAAAAGAGGAAACGGGCTTTTCGGTTCAGCAGAAATGACTGGTTCCATTGGTGTAGTAACTATTTCTCTTCCTCGTATTGGATACCAATTCAAAGGAGATAAAAAAGGATTTCAAGATAGAATCGCCTATCTCATGGAACTAGCTAAAACTTCTCTAGAGATAAAACGAAAAGAAATTCAAAAATGGATTGATAGAGGTCTTTTCCCTTATACAAAAAGATATCTTGGTCAGCTAAATAATCACTTTTCTACCATTGGTCTCAATGGAATGAATGAAGCCATTCGAAATTTTTATGATGATACGCATGATATCTCCGATGAAAAAGGACAAGATTTTGCAGAAGAAACACTCATTTTCATGCAACAACAACTTGTAATATTGCAAGAAGAAACTGGAAACTTATACAATTTAGAAGCTACTCCAGCCGAAGGAACAACCTACCGTTTTGCCAAAGAAGACAAAAAACGATTTCCTGAAATTATTCAAGCAGGAACACCTGATGCTCCATATTATACAAATTCTTCACAATTACCTGTTGAAAAAACTTCCGATGCTTTTGAAGCACTTGAATTACAAGATCGATTACAAACAAAGTATACTGGAGGAACTGTATTACATCTCTATATGGGAGAACGAATTTCAGATGCTATTGCCTGCCGAACACTGGTAAAAAAAGTACTCTCTCAATTCCACCTTCCTTACATCACTATAACCCCAACATTTTCCATTTGTCCAAAACATGGTTACATTATTGGAGAACACGAGTATTGCCCAAATTGTGATAGAGAAATTGGTCACCATGATGAAAGAGAACAGATTGATAAAGCACGGGAAAAATATGACTCACGAAGACAAAAAGAATCTTAAAAAAAAATATCTTTTTTTCTTGACTATAAAATACACTCGAATCTATAATTATCAGCCCACAATACAAGTACTTATTTACTAAATTAAAATAAAAAATGACACCAGTTGCTCAAAACCGGTCTCGATGCGAAATTTGGACGCGTGTAATGGGATATCATCGTCCCGTTTCTCACTTCAACATTGGGAAAAAATCTGAACATTATTCTCGTCAACATTTTCAAGAACAAGCTTCAGTAAACTCTGATTTCTGTGCAAAATTCTAAAGATGAACTATAAACTCTTCACAACTACTACTTGCCAAAAATGCCCAGAATTCAAAGACTATGTTTCACAAAACATCTCTTTTGAGGGAGAACTTTTCGATGAACATTCAAAAGGATTCGGAGATTTGGCACAAAGTTTTGGTATTATTGGTGCACCCATGATTTTAATCTTTGAAAATAACAAAGAAATTTTTCGAACTTCAGAAGTGTATGCTTTAGAAGCGTTTCTTAATGAAACTTAAGGAATACACTAATAAACTTGTATTGTTTTACTATCCTTTCTGTTTTCACTCTCTGCATCACTGTTTTTTCTGCACTTATTCTTACTTTCCCCACCCTCATTCCTACGAAGACAGGGTGTCTTTCCTCATTCCCGCGTAGGCGGTAACCTCCTCTGACGCAAATATGAGGGTTCACCTACTTCCCAATATTTTTTTCAGTATTTCCTTTAATAGATTAAAAAAACACCTCTTTTCCTAGAAGTGTTTTTTGTTTATTCATTACCTTATTTTCTTCTTTATTCCTCTCGTTCTTTATGTATTGATTCCATCTTTGCCTTTTGTTCTTCTTGTCGAACTTCTCTCTTTTCTCTCACAGCCTCTACCGCTTCTTTTTGTTTCTCTTGTCGCACTGTTATTTCTTCATATAATTCTGGATTGTTTTCTTTAAGCTCCTCCATTCGTTTTCCACGAACCGCTTCCATTTCTTCTCGTTGTTCTTCAACCAATATCTGTGCGTCTTCTTCTGTTAACTCTCCGCTTTCAAGCTTATCCTTAATATTTTTTTGAAAAACTTCTCTTTGCTCTCTCTGTTCTTGTATTTCTTCTTGTCGCACTTCTCTCTCTTCTCGTGCAGCCTCTACAGCTTCTTTTCGTTCTTCTTGTCGCACTGTTATTTCTTCATATAATTCTCGATTTTTTTCTTTAAGCTCTTCCATTCGTCTTCCACGAAGCTCTTCCATTTGGGCTCGTTGTTCTTCAACCAATATCTGTGCGTCTTCTTCTGTTAACTCTCCGCTTTTAAGCTTCTTTTTAAGATCTTCTTGAAAAGCTTCTCGTTGTTCTTTCTGTTCTTGCATTTCTTTTTTTCGCATTTCTCTCTCTGCTTTTTTGGTCACTTTATCTGCTTCTCTTTCCATCTTTTCTTTTCCCTGTCGTATTTTTATTGATTCTCGGGCTTCTTCCTTTGTTATTTCTCCACTTTTTACTCTTTCACGAATTTCCTCCCTAAAAACATTTCTTTCCTTTCTTTTTATAGTTATTGTGTCTTTTATACTATTTAATCGCTCCTTTATTTCTTCTGCTCTTTCTGGATTTTCTAATACTCTTTCTATATATTTAACTTCTAATTCCTCCAATCGAGCATCAAAAACAGATTCTTTAAATGTTCTAATTTCTTTTATTTTTTCTTCCCAAAGAGCCTTTGCCTCTTCTCTTGTGATTTCTCCACTCTTAACCTGTGCTTTAAGTTCCTTTCCTTCTTTCTGTACCAACACAATTTTTTCCTGAAGTTCTTTCACAACTTCATTTTCACTTTGTGCAAAAGACAATAAAGGAAAAATCATAACTCCTAATATCATTACAAATTTTTGGATATTTTTCATGTGAAACTAAATTTAAAAAATAAGAAGTATCCTCTTTTTAAGAATTTCCTTAAAACTCTAATGACTCCAATTCATCCAACTGCACATCTGCAGCCGCCTCTTCCTCTAAAAGAATTTCTACTTCATTATCCATAACTTCTTCCAAATTCTCTACTGAAACAACCTCTTCATCTTCAACACTTACTTCTTTTTGTGGGAAATCACATCCGACTAAAACAAAACACAAAGACAACATCAGAACTGAAAATAATTTTTTCATAGGTAAGTAAAATTAATAATTCACATAATGATTTTAAAAAGAAAAAAAAGAAAATGCAAATATTCCACCACCAAACAATATTTTATTGTAAGTTTAAGGAAACACTGAAAAACTCAGAAAATAATAGTAATTTTGAGATATTTGTTTTTTATCTATGTTTCCTTTAGCATAAAATCATGCTAATTGGCGGAATCAATACTCTCACCTTACTAGACTTTCCTGGAAAAGTATCATGTATTATTTTTACAGCAGGATGCAATTTTCGATGCGGTTTTTGTCACAATCCACAATTTGTTTTAACAGAAAATATTAAAAAACTAACAGGACACTTTATTCCAGAAGAAAAAATTTTATCTTTTTTAGATTCTCGTAAAGGGTTTTTAGATGGAATAGTTATTTCTGGAGGAGAACCAACCATTCAACCAGATCTTCTTAATTTCATTCGAAAAATACGAGCTAAAAAAATCTTGGTAAAACTTGATACCAATGGAACTCTCCCAGATGTATTAGAAAAAATAATAAAAGAAAATCTAATTGATTATTTTGCCATGGACATAAAAGCCTCTGTTCAAAATTATGAAAAAATCTGTGGAATTAATCTAGATACAAAGAAAATAGAAAAAAGTAAAAATCTTATTTTAAATTCTGGTATACCTCATGAATTCCGAACTACAGTTATCAAAAACCTCCATGATGAACAAGAAATAGAAGCTATTACAAAGTTTTGCGAGGGAGCTGATCTTTATACCATTCAAAACTTTCGAAACCAAAAAGTCTTAGATAAAAAATATGAAAACTTTCAAGGATTTTCAGAAGAAGATCTTGAGAAATTCAAAAACATAGCCAAAAAATACATAAAAAAAGTAAATATCTTAAAAAATTAGAAAAACATAATTTAACATATTTTTTTGTTTTTTATACAGGTTTCTTTATTCTTTTATTGATTTTATTTCTCCAAAACCATGCTTGATATCAAAGCCATCCGTCAAAACCCTAATGATTTCAAAAAGCGTCTTGCTAGAAAGTTTATTAATCCTAAAAACATTGATGATCTTTTATCGGCAGACAAGACACTTCGAGAACTTTTACAAAAAGTAGAAATGCTTAAGCAACAGCAAAATAATGTTTCAAAAGAAATTTCAAATTTTAGTGGAAACAAAAAAGAGAAAGTTTTAGCGGAAATGAAAAACATTTCAGAAAAACGAAAAACACTAGAAATAAAGCTTCATAAAACAAAAACAATCGTTAACAAAATATTAAGCAGTCTCCCCAATCCCCCTCATGAAAAAGCACCTAATGGGAAAGATGACACTGAAAATGTTATCATTAAAACATGGGGAAAAAAACCAAAGTTTGATTTTGAACCAAAAGACCATGCTGAACTTGGAGAATTACTCGGTATTATTGATACACATCGAGCGACTAAAGTTTCTGGCGCACGATTTTACTACTTGCGAAATGAATTAGCCTTATTACAAAGAGCCCTCATTTTTTGGGCTTTTACCGAAGTGGCAAAAAAAGGCTTTTCTCCAACAATCCCACCTTTTATGACTCGAGCAGACGCTATCCGAGGAACTGGATTTTTCGACAAAGATGAAAATTACTGCGTTAATCCTGGTGATGATGACCTTTATTTAATCGGTACCTCAGAAGTTCCTATGACTTCTTATTACGCCGATGAAATTTTAGAGGAAAACACTCTTCCACAAAAATTTGTGGCTTATTCTCCTTGTTTCCGAAAAGAAGCAGGAAGTTATGGAAAAGATACCAAAGGTATCTTTCGAGTACACCAATTTGAGAAAGTAGAAATGGTTATTTTTTGTGCTCCAGAAGACGATGAAAAAATGCATGAGCTCATTCGTGATATAGAAGAAGAACTCCTTCAAAAACTCGAAATTCCCTATCAAGTTGTGAATGTCTGTACGGGAGATTTAGGGAATTCCGCCATTAAAAAATACGACTTAGAAGCTTGGCTTCCAGGACAAAACGCTTTTCGAGAAATGACTTCCACTTCTATATGCACTGATTTCCAAACTCGAAGACTCAAGATTCGTATGCGAAAAAAAGATGGCACAATTGTTTTTGCACATACTCTCAATGGAACAGCTGTTTCTTCTCGTCCACTTATAGCAATTATGGAAAACTTTCAACAAGCCGATGGTTCTATACTCATTCCAAAAATACTTCAACCATTCTGTGGATTTGATAAAATAAAAGCTAAAGAAACCTCTGATAAATCATAAAAAAAGCGAAAAGAATACAAAATTAAATGTGTAAAGGAGGTGAACCCTCATACTCGCGGAAGCAAGTATCCAGAGGGGCAAAGAATAACTTCCTTATTTTTTCTTTTTTGTTTTTTTCAGTGTTTCCTTAAAGTGGAATCAATGAAGACATTTGCAGAACATTTTTTCATAAACTCAAAAGGTATCCAAACACACGGTATAAAATTCGGTAACTCCCAAAAAAAGCTATTTTTCCTACATGGCTGGGGAGGCAATATTAATGGAAGTTTTTTTGAACTTGCTCTAAACCTCAAAAAAAGCAATCCTGATTTAGAAATAATTCTCCTTGATCTTCCCGGATTTGGTTTATCCCAAGATCCTTCAAAAGAGGGTTGGAAAACCTTTGATTACGCCGATTGGTTTAAAGAAACATTGGATTCTCTTTTAAAAAAAGAAACACCAAAGAATAATATTTATTTTTATGGTCACTCCTTTGGGTGTCGCGTAATTGTACGATTTTTAAATAAATATTCTGAATTTAACGGTAAAACTATTCTCACTAGTGCCGCTGGTATCAAATGTCCCCTCTCCTTTCGCCAAAAAATATCCGTATTCCTTTCCAAAAAATTCAAACGAGCGAAAGCAAGTCTTCCACAAAAAATTCAAAAATTTATACTTTGTAAAATATTCGGAGCCCGTGATTGGGGAAATGTTAAACCAGAACTAAAAACCACCCTTGAAAAAGTTCTCAATGAAAAAGATTTTCGTAATATACTCCCAAACATAAAAAATAATATCTTGCTCATTTGGGGAAATAAAGACACCGTTACTCCAATCTCTTCTGGTAAAATTTACAAACAACAACTTCCAAATACTAATTTAGAAATTCTAAAAAATGGACGACATGGAATTCATTACACTCACCAAAAAGAAATAATGAAACTTATTACAAAATTCTTAAGGAAACACTGATAAAAACGAAAAATGATCTACCAAAAAATTGGATTACTGCTTCTTTTAGGACTTAGTTGCCGAACTCTTTTATGGCATCTACAAAATTGGCAACTTCGAGAATATCGATTTGATCGCATAAAAGCACATACGAAAACCATAGAGGGAACAAGAAATTTGTTCAACTTATGGTTTTTCAAGGGGCTCCTTCCTCGCCCAAGAGTTTCTGGAAGAATTTTTATGATTCTAGGTATATGGATTTTCATTCAAATATTTATTTTTTATGCCATTTATTTTCTTTTTTTCTCTAGTAACCAAATTGAGCTCTTTATTCCTCATTTTCACCCAATTTTCACATTCTTCACTCTTTTCGTCTTTTGGGAAAGAACTATTTTTATCTCTATTGCATTAGCGATTTTTCTTTCTAAGATACCAGTTTTCTTCGCTCAAAAGATACTTTTTAAAAAAGCAAAATCGCTTATTGATTCAACCAACAAAAACATTATTCGAATCGGTATAACTGGAAGTTTTGGAAAATCTTCTACCAAAGAAATACTAGTACACCTACTACAACAAGCATTTGGAAAAAAGGCTGTTCTTTTCAGTCCAGAAAACCAAAACATTGAAATCTCTATTGCCCGACTCATTTTAAAAAACAAAACCTTTTTTACTTCAAAAAGAAAGAAAAAGTTTTTTATCTGCGAAATGGGAGCATATCGGAAAGGAGAGATTAAAAAGATTTGTGATTTTGTTTCGCCTCATCTTGGAATCATTACAGGACTAGGAAATCAACACATTGCACTTTTCGGATCACAAAAAAACATTCAACATGCAAAGTTTGAATTAGCTGAAGCAGCATCTCAAAAAGTTTTCTTCAATGCAAATAACAAACTGCTTGCTGAAATTTTTGCAGATCGAGAAATAAGTGCCGTTAAAATCCCGATAAATACCGACTCATTGAAAATTTCTGAATTCCCTGATAAGTCTAAATTCCTGCTCTATGGTAAAAAGTTCACACTTCCTTGGCCTGGTAAGTTCTTCATACAAAATGCCGTACTCTCTCTCGAATGTACTCGAGAACTAGGCGTTAAAAAAGAAACACTTCCTGATTATCTAAAAAAAATAAAACCTCTCTCTAGATCTCTTCAAATTGAAAAATTTGGCAAAACCACACTCCTAAAAGATCTCTATTCAGCCAATAGGGATGGCGTAAAATCAGCTCTCTCTCATTTGAAAAATTTTTCCGGAAAGAAATTATTCATCGGTATTCCACTTCTCGAACTTGGAAAAGAATCGAATAAAGTGCATCAAGAAATATTTGAACAACTAGCTGATTTGAAAGCCGATGTTTTTTGGTTTAAAAAAGATTTTGCAACTCTCGGAAAAAAAATCTGTGGCAGTAATTTTCATTTCAATCCCAAGAGAAATCAATTAATAAATTTGCTTCAAAAAAAACTTAAAAAATTAGGAAAAGATGATGCTATTTTATTAGAATCAAGACTCCCTAAAGAAGTGCTTACTATTTTTAAGAAACACTGAAAAAAAACAAAAATGATCATCCTTAACTAATATGAAAAAGCTCATCTCAAATCAAATCTCCCCTAATTTGAAATTTACTGATTTTCTAATCGGTCTAAGTGGCATTTTTTCACTTAGAAAAGAGATAAACTTTGAACAATTTTTTGGTACAAAGAATTATTTTCTCTGTAACGCTGCTAGAACAGGACTTTCTAAAATTATTGAAGTTTTAGATATCCCTGAATCAAAAAAAACAGTCGGAATTCCTGCTTTTTGTTGTAGCGTTATGGCCACCCCTTTTTTAAGTAAGAATTTTAAGATTATCTGGATTGATACTGATAAAAACGGCAACATGTCGTACAAAGATTTTGTTCGAAAAGCAAATACCATTTCTGTTTTGCTCATTCCACATATCTTTGGACAAAAACTTGAAATCGATAAATTTTATACAATTTGTCAGAAAAAGAATATTTTTTGTATTGAAGATGAAGCACATTCTTTTACTCCCAAACATTCTGAACAAGCTTTTCAAGCCAATGCTAAAATCCTCTCTTTTGGTCGTGAAAAAACTTTTTCTTGCGTTAGTGGCGGTGCAGTCCTTTGGAAAAAAAAATCCCCTTTTCATAAAAAGTTTATAAAAGCGGGAAAAGCTCTGCCAAAAGCGAAAAAAACATGGACTACACAACATCTTTTTCAAATATTTATTTTTTCCATCGCTATTCCATGGTGGTTTTATGGAGGGAAACTTTTCCCTTGGTTATCACAAAAACTAAAATTACTACCCCTTGCCATAACCCCATCAGAAAAGGAAGGCAAAGAAAATTTTCCTCAAACAACTCTCTCTTTCCCTCTTCAAAAAATTTTATATCGACAACTTTCTCAAGCAAAAAAAATACAAAAACACAGAAAAACTATCGCACAAGAATGGAAAAAAACCTTATCAGCATTATTTCCAAAATCAGAAATAATTATTCCCCCTAATTTTTTTCGTGTTATTCTCAAAATCGATAAAATACACACTCGCAATAAGTTTCTAAGTTATTTCAAAAAAGAAGGTTTCTTTTTACAAGAATGGGATGGACACCCTATTGCACCTCAAAATGTAAATCTAAAAAACTTCCAATATAAAACTGGCTTATGTCCAAACGCTGAAACATTCACAAAAACTTATTTAACATTCCCTACAAATATTCGTACCAATCAAAAAGACATCTTAACTTTTAAAAGATTTTTTACTTCACAAAAACACATTTTTTTGTTATAATCAATAATGATGAATCAAGAACATATGAAAAATAAAGTTAAACCATTTTTAATTTCAAAAAAGATAATTTTTTATCTTGTAAGCTCTCTTTTAGGATATTTCATTTTCTACCTCAGTACTGATATTTGGAACGATATTCAAGTTAAAGATATGAATTTTGTTAATGAAATACTTGGAATTGTTCTCGCTTTAGGACTTTGCATTTATAGTTATTTCAAGATTTATAAACAACATAGTTCTTTTAAACTCGCAGAAAATAAAAAAAAACAAGTACAAATAGATAAGGCAGAAGCAAAAGCAGATAGTGATTTTCTTACAGCTACTCGTGATTTCAAAAACGCAAAAACCCTTGAAGAAAAAGAACTTATTATCGAAACACTTTCTACAATCGCCTTGGATCATAGTAAACATAGGCAAGCCTGTGTAAATTATCTTGCAAGTTTTAATGATTGGATGCTCCAACACAAAAATGTTTTTATTAATGGAAACCTTGTTACATGGCTTTTAAAAGGAAAATACTTTGAAAAATTACCTATTGAGTCACAAAAACTCAGTATAAAAGCTATTATAAAATTAGAACAAATCATAAAAAAACATTGCAAGGATATTCAAAATAATTTTTCGAACAAACCACTTGATCTAAGTTCTAAATGTATTCCAGCATTAAACCTTGGTTTTACAATTTTTCCTAAAAATGCTATTATGTTTAATTTTGGATTCTTTTGGAAATCCAGCTTTTGGGAAACAACTCTTCATGAAACCAACTTTACTTCTGCAGAACTTCAAGAATGTAATTTCTGGAAAGCAAAACTATACCAAGTAAACTTTAACAACACAAATCTTAATGGGGCTAAGTTAAAAACTGATTTAAAACTTGTTAAAAACTTATCTTCTACCCAATTTTTTAGCAGCACAGACTGGCATCTTTGTTTATTGTCAGAAGAACAACTTAAAGAGTTTTTACCAAATCATTCCTCTATCAATAATCCCATTTGGGAAAAATGGACACTTGGAGATGCTGAACGAAAAAGACTATTTAAAGAACCTCTACTTTAAAAAAATAATGCCCCTTGAGTTTAACAAAATTTCCGAAGAACTATTTCAGAATTTTTATGATAAGTTTTCAGAGAATAAAACTTTTTTACAAACCTCAAATTATGCTGAATTCCAAAAAAGATTAGGAAAAACTATTTTTTTATATGGAATTTTTAAAAAAGAAGAATTGATTGGAACAGCACTTATTCAAAAAATACAAACACGCTTAAAAACCTTTTTACACTGCCCGCATTGTCCACTAATTAGAAAAGATAACTCTCTATCCAAAACAGAACAATTTAATTTTTTTCTTGAAAAATACAAAACACTTGGCAATACGCAAAGATGTGATTTCGTAAGAATCTCACCACTCATCACTCTGGAAGAAAAACCACTTATTACTCTTTTGAAAACTAATAAATTTCGTCCTGCTCCAATTCATCTAGTTAATCCTGAAAAAACTTGGGTATTAAATTTAGAGCAAACAGAAGAAGAAATTTTTAAAAATATGAAAAAAACGACACGATACGAAATTCGTCGTCAAAAAAAATTTAATATTGAAGTTCTTTCTGGAAATACAGACAAAGACCTTGATATATTTTGGAATCTTCATACTAAAACAGTTCAAAGACAAGGATTTATTCCATTTCCAAAAGATTCTACAGCTACTCAACTTAAAAGTTTTAAAAAAAATTGTCTTATTTTCAATGGAAAGATTAATCAAGAATTTTATTCAAGTGCTATAATAATATTCGACAAACATACTGCTTACTACCAACAAGGCGCTTCTAAACACTGTAAATTCCCAGTTTCTCATGCAGTCCTTTGGGAAGCCATTCGTGAAGCAAAAAAGAGAGGATGTAAAAAATTTAATTTTTGGGGTATTTGTGATAAAGATCAAATCACACATCCTTGGTATGGACTTTCAAAATTCAAACGTGGTTTTGGTGGAAAAGAAGAAAATTTTCTACACTGCCAAGACTTCCCCATCACTTTTAAATATTGGATAAACTTCTACATTGAAAAATATAGAAAATGGAAACGAAATTATTAATTAGTTTTCTTTGTTTTTTATCAAAGTTTTCTTAGTATTAGCTTGAAATTTATAATTAATTAAAATCATGGTAAAAGTAACTATCAAAGACAATTCTGGAAAACCAATTACAAACTTTAAAGCTACAGCGGATGAATCTATCGGAGCACAAGCACAAGCAAACGGAGCCTCTATTCCTTTTTCTTGCGGAGTTGGAGCTTGTCGATCTTGTGTTGGTAAAGTAACTAAAGGAAAAGAATTCTTAAACCCCGAAGCAATTGGTCCACAACATATCTCTGTTGAAGAAGATGAAGTCTTGACCTGTATTTGTGGTGTCAAAACAGATGCTCCTGCAAACGAGGAAATTGAAATAGAATGTGAGAATCTCTAGTTCATAATAAAAAGAGAAAGGAAAATTTTGACAAAAACCGACTTCAATCTAAAATTAAAATTGTGTGGCTTTCAAAGTAAAACCATATTTATTGTAATTATTAATTCAGTTTAAAGATGGCACGACCAAGTCGAAAAAAACGAGCGTTTTTTGCACTTTTCTGCACAGAATGTCAGGAAAAAGATAATAAAAGACGAGAAAATTATAAAATAATGCTAAACCCAACAAATACAAATCCTAAAGAATTTACAGTTAAAAAATACTGCTCAACACATCGAAAACATACTTTACATAAAACGAAACAAATTTCTCGTTCTCAAAAATAAATAAGGAACAACTAGCAAATTTTTGAATTTTAAAGAGATTTTTTATCAAAATCTCTTTTTTTAGATTTACTATTACCACACTTTGTTTATTACAAATTTGATTCCCTATTTTTTTTGTGTAACAATACTCCTTGATGAAAAACTTCCTTAAACGCGTTTCCAACAAACTCAACGAACTCAATGAAGTTCGAAAAGAATATGAAAAAAAGAAATCTAGAAAAGTTAAACTAAAAAAAGATATAACACTTAATTCTAATCATAATCAACAAATTGAAATTGATATTTCCGCAACAGTAATCATTAAAATTATCCTTATTTTCGCTCTTTTCCTAGCATTGAAAAACATTTTCATAGAACTTCAGTCAATTGTTATTATTTCTACTATTTCCTTTTTTTTAGCACTTGGACTAAGCCCAATTGTCAAAAAGATTGAGTCTTTTTATATTCCAAGACCATTAGCTATCATTATTCTTTATCTTATATTTTTTAGCATTTTAGTAATTTTATTTGTAGCAATCATTCCAATCTTAGCAGAACAACTACTTAGTATTGCATATGATCTCAAAAATTTTATTTCGAATGGAGAAATAAAAATTCCATTTTTTCAGAACTTACTCGAAACTTTTAAATTTGATACAGTTGAAATAAAAAAATACATAGCTGATAATTTGGCCAGTATTTCTGAAAATCTTCGAGGTATCGCTGGTTCTACTCTCAGTATTTTAAGTGGTATTTTCCAAGGTGTATTCAATCTTATTTTTGCTTTGGTTCTTATGTTCTTTATTTTGCTAGAACGAGAGAAAATCGCAAATTTTTCACTTTTACTACTTCCTGCAAAACGTCGAGACTATATAAAAGAGAAATTTGAATCCGTCCAAGAAAAAATGTCCAAATGGTTTCGTGGACAATTTATTCTCATGATATCAATGGGAACCTTTATGTATGTTGGTATGAAAATTTTTGAATGGATGTTTGGTATGAAATATGCAGCTACAATTGGACTATTAGCTGGAATCATGGAACTTTTTCCATACATTGGTGTGTTAATCACCGGTGTACTTTGCCTGCTTATTGCAATTAATATTTCTTGGCTTTTAGTCGCGATTGTTTTAGTATGGATTGGAATTGCTCAATTCTTAGAAGGAAATTTCCTTGTTCCACTAATTATGGAAAAAGTAGTAGGGCTCTCCTCCGTCGTAACCATACTCGCCATCGCCATCGGAGGTATTTTAGGAAGTGCTTTGGGAGGTGTTCCATTAGCTATTTTAGGCATGATATTCTCCGTCCCAATCGTAGCCTCTGTTGCTATTTTCGTAGAGGAATATATTCATCGAGATAACTAAAAATTCCTGCATTTACATATGATAAATGTTTTCCTCTTTGCTAAAACTATAAAGAACACTGCGTAATTCTAGCAAAAAAGGATTCTCCACCAATATCATCTATAAAATCTATTTTCATTTCTTTGAAAATTTCACTTATGGCTTTTTTCTGAAAAGGAAGAAATTCTAAATACAAACTTTTATACTTAATTTGTTTCCTCTTTAGTTGAACAGATAGCCGCTTAATAGTTTCCAATCCATTATCACCAGAAAAAATCGCCTTCTTAGGTTCTTTAAAAACTTCTAATGAAACTGCCTCATTCTCTGGCACATAGGGCAAATTCGCAACAATAACATCAAATGAGAATGTTTTTGGTATTTTTTCCAGTAAATCTGAGTGTAAAAAATTCAAGTCCACCTGATGAACTTTGGCATTATCTTTAGCCACACGAAGTGCTGCCTTTGACAAATCCAACGCTGAAACAATTGCATTTGGAAACATCTTTTTCAAAAAAAGTGCGATACATCCACTTCCCGTTCCAATATCTAAAATTTTAACGACAGACTGATTTTTTAATGATTTCTCTAATCGGACAATATGCTCCATCAAAATCTCCGTTTCATCTCGTGGAATTAAAACATTTGGATTCACTAAAATTTTAAGATCTCCCCATATTTTATAACCAATAATATATGCCATCGGAAAATGCTTCGATCTTTTTGTAATCCATTTCTTATAAATAACTGTTTCTTTCCAACTTAAAATCTTTTCTTTATGTGTTTTCAAATAAACTCGATCAGTTCCCAAAAGTACAGATAAAATCACTTCTGATTCAAGGTTAGGACTCTCTAATCCCTCAAGATTCTTTTTTCCAAAATCTAACGCTTGGGAAATATTCATCATAATAATTTACAAAAAAGAACTAAAAATAGTTTCTTAAGGAAATACTGACAAATAAACTCGTAACAAAAAAATAAAGATTTTGATATAAGTTTTATCGAACAAATTCTTTGCAAACCCCCTTTAAGGAAACACTAACAAATAACTTTTTTCTATAAAAATTGTTTTTTCTTCGCTTCTTCTCGATACTCTTCTCGAGAAATAGCCGACTCACGAACATTCTTTTTCCGCGGTTTTTGTGCAAAATACCGCAATGCTCGAAATTTATGTTGTAATTTCCGAGATTTCGCATGACCAGAAAATCGTTTCAATAAACGCTCTCCTGATTCGCCGTTTTTTTTCGTTACCTTTATCATATGTCTAATTCTAAACTAAAACACCGTAATCTTAAAATTCAATAAGACTTTGTCAAATTTTTATGGAAAGACTGTAAAATAACCTTATTTCTATAAAATTGAGTTTTTTTAATTTATTTTACCGTCTTCATGATGGATCAAATTCAATTGTCGACAAACCCCAGTTTTTAATCCCCACTGGAGCAAATCTAATAGCACTTGTCCTCGTCGCAGTAGGACTTTTATAAGTCCCAATACTCGACGCTTTCACTTCAACAATAGAGAGAGTCCCTTTTCCTGATCCACCATAAAACTGTTTTTCTGCTTGTGGTTTCACTCTTAAACGAAAAACTTTTTCATCACCTGACAAAATAGATAATGTCAAACCAGTAAAAATTATTTCTCCATTTGTGGAAAAACTCACCTCTTCAGCAAGTCCTCCACCCTGAATCTTCGCTAAAAAATTATCAACAGGTCCAATATTTGTCCTCTCAAAACGCATTTTAAACTGAAGTGTATTAAGCTCAACTCTGTCATCTAATGTATTTTTCAATCGAATTGTTCCCATATCCACCCAATCAGAATTCATTTTCATAGGTAAAATCTCATTCTTCGGATTCGCTTCCACAGCTAATTCCTTTTTTTCTATATCAAACCCTTGTTTATAAGGATTGAAGTCTCTTGGTTTTATAGCTGTTCGCCTTGAATCTATTTTTCGCTCATTTGAAAGATCCATTATATTGGAAGTTCCCATAAGCCGAGGCATTCTTAAAATCTGACCAAATACCCACGCCGCTTCTGCTCGAGAGACAAGATTTTCAGGATAGTAATAATCAACATTTGCATTTCGAATTAATCCATTTTTATAGAGAGCAAATATCGATTTTGAATACCAAACATTCGAAGGGATATCTCGATATTCTGGATTTTCTAACTCCTCATCTTCTAATAAATCAAAAGCTCGTGAAATAATTGTTGCAAATTCAGCCCTATTTAAAAAATCTCCAGGAATAAACTCCCCTTCCCTTTTTCCTTTTATCCAACCCTTTTCGTTTGCAACAATCACAGCAGATTCAAACCAAACTCCACTTGAAACATCTTGAAAGATTGAATGTCCAGTCACTTCTGACAAATCTTCATTTTTCATCCTAACAAGCAAAGTAACTGCTTCCGCACGATTCAAATTCTTTGCAGGCTGAAAAGTTCCATCACCAAATCCCGTCATAATTTTTGCTTCACTCATTCGTTCAATGGCATTTTCCGCCCACTGTGGAAATACTGATTCATCTACAAACTTCGCCTCTACTTTACCTAAAAGACTTAATAACACGAAAGCAAAAAATATTTTTTTCATCGACAAAGAGACTATATTTTCTTTCAAAAAAATCAATTTTTAAAAAATAAAGCAGATAATAATTTATAATTAGACAATATTATCGATTTTCATTCAATCTGAAATACATTCTTTTATGAACAAAAAAATGTTACAGTGAAAAAAGATTTTAATCATTAAAACATGCTTTCAACTCATCAAAAAAAAATTTGGATTTCCCTCGCAATCATCTTTCTTGTTAGTATCTGTTTCTTGTGTTCACGGGTAACAGCTCCAACAACTCCACCAGAGGACGAAACAGCACCTCTTTTCTCCGAAGAACATGTCGATACTCTTGAAAAATTTATGGCTCTCATAAAGTTTGCTGATGGAACAACTCTTTCTCAAGAGGAAGCTAGTGGATTCTACTATGATTGGGTTGCTGCTAAAAATAAAAGTATTCTTTATTTTTCTCCTCAAGAGTTTTTCAACGAGAACGGACAAAACGAAAATATTCTAAAAGAAATAGCTCAAGAATTTTTAATCACAAAAAAACTTGATAACATAAAAAGTGAATCTCTATCATACAAATTACAATTAAGAAATGAACTTCATGAACTAGAACCAGATAAAGAAAATACTTTCCCACAAAAAAAGAAAGTATTATTAACAAAACTAGGATCAAGCAAAATCAATAAAAATGAACTAGAAGTTTTGAGTTATCTTTATGCTTTGGAAGGAGATTACAAAAAATCTATTGCAATGAATCGAGTGAATTGCACTAGAAATAATGAAAATTGTACTAGAGATGTAGAAATTACTATAAATGGAAATATAAAAGATGATAATGGTTCACCTGTCGAAGGCGTTACTGTTTTTGTTTTAAATTATGCTGATGAAACTCCAACAAAAACTAATATAGCAGGAGACTATTCATTAAAAATAAAAACAAACGATGTGGATAAAATCCGAATAAGAGCCATTAAACAAGGTTATTCTGATGGATTTCAAGATTTTTATGTAGTAACAAACGGTGCAAATCAAGTAAGAGAGCGTGATTTCGTCATTACAAAAGCTCACGGTCTAGCTCAAATAAACACAAATACAAAAACTGCCGTTGGGACAAAGGATTCTGAATGGAAAATTTTGGCAAAAAATTTACAAACAAATGTTTTGGAAGAATCTATCGATACAGTTGATAAAACAACAGAAGAAGACATTCTGGAAGAAGCTGAAGAAGATATCAATACAGTTAAGAAAACAACAAAAAAAGGCGTTCTGGAAGAATCTATAGATACAATCAATAAAACAACAGAAACAAGCGCCCGGTATGAAAATGGTAAATTCATTATTGAAACGGATATAAGCTCCTATATAATTCCAGATGGATCAATTATGACAAAAGAAGGTCTTCCTTATCGAGGAAATGCAACAATCTATCTTTACGAGTTCGACAAAAGCAGCAATATAGAAAATATGCTTCGATCAGATGCAACTGATGAACTAAAATTATTCATTGGAACCATTTTGAAAACTTATGGAATGCCGTTTATTCAATTTTACTCAGAGGAAAATGAAGAGCTTTTTGTTGATAAGTCAAATCCTCTTTCTCTCACCTCCCAAATTGCAGAAATGGAGGCCCTAATGACTGGTTCCGATAAAATCTACGAACCACTCACCATAACAGATATGGAAAAATTAGTAGCCGAATCAGCTCTTCAACCTAATGGATACCCTATCAATCGTCAATACTTAATTGACAACAACTTATTGAGATTTCCTGCATGGTGGATATTGGATCGAAATAGGGGTATGTGGGATAGCGTCCCTGTGAATGTTTTAAATACAGAAGGACTTGTAAAAACCATTTTTTATTCCGTCATTAATAACTAAATAAATCTTTTAAATAAATAATTATGAAAAAAAATGTCATTGTTTTCATTTGTACATTCGGAATAATCTGTTCCTTTCTCTCTAATAAGTTTTATGCTAATAAAAACATAGCTCAAGCAAATCACGACTATATTTGTACGATTGGCAACTGGGGTGATTGGAGTACTACTTGCAGCGATGGTAGCTGGAGTAAGTGGAATCCGCATACTCACAAAAGAATATATACTGGTGTCAACATAAGCACTAGATCTATTACTTATGGAAATACAAGACAAAATTGTTCTGGATCTTTTATGTTTGGAGGAAAAGAAACCAAAACAGCAGTCACTATCGGAAATGCTTATTATGCTAAAGTACAACAACGAGCCTGTTCTTATTCCCAATCGGATATAATAAATCCCTATGGGGGAAGTGAATTTGAAAATACAGGATTTGAACAAGATATTATTACTGAAAAAGAAATTAAAATGTTCAAACTGTTCAAAGTAGAAGCGTCTAACATTAATGCAGTAGAAAAAATAGAACAAGAACAGCACAGAGAAAGTGAAAGAGACGAAAGAAATGATAGAGATGAGAACAATAATGAGAGAAATGAAAACAGTAATGATAGAAGTAGAAAATAATAGTAGAAGTGAAAAATAAAAACTTTCTAAATTAAAGAAAGATTACAAAATAAGTTCTATAAAAAAATAACCAATTCCAGTGAGATGAAAAAAATTTCATTATTCTTTCTTGCTACTTTTTCCATCGCATTTGCAGGAGAACTCTCCCCTTATGTAGACAGTCAAATTTCTTCTGGACAGCCTTGGGTAAATACTGATGTTTTATACGAATTTCCTTGCACATCTGATAATACCGGAGGAAGCGGTTGTTGGACTTCAGCAGCATGTCCTATTAGTACAACTCTTTATAATTATCACAATTTCACAAGTAATGGCGGTCCAGTAACACTTTGTCATTCAGACAACGCAGGAAATGAAGTCTTCCAAGAAACTTATGTAAATTGGATTGATAAGAATCGTCCTGAAATTTTAGCTTCATCTCTTGTATGTGAAAAAAAAGTAGACATATTTTGGCACTCTTATGATGGAACTTGGACAAACAATCACATAAAATGTAGCTTTAACATAAAAGATACTGGTGGATCTAAAATTAAAAGTATTGTATCTAATGGATTTGAAGCTTTTGAAACAAGATTAGCTATTAATTCTATTGATCTTAATAATACTCCAGTTACATTCGGTTTTTACGGAACAGAAGAACTTGATAAAAATTTCACTTCCGCTAGCTTTATTATAACAGACTACGCTACAAATACGAATACAACTGCAAACCAAGAAATTCTTACAATTCCTCCTATAAAAATTGATCGGACTGCCTCAAATATTTACCCAGTATCTTGTTCAGCAAATCCTGCACTAAATACTAATGGATGGACAACTGGAAATGTGTCATGTTCTTATTCTATAACCGATCCAAATCCATTCTATCATTCTAAGTTAGAATCTTGGAATTCCACTCTCTCTTCTCCTAATGGAATTGGTCCTAACCAATCTTCTTTTTGGCCACAAGTAAATAAATCAGGAGAAAACGAAAGTAGTATCACTGAAACAATGCCAATGCCATTTTCAGCAGACCAAAATAGAGAATACTCTCTCTCAATAGATGCTAAAGATCATGCCAATAATCAAACAGTGGACTTACAAACCTTTGAAATAAAAATTGATGGAACACGACCTTATAGTAAAACAGACGGTATACAATTAACCAGTCAAGCACGAACTGTAAAACTTTCTCAATCCTCCTCCCATTTCGAAGCCGATGAAGAATTTGAGTTAAAACTCAATATAGAAGATGACATGTCTGGAATTGATTGGAACACCTCAACCATTAATATTATAGGACCCATTTCTCTTTCTACTGTTGGTATAGGGAATATTACTTCTGCAGGAATTAGTTTTGATCCAATAACTAAAATTATTTTCTTTGATAATTCCACCGATATTTTTGAAAAAATAGGAACTTATTCTATAAATCTAGAAATTAAAGATCCGGCTGGAAACACTTTGACTCATGATGAAATTGGAAATCCTGTAAACATAACCAACTTGCAAGTAAAAATTAAATCTTCCGAAACGATTATCACAAATAATAATGGAACTGATTGCACTGGAATAGTCTTGGCCAATAATGACGATGTTTGTATTTTTCCTATTGAAATAAAAGATCGATTTGGAAATGGAGTGGATACAACTACTTTTGAAGCCGTATTTGATATTCAAGATATGAACGGAAGTTATAATTTAATAGATAATACTCAAGAGGCCTTTATAAACGGATTAAGATTTAATTATGGCGGTATAGGAAGTAGTATCACTACTAATAATAAAATAACTTTTAAATCCAAAGCAGATAAGACTCAAGATATATCAATAAAGGCGATAGCACCTTCTATAGAAATTATTACAGGATTATCAGGATCGTATCTCACAAAACCAATAGAACGATCTGCCGATATAATATTTTTTATTCCAAAAATTAATCCCGATGGAACTGTTTGTGCAGCATGTACTAAAATAGAATATAGAATTACATCATCTTTAGATTTTAAACCTTGGGTAAAAGCCTCTCTAAGTGATAACCAAAATGGACAGTTTTCATATGGAGATGCAATTCATCTTTATATTAATTCAACCACAGAAAATGCTGGTAAAAATCTACCAAATAATTTAAAAACAGAAATCAGTGGATATACACCTTCTGGACTTTATTTTAGTAATGAAGCTTTACCATATACAATGTATTTTGATGAAGATCCTAATAATGATCCTATCTATTATTCAAAAGAGCTGAATTTTTCAACACATCTAAATTCACTCGGTGGGCTTGTTGAAGAACTTAATATCGCTTTTTCTTCTATGGTTGAACATGATGTTCTTGATAATTGGGGAACAGTCAGAACAATAGAATATCCTGGAGGTAATTTGGGAAATAAGGTTGGAAATGATAATCTCTTTTCTGGACTTGATTGTACAATTATTCCAATCCCTATTGGTTGTAATGAGGGTGATGTTTCTTCTATTGTAGTTGGTGCAGATATTGAAGGACAAATTTTAACAGAAGGCACAAACTTTACATACCAAGAAGATGGTTCGTCTGGAAAATCTGGTATCACTCGTATGGGAAATATTAGTGCTACAGATATAAGAGAAGAAATAACTCAAAATACTTACGAACTTATCAGAGGTCTTTCTGCCGAAACAAATACAACTTTAAATAATCTAGATTTAGGAATCAATGAAGTAAAATATTTCGATAGTGATGTAACTCTTTCTGGAATCATTTCTGGAAAAGGTACTATTGTGATTAAAGATGGTAATTTGATAATCAATAATAATCTTGTTTATAATAACGATGTAACAGATTCTTTGGGAGTGATATTAATAAATTCAAGTGCGAAATCTCATCCCACAACTGGCAATATTTATGTAAAACCAACCGTCCAAAATATTGTGGGAACTTATTTTGCAGATGGAGGGTTTATGAGTGTTGATAATTTAGGAAACCCTGATAATATTGATCGTGAAGATGAAGATAGTGCAATATTGAAAAAACAATTACTACTCAATGGAACACTCTTAACCAGAAATACATTTGGAGGAGCAATGTTTAATATTAGTGGTTTTCTCGATCCATGGGGAACACCACCGGGAATAGATTCCACAGCAAAAAGAAAAATCGCTCAAAAATATGATCTGCATTTCGTGAGAAGATATAAACAGAGTGGAGACATAGATCCTACTATAAAAGGATCAGCTCCTGATTATAATCCTTATTGTGTTGCGGATGGTGTCTCTTGTGATACCAATAAACACGCTTTTATTCTTCGTCCTGATGGAAAAGTGAAAAACATACCACCTCCTGGATTTTAAATTATAGGAGGGTCCCATAAAAACATAAAAAAAGAGCAGTTAACTCTGCTCTTTTTATTTAGACTTTTTCTCTTCTCAATAGCCTATATATAATCTTTTTACTTGATTTTCTTCAAAAATTTTGCTAAACATTACTTACATATGAATAAACAAAACATCGTACTCATTGGTTTTCGCAGCACAGGGAAAACTACTTTTGGACGCGCTATGGCAAAAGTCTTAAACTTACCTTTTGCGGATTTAGATGAACAAATTGAATTTTATCTTGGCGGAACTATTACTGATCATGTAAAAAAACACGGATGGCAAAATTTTCGTGAAGTAGAACAAAGAATCACTCACGATTTTTGCCGAAACTTCTCAGGAATTATCGCTACTGGAGCTGGAACTATTGAAAATTCAAAAAATTTACAAAACTTAACAAAAACTGGAAATTTCGTTTTCTTAAATCCAAACTTTTTAGATGTACGAAAAATCCTTATGAAAGACAAAACACGACCACGATTAAATCCTGATATTACAATTGTTCAAGAAATCGATCAAATGTGGAATCAAAGAAAACCTATGTACCAGGCTTGTGCTAATTATGAAGTTCAACCAAACCTAAATGGAAATATTATCGAAGAAGCTGAGAAAATAATCGCACAATTACCAAAAACTATTTTTCCAAAAATCCCCGAAACAAAAAAGATCGCTATTCTTTCCTCTTCTAAAGGTACAACATTACAAGGTCTTTTGGATGCACAAAAAAACGGACGAATTCCTAATGTAGAATTTACTGTATTTATCACAGATAAAAAAGATTGTGAAGCCTTAAAAAAAGCTAAAAAAGCCGGTATCAAAAACATAGAGGTGATGGAAATAAAAAAAGACATAAGTCGAGAAGATTATGATCGAGAAATGGCAAATGTTTTGAGAGAACACCAACCAGACCTCATTCTTCTTTGTGGATGGATGCGCATTCTCTCACCACTTTACTGTAATCAATTTGGAGAAAAAACTATTAATGTTCATCCCTCACTACTTCCAAAATTTGCAGGACTCATAAATAAAGAAATTTATGAAAAAGTCTTAGACTATGAGGAAAAATACACTGGATGTACTTTTCACAAAGTCTCTGACAAAGTTGATAGTGGAGAAATAATCCTTCAACGAAAAGTCTTAGTAGAAAGCTTTGATGATATTCCTAGTCTTAAAGCAAAAGTTCAAAAACAAGAAGTATTAGGATTCTGTAAAATTCTAGAAAAAATTTAATCACTAAATTGTACTTCCCCATATTTCCATCTTTGAAAAAGAGCCGATTTTCGAAGTGTAAAAATACTTTTTTTAGATTTTTTTTGATTTTTAGCCTGAATTATTTTTCTTAGAGAAGTTTTAAATCGAAATCCCCCAATTTTATCTTCATTTTTTTCCCATTCTTTTTTTCTTATCTTAGGACTTGAAACCTTTTTTCTTTTTTGAGCCATCTTATCTGGATTTCCACTAAATCTTATTTTCTCTTCCATTTTCTCACGAGATTGTCTCATCTCAATCTGAAATGTATCGTAATGAGAAAGAAGCTTAAACATACTCCTTTCCTTTAACAATTCTTCTGAAACATTTCGTTCAAAAAATTCCTCTTCACCTTGTTTTTCTTTAAAACTCCTTAAATATTCTTGAAAAAGTTCTTCTTTCGTTATTAAATCTTTCCATATTCGTTCATTCTTTGCTCTTTCTTTTTGAAAAAAATCTCTTTCAGCTCCACTCCGATCTATAATCCCTCTTCCTGTAATTGAAATAAGACCTGCCGCAAAAGTTATTTCAAAAAAACTTCCAAAACAACCCAGAAAAAATAAAGCTAAAAATTTTCGCATCTTTTTGAAAAAATCCGTCAATTATAACAGTAAAAGACAATTAAAACAACTTTTTCACTCAAGAGGAATACTTCTTGGTTTTCCATTGCTTCGTGGGAATTTTTTCGAACAAAGTTGTATTTTTTTTACAGATACAAAAACTCTTTCCATATCTTCTATCTTATCAGAAAAAACATCCTCAATCTCCCCTCCAAGACATTTTTCAAGTCCTTTGTACTCTAACAACTCTTTTTTTATTGATGGACCCTGATAAGCAATAAATCGTCCTCCTTTTTTAACAAAAGGTAATCCATACTCCAATAAAACAGGCCAGGGAGCCAATGCTCTGGCTATAACAGTGTCAAATTGTTCTCTAAATCGTTTATCTTGTCCAGCCATTTCAATTCGATTATGAATCGTTTTTAATCGCAAATTCAATCGATCTGCCATCTCTTGAACAACCTTCATTTTTTTTCCCACAGAATCCAATGCCACCATTTCAATATCTTGATAAAAAATAGACAATGGTAATGCTGGAAATCCCCCACCAGAACCAAGATCTAATATACGATTACCACTTAAATCAAAAAATTTAGTGATAAGAAGTGAATCTAAAAAATGTTTTTTCCATATACCCTCTCTATCTCTAATAGCAGAAAGATTAATTTTCGAATTATACTGACAAAAAAGAATGTAAAATTGTTCAAACACTTTTAATTTTTCATCAGAAATTGTAATCCCATGAGTCCGAAACAATGCTTTAAGAATTTGTATAGACATTCCCTTTCAATATAAACAATCTTCATATATTGTCATACAAAATTATAAAATTTGTATTTCTAAAAACCTTTGATAAATAAATTCAATCTAAGATTTTACTATTTTTGTTTTCTATCAAAATTTCCTAAACTACTTCCATATGGAATATAACTTCAAAAATCCTTCTGGAAAAAAACAACTTGAAATTCAAGCACATGAATCTATAAAAATTTTCTTAGAAGATTTTTCCAATAACTCAACCTCCTTTCATTTAAAAGTAAATCTTCTTGGCAATTATTGTAAATGCGAAATAATAGGGAGAGCACAAAGCAGTGGGTCTATCAAAAAAACTTGGAAAATTTCTCAAAAGTTCTTAGGAAAATCACAAAAGGGAAGCATAAATCTTCATGGTATAGCTGAAGATAACAGCTTTTTAGAATTCGATGGAAAAGGATTTTTAGAAAAAATTTCTGAAAATGCTGACATTAATATTACCGAAAAAATATTACTTTTTGACAAAGCAAAAGGAAAAAGTCTTCCAATTTTAACTGTCAAAACCGATAAAGTAAAAAAAGCAAAACATGCCGCCTCCATTACACCTCTCTCAGAAGAACTTATCTTCTACTGTGAAAGTCGTGGAATAGCTCTGAAAAAAAGTAAAAAGATATTAACAAGAGGATTTTTAAAAATCTAAAAAAGGAATTTTGAAGAAAAAATATATTTTTTGGAAAAAGAGTTATTTTTTGTTAGAGTTTATTTATCAGAAGTTCCTTAATCTTCCATGCAAAAAATATCCGACGCCCTCAAAGATATAATTCGTGAAAATACTTTTTTTGAATTCGGTTTTTCTAATAAAATTTTAAATCTTTCACAGCTAGCAAAATTTCTACAACCATTAATTGAATCAAGACTTCGCAGAGAAACACAAACATCGACCATTATCATGAGTCTCTCTAGACTGCAAAGAAACTTTAAAAAAAATGCCCCTATCAAAAAAAACTTTGAAATCGAAAAGATTTCAATCCAATCTCATTTAGCAACATTAACCTTTGAAAAAACGCCTGAAATTCATAAAAAAATAAACATAGCACTCAACACCATTCAAAAACAAAATAAATACTTTATAATTTCTGAAAGCACTTCAGAAATAACCGTTATGGTAGATAAAAAATTAGCACCAACCATCACAAAAATTGTAGAAAAAAAGACAAAATATCAAAATAATAACATCTCTTCTATTTGTGTAAAATTTAACAAAAACTATTCAAACACTCCAGGACTTTTATATGCTTTAATGCAAAAACTAACCCTTCAAAATATTAATCTCATTGAGATTGCTTCAACTTATAGTGAATTTATTTTCTTTATAGATAATAAGGATGTTTATCTTTCTTTCGAGACACTTCATGCATGTTTTTCCAAAAAATAAAACAATCTTCTTTATTTTACTTTTTTGGGTATTTCCAAAAAAGAGATTTCTTCTAACAATTTTTCATACCAAGTATGCGACAATTGATCAATGTTAAGTTTCAGAGAGGTTGTCCCAACAGTCCATTTATTTTTGGTTTTTTGAATAAGCCCAAACACTTGTTCTGGTAAAAATTTAGATCCAAATCGAAGTATAATCTCATAAGATTTATGTGAAATTTTTTGAACTTTTATACCTAATAAATTAACTTTTTGCAGTTCTATTTTAAGTCGAAGCACCTTGCATAAATTTTCTACTTCTTTAGGAAGTGCTCCATAATCGTCTTTTAGTTCTCGTTTTATTTCTACCAAAGACTTTACCGTTTCAGCTCCTGCCAAATTTTGATATACTTTTATTTTCTCATCAGCATTTGGAATATAATTAGGTGGAATATACGCCGAAAGCGGTATTTCAACTGAAACATTCAAATCTCCTTCTGCTTCAATCAAAGTCTCTCCACTGCGCATTGCCTCCACTGTTTTGTTGAGCAATCGCACAAAATGAGAAACTCCCGCTTCTTTCATAGATCCTGACTGACTCGCCCCTAAAATTTCTCCTGCCCCTCGAATTTCTAAGTCTTTCATGGCAATTTGAAATCCTGCTCCCAACTCAGAAGCTTCTACAATCGCTCGAAGTCTTTTCTTTGCATCTGGAATTAATCTTTGCCCATGATAAAGAAAAAAAGCATACGCCTGCGTTCGTCCTCGTCCAACTCTTCCTCGAAGCTGATAAAGCTGTGAAAGTCCAAATTTCTCAGCATAATTAACTAATAAAGTATTCGCATTCGGTAAATCAATTCCATTTTCAATAATCGTAGATGCAATCAAAACATCTGCGCCTTTTTCTTTAAATTTTCGGATTCGTTCTTCCAAATCATGAACATTCATTTGTCCATGTGCCACAATAAAACGAACCTCTGGCATCAAACTCCGAAACTGTTGTGCTTGTGCCTCAATCGTTTGAACTTGATTATGAAGGAAGTAAACCTGTCCACCGCGTGCCACTTCTTGCAAAATTCTTTCACGAATTAAATCCAATCCATATTTCCTAACCTCTGTTACAACCGGCAACCTCCCTGGCGGCGGTGTTGTAATAGTAGAAACATCTTTCAATTTATTCAGCCCCATATGCAATGTTCGTGGAATAGGCGTAGCCGTTAAAGTCAAAATGTCCACATTCTCCCTTAAAGTCTTGAGCTTTTCCTTTTGTTGCACTCCAAAACGCTGCTCCTCATCAATAATAACTAATCCCATCTTTTTAAATTTCACATCATCCGAAAACAATCGATGTGTCCCAATCACAATATCCACCAGTCCATGCTCCAAATCTTTCAATATCTTTTTCTGTTCTATATTTGTTTGAAAACGAGATAAGAGTTCAATATTAATTCCATACTCTTTGCACGCAATCCGTTTCATAAAACTTTGATAATGCTGCTCAGCCAAAATTGTGATAGGTGCAAGAAAAGCACACTGCATTCCTGAACGAAAACATTTAAAAGCCGCTCGCATTGCTATTTCTGTCTTACCAAACCCCACATCACCACAAACCAACCGATCCATAGGTTTTCGTTTTTCCATATCCATTCGCACCTCTTCCCAAGATTGATATTGTCCTGGAGTCAATTCGTAAGGAAATGCCGCACAAAAATCTTCCATCATATCATCATTTGGCAAAAAAGGTTTTCCTTTCGCCATTTCCCGTTTGGCATAAAGTTGCAAAAGCTCTTTCGCTATTCGTTCCGTTTCTTTTTTTAATTTCTTTTGTAAATTACGCCACTCATTCCCACCAAGCTTTGTTAAGCGAGGATCATCATCTCCTACATACTTGGAAACTTTCTCCGCAGATTCTACTGGCACAAAGAGTTTATCATTTCCAAGATATTCCAATTTCAAATACTCACGAATCTCATTTTCTCTTAATTCACGACGCACAATCCCATCATATATCGCAATTCCATGATCTAAATGCACAACATAATTCCCTACCTTCAGAGAATTCATGAGTTCAAAATTCATACCAGAAATAGATTTCTTTCGAGAAGCACTCCTATTGAATTGAAAAATTTCTCTATCGGACAAAAACAAAATCTTCCGATCATTGTTTTGAAAGGAATGCGGTAAAAAATCTTTATCTTGAATTTGTATAATCTTAACTGTCGAAGGAAAATCTTCCTCCAAATTTTCCGTATACATAATCTCATGTTCTTTAAACATTCGTTTCAGCTCCTTAACTTTTTTAGTTATTATTACAATTTGAAACTCTCGACGAAATCGTTCTTTGATATCTACTACAAAATCCAAAATCGTATAAAATGGCAAAACCGAAAAGAAATTAAGATGAAAAAATCGCTCTTTTTCTCTAGGAAAAGTCGTAAACCGAATCTTATAAAAATCCCCTTTTGGACAAATATCCTCATCTAAATCATCTGAAATAAAACATGATTTTTCACAACCAGAAATTAAATTCAAAAAAGATTCAGAAAAATCAGTATCTCTAAATTTTGCTGGAAAAATTTCAAGATCATTAACTTCTTGCCTCTTAAACGACTCTTCTCCTTGCGGATGGGTTTCAATTTTTTCAATTTCAGTCCCAAAAAGATCTATCCGATAACACTTCTTAGCATTAATTGGATAAATAAAGAATTGATCTCCTTGCTTCAAAAATTCCTGTGGATTTAAATGCTTATCTTCCGCTGAACGATAACCAATCTTCTCAAGCTGTTCAAAAAGTTCATAAATTTGAATCGATTGTTTTTTTTGAAGAAAAATAGTTTCAGCTTCTATTTCCGATTTTGTCGGAAATTTCTTATCCAAAACATTCCCCAAATCTTCAAAAAGAAAGAGATTCTTTTCTGAAAGCTCTAATTTTTCTAAAAGTTGATAATATTTTTCTAATGAGACTTCTTCAGGAATTAATAAAATATTCTTCCCAAAAAATAGTTCTGCATTGAGATATAAACTATCTGATTTTTCATCCGTAGACGCCCAAAAAACATTCTGAAACTGAGTCATTTTTAAAATCTCAGAAATCAAAAAACTTTTAGCCACTACATTCCCCACATTCACAAGCGTAAGATTTTTATCTTTCTGTAATATCTCCAACTCTTGAGTAAGAGATAAGGAGAACGGAAAATTTTTAATCTGAGTCATAATGTTAAAAAAATAGACAAAACCTGCTTAAAAAAACACTGATAAATAAACTCGTAACAAAAAAATCTTTATTGATAATTATTCCCTTTAGTTACTTGAAATATAAAAAAATGATCCCGAATATTCAGGACCAAATTTCTACATTTTAAGAGGCATTATTAGGTGAATAAAATCCTCATCTTTTTCTTTCTTAAAAACTGCAGGATTTAATTTCCCTTCTAATTCTATTATTATATTTTCCTCTCCAGGCAAAGAACTCAAAAGATCCAAAACATAATCAGTATTGAGTGCAATAATATTCGTTGCTCCTTCCAATTTTATAGGAATCGTTGTTCGTTCCTCCCCTATTTGAGTTGAATCTGTAGAAACAGTTAAAGTTCCATCATTCAAAAACTCTAATTTCATATGCTGATTATTTTCTTTTGCAAAAATGGAAACTCGTCGCACTGCCAATTCAAAATCTTCTCGTAAAATTTTTGCTACACTCTTATGTGAAGTTGGTAAAATTTGTTTATAATCTGGAAATTGTCCATCAATCAACCGAGAAACTAATTCTGTACCACCTGCTGAAAACATAACTTGATTATCAGAAATTGTAATCGCTATGTTATCAATTCCCATAGACAAACGATCCGCCTCAAGCACCGCTCTAACTGGTATCACTGATTGAATTTCCGTTACTTCTTGCTTTAACTCAAGAACTTTTTCTGACAAACGATAAGAATCCGTTGCTACAATTAACAACTTTTTTCCTTTTGTCTTAAAAAAGACTCCTGACAAAATTGGACGGGAAGAATTCTCTTGTGCCGAAAAAGCCACTTGTTGCACAGCTTTCCTAAAATCCCCTGAAGGAATTTCCAACTTCACTCCTGACTCCACCCGAGAAATTTGCGGAAATTCTTCTGCTGAGATTCCTTTTATTTTTGTTTTTGATTCTTTGGAATTAATTTCTAAAGTCGTCCCATCAGAAGCTTTCAACTCAACTTCTTCTCCTTTTCCAAACAAAGAAGCATAAGAAGTCAAAATTTTGGCCGGAACAGTTATCGCTCCTTCGTTCTTTACTTCTGCTTCTATAGAAGTTGAAATTGATATTTCTAAATTTGTCGCTGCAAAATAAACCTTTTTTCCTTCTGCCCGAATCAAAATATTCCCCAAAACAGGTAGCGTATTTTGTCCAGAAACAGCTCGAACAACGGTTTTTAAAGACTCCAACAAATCGAATTGTGATATAACTACTTTCATTCAGGTGAAATTTTACACGAAAATGACGATTGTCAAAAAAAAAACACAATTTTTTTGTTACAAGTTTATTTATGAGTATTTCCTTAATATATTTTCTAGAATAGAAATCCTTGCGAAAATATTAAATTTTTCATATGATTACTATGTATTGTGTTGTTTTAAAAGCCTTACCTTCTAAAAAAACATGGACGAATTACCTCTTTTATTTTTATTACTACTTTTTTCTAGTTTTTTCTCTGGTGCTGAAATTGCCCTTTTTTCACTTGGAGCGGAAAAAATCCAGGCTTTAAAAAATAAAGCAAAAAGCCAAAAAGAAGAACAGAAAATTACCAAACTAGAATTACTAAAAGCAGATCATGAAAAACTCCTTATTACAATTCTTCTTGGAAATAATGTAGTCAATATTGCTGCCTCAGCTATTGCTACACTTCTTGCAACTGATTTTGCAAACAAAGCTGGATACGGACAAGAAACTGGTATCGTTATTGGAACCGTAACTGGAGTCATGACCTTTTTGATTCTTATTTTTGGCGAAATTATACCTAAAAGCTTTGCTCATAAATATGCCATAAAATTCTCACTTTTTGTTACTCCAATTTTAAGCACCCTCCAATTTTTTCTCATGCCTATCGTTTGGCCTCTTTCAAAAATGATTAAGAAATTTTCTGGTGGAGGCAAACAGAAACACGGACTTGATGAAGAAGAATTGAAAGCCGCTATTGAGCTTTCAGAAAAAGAAGGAAAAATTGAAGAAAACGAAAAAGAATGGGTTGAAAAAATCCTAGAATTTGGAGAACATTCCGTTGAAAGTGTTATGACGCCACGCTCAAAAATATTTGCAATTGAAGATAACACTACAGTATTTCAAACTCTTAAAAAAATTAAAGAAGCACATTTTTCAAGAATTCCAATTTTCCACAAAGATTTGGATGAAATTATTGGCATTTTAACACTTCATGGAACCATCGAAAAGTTTAATGATCCACTATTCTTCAAACTAAATGTTGCTAATTTACCAATGAAAAAGCCCTTCAAGGTTCCTTTAACAATGAAAATCGATACACTTCTACACAAGTTTAAACAACAAAAAGCACATTTAGCACTAGTTCTGGACGAACATGGTGGACTAGTAGGACTTATCACTATGGAAGATGTTTTTGAGGAAGTTTTTGGAGAAATTCATGATGAAGAAGATGACGAAAATCTTTCCATTCATCAAAGTGGAAAAAAATCATTCATTTGCAATGCTGAAACAGAATTAGAACAACTTGAAAACTTCATTAAAGAAAAATTAGAAAAAAAATCTCCCAAAAGACTCCCTTGGGAATTAGAAGATGAAAACAAATCTGTTGGACTTTTTATTCTTGAAAAATTAGAAAAATTCCCAGAAACAGGAGAAGTAGTAGAACTTAAAATACACGAAAAACATTTTTCTTTCGTTGTTAAAAAAGTAGAAGAAGAACAAATTATAGAGGCTGAATTCTTTATTAAATAATACTTTTATTCTCCAAAAAGTTGTATTTGGTACTTTTGAAGAATCTTTTTAAGTAATTTCTTATCAAAATCCTTAATTGCCTTTTTTCTAAAATATTCTTGCAATATCAATCCTAACGAATGAGAAAATCTACGAACAAATATCTCATCTAATCTTAATGACTTCAACATAACTGTCCTAGAAACATGATCTGCTGCAAAAACGAAAGTCCACCAATAAGAAAGCTTTTCTTCTAATGCTTGCGGCAATTCTATACTCGAAAAATCTGCTTTTTGTGCAATATGTTTTTCAAACTCCTGCAAACAGATTTTTCCTGCCTGATCATCTAAAAGCGATAAAATAGCCAAAATAGTTAAACTCGGAATTTCTTCATCAATAAGAAAAATAACAATATCCAAAAGTTCTGAAGACAGCCCTCCCAAAATCTTAGACAAATGATGATCAAAATTTCTAGATTTGAATTCATCCTTCTTCACTTGAACAATCTTTTGTTGTGCTTGTAAAACCCTTTCCGAAAACTTCTCATCAGACTCTGAAATCCCCTCTGAGACTTCTCCCATAAGCAAATCATCCAAATTTTCGGAACTTTCAGGCATTTTTTAATTAAACAGGAACAACATTCACAAATTTTCGTTGATATCTTCTCCCATCAAATCTAACAATTGCTCTTTCAACAAATTCAACTTTTCCTGCAACAATGGAAAAAAGCGTAAAATCTTTCCCCATGCCAACATTCTCCCCAGGACGAAACTTTGTTCCTTTTTGTCGTATAATAATTTCACCTGCATTTACAACTTCTTCTCCAAACCGTTTTACTCCTCGTCGCTTCGAGACCGAATCTCGACCATTTTTGGAGCTACCACCAGCTTTTTTATGTGCCATTTTTTCTTTGAAAAATTACTTTGCGATTTTATAAAAAGCTCTTTATTTGTCAAACTTTTATTTTTGACACTTGATTCAAACTCCTCAATTTAACAGATTTTTATACTTGTTTTTTCTTCTATTTTATGATACAATCGTGAGATTTTATAAACTTAAAAATGAAAAAATCTGTACTAATCATTTTATCCGCCGCTATTATTGGAAGTTCCAGCTCATTCCTTTTTGTCAATGCAACCACCAAAACAAAAAGAGAAACTTTTGTGCAAGACGAACTTATTATCAAGTTTAAAAAAGAAAGCGTTAACTTAACCTCCCCCATGGGAGCCAACACTGCCAGAAATTTTTCTGATGCTTTAGGTCTTTCTCAAAAAAATATTAATGGAGAATTCAATTTAACTCTTTGGAAAAACACTAAAAAGACTTATTCTCTAGATGCACTAATTACCGCACTGGAAAAATCCTCTCTTATTGAATCAGTACAAAAAAACTATCTTTATTATACCTCAAATACTCCTAATGATGCTCGTTTCGATGAGGTATGGGGAATCCATAACACAGGACAAAGTGTAAATAGTACTATCGGAACAACTGATGCAGATATCGACGGAACTGAAGCTTGGAACACTCGAACCGATGCTACAAATGTCATTGTAGCGGTACTTGATACTGGAATAAAAGCTGATCACGAGGATTTAGCTTCAAACCTTTGGATAAACACAGCTGAGAATACTGGAACTCCTGGTGTAGACGATGATGGAAATGGATATATCGACGATATAAATGGATACATTTTCCCAACCAGTACAGGGTCTCTAACTGATTTTAACGGACACGGAACACATATTAGTGGAACTATCGGTGCACAGGGGAATAATTCTGTAGGAGTTACAGGAATCGCTTGGAATACCCAAATAATGTCATTAGGTATTTTTACAGATGATCCTAGTGGACCCTCTGCCAGTACTATTGATATTATTGATGCACTTACTTACGCCCGAGATAATGGTGCTCATATCGTTAATGCTAGTTGGGGAGGCTCTTCTTTTGATAGTTCTTTAAAGGCTGCTATTGATGCTATGCCAAATGTACTTATTGTTGCCGCAGCTGGAAACTCCTCTGCAAACAATGATAGTAGCCCAATTTACCCTGCCGGATTCAACTCCCCAAACATTCTTTCTGTTGCCGCTACAAATCAAAACGATACGCTTGCTTCTTTTTCAAATTATGGAGCCTCTTCTGTCGATGTAGCAGCCCCAGGAGAAAACATTCTCAGTACGACGAATGATGGCGGATATGGTTTTCTGGATGGAACATCCATGGCAACCCCTCTTGTTGCTGGAATGGCAGCCATTCTTTTAGGAGAAAATTCAAACCTAATAGCATCAAATCTTCGTTACATTCTTATAACTTCTTCTGACTTTATTTCTGGATTAAATGGAAAAGTTATAGCAAACGGACGAGTAAACCTCAATAGCGCACTACTCTTAGTTAATTCATCCTCAAATGCACTCATCGAAAGAAATGATAGTCTAAATAATCAAAAAATACACCCTGGCACTTCTCCGGAAGTCCTTGATTTCATTTTAACTAATAATTATACAGAAACTATCACCGTTGACTCTTTGGATCTTTTTGGAAACATGAACACAGATGAAAACATCAACCTTATTTTAACAGGTTCTGGATTTTCTTTCACAGAAAACACTGGAACTTTAACAGGCAGTGGAAGTGTTATCAGTATTACAACTGGCTCAGGATTTACGCTTACACCAGGAGAAAGTAAAGAAGTCTCTACGGTGGCGGTTCTTCCAGCAGATACAAATATCAATGAGTTTAAATTAAACATTTCTGATGTCACACTTTCCTCTGGTTCTGGTGTTTCGCTTATTTCCGGTTCTGGTCTATCCTTAACCAGTCCTTTATCTGGAAGCTTGTTTCAAATTTTCCCAAACACTTTCTCTTTAGATGAACAATTTCCACTTAATAATCAAAACATAGTGTCAACCAGTACACAAATTATTGGAGAAATTGGAGGTACTTTTGATCTTACTGATTTCACATTAGATGTTGTTATCACTCAAAATGGATCTACATTCTCTGCTTCAAATTACGCAACAACTTTTACCAAAAACAATCGAACATTCAGTATAACACTTAACACAGACTTCTCAGAAAGTGATGTCATCTCTATAGCGACAAAATTAGTAGACAGTACTTTTGAAATAACTGGTCAAACCATTGCTTTCACTGTAACAACAACTACTGCCCCAGCAGCTAACTTCACAAATGACCAATCTCTCAACCAAGACTTAATTATTCCTATTGATTTCGATAATCAGGAATTTGATGCTACCAATAAAATCGATCTTCTACCAGGAACAGAAATTCCAGATGTAAGTGCTGGTCTCGTCGTATCAATCCCAGCAGGAACAAATATTTCTAAAAACCCATCGGATTCCAATTATTGGGGTGGAGAAATGACCGTTCCATCTATAATGAGTATTCCACTTAAAAGTATCTTTTCCAGTGCCGTTGGAGTTCCTTCAGGTAAAACTTTCACACCAAAAAAACGTTTTTCTGTTGGTTCACCAAATGTAAGTCTTCTCTTTGATCAGGCAATAACCTTTACAGTTCCCGTTACTGGTTCAGGTCTATTCGCTATCTACTACAGTCAAGATGGAGTTAACTGGACACGAGATACCTCTTGTACCATAACAAATGGATTTTGTAACTTCCAAACAAATCACTTTACCGAATTCACTCTTGGTACTGAATCTGATGATGATACCGTAACTCCCCAAATTAGTGCTTCTCATGGAAGTTCTCGTCAAAACCATGTTCGATTTGGAGGATATGATCCACGAAATCCTGCAAAACAATTTTCACCAGCTCAACAAAATACTCAAACTATCTTAAGAAAAAGATCCAGTAAAGAAAAATTCAAATATATACCTTGTGAAATAGACGAAAATGATATCACCACAAACACACTTTATCAATTGAAACTTTCTCAAGGAGCAGCAAGAGGATGTCGTGAAGATTATGGAAATTTTGATGAACTGCCATATCGGACATTTCAAAAATAACAAATTCTAAAAAAAGGTCTTTCGACCTTTTTTTTTATTGTTTCACTCGCTTTATCTTAGCTCCAAGAAATTGAAGATTTTCAACAAAATTCTCATACCCACGATCAATATATTGAATATTCGTTACTTTTGTTTTGCCTTCGGCAATCAACCCCGCCAAAACCACCGCAGCTCCAGCTCTCAAATCCCAACTTTGAACTTCTGCTCCACGAAATACTGTCGGTCCAGAGATTCTTGCTTGATGTGCATTTAATATATGAATATCAGCACCCATTTTTTCTAACTCATGCAAATAAGAAAGTCTGTTTTCAAAAAGAGTTTCAAAAAGCACACTATCTCCTTCACACTGTGTAAGCAAAACACCAAACGGAGACTGTAAATCTGTAGAAAAGCCAGGATAGATAGCAGTTTGTATTTTAGAAATGGCTTTTAGTTTTCCATGAGGAAGTATCCTCAAAACATTCTTTTTCATTTCAAATTCACCACCTATTCGTCTCAAACAACCATAAAAAGAAAAAAGCTCCCGATGATCTACATTTTCAATTTCAATTTCAGAATTGGTAAGCACTCCTGCAATCGCATAAGTCCCTACCAAAATACCATCAGGCGGAATTTTAAAATCGCCTCCTCTTAAATATTTTGTACCCACAATTGTAAGATGATGAGTTCCAATTCCCTCTATACTCGCTCCCATTTTTTTAAGCATTTGAAGCGTTGCACAAACATGTGGTTCACTCGCCGAAAAATAAATCTCTGCTTTTCTGTTTTCTTGACCAGCCAAAAACATCGCCAAATTCTCCGTTCCCGTTACAGATGCCTCCGAAAGAAGAATTCTGTTTCTTCCTGTAACATTAGGATCTATCTTTAGCGAAATCTTTTCTCCATCTTGCAAAAGAGTTGCTCCTAAAACTTCAAATCCATCTGTATGAATTTCGTGACTTCTCACCCCAATAACGCACCCCCCTGGAGAAAATATTTCACACTTCTTTTCTCGTGCTAAGATAGGTCCCAACATGAGAATAGATGCTCGAATCTTTCTCAGCTGTTCACACTGTGCCAACTTATGTGTATCAATTTTTCGTGCTCGCACTTCAATTATACGCTTATCCCAATTTCGTTTCACACTAACTCCAATTTCTTCAAAAATATCTAACAAAGTCTCTACATCTGCAATTTTAGGCACACTATGAAAAGTACATTTTTCATCAGTCAAAAGTGCCGCACAAAGCATCGGCAAAGATGCATTCTTGGCTCCTGGTATCTTTATATTTCCCGAAAGCTTATTTCCTCCTTCTATTTCGAAATAAAACATTATTTTTTGTTAAAATCTATTTTACAACCTCTCTTCTATTTTAAAGTACATACCATTATATAGGAATTTTTTTACGAAGAATTCTTTTCCCAAAACGCTAACAAAAACTGATCAGTCATGCCCGCAATATAATCACAAATTCTTCGATGAACTGCTTCTTCTGGAAGAAAACTCTCTGGTATCTCATTGGGATAAGCTAAAAGAAAATCAAATGATTCACTAATAATCTTCTCTCCCCGTTCATTTATTACTTTTATTTCTGGACTCTGATAAAAATTACAAAATAAAAAATCTTTGAGCTCTTTCAATTTTTTATAAAACTTTGCATTAAACCGCACTATTCTTACTTGCGAATTTTGCACATCTTCCAATGTTTTTATTTTCTCTTTTTTAAAATTCTGAATGGTATCTTCAATAATTTGTACTAAAAGATTTCTAATAATTCGACGCACAATAGCTGATCTAGATATTTTTTCTTCCTTAGACAAACTTTCCATCGCTTGTGCTGGAATATCAATCTTTTCCAAATCTTCAAGCTGAAAAAATGCTCCTCGAAGCCCATCTTCCAAATCCGCACTCAAATAAGCAATCTCATCAGAAAGATCTACCAATTGCGACTCCAAATGTGGAGAAAAAATAATTTCTCCTGAAGGTCGATCAAAAAAAGTTTCATGTTTTTGCAATCCTTCTAACACTTCTAAATTTAAATTCATACCAGGAAAAGCCTCATATCGTCTCTCAAAAAAAGTTACCACTCGCAAACTTTGTTTATTATGATCAAATCCTTCCCCAAAAGTATGCATTTTCCTGTTCAACTCCATCTCTCCAGCGTGTCCAAATGGAGGATGTCCCAAATCATGAGCCAAAGCGATAGTTTCCGTCAAATCTTCATTTAGTTGCAATGAACGAGCCAAATCTCTAGCTATTTGTGCCACTTCGATTGAATGACTCAATCGATTTCGAAAATGATCCCCAAAACTCGGTGGTAACACCTGCATTTTCCCTTTTAAACGACGAAAACTAGTACTATGAATAATTCTGTCTCGATCTCTCTGAAAAGGAAGTCTAAAAGGATCTGGATTCTCTGGAAAAACTCGCCCGCGACTCAATTCATTTTTTTGAGCATATGGCGCCAAAAGATTATCATATTGCAACCAAAGATTTTTTCCGTCCAACATGCTTCGATACTAAAGCATAAACAAAAAAATAAAAAGACTTTCACCAAGTCCGGACTTTGTAGAGTCCGAACTTTAATATGATAATTAAAAGATTATTTTTGTCTTCCATCAGTGTTTCCTTTAAAATTCTTCTGGTCTAAAACACCACCCATCCAAACAAAGGAGAGATGGCAGAGTGGTCGAACGCGCACGCTTGGAAAGCGTGTGAACGGGTAACCGTTCCGGGGGTTCAAATCCCCCTCTCTCCGCCAGACAACGCACTAATGGCACCTGATTCTTTTCCACTCTAGTAGCGAGTGTTTAGGATTTTTTGCCTACTTAGGCTTTTAGACACCTTGAAAAATTTCCAAATACAGATTAATCGTTCTTTCTGATACCGTCAAACTATCACTATTTTTAAAGATTTTTTCAATTCTCCGTTCTTGATCCTGAAGTTTTTTTGATATTATTATTTTCATTTCATCTAAAATTAAGTGATTCAAATTTCTAATAATCTCGGATTTTTATTCGTTAACTTCCGATAATACCTATTTCTTTTTTTGAACATACTTTCTAAATACGAAATTTGCTTATCACGATAGTCATAGATAAATTTATTTCTTTCACTCCGTTGAATTCGTCCAATATATTGTTTCAATTTTCCTTCAAATGAAAATGGAAATACTAAAAATAATACATCCAAATCTGGAAAATCCATCCCTTCACCGAAAAATTGTTCAGTAGAAATAAGAACCTGAAAGTGTCCTTGTTTTATTTTTTCTTATTTTCTCTTTTTCACCACGACAACCCCAACACCAACTACCAGAATCAAGATAATCCAATATCCAAAACTGCCTCCTTTTTCACTTCGGAAAGAATCAGTTCCAACAGTTTGAGCAATGGCTTCAAAATATTCTTCTGATGTGATTTTAATATCTTTATCAATATTGACTGACGCTTCGTATCGAGCTGGTGGAAAAGTCACGGGCAATCGACCATCTGTCACCACATACGACATCGAATAATTATATTCTGGGTTTTCAGGGAATGTAAATTCAAGCGTATGAGTTCCATTTTCTACTTCCATAAACCGATTCGGAAGTGTTTGAAATGTTTTCCTGTTTTGGATTTTGGACGCACCTGTGAGTCCAACTTCATCTCCTTCGTCATAAGTCGGTTCGCAGGGATATTTATGCCAGTTACTATAATCAACCCATGGATCTACCAGTGGGTTGATGCTTCCATTTTTATCAATATCATAAGCTGGTTCTATATTAGCAACCGTACAGGAATGTTCTCCGGTAGTATCTCTATATGTATTCGGGAGACTAAACTGTCTATCGCCATCTTGTTTATCCCAGAAAAAACCATGTGCAATAAAGAGTGGATTTAGTTTTTCTTTTCCGACTAATGGAATAAGTGCATCATAATAATCTTTAACGGTTTGATTGTTTTCATCTTTGATAATATTCCAAAGCTGTGTAAATCCGATTTGAACAGTATCGCCTTTATCATTATGTTTATCCATCAGATCATTGAGTAAAGACACCACAGCAAATTCCTCTCGCGGGAAAACAGATTCCATATCCCAGGCCTTATAATTAACCTCCCAATTGTATCCAAATGCTATGGGAGATGGTTCATAGATGTGAGGATAAGCGTGTTCGTATTCTTGTGCCATTAGCAGAGCGAGAAATGTTGCCAATCCTTCTCCGATGGAATCCGCTGTGGATGAATTCAACATTCCCCCGTGATTAAATCCTCCATTCGAGATATCCGTATTCCAAACAACTGGTTCATAGAGCGTTTGCATTACATGGTGTCCAAATTCATGGAAGAGAGTCAGAGGTGAATCTGGAGAATAGTAGTCAGAATCTTTAGTCGCCAAATGAATAGATCCATATGTTGGATCATAATGACTTGATTTCTCAACATTATCAGCATCAGAACTGTAGGCAAAAACAGTAATTGGAGAAATATCAGTGCCTCTGATTTGAGAAACATCAGCCATCAAAATAAGTTCAGCAAAATCCATTGCTTGGGCCAATTGAACGTATTTATCAACCAAACCTCTCACTCGAGTTCGTCCACTTGTTGATTCGTAATCATTACTGAGTACCATTTGTATGGCAAAATCTTTTTCTTTCTGGATATCGATATCTCTCCAAATCTCAACGACATCGGTTCCAATTGAGTTATCCACAATTTCAAATGTATTTGTGCTGTCTTGGTATCCTGCAAGCGTAAGTTTGAGTTTTCCTTGTTTCGCTTCTGTATCAAGATTAAATGTATACGCTCCATCAAGATCAGTCTTTGTCTCATATTTTTTGCCACCAATATCGAGTTCTATTTTGGCATACGGGATTGGTTGTTTGAGTTTCAAAATATCAAGCCCATACGCTCGTCCTTTGAGTGTTGCCACAGGAGGCTTCCCTTCTGGTGAAAAATTCTGGGCGGCTATTTTTCCTGCTTCCACTCGTTTCATTGATTCAGCATCAGCTTTCGCATTTTTTTCATCATAACTGAGCGTTTTATCCCATGGGAAACGACCTTCAATTTTTGCAAGATACCTCCCAATGGCAACAAAGCCACGACATCCTCCAGAATTACCTGAAACGAGATTACACTCTTTTACTTTGAGTCTCCTTCTAAGATTTCCCGTTAGAGGACGTTCTTTTTGGTATGTTGCGTATTCGTACTCCAATTGCGCTTCTGCTTCATCTTTAAAACATTGATATTCAATATTTATAGAATTGTTTTTTGTACCTGATTCATAACGACATGTTATTTTCTTTGATTCTCGCCATCCATCTCTCTCTACTATTTTTGTTTGATATTCTAGTCCCATAATAGGGGCAGTCGGACAATCCTCTTCAGTTATCCAACAACTTCCCGTATCAAAAGCGGACACAGAATGTATACCAAAAAATAAAGCAATAGCCAAAACTATCAAACGGGGAATGTATAGTTGAAATGTTTTCATTGCTTTTGAGTATATGTCTCTTCTTAAAAAAAATCAAAAAAATGGTGACCCCGTGGAACCTTGAAATCCCCAAATGTAGTATTTAATTTCAAACAAAACTCTTTCCAAATATCTTTATGTGAAACTTTACCAATAAGCATATCTTAATGCCATGTACGATAAATAGACAAAATTTCATCAAAAGTTTTATTAGGAATAAATTTTGATAAATAAGCACAAGTTGTAAAAGAACCGGACTTATCCAAAGTTATTACTCCATCAAAATCAAAGAAAATCCATTTTGTACTCATTTTTATTTATTTTTTAAATAATCAGTAAGTTGTTGTATTGCTAACTTGATGGAATTAAAATTTTATTTTGAAACTAATTTTGTTTCTCCTTATGTAATGATTATAATCATTATTATAATCATTACATGAAATTATTTAAATTTTTCCTTGAATTTTCTAAAAAATCGTTTCTATTCTTCCAAGACTTCTATCCTAAACACATCGGTAAAACCTTTTGATTGCAAATATTTTCTCATCGCTTGAATATTGCAAATATCTAATTTCAAATCTTTATATTGTAGATATCCACCATTCGGATTGTTTTTATTTATTAACAAAACTAACTAAATTACGATAAGTTGTTTATTCAAAAATAATAATAAATACTAAACTACGAACCTACTTTTTCAAAAACAAGTAAATTGGAAATCAAAAATTTGTTAAATTGATTTTGTGTTTTCATATCGTTCGTCAGTTGAAAATCCTGCTTTCTCATTTCCGTCACAAGTTCCTCTTGTGTCGTATTATAATATTTCCCATATCCCAAAGTAGTTTTATAAATCTGAGCAAGTACATCAAAAATTTGTCTTTTGAATCCTTCCGAAACTTCAGGCTTAAAAGTTTCAACAACTACTAGTTTACCACTTGGAACAAGTACTCTTTTTGCTTCCTTAATTGCAATTTTAAGCTCTTCTAATGATAAATGATGTAATATCTGACAAAAAAATATTGAAGAAGCTTTTTTTGAATCAATGGGAAGTTCCGTAGCATTTCCACAAACAAAATCAATTCCTTCCTTTTTTTGCCTTGCATTTTGTGTTCTCTGAAAATCTAAATCAACTCCAATCAATTCAGCTTGTGTTCCAATCATTCTTTTTAGTACTGATAATTTATTTCCAAAACCACTTCCAACTTCTAAAACATCAATAGAATTATTCTCAAAAAAGGAAATGTCTTCAAAAAATCCAACTTCCTCCAAAAAGTTGATATATGTCCCTTCAAATATAACAGCCCTAATTTTTAAACAAATCTCTCTAATACTTTCTTGAAAATCAAAATGTTTTTCAGTTAATTCCTCCATTTTCTAAAAATGCTCAATTATCTATAATTAGTCAGAATTTTTTTATTTTTTTCCCTATTGATATTGAACCTATTTTCAAATTCCCTTCATAAACTCTACAAAAAACCACTATCTCCCATTCCCAGCAACCCAACCAACATTCCAACTCCTCCAAACCAAGCTCCAAGTATCCAAAAACGCATTACAATTTGCGTCTCAGACCAACCCTTCGCTTCAAAATGATGATGAATCGGCGCAATAAGAAATAGTTTTCTCTTGAAATATTTTTTCCAAAAAAGCTGCAAGATAACAGAAATTGTTTCTAATACAAAAATCGCTCCTACAATCGCCAAAATAAATATTGCATTAGTCATCAATGCAATAACACCAAGCGTCGCCCCAAGCGCCAAACTCCCTGTGTCTCCCATATAAATTTTGGCGGGAGGAATATTGAACCATAAAAAAGCAGTAATCGCCGCCACCACAATCGCACAAAAAACGGATAAAATTGGCAAACCATAAAAATAAGAAATAACAGCAAAAATCCCATAAGAAATCGATAAAAGTCCTCCTGCAAGACCATCCAATCCATCCGTTAAATTCACAGAATTGGAAACTCCCACCAAAATAAAAACAAAAAGTGGAAAATACCACAACCCAATATCAAAATCTCCTATTCCAGGAATATGAATTGTAGAATAATCAAGCTTAAAAACAAACCAAAAAGCTCCAAATACTGCAAATAAAAAGAGTGTCCAAAATTTTACTTTAGCCGACAACCCCTTCTGTTTCGAACTTTCCGAAATATTTAGATAATCATCAATAAGTCCCAAAAATCCAACCACTCCTAAAGTAAAAATCGGTAAATAAGTTTCTCCACGATTGAGCAACGAGTAATCTATTACACCAAAATAAGAAAGAATTCTTGAAAGAATAATCGTTATAAAAATCGAAACAATAATCACCACTCCACCCATCGTAGGTGTTCCTGATTTGTGCAAATGAAGTGCCTTAAAAAGCTTGGCTGTGCCACCAAAGAGTCCTTCTTCACGAATTTTCTGCGTGAATTTATAGTTTGTCACAAAGGTTATAAATTTAGGAAATAAAAAAATTCCGACCAAAAAAGCAAAAAGCGCATAACTAGAAATCTCAATAAGATTTTGAATATGTATAAATTCCATAAGAAACAATTTAAATTATTTTTTGAATAAATTTTTTATACACCAAATTTAATTTTATATCTTAAAAAAGTCAATTCTAATTTTTATATTAAAATTGTCTTCCCATTCTTGAAACGGGATCTACGATATTTTATCTTTTTATGTGGATCCCAGCCTACGCTGGAATGAGGGTAGAGTAGATTTTTCCCCTAATTCATGCAATTCTCTTCTCCTCATTCCTACGAAGACAGGAACAAATTTTTTATAATTAAAAGATTATTTTTTATCAATATTTCCTTAAACAGGCAAATATTAAAAAATAAGATATTGAAATTGGTGTCATATCAAAAATAGTTGCCATTCCTCCAAGCAATAAAACCGATATCAAAAAAACACGGCTATCTAATGAAAATCGTCTCCATAAACTCACAAAAAATAAAAACATCATTAAAAGTCCCACAATCCCCGTCTGTACAAAAATATCAATAAAGATATTTTCAGCAATCAATGCCTTATCATCGTTATGAAGTATCAAATTTCTTTGTCTCGCAGAAGGTCCAATCGATGCTAAATCGCCTATTAATGGATGTTCCATCCCTAACTTCAAAGCTTCTATCGGTCTAGTAAAATGCTGTGAAGTCCCTGCTCTTTGTATAATTTTTTTGTTCAACCCTTCTTTATTAACAACCAAACCACCTAAAATCACCAATGAGAATATTCCTAAGCCTATGAATATCAGCTTTTTCCACTTTGATTCCTTCGCCTTTTTCCATAAAAACCAGCCTGCTAAAAAAAGTGAAACAACCAATGCCGCTCGAGAAAAACTCTGAAAGATTCCAAAGAACAAAAATGCCAAAACCACATAATCCAATAACTTCAATCGTACCTCTCTTTTTTTCCATAGAAACAAAAAAAGAGCACTCACCAATAAATGAGAAAACTCAATTGGACCTGAACTAGCTCCTTGCATTCTGATAAAATTTCCCACCTCATGATAAATAGGGATAGTTTGCCCTGGCACCCAACTCGAAATCGTTTGTGCATAAAAGTTTTTCAAAATCTCTATCCCTCCAAAAAACTTCATCCAAATACCAAACAACACCGAAAGTGTGCAAGAATAAATGAAGAAAGTAAAAAACTTAGGAAAAAAATACTGCTTCGATAATTGATCATTTTCTTCTCTGTTTGAAACACTTTCCAACCATTGAGTCATAACCAAAAACACAAACACCCCCATCCCAAGGTATCTTGCCGAAATTATGGCATAGAGATCAAATTTTTGAAATCCCACAAGTACCAAAAGCCAAAAAAGAAAAAGAACTGCCCAGAATGAAGGATTTTTAAAAAAACAATCTCCCTCTCTTATTTTGAATTGAAGAAGAAGTATCAATAATAAAAGAATCAAAATACATTCTTTCCAAAAAGAAAAAATTGATGGGAAAAAAACAGAAATTACCCCATGCCACGGCAAAAGTACCAGAAGCAAAACCACTAAAATCTTAGAAACTTTTTGTAAAACACCTATCATCAAAAAGAATTCTACTTAAAATATTTCTAACAACAATCATCAAACATATTGTTAAAATGAATTTTGGACTCATCGCTGACGGAAACCGAAGATGGGCAAAGGATAAAAACCTTTCTCTGAAAGAAGGACATTTCAATGGTTTCCTCACTATTCGAAACGAAATATTCCCAGTACTAGAAAAAGATCCTGATTTTAAAAGTTTAAGTATTTACGGATTTTCAACTGAAAACTGGAAACGAAACCCTTTAGAAGTAAAAAATCTAATGAATCTTTTTAAAGAAATATTTGATGGCTGGATATCCGAATTAATCGAAAAAAAAGTTCGATTCGTTCACGCCGGTAGAAAAGACCGTATTCCAAAATCTTTAGCAGAAAAACTCAAAAAAGCAGAAGAACTTTCCCAAAAGTTTAATCGTTTTACCATCTATCTCTGTTTGGACTACGGAGGTAGAGATGAAATTTTAAGAGGTTTTGAAAAAATAGAAAACACGAAGAATCTAAACGAAAAAACATTTTCTGATTTTCTCGAAGTTCCAGAGTTAGACATCGTAGTACGCAGTGGAGGAGAAAACAGAATTTCCAATTTTTGCATCTGGCAAGCCGCTTACGCTGAATTTTTCTTTACCAAAAAATTGCTTCCAAACCTTAAAAAAAAGGATATACAAAAAATATTAGAACAATTCAAAAACAGAAACAGACGAATTGGAAAATAAGGATATTTAACAAATAATTACTTTTCTCTCTGCTGAATAAATATCGCTAATTGTTCTAATTTTTCAGATTTTAATGTATCTGCAATCTGTACAGACTCTTCAATTAAAGTTGATAGTTTCTTTTTCGATGTCTCCATACCAAAAAGTTTTATAAACCCCTTAGCTGCAATATCTTTTCCAAGTTTTTTCCCAACCGACGCTTCATCCCCTTCTAAATCCAAAAGATCATCTTTGATCTGAAACGCTAGTCCTATTTTGTCCGCATATTGCGTTAGCGTTTTCAACTGTTCCTCCGAAGCCGAAGCCAATATCGCTCCAAATTGAGCCGAAGCGTGTATCAATTGCCCAGTTTTTTTTCGATGTGTTTCAAGCAACTCCTTTGGAAGACATTCTTTCTCTTCAAACCACAAATCTCGCATTTGTCCTCCAATCATGCCTTCTATACCAGAACATTCTCCCAATACCATCACTAATTTTTGCAAACAAAACACTGGAGAAGTTTTAGCCAAATTCTCAAAAGCTAAACTATTGAGCATATCTCCCACCAAAATCCCCGTACTTTCCCCATATTTTTTCCAAACAGTTGGCACTCCCCGCCTCAATGTATCATTATCCATCGTAGGCAAATCATCATGTACCAATGAATATGTATGCAAAAATTCCAAAGATAAAATCGTTTTCAATGCCTGAGCCCGTGAAACTTTATGATCTGTAAAAAGCTCAAAACATAACAATGCCAAAACCGAACGAATCCGCTTCCCACCATTTGTAACAGCATACCGAGAAGCTTTCAAAAGAGTTCTTTCAGAAACACCTAACTTTTTTGACTTAAATTGATCAAAAAAAATATTCAAACCTTGATCAACTTCTTTCGAATATACTTCCAAAAAATCCATCGAATTGATTTTAAAGAATTATTGCAAAAAAGTGAATCTGAACTTAAGGAAGGTCTGAGACAAAATATCGTAGATCCCGTTTCAAGAACGGGAAGACAAGAATAGGTTCCTGCCTTCGCAGGAATGAGGGAGAGTAAAGCAAGAATGAGGAAAGGACAACACCCTAGAGTGGGAATAAGAGAGACAGGAATACATCCATGAAGGTATAAAAACAAAAAGAAAAACAATCTCCAGTAGGTGTTTCACTAGCAATCTTATCCTCTATATTCCCAAAAATGTTCTCCAATTCGCAGTTGTTCACCAGGAATTGCTCCCTCTCTTTCTAACTTTTTAAGTGTTCCCCACTTTTTCAATACATCATAAATACGCTCCAATGCCTCAATATTTTCCGTATCTGTTTGCCGAACCATTTGTTCCAATCGTGGATTCCTCAACTCCCACCAATTAAGCGTTTTTTGAATTTCAACATTCCTTCTTTCAAGATTTGCTCCAGGACGAAATTCCACTCTGTCACTGGTTTCTTCCTGCAAAGAAATTATTTCCTCTGAAGTAAATTCTTCTAGAATATTAGAAGACAAATATCGCAAAAGACTTTTTGTTCCTTCATGAGTTACAGATGAGATTTTATACGGTTTAACTTTAAACTTTTCTTCAAATTCTTCGACTAAAAAATCTTCTAACTCTTGATCTGTTAAATCTATTTTAGTAAACACTGGAAGAAACGGTTTATCCGCTAATTTAGAAGAAAACTTATTTAATTCTGCTCGAATTATTTCAAAATCTTTTAAAGGTGTATCCGAATTCGCTTCAACTAAATGAAGAACAAATTTTGCTCGTTCAATATGTTTTAAAAACTTAGTTCCCAATCCTTTCCCCTCATGAGCTCCTTCAATCAAACCTGGAACATCCACAAATACAAGTTCTCGATCATCAACTTTTGCTACCCCTAAATTTGGAACAAGCGTCGTAAAATGATATTCTGCTACTTTCGGTCGGGCATTGGATATTACAGATATAAAAGTCGATTTTCCAACACTAGGTTTTCCTACCAACGCAATATCCGCTATCAATTTCAATTCCAAATCAAGATCAAATATCTCTCCAACATCTCCCTTTTCCGCAAAATTAGGTGCCTGACGAATAGAATTCACAAACCCAGCATTTCCTTTTCCACCTTTTCCACCATGCGAGAGTAAAATCTCCTGATTTTCTCGTACCAAATCCACCAAAATCATCTTCTTTCCATCTGTTTCCTCTTTCTTGGCTAAAGAAATTTGTGTTCCCACAGGAACTTCTATTACCAAATCTATCCCATTTCTCCCCGTCATATTACTTTTGTCTCCTGGCTTTCCATTTTCCGCTCGAAAAACTTTCTTATTTCGAAAATCAGATAAAGTGTGAATATTATTAATAGCTCGAAAAATAATATCTCCTCCATTCCCACCATTTCCTCCGTCTGGTCCTCCTTTTGGGATATACTTTTCTCGTCGAAAATGCACACACCCATCACCACCTCTTCCTGCAAAAACCGAAATCGAAGCTTCATCTGTAAACATACACCTCCATTATCAATAAACTTTCAAAAATACAAAACAAAAAAGTCGAAAATCCGACTTTTTTAAAAAACATCAATAAAAAAACTCGTACCAAAAAAACTAAGCTATTTTTTTGGTCGTTTTAGCAACATCTACCACTTTTTGGAAAACCTCTGGAAAATTTACAGCTAATTCTGATAAATTTTTCCGATCAATTTCCATTCGTGCATGCAACCATTGATTTTTCGTTTCTGAATATCGAAGACCTTGTGCTCGAAGTACTGCCGAAATTCGCGAAATCCACAATCTTCTAAAATCTCTTTTCTTCTGTTTTCGTCCAACATAAGCATTCTTTCCCGCTTTCATATGAGCCTGCATAGCCATTTTAAAAGTTGAATGTCGCTTACCTCGATAACCCTTTGTGGCTTTTAATACTTTTTTGTGTCGATTTCTCGATGCCACACCACCTTTTACTCGAACCATCTTTGATAATTAATAATTAAATATTTTTCACTATAAAAAACTTCTCTTTACTTAGAAATATTAAGTAACCGAGAAATTGTTTTCATCTGTCCTTTTGGAGCATGAACACCTCCTGTCGAAGCTTTTAACTGTCGAGAATTTTTTGAAGACAATAAGTGATTTTTACAAGATTTCCGAAACATTACCTTTCCAGATCCTGTAATCTTTGTCCGTTTTTTGGTACCAGAATGTGTTTTCTGTTTCATAATTACAATATTTACGCTTATTTTCCTACTTTTGGTTTAAGAATGGAAATAATCTGAAACCCTGTCATTCGAGGTGGTTGATCCTCTGTTCCAAACTCTTCAAGTGAAGCAATAAATTCCTTCATTTTCACAAAGGCCATACCCCTGTGTGCCTTTTCCCTACCTTTTAGTACTAACTGTATCCGAACTGGATGTTTTTCGGTCAAGAATTCCTCTGCTCGACTTCTCTGTCGATCTAAATCGCCTGGTCCAATTCGGAAACTCAAACGAATTCCTTTTATTTCATGAGACTTAGACGCTTTTTTTTGTATTCTTTCCTTCTTTTTCTCTTCATATTGAAATTTTCCGTAATCAATAATCTTGCAAACAGGAGGCCTCGCTTTAGGAGAAATCTCCACAACATCCAACCCTACCTCATGTGCTTTTGCTAGAGCTTCTGAAAGCTTCATCACTCCAAGCATATCTCCTTTTTCATCCACAAGTCTCACTTCTGGAGCACGAATCAACCCATTGACCAGGTGCCTTGGCACACGAGCTCGAAAAGTTCTTCTTCGACCGCCTTTGAAAGGAACTGCTATTGTGAATTAAATTTGATAAAAATACAAAAAGCCTCGCGAGTTTAAAGTACGAAAAGCTTTTGTCAAATATTTTAATATTCTTCCTCAAGATTGTTTATTCGAAGAAACACTGCTCTCCCAAGTCCGGACTTTATTGTTTTTTTTGTTTCCTTGATATTTATTCGAATTTTTATAATATTTAAATCATTAATATAGAGCTTGTAAAATAAATTTAAATAAAAATGATCAAAACACCCATATTCATTACCAACTTCAAAAACTGCGAACAAAGTACAGGAAAAAACGCTCTTGAACTAGCAAAAATACACGAACGAGTCGCACTTGAAACTGGAAAAACAATTGGTATTTGTGTTTCTGCTTGCGATATTTTTCGTATCGCCCAAGAAGTTTCTATTCCTGTTTTTGCTCAACATGTTGACCCAATTGATTTTGGAAGCTTTACAGGACAAATTTTACCACAAAATATAAAAAACTCTGGAGCCATTGGAACCCTTCTCAATCATTCTGAACGGAGACTTTCAAATGAAGTTCTGAAAGACTCTATAACATACGCACAAAAGGCAAGTCTCGCCCGAATTGTTTGTGCAGAAAGTCCAGAAGAAGTTTCTCAATTTTCTGAATTTGATCCTGACTTTTTAGCTTTTGAGCCACCAGAACTCATTGGTAAAACTAATGTTTCTGTATCAAGCGAAAAACCAACTTCTATAAAAGAATCCGTTGCCCTTTCTCAAGGCATTCCACTACTTGTAGGGGCTGGAATCAATTCTCCAAAAGACATTAAAGTCGCTATGTCTCTTGGAGCTAACGGTTTTCTTGTTGCAACTGCTATTATTAAATCTCCAAATCCAGAAGAAAGCTTAAAAAATTTCGTATCTGTTATGGAATAAATGATTATTTATCTGGCGGAACTTCAAAGTGATTAAATAAAAATTTCGCTACTTTTCTAAATGTGATAACAGCTGTTTCTGATCCCCATTGTGAAGTTTTTGGATAATCATATTTCACAAGCACCACAAACTTTGGATCAGAAAAAGGACCAAATCCCGCAAAACTCGTAATAGTAGTCCCTACTCCCTCCAATACTTTTCCATTTTTATAAGTTTGAGAAGTACCAGTTTTTCCCATAACAGAATATCCATAAACACGCCCTCCCATAGCTACTCCATTATTCACAGAATTAAGAAGCATTGATTTGATTGTGCTATACGCTTTATCAGAAATAACTCTTCGAATTCTTTCTGGCTCAAAAACATCTACTGTTCCATCTGGATGACGAAGTTCTTCCACCAAAAGAGGTTTCATCAAATAACCTCCATTGGCAAGAGCGGAAAATCCCATTACCATTTGCAAAGGCGTTGCAGAAATTCCTTGTCCAAACCCGCGAGTAATGAGCTCTGATTCACTCCAATCATGCCAATGTTCTAACTTCCCTTGTCCCTCACCATCTAATTCAATATCCGTATATTGCCCAAACCCAAAATCTTTTAAATATTTATATAATAATTCTTTTCCCAATTTTCGAGTAATAAACGCTATCCCTGTATTCAAAGAACGATTCAAAACCGTAATCATAGAAGTTTTCCCAGCATATAGTTCATCCGCATTTCTAATTTTAAATTCTTCTACTTCAATAGGTCCTATATCGTTATAAACTGTTTGTGGGGTTACTTCATCAGAATTTAACGCCGCTGCCATAGTTAAGGCTTTCATAACAGATCCTGGTTCATAAGTATCAGAAACAAGTTTGTTTCGAAAAACCTGCGGTCCCCATAAATTAAAATATCGATAATATTGACTCTCCTCAACAATTATTGGTATTCGTTGGTTAAAAAGCTCGTCTTCACGATCCAATTGCTCCTGCTCAGGAGTAATTTCATACCGTTTAAAAGCTTTTCCAAATTCGTTTGGATCAAAACTTGGCGCATTAGCCATAGCTAAAATTTTCCCTGTATGAGGTTCTACAACAATAATTTGTCCAAAATCAGCTTCAAAATACATCAAATCTTCCTTAAGAATTTTTTCTACTTGTCCTTGAATAACCCGATCAATAGAAATCAATATATCAGAACCATCTTCCGCCTGAATAATACCAGAATTTTCTCCCAAAATTCGTTGTCCTTGAGTATTTGTCGCTCCATAAATATATCCTGATTGCCCATTTAATTCATTCTGAAAACGCCCTTCAATCCCATATTGTCCATTCCCCTGTGAATCAACAAACCCTAAAACCTGTGCAGCCAAACTTCTTTCTGGATAATATCTCCAATGCTCATTTCTCAATGCAATGCCCCTTAACATATCTTTGTATCGAGGATTTTTCTTTAATTCCAAAATTTTATCAGATACCTCTGGAACAATTTTATGAGCAATCTCAATATATCTATTCGGACGACGAGAAAGTAGTTTTATTAAAACTTTTTTTTCTATATTCAACAGAGATGACAATTTTTCAGCCGTTTTTTCTACTAAAAAAATCCTTGTAGGATCTACAAAAACTGATTGTCCAGCAATCCAAATCCCAGTTAATTTCAAAGCTTCAATCTCAGCCAATCTTGATTCTGAAATCTCACTTTCCAATAAAACCTTAGTTCGTTCCACTTGTAAAAAAGTTTCTTCCAGGCGCTGCTGATACGCTAAAATAGCAATTTTTTCTCCCGAAGACATTTTTTCCATATCCGTTTCTATTTCACATCCTTCTATTTTTTCACAATGAGCATTGATAAGCACTGGTGCCAATATTTGAGCTGCCAACGCTGGATTCCCTTTTTCTTGCTCTGATAAATCAAGACTTGAATTGTATTTTGGATAAGCCAAAATCAGAGGATCAACAAAAAGCATTTTAAGCGTATTGTTCGTGGCAACAGGCGTTACATCTTGAGTTAGTCTATTTTTACGAACAAGAATCTTTCCTCGTCTTGCTGGCAATATAGATCTTTTTTCATGTTGTGCTCGTGCTTCTCTATAAAATTCATCATATTCAATCACTTGAAGATCAAAAAGTCTTATAGCAAAAATAAAAAACAGCCCTGTAAAAAAGAATTTTAAAACTCGAAGTCTTGAAGAAAAACCAAAAAACATACATTCTAAATTTAGAGGAACAAAAAAAATGAGCAATCTTTTATACCCAAAAAATAAAAGGGAATCTCCTGTAAAAAAACTAGACAAATTACCTTCTAAAATGTTATGTTCATCACTCTAAATCATGAAATCAACAAAAAACATTATTTGCAAACATTCCTTCGAAAAAGAACTCGAAGTGATTTTGTATGAAATAAAAAATTACTATCCACATTTCTCTAAAAAAATAGAAGACACTGTTCGAAAAGCTTTCTGGTTCGCATATGACGCACACTACGATGTCAAAAGATTTTCTGGATGTCCTTATTTTTCACATCCAGTTGCAGCAACAAAAATACTACTCTCTATAAAACCAGATATTGAAACCATTTGTGCTTGCTTACTGCATGATGTTATTGAAGACACTCCCATTTCAGCGGAAGAAATTGAAAAAGCTTTCGGTAAAAATATTCGATTTCTCTGTGAAGGCGTAGAAAAAATAGCTAAAATTCGTCTCCAAGGAAAAGAGCGCGAATTTGGAAGTCTTAAAAAACTATTTGTTGCTATGGCAAAGGATATTCGTGTTATATTCGTTAAGTTAGCAGACAGAATTCATAACCTGCAAACTTTAGAATTTGTTCGACCAGAGAAACGCATTCGAATTTCTCAAGAATCGTTAAAAATTTATGCACCAGTAGCAGAAAGATTAGGTCTTTTCGAATTCAAAACCCAGATTGAAGATCTTTGTTTTTCTCATATTCATGAAGAAATATTTAAAGACCTAAACAGGCAAATAAAACAAAACAAAAAAGAACGAAAAATATTTATAGAAAAAGCCAATGAAGAAATCAGAAAAGTGCTTACCAAAGAAAAAATTAACTTTCAACAAATTACTGGTCGTACAAAAAATATTTACTCAGTGTACGAAAAAATGAAACGGAAAAATTTCTTCAAAGTAGATGAGATTTATGACCTTTTTGCTATTCGTGTTATCGTAAATACTCCTACAGATTGTTACCGAACACTCGGAGTTATCCACTCTATGTGGAAACCAATCCCAAAAAGATTTAAAGATTATATTGCAGTTTCAAAAACAAATGGATACCAAAGTCTGCACACTACCGTTTTAGGGTTAGCTAAAAGTAACATTCCAACGGAAATCCAAATTCGAACTGAAAAAATGCATTTGGATGCAGAGTTTGGTCCAGCTACTCATTGGGCATATAAAATAGCAAAAAATTCTAATTTTGACGAAAATTATATCAACAAAATGGACTGGCTTCCTCAAAGTATTCTAGTTCAACAAAGTGATTCTGCTGAAAAATTTTTTGAAGAAATAACTACATCCCTTTCAACCGATCGTATTCATGTTTTTACTCCAAGAGGCGACATCAAGTCTCTTGCTGCGAAATCCACTCCTGTAGATTTTGCTTTCTCCATTCACTCTGAAATAGGAAACTCTTGTATCGGTGCAAAAGTAAATGGGACAATTAAACCACTTAACTACGAATTAAAAACTGGTGATGTAGTAGAAGTCATGACCAAAAAAGGAAAAAACCCAAATCCACTTTGGCTCAAATTCACAAAATCATCTCATGCAAGAGGTCATATCAAAAACTATATTAATAAGCTCAAACAAGATAGTAACATTGAACCCCATATTTTTGAAAAACTTCCTCAAAAGATAGCCACTCCTCAAAAAGTGGTTCCAAAACAATTTATCAAAAAACGAGGGGATTTTTCAGATATCATTATTGGTGGTGAAACAAATATTCCTTATAAAATTTGTAATTGTTGCAAACCTGCTCCAGGAAAAAATATCATCGCTTACAAATCTCGAGGGTTGGAATTTTCTATCCATGAAGCCTCTTGTAAAACTGTCGCTAAACTTGATTCTCATCGTTTTGTAGAAGCTGATTTCAATATTATTTATTCTTTCAAAATCAATGCAATAGATCGAATAGGTCTATTGCGAGACTATGCTAATGTCATGTCTGAACACGGTCTCAATATTATAGATTCTAAGTTTGACTACAATAAGAAAAAAAACATTTCCTGCTGGTATTTTTCAGTAGAAATCAGCTCTCCACGAGAATCAGAAGATATGATTGCTGACCTAAAAAAAGTCCCAAATGTCATAGATATAAAAACCATCAAGGACATTGACAAAAAGAACAATAAAACATAGTATATATGTGTTCTTTGACATAATATCAGCTTTTTATTCAACGGGGATGATATGGCCTCGACAAGAAGAATTGAAAACTTTTTTCGGCGTTTCCGGTTTTGAATATTTACCGGTTATCCAAAATCTTCATAAAAAATAAGTGCAAACTTAAAAACTCGAACTCAAACAGCTTTAGCAAGCATAAAAGTAAGATTGGGACTTGTTCCTACTCCAGCTTTAGCTTACGCCTAACCTGAGAGTTCATAGGTAAATCCTGCTTGAGCCTTTGGCTCGCAGGTAATCTAAAAACAAGACCACATAATTTTTAGATTAAACTTTTGTGGTGTAGTTTTATCGGTTCTCAACGGTAAAATGAATCCTTCGAGAAAATTTTCAGGTATTTTGTTTATCCTATAAGCCTGAATCTTAAATAAATAAACTATGAGCGTAGAAGAAAAAACTTTTCCTTTTTGGACGCCGGTTCGATTCCGGCCATCTCCACCATACATGATTCTGTATCGCCAGAGTCTTCAAGAACCTTATAGAGAAGCGGTTTAGGCAGTGTTCCATACCCGCTTTTTTTGTCGTACTTCAGTGAACCTGCGAAAGCCAGTTTTAGAACCAGTTGCTTGTCTTCTAAGTCCCCTGAAACCCACATGCCATGCGGATTTTCTATAAACTTCATAGAGTGTTCCATGAGTCGCTCGAAATCTAATCGATTGATACTTGTGCCCAACTTCTTAATCTTTTCTTGCTGAAGCGCTTCCATACCCTCCAAATCCTCGATCCTTTCGCCTAACGCCTGTTTTATTGCGGGACTTTTTACTGTGATATATTCATCTACTGTCTGCTTTTTCGTTTTCTCTGTCTGCTTCAATGCTCTTTCCTCTCTAGCCAGCCGAAAAGACGCATCCCCTCTTACGACATCCCATTTATCTGTTAGGATCGTCTGAAGGGCTTTGAGTATCTGCTTCTGTGGGATAAAGGTCTGTAAAATTTGCTCCAGCTCCCCTTCAAGCCTGTTTCTCTGCAAACTCTTGCCGTAATACTTACACGGCTTATTTTGGCAGTGATAATTGGCGTATTTCTTTTTCTTGCCCTTGTTCCAACTACCTGTAACAAACCTACCACATCCAGCACAGGTAACGAACCCCCTAAGGGGGAAATCTTTACTGATGTCTTTTCTTGCTGGTCGCCTCTTTCTGTCTTTGAGTCTCTTTTGAATTCGATAATAGATTTCCAATGAAATCAAAGCCTCATGTTGGGCTTTCACAAACTCTATTCCCCATTTGGGGTAGTGAATATATCCTGTATAAAGGACTTGCTTAAGTATTCGGTTCACTACATCGAGGTTCACTTTTTTCCCTCTTCGCGGGACAAAGCCTTTCTTTTTTAGAAATTTTGCCACATCGACTTGAGTATCTAACACTCCGTTAGCGAAGGACTCTAGCGCTTCTTTTAATATTGAACACTGCGGTTCAAAAGGAACCATCAATTTTCCATGTTGAAGGCTAGTTTGGTAGGCATAGCCAGGAGGCATGTAAAAAGTCCAATATCCTGCCTGTAAACGCGCTTTCATTTTTTGAGAAACTTGTCTTTTATTTTGTTCCCGTTCTAACCCTCCCTGTGCCGCCAAAACAGACTCAATAAACTTTCCCTCAGGAGAATCATCAAAATTATAATTCAAACATTTTATAATTGCGTTGCGAGCGCTTAATTCCGCTCTTAGTTTCCAATGGACTGTCAAATCCCGTGCAAATCGCTTCAGATCGTCAAAAATCACCATGTATTGATCCATTGGATGATCATCAAGGTATTTAAGTAATTCCGTCATCGCTGGACGTCCAAATAGATCTGCTCCTCCTGAAATAGCTTCATCTTTGAAAACTCTTTCAACAATCGCCCCCTCAGTTTTAGCATAATCCCTACAACGTTTTTCTTGGGTATCTAAACCACTCCCTTCAGTGACCTGTTTTTGTGACGAGACTCTGCAGTATATAAGAGATTTCATAGTGATTCAACGTAAGAATTGATAAGTTTCTCAGACATAGCAAGTAAAGAAGCCACTAAAAGCTCTTTCTCTGGTTCAGAAAGATTTTGATCCTCCAAAAGATCTTTATATTCAGCTAATTTTTTCTGCGAAATCATCGCAGTAATAAAAACATATCCCGTTGGTCGTCAGATTGGTCACAACTGGTCGTTTTTAGAAATTTCTGTAAACCCTCCTTTTAGCAACGGTTGTTATTCCTTTCAAATTAAATTCGTCCTCTATAATTTTATTTATCCGTTTTGAAAGTCCTCGGAGCATCTCGTAAGGATCGACATTCCTTTCAATCTTTTCATTTACTTCCTCAAGAGTAAATTCATGTCCTGGGGGTTGCGAAAAAACAACTTCACAAAATAATTCCTGTTCCTGAGATTTAAGTGGTGCAGTTTTCTGTGTAATCAGGTGCTTCAGATACTTTTTTTCTTTGTTGTAGGATAACAAAACTTGATCGACTTTCTGTTTGAGAAAGTTTTCAAATTTCTCTCTATCTTTCCACGAAAAAAACAATTCCCTAAATTCCGTTGTATATTCATCAGCAAATTCATCCCCAAAAATATTTTTCATATCTCCAAATTCCGAGTATTTCATATCTCCAAACTGCACCTCCCAAAAAACATCCACATCGGGAATCACGAAACAACGTGGTTCTTTGCAATTATGTTCTAGACAATTTTGTTTCACTATAGCATTAACCTCTCTTGGCTCTGAGATCGCAAAGAATGCCGCAAAAAGCCTTGTTAGAGATAAATCCGTGGTAATATTCTCCTTTCGAAATTGGGCTTCTGAAACGGTGAAATTTGAGCATAAATCTCGAGGACATGCCTCTAGCTTCTTTTGTAAATAGAGGAAAACTCCCCTATCTCCTGCAAACATTTCCTTAAAATCAGTCATTTCGTTTGAGCTATCCCCTTATAGTTTAAGCTTTTTTGACAATAAAGCGAAGATTGGTAGATTTGATAGGCACCTTGGTCACGAGTTTTTATAACGGAAATGCATTTTTGCATGAATATCTGTAATGATGGGGCGATTTCTCGTCTGAGCAGATATTCCGCAAGGAAATTCGAAGCCAGGGTGCACGAAAATCGCCCCTTTTTTGATGAAAAAAACTATCGACATGCAAATTCGTGAAGCAATAGAAAACAGTCTATTCGATATAGACAAAGTCTCAGAAAGAAATAAATCTGAGCCAAAAGAGGAAGGATACATGATTCATGCAACGCAGGCAGTGCTATCCCAATTTCTTGATAAAAACACAACTATTGAATATAAAGAAATGGAACATCTTTATGTGGCACTTTCAAAATTGATGGAAATAGTTTTTTCTCAGAACCTTGAAAACAATTATTTCATTCGGTGCCAACGAAATAAAATAGCTATTGTCTTTTGTTATATGGCTCAGAAGTTGAGTATTGAAGCAGTAAACTCTCTCAATCCAACTTCCTCCTCTCTTCCTCTTACTGATACTTCATTAAAATATGCTAATTTTGCATTATCTATTGTCTCGGATTTAAATCTCAAAAAACAAACACAACAAATAATAAATTCTCAAATCATTCACAATCACAATGTTTGTGAAATGGCTGAAAATACAAAAGAAGAAATTGAAACGCAGTGGGCTGGATCTACGCAACGGCTTATTAAAAATCTAAACAATCCTTCCTCCAAAGAAATAAAACCAACTGAAAACTCCGCAAGAATCCTTGTTTGGATTCTAATTCTTGCGGGAGCGCTTATTTTAACCTTTTTCTAGGTCGTATGTTGAGTGATGGATGTATAAATTGAAATGCGCACTGGGCGAAAGTGGGAGGGGCGGGATGACTTACTACAAAAGATTTTATTTAACACAATCTATCTTATGTTAAGGAACTACCACCCCCCACATATCGACAAAACTTCGTCACTGAGCCAAAAGATCGAGGTTTGTGGGCTTGTTGGTTTTTTTATAGTGGTTGTCAAGTTTTAACCCTTTTTAAGGGGGAGCTTGGAAACCCGCTCCCCTATTGGGGAAGCGATAAATCCAAAGTTTTACAATACAACATTTGAGAGGGCAGTTTCCACCTTCGTTTTTTATCGAACCTGCCATAAGTAAAACTCTGGGGGATCTTCCCTCTATGAATTGATAAAATCCCTATGGGACAGGGCGCAAATTGATTTTGGGGTTGTGGGTATTCTATGAGTGTGTGTGCGTGCGGTACATGTTTTGTGGCAAGGTTGTTCCTTTATTTCTTGTTGTCACCCTATTTAAGTAGTGTGTGTCCAGGACGAGAGATATAAGAAGCAATTTTATGTTGGATATCTATTACAATGTTTGAACGGAACTTTAATATTACATTAGCATCTTTAATTCGATTTTCATCTGTACAGTATGACTTTAAATTAAAAGAAAGTGTATATATAGCATTTTTATAAAAAAAGTTATTTTGTAATTGATAGCCATAGTCTTTTTTTACTTTTACTTCTCCTTTCGTTTTGCCTGTCTTTTTAAACCTTTTTGGATGTAATACTCCATTAATAAAATATCGGTTCCCATTAGAATTAGCCGATCCACAAAGTGGGGTTACATCAACATACACCACTTCTAATTTTCTAATATAAAATTGTTTAAATTCTTGATTTATTTGAAGTTCATCTTGATCAATAATTTCCTTCAAAATATCTCGTCGTTGCTTAAGGCTTAATTTAAGTTTATAAATTACACCACTACTCTCAACATCATCAGTCAAAAATATTAATGATGTATTTAATTTTTCATTATCTTTCTCTAAACCTTTCCCCTTTGCTAGCTTTGAAAAACCTTGAGAAATTATTTCTTTTTCAATCTCATCTTGAAAGATTGTACTCAAATTAAGTAATGCATTTCTTTCTTTTTCTTTTTCTCCTCCAGAATAGCCTTTAGAAAGAGCTGTAATTAATGCAGATAGTCGGCTATCGCTCTTGTCTTTTACAATAGAAGATATTGATTTACTAATCCCATTAATAGCTAAATTTTCACCTATAGAAAAAATTTCAAATGCTGGAACCCCAGAAAGAACAACATTTATTTTTTGTTGTATCAAATCATAGTCATATTCATAATTAGGCTTTGTTCCACTTCTGCATTGACTTTTTTGAAGTACTATAATTTTAAGAGGCTTTGCCACATTATACTGTTTAAACTTTTTTTTAAATTCTTTAATTGCTTCATCAATCTCTCCCACTGGTTTACTTGTCCAAATAATAAGAATATATGCATTTATATCTCCAATAAATTTTTCTAAATTTCCCATTGCATGCGTTGCTTTTTGTTCATTGCTATGTAACTCAATAGATACTGATTCTAATATAAAGTCTAAAAAAACAAGCCTTGGATTTTTTAATTTATTACTGGGAAAATCCTCATTACACTGAATATGAAAAAACGCAGAAGGTACCCCTTTTTTGTTTAGAGCACTTTGAATAGCCTGCCCTTCTTCTAATTCATCATCAATAACTAAAACTCGTGCAGAGTCTTTGTAATCTTCTATCCTCATTTTTCTTTCTTAAAAATTAATTCAATGATAGCTCCTCTTTCAAATTCTTTGGGAATATCAACTTCATTAGAATTTCTAATAATAAGTCTTCCATTATGTACTTTCATCATTTCATCAACAATATGAAGCCCCAGACCTGTGCCTCCATTTTTCATTGAAATAAATGGTCTTATTGCATCTTCTGAATTAATAGTAAATCCTTTTCCATTATCAACGATTAAAAGACCTATTTCATCACGGTAGTCTCTGAAATTTATATATAGCTTCTTTTCTTCTATGGCGTAGGTATTTAGCCAATAAAGACTGTTATCAAAGATATTTAGCAATGCACCAACTATTACATTTGAAGCACAAACAATTTTTTGATCTTTGGCATTCTCAAATGCTTTTATTATTACTGTTTTATGGGCGCAAAAACGGAATTCGGTATTGAACAATGCATCATTAACTACTTTTTTCAAAGGAATAGACTTTTTTTGTTTATTTGAAACTAAGTCTGCATAATTTCCTACTAATTGAGAAATATCTTCTACTATTTTTTTTGTTTTTTCCAACGGGTTTTCCTCTAACTCTTTTGTATCCGCACCTAGAGACTCAATAACTTTTTCTAACTCCCTAATCCTTTTTTCAATTTCGTGTATTACAACGCTTAAGTTTAGCCCTGCTCCTGCACTTTTAATCAATATATCGTGAGTCTCAATATATTGCTTTTTTATAATGTCTAAATTCACAATGATATTATCTCTAATTTCAATAGCATATTTCTGTTTTTCTTTAGAAAGACCTTCGGACAAATCATTAATTTTTTCTTCAGCAAGTTGCTTTAATTCATCTACATTATATAAAACAGGTTCTGATTTAACGACTCCTTCATAAAACTCTTTAATTTTTAGTTTATCTAAATTTCTTAGATTATTAAATAAGCCAATAACTTGTAATATTGATGCTTTAAAACTTGAGTATGCCTCATTTTCTACAAAACCTTCACGATTAGTTTTTTCTCTTAAAGCAGTACTTACTTTTCGATCTAACGATACAGCCCCTAAAATTAATTTATTACCAATTTTACCACCAACATTAGAAACTCTTTGCTGGTCTAAATTCAGCCAATCATCTTCAATCTCTCCATAACTATAAATCCTCATATCATCTCTATAAACACGGACCCCACCATTCTGTTTCAGAAATTTATTTATTTCGGAATTATCAATGTTCCCTAGTCTTAGAATTTTTGATCCAAGATAAAAAACATTTAATTCAAGCTCTACATCTCCTATTTTATGAGAGGAGAGATCTGCCTCTGCAGAAAGAATAGTAAGCTCTTTTATTTTTTTTGACGTTTCTGTTAATGAGTACTTTTCAAGTTTATCCATTTGTGAATATGGAAGGAATTCATACTTAAATTTAGCTATTTTGTTTCCAGAAATAGTACATTTTAATCTCCAAAGGGCTAGGTTTTTAATTTCTTGAATAGATAGTTTTTTTTCTTCCCATTTTGATTGTTTCTCTTTCTCTTTTAGTTTTAGTTTTAAATTCACAGAAAATTCATTTTTTAAACCTTTTTCTTTAAAGGGAGAATTCAATGAATTAATAGTTCTATATAAATCTCTAAACTTAAAAATAGTCCAATCAGTTCTAATTTTTTTTATTGAAATATAAGTGCCAGTTCCTCCATCAATAAATAATTCCGGAGTACGCTCTATAACGTCAAATTGTGCATTTTCTAGATATTTATTGCTTTTAAATTTTTGCCAATCGAGAGTGACAACTATTTCCTTTTTTGAATTAGCACTTTTTGTAATCATTTCAATATAATCTCCTAATTTATGCACTCCAAAACGTCCAATACCTTTTTCTCCAATAGGGGTCCTTTCTGTAGTATAAGAATATTCAAATAAATCCAACTGCTGATTAATTATTAATTCCTTAAAATCAGCGCCAGGCTCTAACCAAACCTCTTCAATGACCTTTTTAGTCATTCCAATACCATCATCTTTTATGATAATTTCACTTATTTTTTTACTATCAATGTTTTTTAATACTACTTCACAATTATTAGCACCAGCATCATAAGCATTTTTTACTAACTCAACTACAGCAATATTTTCACTTTTAATAAGTTGATCACCTAATTGAATTAGCATTCTTGCTCGCGGTTTAAATATCTTTTTCATGAAATTCTATTTAAAGTGTTTTTTTAATCTTTTTGCCAATAATTGAGAAAACATTGGTGGTACAGCATTTCCAATTTGTTTAAACTGTGAAGTCCTAGGTCCTTCAAATTTATAACTATCTGGAAATGTTTGCAATCTTGCTGCCTCTCTTATTGATAGAGACCTATTTTGCTTGCCATCGGGATGAATGTAGTGATGTCCATCCTTCGAAATATGAGCAACAACAGTGTGACACGCCGACATGTTGCCTTCAATGACTTTAAATCTATCCAAAAAGCTTTTCTCGTTACTGTGTGTTTTTAGTCTTTTGGGAAGATCTGTGTATTTTAGTCTCTCTTCTTTTTCATATTTTTCAACTGCAATTCTATAAATTTCTTTATCTTGTTCGTTGTGAGGTCTAGCAATGTGATCAATGACAACGGAGATATCCCTGATTTCTAAATCTACTAAAGGCTTTGATGGCTTGATGTATTCAGAAATATCATCACCTTGTCCATCTTTTAATTGAGGCAAATCTACTAAAAAATCATTCACAAGAAGGGAATGGGGCGAATTTTTTTTGAAAACTTCTTTTATATCAATATCAACGCCTTTTTTCCAGCCAATCATTATAATTCTTTTTCTTTTTTGAGGGATTCCAAAATCAGCCATGTTTACAGGGTCAGGAAATGGAACAGTGTATCCTAGCGCCCTCATATCCGAAATCATATTTTTTAAATACACGCCACCCCCTGCAGTCAAAAGACCTGGAACATTTTCAAATATGAAAAATTTAGGCTTTAACTCCTTTAAAAATTTTAAATAAAATTTATATAGGTGATTTCGTTTGTCGTCCTTCATTCCATTTTTGTCTCGGGCACGTCCTATGTTGGAATATGCCTGGCAAGGAGGACCACCAATTATACCTAGAAGGTCATCGTTCCCCAGTTTTTTTTTCATATTGGAAATTAATATATCACAATTTTTATCGTCAATCTCTGCGTTAATTATTTTTTTTAATTCTTCATTGAGTTTGTATTTTTTTACAAGCGACTCCTTAGAAACAAGCCCCTTTACATATGCTTCATAGTCTTCAAGATTATTTGTTTTTTTTAAATAATAATAAATAGACCTTGTTTCAAGGGTTTCGCAGGCATATGAATCCATTTCAATATGCCCTACGAAATCAAATCCTTCTTTCCAAAAACCTTCAGAAAGCCCACCTGCTCCAGCAAAAAGGTCTAAAATCTTCATTTCTGGTATTTTTTTTAATTTAATGCTGTAAAAATCAAGTATAGAGTACTTTAAAATTTTAATTTTTCTAGTTTATTTTGAATGCGTGAATATGAGGACAAGGGGCTTGATTCTCTTCCTAGCTCGTGTGATTAGCCAATGGCACATGAAGTGTTTTCGTTCCTTGTTGTAAATCAGTACGATTTGAACGTGAAAAGAATAGAGTACAACCTTCATAATTCGATTATTGTCTGGTGTTAAAAGACCCTCTGAAAAACACGAAACCTAACCTCTCTCCAATTTGTCTTCAAAGTGGTATTTCAGAATTTCACCCCATTCTATTATGGTTTCCACTAAAGTGTTCCAGTTATTTTCCACAACCTCCACCACGTCGGGATAAGCTTCGCTTATTCCGTTTTTTGCTATGCAAAAAAAACTTAACGCTTCGTTATTTTAACTTCCGCAGACACTCAATCGAAATTATTGCTGCGTAGCTCATACCGTCAACACAAGCGACCTTTAACACTGATTTTATTTATAATTATGTACTTATTATAATCATGATTATAATAAGTACATAAAATAATCAAAAAAGACAAAATATCGTAGATCCCGTTTCAAGAACGGGAAGACAATTTTTATAAAATTACATGGATCCCTGCCTTCGCAGGGATGAGGGAGTACACTCTGACTTGGAAAAAAGAGCAGGGATGAGGAAAGACACCCTACCAGAGATATCTCCTCACTTTCAAGAGAGAGCAAAAAGGAGCGAAGCAAAAACAAATATTTGACTTTTCTTGTCTACTTTTTAAACTCGCACCAGTCTTTTGATTTATTTAGTTTTTATTCAAAAAAGATGCCCATTATAAAATCAGCTATCAAACGAGTTCGTCAGGAAGCAACACGACAAAAAAGAAATACTCTTACTAAGGATGCTTATAAAGGACTGATAAAAGAATTTTCTTTGCTTATTACCGATAAAAAGATAGAAGAAGCTCAAAAACTTTTTCCAACTGTTCAAAAAGCCATAGACATGGCTGTTAAAAAAAACTTGCTGAATTCTAATACTGCTAGTCGAAAAAAGTCTCATTTATCAAAACAAATTTCCGTTAAAAAAACTGCATAAAAAGGATTTAAGTCTTCCTTTTCGAGAAAATCATCCCTTCGGATGATTTTTTTTATTTCCAAAAACTTCATCCCATAAAAACAAAACAATTCCAACCGTAATAAAAGTATCAGCTAAATTGAAAATCGGAAAACTCCAAAAAGCCAAAAAATCCGTAACCGTTCCAACTAAAATCCGATCAACTAAATTTCCAATAGCTCCACCAAAAACCAACAATAAAGCTATATTTTCCACTAACGATAATTTCTTGAAAAAAAGCTGATATCCAAGTCCTGCTAAAATCACAACCGTTAAGAAAATAACAATACCTTGTGATATAGGAATAGAAAAAGCAATTCCCGAATTGTAAGTCAATTTTAAACGAAAAAAATCAAAAACTTTCATTTCTTCTAAAAAATGATTTTGAGCATAGATTTTTGAAATCTGATCAATTCCCACAAGAAGAAGCGTACCAACAACATATTTTAATTTATACATCGCTCTCTATATTACTTTTTAAAGGAAAATTCTTCCAGTACTTTCATCTTCATTAATGTTTCTTGAAATTCTTTTTTAGGATTTGAATCAATTGTAATTCCCGCCCCTACAGGAAAATGCCAAAAATGTTCTTGTATAAAAAGTGTCCGAATCAAAATACTAAAAATAGATTCTTCCTCAGAGAACCTCACACCAAAGATTCCTGTATAGAACCCTCTATCAAAATTTTCTAACTCTACTATTTTTTCAGTTACTCTTTTCTTTGGCGCACCAGAAATAGATCCCGTTGGGAAAAGCTTTTTAAAAGCTTTCAACGAAAGCCCTTTTTCGTTAACCAACTTCAAAACACCTCTAATTTCCGATTGAGCATGATAAAAATCATTTTCATTTGTCAAAAACCGCTCACGCTCCACCCAAACTTTTTCACAAATTTGTCCAAAATCATTCCGAAGCAAATCAGTCACCATCGAAAGTTCTGAAATCTCCTTAATAGAATCTTTAAGTTCTAGCTCGGTTCCAGTTCCTTTTATAGGAAAAGTTGATACATTCAGCCCTTTCTGCAACAAAAACACCTCAGGAGAAAAAGAACAAAATTTTTGTTTACTTGTTAAAACTACCCCCCCGCAATGCCCCTTTCCTGATTTCAAAAATCGATAAAAACTTCCTAATAAAATATCATTTCCCTCTTCCTCTTTTCCATTAAACACACCTTTTAAATCTTGTGCCAAATTTAAAACCCAAAATTCTCCATCCCGCTGCCCTTTTTGTACTTCCAATATTTTTTGTGAAAAAGTTTCCTCCGTCTCAGAAAACAACTTTTCAAATTTTTTATTCTTTTTCAGATAAACACTCTCTAAATCTATCTCTTGTTGTAACCTTAAATCGATATCTATATTTTCACTCGAAACCCAATTCTCAAAATACCAAAACTGATTCTCTTTTCCCAAAAAATCAGTAATTGAAAAAAACGGGAAAGGTCCTTTCTCAAAATCAGCCACTTGTTTCTTCCCCCATCCAAAAATCCATTGATCTTTCTGGATAACTCCTGGTTTTTTAACAGAAAAAAACACTCCTTCATTCCCTTCTTTTATTTTTTTTGCAAAAAATGAAAACGCAGAAAGACAATTCATTCTATTTTTTCCTCGGAAATAAAGATTTCCACTCGCTTATATTTTTTAATGCGTTTTCTGCCGCCTCAATTTGTGCCTCCTTCTTTGAATGACCTTTCCCTTCTCCTACCTTCTGTTTTTCTAAAAAAGCACCTAAAACAAAAGTTTTATCATGATCCTTCCCAAAAGAGTCTAAAACAGAATAACTCGGTGTTATTCCAAAATCACCCTGCGTAACTTCCTGAAATTCTGATTTAGCATCAATATAAAGTGAATGTTCCAAAATCTCATCCAATTCAACTAAAATAAAGTTTTTTACAAATTTTTGTGTCAACTTATACCCACCACTCAAATAAATCGCTCCAATAAAGGCTTCCAAAAGGTTTGCTAACAAATAATCTTTTTCTCTTCCACCAGATCGTTCTTCTCCTTTTGACATACTTAAAAGCAAACCCATTTCTAGATTTCGAGCTACTTTCGCCAAAGTTTCTTTCTTTACCAATGCCGAACGAAAATTAGTCATATCACCTTCCGGTTTATCTGGAAAATTCTGAAATAAAAATTCTGTAACCACCAATTCCAATACTGCATCTCCTAAAAACTCCAATCGTTCATTTTGAGCGGCTATAGTAGAACTTTCATTCACCGCACTCCGATGCGTAAAGGCCTCCAAAAAAACAACTTCATGCTCTTTAAAAAGAGAAAAATCCAAATTAATTTTTTGAAACAATGACTCAAAACTTTTCATAAAATAAAAACACTTTTAATATTACAATTAAAGATTAAAACAGCATGACCCAATAGTCAATCAGTCTTTCCTCCCTTTCCTCTATCCATCCCTAAATTTTTCCGAAAATTATCCAACACACCATTAATAAACCCCGCCGACTTCTCTTCTCCAAAGTCTTTTGCTATTTCAATATATTCGTTGATAACCACAATTGGTGGTGTTTCTAAAAATTTTATTTCCGCAATCCCCAAAATCAAAATAGCTCGATTAATAGGAGCAATTTTATCAAAAGCAAATTCTTGCGCGAGCGAACGAATAATAATTTTTATCTTTTTCAAGTTTTCCACAGCAGTTTGAACTATCTTTTCAGCAAAATCATCCTCTTTTTTTTCTAAAACATTTTTCAATACATGTTTAAAAACCTCCTCCAAAGGCACTTCCTCCTCTCTAGCAAGATAAGCAAAAATTGTCTCCAACGCCAAAATACGACTTTCTCGACGAGCCTGTTTTTTCTCCATGGTTTACAGTTTTATAACTTCTAAAGAAACTCGTAATCTACGCCTTTATCTCTGCTACTGGCGCAACAGTTTTTTGAACATCAAGAACTTTCCGTCCATTATAAAAACCACATTCTGGACAAGCAAAATGAGCTCTCTTTACTGCCTGACAATTGGAACATTTTCCAAGAGCCACTGACTTTTCTATCTTTTTTCGTTTCTCATACACATATTTAGAGTGTCGCGAACGCGTTGAGGAAACTGCTTGTTTCTTCTTTGGTACTGGTTTTTTAGACATATTCTTATATAATAATTTTTATCGTATTTGCTTTTTTTTCACCATGTGCACCATCAAAAAATACATAAAAGAAAGCACAATCGGTGGCAAAATAAAGAAACCTATTAAAAAATCAAGTAATTCAACAATCAATCTCAAATTCCCACTCAAAGAGACTGCCAAATAGAATAACCCTACTTTAAGAACTATCAAACAAAGTACCAAAACAAATAAGCTTAAAAAGACAAACCAAAAATTACCCTTTACAACACTTAATGCCCCTTTGAAAGAAGCCTGAACGCCTTCATTAAAATGAACTAGAAAAAACTTTGCACAAAAAACATTTACCTTTCTCCATATCAGAAGTAAAAAAATGAAAATTAGAATTGAAAAAATGGAAATTACCGACATACTAAGACTTAAAGGATGAAGTAATCTAGATTCAACTATACCGACTACCACTGCCAAGATAAGCAACACTGGCCAAATTACATACCAGAAAGTACGAAGTACTAGGAGTAAATACCTCCAAAGGAAAATCCAACTTTGAACAAAATAAATCTGAAAAGGATTTTCAGTCGTTTTTTTAACATAATTTTTTATAGTCAACAAATTTGATATTTTCCAAAGAGATCCAAAAATAACTAACCAGATAACCAGAAAAGCTATCCCTCCCAAAAATAAATAAATAGAATCCATAAATAACCGATACCAAGCCTCTTGTCCACCAATCTTTAAATTAACCACAATAGATTCTATTCCTGATATACCTCCTAATAGTAGAAACAAACTTCCAAAAAGAATCACCATTCCAATTAGAATCATTAACACAGAAAAAATATTCACAACCCCAATCCGCCACCAAAGTTTTGGAAACGCCGAAAAAGCAGCCTTAATCAAATCAAGAGAATCTCTAGAACTAAAAGTAATTTTTGTTTTTTCCATATTTTTATATGATTAAAAGTAAGAACCTCAATCTAACTAAACAACTTTAGCCTCTTTCGCTTTTTGTGCTCGTTCCATCTTCGCTTTAAATTTATCAACTCTTCCAGAAGTATCTAGTAAATTTTGCTTTCCTGTATAAAAAGGATGAGAAGCCGAGCTCACATCCACACGAATAACATAATGATCAACACCTTTTATTTTCTCTACTTCTTCAGAAACAAGAGTTGAAGAAATAACAAAATCTTTCCCAGCGTTGGCATCACGAAAGATAACCGGATGAGTTTGTGGATGAATATCTACTTTCATAATTGGTATTACTTTAAATAAACTGCCTCGTGATTTTAAATTTTCCTCTTTTAAAGTCAAATTTATTTCACATGAGAGCAAATTCATTCCTTTTAAATGATAAATAAAGAACTTTTCATCTTCTCAAAATTCTTTTAAACTGCACACACAAATAAATTTTAAAACAATGAATTTTTGTTCCACTCCCAACGCACCACAAGCCATTGGTCCTTATTCTCAAGGTATAGAAGTAAACGGTTTTTATTTTTTTTCTGGACAAATCGCACTCACTCCAAGTGGCAATTTCCTAGATAAAGACATAGAAACACAAACACTTCAAGTCCTCAAAAATATCGAAGCATTGCTCCTTTCCCAAAATCTCAAAAAAGAAAACATCGTCAAATGCACTATTTTTCTCACAAACATAGATGATTTTGGAAAAGTAAACGAACTATATGCTAATTTTTTTAAAAATCACAAACCAGCACGAAGTTGCGTAGAAGTATCCAATATTCCAAAAAATGCAAAAATAGAAATTGAAGTTATTGCTACAAAAAACTAACTTTTAGTCCATTCTCCATCATGCAAAATAATTATGTAAAAATTTTCGATACCACCCTTCGTGATGGAGAACAAAGTCCTGGGTTTTCAATGCATTTAGAAGAAAAAATAAGACTGGCGATTCAACTCGAAAAACTTGGAGTTGATGTTATCGAAGCAGGATTTCCTGCTGCAAGTCCTGAAGATTTTGAAAGTGTAAAAAGAATCGCCCAAACACTCAAAACTACTGAAATTTGTGGATTATCTAGAGCAATGGAATCAGATATCACCACCTGTTACGAAGCAATAAAACATGCTAAAAAACCTCGTATTCATACTTTTTTGGCAACCTCTCCCATTCATATGGAATTCAAGCTAAAAAAAACACCATCTCAAATATTAACAATGGCAACCAACGCCGTAAAATTTGCAAAAAGCTTATGTGATCGTGTTGATTTTTCCCCAGAAGACGCTGGCAGGTCAGATCGCCAATTTTTGGTCGAGATAATCGAAGCGGCTATTCAAGCTGGTGCTGATACAATCAATATTCCAGACACAGTCGGATTTTTGCAACCTTCTGAATTTGGCGATTTGATTCGATTTTTAATCAAAAATGTAAAAAACTCAGACAAAGCTATCTTTGCTACTCATTGTCATAATGATCTAGGGCTAGCCACCTCCAATTCTCTTGCAGGAGTATTGAACGGAGCACGACAAATCGAATGTACCGTAAATGGTATTGGAGAAAGAGCTGGAAATTGTGCTTTAGAAGAAGCTGTGATGTCTATGCGAGTTCGAAAAGATTTTTTTAATCTTCAAACTGGAATTAATACGGAAGAAATTCATAAAACTTCACGCCTTCTTGAACAAATTACCGGACAAAAAGTCCAATCCAATAAAGCAATTGTCGGAAAAAATGCTTTTGCTCACGAATCAGGTATTCATCAAGACGGTATGCTCAAAAACAGAGAAACCTATGAGATTCTAACACCGGAATCAATCGGACTCGATAAAAATGAAATTATTTTAGGAAAACATTCTGGACGAGCTGCTCTCAAAGCACATTTACAAAAAATGGGATATACTATTTCTGATGAAAAAATGCCAGAAATTTTCGTAAAATTCAAAACTCTTGCTGACAAGAAAAAAGAACTTTCTGATTTCGATCTTGATGCTTTAATGATGGGAGAAAATCACTCAATGCCTCAAAAATGGGCGTTAGTAAAATTTGAAGTAACTTCTGGATCTCAAACCCCTTGGTGCAAATTGACACTCAAAAATCTGGAAACAAACAACTCTATCACAAAAGAAAATACAGGAACAGGAATGGTTGATGCCGCATACAAAAACATTGAAGCCATTTGTGGTAATTTCGGAAAATTGACTGAATTTTATATGGAAAATGTGACCAATGGACTAGATGCTCAAGCCGTAGTAAATATCCGATTAGAAAATCTCGATGGAAAAGTTCTTTCTGGAAAATATGGAGATACAGATATTGTAAAAGCCGCAATAATGGCATATTTAGAAGTAATAAATAAAGCAACACTTACAACCTAAAAAAAACATGAATAAAAATATCATCGACAAAATATGGGAAGCCCACCAGATACACTGTGAAAAAGGCGCACCAGATGTTTTTTTTATTGATCTTCAATTCCTCCATGAAGTTACCAGTCCACAAGCTTTTGAAGTATTACGACAAAATAATTGGAAACTTTTTAACCATAAACGAAATTTTGCCACAATTGACCATTCTATTCCAACCGATAAATCTCGATCAGCTTGGGAAGATACCGCTGCTAAATTTCAAGTAGAAACCCTTAAAAAAAACTGTAAAGAATTTGAAGTCACTCTTTTTGATTGCGGAAGTGGCAATCAAGGAATTGTACATGTAATAGGACCAGAACTAGGACTTACCCAACCAGGAAAAACAATTGTTTGCGGAGATTCTCACACTTCCACACATGGTGCTTTTGGTGCTTTAGCATTTGGTATTGGAACCACTCAAATTTCTCATGTTATGGCAACTCAAACATTATTACTGGAAAAACCTAAAACTATGCAAGTAATGTTCAAGGGAACTCCTTCTAAATACTTTACTCCTAAAGATGCTATTCTAGCATTAATCAATCAAATTGGAATTCAAGGAGGCACTGGATATGCTATAGAATTTTGTGGTGAATATATCCAAAATCTTTCTATGGATGGACGAATGACTATTTGCAATATGAGTATTGAATGCGGTGCCAAATTTGGACTTATATCACCAGATGAAACCACTTTTCAATATCTTGAAGGAAGACAATTTGTTCTTGATGATTTTGAAATAGCCAAAACCCACTGGAAACAATGGAAATCAGACGAAAAAGCATACTATGATACAGTAGTTGAAGTAAATATTGATGGAACTGCTCCATTTGTTACTTGGGGTACAAATCCTGAACAAAGTGTTCAAATACATGAAAATATTCCATCACCAGAAGATTTTAAAGATCCAGCAAAACAATTGGCTTGTAAAAAAGCACTTGAATACACACAACTCAAATCAGGCAATCCCATAGAAGGAACTCCAATTGATTATGTCTTCATCGGTAGTTGCACTAACTCTAGAATGGAAGATTTTAAAGCCGTAGCACAAATAATAAAAGGAAAGAAAATTCACCCTAACATAACAGCTTATTTTGTACCAGGATCAGAAACTATTCGAGCACAATGCGTAAATGAAGGCTTTGATAAAATTTTTAAAGAAGCGGGAGCTGATTTTCGATATTCTGGATGTTCCATGTGTTTAGCAATGAACGGTGATCATGTCCCTGAGGGAAAACGATGTGCCTCTACTTCAAACCGAAACTTTGTGGGAAGACAAGGCACTGGAAGCTTTACTCATCTCATGAGTCCAGAAATGGCAGCTATTTGTGCCATATCTGGAAAAATCACTGACCCAAAAAAATATTTCAACACTCCTCAAAATCAATGAAAGATTTCTCTCTCTTCACTTCCAAAACCATTTGTCTTCCACAAAAAGACATCGATACCGATCTTATCATCCCAGCAGAATTTTTAAAAACCACAACAAAAGAAGGATTAGGAAAACATGTTTTTTGCAACTTACGAAAAACTGATTCAAACTTCCCAAAGTTTAATGGACCAAGAATATTAGTCACTGGAAAAAATTTTGGTTGCGGTTCTAGTCGAGAACACGCCCCTTGGGCACTCAAAGATGCCAATATTGATGTTATCATTGCTTCTGAATTTGCAGACATATTTAAAGGCAATGCTGAAAAAAACGGAATACTTCCTATTATTTTGACCGAAAAAACTGTACAAAAATTCCTTACTTCTGGTGAAGATTTATCGATTGATTTAAAAAATAAAACTGTCAAAGACAGTGAAAACACATTCTATTCTTTTGAAATCACTGATTTTGCTCAAAAACGACTACTAGAAAACCTATCCGACATGGATTTTCTTATGAAATTTTCAACAGAAATACGGAGGTTTGATACAAAACAAAAAAGATAAAACAAAAGACCTCAAAAAGTAAATTCCGACCTCTTCACCTCATTCCTGCGACGACAGGAATCCATTTTTGATTACTTTTTTTCAGTGTTTCCTTAAAATCCAGGAGTTGGAATCTTCCTAACTTTTCCATCGGGACGAATGATAAAAGCATGTTTATTGGTATCACAAGAGACACCATCCGCAACACAATAAGGATTATAATCAGGAGCTGATCCTTTTATAGTAGGATCTATGTCTCCACTCTGTTTATATCTTCTCACGAAATGCAGATCATATTTTTGAGCGATTTTTCTTTTTGCTGTGGAATCTACTCCCGGTGGTGTTCCCCATGGATCGAGAAAACCACTAATATTAAACATTGCTCCTCCAAGGGTATTTCTGGTTAAGAGTGTCCCATTGAGTAGTAATTGTTTTTTCAACATTTCACTATCTTCACGATTAATATCAGGATTTCCTAAATTATCAACACTCATAAACCCTCCATCTGCAAAATAAGTCCCCACAATATTTTGAACATTTAGTTTTACATAAATATTACCAGTTGTGGGATGAGATTTTGCACTTGAATTTATTAATATCACTCCCAAAGAATCTGTTACATCGTTATCATAAACAAGATCATTATTGATTATCAAATTACCATCTTTAATCACAATAGTACCTTTCCCAGAAATGATTCCAGAAAGAGTTACATCACCATTGAAATATTTTACTTCATTGATTCCTAAATCTAGATTATTTAAAGTTGTATTTGTTTCGGCTGAAAGACCTCTGATGAGTTCGTAAGTATTTTGAGTTATTTCTTCTCTTATATCTGTAGCACTAATATTTCCCATACGAGTGATACCAGATTTTCCAGACGAACCATCTTCTTGGTATGTAAAGTTTGTGCCTTCAGTTAAAATCTGTCCTTCAATATCTGCTCCAACTACGATAGAAGAAACATCTCCCTCACTACAACCAATAGGGATTGGAGTAATTGTACAATCAAGTTCAGGAAAGAGATCATCATTTCCAACTCTATTTCCCAAATTACCTCCAGGATATTCGATTGTTCTAATTGTTCCCCAATTATCAAGAACATCATGTTCAACCATAGAAGTAAAAGCGACATTGCTTTCAGCAAGAACACCACTTAATATATTCAAATGTGTCGTAATAAAATTTGTTCCACTGAACGCTCCTCCAGGAAAACTCAAGGAAGCAATGTTTGTTGATAGATTAATATCTGAAAAGACAGTATTATCTGAACTAAACCCTCTTATTTTAGCTTTTAGATTGTTTGTAGGAAGAGTTTTTGTATAACTCCCTGCTTCCAAATTAGCATGAATATCAATCGCATCTTCATATGAAAATTGCAAAGGGTCACTCGCAACTTCATTTTTTCGATCACTCAAGAAAGCGTTTACCCAAGGTTTAAAAGTTAAAGGAAATGTAATGATAGTGCTAGATTTTACACTAGAAACATCTCCATCTGGATTAATATTTGGAATAGAAAATATTATATCAGCAAATCGTTTTATTGATTTAGCAAGATAAGACCCTTCTAAACTACCTGTAATAATTTCTATAGAAGGTGCTATCGCCTTTATTGATATATCTTGAGTCTTATCTATTTTGGATTTAAAAGTTATTTTATTATTAGCAGTGATACTGCTTCCTATTCCTCCATCATTAAATCTTAATCCGTTTATAAAGGCCTCTTGAGCATTTTGAGCATTATCTATTAAATTATAACTCCCGTTCATATCTTGAATATCAAATACGGCTTCAAAATCAGTAGTTACTTCCGCACTATTTCCAAATCGATCTTTTATCTCAATAGAAAAAGTACAAACATCTTCATTATTAGCCAAGACTGTTCCAGTGCAATCAGTTCCATTATTATTTGTGATAATCGCTTCAGAAGATTTAATTTCTACTTGCAAGTTGGTTATGTTTACAAAATTTCCAACATTATCATAAATTTCTAGATTGATAGTATACAAACCCTCATCTTCAAAAATACTGACAAACTCACTAAATACTATCGTTTGCGTAGATGTAAAAAACTCAATACCCAAGCTTCCACCAGTTAAACTACTTATCTCTTTATACAACATTTGTGGTCCTGCAATATTGATAGTTGATAAATTCCAATCAATTCCAGACATATTATCTTCTATATCAAGTTTTAACTCAAATTCTTCATCAGCTTCAAATGTTATCAATGTCGATTCAGAAAGAGTTTGTGTTAAACCTTGACTGGTCAATTCAATATTATCGACAGTAGGTGCTGTTTTATCAATCTTCACAGAAAATCCTGGTGAAAGAACAGTCGTATTCCCAGCAATATCAGAAATCTCTATATCTAACTTATAATTACCATATTGTTCTTCATCAAAAACACTCGCCATTGTCTCTACAACCATCTCCACCGAACCGAGATTTTTATCAACTGCTGACCACAAAGAAGACTGATCTGCTCCAATTCCTCCTGTATAAACTAAGTCTGATGCCTGCAATCGACCTAACCCTGAATTATATGCTGCATTAGGATCTTCTATCGTGTAAGAACAAGACACATCTTCATTTGTCCATCCACTTGGCAAACAAGTAATAATATCTCCAACAATAATAGGAGATTCTTTGTCAATTTTAACTGAAACCATCTCTGAATAAAGTCCCTCATTTCCCGCTTCATCAAAGATACTCCCTGAAAGAGTATATGTTCTATCTTGTGAAGTATTGAAGGAAAAATCACCAACATGAATTAACTCTCCTCCCATTCCCGATTCCGTTAAAGAAACATATGTTTCATCTCCAGCACCATCCACCACCAAAGAAGAAGTAATATCAATTAATCCTGAATATGTTCCATTTCCACTTGGAATATCTTTAAATACATAATTACAAGACACTTCATCTGTTGTCCATCCATTGTCTGGTAAACATTCCAAAACATCCAAAATCGGAGGAATTGTATCGATCATGGCAACTTCTTCCGATTCAGAACAAATCTTACCATTTCCCGCTTTATCAAATGCCATAGAAACACCCGTTTCCCCATCACTAACCGTTGTTGAAAAATACTGATCAGGATCACATCCAGATTTTCCATCTTGTCCTGTTTCTGATGCATCAATACACTCTGAAACCACTGCCTCAACACTTCCATTTGTCCATCCAGAAGGAATTAATACCGTTGTACAAGAAATAGGTTCCAATTGATCTATTTGTGATGGAGGCGAAAGAGAACAGATAGCTTTGTTTCCAGCATTATCACTAATTTCTGCACTCTCTGAATGATTATATTCCGTTATCGTTTTTGTTTTTACAGAAGAAACTGAATAATCACACCCAGATAAATCATCTGAACAATCTCCAACAATTGCCTCTGTGTCCGTATTAGTCCATCCAGAAGGATTTAATATCGTTGTACAAATTGGAGGGGTATCATCGCAGAGTAAGTTATGAGTCTCCGTAATACCATTTACTGTCAACACACCCGTAATAGATACCCCCGAGGTCTCATTGCACTCTAACAACAATGTCACTATCCCTTCATAATCAGTAAAAACATGTGTACAATCTTGATTACAAATAATAGTTTGATTTTTAGGAACTGCATAAACAAATCCCACGCTAGTAAACATGCAAAATATAAAGCAAAATGTTTTGAATAATTTCATTTGTTTTTATTTCCACAAAATATAAGTAGACTTATCTACCAAAATTTCTCCATATTCTTTTACCATAAACCCATCCGAAACATTCCTTACTTCTGGATATTGTAATCCTCCTTCTGTTTTTATTGCTCCATCCGAAGGATAAATAGCAAAAAAACGACGAATAATATTCTGAGGAATCGGATCTATTTTTATCTTCGAAATATTTTCAGTAGCTTCCGCATCCAAAATCGTCAAATAATAATTTGAAGCTTCCTGAATCTTAGGTATCAAATAATTCATTGAATTTGTTTTTTGTTGATCAGAAAGCCCTAATCTTTGAAAAAAATCTGTTTCTTCTAAAAATGAAATAAGCGCTTGTTTTGTTTCAAAATTTTGACCATTTCGTGTAAGTTCAACCTTTTTCAATCCCAATTCATAAAACAAATTATCAACTTTCGTTCCTTTGGCAAAAATCTCCCCATCCTTTCCATCTAACAACCAAAAATCACCACTTATAAAATCTGGTGAAACATTTTTATACTGTTTCCATTCTGAATTAACAAAAACCTTTATTTTCCCATCTGGAACATTTTCAAAATAAATAAATGGTGAATTGAAAGTAGGAGTTTGTATAACCGCTGAATCACTTTCACTAATAATTCCCTCAATAGCAATTGAGTTTCCTCTTTTAGCAATCAATTTTCCAGAATACTTCTTTCCTTTTGCTTTTTTAATTGAGAAAGAGGAACTATCTCCATAAGCAATAGATTCCGCATTTGAAGATTCCCAATACCCCTCACCTTCACAATAATCAGAAAGTGCCACCCACCAACCAGTCCATCCCATACCTGTTGTTATTCCTTCCCAATTATATAACCCAGCAGATGTTACATTATTATAAACACGCTCATCACTATAATCGATACCCGATTTTTTCATATCACCTTTAATCTCTACTAAAAAATTTTCAATATCTTTACATAATTTTGGTTCTGCATAAAAACAAGACAAATCACTTCCCACCAAAGAATTATTTACAAAATGACAACCACAATTCCAAGGACAAGAAATTGCTACAGATTTAGATGTTGGAGGATGTATCTGAACTGCTTTTTCATTAAAACTACAACCAACAAAAAGCAAAGGAACAATCGCGATCTTTAAAAATTTTTTCATTTTATAAATTAGTTAAAAAGTTTTTTAATAAGTATCCATGCCGTAACAAACATGCCAAGAAAAAAAATACTTCCCAATAAAAACAATGGTAAGTATTTACTATTATTCACTATTCCTACTTTAGCAAAAAAATCTCCAACATCTTCTTTTTTTTCTTGCTCTAATTCTAGCGTTTCAGATAACTCTTCTTGTTTTTCAAAATCATCCGCGCTTGTCAATTCTGCTTTTTTCTCTAAGTCTCTCAAAATATAATTTGCCTCCAACTCAATATGTTCAAAATTATCTTCTAAATACTCATCAAAAATCTTTACACTTCCATAATCTTTATCTGCTTCCTTCTGCAAAACATAAGTTGTTATCGATCTTGGATCCAAAATCATCGACCAAATATGTATCAATTCATCAGCATCCTTATAAGATAGTATTTTCTTTAGTGTTTCATATTTCAAAATTCCTCGCAAAGCCAAATGTTTTGCAAATAGTGGAAACTGATTTTCTATCGCTTCATAATAACTATTAATTCCAAATAACTCATTTTTCCCTTCTCTTTTTATTGGAGAAAGCACTGGATGAGAAAGACTTTCCACAGATTCTCCATTTTCATCCAATAAATAAACACCTGTTGTAATATCCACCATCCCTTTTCCTAAATTAAAAGTCTTGGGATTCAATACTCTAAAATTTTGAACCTCATTGCTCGGAAAAGATTCCGCAATTTCATACCGATTGAAATAACTATTTTTAGTCGTCTCTGGATAAATAAAAAGTCTTTTCCAATCGGCAAAAATCTCTCCTTTATGATTAAAAGAAACATTTTGCGTATACCAAGCTTTATAATTTTCTTCCGAATTATTTTTCAACACCGAAATAAGTTCCCCATCATACAAATAATTTTCACTTCGCACTTGCATCAAATCTGCTGCTTCCAGAGTAAAAAAAGCACAACCTAAAAACTGTCGTTTTCCCATTTTATTAATTAAATACTCTTCCACTATAATATTTTTCTTTGCTTTCTCTTCCCACTTGTCAGCCTTAGTATAAACAGGAAATGGAGAAAATGGTGGATGCTGATAACCAGTTCTCAATCCAAAACTATGCAATCTCATTTCAAATAATGGCTCATCAATATCTATCCCAAAAGAAGAAAGACTTTTATAATAAGGTGAAAACTTTTCTTCTAATCTTTTGTAATCTAACCTTAAAACATCTGGATACGCCTCCTGAAAACTACCTATCTCAGACATATTAGACTTTAATGTTTCAAAACAAGCAGCTCTCTCCTCATAAGTTTTATTGATAGCACTAACATTAAAAAAAGGAAAAATAAGACACATCAAAACCAATATTTGTTTTTTCATTTTTTTTCACCTTAAATAATAACAAGTTCCTTTCCCAAAAGCTCCTAAAAACGATTGAAAAATATTTCATTTATTTTATCAAACTATTTTTTTTGATAACTTAAAGTCTGGACTCAAAGCTCCCCAAGTCCGAACTTTGGAATGACCAAGGCTTTTTTTTGTTTTTTTATCAAAGTTTCCTTAATATCTTGCAGCTTTCATCTTAAAAAAATGACAAAAACTTATAAAATAGCACTCCTTCCTGGAGACGGTATCGGCGAAGAAGTTTGTGAACAGGCTGTAAAGGTTCTTAATAAATGCGAAAAACTCTTTGGATTTTCTCTTCAATTTACTCATGGACTCATCGGAGGAGCCGCTTGGTCAAAACACAAAAACCACTTCCCAAAAGAAACTCAAGATCTAGCTAAAAACTCTGATGCTATTCTTTTTGGATCTGTTGGAGGTCCGGTAGAAGCACAATTTGAACAACAATGGAATAATTGTGAAAAAAACTCTATTTTAGCGATTCGAAAATTCCTCAATCTCTCGATCAACTTAAGACCAGCTCCTATCTTCTCTCAATTAACAGATTTTTGTCCACTCAAAAAAGAAATTATTGGGAATGAAGACTTTGAGATTCTAGTAATTCGAGAACTTTCTCAAGGTATTTATTTCGGAGAACATTCTCGTCCCTCTCCTAATGAGGCAACAGACACCTCTCAATACGATCGAAAAACCATTAAAAAAGTCGCTCAATTTGCATTCAAAACCGCACAATCACGAAATAAAAAACTCTCTTCTGTCGACAAAGCAAATGTTTTAGAGACTTCTCGACTATGGCGAGAAGTTTTTGAAGAAGAAGCAAAAAATTATCCTAAAGTTAATTTTGAAAGTATTTACATAGATAACATGGTTACCCAACTTGTTAAAAACCCAAAACAATTTGATGTCATTGCTTGTCCAAACCTTTTTGGCGATATTATCTCTGATCTTACCTCTGTTTTACCAGGAAGTCTAGGCATGCTTGGATCTGCTAGCTTCGGAGACTCTGTACATCTCTATGAACCTTCTGGAGGATCTGCCCCTGATATTGCTGGAAAAGACATTGCCAACCCAATCGCTCAAATACTATCTGCATCCATGATGCTTCGGTTTTCTTTTAAAGAACACTCTGCAGCAGACGCAATAGATCAAGCTATTCGAAATGTTATCAAAATTGGTTATAGAACAGGGGATATTTTTTCTGGAAAAGCTGGAGAACAAAAAGTTTCTTGCTCAGAAATGGGAGATGTTATTACAGAAAATATAGGATAAAAAAATTCTCTCACTCTCATCCACATTTCACTCCCTCATCCCTGCAAAAGCAGGGATTCATACAAAGAAGGAAGACAAAATATCGTAGATCCCGTTTCAAGAACAGGAAGACATTTTCTATGTGGATTCCTGCCTACGCAGGAATGAGGAAAGAAAAAGCTTGTCGTACTGAACTTGTTTCAGGATCTCTGTCTAAAACTATCTCCAAAAAAGTAAGACCTGGGAGTTTGAGGGTAAAACCGTGTTTGAGCGACATGAAAAATAAATATTGGGTAAATAACTACTCTTAGCGAGTTTTTTTACCCTCAAAACTTTTTGGTTCTTTTTAGTTATAAAAAGAATGGAATGAAAATAGGCATGTATAACTTCATTCTGCTGTTTTATTCAAGCACAGAATAGATATAAAATTAAGAAAAATTTTATTTTCAAACACAAAATATCGTAGATCCCGGATCAAGTCCGGGAAGACAATTATTTTACATTTTTAAGACAAAAATTGGTTCCTGCCTACGCAGGAATGAGGAAAGACACCCTGCATGAGAAAAGACACACTACCTACTCAGGGATGAGGGAAGAGTGGAACAAAACATTATCTTCCCGAACACATATCCTAAATCTCAACACCACACTCCATTATACAACCACAAAACCCCGCCAAAGCGGGGCTTCACAGTAACCCATAAATTTTCCGAAAAAATAATAGTCTAATTAGTTTTTACGACGAACTCCAAAGAACATCATCAATAATCCCAAGATAGCAATAACTGCAAAGATTTCTGGTCCTGTACTTGGTAACAATGGTGCCGTTCCATGCAAATCCCCTTCTTCTTCCCCATCCAAAGATTCTTCCTCATTTCCATCAGCCCCTTCTTCTGTTGAGCCGCTCAACACAACATTAGAATTGCTACCTACTCCAAATGAATTTCTCATCTGAAGAATATAATTCAAGAATCCATCTTTATTATCATTTGTTTTGTCTGCTGAAGCAGCTTCCCCAGGTAAAATTTGATCCTCCGTACTTCTTGGATTACTAGAAAAATAACTTCGATTCAAATTTCGAACTCGATCCAAATTATCTCCTTCTACAACTTCTTCATCCAAGTATCGAAAACTTTTTTCTGCTGATCCCTGATATCGAAAATATCCCTCTGGAAACTCATAAACAGTTGCTTCTTCCTCTTCTAAGGATAAAAAAGGTTCTTCCAGATCATCTACTACTTCATCTCCTACAATTTCATCAAGACCCTCCTCTACAAAACCTTCCTCCACACAACCATCAGCCTTCTCATTCAATTCATAATTTCTATCACAAGTAATGATACAAAGCGGTGCATTCGATATATCTCCATTTTCAACAGAACCAACAGGACACTCTGCATGAAGTTCTCTAACTAAAGCCAACGAATCCACTGCTGTAACATCCAAAAAACAAAGTCCATCCTTCGCAACACAAAACGAATCTCCGTCAATATCCCACTTATCATCCGTTTCATAAGCTACCCATAATTTTTGTCCATCAATCTCATCAACTGGCAAAACGATTTTTGCTGCAGGAGAATAATCGAAAGACTCATTAGACAACCCCCAAATAAAAGCTGCCGCTACTTGCATAGAATTTTGTCTTTTCATAGAGGTAAAAGTAATATCCACGACCTCTGGTAATCGAGTAGAACTAGGCGCTGAAAATTGCCCATCCCACCAAACCTTATTCAAAATATCATCACTATAAGTCCTATTACTTGTTATTGTTGTACCACCTACAATCGTCACTCTAGGAAAACCTCCTCCTCTTTGATTTCCCACAGTTACAGTTCCTGTACCCTCAACCGTAACCGAACTTGATCCAGATGTTGAATTTGGATCATCTGGTTCTTCGGCACCTAATATCAAAACTCCATCTGAAAAGAACTGATCATCGTTTACTTCTCCAGAAATCGTTGGAACAGCAAAGACATTACCTGATAAAAGTAAACCTACAGACAAAAGCGAGAAAATTAAAGTTTGTTTCATTTTTTTATACGAGTTCAAAAAAGTTATTCATCCATAATTAAATAATATTTTGGTGTATGTGCAATTTTTTTATACAAAATAAGATAGCCAAGAATCGAAAACATTTTATTATAGTAAAACACGAAATATCAACTTCTTTTCAAGAAAACAAACATTCACAAACCAAAAATATATACCATTTTTAGCTATCAGCAGAAGCATTAAAATTATCATCTCCTGAATCTTTCTTGTCAATTCGCATCATCCCTCGAAGCCGTTCTCCTACTTCTTCTATTTGATGCTTTGCCTCTTTTTCTCTAATCGCTTTTAATTTTTCTCCTCCATTTTCCATTACACTCACAAACTTTTTCGCAAAATTCCCGTTTTTAATATCTTCCAACACTTCCCCCATTCGCTCCTTCACTGAAGCATCTATAATTCTCGGACCTGAAATATAATCCCCATACTCCGCCGTATCCGAAATGGAATATCTCATAGCAGCCATACCTCCTTCTGCCATCAAATCTACAATCAATTTCAATTCGTGCAAACATTCAAAATAAGCTACTTCTGGCTGATATCCCGCCTTTACTAATGTTTCAAATCCAGCTTTTACAAGAGCCGTACAACCTCCGCAAAGCACAGCTTGTTCTCCAAAAAGATCCGTTTCTGTTTCTTCAGTAAAAGTTGTTTCCAAAATACCCGCTCGTCCTGCTCCAATCATTTTTGCATACCCTAAAGCCAAATCTTGAGCATCTCCACTCGCATTTTGTTCTACTGCAAAAAGAGCTGGTACACCAAAATCCTGAACAAATGTCGTTCTAACTCGATGTCCTGGTCCTTTCGGAGCCACCATCCATACATCCACATCTGAAGGCGGAACAATTCGATCAAATCGAATATTAAACCCATGAGCAAAAACCAAACTCTTACCTGTGGTAAGGTTGGATTTCACTGATTTTTCATAAATATCTTTTTGAGCAGTGTCTGGCAAAAGCATCACAATGACATCCCCCCATGTTGCTGCTTGTGAAGTCTCTAATACTTTAAGTCCTGCACTTTCTGCCTTTTTCCAAGTCTTTGATCCTTCTCGAAGCCCAACACAAACTTCTACACCAGAATCTTGCAAATTCAATGCATGAGCATGTCCTTGTGAACCACAACCCAATATCGCTACTTTTTTTGATTTAATTTTTGACTCATCTATGTCACCGTCATAATACATTTTTACCATTTTTTATTCATGTTAGAAAACAAACAAAATTATATTTTTAAAAATCAAATTGTAAAACTTTTATAAATCTTTCCTCAAGATACCAAACTGTATCCTTCGTAATCTTAAAAAATGGAAAATATTATCCTCCATTCCCAACCACACACTAATTCCCTCTCAGGAGGAGATTCATTTGCAAAAATAAATAAAAAATGGATTCCTCTTTTCGCAAGAATAAAGAAAGAAAATAGCCCATCTTTTGTTTGACTTTGTCGAACAAAAAAGCTAAGTTTTATCGCGTTTTGAACCACTAAAAATCACTACAAAATGAAGCATCTTCTATCTAGACTTGGAAACAACATATCTATACTAGGAACACAGTGGGGAGACGAAGGGAAAGGAAAACTCGTAGATGCAATTTCCCCTCATTTTGATATTATCTGTCGTTCTGCAGGAGGCGCTAACGCTGGACACACAATTTATACCAAAGGAAAAAAATTTATTTTTCATCTCTTGCCTTCTGGATTGCTCCACAAAAACACTATCGGAATTATTGGAAATGGATGTGTTATTTCTGCCAATGATTTTTTGGAAGAAGTTAAAGATCTGGAAGATTTAGGATTAAATGTTAAAAATCGCATAAAAATATCTTTTCGAGCACATTTACTTTTTGATTATCACAAAGCAATTGACGCAGAACTCGAAAATCGAAAAGGAAAAAATAAAATTGGCACCACTTGTCGCGGTATTGGTCCTTGTTATGCTGACAAAATTGCTCGCATGGGAATCCGAACTGAAGAATTACTAGACAAAGAACTTTTAAAAGAAAAACTAGAAAAAAACTGTGCCTTTCATGCACAAAACTTCAACATAAAATTAAACGCAGAAAAAGAATTTGAAAAAATAATGGCAATCCGAGAAGAAATAAAACCTTTTCTCTGTGACACTCGATTTTTACTTCGTGATGCCATAAAAGATAACAAAAAGATTCTCTTTGAAGGTGCACAAGCCCATCATCTCGATATAGATCATGGAACTTATCCTTTCGTTACATCTTCCAATGTTTCGGCTGGAGGCATTTGCACAGGACTGGGTATCCCTCCACGAGACATTTCTGGTATTATTGGAATCACTAAAGCATTCACCACACGAGTAGGAAGCGGACCATTTCCCAGTGAACTTGAAAATGAATTAGGCGAAATAATCCGAGAAAAAGGAGGAGAATATGGATCAACAACAGGACGACCTAGACGATGTGGTTGGTTTGATGCCATAGTTGTAAAAAATTCCGTAGAAATAAACGGAATTGATTCCTTAAATCTCACAAAACTCGATGTTTTAACAGGTCTCTCCGAACTCAAAATCGCTGTACGATACTTCCTTGGCGACACAGAACTCTTTAGCATTCCTACTACAAGAAAAGCAAATGCCAACCTTCGAATAGAATATGAAACTTTTCCTGGATGGACAGAAAATTTAGAAAATGTAAAAAGATTTGAAGACCTTCCCGAAAATGCACAAAACTATGTAAAAGCTATTGAAAAACTCGTTGCCTGCAAAGTTTCTGTAATTGGAGTAGGAATGGATCGAGAAAATCTGATTTTCCGATAAAATAATAATGGATAAAAATCAAGTTTGGGCGGCCGTTTTACAAAGAATTTCGGAAAAAATTTCCAGAATGGAATTTTGTACATGGTTTAAAAAAGTACATCTAACAGAAATTTCTGGTGCTGCAATCTTAATTTCTTGCCCAACAGAAATGAATAAAAACTGGATGGAGACGAAATATCACAGTCTTCTTCTTTCTAATCTCAAAGGTGTTTTACCAGAAATTGAGAAAATCTTTTTTGATGTAAAATTAGAACTTCAAAATGCTCCAACACAAACACCTGATCTTTTTCAAGCAAAGAAAGCAGTACGAAAGCTACCCAATAAACCTGAAGTAAGACTCTCACCAGGAATCGAATCACGAATCATTCATTCCAAATTTACCCTTCAAAACTTTGTAGTGGGAGAAGAAAACCGGTTTGCCCATTCTGCTTGTCTTGCCGCAGCAGAACAAAAACTCAACGAAGCAAAAAAATACAATCCACTTTTTGTATATGGAGGAGTTGGTCTTGGTAAAACACATCTCTTACAAGGAGCGGCTAATGAAATATTGAGACGACATCCAGAAGCCAAAGTCGTGTATACTACTGCTGAACGCTTTATGAATGAAATCATCAAGGCTATTCGTGAACGAAAAACAGACATGCTCCGAAAAAAATATCGTCAAGTTGATGCGTTAATTATTGATGACATTCAATTTTTTGAAGGAAAAGAAAAAACCCAGGAAGAACTTTTCAATACCTTCAACGATCTTCATGAATTTCATAAACAAATTATTTTCTCCGCAGACCGTCCTCCTTCCGATTTAGTGGGAATTTCTGACCGACTTCGATCAAGAATGGGGTGGGGATTATCAGCTGATGTACAAATGCCAGGATATGAAACTCGGTTGGCTATCATCCAAGAAAAAGCGAATGAAATGAACCTCATGCTACCACCAGATGTACAAGAATTTCTAGCAACCAATACCCGAAAGAATCTGCGAGAATTAGAAAGTTGGCTCAATCAAATTTCTGCTGAAATTGAAATTTCAAAAATTTCTCCCACAATCCAAAGTGTTGGAAAAATTTGGCGAAAACTTAATCCTCACGAAGATTTAACATTAAGCGAAAACGGCAAACCTGGTCTCGTAAAAAACACTGATGATATTATCACCTTTGTTTCGGAATATTTTCAAATACCAGCCACAGAACTCTTGGGGACTTCTCGAAAATCCGAAATTGTCCTTCCCAGACAAGTCAGTTGGTTTTTATGTAAAGAAGTTTTGAAGATGAGTTTTGAAAAAATTGGAAAAGACTTTAGCAAAAACCACACAACAATCCTCCATGGAATCAAAAAAGTACAAGAACTCACCCGAACTGACTCTGCCATGGCGCGACATCTCCACGCATTGCGAAAAGACTTGGGAGTGAAATAGCTACCATCTCACACTCATTCTTGTCTTATATTCCCTCATTCCTGCGAAGTCCTATTATTTTATGTAATGATTTAAATCATGATTATAATCATTACATAACCAAATCCGTTTAGACCTCTTCACAAAAGGCTTTAATAGTAATTCCAAAATACACTGTTTGAAGGAAGACCTTCCGCAAGTACTGACAAATTACAGATTCCAAAACCCAAAAAAACATTGGTTGTATGAGTTCGAACTTGGGAAAAAGAGTTATTTTTTGTTAAAGTTTATTTTTCAGAGGTTACTTAAACACCGATTTCAAAAAATCATCCATCGTGTAAAACCCTGGTTTTTGTTGTAACAACCATTCAGCGCATTTTATCGCACCCAACGCGTATCCATCTCTATTTCTGGCAAAATGTTCTATCTTGATACAATCGGAAGACGAATCAAAACCAATCGTATGTCCAAAGTTTACCATTCCCCCTCGAACAGAAGAGAAATGCAATTCATCATCCTCAATCTTTCGATCGAGTTTTTCTTCCACCACTCTTTTCTTTCGATCAATATTTTGCAACAAAATCGTCTCTAAAGTTTTTGCCGTGCCAGAAGGCGAATCAACTTTATTTTTATGATGGATTTCATGCCCCCAAACATCATATTCATCCGCTAAATTTATCAATTTTGCCGCCTCCTCTACCACACGAAAATAAAGATTTACACCAATGGAAAAATTAGAAGCATAAAGAAATCGAACGCCTGATTTTTCAACCATCTCTCGAACCTCATCCATCTCATCATACCATCCAGTCGTAATCACAAGACAATCTTTCCCCGCTTTTAAAACTTTTCGAATATTCCCAACACACGCTTTCGGCACAGTGCACTCTATCGCTAGATCACAATTCCCAAGTGAGGAAGTATCAATCTCATCACCAACCTCTATCTCCCCAACACTCTGGTGTCCGCGCTCTTGAGCGATTGTTTGTACCGTTTTTCCCATCCCTCCGAGACCGATGTGTACTAATTTCATTTTCGTTTTTTTCAGTATTCCCTTAAAAATCAAGTGCACGCTTGGCAATCAAAACCGCATTGAGAGCAGCTCCTCGAAGCAACTGGTCTCCACAAACAAAGAAATCAAGTCCTCTGTTTCCAAAAACCTCATTTTCTCGAATTCTTCCAACTTCTATATCAAACTTTCCTGTAGCACTCAAAGGCATTGGATACTGATTGTTTTCTGAATCATCCACAATTTCCACTCCTTTAGCTTTTGCCAAAACCTCCAAAGCCCCAACTCTCGTAACAGGCTTTTCTGTTTCAATAGTTACTGATTCAGCATGAGCCCGAATCGTCGGGATTCGAACTGATGTACAAGATATTTTAAGATCGGAAACATCAAAAATTTTTCGCATTTCCCAAACCATTTTCATTTCTTCCTTCGTGTACAAATTTTCCTGAAAAACATCAATATGCGGAATAATATTAAACGGCAACTGATATACAAAAGCATCGTTCTCTATTGGATTTCCTGTCGCCCAATTTCGAGTTTGAACTTCAAGTTCATCCATCCCCGCTTTCCCTGCACCAGAAGCCGATTGATAAGTCGACACAATAACTTTCTTTATTCCAAAAGCCTTGTAAATCGGATAAAGCGGCATCGCCAAAATAGAAGTCGTACAGTTTGGAGAAGAAACAAGACCTTTCCCTTTCACCTCATTCCCATTTATTTCTGGTATGATCAACGGCACATCCTTGTGATACCGAAAATAAGAAGACTTATCGATTACCAGCCCATTTTGTTCTGCTAAATCACGAGCATACTGTCGAGAAAAACCTCCTCCCACCGACAAAAAAACAATATCAAAATCTTTCACTTTTTTTAACTCAAAAAGTTCAAACATCATTTCTCCAAAAGGAGTCTCTGTTTTTTGCCCTGCTGAACGGCTAGAAGTAAAAAGACTGATGCTTGAGACATCTACAGGAAATTTTAGTTTCGATAGACAATACAAAACTTCTTTTCCTACTACACCAGATGCTCCACAGAGCGCAATTTTAACTCGTTGCATGATAAATTTAATTATAATATTGGCATAAAAAACGGCTTCTCCAGACAAAAAGTTTCTCGTCCTACTTCCTCACAAACTTTTTCAATAGCACTAAGTGTTGTCTTATCTGTCGTTACAACAAAAGGTACATCATTTGGATTTTCAATCGGCAATTGCTGTACAGAATCAATCGAAACACCAGCTTTTTCACAACATTCTGCCACCCTTCTCACAATACCCAACCCATCTTTAATCCTCATTCGAATATAAAATTTCCCTTCAATGTTATCATCTTTCACCAAAGATTCTTTTTTGGAAAATGCCGCCACATCCACCCCATGAGCAATCAATAAAATATCTGAAACTATAGCATTTGCCGTAGGAAATCTTCCAGCTCCTTGCCCCACCAGCACCGTTTCGGACAAATACTTCGACCCGATTAGGACTGCATTGGTTGCTCCTCCAATAGGTGCTAAATTATGTGAATATGGAACAATCATCGGAGAAACATAAATTGAAAAACTGTTACCTTTTTTCTCTGCCACGACCAAAAGCTTGATGGTTCCACCTAGCAAGTCAGCATAAGCAAAATCCTCCTTCGTAATCTGTGAAATTCCTTTCATAAAAATCGATGATTCTTCTACAACAACCCCAAATGCAACTTTAGCCAAAATCGCTATTTTTGAACGAGCATCATAACCTTCTATATCTGCTGTGGGATCTGATTCTGCATATCCCAAATCCTGTGCTTCTTTAAGTGTCTTAGCATAATCCGCTCCTTCCTTTTCCATTTTGGATAGGATAAAGTTTGTAGTTCCATTGAGAATCCCTGAGATTTTTTGAATAGGATCTCCCACCAAATCTCTTGCAAGTGTATGGATAATAGGAATTCCCCCTCCAACTGAAGCCTCAAATCCAAACCCTGCTTTCGGATACTGAGCTAAAAGAGCTTCTAATTCAGAAAGATAGGCAGAAATAAGCGCCTTATTTGCAGTAACAACTGACTTCCCTTTTTTTATTGATTCAAAAACAATGTCTTTTGCTTTTGTCGTCCCACCAATACATTCCACCACTAAATCAATCTCTTCATCTTCCAAAATTTTTGAGAAATCAGAAACAACAATTGTTTCTTCAGGAAGTTGAAAATCTCTTTTTTTACCAGTATCCCGAACACAAAGTTTTTTGATTTCAATACAAATCCCCTGCGCCTCAAAAACAGCTTTTTGTTGTGAAAGTATTTCCACAACCCCTCCTCCAACAGTCCCTCCACCGAAGATGCCAAGCGTTATAGTTTTCATAAATAGTTAATTATATTAAAATTCCAATTCAGCTTCAATTTTGAGTGCCGCCGCCTTCACTTCCTCAAGCGTAGCTACCAATGCAAAACGAACAAAATTTTCTCCAGGATTTTTTCCATCAAATGCCTTATCTGAAATCCATTCTCCTGGCGTAACTACAATTCCCAATTCAATAAGTTTCATCGCCAAATCTTTTCCAGAAAACCCTTCAGGAGCTTTTTGCCAAAGATAAAAAGTCCCTTCACTTTGACACGGAGGCAGTCCAACAGAAGCAAGCGCCGAAAGTAAAATTTCTCTTTTAGTTTTATATTCTTTTCTAACTTTTTCTGGAAAACTCTTGTTTCCCAATGCCGCACTCGCACCATCTTGTACAAAAGTTGGACACCCTGAATCAATCTGTGTTTTTATCTTTCGAAACGCAGCAATAATTCGCTTATCACCGGCCAAGAACCCTACACGATATCCCGTCATATTGAATGTTTTAGACAAACTGTAAAAAACCACCACACCTTCTTTTGCAATCTCTAAAATACTAATCGGTTTCTCTCCAAAATAAATTTCGTGATAACACCCTTCATCCGCAGCAATAATTATTTCATATTTTTGCGCCCATGCCACCAATCCCTCAATCCATTCTCTTGGTGCCAATTTCCCAGTTGGAGAATTTGGATAACAAGTCCAAATAATTTTTGCTTTTTGGGCAATTTCTTCTGGAATACTCTCATAATCCATTAAAAAATCGTTTTCTTCAGTTAAAGGCACAAAATAAGGCACTCCTCCTGCGTATTCCGTTCCCTTTTTATATGGAGGATAGCCAGGAGTAGGACAAATAACGATATCTCCCGAATCCACAAACGCTCGCGGAAAATGGAACACTGACTCTTTCGAACCAATACTCACCGTCACCTCTGTCTCTGAATCTACCTCCACACCAAATGTTTCTTGCATATACTTAGCAGCTACTTCTCGAAAAGAAATATCTCCAACATATGAAGGATACCCATAACTCGCCCGTGCTCGTACACCTGTGCAAAGAGCATCTATCACAAAATCAGGAGTTGGTGCTTTGGGATCTCCCACACCAAAATCAATAACTTCTCTGCCTGTAGCTTTAAGTTCCTGCACCTTTTTATCAATAGCAGCAAAAGCATAAAAACCGCTCGATTCAATCAATTTTGATGTTTTAATATTCATAATAGTAATTTTAATTTCCCCTCAAAACTTATTTCACTTGGTCCAGTCATGAGGATTTCCCCCTTTTCATTATACTGAAAATAAAGCGTTCCACCCTGAACCGAAATTTTCACATTACCTTCCGCTTTTCCCCATTTCAAAATCCAAGCAAAACTCGCTGAAGCCCCCGTCCCACACGCAAGAGTCAATCCCGATCCTCTCTCAAAAGTTTTTACTCCAAAATGATTCTCACCTATAGGATATACAAAATTCACATTAATTTTACTAGGAAAAAGATTAGTATTTGACTCAATTCTCGCTCCCAAAGAATTTAAAACCTCATCAACCTCATCTTCCGAATCAAAAAATCCAACCGCATGCGGATTTCCAATTGAAGCAAAATCCCAGTCAACCCCTCCAATCTGTTGCGTTGTTTCTGGAAAATCTGGATGCGGAGCAAAAACCAGCACTCCCATGTTGACCATAAATAAATCGTTTTCTTTTATAGAAATCTGTTTAATTCCCGCTCGTGTTTCCAAATTTAAAATTTGCCCCAAAAACCCCTTAAACACTTTCATAAAATGTGCTGTACAACGACTTCCATTCCCACACATCTCTGCCAATGACCCATCAGCATTATAATAATTCATAAATACATCACCCTCATCTCTCCCTTTTTCTACCAAAATCACACCATCAGCACCAATTCCAAAATGCCGATCACAAATATGTCTAACTTGAATAGGAGAAAGCGTGATCAACCCATCAAGATTATCAATCATCACAAAATCATTCCCAGTGCCGTGCATTTTTACAAAGTTCATAAAGCAAAAGGATAATCAAAATTATGCATTAAATCCTCAAAAGTTTCTCGCCGACGAATAAGTTTTTCTATTTTTCCATCAATTAAAACTTCCGCAGGCATTCCACGCAAATTATAAGGTGAAGATTGTGCTAAACCGTAAGCTCCAAAATTTAAAATTCCCAAAATATCACCTTCACTTATCGTAGGAATCAATCGATCATGTGCAAAAAAATCTGCTGATTCACACAGATTCCCACAAATCTCAACTGTTTCAGCAGGTTCATTCGGATGAGACAAGTTTAAAATTTCATGATAACTGCCATACATCGCTGGACGCACCAGATGATTAAACCCTGAATCAGTTCCAATAAAGATTTTCCCATCTGAACCAGTTTTACGAGTATTCACTGTCATCAAAAGTACCGAACTTTCACAAACAAGAAATCTTCCTGGCTCAAAAGCATATTCAAATTTACGACCTACCTCTTTTTCAAAAGACGCAATCTTAGCAAAAATTTGTTCTGATAATTTTTCATAATCTAAATGATTTTGATCCAGTTTATAAGGCACCCCAAAACCTCCTCCAAAATCTATTTTTTGAACATCTGGCATTTTTTTTACCTCCCGAAACAAAATATCCATGGCTTCTAAAAAAGGAGTTGTATCCAACCATCCAGAACCAATATGTTGGTGTGCAGTCGTGATTTTCACCTGATACTTTTTAGCCATTTCAAGAGCTGTTTCAATCTCAGTAAATTGAATCCCAAACTTTGAGTCTGGACCAGCCGTTAAATTGGTTTTATGACAAGCCGCTGCAATATCTCCGTTGATACGAATACCAATACTTTTTCCAGGAAACTTTCGACAAAATTTTTCTAATCGAGAAATCGAACCAATCGTTAAATTGACCCCCAATTCAACTGATTCAATCATATCCTTATCAGTCATATTATTTTCATTGTACACTATTTTTTCTGGAGAGATTCCCACTTTCACACCCAGTAAAACCTCTTTGGGACTAACCCCGTCCAGTCCAAATCCCTCATCTATAATAATTTTTACCAAATATGGATTATAGTTTGCCTTTACCGCATAATGAAAAGAAATCCCTGGAAAATTCTTTTTGAGCATACGACATCGTTCGCGAATAATATTCCCATCCGTGAGTACCAACGGAGACCCATATTTTGACATAAGAGTTTGTAAGTCACACTCAGAAAAAGTTTGTTGAATCATTCTCATAAAAATTGTTCTAGATTATACTATTAGTCTTTGCAAAAATCACTCCAAATATTTAAAAGATTATCTTTATTTTCTCTCTCCATAATAGTCATTGGCAAACGAAAGACTTCTTCACAAAAACCCTCCTTAGCCATTAAAGTTTTAATTGGTTGGGGATTCGTCTCAATAAAGCAAGCTGAAAACAGAGTCGATAATTTTTCATGCTGTACTTTTGCTTCTTCCCAATTTCCTTCTTCACAAGTTTGCACAAGAGACTTCATTTCTTTGGGAAGCAAATTTGAAAGTACTGAAACAACACCTACTCCGCCAAGCTTACAAAGATCAAAACAAAGTCCATCATCTCCAGATAAAACCGTAAAATCTGAAGGAACACTTTCAATCACCTCTTTCATTTGATCGAGATTTCCAGATGCCTCTTTTACAGCAAAAATATTAGGATGTCGTGCCAAGCGAAGCAAAGTTGGCGTCTCAATATTCACCCCACACCGTCCTTGAATATTATACAAAATAATAGGAATATTCACACTATCAGCTACCGCCATAAAATGCTCATATAATCCTTTCTGTGTTGGTTTATTGTAATAGGGACTCACTTGCAGTAAACCATCTGCTCCTGCTTTTTCCGCATGCACCGAATGATTTATCGCCTCAACCGTACAATTTGACCCAGTTCCCGCAATAATTTTTGTTCTCCCTTTCGCCAATTTTACCGCAATTGAAATAATTTTATTATGCTCTTGTGTTGAAATCGTTGGACTTTCACCTGTCGTTCCTAAAACCACAATCCCATCAACTCCGCTTTTAATTTGATATTCAATTAATTTCTTAAACACTGATTCATCAAAACTTCCATCCATTTTGAAAGGAGTAATAATCGCCGTATAAAGTCCTCGATATTCCATTTTTTAATGGTTAATTAAACAAGACCATTTTTATCTTTTTTCAAAAACTTTATCCATTATTTATAAAAAAAAATATAAATCTGTATAATTTTGTTATAGGTATAACAAAAAAATAAAATACTAGTGGTTTGATGGTGAAAAGTTTTTAATTTTTTTTAGTCATAAAAATGAATCCCTGCCTTCACAGGGATGAGGTAAAGGAGCAGGAATGAGGGCAAGTGAACTCAGTGTTTCCTTAACTTGTCTGCAACATTTTTTCCATAGTCTTCAGTAAAAAATTGGATAGCATCCACCTCTCGAAGATTTTGATCAAACCGAACATTGTCTTTGTCATCTTCTACTTCCCCATGTAAAGATGATATCTTACGAGTAATCCCATTTGCAAGTTGTACTAACTGATCTTGAGTCTCTAAACTAATCTTATCAAACAATTCCTGTGATCCAACAACCTCTTTAGCATCAAATAATTCCCTAGCCTCCAGAAGTCCGTTCACATGTTTCTCTATATCAGAGACACATTTTTCCAAATTATATATAAAACATTTAAATAGTTCTTCTTGAGGTTGTTCCAATTTTTTATAATTATAAGTTTCTGGCATATTAAATTTATATTAATAAGTAGAATTCTAACATAATTTCATTTTTAATCCTTAGGAACTGCTTTCATCGACAACTTAACTTTCCCTTGTCGATCAATATCCAAAATTTTCACCATCACTTCTTGACCAAGGGTTAAGTAATCTTCTACTTTTTCCACTCGTTCATCAGCAATTTCTGAAATATGGATCAGTCCATCTTTTTTTGGCGCAATTTCTGCAAACGCTCCAAAATCCATAATATTCCGAATTTTTACTTTCAAAATATCTCCTATTTGTGGTTTATATGTTACTTCTTTTATTCGTCCCAATGCACCATCCGCTTTTTCTTGATCAAGTGCTGTTACCATAATCAAACCATCTTCCGATATAGAAATTTGTACTTGAAAATCTTTTTCCATTCCTTGTATTGTTTCTCCTCCTTTTCCAATCACAGCGGCAATATCACTCGGATCAATTTGAATTGTATAAATTCGTGGAGCAAAAGAACTCATTTCTTTTCGCGGTTCAGAAATAACTTTATTCATTTCTCCTAAAATAAATTTCTTTCCAACTTCCGCTTGAGTTAAAGCCTCTTTCAAAATTTCTAATTTCAATCCCTTTACTTTGATATCCATTTGCAATGCACTAATACCTGCTTCATCTCCTGCTACTTTAAAATCCATATCACCACCAGCGTCCTCAAGTCCTTGAATATCAGACAAAATTTTATATTTCCCAGTTTCCTGATCCATCACCATTCCCATCGCAATTCCGGCAATAGCTTTTTTAATTGGAACACCTCCATCCATAAGGGATAAAGAAGATCCGCAAACCGACGCCATTGAACTTGATCCATTACAGCTCAAAATCTCAGAAACTAAACGAAGAGTATAAGGAAACTGATCTCCCTCTTCAGTAGGCAATACATATTTCAACGCTCGTGTCGCCAACATTCCATGTCCTATCTCTCTTCGTCCAGGAAATCTCATCATTCGAACTTCTCCCACAGAATATGGTGGAAAATTATAATGATGAATATATCGTTTTCGATATTCTGGTCGATCTGGATCATCTACAATTTCTTCATCTCCAGGACCTCCTACAGTCAAAACTGTCAAAGCTTGTGTTTCTCCTCGTTGAAAAATCGCCGATCCATGCAATCTATTCAAAATCCCTACTTCTACATGAATAGGTCGTACTTCATCTGTTTTTCGTCCATCAATCCGTTCCCCTTTTTCCAAAATTCTTCGTCGAAGACTTTCTCCCCATTTTTTATTAACATATTTTTTCAACATTTTTTCAGTAACTTCACCTTCTTCAATTTGTCCCACACAAGCATCTATTACTTTATCTTCTAGTGCATGCAATCCATCTTTTATTTCTTTTTTGGTAATACCTGCAACCTCATCCATCACCGCATCTGAAATAATTTCATTTACTAACGATTCTGCCAGTTCAGATTCTTCTTTGATCATCACTTCTTTTGTTTCAATTTCAAATTCTGCAGCAAACTCTACTTGCGCTTTACAGATTTTCTTAATTTCTCCGTGAGCAAATTCCAAAGCTTCCACCATTTTTTCTTTGGAAATCAAATTCGCACCTGCTTCCACCATCATGATTGAATCTTCCGATCCAGCTACAATCAAATCCAAATCTCCATTATCTATCTGTTCAAAAGTTGGATCTAAAAAGAATTTTCCAGCTTCATCCATTCCAACTCGTACTGCTCCAACAGCTTTTTCAAACGGAATCCCTGAAAGCAATATCGCCATAGAAGCTGCCGTTATCGCTGTTGCCGAAGCTGAATGTTCCGTATCTGTTTGCAATAAAGTACAAATAATTTGCACTTCATTCATCATCCCTTTCGGAAAAAGTGGTCGCATCGGACGATCAATCATCCGTGCTGTCAATGTTCCCGCATCTCCAGCTCGTCCTTCTCGTTTATTAAATCGACTTCCTTTTAATTTTCCTGAAGCGTAATATTTCGCCTCAAAATCTACGACTAAAGGAAAAAAATCTATACCTTCCCGAACTCTTCCCATTTGAGCTGTAGCCAAAATAGCTTGTTCTCCGTACTTGCAAAAGATTGCACCATCTGTCTGATGAGCCATCTTACCATGTTCAAAAGTCAGCATTTTACCGCCTATTTCTACCGATTTCGTTTTAATATTATACATACTTTAATTTAGTTATTAATTAAGAAAACACTGATTTAATAAACTCATATTTCTCCTTCCTAATTTCTATTTTTTCCCCTCATTCCTGCCTTTTTCCCCTCATTCCTGCGAAAGCAGGAACCCATTCCCTCCTTATCTTTTCATTTTCGTTTTTATCAATATCCAATTTAAAGAAACACTAATAAATAAGTTCTATAAAAAAATAATCAATTTCACAGAAACAAACTTATTTCACAGGCTTTCCTTAAAAGAAAATATCCCTATTTATTCTTTTATAATTCCACACTTATTCGGAACAAAATTGGAAATTTTTCACAAAAACCTGTGAGAAAAATACCCGTCCTGCTCCGAATAATATAAACAAGCATCGATAAATGACTGTTTACCAAATACCACACACCGTCATTTCAAAGAACTAAATAAAAAAACTTGAAAGAGTTTTAATTTACTTCCGAAGCCCCAAAGCTTTCTTCACAGCTGTATATTGTGAAATATCATTGAGCTGTAAATACCGCAATAACTTTCGTCGTTTTCCTACCATCCCAATAAGACCTCGTCGAGAATGTTTATCCTTCGCGTGTGTTTTTAAGTGTTCAGTTAAGCTCGTAATTTTTTCTGTTAAAATTGCTACTTGCACTTGCGGTGAACCAGTATCTTTTTTATGTGATTGATGTTTTTCGATCACCGTTTTTTTCTGTTCTTTTTTCATGGCTACTATATTTTTTAAAATCATCGAGATTTTACGGTGTTTTTAATAAGCGTCAAGTTTTAGATTGTTTTTATCTATACATTTTGGTAAAATGCTAAGAGATGCTTTTCGAACAAAAAATCAAAAAAATTATCATACCACAACAACAAAGAAATGATGTTTCTAATTCTCATGTCACTTCTTCTAAAATTTGGGATCCAGTAAATAAGGAAGTTTCAAAAGAATTTTTTTCAAAAAAAAACAAAAAACTCAATGAAAAGTTTCAATTTTACTTAAACAACCCACATATTCCGATTCGGAATCTTTTACTCTTTTCCTCTCCTAATATTTTATTGCTGGGGCTGTTCTTTTTTTGTCCAGAAATTTTTAAATCCATTAAATTAGACGCTAGTGTAACTATATTTGTTATTTTTTTAATCCTTCCTCTTTGGTATTGGAGAGCAGTTAATACACTCCAAAAAGATCTTGTAAAATACCTCATTGCCAAAGAAAAAAATTGGATATACAATCCAGAAAAAAGCAGTTCTCATTGGAGTAGATTTCGTACTTTTTCCCCAGTTTTTTTTAACAAAGGCGACCGTGGACAACTCATGCAAGATGAATTTTGGGGAAAATTCAAAGGTCAAAAAAAAATCGTTGATTTTTATTCGAGTGTTTTCGAGTATCAGATAAAACATCGTAGTAACAAAGGAAAAACTTATTATACAAACCATTTTAAAACAATTTTTTCTGTACGGCTAGACAAAAAACTAAATGCTGATTTTCGTCTAGAACCAGAAAACATTGGTACTAAATTCTTAAATTTTTTTAGTAAAAAAGAAATCAACACGGAAAGCTCTGAATTTAACAAACTTTTTGCTGTATTTTATAACGGAAGAAAAGACCAAAAAGCACTTGAGATTGTAAAAACACTTTCCCCTGCTCTGCAAATAAAACTCGTAGAACTCTCTCAAAAAGAGAAATTCTCACTACTTTTTCGAAACGATATTGCTATTTTTATGATAAATGGAAAACTACTCCCTAGAATGAAAACTAATTTTTTTCGAGCTATTAAATTACACCCTGCTGATAAAACTTTTATCGAAAACCGAATCAATACTATTCTCGACATATCAAGTGAAATGATGAAATATTTAGATTAATTTTTTTTCACGAATATTCTTTATGAAACTTTCTCCAAAAGCATTTATCCTAAAAAATTTGCATGGTGGATTGTCACCAAAAAACATCATGCAAAAAGGCATTGATCATGGATATGAATCACCAATCCTTTGGAAAACATTCAAAAATATATCGGCGTATCAAACCCATGAATTTTTTCCAAAAATCAAAAAATTTATTACGAATGAAAAAAACGCTATTTTCGCTATTCCCATCCTCTCAATAAAAAACTACGAAACTCAAATTCGTGAACAACTTTTTAACGGAAAATCTCCTGAAAAAATTTTCCAAGAGGGACTAACCGCTGGCATTCCAGAACAATCACTTTTTCATGAGTTTTATGAAATCACACAATTCCCAACAACACCCTTTGTTACAAGCATTGTAAAATTCTTACAAACACAAAGCAAAAACCCTTCATTAAAAGATATCCCCAACTCATTTAAAAAAAGTCACAAAATCTTGTTAAAAAACAAAATTCTCTGGGATCCAAGTGGAAACATCATTCGAGAAAACTTTTTTGATACCAAACAGAGACAAACTTGGGAAAAAATAAAGTTTTATCAAAAAAATCCTTTTTCCCCTCAACGAAAAATAATAGTTCTTTCTATTCTCAGTATATTAAGCATTTTTATTGGATTCCTCTTTTTTTTAAGTCCCATTTTCTGGGAAATTATAAAAATAAACGGAGAAGTCGGCAATTACATTATTATAATTATTGCAACAATCCTCTTTATTCCCATTTATCTCCTTATAAAATTCTTTTGGGAAATTAAAGCCCTCCAGATAGACGGTATAAAAATGTTGATTGCTCAAAAAAACAAGTGGGTTTACTCCCCAAACAAAAACTATCTTCACTCCATTTCTCTTGCTAAAAAATTTGAGGAAATTTTTAATCTTCAACTAAATATTCTTTCTGAGAAAAAATTATTTAACCAAGATGACGCCTTTCAAGATGAATTCTGGGGAAAATTTCAAAACAAAGATTTTTGGATGGGTCTCCTTAACCTTGAGTTCGCTACCGTAGCTATACGCCTCGATAAAACACTTGAGGATGTATTACTACTTACCCCCTCAAATTCAAAAAAAACAGAAATAATTGGTGTTGAATCTTCCGCCATTAGTACTGGTTTTGATGTAATTCTCTACAAAAACAAAACCACTAAAAAAAATCATAATCTTGAAATCCTTAAAAAAATATCCCCCTATGTTCAAGATAAAATGAATCAATTACTGCAATCCATGGGATATTATTCAATTCTTTTCAAAAAAGACTGTGTAATTTTTCTATTTGAAAAACGATTTCTCGAAAACATGAAAACTAATTTTTTAAAAAAAATAGAAATTAATGCGAAAGATGAAACTTATTTAAAGGAAAAACTCCAAACTATTTTAAAAATTACACATGAATTTGGAAAATATTTAAAATAAAATTGGGATAAACAAAATCTTCTGGTAAAATCCAGAAGAATCTACAAATAAATTAAACTTATTATCAAATGACTATTCTTCTTGTCCTTCTCACAATCGTAGTTTTCTTTGGTATTTTTTATGCCACCGCATTCAACAAACTCATTCATGCTCGACAAAAAGTAAAAGAAGCTTGGTCTGGTATAGATGTTCAACTAAAACGACGATATGATCTCATTCCAAAACTCGTTGAAACCGTAAAAGGTTATGCCACCCATGAACAAAATACTCTTACTAAAGTTATAGCAGCTCGTACAGCCGCCATGGATGTTCCTGAAGGTAATATAGCTACACAGGCAAAAGCTGAAAACATGCTTAGTTCTACTCTTAAATCTATTTTTGCCCTATCAGAAAACTATCCTGACCTAAAAGCCAATCAAAATTTCATACAACTGCAAGAACAATTAGTGGAAACCGAAGACCAAATTTCAGCTTCTCGTCGAATTTATAATGGAAATGTAACAATTTTGAATACCAAAGTACAAGGTTTCCCATCAAATTTCGTGGCAAACCTTCATAAATTCAATGAAGAAGAATTCTTTGAACTAGACGAAAACACAAGAGAATCACTTCAAGAAGCTCCTAAAGTAACCTTTTAAAACTTACCTGACTTAAATTTTCAATTTATAATTTTGTTACTCTCAAAAAATTAGGTATAAATAAGAATGAGATTTTTCAAAAAAAAATGAGTTTTTCTGTACACACTTTCGAAACCAATCCAAAAGGAAATCTTGGCTTTGCTTTTCATCAAAATGTAGGCGAAGGACAAGAACTTTACTTTTTAGCAAAATTCTCAGAAGGAACAAGTGATCCTCAAAGCATCGCTGAAGCAATCTTTGGAACTGTTGTTGATCATTTTGAATCTTCGAGTGTTACAGATCCTTATGATAAATTTGAAGATGCCCTCAAGGCAACCAATGAAACTGCTAAAAAATTGAAAAATAAAATTCCGAAAACTCCAGAGATGATTCTTGGGTTTTTTGATTTTCATCATTTATATCTTTCTCAATCTGGCTCTTCTGAGGCATACATGATACGAGGAGAAAATGTCAGCCAAATATCAGAACTCCCAGAAGAAAGTGATGATTTATTTCTAAATATATTAAGCGGACAAGTCTCAATCAACGATATTGTTATCTTTTCCTCTCATAGGATTCTCCGAACAATTACAGCAAACCAACTATCTGAAATGTTTTCACAAAAAGGATATTCGGAAGCTGTTAGTATTTTTCGTCATAAACTTTCCTCTTCTTCAGAAGAAGATACACTTGTGACAATTGTCGGAATTGGTAAAAAAGAAGAAGCGCCTCTCGCAGGCTTTTTATCAAAAGTTATGTCAAAAAAAGACGATGTTTTGGACTCAACAGAAACCGTCTCCACAAAAGAAATAATCCCCGAAACACCAATCGAACCTCCTGAAGATGAAATAACAAGTTCCTCTTTATACACATCCAAAAACCTTCAAGATGAAGAAGAAATCTTATCGGATAATTCGAAATTAAAAGAAAAAATTGTTAAAGAAGAACCTATTCCACAAAAAACACAAAACACATCCTTTTTTTTAGAAAAACTTAAAAAAATTCGTTTTAATAAAAATATAATTCTCATAATAGGAACTATTGTTTCATGTTTATTACTTTTTCTGTTTGTGAGTTCTCGATCTGGATCAGAAGAAGAGGCCGCTTTACGAAACACATTATCTCTTTCTCGAGAAGCCCTTGATCAAGCAAGTGTCTTTATTCTTCAAGGAGAAACTGAGTTAGCTAAAGAACAACTAGCAACAGCAGAAAAATCTGCACAAGCAGTCTTTAATTCTAAACTAGAACGATTTCGAAACGATGCCAAATTCGTTTTAGCAGATATTGATAACAAAAAACTTCAAGTTGAAAATGCTAAAGAAGTAACACCAAATCTTGTTGCAGATCTGGGAGTTAAAAATAATGACCTAGAAGCTGTTGGATTACTCTCTTTACGAGGCAACTCATTTGTTTTTGATCTAAAAAACATCTACAAAACAATTCGAAATATTGTTGAAAAAGGACTTCCTATTTTGGATAAAGAAACAATTATCGCTGGTGTTGCTCGAGAAGACCAAAGCACCCTTATCATCCTCTCTGATAACCCAAGAATCATAGAGTACCGAGAAGGTATACTTACTCCAATGCGAACAACTGACGAAACTTGGAAAAGAGGAATTGATATCAAAAATTACGGTCGATATGCATATATTCTTGACCCAGTAGAAAATCAAATCTGGAAATATGAACGAAAACGAGATACTTATGGAGCAGCCATCGCTTATAATCAAGGTGCAGACCTGAGTCGAGCAGTAAGTTTCACAATAGATGGATCTATCTACATCATCTCTGACGAAGGAATCCTCCAAAAAATATTTCGAGGACAAAAACAAGATTACGAATTTAGAGACCTTCCATCAATTCCTTTTCGTGGAAAAAATTTAAAAGTTTATACCACACAAGAACTTGATTTTTTGTATGTACTAGATCCTGACAATGAACGAGTTTTAATCTTTGTAAAAGGTGATCTTTTTGCAACTTACAAAAAACAAATACTCTTTGGTCTTCCTGATGCACGAGATTTTACAATTGATAATTCTGGACAAAAAGTAAATATCGTAACAAAAGATAAGATTTATGAATTTTCACTCTAAATCCATAGAGAAAACAACAGATAGCCGATAATTTGATATGAATTTATTCCAAGGAACTGTAAAAATCGAGTCAATCGATACCGTTGCTAAAACCACTAAGAAGTTTCGCTTTTCAGTAGAAAACTTCGCTTCCTTAGACGAAAAAACCAAAGGCAGTGGAAAACTCCCTTTTATCGCTGGTCAATTCATTTCATTACAGTTTACCAAACGAGCATGGAGAGCTTATTCAATTGCATCCCATCCAAACAAAAACTTAATTGAACTAATTATTCGTATCGTACCCAATGGTGTTGGATCCACTATTTTGGATAAAGCTATCGTAAACGATACTTTCCCATTTAAAGGTCCTTTTGGACATTTCTTTCTCTCAGAAAACCCAAAAGCAAATTTAATATTTCTAGGCACTGGAACAGGAATCGCTCCACTTCGAAGCATGATATTGGAAGAACTAAAACAAAAAAATCCTCGAACTATGAAACTTTTTTATGGCGGACGCCAGGCCGATGATATTGCTTATCTCGACGAAGTAAAAATGTGGCATCCTGAAAAAGTTAAAGTCCGACTTGGTCTTTCTCAAGAATCTAAACCATCAGAAATTTATGATTATGCTGAACACTGCCGTATTACAAAATTTTTAGAAGAAAATGACTTTGATAAAAACTCCGAGTTTTATATCTGTGGTAATGGTGCAATGGTCAAATCCTCACAAGAAATTCTTCACGAAAAAGGAGTAGCAGCCGAACGCATCTTTATGGAAAGATTTAATTAGACTAATACCGATAGTGTTCTGGTTTGAACGGTCCATTCTCATCAATACCCAAATAGTCCGCTTGTTTTTTTGTAAGTGTTGTTAAACGCGCCCCAAGTTTTGCCAAATGTAAAAAAGCAACTTTTTCATCTAAAGATTTAGGCAGACAATATACACCAACCTCATATTTTTCTGGATGCGTAAAAAGTTCTATCTGTGCCAAGACTTGATTGGAAAAAGAATTAGACATTACAAAACTCGGATGACCTGTTGCACAACCTAAATTCACCAACCTACCTTCAGCCAATAAAATAATCTTCTTCCCATTTGGAAATTGTATATGATGAACTTGTGGCTTAATCTCATCCCATTCCAAATCACGAAGACTCTTCACATCAATTTCTGAATCAAAATGCCCAATATTACAAACCACAGCATTATTTTTCATTTTTTCCATATGCATCCGTGTAATCACATCACAACAACCAGTTGCCGTCACAAAAATATCCCCTCGAATTGATGCCTCCTCCATATCCACAACTTCATACCCTTCCATCAATGCCTGAAGTGCACAAATCGGATCAATCTCTGTAATAATCACTCGACATCCAATTGATCGCAAACTCTGCGCCGAACCTTTCCCAACATCTCCATATCCTGCTACAACAGCTACTTTCCCCGCAAACATTATATCAGTTGCTCGCTTGATTGCATCTCCTAAACTTTCCCGACATCCATATAAATTATCAAATTTTGATTTAGTTACCGAATCATTCACATTAATTGCTGGGATTTTCAACTCTCCCCGTTTGTGCATTTGATACAGTCGATGCACACCCGTAGTCGTTTCCTCTGAAACTCCACGAATATCTTTGAGTAATGTTGGATATTTTTCATGCACCAACTCTGTCAAATCACCACCATCATCCAGTAATATGTTAGGTTTCCATCCCTTTGCTCCTACCAAGGTTTGTTCTAAACACCACCAATACTCTTTTTCCGTCTCCCCCTTCCACGCAAAAACAGGAAGACCTTTTGCCGCCAATGCAGCTGCTGCATGATCTTGCGTTGAAAAAATATTACATGAACTCCAACGCACTTGTGCCCCTAAATCAAGAAGAGTTTCAATCAAAACCGCTGTCTGAATCGTCATATGAATACACCCCACAATCCTTGCACCCTTGAGCGGTTGTGTTGCTTTATATTCCTCACGAATTGCCATAAGTCCTGGCATTTCAGTTTCAGCAATAGCTATTTCTTTTCGACCAAAACCAGCAAGCTTGATATCGGCTACTTTGTAATCTAACATTAAAAAAAATTATTTATTCTTGTCCGCTAGGCAATTTTACACATTTCGCCCCAAGTTTTATACCATTTCTAATCGATTCTTCCCAACTTTTTTTTTGTAAAAGACTTGCCAAAACTCCTGCTCTAAACGCATCTCCTGCACCAGTAGTTTCAACCACCTTTTCTACTTTCTCCGCTGAAAAAAAGACTTCCTTATTTTCTTGTATAAATCGAACCCCTCTTCCCCCTAATGTTTCCAAAAGCATCATGTTTTTTGGAATTCCATAGTTATTGAAATGCTGAAACTCTATATCATTTCCCACTAATACATCCGACAAAATACAACATTTTTGGAAATTTTCAGCCTCAAAAAAAGGCGCCACTTGCCCTGGATCAAAAAAGATAATCGCTGTTTTATTCTTTTTACGAAACTCTTTCATATGTTTTAATAACGAACTCGGTGTCCCTGGTGAAAAAATAGCATACTCAAACCCCTCCAAATCTTCATCAGAAAATTGGTCAGACAAGTTTTGCGTTTCATTTTGTTCATATGCATTTGGCTGCCAAATAACTAATTGTTGATGTAAAGGATCTGAAACTATATACGCATGAGCAGAAAATTCTCCTTCAAATCCTTTTATTTTTATACCCAAATCCTCTAGTTTTTCCCGATACCCTTTTTGATTGAAATCTTTTCCCCAAGCCGAAAAAATAGAAGACTTTATCGATTCTTTCCCTAACCAAAAAGCTATGTTTCCAGCCGTTCCCCCTCGAAATTCTTGTTTCTCATTTGCTATATAAGTAGCATTAAAATTACGAATTTTTCCGTTTTCCAATGGAATAGAAGTTCTAAAATCCTCTGGAATAGAAAAAATCACATCAAACGCCAACGATCCATAAACCAAAATTTTATAATTCATAAAATATTTATTTCCTTGTGAAGTCCTGACTCGGAAAGCCTTGAGTCCAGACTTATAATAAAAAAATTTCAAATTTTTAGCAATAACATTTGACACAACCCGAAAAACAGAGAAACTGGGGACAAGTAGATGATGATTTCATTAATTAAATGAAATTATCGCTCTTTTTTTAAGAGGCGAGCTATTATTAAACACTCACTTCAATACATTTCTAACTTTCTAATATTCCAAAGTATGCAAAGCCAACTTCAAGCCGCAATCAATCAACTCTGTGCGGAAAAAAACCTAGATAAAGAAATTGTTATTGATGCCATTGAAAAAGCCATTGCACTTGCCTACAAAAAAGATTTTGGAAATCCTCGACAAACTATAAAAGTGTTAGTAGGCGATGATATCACGCAAATGCGTATATTTGAAGAACGGGAGGTAGTCAAAAAAGTAGAAGACTTTGATCTTGATATTGCACAAAAAGATGCAAAAATTATCCGTCCTGATGCAGGACTCGGAGATATTGTTTTTGTACCGATAGAACTAAATGAAAGCTTTGGACGAATTGCTGCTCAGGCCGCAAAACAAGTTATTACACAAAAACTAAACGAAGCAGAGCGACATATGCTTTTTGAAAAATTTAAAGATCGAGAAGGAGACCTGCTCACGGCAAAAGTTCAAAAAGTAGACCATGATACTATTCTTATTGAAATAGAAGGTATTGCTACACTTCTTCATAAACGACAACAAATTCCAGGAGAAAAATACTTCACTGGACAACGAATTAAAGTTTTATTGGAAAAAGTGGAAATGGCAACGAAAGGACCTCAACTAAAAATTTCACGATCATCAGAAGATTTTATTATCGCTCTTTTTGAACAAGAAATCCCAGAAATGAGAGAAGGTCTTGTTTATGTAGCTAAGATTGCACGAGAACAAGGCGTTCGATGTAAAATAGCTGTTGCTTCTGAGGAACCTTCGATTGATCCTGTAGGAGCTTTTGTAGGACAAAAAGGCTCTAGAATTAACGCAGTAATGGATGAAGTCGGTGATGAACGACTAGATATTATCCAATATTATGAAGATCCTAAAAAATTACTCCTTGCAGCACTCTCTCCAGCAAAAATTGCAAAAGTTGAATTTTTTAAAGACGAACGAGGAGAAGAGCGTGTCAAAATTTTCGTACGAGAAGAAGAACGAGCCATTACTATAGGAAAAAAAGGACAAAATGTGCGATTAGCCGGTAACCTCATTGGTATTCAAGTAGATGTCATCACCTACGACGGTCCAGCAGAAGAAGAGGAGTCTTCAAAAACTGCTCCTGAAAAAGCTAAAAAAGAAGTTTCTGAAAAAGTCTCTATCAGCTCTCTTGAAGGTGTTGATACCGAAGTTATTGAAATCTTAACAGAACTTGGACTTTCCCAAATCAAACAATTTGAAGGACTTAAAGCCGAAGAATTAGCAGAAATTGGAATTTCTCTCGATCAAGCAAAATCTGTCCTCAAAGCAGTATCCAAATATCTAAACAGATAAAACAAAAAAATAGATATAGATTTTTTTGTTTAATCAATCAACTGCCAAAACCTCATTTACCATTTGATCATGCATTTGAACTGGTATCGTGTGCAATATGGCAAAATTCGGTAACACACAAAGAGAGTAAACATCTACTTTCAACAAGTTTCTTCTTTTTAACTGTTCCTTTTCAATATTACATTGATTGAGAAATCGATCATAAAAACCACTTCCTCGACCTAATCGAAAACATTTTTTATCAGCTGCCACCGCTGGAAGAAAAATCAGTGTTTTTTGTTTTAATTCAAAAATTCTCGTCAGACCTTCTGGTTCTAAAATTCTAAACGACCCAACTTTTAGCTCTTCAAAAGACTGGATTTGAAAAAACTGCATTTGAGCATCTACAATTTTTGGAAAAAAATATCTTTTCTCTGAAAACCGTTTCATAAGTGCCTTCGTAAAATCAATCTCCCGATCTCCTTGTGGCGCATATATCAATATATCTGTTGTTTCTAAAAACTTTTTATGTACTGAAATTTTATCAATCGCTTGAATAGAAAAGGAATCTTTTTCTTTTTTTTTAAGCATTTCCCACTTCTGAAAAATCGCACGACGACAAAAAAATTTTTCTGCTTTTTCTCGATCGTTTTCAATTTGTGTAAAAAGTAAATCAGCATTGAGAAATGTCCTGGTTGAACGAATATATTTTAGAATAGAAATTTCTGCTACTTCTCCATAAATATCTTGATCAAAATCCAAAATATGTACTTCTGCCGCGAAACCTCTTCCAAAAGTTTTCAGTACCCCAAAATGCAATATCCCATTAAAAACTTCATCTTTCACTTTGATCTGAACAAAATAAACCCCTTCTTTTAGGTCTGGTTTTTTTTCTAAAAAACACAAATTAGCAGTAGCAATACCAAACTTTGCTCCTACTTCAACCCCTGAAATAATTTCTGCTTTAAACTCCATTGCTCTCATTCTTGCAAAAGCAAGAATCCAGTCAATAAGGAATTTTTTTTATCCCTTATAAGTTCGAACTCTAAGAGTTCGAACTTGAATTATTTTATCCTTTGTTTTTTATCAATGTTTCCGTAAAGTGGACAAAATATTATTTTTTCGTATGGTTTTTCTACAAAATGTCTATTTCTCTCTCCGAGCTCGCTAAAAAACTTGAAATTGCTCCAGAAGCTGTAATTTTGCACTCCATGGATTTGGATTTTGAAATGCCAGAAGATGAAATAATCCCAAATGATATTGCAGTAGCAATTGAAAAACTAGAAACCACTGATGAACTCGCACAACTTGACCATGAGTACGAAGAACAAATGGATCGAGACATTATAGAAACACAACAAGCAAAAACAGCAGGATCACAAAAAAAGAATCACAAAAAAAAGGAAGAACCAAAACCGAAAGTTATAGAAATAATAAAAGATAAAGAAGGAAGTATTCTTTTACCAGAGAATCTTACTGTTCGAGAATTAGCCATAAAAATAGAAAAACCAATTCCTATTGTTTTAATTAATTTGAAAAAGAATGGAATCATTGCCAACTTACAACAAGAAATAGACTATGAAACAGCGGCTATCGTCGCAGAAGAACTCGGTATAAAAGTAAAAAAAGAACAAGCGGAACTTTCAGGAGAAGATCTTTTTCGTGGAAGTTTAGAAGATTTTCTTAAGGATGAAGAACCAGAAGATTTAGTAGAAAGACCCCCTATAATTTCTATCATGGGACATGTTGATCATGGGAAAACTTCTATTTTGGATTATATTCGAAAAACAAGTGTAGCCGATAAAGAAGCTGGTGGTATCACTCAAAAAATTGGAGCATACCAAATAAAAAAAGATGGAAAATTTATTACCTTTCTTGATACGCCAGGACATGAAGCTTTCACTACTATGCGAGCACGCGGAGCTCGAGCAACCGACATTGCTGTCTTGGTAGTAGCTGCAACAGAAGGTCTAAAACCTCAATCTATTGAAGCTATAAATCACGCCAAAGAAGCAGAGATTCCCATTATTGTGGCAATTAATAAAATGGACCTAGATGGAGCAAACCCAGAATTGGTCAAAGGAGGTCTAGCTGAACAAAAATTAACACCAGAAGACTGGGGAGGAGAAACTCCTTGTATCGAAGTTTCTGCAAAAACAGGTGCAGGAATTGATAAACTTATCGAAACCATCCAAATTACAGCAGAATTGCAAGAACTCAAGGCCAATCCCACACGAAGAGCCATTGGGACTGTTTTAGAAGCTGTTATGGATAAACGAAGTGGTATTTCCGCAACAGTTCTTATTAACACAGGAACAATTAAAAAAGGAGATGCCTTTGTTATATACAATCAACACGGAAAAATCAGATCTATGAAAAATTATTTGGGAGAAGAAATAAAGACTGCAAGTCCATCTACTCCAATTCAGATATCAGGATTTTCAACGCTACCTCAATCTGGAGATTTATTACAAGTAATGGACAGTGAAAAAATTGCTCGAAAAAAAGCAGAAGAGGTTGCCTCTCTTGAACATGAAGAAGATCTATCTAGTCGTAAAAAATTCTCTCTTGCAACAATCAAAGCAAAAATTGCAGAAGGAAAGTTGAATCAATTAAAACTCATCATTAAAGCAGATTCTAAAGGAAGTTTAGAAGCTGTTACCTCAGAATGTGAAAAATTAAAAACAGATAAAAGCATGGTGAAAGTTGTACATGCTGGTGTAGGAGAAATAAATGAATCAGATGTTATGCTTTCTAGTTCAGGAGAAGCTATTGTTATTGGATTTGGGATTAAAACCCCTGGAAGAATTCTTAAACTAGCAAAAAAAGAAGGCGTTGATATCCTTGATTTTGATGTTATTTATCATCTAACAGAAAAAATACAAGAAGTTTTAGAAGGTAGAGACGAAGCAAAAGAAATAGAAGAAATTGTTGGCACTTTTCAAGTAAAAAAGATTTTTGCTTCCAATAAAAAAATGGCAGTTCTCGGAGGAGAAGCTCTTTCTGGAGTTATTCGAAAACTTTGTCATTTTCGACTCTTTCGGTCTATCACAAACAAAGAAACAAACGAAACAGAAGAACAACTACTTGGACAAGGGAAAATCGAAACAGTACAACGAGGATCTGATATAGTTAATAGTATTTCTGAAATTGGCCTTGAGTGTGGAATGAAGGTTTCACACAAAGATTTAACCTTTGAAGAAAAAGATCGTATTGAACTTTTTGTTCCTAAAAAACAATAGTAACCACATATTACTTTTTTTCGTATGAAAAAATCTGAACTTTTTTTCACTCTCAGTCGAATTTTTTCAGATATGGTTTTTGTTTTTTTAGCTCTCATCTTTACCTATTATTTACGAATGGTCTGGTTTGAATTTTCCATTGCAGGAATCTGGGATTTTTCACTTTTTCCAGCTCCTGAATTTTTATTCCCTTTTGATAAGTTTATAAATTTTTCACTTAAATTAACTGGTATTATTTTATTGATTTTAGCCTTTCATGGCAGATATAAATTTAATGCTGATGAAAAAATTTTTGACGAATTTGTACATATTTTCTGGGGAATCTCAGCAGGAATGACCCTTTTATTGGTATACTTTTTCTTCTCACAATTTCCTTTTTTCTCTCGACTAATTTTCGGACTTTCTTGGATCTTTACTATCATATTCGTTCTAGGAGGAAGACTTTTTATAAGATTTATTCGAAAAAAATTTCATCTTCATGGTCTAGGACGAGAAAAAATCATTGTTTTAGGAACTGGCGACCTTGCTATTCAAGCTATCAAAGCCTTAAAAAAAATACCTCATCTTGAAATAATCGGCGTTTTGTCTGAAAAGATAAATACACAAAAAAAATTCGAAGATGTAAAAATACTTGGAACATTCTCTTCTCTTGGAAGAATTTTGAAATCAAGAAAACCAAATGAAATCCTACTAGCTTCCAAAAAATCAACTGAAAAAATTAATACAAAAATCATCAAAACAGCTCAAATGCACCATACATATTTCCGATTTATTCCTGATGAGTTAGGACTTGATCTAGCAAGTGTACAAGTTTCTACACTAGAAACATTGCCGCTCCTTACATTACTCAATACAAAAATTGATGGCTGGGGACTTTTGGTAAAACAACTACTAGATTTCTTTTGTGCTGTATTTTCTTTGCTATTGCTCAGTCCAATTTTTTTATTCATCACCTTTCGCATTTGGATTTCAAACACAACTGCTCCTATTTTTTACCGATCTAAACGAATCGGAAAAAATGGAAAAGAATTTATATGTTATAAATTTCGAACCATGATTCCAGAAGCAGAAAAACAAAAAACAAAACTCTTAAAGAAAAACGAACGAAAAGGAGGTATCCTTTTTAAAATGAAAAATGATCCCCGTATTACAACTTTTGGAAAAACTCTGCGTAAATATTCCCTAGATGAACTCCCTCAGCTGTGGAACATCTTAAAAGGCGATATGAGCTTCATTGGACCCCGTCCTCATCTACAAGAAGAAGTAAAAAAATATCCAAAAGAAGATCTGCAAATTCTTTCTATCAAACCAGGTCTATCTGGATTTTCTCAAATCAATGGTCGATCTAACCTAAGTTTTGAAGAAGAAATGAATTTCGAAACTTTTTATATGAAAAAATGGAACTTAGGACTCGACGCAATTATCCTTTTCAAAAGCATTTATATTGCTATAAAAGGAGAAAACGCGAGTTAATCCTATTACCGTTCACATCATTTACCGAAGAATCTACGCAAGTGAAAGCTAATACCACCATTAGTTATTGTATACCACCATCAGTTATTGTCCAACCGTGAGTACCTATGAGCATGTTATCTCGTGCGCTTACAGCGCTTGAACTGTATTTAGAATTCCCACCATGAAAATTAACATTCTGTTTAAGCGATGGTAAACTTGCCCATCCAATAAGTAGTGAATTATAATTTGGTGTAGATAAGGTTACACCATAAAACATTTTATCCATCCGTGTGACACTTGATACATTCCAGTTTCCTATGTTTTGGTTAAAACTAGAAGCTTCGTAAAACATTTGATACATATCTGTAATATTTGATACATCCAAAGTCCCTATGTCTTGGTTAAAACTAGAAGCTTTGTAAAACATTTGATACATACCCATACTCGTAACACCTGATACATTCCAACTGCTTATGTCTTGGTTAAAATTAGAAGCTTTGTAAAACATTCGATATATTTGTGTAACCTTTGACACATCCCAGCTTCCTATGTCTTGGTTGAAATTAGTTGCGTCATTAAACATCATACCCATATTTGTAACATTTGACACATCCCAGCTTCCTATGTCTTGGTTAAAATTAGTTGCCCTATAAAACATCGTACTCATATCTGTAACACTTAACACATCCCATGATCCTATATATTGGTTGAAATTAGTTGCGTCATTAAACATATAGCCCATATCCGTAACACTTGATACATCCCATGATCCTATGTCTTGGTTAAAAGAAGTTACAGACTGGAACATCTCCTGCATAGTTGTAACTTTTGATACATCCCAATTCCCTATGTCTTGGTTAAAATTAGAAACACTGTTAAACATTCTATACATATCTGTAACTTTTGATACATCCCAATTCCCTATGTCTTGGTTAAAAACTGATGCGTTATTGTACATATCAAACATTTGATGCATATTTGTAACAGCAGAAACATTCCAGTTGCTTATATTTCCGTTAAAGCTAGTGGCACTCTCAAACATAGAATCCATATCCGTAACCTTTGACACATCCCAATTCCCTATATCTTGATTAAAAGAAGTTGCAGATGTAAACATATTACTCATGGTTACAACCTTTGACACATCCCAATTTCCTATATCTTGATTAAAACTAGAAGCTATTCGAAACACACCATACATTGTTGTAACATTAGAGGTATCCCAGCTACTTATATCTCCATTAAAATCATTATTACCACTAAACATAGAATCCATATTTGTAACACTTGAGATGTCCCAGTTGTTTAAATTTTGATTAAAAATATCGGCTTCCGTAAACATCCCCTTCATAGTTGTAACAGCAGAAACATCCCAGTTTCCTATATCTTGATTAAAAGAAGTTGCATATGTAAACATCTCCTGCATAGTTGTAACAGCAGAAACATTCCAGCTTCCTATGTATTGATTAAAACCACGAGCATTGCGAAACATTTTGTACATATTTGTAACACTTGAGACATCCCAGTTGCTTATATCCCCATTAAAAACATAAGATAAATGAAACATCTCTTGCATATTTGTAATATTTGAGACATCCCAATGGGTGAAATTTCCGTTGAAATTCCTTGCGTTATAAAACATACAATTCATATCAGTAACACCACCAGAAACACCATCAAAAAAGTTCTCTGCTGTGAATGTTGTAATTCCAGACGCATTTCTAAACATATTTTTAGCACTCGTAATTCCAGTTATACCATTTGACATAGGTGTTAAAACATCTTTTAATAAAGTCGGGGTTCCTTCATAAAACGATATTCTGCTTGCCTGTCCGCTTAATGAAATATTGTAATCACCTGCTGTCGCATAGATATGGCTTCTAAGTCCTGTTCCTGTATAAGTGTCATTGTTCCCGTCTCCCCAATCTACATATAGATCCACTGCGGCATCTGTCTGAAAACGAAAACTCTGAGAGTTTGCGACTGTCGTTATCTTAAATTTAAATGATTTTGAAGGACAAGTACTATTATCCTGCCAGCTTAAACAAGGATAATAATCGTCCGATGGCGTAATTTCGTTTAATTTCCAAGTATCTGTTCCTGGCGGCTGAAAATCCCAACCA